>JAJDAO010000074.1 GCA_029261835.1 Deltaproteobacteria bacterium | reverse complement strand
GTGAAATGCCTTATCGCATTGAGTTCTTTGGGGATGAAGTTGACTCTATCCGTATTTTTAACGCGGAGACACAATTATCAGCGAAGAAGGTTAATGAATGTAAAATACTTGGTGTACAGACAGAACAGGCAAATACATCTTCTCACCAAAAAGACAAACCATCTCCATCAAAAACACCTGGCAGGCTGAAAAGCAAATTCAGCTCTCTCATTGATTATATACCAAAAGAGTCGTGGATTATTTTCAAGGAATTTGAGAACATAGAAAGTAAAGCAGAGCACATAAACGATAACTTGCAGTCTCATGATAAGATTTTTTCTTTCGATCGTATCATAAAATCATGTGAAGATTTCAGGAAGATATATTTTTCCCGGTTAACACTTAAACGTGAAAATACATTTTCATTTAATATAAAGACCCTGGAACATTTTGACCATGATGTAGATAGCTCAATTAAAAAGATCGGGGAAATTAAAACCTCTCACAAAAACACCATAATTTTTTGCAATAATCAGGCTGAAGAACAGAGGCTAAGCGAACTCCTGTCACCAGACATTAATTCCCAACCAGTCTCCCATAAGGCAAAACCGAAAAGAACCCGGAAAATTGCAGGCAAACATTCTCATCCTAATCATATAGAATATCAAATCGGGCATCTCAACCATGGCTTCTTATTTGAAGATATCTCAACCGCGTTTCTTACCCATCATGAGATATTCCTTCGCTACCGGCTGAGAAGAGAACCAAAGACTCTAATACCATCAAAGGCCATCGATTCTTTTCTTGATTTAGCAGAGGGAGACCTGGTAGTACACGCGACCCACGGCATAGCAAGGTTTCTGGGTATGCAAATGCTTAATAATGATAATGAGTCCGGTAGTTGTGGAGAATTCCTTGCGCTTGAGTTCGATGAAGAAGCAAAGGTCTATGTACCTGCCACAAAGATTGAGTTAGTGCAGAAGTACATATCCGGCTCTGAGCGCAAGCCAAAGCTAAGCAAATTAGGCAATAGAACATGGGAAAGAAAAAAACAGATAGCAAAAGCAGCCGTTCAGGACATGGCAACCGAACTCATTTCCATGCAGGCAATCAGAGAGGCAAAACGTGGTATCGCCTATCCGAAAGACTCTGAATGGCAGAGAAAGTTTGAGTCGGAATTTATATACCAGGAGACCGAAGATCAGCTACAGGTTACCCGGGACATTAAGAAAGACATGGAATCATCTAAACCAATGGACAGGCTCATATGTGGAGACGTGGGATATGGAAAGACAGAGATTGCGATAAGGGCAGCATTTAAAACCGTAATGTATGGGAAGCAGGTAGCCGTCCTTGTACCGACAACCTTACTGGCTCAGCAGCATTACAGGACATTTCTTGAAAGGATGGCAGACTATCCCGTTAATATTAATGTGTTAAGCAGATTTAAATCCCGAAAAGAGCAGAAGGAAATATTGGAAGATTTGAAAGAGGGAAAGGTAGATATTGTAATTGGAACACACAGATTGGTTCAGAAAGATGTTACCTTCAAGGATATCGGGTTGATAGTCATCGACGAAGAACAAAGGTTTGGTGTGGTGCATAAGGAGAAACTAAAGAAACTGAGAGAATCTGTTGATGTCCTCACGTTAACGGCAACTCCAATTCCGCGTACCTTGCATTTATCCCTCTTGGGCATTAGGGATATTTCGTCTTTGAATACACCGCCCCATGACAGGCAATCAATACAAACAAGTTTATTGCGTTTCGATCCTGAGGTAATAAGAAATGCAATACTCCATGAATTAAATCGTGATGGACAAGTATATTTTGTACACAATCGCGTAAAAAATATAAACCGCATTGCAGAAACCATTGAAAAGATAGTCCCGGAAGCAAGCATTACTGTCGCTCATGGGCAAATGCCGGAAGGAATCCTGGAGAAGAAAACGTCAGATTTTATTAATGGAAGATCAGATATCCTTGTATCTACGACAATAATAGAATCAGGCCTCGATATCCCGAATGTAAATACTATATTTATTAATGAAGCCGACATTTTTGGTTTAGCTGATTTGCATCAATTGCGTGGCAGGGTAGGACGCTACAAGCACCGTGCTTATGCCTATCTCTTATTACCAAAAAACAGACCAGTGACTCCGGAAGCTGAAAAAAGATTAAAGGCGATTATTGACTATTCGGAACTTGGAGCGGGTTTTAAGATTGCGATGCGAGATCTTGAAATCAGAGGAACAGGAAATATTTTAGGCATAGAACAGCATGGGCATATTGCAGCAGTTGGTTATGAAATGTTTTGCAGACTGCTTGAAATTGTGATTCGTAAGGCTAAAAATGAGCCCGTTCCGAACCAAAATGATGTCCATATAAACTTAAACCTGGAATCATATCTACCTGACAACTATATCCCTGACATGAAGCTGAAAATAGAAATATACAGGAAGATTAATCGTTTGTCCTCTAAACACGAGATAGAAGAAATGGAAAAAGAGCTTGCTGATAGATTCGGCCCAATACCCAAACATGTTAAAAACCTATTAATGGAATGCGAAATAAGAGTAGCGGCACAAGCTTCCCATATCCGTTCACTCATACGAACAAACGGCACTATTATACTTCAGGTAGAAAATTTGCAAAAAGTAGAAATACTCTTTAAAAATGCAAAAAAAATGATAAAAGTAGTAGATAGTAACGAACTGCATCTTACACTGCCTGGAAAGAGGATGTCATCTTATGATACAGCAGATTTCGTGAAAAATTTGTTACACTCGAAATCTCCATCATAGAAATGCCAAATCCCGCGAGAATGACTTTACCGCCCGGAGGAATTCGTCAAGAGGAGCTTCACTGGCAGACGTAAATATCGCTGAAAATGATAGATGACAGATCATCTACTGGCTTGTATACTGTACTTTATTATAAACCTTCAATTAACAGCACAGGAGAAAATAACTCTTGAAGATTTTAAAATTAAGCTTAGCTTTTTTCGTTATACAACTATTTTACCTGCATCAAATAAGTGCTGAAAATTTAAATGCCGTACGAGTTATCGTTAATGGTGAAATAATTACAGAATTTGATATCAGAAAACGATCTTATGAAGCATTCAGACTTGCTGCACAAAAATATTCTGAGTCAGAGCTGGATTCAAAAAAAGACGAAATAATTCAGAATGCCATTGATGAATTAATTGACAGAAAAATACTTGTACAGGAGGCAAAGAAGCTTTTGGCTACAAATCCTGATCTGTCACAACAGATTGAAAAAAGTGTTGATTCATTTGTGAAAGGTGCTGTTGATCAAGTCGGTTCTGTCTATAAATATTATGAACTGGCGAACAAACAGGGAATTAACCCTCTTAAAAAAAGAGCAGAACTAAAAGACGATTTATTAATCGAAGAAATTATGCGTACGAATGTTTATAGAAAAATAATAGTTACACCAAAAGGGATTAAACGCTATTACCAGGATCACATTGATGAATTTTCAAGAAAACGAAGTATGAGTTTCAGGCATATATTGATAAAGTTTTCCAGTTATAATTCAGATGAAGAAACAAAAATTGTGGCAGAAGATCTATTAAACAGTTTGAAGAGTGGCGAGGACTTCGATACTTTGGCAAAAGAACACTCACGCGGACCGCATGCTGACAGAGGAGGTTTGTGGGGATTTGATGAAGTAAAGGGTTTTAGAAAAGATCTGATTGCTTCTATATCCCATTTAAAGAAAGGCGAAGTAAGCCCAGTAATAAAATCTTCGCTAGGCTACCATATCTTTAAGATAGAAGAGGTTATTCAGGCTCAAACATTGTCCTTTATAAAGGTACAGGAAGAAATCCGCAACACACTTTTTAGAGAACAATTTGTTAATAAGAGAAAGGAGTATTTAAAGAAATTGAGAAAAAATGTGGTGATAAAAAGATATTAATGAGTTATGACAATTTTTGCAAAACGTCGTTTTCCTACTTTTAGAACCATATCAGCTTGTAAGTTTATTTCTTGTGCCGGGTCTGTGTACTTTTTATTATCAATACTTACACCTCCTTGAGAAATCAATCTCCTTGCCTCTCCATTAGTAGACGCGAAACCATGATCCACCAATAATTTCACTATCCATATTTTGTGATTCTGGCTTTCATTAGAAAGAAGCTTTATTTGTGGAATATCATCAGGAATTTTATGTTCTTTAAAAACCCTGTCAAATTCATCTGCCACCTTCTCTGCAGCCTCATCATCATAATACCGACTTACAATAGCTTTTCCCAAGATGGTCTTTGCCTGACGTGGGTGTCCATTTAATGTACGTTCTATCTCTTCAATAGCCATGTCTGTTGCCAGCTCAAAATACTTATGCATAAGGTCATCACTTATCCTCATTGTCTTACCAAAGACCTCTTTTGGTTCTTCATATATACCAATATAATTGCCCAGGCTTTTACTCATCTTTTTGTTCCCATCAATCCCTTCCAGTAAGGGAGTGGTGAGCGCTGTCTGGGGTTCCATTTTTGCATCTCTTTGAAGGTCACGGCCAACAAGCAGGCTGAAGATCTGATCTGTACCGCCGATTTCTATGTCACTTTTCACCATTATTGAGTCGTATCCCTGCATTAATGGATAAATAAATTCGTGAAGGCTTATGGGAACTCCTGAAGAATATCTCTTTGAAAAATCATCTCTCTCCATCATTCTTGCTACCGTCATCTTAGAAGCCAGTGTGATTACATCAGTAAATTTCATTTCCTTAAACCACTCGCTATTGTAACGAATTTCAGTTTTTTCAATATCCAGTATTTTTCCTATCTGGTCCAGATACGTTTTCGTGTTATTGGCTATGTCTTCGTGAGTGAGTTGAGGACGGGTTTTATTTACGCCGGACGGGTCACCAACAATTGCAGTATAATCTCCAATGATCAGAACTGCCGTATGGCCAAGTTCCTGGAAATTTCTCAGCTTATGAATTGGAATTGCATTTCCGATATGTATGTCTGGTGCGGTAGGGTCAAGTCCTAACTTAACTCGCAATGGAGTTTGTGTCTTTATCGATTTTCTAAGTTTCTCAACGAGCTCTTCTTCGCGGACAATTTCTAAAACGCCACGTTTAATAATATTAAGTTGTTCATCAATGTTCTTAAACATGGCTTTTCAAAATATGTTTATAAGAAATTAAAAAAGCTAATGTAATAGTATTATGACAAATATGGACGGTTATTGGGGCTATTAACGATCCGGTTATTTCAAATAAATATGCTAACAAGAGTCCTAAAACAAATATTTGTAAAAACACATGGGCGTTCCAGTGTATCAAAGCAAAAACAAATCCGCTAATAAGGACAGTTTGCATTTTGTCGCAAGTAATTCTTACGGCAGACTGCAGGAATCCCCTAAAAAGAAGTTCTTCTACAATCGGTGCGGCTAACATCCCGAAGAAAACCATGAAAGCAAGAACCCCTAAAGAATCTTCACTCAGAATATTATTAATAATGTCTTGCTGCTCTGGTTCCATACCAAACGCTCTCAGAACAAAATCTACTATAAAACCTGCTGCAATTATAACAGGAAGAACTATCAGGTAATGTTTCAGGCCGGTTTTAATATCACTTTTCCAGTTGCGGATAGTTAAGCCCAACGATACTACAGGTAGACTATATCCTGTTCGGACGATATTAAAAATATAAAGGCAGGTTAAAATATTTACAACTAGTGACAAACTAAGGAGGATCGTATTCTGCCCAAATGTCTCTACTAAGTCTAATCCAAAAATCTGCTTTACTATTTTTATAAAAACCGGTATCCCTGCCAGCATCATAAGTAAATAAAACAAGAAAACCTTAAATATATCCCTTAAATCCCAATGTTTATTATCAATCCTTTTTAGGTCATTCACTTTATATCATTGTAAACAATATGCCTTTTTTAATGGCGTGGAAGATAGCATATCCCGCTCACTTACGGTTTCTTGCTTTTCGCCACTGTCTTCTTTTTCTCTGTTTTCTTGCTTTTCTCCGCTGTCTTCTTGCTTTTCTCTGTCTTCTTCTTTTTCTCTACCACTACCTCTTTTTTTACCTCTACTTTTTTCTTTTTCTTTCCAGCTTCTTTTGCCTTTTTCTTAATACTTTTTATGTACTCCTCATATTCATCTTCATCCATAAGGGAATCAAGGCTGTCGGTCTCTGCCAGCCTGACCTTAATGAACCAACCATCTCCATAGGGATCTTTCTGCAAGACTTTTAAACTGGTCGGCAAATCTGAATTTACCGTTACAATCTCACCACTTAATGGTGCTACTAAATCATGAAGAGTATTTATCGATTCGAGCTCACCATAAGAAATACCATCAATAGCTTCTTCTCCAACTTTTGGCAAACAAAGGTCTATAAGATCTCCAAGTTCGCCTGTAAGATAATCGGTTATTCCAATTGTTACTACTTTTCTTTTTAACTCAACCCAGTTATGTTCCGGAGTATATTTGATTTTTACTTTTTTCATTTTAATTTAATATAAAATTGTTTAATCTCGTATAAATTGGTCCTGTTGGGGTTAATATGCTTTGTATTAAAGACAGAGAAGTTACCTTTTCAAGGCCAAAGTAACGCTCTGTTCCAGAATTTAAGGCTTTTTTTAGTTTGGATATGTTTTTCTGTGATTTGATTCTGCCAAGTGTAATATGTCCAACATATTTTTTGGATTCCTTTTTTATACCAAGCTGTTCAGCTCCTTTGTCAAGTTTTTCATAGATCCTGAGAAGGTTATTGTCTCGTTCCTGTACACAGACAAAAACCACACGTGGTTTTTTAAGGCTTGGAAATGCTCCAATGTTTCCAATGCTGACACTGAATGGTCCAATACTGAAAACAGCATCGTTAATGATTTTATTCAAGTTGATAAGGGCTTCCTTCTCTATATATCCAATAAATTTCAAAGTCAAATGGATATTCTCAGGGGAGACCCATTTAACATCAGCACCTGTCATCTTTAACTTGCTCAAGTATTCAGATAGTTTGTTCTTTATTTCACTATCAATTTCTATTGCAATAAATACTCTAATAGTCATTTAAATTTTACAGTTGTTTTCTGGAAAATCCAGTATTAGTCTAATAAAAAAGTATTTATTGTGTATTCCAACCTCTTTAGGGTTTTGTCTTTACCTAAGAGTTCTAAAGTTTCAAAAATTCCCGCACTTGCACTTTTTCCTATCAGGGCGACTCTTATCGGCTGGGCTAATTTACCAAAACCGATACTGTGTTCAGTTGTTATTGATCGCAAACAACTCTCTAATTCTCCAATTGAAGAGAAATCTTTGACTTCCTTCAGTTTTTTATAAGCATCTTTTATTAAAGATGGATTACCTTTTTTCAGATGCTTTTGTACTGCCGCATCTTCATACTCAATTTCATCAGAAAAAAATGGAGTAGTTAGTGTTACAAACTCTGGTAATGTTCTAAACCTCTCCTGATATAATTCCACCAACTTATGTAACCATTCCTCTGAAACTACATCACTATCAAGATCCGCATCTTTTATATATGGTTGTAATTCGCTGACAAGGTTTTCAACCGGCAGATTTTGAATATATTTGCTGTTCATCCAGTCAAGCTTAGTAAAATCAAAACGTGAACTGGTTTTATTGACTCGTTTCAGGGTAAACTTCTCTATCATTTCCTGCCTGGTTAAAAGTTCCTGATCGTGCCCTGGCGACCATCCAAGAAGCGCTATAAAATTAACTAATGCGTCTGGCAAGTAACCTTTTGTTCGATAATCCGTTACAGATGTTGCCCCGTGACGCTTACTCATGCGGGTACCATCCTCTCCAAGGATCATTGGAATATGCGCAAACTTTGGTAACTCAAAGCCCAAAGCTTTGTAAAGGGCAACTTGCCTTGGCGTATTCGACAGATGATCATCTCCCCGGATAATGTGTGTTATGCCCATTACTCCATCATCGACAACACATGCAAAATTATATGCAGGAAAACCGTCTGCTTTCTGTATAACGAAGTCTTCAAGAAGAGAAGTGTCTGATTTTATGCTTCCATGAACCATATCATCAAAATCAGTAAGCTCATCCGTAATTTTAAAACGT
>JAJDAO010000073.1 GCA_029261835.1 Deltaproteobacteria bacterium | reverse complement strand
GCGCACTCGACGTGCTGCGCACGGAGCTCGACAAGAAACGCCGCGGGCAGGCGTCGGAGCTGATGGACCAGCTCATCCTCTATCGCTGGCAGGATTGTCTCGGCCACCTCTCCCGCGACCCCGCTGAGATCGTTTGGGACTGAGTTCGGGCGCATAGACGGAACAAGTCACGGAATCGACACGTCCGATACCGGGAGTTACGTCAAAGTGTTGCCGGACGCCAACGCCCCGGAAGGGCAGCCGCTCGCCAACGACCCGAACGTCGAGACCTACCGGATCAGAACTTGTACTGCAGTCCCAAGCCGATCGACAGATAGTGCAGGTCCTCCAGCAAATCCTCGGGGAGGACATAGCTGACCTCAGTCGACAACGCGATATGTTCGGTCAGGTAAGCGTCGATGCCTCCGCCGGCGCGAAGCACAGAGCCGAAGTCGTCTTCGCCGCCAAACCGGAGTGAAGTGGTCACGTCGGCGAATGTTGCGCCGCCACCGATGAGCGCAAAGGGCTGGATCCGCCCGGACAAGGGGAAGAGCTTCAGGTTTGCCGTGGTGGTGACCATTCGCACGTTGAGAATCCCGGCTGGAGAGCTTCCCCAGAAGATGTTCCAATCGATGGAAGGCAGGTACTCGACCTGCACCTCTACTGCCGCGTACCGATGAACTCGACTGCCCACTCTGCCACCGAAACCGACGCTACTGTCGATCTCAGTACTCACGATCGACGGCGGCGGATTACTCCCGTACCGAGCTCTCTTCCATGCTTGGTCTTTGTTCACCAAGCCGATTCCGATAGCGGTCCCAAGTCCTACGTAGACACCCGTGCGTCCAAAAGCAGATTCGCCACTCGAGTCATCGCTCTGCGCAAGAATCGGCGGCGCAACGAGCAGCAGAGTAGAAGCAACCAATGCGGAAGCGAGACAGCGCACGACGGCCCTCCGTTTTCAGGATCGTGATGTACACACTCGGTCGGCTCTCGATGCGCTATCACCACCTGGGAACGCGAGCAGGCGGCGGCGTCTGGTACCTCGGCATCAATCGTGAAGCGAGATCGAGTGCCGGGGCGAATCTCTGCGTGCAGCCAACGCGCACAAGCGTAAACAAACCGCGGGATCGCCGCAGCTGAAACTGCTAGCTAAATCAAACTGCGTTCGAATGCAGCCGGAGGCCCCCCGGGCTGCCTTCTGAGCGCCCTCAGCCAGCTCCACCACACGTCGCCGAAACTCCGGTGGGTAGCCCCTTCGTGCCATCTTGTTCTCCTCTCACAATGATGGCAGCGAAGTCCAGCTTCCCCCTCCGTCAAAGTCAGGACACGCCACTCTGGCGTGGTCGCGCTCAACGCGCCGGTGGGCTGGCCATGCGGCAGTGGGCGAGAGCCAACGTATGGTAGATGACGTGAGAAAACTTTGAAAAAGGTGACGTGCCGATCAACGTAAAGACCGCGGCGAGATGGAACAGGTAGATGCCGCAGGCCACTGGGACCGGCAAAGCCAACCGTCCGATCTCGCTCGCGATGCCGCTGATGATGGTCACCAAGATCATCCCGATGAAGAACAAGTCGTATGCGGTCGCGTACCCAACCGCCCGCGCTCGGGCGAATCGTTCGCGCCAAAGCAACACACCGCCGACCAGCAGCGGGAGTGCGGAGAGATTGACCATGATCTTGAATGGATGGGTCAGCGAGATCGGACCATCGTACAGGAGCGCGTAGAGATCAACGGCCAGGCCGGCGGAGACCAACGCGGCAAAGAAGCCGATCACCAACAGGAGGTGTCCCCAGTAACGACGATCACGGTGCGGGGACCGAAAACGGCGATGGAGCAGCATGTCGGTGAACAGCGGGGCTAGATGCGGCCACAAGGATCCGGAGCGAACTCGGGGCTCGTCTAGACGGCGCCAATAGCCGACGCCGCTGACGCCAACCGCAACGAAGACCAGGGCCGTCAAGCCGAAGTAGATCAACTGGATGATCCAGCGGGGGATGAAATCGGCGTAGACCCATTGGGCCTGCGTTGGGAGCTCGAGACCGGCGACTCCGAAGAACAGCATCAGCAACAGAATCACCGGCAGGCCCAAGAGCCACGGCCAGGTGGTGCGGACTCGACCCACGAAGCGAGCCAGCCAGCCGGGCCACGCCAACTGTTCGGTCGAATAGGCTCGTAGGGCGTGCATCACCTCACTCGGTCGCGCGTCGTGGGGACAGCCTTGATCGCAAGCGGCGCACTGGTAGCAGAGCCAAGGGGATGGATCGTACACGAGCTGCTGCAGCTCCCCTCGAGCGACGCGGGGCATGATCCGCTGGGGCGATGGCGCAGCCGGGCCCGTGAGGGCGCATGTGGCTGTACATTCCGCGCATGTCAGACAGGGTGACGCGGACGAGGTTTCCGACCGATCCGTGATTCGAAGCATGGCTTTGGCTCAGGACTCAGCGAGCCGCGAGTGCGGCCCAACACATTCGGCCGGTGTTCTCGATGGTCTGATCGTCGAGACAGAGGCGCTCTTCGGCGTGGGCACGCACGAGCTGGCCGGCGGCACCGGCCACGAACGCCTCGAGCAGCTCGGTCGAGTAGGGCAGCAGGATCTTCTCGTCGCGATAGCGGCCGAGGAATCTTCGCGTCTCACCAGTGAACCTCTCGTCCAACGTCTTGTTGGCGGCGGAGAGATACGGCGAGTGCAGCATGTCCTGCATGACCAGATAGGCTTCGGGCTGCTCGCGCCCGAACTCCAAGAGTCCGGTCCAGAACGCCATGAAGACCGCTTGGGGCGGGGCTTGCAGGTCGAGTCCGGCGACCGTCCGGGCGATGAGGCGGTGCTTCCACTCTGTGAACAGAGCGTTGGCGAGGCCCTCCTTGTTCTCGAAGTAGAGATAGACAGTGGCGGCCGACACGCCCGCGTACTTGGCGATCTGCGGCAGAGTGCTCCCTGAGAAGCCGCGTTCGAAGAAGGCTCGCGAGGCACCTTCGAGGATTGCGCCGCGTTTGTTGCCGGGTGGCCTGGGCACGGGTGAGTGTTCCTCTTGGCAGGAAATCGGTTCATTGGAGTCAATTGACGTGAGGCGCGGTCGGGGCGATGAGCCGCCTCGGATTCCGGTGTGGCAGGTAACCTGCAATCTTCGCGTCGTCTCCCATCTCGCCCTCGATCTCGGTCGCGACGGTCGCGATGAAGGGTCGGCCGAGCTGGGCCCAGGCAAGCGGACCGGAATCGGGAAACTCGACGCTCACGTGCGAGCACCGGTGCCGGCCGCGAAGGTGGTTGGTACAGGTGATCAAGGCGTCATCGCGGATCGCCGCGATACCCATACGAAGACTCGGAATGGGCAGCCAACCCTGGTGGTACCTGAGGATCGCGATCTCCCGTCCCCCCTGGCGGACCACGCACTTCCCTCGCACACGGCCGCCTCGGACCGTCTCCTCGTGCCAGTCGAACTCCGCCAGCTCCTTGTGGATTCCGAGCTGCTCGCCTCCCAGCCTCGACGACTCCGAATCGACGATCATGGTGCTGTTCCATGCCGCCCGCTGGCCGCGAAAACGTACCAACGCCGGCTGAATCCCGAGCTCGTGGTACTCCAGGGTTGATCCGGGCCCGTAGTCAGCGACGAACACCGTCGCGAGTGTGCGGTTTGGAAAGACCTCGACGATCTCGAGCTCCCGCGGAACGCGCGCTCGCACATCGGCCACGGGGACGTGAAAGACGGCCCCAACGAGCGCCTTTCCGCCCTTTGGCCGCCACGTCTCGCCGAGCTTCGGAATCTCGCCAAGGGGCGCGCTGGGCTGAGCCGTCATCCTGTTCACCTGTGGCGCACTCGAGATCGAGTCAATAAATAAATGAATATTCCTTTATTTTAGACCTGTCAAGGTCTGTTTTGACGCTGAGGATCAGCGTCAGCCGTCACAGGAGATTCGCCACGTCGAGGATCGGTCGGGTCGTCCCGCGGATGCGCGACAGGATCAACGCGCCCTCCATGGCAGCGATGATGAGTTGCGCCTGAGCCCGGGCCTCGCGTCGCCCCTGGCCATCTCGCATCAAGACCTCGACGATCACTTCGATCCAGCTGTCGATCGCCCGCTGTCCTGCCGCCGTGATGGCGGGAGATTGGGGCGCGGTTTCGAGCAGCGTCGTCGCGATCGGGCACCCGGACTGGAAGCCCGACTCCTCCATCCATCCCGCCATCACCCTGCAGTAGCCGCGCACGAACGTTCTGGGTTCGCGATGCCTCGTTGCGAGGTCGCCGAGCATGTCGGCGATCATGCCGCCCGCCATGTCGATCGCCGCCTCGCCGAGCGCCTCCTTGCCCGTCGGAAAGTAGTGGTAGAGCGAGCCCTTGGGCGCACCGCTCTCGGCCAGGATCTGCTGCAGCCCGGTCGACGCGTAACCCTGGCGCCGAAACAGACGCATCGCAGTGCGAACGAGGTTCTCCTTGTGCACGGCTGCTTTCGCCAAGATCCCGCGCCTCCTCGATTGAAATTATAGTGACTGGTCTATATAGTACTCGAATCCGAAGAAGCGCAAACCCGAAAGGATTCTCGAGGAGCCCCCCATGAACGACGCGACGCACGTGGAGATCGACGACGGAATCGCCTGGATCACGATGGACGACGGCAAGGTCAACGCCCTCTCCTCCTCGATGATCGAAGACATCGAACGTGCCCTCGACGCAGCCGAGAAGGCGGGAGCCGTAACGGTCCTGCGAGGACGCGAGGGGATCTTCTCGGCCGGCTTCGACCTGCCGACCTTCGATCGTGGCCACGAGGCCGGCGTGGCCATGGTCACTGCAGGCGCCCGCCTGATCGCGCGTCTGCTCGCCTTCCCCTACCCGGTACTGACGGTCTGCACGGGTCACGCGTACCCCATGGGCGCGTTCCTCATGCTCTCCGCCGATGTCCGCTTTGGCGTCACGGGCCCGTGGCGAATCGGCATGAACGAGGTCGCGATCGGAATGACCGTCCCGAAGTTCGCGATCGAGCTGGCACGACATCGCTTGACCGCCGACGGATTCGCGCGCATCGCCAGTGCGGCCATGTTCGCACCGGAGGAAGCCCTGCGTCTCGGCTATCTAGACCGCGTCGTCTCGGTCGATGAACTCGCGGACTGCGTACGGGACGAGGCCACCCGACTGCGCGCACTCGACATGCCGAGCTACGTCGCCACCAAGGCCCGCATCAACGAACGCGCGCTCGCTGCGATTCACCATGCGATCGAAGACGAGATCGAATCGCCCGTGACCCACTGAGCGGTTCGAGCCAATCGCGGGCTAACGCTTGTGGAAGTCTCCCCCCTCGCAAACCGCAACTACGACCTTCCCCAGCGCTTGCCCCTCGCCCAGATACCGGAGAGCTTCAGCAGCCTCAGTGAGTGCGTAAGTCCTATCGATCACCGGCACTACGGTGCCCGCTTCGAAGAGCTCGACCATGCGAGCCATACCTTTGTTCGCCTGCGCGCCCAAGATCCCCATCTTCCTCCCGCCCATTGAAAGCAAGGGGCCTAGGAACAGGACCTCGAGGATCCGGGCCAAGGAACCGCCGACAGCGACGTAACTCCCCTTCGGGCTGAGCGCGCGCTTGTTGTCGAAGACGGACCGACACGCGGCAAGATCGAGAATCAAGTCGTATCGCTGCCCGTTCTTGGTGAAGTCCTCTTGCGTGTAATCAATCACGTAGTCGGCACCGACCGAGCGCATCAGTTCCAGCTTCCTCGCGCTATCGACGCCCGTCACTTCGGCCCCCAACGACTTGGCGAGCTGCACTGCGAACGTACCCGCGCCACCTCCCGCGCCGTTGATCAAGACCCGTTGTCCGGACTGGATCCGGCCTTTGTCGCAGAGCCCCTGCAGGGCGACGAGCGCCGCTTGAGGCATGGCGGACGCTTGCTCGAAGCTCATGCTGGCCGGCTTCAACATCAACGAGTCTTCGGGAGCGCATGTGTACTCAGCCAAGCCACCCCAACACCCGAGGATGTCGCCAAACACTTCGTCGCCTGGCCGAAGCTTCTTCACGCTCTTGCCGACGGCTTCCACCCGCCCGGCAATGTCAGATCCGAGCACTTTGTACCTGGGTCTCAAGAGCCCCCACGCGCGGACATAGGCAGGCGTGCCTGTCAGGAACTCCCAGTCCGACGAATTGAGGGAAACGGCATTGACTTGGATCAGGACTTCGTCGTCGCTGGGGGATGGCTCTTCGATCTCCTCCACCTCCACGACATCGGGGGAGCCATATCGGCGACGGACAGCGGCTTTCATCTGCGGCTCTCGGCTGCCTACGGACGCGCGAATCGCATCCCGACGGAGAAGAAACTACGGCGCGATTGACTTCGCGTCCACCTGACACTAGAAGCTATCTCATAGGTTGCGCGAGACAAGAAGTGGCGACGCGCGGTGAAGGCAGGCGTCAACTTCGAACTCTGAGCTGGAACTCTGAGAAGACGCGGAACCCCGATGAACAAGATGCTGATTGAGCCGCAACGAATTCGGAGCGCGCAGGAGAAGACGATGAAGGCAATCGTCCAAGAAGAGTACGGATCACTGGATGCCCTACAGCTCCGAGAAGTCGAGAAGCCAGCACCGGGAGACGATGCGGTGCTGGTGCGAGTGTGCGCCGCTTCGGTCCATCCGGACGTTTGGCACGTTGTCTGCGGGCGGCCATACGTCCTTCGCCTGATGGGCGCCGGCTTCTTCAGGCCGAAGAACCCGATCCCCGGGACGGATATGGCGGGTGTCGTCGAGGCGGCCGGTAGGAATGTGACGCAGCTTCAGCCGGGTGATGAGGTGTTTGGCGAGACGAGTGCATCCCGGACAAGAGGTGTTGGTCAATGGTGCTGGCGGCGGCGTGGGCGCCCTCGCCTTGCAGCTCGCCAAAGCGTACGGGGCGCGCGTGACTGCCGTGGACAGCGCTAAGAAGCTGAGCATGCTCCGCTCACTGGGGGCCGACCAGGTCATCGACTACACGCGAGAGGACTTCACCGAAGGTGGAGCGCGTTACGATCTCATCTTCGATATCCCGGGCAACCGGCCGTTCTCGGCCTGCAAACGCGCCCTCACGCCACAGGGGCGTTACGTGCTCATCGGGCACGAGAAGTTCGGAGAGTCGGGCAAGCCCATTCTCGGGCTCATCCCCCTCTTCCTCAAGCTGATGTTCCTCTCGCTCTTCGTGAAACACCTGCCCAAGCCGAGCTCTTCGATGCCGAGCAAGAAGGACACGATCGCCGTCCTCAGGGAGCTTCTCGCAGCGGGCAAGATCACGCCCGTCATCGATAGAACGTATCCCCTCAACGAGGCCTCGGAGGCGATTCGCTATCTCATCGAGGGTGAACCAGAGGGGAGGGTCATCATCACCCCGTAGGGCCTGCGCCGCCTTGCTCGGGGTGCGCGCAGAGAGCCCGCGCTCACTCCTTAGGAGAGCTGGACCCTATGGAGTGACCGGCTCCGTACGGTCTAGGCGTCAGCCGGAGACGGTGTCGCGCTCCACGTCTACCGGTACGCCCCGCGGTACGTGAAGCGGGCCGGCCATGAAGGCGCGATAGCGCAGGTGACCGTAGTCGCCGACCAGATGCAAGGGCTTGTAGGGCGAGGAAACCAAATCCATGTTGCTCCGCTGCCCCGGAAACTGGTACGGCTCCCAGGCGTGGTAGATGAGCGCCATGCCGGGGGCAACAGCGGGTGAAACTTTGACCCCCACGCGAAACGAGCCATGATCGTTCCAGACGCGCACGGGGTCACCGTCTGTGATGCCGCGAGTGCCAGCATCGAGATCGGACATCCACATGGCGGGCCCACCTCGCTGCAGGCGCAGCAAGTCCGGGTGGCCGCGCCAGGTGGCGTGGATACTCCAGCGCGTGTGACCGCCGGTGAGGAGGATCGGGTGCTGGCCGCCGGCCATGGGAAGCGGCTTCCAGCGCGGCAGCACCTCGTCGGCCTCGAAGAACCAGGGATGGTCGAGATAGAACTGTTGGCGACCGGTGAGTGTCGGCCAAGCGTGCTTCTCCTCCACGTGGATTCGGGAAGGTGTCAGCGTACCGCCGGGCTCGACATCGCTTCCGATGGCACTGGTGATTCCCCACTCCCCCACCGATCGCACGGGAATCGCACCGCGGTGACGCGCTTCCTCCCAGCCGACATCACGCGTCGGTGACGAATCGCGCAGGATTCGATCGAGAATCTGGACGTCGTCCCCGATGCCGAGCTCGCCGTTCTCGCTGAAACGCTCGTAGAAATCCGCCAGGCCACCCTCGATCCCGCGCTCGCGAGCTCGCTCCTGCAGGCGACGGGCGAGCAGCGAGATGATTTCCCACTCCCCCTTGGACTCACCCAGTGGCGGCACCGCCTGCTCGCCCACGACGGCGTAGGGCACGAGTGCCACGGCATACTTGACGCCGACCTTCTCGTAGTAGCCCGCCGCGGGTAGAAGCAGGTCCGCCTTCGCCCCGGTGCTCGAGATGCGGAAGTCCAACGCGGCGATCATCGAGAGCTTGGGCCAGAGCACCTCTTCGACCTTCTGCGGCGCCGGCCAACGACGCAAGGGATTCACGCCCGATGTGACCAATACGCGGGGCGGGTTGTCACGCGCCGGACGCTCCCTGAGCCAGCCCTTCTCGAGTGCCTCGCGAAAGTAGTCTCTCGCCGGACGCGGCAAGCTCGCGTCGAGTGCGGCGTCACGATCCTGCATCTCGGCCAGACCGGCGTGCGTGTAGAGGAAGAGGTGCGAGGGCGTCCAGGTCAGGCTCTCCTTGGAGACCGCAGCGATGGCGTCCTCCATCATGCGCGGAGGTGGCGTGTAGAAGCGCAGCATCAAACGCTGCAGCCATGAGCCCTCCGACCCCGGCAGGAGCTTGTTGCCGCCTTCGAACGGCAGCCAGGCGGCGAAGCGCACGCCTCCGCCCGCCCGGCCGTGGTCGCCGCGCAGCGCCGAGATCAGAATGAGGGAGCGGTGCAGAAGATCGGCGTGGTAGGACTTGTTGGAGCCCCATGAGGCGTAGATGAGCGTGCGCCGGCTGCTGGTGATCTGGTCGGCCAGCCGTGTCTGCAGCGCGGGGGAGACGCCCGCAACCTCGTTGACATGCTCCGGCGTATACATCGCCAAGCGCTCGCGCAGCCGCTCCATCACGGGGCGTACGGAGCGCCGACCAGCCTGCGTCTCGACCTCGAAGCGACCGCTCAGCGCGGGGGTGATCTCGCCGAGATCCAGAGAATCGCTCCAGCGTCCCGGTGTACCCGGTGCTGCGACCGGGCTCTGCGAGCGCTCGTCCCAGACATAGAAGATGTCGTCGCGACCCCCCTGCTCGAAATCGGACTCGCGCAGGAAGCGTGCGTCGTCATCGCAGACGAGAAACGGCAGATCGGTCTGCTCGCGCACATAGTCTTCGTCGACGGCGCCGCGCGCCAGGATCTCGCGCGCCAGCCCCAGCGCCAGGGCGGCGTCGCGGCCCTGCCGGCAGCCGACCCAGAGCGAGGTGTGCATCGCGCTTGCCGAGTAGTCGGGCGAGACATGAATCACGGTGCTGCCGCGGTAACGGGCCTCGTTGGCGAAGTGCGCATCGGGAATGCGTGTGTAGGCGGGGTTGCAGTGCCAGAAGATGAGCGTGTCGGCGCGCATCCAGTCATCGGCGCTGCCGTCGACGAAGGAGGTGCCCCAGGTCTGGAAGGCCCCCATGGCGAGATCGCCGGTACCGCCAAAACCGTCGAGCAAGGTGGCGCCCAGCATGCTGAAGAATCGCATCTCGCCGAGCGTCGACGGTCCCATGTCGGTGTTGGAAGTGCCGTTGTCGTAGACCACCGTCTCGGGACCGCCGTCCTCGAGTGCGTCCAACATCGCGTCCGCCAGCCGAGTCAGCGCGTCGCTCCACGAGATGCGACGCCAACGCCCAGAGCCGCGCGGACCCACACGCTCGAGCGGATGCGTCAGACGGTCCGGACCAATCATGTGATCGCTGTAGCAGGCCCCCTTCTGGCAGCCGCGCGGCGCGAAGTCCGGCAGCCCGGCCACGTCGCGCTGATAGACATCGGCCTGCTCTTCGCGCCACACCACGCCGTCCTTCACGTAGAGGTCGAACGAGCAGGCGCTGAAGCAGTTGGCGCGCAGGTGCGTGCCGCGCACGACGCGATCCCAACGCCAGGCCTGCCGGTAGACGTCGAGGTAGCCCGCGTAGGAGACCTTCGCCGCCGGCTTGGTCTCGGTCGCCGCCGCCGCGCCCGCAGCGGGCCAGAGTCCGCGGAGCGAGAGAACGACGGCGCTCGCCGCTCCACCACGCAGAAGCGCGCGTCTCGAGACCTCAACCATGCCAGCAACTCCCAACCACGTCAGCCCGGTAGCCGCTCCAGGTCGACGCGCGTATCGCGATCGACTTGGTTGGGCTCGTAGTGGGCGTAGCCCCACTTGAGGTGCCCGTAGTCCCCCACGAGCTGCGTCACTTTGAGTGGACTCGGTGCAATGTCCTGGTGGCTCAGATGCGTGCGAAACTGGAAGGGCTCCCAGGCGTGATAAATGTGCACCTGCCCGGGACGAATCGCACCCGTCAGCATCGCCCTGGCCTCGAAGGCGCCGAGGTCGTTGAAGATCCGCACCCAGTCATCCTCTCGAATGCCCTTGCCCGCGCAGTCCGCCGGGTTCAGGAAGACGGTCGGCTCGCCACGCTGCAGCCGCAGCATCAATGCGTGGTCGCGCCACATGGCGTGGATACTCCAGCGCGTGTGCCCGCCGGTGAGGGTATAGGGATGGGCGCCCCCGGCCGCAGGCGGCTCCTTGTGGGTCGGCACAGCCTCGCCGAGCTCCAGAAACCAGGGATGATCGACATAGAACTGCTGTCGGCCCGTGAGTGTGGGATAGGGCTCCTTCTTCTCCACGAAGTCACGCAGCGGCACGATCGGCTCGTCCTTCGAGTACTCGGAGAAGACGCCTGCGGTACCGCCGGACGGCCCCAGACTCTCGATGCGCATGGCGCCGCCCTCACGACGCAGATCCTCGAGTCCGATTCCCCGGCTTGCTCCAGAGAGCGTGAGGATGAAGTTCAGGATCTCTTCCTGTGCGTCTGGCCCGTAGCGACCGTCGTCGGTGAAGCGTTGGCCCAGCGTGCCGATGTCGCACTTCTGCCCGCGGAAGCCGTCGGTCTCAGCGATGCCGCGGCGCTGCGCCTCCGCGGCGACACGCTCGGCCAGCAGGGCGAAGATCTCCCATTCGGGCTTCGCCTGCCCGAGCGGCGTTGCGGCCTTGTCGGCGAGAGTGACGTACGGGACGAAGGCGGCGATGTACTTGATGCCGATCTTCTCGTACCAGCCCGCCGAGGGCAGCAGGATGTCGCAGTTGCGACCGGTCTCGTTCAGGCGAAAATTGATATCGACCAGCAGACGCGCCTTGGCAAAGAGCGTGTCGCGTATGCGAACCCCCATGCGGCTGTGACGCAGAACATTGCCACATATGCTGAAGATCACCTCGGGTGGCGCTGCCCCCACCGGAGGAGACACTGGAAAGTGATTAGCCGCAAGCGCCTTCTCGAGATAGGGTGCGGCCCCGTTCGGGAGCGCCGGATCGCCGTGCGCCGCGGCCGCCTCGACCTCCCCCAGGCCGCCGTGCACGGCATGGAAGATCGTGCTCGGGATGAAGAGCTGCTCGAATTCGTGCCGCACACTCTCGGGATCGATGAACGAGCGCGCAGCCGTCCAAGCCAGGCTCAGCATGCCGAGACCCTGCTGCATGCCCACCACCGCGTAGCCGTCCAGCGCGATGAAGGCACCCGAGCGCCAGCCGCCCCCCACCCGGCCGAGGTTGCCCGTCAGCGAGGCGAGCAGGATCTGGCAGCGCTGGATCAGGTCGGAGTGGTAGTTCTTGCACATGCCCCACTGCGACAGAATCAGCGCTGCGCGTGCCTTGGCAAAGTCGCGTGCGAAGCGGCGAATCGTGTCGGCCGCCACCCCGGTAATGCCCGCGGCCTTCTCCGGTGTGAAACGGGCGAGCTGTTCTCGCACCAACGAGAAGACAGTGTGGACCTCAACGCGCTTGCCCGAGAGCAGCTCGACTTCGGCCGCCGTCTCGAGGGCAGGACGAACGTCGTCGGGCAACGACAGCGTTCGCTCTGAGCTGCCCGCCGTTCCGGGTGCCCAGAACGGCGCCGCTCCAGCCTGATCCCAAATGGCGAACCGCTCCTCGCTTCCCCCTTTCACGACGTCTGACTCACGCAGGAAGCGACCATCGTCGCCGCGCACCAAGAAGGGAAGATCGGTCTGCTCGAGCAGGTAATCGGTCTGATGCAGGTTCTCCTCGACCACCACCTGACAGGCCGCGAGCGCCAGCGCCGCATCCGCCCCCGGGCGCACACCCAGCCAGAGATCGGAGTGGATCGAGCTCTGGCTGTAGTCTGGCGCAACGCAGACGACCCGGGCGCCGCGATAGCGCGCCTCGGTGATGAAGTGGGCGTCGGGAATGCGTGTCGCAATCGGGTTGAAGGCCCACATCACGACGTAGTCCGAGCGGAACCAGTCGTCCGAGCTGCCGTCCGTATGCGGCGTGCCGAGCGTGATGGTGCCCCCCACCGCGAGATCGCCGATCTGTGCCATCGAGTCCGTCAACGGCACGCCGATCTGCCCGAAGAAGCGTGTCGCCGCAGCCGAGTTGGGACCGAAATCAATATTCGGCCCCAGCTCGCAGACTGCGCCCTCGCCGCCGCGCTGCTGCAGCACATCCACCAGCTCGACCGCGATCTCGTCCAGCGCCTCGTCCCAGCTTATCCGCTTCCAGCGCCCGCCCCCGCGTTTGCCGACGCGCCGCAGTGGGTGACGCAGCCGGGAGACGCTCTGCATCATGTCGCTGCAGCTCGCGCCCTTCTGGCAGCCACGCGGATTGAAGTCGGGAACGCTGTCGTTGGAGGCCTCGTAGGGCGAAGACTGCTCCTCGCGCCAGACGATGCCGTCGCGCACGTAGAGGTTCCAGGCGCACGACGAGACGCAGTTCGCGTTGGTATGGCTGCCGCGGACGACCTTCTCCCAGCGCCAGCGCGCGCGGTAGACATCACGCCAATCACGGTAGTCGGCCGCCTGTGCGACGGCCGCGGAAGAGGGGCTCAGCCAGGACAGATGGGTCAGCCCCAACGCGGCCGCTGTGGCTGCACTGGCCTGCAGGAACTCGCGGCGGTTCAGATTCGGCACGCAACCTCCCGGAACTGGGCTCCGCGCAAGTATCCGCAGGGCCTCTGTCAGCAGTTATGACGCGGGTCATAGACCTCCCCCGCCGGCCTCCCCGCTAGCGCGGCTCGACGGTTCCGCGAGTACCGTCGATCGCCAAGCGCATGCCCGTCTCGAAGCGCGATGTGGCGGCCCGCACCCCCATTACGGCCGGTATGCCGTATTCGCGGGCGAGCAGCGCGCCATGGCTCAGCAGGCCGCCGGTCTCGCTGATCAATCCACCGAGCAGTGGAAAGATGCTCGTCCAGCCGGGGTCGATGTTCTTCGTGACCAGGATCTCGCCGGGCTCGATCTCGCCGAGTGCCGCAACCCGCCCGAGTACCCGCGCGCGCCCGACCGCCAGGCCACGCGATGCGCCGAGACCGTCGGCCGACGCACCATCGCCGCGTATCGGGTCTCCCTCGACGATCTCGCCCTCGGTCTCGATGCCGTCGAAGAGGAAGGTCGCGGGCAAGCGATGCCGCCACTTCTCGTAGCGGGCGCCGCGCTCGACAAGGCGAGGCCGCAGCGCGTCGGAGCCGCGCCTCGCTGCGAACAGCGCACGCAGCTCGTCGGCCTCGAGCAGGAAGACCTGCCTCCGATCGCCGATCAGCCCGGCGCGCTCGAGCCTTCTCCCGTGCTCCAGCAGCAGATTGCGCAGCTGGGCCAGGATCACGTCGAGGTAGTAGCGCTGGTCCTCACGATAGACAGCGAAGGCCCGTGCTCTCTCACACACCCAGCTCAGAATGCGCCGGCGCAGCCAGGCCGCCGGAGTGCGACCGAGTGCCGCCATGAC
This sequence comes from Deltaproteobacteria bacterium, assembly GCA_029261835.1. Classification (GTDB taxonomy): domain Bacteria; phylum Myxococcota_A; class UBA9160; order UBA9160; family UBA4427; genus JAJDAO01. The sequence goes on along the minus strand of JAJDAO010000073.1, from coordinate 305,441 downwards.
CTCTCGCTCGACACGCTCGCGGCGGGTCCGCGAGGCCCGCTCGAGCTCTTCCGGGTCGGGCGGCGACACCTCGCCGGCGAGCTGGGCGCGCACCAGGGCGAGCACCAGCTCGGGCGCCTCACGCCAACGCGGCTGCGACACGTCGCGCGTCGCGCCACGGTGGCCGTGGCGCGCCAGAAAGCCGTCGAAGGCACGCCAGAAAGACTCTCCCGACGACGCCCGGCGCAAAGCCGCCTCGCCCGCCTCCGCCCGCAGCCCCGCCATCAGCTCGGGCTCGGCCCGAGCGCTCTCGGCCAGGCGCCAGATGTCGCGATTGATCTCACCCGTGCGCGTACGCGGCAAGCCGGTGAGGAGCTGCTGACACAGCGCTGCCAACCCGTCCTCAGCGAGCCAACGCCGAATCAGGCTCTGCAGCGCAAAGTGGAGCGCCGGTGCGTGCTGCCCCATCCCCCAGCGGATCACGCGGAAATGTTGACTGCCGACCTCGTCTGCAGCCACGAGATCGGCCGCCAGCTCGTCGTCGGAAAGCCGTGTGTAGTCGCTCCCGAGTCGGGGGGCGACCTCGCCCATGACTCGCTCGGCGTGGCGGGCGAGGCAGGCCAGATTCTTCGACATCGGAGCGTGCGGGTCGCGTATCGAGAGCACGATCGATTTCAAGAAAAGTAGCGGAGAGAACGGCTCTGCCTGGACGTGCCGATCCCAGAGCGGTGTAAACCAGCCGCGCAGTGCGACTGCCCGCGCGCGCCGCGGAATGCCGCGCACGATCGCCCGGGCGTAGCGTCCGCTCAGGTAGACGTGGCCGTTGTAGCAGCGGAGCGGCTCCATCGAGAGCATGTCGTCACGGCCGAGCCGCCGGGCGATATCGCTGAACGTGTAATCTTGGATCCAACGAACGAGGAAGCTGGAGCCGCTCGGCGTGGTCGGGTCCGCCATGTATTCATCACCAAAGCGGCGGGTCCAGACCTCTGCCGGCTCCTCGGGCGCCAACCCGGTGATGGAGCGGACCTGCAGCAGATAGAGCGCCCCGCGCTCGAAGGCCCACTCGAGATCCAGGCGTGGCCCGAGACTGCTCGCAGCGCGCTCCGCGAGCTCAAATAGCTCGCGGCGAGCGCGCGTGTCCAGACAGAGCCGCGCCCTCGCCGCCTCGGGCACCGGCTCCTCGCTTGGCCGCGGCCCCGTCCGGTGGTGCAGTGCGATCTTCTTGTCGCCAATGCGTTGCTGGCGCAGCTCGCCGGTGCGGCGATCCAGCACGAGGTGATCGGGGTCGGCGCGTCCAGAGGCCACACCCTCGCCGGTCCCGTAGGCGGCTTCGATCACGATCTCGTTCGCGAAGGCGCGCTGTGGGTTGGCGGTGAGGAGCACGCCCGCCACCTCCGGATCGAGCATTCGCTGGATCAGCACGGCCATGCGGGTCTCACGCGGCAGACCTTGCGCTTCGCAATAGGCGCGAGCCTGGGGGCTCTGGAGCGACTCCGCGCAGAGACGCACGGCCTGGCGCAGCGCAGCGCCCCCCCTGACACCCAGCACACTCGTGTAGATGCCGGCGAAGGAGGCGTCGCTGCGATCTTCCTCGCTGGCCGAGCTGCGCACCGCGAAGAACATCTCGGGCTGGTCCGTGGCAAACGCCTCGAGCCGCGCTGCCAGCCGCTCGGCATCCGCCTGGCGATCGGCGGGCAGATACCAGGTCTCCGGCACCCGAAAGCCTGCCCGCATCAGCCGGACCAGGCCACATCCCTTGCCCCCGAGCCGGGCGATTTCGAGCGCGGTGTCGCGTGAGAGCGTCTCGATCATCGGCGCAGGACTCGCGCGACGCTCAGGAGTCGGCCGGCGCGGCGCAGAAGCTGCCTCCGACTCGGGCGCCAGACGTGCTCCACCACCCCCTGCCCCTCGCGGGCACCCACAGCCCCTTCCAAGCGCAGCCACACGTGCGTCTCTTCGATCCACACACCGCCGCGCAGGATCGGAAAGCTCCCGAGCGCAGTGGCTTCGACCCGGTGTCGAGCGCCGCTGCGCTCGAGGATCTCGATCGTTGCCTGGCGCATCAGGTGAGCGTGTCGCCCCCAGCGGTAGTCGATGGCAACGCGCTCGATGGCGTGATTGGCGCCGTCGCGGAAGACGAAGCCGTTGTCGAGCGGCTGCCCCCGCTCGATGGTCTGCATGATGTTGAAGCTGAGGTCGGCTCCAAACTGGCCCGAGATCCAGTTCCAGCCCTCCAGACTGTGCCAGCTGCGCACACCCCAGGACTTGTCTCGTTGTCCCCAGGCGCAGATCTCGTGGCGCTCGCCCTGAAAACACGTCCAGCCGCTGACGCTGCCGGACTGCTCGAAGTGCGCCCGCGTCATCGACGAAGCCAGCCGGCCGCCGTGCTCGTGGTAGTCGAACGCCGGTGTGTGGGCGTGGAAAACGACGTCCATGCCGCGCCTGCCCTCGATCTGCAGCCGCCAGCGACGCAGCGGCTGCTCCATGGTGGCGACGAAGCGGCGGGCCCGCAGTCCGCGGGCGGGATCCTCGTCGTGACAGGGCCCCTCGTGGTTCAGGTTGGCCGGGCCGTAGAAGAGTTCGAGCCGGCCGTCCCGCATGGAGACCACCAATCCATCGGTCTTCGACACGTTGAAGCGATAGCCGATGCGAGCCAGCGTGAACGCGCGCCGCTCGGGGTCTGCCCAGTTGAAGTAGTAGCTCTCCTGGCAGGCCGGATCGGCCCCGTACTCGTGCAGCCACTCGTCCCTAGGCTCGATCATCCGGCCTCCAGGGTGGCCGCTCGGCCGCGGCGGCGGCACCCGGTGCGGCGGCGTTGGCGAGTCTCACGAACCGGGGCTCGCCGCGCATATGATCGCCGTCATACCCCCGCCGACCGCTCGGTGGGAGCATTCACGCCGGAGTGGCGCACAGCACCGCTGGGGACGCGCGGGGTTGGCGCAGCGGCGCTGGATCGGCCGATCCAGCGCCATATGGGTCGATGAGGGCCAACGATCGACAAGAGCCAGCAGTCGATCAGACCCAACAGTCGATTGGACCCAGCAGGGATCGACAAGGAGAGGCACCGGTGGCACGCATCATCGGGAATCTCAAACCCGAGGACGACTACACCCACGCGTGCGACGATTCGCCGGACTTCAGCGAGAGCATGGGCTTCAACTTTTCGGACCGCCGCAGCTCTCTCTGCGGCTCTCTGCGCCTCCACAACTGGCCCAACCGGGGCCACGCGGAGCTGACCCTCACGCTCTGTCTCGAGAACGGCCGGCTGCTCACCGCCTGCGAGCAGGCACCGATCCGCGACAACGCGGCCTTCGATGCCGCCGGCTGTCGTTTTGAAGTAATCCATCCCGGTCAACGCCTGCGCAGCTACTACGCAGGCTCCACACAGCCGTTCGGCGGCCTCCGGCTGATGTCGCGTGCGAGCAAACTGCTGCGCGGATGGCCTCGCAGGAAGATCGCGCTCGATCTTCTCCACGACGCCGTGGGGCCCATGTTCGCCAAGGCGAGCCCGTGTGCAGACGCCTCCGATTCGCGAATCGGATACAAGCAACGAACCCACGTCAGCGGCACGCTGCGCATCGGCGAGCGCGAGCGAACGATCGAGGGCAGTGGGCTGCGCGAGCATTCGTGGGGTGTCGGCCAGCACGACGGCAGCAAGCCATGGGATCGGCTCCTGCCCAGCGCGTGCCTGACCGCCGTCCGCTCCGGCTCCTGGAAGCTCTCGCCTCGTTGACCGGCGGCAGGGCGGATCGCCCGCATCGGATGCGGCGTCTCGTGGACCGCTGCCTCGCGAAACGAAATGCCGGCAGAGGAGACAGCGATGGCACCGGATGACTCGCCCGCAGCCGAGCAACGCCGCTTCAGCCGCCGCAGCTTCCTGAAGGGCGCCGCGGCCGGTGGGGCCGGCGCCTGGGCCGCCACCACGCTGCCACGCTGGACGTTCGAGAGTGACCCCCACCGCCCGCAGCAGCTCTACGAATACTATCTCGACAATTTCTGGTTCGAGTCGGCGGGTCTCTACCAAGAGCGAGTCAACGCGCCGCTCAAGGGGCGGCAGCGCGCCGACGTGGCGATCATTGGTGGTGGCTTCGCCGGCATGTCGACCGCGTTCAACCTGATCCGCCGCTTTCCGGAGAAGCGCATCGTGTTGCTGGAGGGCGCCTGCTGCGGATACGGCGCCAGCGGGCGCAATGGCGGCTTCGCGGACGTCGGCATGCCGGGGCTGCGCAATATCTACGAGGCGCATGGCCCGGAAGCGGCGCGCTCCTACTACGACGCCACGCTGCTGGGGGTGGAGCAGATCCGTAACCTGGCGCGGGAACACGGCGTGGACTGCGACCTCGAGCACAACGGCAGCCTGAACCTGGCGACCGAGGAGTCGCAGCTCCCGGCCCTGGAGGCACAGAAGAGCCGCTACGACGCCATGGGGCTCGAGACGGAGCTGCTGGACACAGCCGACCTGCGGAGTCGGCTCCGCTCCGAACGCTTCTTCGGGGCTCTGCGCGATCCGCACCACGCCATTCTGAATCCCGCCAAGCTGGCGCGCGGTATGAAACGTGCCATCGAGGAGTTGGGCGTGGAGGTCTTCGAGCGCTCCAAGGTGATGCGAATCGAGCCGGGCTCGCCGGTGCACATCACGACTGAATTCGGCGAGCTGGCCGCCGCCAAAGCCGTGATCGCCCTCAATGGCTATGCACCCCAGCTCGGCTTGTTCACGAACCGCTTGATTCCACTGTGCAACTACGTGGTCGCGAGTGAGCCCCTCAGCGCGAGCCAGCTGGAGTCGATCGGCTGGGCCGGCCGCGAAGGGCTGGCTGATCTGCGGGTCCAGTTCATGTACCTGCGTCTGACCGCCGACAACCGCATCGTCTTCGGCGGCGAGACATCACCCTACTTCTACGACAGCTCGCCCAGCAGCGGAAACTACGCCCCCGCCATTGAGCGACTCAAGCGCAGCCTGCTGGTGACCTTCCCGCAACTCGAGGGCCTGCGCTTCAGCCATTCGTGGGGCGGAACGATGGGCTTCACGCGAGACTTCATGCCCTCCGTAGGCGCCCTGGCCGGCGGGGACAATACGTTCTACGCCGCCGGGTTCAACGGAGAGGGCGTGGTGATGACACAGCTCGCCGGAAAGATCGTCGCCGAACTCGTATCGGGTGAGCGGCCGCCCATCACGCGTCTCCCCATCGTCGGTCACCAGATGCCCTATGTCGGCCATGAGCCACTGCGCTACGCCGCGGTCAAGCTCTACGAGCACGCGCTCCGGGCCACGAGCGGAAACCCCGTGCGCTGAGAGACCAGCCCAGATCGACGACTCAGCGCATCGGCTAGTGTTCTGCCCCGACCTTCTGGCAGAAAAGATTCGAGAGCGCCGCGCGCTCTACGCCATCAGCGGAACGCGTTCTCAGCTCGTGCCGCCGCCCGGCTGGCGCGCACCGCGAGATTGGGCCCGCTACCCCATCCCGCTCGCCGAGCTGCAGGAGACTGCGGCGCCGGGCAGGCCACCCAAGAGCACCGGAATCTCGATGGAGTGGCTGCACGAAGAACGCGGACGGCTGATCTATGGCTGCGAGCGGGAGTGGTGGCTGATGGGAGCGCGCCGCGAGCGCGAGTAGCGGCCCGCCGCTGCGGCGGGGGGTGCCAGCGCCCGATCCCGAGCTCGTCCCAGCCGGATAAGGGGCCCCGCGGCACCGCGCGAACGCGGGATCGCCGCCCCGACTGGCCCCGCCGATCCCGCCAGAGCCAAAATGAGGTGAAAAAACCTCATTTTGGCTTCACCTGGCCTCATCATCAGCCGAATAGGCTCAAGAAACGGAACGACGGCCCTCGAGTCGGTGGTCGCCTGTGGTGGGATCCCCACTGCTGGCGCCGGGCCGCTTCACAACCGACGCCCCGCGACAGCTGAGAGGAATCGTCATGCAGATCAGTCACCCTCGCCCGTCCTGGATTCTGGCCCTGGCGACGTTGGTAGGGTTGCTCCACGGCGCTAGCGCGTTGGCGCAGTTTCCAGGCCACGTGCCGCAGCACACTGAAGGCGGCAACACCACCTACTGGCTGGCGCCCTCCTCGGCGGTCGGCAACGCCATCACGGCGTGGAAGCGCGGCGCGCTGGAGAAGGCCGCGCGGCTATCGGAGCGAGCACTTCGCAAGCCCCTGAGCCCGCAGGACCGCGCGGCCGCACTCTACATCGCCTGCGCGGCGAATACGCAGCTCGGCGACGGGCAGGCCGGCCTTCGGTTCTGCGAGAAGGCCGTGAAACTCACGCGGGCGCGCGACTGGCGACATCTCAGCAACCGCGCGAACGCCCGGCTCGTGGCCGGGCAGACGCCCGAGGCCCTCCAGGATTACGAGCGGGCACTCGCGCTACTGGCCGAAGATGCCTCGCGAGCCACGCGCTGGAGCAAGCCCTCGGCCGATTCTCTGCAGCGAGTCGCGTCGACCCTCCAGGGCAACCTGGCTCTGGCTCAGCGCATTCACGAGGAGACCGGCAACATCGCTGAGGCCACGAGCGCCGACTCCGCCGACGAGACCCGACTCGCGGTGGGACACGACGGGCCGCCCCAGCCGTAGCATCAGCCGTCCATCAGAATCAGCCTGGCTCTTGATTCGGGTCACCTGCGCCCAGGAGCTATCTCATAGAGCCCGGACCGAGCCGGGGTCTATGAGACAGCTCCTAGCAGCCCGCGTTCTCGGAAGGATGAGATTTCCAGCGCGTCGAAACCGATCTCGCGCAGGATCTCATCGCTGTGTTGACCCAGAGCCGGCGTGCACCGCCGAGGGGAGCTGTACTCGCCTGCTTCCCCCTCGAAGTGAACGGCGGGACATGCGGCACGGTGGAGGCCCGCCACCGGGTGATCCCGTTCGACGACACTGCCGTTGGCGCGCACCTGCGGATCGTCGAAGACCTCGGCACGGCGAACGACACGGGCATTCGGCACTTCGTGGCGATCGAGCAGCTCGCAGAGATCCTCGCTGCTGCGCTTCGCCGCCTCCTCCCTCAGCTCGGCTCCCAATTCCCGGCCATTCATGAAGCGCGCGGCGATGCCCGAAAACCGCGGATCCTCGAGCCAGTGCGGGCGATCGAACGCCGCCGCAAGCCCGGCGAACTCGCGATCCGAGGCAGCGGCGAAGAAGAGGCTGCCATCGCGCGTGGGGCACAGGTCGTAGAGGTCGGCCAGGTCGGGCGAGTACGCGACCCCGTCGCCGAGGAAGGTGTGATTCATCATCTGGTCCGGCCAGTTGAAGGCGAGCGTGGCGTCCAACATGCTGACTTTCAGATGACGTGATGCGGGCTTGTCGCCAGCGAAGCGAACGCGGGCGGCGGCCAGGAGCGCCGTCGTCAATGCCTGAGCGGCCGTCAGCGCCGTCGCCTTGTCGCACATCAGGTTGCGAATCAAGCGGGCATCGCCCGAGCCGCCCTGCGCTTCGGCGCTGCCGCTGGCACACTGGATCACGGGATCGTAGACGCGCTTCGCCGCCATCGGCCCGCGCTCACCCAGGCCGCTGATCGAGAGATAGACAATGTCGGGTTTGACGGCCCTAACCGCGTCGTAGTCGATACCGAGGCGCTCGACTGCACCGGGACGAAAATTCTGCACCAGTGCATCGGCTTCCGCGACCAGGCGGAAGAAGATCTCCCGACCCGCCTCCTGCTTGAGATCGAGGCAGAGCGATCGCTTGTTGCGATTGGCGTGCAGAAAGAGCGCGCTCATCCCGCCCCGACTCGTTCCCTTGTAGCGAGTGGGATCTCCGTACGGCGGCGCTTCGACCTTGATCACATCCGCGCCCTGATCTGCCAGCACCATGGTCGCCATCGGGCCCGAAATCACATTGCTGAGATCGAGAATGCGAATCCCGGCGAGCGGTGCGTCGACAGCGGTCATCTTGCTCTCCTTGATGGGTCACGCGTTACCGGCTGGCGCACCAGCGTATCACCCGCGCCACGAGAATGGCAGCTGACCAAGCCCGCTATCTGGCTGTCGGACCGAAGGCAGGCGCCAAGCGACGGGAGGGGTTTCTGAAGTAGCTTCTACGAGGAGGGCCAAGTTGGACGATTCTTCGCTCTACCTGCAGCGTGTACTCGAATCTGTCGGCCATCTCGAATGGCCGGCCGAGCGGCTGGCGTCCGAACGGCGGGCCTGCCTTCGAGAGCTGGTTGGGTACGCCAAGCAGCACTCGAGCTTCTACGCCGAACGGCTGGCCCACCTGGATGCACAGCTCGTAACTGAGGCCGACCTCGCCTCGATCCCGCCACTCGGCAAGGCCGAGCTGATGCAGCACTGGGACCAGATCGTCACGACCCGCGAGCTCACCCTCGAGCGCTGCGAGGCCCACGTCGATGGAGCGGGCAGAAGAGGAGAGCGACTCGAGGGCCATCGCGTCTTCGCCACCGGAGGCTCGACGGGCAGGCGAGCGGTAGCGATCTACGGCGACCACGAGTGGGAGATCTTCCTTCTCTCCTCCCGGCGCTGGCTCGTCCGCTCCCTGCTGCGATCGGGAACAGCCCTGTCGGCGAATCCAGTGGTGGCGCAGATCCAGGCCTCCACCCCCACGCACATGTCGGGCCTGCTCGCCGGCAACATGCCAGACATCACGATGCATGCCTTACCCGTCACGTTGCCATTGACCGAGATCGTGAAGGGCCTCAACGAGCTCCAGCCGGAGATCCTGGTGGGCTACGCCTCGGCGCTGCGAATGCTGGGCGAAGAGGCATTGGCGGGGCGGCTCCAGATCGATCCGAGCACCGTGTCCTCGGGTGGTGAGCCGCTCTCCGAAGACGACCGCAACGTCATCAGACAGGCCTGGAACGTCCACCTCTTCGATATCTACGGTGCCAGCGAGGTCGGGATTCTCGCGGTCGGCGATGACGACGTAGCGGGACTCTACCTGAATGATGACCTCTTGCTGATCGAGCCCGTCGATGCCGATGGCCGGCCCGTGGAGCCGGGCGAACGCTCGGCCAAGCTCTACGTAACGCCGCTTCACCACCGCACGCTGCCGCTGCTGCGCTACGAGCTGACGGATGAAGTGACGCTGCTGCGCGAACCGTGTCCGCACGGGTCTGCCTTCCGCCGCATCGCTCGCGTCGAAGGTCGGCTCGACGACGGTTTTGCGTATCCCGGCGGCATCCGCGTTCACCCCATCGTCTTCAGGTCGCCGCTGACACGGCGGTCTGCCATCAGCGCCTATCAGGTACGCCAGACGCCCAGGGGGGCCGAGATTTCCCTGGTTTCACGCGCCGGCTGCGATGACGACGCTCTCGCACGCGAAATCGAAGCCGGGCTGGCGGCGGTCGGGCTCAGCGACCCCCGCGTCACGATCGAGCAAGTCGACCGCATCGAGCGTACGCGCCACGGCGCCAAGCTGCGACGCTTCGTACCGCTGGCGTAGCTGCCGAACCGCGAATACAGTCGCTCGATCCGGGCTAGAGATCTGACAGCTTTGCGACGTGCACCGCGAGCTGCGGGATCGGTTCCTCACTTCGTGACCAGCGAAACAGCATGGTGCCTTCGCGGTGGCCGCGCGTATCGATCCAATTCGGCACGTCGCGCCGCTCGTCGGCAATCACGACGCGCACCGTGCCATCGGACTCGGTCTGCACCGTGCGGTTGTTGACGTTGGAGCGGTGGTCGCCGTAGGAGAGCGGCTCGAACCAGTAGCTGGTGAGGTCGAGGCCCCAGTAGGGGACCTCGACCGGTTGGAAGCTCACGATCAGCGCCTCGCCCGGCACCAACCGAAAGTAGCCTGCCGCAAAACGGTGTCCGACCGGCATGGTGGGCCGCTTGGGATCGGGATCCGCCGGGATGACGTAGAAGACGTTCGGCTCCGCTGCCGCTCGGCGCGCCACGATGTCGTTCCAGAAGTGCGCCGCACGGTCGACGAAGGTGGCTGTACGCGCGAGGCCGGAGCGAATCTCTGCGAGTGCGAGCGGCGCACGATCATCCACCGCGCCTTCGCGCTCGATCTCGAAGCGAGCGCTCTCGGTCTTCGCCCAGTCGTGGGCGTATTGCCGGATGAAGAGAAGCGTCGCGTCGGGTTCGGTGCGAATCCAGTTGCCCGCATGCTCTTGCGGGCTCAGCACGACTTCGAAGCTGCCGTCTTCGGCTACGATCAGATCGCGCTCGAGCAGCGCGCCAATCTGACGACTGGTCGGCTCGATGCCGATCTTGCCGGCGTAAACGGTGAACTCGATCAGAGGTGCGCTGCCGCGCTGCCCGCGCACGCGATACGTGGCACCGCCATCGATGAAGGCCTGGTGGTAGCGCGCGTCGGACGTCTCGCCTTCGCCCAGCATGGTGGCGGAAACAGCCTGCACGAGCTGGGGTCGTTGCGTATCGGCGTACTCGAAGGTCGTTTCGAAGCCCATGCGGATGAGCCGGGCAAGGTGGCGATAGCCCTCGGCCCTCGTCAGTTCGTCGCCCGGCACGCCTTCGCGCTGCATCACGCGGCCAGCCTGCTTGAGCTGCTCGCAGAACTCCTGCCACAGATCGTCGCGGGTCGCCTCTTCGTTCATCGTCGCCTCCTCATGCCGCGCGTCGCGGATCCGCGCGCCTTCAGCGTGCACGGCGGCGACCGACAGGACCGTCATGAGCAGCGTTGCCGCAGCTCGCTTCAGCACCCGTGCGCCCACGCCCCTGCTCCTAGTCTGCTCCAGGCCGCCCGGCTCACGGCGAATCAACTTCCGGACGCCACGCCGTAGTAATCCTGATAGAACCTGAAGCGCTCGCGCTCGGTCTCGGGGTCGATTCCGAACTCCTCCATCGTGTAGCTGTGCACGCCGTGCTGGCCATGGGGGTTCTCATCGAGAAAACGCTGCATGCGAGCTGCCGCATCATCGTTGAGATCGATCTCGAAGTGCTCGTAGATACGCCGCACCATGGCGACGGGATCCTTGATCATCTCGGCAAAATGCATGTCGAAGACGCGGGCGTCGGCGACTGCGCCACTTCGCCGAAACTCGATTCCCTTGCGCATGGCGTTCTCCCAGCTCTTGCTCCAGAGCCGACCGACCTCGCGGCGGTCGACCTCGTCGCTCCCCATGCTGCACGCCATCGAGACGAGGCTCGCGTGTGACGCAATCAGCTTGAGGGGATCGCGGTGGGTCATGACAACGCGCGCATCGGGATAGGTCTCGAATAGCCGATCGAGACCCCAGAGATGCCCCACGCTCTTCAGCACCCAGCGCGCGCCCGGACAACGCCACTGCATGTACTGGAGCTGCCGCTTGTGACTTCGGTAGACCGCCGTGAGATCCGTCGTCTCGATCCACGCCTGATAGCTCGGGATGCGAAACTGGTTCGTGAAGGCAACACTCGCGAAGTCGAACTGCTGGAGTATCACGCACTCCTGCGCGAGCAACGCGCCCATCGGATGGATGGCCTGGAACTCCGGGATCAGCGCGCCCGAAGTCTGGTCGATATACGCCTGGCTCTCGGCAATGCGCGGATCGGTCTCGTAGCTCGCCCGCTCGGGGGGCGGCGAGGGGCGGTGGACCTCCCAAGTGAGGGGAACTCGGTTATCGGGGTCCTGGGCCAGCAGATCGTGGGTCGTCGTCGAACCGGTGCGCGGCAACCCCACGACGAAGATCGGCTTGACGATCTCCTCGTCGGCCATCTCGGGATGGCGCTTCCAGTCCTCGGTCACGAGCAGCCGGTTTTCCAGGTTTCTCAACACCACGCTGTGTGCAATCAGCCGGCCGATGGGCGTGAGGCGAGCCTCGTCCTCGAGCGATACGAGCAGCAGGCGAAAGCCCTCGAGAAAACCCACATCGCCGAAGTCCGAGAGGCTGGTGTTCGCCATCGCCTCGTCGAGCAGGGACCTCTCTTCGAGCGAAACGCTCGGTATGCCGTCTGAACTGGTCATGGATAGCTCCTCCGTCTCGCGTCACTCAGTGGGCGTCTCGAGACAGGATCAGCGCGCTCGTGGGAACCGCGGTGGCGGCCGTTACCAGCACGTTCTGCATGTCCTTCACCTGGTTGACCGAGCTGCCGCGAACCTGCCGCACGCCCTCGGCAATGCCGTTGACGCCGTGGATGTAGGCCTCGCCGAGCTGGCCACCATGCGTATTGATGGGCAACCGACCGCCGAGCTCGATATTGCCGTCCAGAATGAAGTTCTTGGCCTCACCGCGTGGGCAGAAACCGAACTCCTCGAGCTGTGGAAGCACGAGCGGTGTGAAGTGGTCGTAGAGAACGGCGGTCTGGATGTCGTCCGGCCTCAACCCCGAGTCCTCCCAGAGCTGCCTGGCGCACAGCCCCATCTCCGGAATGCCGGAGATGTTGTCGCGGTAGTAGCTCTTCATCATCTGCTGGTCTTCGCCGCTGCCCTGAGCAGCAGCCGCGATGACGGCCGTCGGCTGCGGCAGATCCCGAGCACGCTCCAGCGTGGTGACGACCATCGCCTGGCCGCCATCCGACTCCTGGCAACAGTCGAAGAGGTGAAGCGGCTTCACGATCCAGCGACTCTGCTGGTGCTCTTCCAGCGTGATCGGCTTCTGGTAGAAGAAGGCGGCGGGGTTGTTGGCGGCGTGTCGGCGACACGCGACTGCTACGCGACCGAAGTCCTCACTGGTCGCTCCGTACTCGTGCATATAGCGGGTGGCGAACATCGCGACCCACGCGGCCGGCGTCAGCAGCCCGAAGGGCGAGCTCCAGCCGAAATCCACCTCCATCGGCGTCGGTGCCGGCGCCCGGTCCTGCACGCCGGCGCCATAGCGCATCTCCGAGCGCTCGTTGAAGGCGCGAAAGACGAGGCAGTAGTCACAGGCACCGCTGTGCACTGCCATCGCGGCCTGGTGGATGGTGCCGCAGGCGGCCCCTCCGCTGTGATGAATGCGGCTGAAGTGCTTGAGCTCCTTGATGCCGAGACTCCGCGCCACATCGATTTCATGGTTGTCCTCGACCGTGAAGAGCACCATGCCGTCGATCTGCTCCGGAAGCAGCCCCGCATCTTGGATGGCGGCGTCGCTGCACTCCACTGCCAGCCGCAGTGTGCTGCGCCCCGAGCACTTCGAAAACTCGGTGGCGCCGATACCAACGATGGCGGTCTCGCCCGCGAAGGACATGCTCATTTCTCCCCTCCTCCGCTCGGAAGCTCGAGCTCGACGGTTCCCGTGACATGGTCCCCGATGTGGTTGTAGCCGCGCAGCGCCAGCTCCACCTGACCGCGTCCCCCCTGGTTCGTGGCGGATAGCACGGAGCCCCACATCGTCATCGTGTCGCCCGGGTAGTTGGGCGCCCCGAGCCGGATCGAGAGCTTTCGCAGTAGCGCGTCCGGGCCGGCCCAGTCGCTGACGTAGCGCGCACACAGGCCGGACGTCGTGAGGATGTTCATGAAGATATCCGGCGAGCCGCGCTCGACCGCCAGTGCCGGGTCGTGGTGTACGTCTTGGTAATCGCGCGAGGCGATCGCGGCTGCCACGATCAGAGTGCGACTGATCGGGATCGGGCAAGGGGCGAGCTCGGCGCCAACCGCCACCTCCTCGAAACGCAGGGTAGTCTCCCGCCGCCTCGGGCAACGCGGCCGGAACATCGGGAGCGTCAGTTCCGGATCCGGCTTCTGCATCGTCAGCTCCACCGGCATGCCGACCTCGACCTTGTCCGGGTCGATGTCGACGACATTGGTGATGAGCCGAGTCCCTTCTTCGAGCTCGATCAGCCCGACGACGTACGGATAGTCAAAGGCGGGAATCCGCGGGTGGCACGGCTCGACGAAGCTGTAGACCACGCCCCGGCCGGTCGACACCTGATAGCCAAGGTCGTAGCTGCCACAGGCCGGACAACGAACCATCGGGGGATGGTGGAGAGCGCTGCAGCCCTCGCAGCGTTGAATGCGCAGCTCGCCCGCCTCGAGCCCATCCCAGAAGAAGCGGGTATCTCGGCTGATGCCGGGTCGCGGTCGGCGCATGCGCTGCGCCGGCTGTGCCTCTTCGCTGTCGGGCTGGGCCGCTCGTCCGGTGCCGGGCTTGAATTTAAGAATGCGAAACAGCATGTGGCCGACGAGCTCGTCCGCCTGAGTGCGGTACTCGGTCCGGGTCGTGACGAAAAGGCCGGTCCCAAGCGCGGTCGTCTTCTCGTCGGAGACTTCGCTGACGACCTGGACGGCGGTCAGCTCGTCACCCGGACGCAGGTAGCGCAGATACTCGTGCTCCGAGTTGGTCGCGACGACCGAGGTGTAGCCGGCTTCATCGAGCGCCGCGTAGACGCTGCCAGCCGCATCGTCGCTGTCGGACTGCGGGCGACCCAGACCGGACATCGTCCAAGCGTTGAGCATGGCGGGGGGCGCCACGATCCCGCCGTGTGCGGACTTGGTGGCGAAATCGGGATCAGTGTAGACGGGATTGTGATCCGCCATGGCGTCACACCAGTGGCGAATCATCGGCTGGTTCACTGCATCTCGCGCCACGAAGGGCCTGCCCGCCACTCCGATCGAAGCGCGCAGCCGCGCTACGAGAGACGTCTTGTCGGCATCAACCATCTCGAAACTCCTCAGCTATCCACGAGTAGTGAAAACATCTCGCCCTCACGCCCTCTCAGGCCGTCGCTGCGATGCGCTCGACCTCGACGCGCGTGGCCCGGTCGGTTGATCCGGGCGACCCGAAGGCCGGTCTCGGCTGCAGGTGAAAGTGGCCGCCGGCGAGCTGGATCGGGTTGATCGGGCTCGGGGTCAGCGCGGCATGGGACTTGCGACCCTTGAACTGGAAAGGCTCCCAAGCGTGGTACACGATGAGCTGTCCGGGCCGAAGCGCCGGTGAGATCTTCGCCATGAGCTCGGTGGAATCGATGTCATTGTAGACGCGCACGCGATCCCCGTCCGCGATCCCGCGACCGGCGGCGTCGAGCGTGCCGATCAGGACCAACGGCTCACCTCGGTTGAGCTGCTGCATGTGCTTCTGGTCGCGCCAGGAAGAGTGGATCGACCAGCGCGTATGGGCGCCGGTCATCTGGAGCGGGTAGTCGCCTCCGACGGCCGGATTGTCCTTGTGGACGGGCAGCTCTTCACCGAGTTCCAGATAGAAGTCGTGGTCGATGTAGAACTGCATGCGACGCGTGAGCGTCGGCCAGGGCTGCTTCTTCTCGGTATGCCAGGTGTTCGCCGTGATGGTGTCGCCCGCCGCGATATCGGTGGCGTTTCCGATATTGAGGTAGCCAGAGCCGAGATCGGTGAAGCGCTCGAAGCCCTTCTCCTTGAGCTCCTGCCAGCCGATGCCAGAGAGATTCGACGTCAAGCCGAGAATGAAATCGAGCAGAGCCTCCTGGTCGTGCTCGCCGAAGCGACCGCCGAAGGTGAATTCGTCGTAGAGCCCGGCAAAGTGGCGCTTTTGGCCTTCGCGATCGACGAAGCCTTCCACGCCGCGCGCAGCGGCACGCTGCTCCACCTCCTTCATCAGCAGACAGTGGAACTCCCAGTCCGACTTCGTGTCGGCGATCGGCTCGGCCGCCTTGGTGACGACCTGGGCGAAAGGAGCGATCGGCGTCGCCCAGGTGATGTCGTCCTTCTCGTACCAAGAGGCGGCAGGAAAGACGTAGTCGCTGTAGAGCGCCGTATTGCTCATCCGCCAATCGACCGTGACCAACAGATCGAGCCTCGGCAGCATCTCGTCGACCATCTTCTGATAGCCCCGGACCCGTCGCAGAACGTTCCCTCCAACCTCGAAGAGAATGCGGGGCGCCCGCTTCGGAGCAAACTGCCAGCCCTTCTTCAGCGCTTCGTCGAGGAAGCTCTTGAGATCGCGCTTCATGAAGGGGTCCCAGCGCTGCGAGGCACCGTAGAACTCATCGAGCCCGCCGTGCTGGTGCAGCAGCAGAATCGTGGAGGGGAAGCCTCCCTTCTTGTAGTGCTGCCGCGCCATCTCGAAGACGATCATCTCCTGGGTGTAGCCCTTCATCATCATCTTGAGAGCGTCGGGCAGCGCCTTGAGCTGCAGCGCTTTGAGGGCAAGGGCCGGCGGCAGCGAGCCCGAGATCATCGATAGTGGCTCGCTGTTGTCCAGGAAGAGATACGGGAAGCCCATGAAGCCGGCGCCCTTGCGACCCATCTGCCCCGCCAGCGCGAAGACCAGGATCTGTGCCCGCTCCATCTCTACGCCGTGGTAGAACTTTGAGAAGTTCGACTGCGTGATGCAAGTGGCGGCGCGCGCCCGCGCGATCTCGCGCGCCAGCTTCCGCGCGCTCGCGGGTGCGACACCCGTCGTGGCCTCGGCCTTCTCTGGCGTGTAGCCCGCCAGACGCTCGCGCAACACGGCGAAGGCCGGCTTGACGCGAACCTCGCCATCCCGGGTCTCCACGCTGAACTCGCCTTCCAGCGCCGGATCGAGCCCATCGAGCGTCAGGCTCTCCTTGGGTGCCTCGCGAATGCTCTGGCTCGCGCGATCGAAGACGAAGAACGTGTCGTCGTCCCCCTCGCGATCCGCGAGGTCCCGCGAGCGAAGCTGTCGCCCGTCGTCGAGCCGCACGAGCAGGGTGAGATCCGTCTGCTCCTTCACGAAGTCGCTGTCGAAGATCGCCTCGTCGATCATGACCTGAGCCAGCGACAGGCCGAAGGCCGCGTCGCTCGCGACCTCGACCGCGATCCACTCGTCCGCGTGCATCGCCGAGGGGTTGTAGTCCGGCGTGATCGTCACCACACGCGCGCCGTGGTAGCGCGCCTCGTTGATGAAGTGTGCGTTGGGGATCTGGGTCGAGGCCGGATTGCCACCCCAGATCAAGATCAGGTCCGAGTGAAAGAGATCATCGGCCGAGCTCGAGAACGAGATCTTGCCGCAGGTCACGCCGGCACCCGGATGGTGGTCGCCGATCTCCGCGTTCACGTCGAGCACGAGGCTGTCGAGCAGGTGCGACGTACGCGTCGTACCGAGCCCGGTGCCACCGCTCGTCTGCGCCGTCCCCTGATCCCACACCAACGCCTCGGGGCCGTCGCTGGTGAGCACATCGACGGTGGCATCGGCCACCGCGCGAATCGCATCGGACCAGGCGATCCTCTTCCAGCGCCCTTCGCCACGCTCGCCGACACGCACGAGTGGATGGCGCAGCCGGGTCGCGTCATACATGCGCTCGCTGTAGCAGGCACCCTTCTGACAGCCGCGCGGGTTGTAGTCGGGAACGTCCGCGTTGGTCTGCTCGTAGGTGCTGGCCTGCTCTTCGCGAAAGACGATGCCGTCCTTGACGTACACGTTCCAGTTGCAGCCGCGCTGGTACCAGCAGTTGACGAAGTGGGTTCCCTTGGCGACCCGGTCCCAGGTCCAGCGTTGGCGGTAGAGGTCCTCGAAGCCACGGTACTCGACAATCCGGGTTGGGCGGGTCGCCGTGCCCCCGCGCTTCGCCGTTCGCTCGCCGCCGTCATCGCAGTGAAGCTGCAGGAGCGAGAGCGCGGCGACACCGGCCGCACCCTCGAGAAAGCGCCGTCTGGTGATCTCACGCGACATGGCCCACCCTCCCCAGCCGGGATTCGATGACTCCGCACCCGCCACCGCAAGAAACATAGCGATTGCTCAATATTGATTCTTTCCGAGGGCTGGTGCAAGCTATTTTTCGACTGGAGACTTCTTCTGCCGGCACACCCGCCTCGGCAGAGAGGTGCCGGTGGGGGAGTTCATGATGAGCGAAGAGACGACCTGGCCGCTGGCCGGCCTGCGGATCCTGGATCTCTCGAGCGAGATCGCGGGTCCCTACGCGAGCAAGCTGCTGATCGATGCCGGAGCCGACGCGGTCAAGCTCGAGCGACCCGGCGCGGGGGACCCGCTGCGGCGCTGGAGCGCCTCCGGGCACGCGGTCCCCGATGGCGAGGACGGTGCGCTCTTCCAGCACCTGAATGCCTCGAAACTCGGAGCCTGTGCCGATCTGACCACGGAGGCCGGACGACAGCGCGTGCTCGATCTTGCTGCGGCCAGCGACCTGGTCTTCGAGAGCTTCGCGCCGGGCGAGCTTGCTGGCCTCGGCCTCGACCTGCCCGCTCTGCAGGTGCGCAACCCCTCCCTATCGCTGGTCTCCATTTCACCGTGGGGCGCCAAGGGGCCCTGGGCCGAGCGCGCAGCGAGCGAATTCACGTTGCAGGCCGCCACCGGCTCCACCGACCACCGCGGCCTGGACAGCCGCGGCCCGGTGGCCGCGGGCGGGCGTATCGGCGAGTGGGCGGCGGGCACCTTCGCTGCGCTCGGCGGGTTGCTGGCCTGGCTTTCCGCGCGCCGCACCGGCCGAGGTCAGCACGTCGACGTCTCGACCTTCGAGGCCATGCTGATCTGCATGACCTACTACCACGACCTGAGCAGCCAGTGGCGTGACGAGAAGCTCAACCGCTCGATCGAGATCCCGTCGATCGAGCCCGCGAGTGACGGCTGGGTGGGACTCTGCGCGCTCACCGGCCAGCAGTGGAAGGACTTCTGCGTGCTGATCGGCCAGCCGGAGATAGGCGAGGACGAGCAGTACCTCGATGGCTGGCGACGCTCGCAGCAGTTGGAGTTCATGCAGCGAGTCATTCACGACTGGACGCGCGAGCACACGGCAGCGGAGATCGTCGAGCTGGCGAGCCTGCTCCGCATCCCGGCCGCGCCCATCGGAGACGGGCGCAGTCTTCCGCAAACGGATCACTTCATCGAACGGGGCGTGTTCGCCGCGGGCCCCGGCGGCTTCGCCCGGCCGCGCCCGCCATTCCTGCTGCAGAAGTCCGCCCTTCGTCCCTTCGGCCCAGCGCCGAAGCTCGGCGAACATGACCAGCAGATCGCCCCGCGCAGCAGCGGTACCCCGCCCCAACCCGAGGGCGGAACTGAGCTGCCGCTCAGCGGACTCAAGGTGCTCGAGCTCTCGACCTTCTGGGCCGGACCCATCGCGGGCTGCGCGCTCGCCGATCTCGGTGCGGATGTAATCAAGGTGGAGTCGATCCAGCGACCCGACGGCATGCGTTTCGCCGGAGCGGTGCCGGGTGAGCAGTTCTGGGAGTGGTCACCGGTGTTTCACGGCGTGAACTCGGGCAAGCGCGGCATCACTTTGCGTCTCGACGACGAAGAGGGCAAGGCACTGCTCGAACGATTGATCGCCCGCGTCGACGTCGTGATGGAGAACTTCTCCGCCCGCGTGATGGACAACTTCGGCCTGGGCTGGCAGCGGATCCACGAGATCAACCCGCGCGCCATCATGGTGCGCATGCCGGCCTTCGGGCTCGACGGCCCGTGGCGCGACCGTGCGGGCTTCGCAATGACGGTGGAGCAGGCGAGCGGGCTGGCGTGGATCACCGGCTATGAAGATCTGCCGCTGGTGATGCGCGGCGTCTGCGACCCGGTTGGCGGCATGAATGCCACGCTCGCTTTGCTCTTTGCGCTGGAGCACCGCAAGCGCACCGGCGAGGGGCAGCTCGTCGAGGTCCCGCTGGTCGAGGGCGCCCTCAACCTCGCTGCGGAGCAGGTGATCGAGTATTCGGCCTACGGCGCGCTATTGACACGCGCGGGCAATCGCGGCCCCTGCGCGGCGCCCCAGGGCGTGTACCGCTGTGCGGGCGAGGATGCCCACGTGGCACTCGCCGTGCTCACGGACGAGCACTGGCAGGCGCTGCGGGTACTGATGAGCGATCCAGAGTGGGCACGCGACCCGGCGCTGGCCAGTGTCGCTGGCAGGCATGCGGCTCACGACTCGCTGGACGAGCATCTCGCGTCGTGGTTTTCGACACAGAAGCGAGACGATGTGACACAGCGTCTGCTCGACGCCGGTGTGCCGGCCAACGCCCTGGTGAACGGGCATCGCCTGATGCCCAATCCACAGCTCGAGGCGCGGGGCTTCTTCCAGATCATGCAGCATCCCGTCACCGGCGAGACGCGCTACCCCGGCCTTCCCATGTCCTTCTCCGGACTCCCGCGCGCTCTCCACACGAGCCCGCCTCCGACGCTGGGACAGCACAACGACGAAGTGCTGAAGCAGGAGCTCGGGCTCAGCGACGAGGAGCTGCGTGACCTGCGCGAGCGCAAGGTCATCGGAGAAAGGCCGGCATTCCTGTAGGGTGCCGGGCGTGCGACTACGGCGAACGACTGGCGGGAACGCCCCCTCGGCACTCGACTCAGGGCCGGCGAATCAAGACCGAGAGGGCCGTTCCCACCATCGATTACGTCGCGCCGCCGCAGACGGAGAGCGTCTGCGCCGTCACGTAGCTCGAGGCGCCGCTGGCCAGGAAGAGCACCGGACCGACGATCTCCTCCGGCTCAGCGATGCGCTTCTGGAGCGTCACGTTCGCCGAGTGCTCGAAGAAGCCAGGCGTCGCCTCGTTCAGATCTTTGAGCATGTCGGTCATGAACGGACCCGGCGCAACCGCGTTCACCCGCACGCCGAGCGGCGCCCACTCCTCGGCCATCACGCGCGTCAACGCCTTGAGTGCCGCCTTGCTCGAGCAGTAGAGGGCGAGGTAGCCACCGGGCTTGATCGCCCCCATGGTGATCACATTGACGATCGACCCACCACCGGACTCGGCCATGCGCGGTGCCAGCAGACTCGCGAGGTGCATGGGGCCCTTGACGTTCACGCTGTAGAGCAGGTCGAAGAACTCGCCGCCAGTCTCTGTCAGCGGCAGTGGATTCTGCGTGACGCCGGCGTTGTTGACGAGCACGTCGCAGCGACCGAAGTGCTGGTATGTGCGCTCCACGAGCACGTCGATTTCCGGCCAGCTCGCCATGTCGCACGCCACGGGCAGGGCGCGGCGTCCGCGCGCCTCGACCTCGGCGACCACCGCCTGGCAGGCGTCGAGCTTGCGGCTCGCGATCACCAGATCGGCGCCCGCATCCGCTAGACCAAGGGCGATCGCGCGGCCCAGACCACGGCTACCACCGGTTACGATCGCCACCTTGCCCGTCATGTCGAAGAGGTCGTTCATCCCCTGCCCTTCCGCCCGATTCCGCCGGATCAAGAAACATTTTGACCGTTCGGTTTTTTTATGTCAAGCTCCAATTCAAGCCCAGACGGCAGGCAGGAAGGCAGTCGATGGCGAATCCCACATCGAACCGGGCGACCCGAGACGAATCCGAGCGCGGCCCGCGCCGACGCACACAGGCTGAGCGCAGCGCCGCGACACGCGAGCGGGTGATTCAGGCCGTCTCGCAGTGCATCCTCGCGGAGGGCCTGGCCAACACCACCGCCGCCCGCATTGCCAAGCACTCCGGGGTGACCTGGGGCGCCATCGTGCACCAATTCGGCGACAAGGACTCGGTGATTCTGGCTGTGCTCGAGCGCAGCATCGCCCAGTACTCCGACGGCCTGCGCCAATCGCTGGCGAGCGGTGCCGACAGCCCGCGCGAGCGCATCGACCTGCTCGTCGACGAGACCTGGCGGGCCCTCAACGTCCCTTCGGCACACGTCTTCCTCGAGATCATGCTCAAC
This sequence comes from Deltaproteobacteria bacterium, assembly GCA_029261835.1. Classification (GTDB taxonomy): domain Bacteria; phylum Myxococcota_A; class UBA9160; order UBA9160; family UBA4427; genus JAJDAO01. Next base: position 284,112 of record JAJDAO010000073.1, on the reverse strand, counting down.
GGCCACCTCTCGCGAAACGAGCAGCAGAAGGGCCGCCAGGAGGAAGTGATCGTCAGCGTGACGCGCGAGCTGTGGCGCGATCTATTCGGCAAGTTCGACGTCGCTCCAAAGGACATCGAGACCGCTCGCAAGCTCACCTTCGCCACGCTCCTCGGCATGGCGATCCAGGCCATGCTGGGCCCGCGCCGCCCGCGCTTCACGCGAGAGATCGAGACACTGAAGCAAAGCGTCTCGAACATGCTGAACCTCTAGCAGGATGCTGATCCGTCCGGGCTTCAGAACTCCCAGCGGGCGGTTACGAAAACGCTGCGACCCGGCGCGGGAACTTCATCTCCACGCGCGAGCCCGCCGCTGGCCACCGGCGCCTCCCGCGTGAGATGTTCGTGGTAGTCCTCATCCAAGAGGTTCTCGACCGCGAGCTCCAGGTGCAAACCCGGACACGGCTCGACGCCGCCGCGCAGATGGAAGACCTTGAAACTCGGGGTCGCGTCCTCGCCGAACGACGCATCGATCCGGCTCTGGCGAGTGGCGACACGAACACCGAACTCGCCCCACCAGGGCACGAGCTGCTCGGCCTCGACGTGAAGCGCCGCGCGAATCTCGAAGGGCGGGATTTCGGGCAGATCGCGACCCGCGCTGGTGTTGCGCCCACGCACATAGGCCAGCGTGATCGGCAGGCTGAGATACTTCGGCAGGTACACGGTCACATTGGCCTCGGCGCCGTAGAGACGCGCGTCCGTGTTGCGAAAGCCGCGGATCGTGCTCAGTTGGCCCATCACCGTTTCGTCGGGAAGCCGCGTGCGCAGGATGTAGTCGTGCACCCACGCGTGGAATGCCTGGAAGGAGGCATCCAGATACTTGCTATGCCAGGCACCGCCGAGTTCGAGCTCGGTCTTGCGCTCGGGGTCGAGAGCCGGGTTGCCGACCTGATAGCCGCCCGGCGCGTTGGCGAAGGCGAAGTAGCGCTCGGTGACGGCGGGAGCCCGGCTGACGATTCCCACGCTCGCGTGAGCCTCCAGCGAATCGCTCCCGCGCCACTCGAGCAGGAGATTGCCAGAGCCGAGGGTGGCGCCGCGTCGCACATCGGCCGCGTCTGCCGAGTCGCTGTGCGCGACGTATTGCTCGCGCACGCTGAGGCCCCCGATGCTCGCATCGTCGGCAGCTCGCGCGTCGCTCTCCACCTGATCCAGACGAGCCCCGACGCGAAGCTGCCACTCGCGACCGAGCGCGGCGCGCAGCTCGGCAAAGAAGCCCGCGTCGTACTGAACGACATCGGGCCAGAGATGGTCGACGCCGGACATCATCATCATGCCGGTGCGTACGCGCACCGCATCGCGCTGCAGATGGTGAAAATCGAAACCGGTGGAAAGCTCGAGCGAGGACCCGAACCGCCAGTCGGTGCTCAATCCCAGGAAGATCGAATCCGCCTCGCCTTTGGTGGCGGCGAGCATGCCCATCGTGGGCTTGGCGTGATTGTTCATCCAGTGCCGCGCGCCCGAGTACCCCCAGCGCAGCACGCCGCGAGCAAACGAACCCTCCTCGCGTTCGATGCGGTAGCCGCCGTTGGCGATGCGTGCCCAGCCCTTCTCCGAGTCCATGGGGAGAGACGGGAACTCCTCGTCCCAGTAGCTGCTATCGATATAGCCGAACCACACGCGGTGCCCCTCAGCCGGTCGATAGCCGAGCGAAAGTGCGCCCCCGATTCCAACCGCCGAGTCCGGCACCACCACGCCGCCGGCCGACTCATACCGCCCGCTGCGGCGAGCGTCGACACCCATGTGGGCATCGAGCCGATCGCTGCCGCCCTGCACCACCGCCAGCCCATTGAAGCCATTGCCCTCACTGCCGTAGCTGGCCTGCACTCGACCCCCGACCTCGCTGCCGGAATCGGGCTGCCGCTCGAAGTCCGTCGATAGGAGCACGCGCCCGCCGGTCCCGCCCGGCCCCAATGTCAGCGAGGGCAGACCCTTGATGACCTCCACCTGCTGGAGCGCCACGGGGCCGAAGAGCGTCGCGGGCGTATCCATCCTGCCGGGCCCGGCGCCGACCACGGGCAGACCCTCGAGCTGGATCTGCACCCGCTCCCAGCCAAGACCACGAATGACGGGCTCGAGGCCGCTCGCACCGCGCCTGACGCCATCCAGGCCCGGAACCTCGCGCAGCGCCTCGCTCAGGTTGCGTGCGCGGCCCGACTCCAGGACTTGTCGTGACATCGCGGTCCGAAGGGCCGCGGGCGGCGGATAGACGATACGGATCTCCTCGATGTCCTGGTGTGAAACGACTCCCGTATCGGAAGGGGGAGGAGAATCAGCGGCGCCCGCGAAAGCACTTGAGGAAGAGAAGAGGACGAGGAAGAGCGACGCGAAGAGCAGCGGCAAGCGAGGCCGTCGTGACAGAATACGAAGCATGGCGCAAGTCTCCTGATGCGGTGGTGTTCTTCGGTGTCTTCCAGAGGCACTCAGATAGGGATGGGGTCGAGGTCACTCGGAGCGCATGCATCGAAGCCTGCCACCACGAGCGAGACCGTCCAGAGCGGTCGGCGCATCTGTCCTCCACCAGCCAAAGAAACCGCGCGAGTATGACAGAATCCGCTGCCCGCGATACTGCCTCCATGGGCGGCGGCCAGCCTGCGACGACGGGCAGCCCGGGCTCGGACTTCCCTCGTCCAGCGGCCCAGGCACCACGAAGCGCTCGACGAGAGCCCTCCCCTCGCGAAGTCAGGCGTCGGATACTACGCGGCGCCTGCGGCGCTGAAGGGCAGCTCCTCATAGCGCCGTACGAAATGGCCCGGAGCGAAGCGACCCGCGTCCGCATCGACGGTGAAGTCGGGGCAGCGCCCGAGCAGCTCTTCGAGGGCCACGCTCGCCTGCAGACGCGCGATGGCGGCCCCGATGCAGTGATGGGCCCCATAGCTGAAGCTCAGGTGGCGGCGAATCTTGCGGGTGATATCGCAGCCAGCGGCGGTGGGACCGAACTCGCGCTCGTCCCGGTTGCCCGATGCGTACAAGAGCATCACCTTCCGGCCCGCCGGAATCTTCCTTCCGCCGATCTCCACGTCGCGCGTCGTCATGCGCGCCAGCCCCTGCACGGGAGACGCCAGGCGCAGAAACTCCTCCACGGCATCTACCATGCGGGACGAGTCGCCGAGGAGCAGCGCACGCTGATCCCGATTGTTCGTGAGCAGGTCGGCCGCCACGCCCAGCAGCCCGGTCGTCGTATCGTTGCCGCCGGTCACCATGGTGAACGCCATCCCCAACAGCTTCGCAGGAGAAACCGGTTCGCCGTGCAGCTTGGCGTGAACCAGAGTGGAGATCATGTCGTCGCCAGGGTCGCTGCGCCTCTTCTCGATCAGCGCCGCGAAGTACGCGAAGAGTTCGCCCACGGCGTCGGATGCGCCCAGGACGTCGCCCGTAGCGTTGGCCGACACGATCGCGTCACTCCAGCGGTCGAACTGGCCTCGATCCTCCTGGGGCACACCGAGCGAATGGGCCACCACGAGGCTGGGCAACGGCTTGAAGAGCTCGGCGACAACGTCGCCTTCGCCCATCTCGCGCAAGCGTTCCACGCGCTCGATCACGAAGGCGCGGATCAGCGGCTCGACTTCCTTTACCTGCTTCGGGGTGAAGCGCTTGGTCGCGAGCTTGCGCAGAGCCGTGTGCTCGGGCGGATCCATCATCACGATGGGCGCTTCCACGCCAAGCTTCTCCATATCGCCGTAAGTGAAAGTCAAGCCCTGCGCCGACGAGAACGTCGCGAAGTCGATGGCGGCTTCCATGATGTCGTCGAAGCGCGACAAGACCCAGTAGTCACCCTCCTCCGACTTCACCTCGTGTACGGGACTGTGGTCGCGCAGGGCCTGGTACATGGTGAACGGATCGCGCCAGGTTTCGGCGCTGCGGGGGACGAAGCGAGCATCGGCTTGATCGGACATGAGACCCCTCGAGAGTAAAGCCAGGCTAACAAACAAGCTGTGAGCATGTTCTATAGGACCGAGGCCCTCACTCCGCCAGCGCGGCCTCGATCTCGTGCTGCGCGAGTCCGGCGCCACGCAAGATCTCCTCGCTGTCGGCGCCGAGCTCCGGGGCCGGGCAATCTGCTGGCATCTCATGCCCTGACATCAGCAGCGGCGGCCCCATGGTCTCGAACGAGCCCAGTCGGGGGTGCTCGAGCCGGCGGAAGTAGCCCATGGCGCGCGCCTGGGGGTCGTCGAGCGCCTCGATCATCTCGCGTACCGGCGCCCAGATCACGCGATGGCCGGCCAGTGCCGCCTCCCACTGTGCCAGCGTCCGCTGGGCGAAGACTTCATCGAGGATCGCCACCAACTCGCGACTCGCCCGGTAGCGCTCGACCTGGCCGCCAAAACGCACGTCGTCCTCGAGCTCTGGCCTCTCGATGGCGCGCACGAAGGCGGCCCAATAGGGCTCGGACTCGATCATCACCAGCATCAGCCAGCGCGCGTCGCGGGTGCGGTAGTGGTTCCACAGCGGATTGCTCGGGGCCTCGCGATCGTGCAGCGGCGGCTGCTGGCGAGTGGCAAGCGCCTGCGAGAGGTCGTTGCCCTGCAAATACAGGCCCGTCTGCAACAGCGATACGTCGATCTCTTGACCAATGCCGTCGAGCTCGCGCGTTCGCAACGCGGCCAGGATGCCGCACACCAGCGAGAGCGCGGCGGAGTGGTCGCCGACGCCCGGTCGCTGGAAGGCCGGGGCGGCGCGCGGGTCGCGCGTCAGATCCATCATGCCCGTTCGGGCCCAAAGGGCGGCGTAGTCGAAGGCGGGCGCGTCTGCCTCGTCACCGCTACCGCCGTAGCCCGAGAGCGAGGCATAGATGAGCTCGGGACGACGTTCTCGCAGTCGCGCAGCGTCGATGCCGTACTTGGCGCGACGGCCCGGCAACATGTTGGTCAGCAAGACGTCCGCAGTGTCGATCACGTGCAGCAGCGCGTCACGTGCGGCAGCACGGCGCAGGTCCAGCGCGAGGGAGCGCTTGCCGCGGTTGGCCGTCTCGAACTGCGGCGAGCCGTCGAAGTCGGATCGGAAGCCGTTGAAGCGCGGGCGCGCGTGTCGCAGGAGCTCGCCGCGCGGCACCTCCAGCTTGATGACCTCCGCCCCGAGGTCCGCCAGCAGCGCGCCGGCCGCCGGGGCTGCCACGTAGGTGGCGACCTCGACGACGCGAACTCCGTCGAGCGGTGCACGCGCGGACATAGGGGTGTCCTCGGCGATCAGATCGCGATTGGCGCTCGGCCCGGATCAGAAGCGCGCTGCTGCTGCCAGGCCGAGAACGTCGTTGCAGCCATCCTCGATCATCGAGGCGCGGGCGTCACGCAGAATCTTCTCGATCGGATACTCGCGCGAGAGGCCGTTGCCCCCGAAGATCTGCAGCGCCGCGCTCGCCACGTCGAAGGCAGTCTGCGTAGAGGTCACCTTCGAGGCGATGGCGTACTGCAGCTTCGGCCCGTTGATCGCGTTGCTCTCCACCACGCGTCGGTTCAACGCGCGCGCGCTCTCAACCTGGCGAAACATTTCGAACAGGCGCGATCGCACGCTCTGATGCTCGATGATCGCGACACCGCCCTGCACGCGCTCGCGGGCGTAGTCGAGCGCCAGATCGAACGCAGCCTGCGCGAGACCAACGAAGAGCGAGCCCATACCCGAGTTGGCCTGCGTGAGTCCGGCGTCCCCGAACATCGCGTATGCCTCCGGCGGGACCACGAGGTGATCGTCAGGCACGCGCACACCGTCGAAGAAGATCTCGCCCTGGTTGAGCGCCCGCTGGCCGATCTTGTCGAGCGGCTTGCCGCGGGAGACCGCCGGATCGTCGAGGGGGACCAGAAAACCGCCCACCCCCACGATGCCCTCGCCGCGGTCGACAGCGCAGAACAGCGCGGCCGCATCGGCGATCGTCCCATTCGAGACCCAGGCGGCCTTCTGTCCGCTCACCAGCCAGCCATCGCCATCCTTGCGCGCGATGCAGTTGGGCTTGCCCAGGGTCTCGATCTCAGCGCTCGTAGCGTAGTTGATCTGGTCGCTGCCGTGATCCGGCTCCGTGATGGCCCAGCAGCCGATCATCTGCGGCCCGGCGTAGCGCTCCATCAGGTGCGGCTTGCCCGACATTGTGGCCAGCATACGGGGAAACTCGGTGACGCCGAAGCTGATCGCGAGCCCCGAGTCACCCCAGCCCATCTCCTCGCTGATCATGCATCGCAAGCGCGCCTGCTGGCCGAGGGAAAACCCGTTGGCGGGATCGGCGATGGCCTCGAGACCGAGCTCCTGGTGCTTCTTGAATACGTCCCACAGCACCGAGTCCTTGGCAATCACGTCCGCTGGGTCCTCGAGCTGGTCCAGCGCGGTCCCCGCTGGCCGCATCACCTCTTCGGCAAACTTGTGAACCGTGGAGACAATCTCTCGCTCCTCCGGCGAGAGGCCCGATTCGAGTTCGATGCTCGACATAGTCCGACTCCTTTTGATGTATCTCCCAATCTCGTGTCTCGAAATCCCGTCGGCCACTCCGCGCCCGCCTGAATGGCTCAAGCTAGAAGTCCGGCAGGTCCAGTGCCTCCTGCAAATACTCGAGCTCCGCCTGGCGCCACGGCAGCGGGGCCTTTGGCTGGATCATGCGGGCCTGCTCGAGCTCCTCCACGACCGCCTTGTCTTCGGGGAATGGTGTATCCACCGTATTGAGGGAGAAGCGGCTCTCGAAGGGGCGACGCGGACGCTGCCCCCCAGCCTCGATGGTCTCCGCCGGGTAGCCCACGCACTGCAGCAGCAGCACCTTGCCCGAGTCTGGGAGCTTGAGGTTCTCGCGGATCTCCTGCTCCTTGGTGCTGCCAAGGCACGCCGTACCGAGCCCCAGGTCGATCGCCACCAGCGTGGCCTGAGCGATGCCCTGACCGCAGTCGATCTCGGTCAGGCCAGACTGCTTGATCTGTGGCATGGCCTGCTTGAAGAAGGGGATCAGGAAGCTCTCGAGCGCACCCATCGACTTCGCTTCGTCGACACCCAGCACGCGGGCCCGCACGAGTTCGCGCAGTCGTTCGTCCTGCACATCGAGTGTGGCGAAGTCGAGCCACCAAACGATGACCACCGGCGCCTGATCGATCTGGAAGCCCGCCACCGGAGCGGCCAGCGCCTCCAAGACCTTCTCGCTTGCGGTGGCGCGCTCCACAACCACGGCCTTCAGCGCCTGCACGTTGCCCCAGAAAGAGGCCAGGTGAGCAGCCTCGAGCATCTTCTGGATCTTGCCGCGCTCGACCGGCTTGTGCGGTAGCAGGTAGCGATACGTGCGGCGGGTACCGATGGCTTCCTGGACTTCCATGCTTGGCGATCTCCTCTGTGGCTGAGCCGCGTGAAGCTAGGGCGAATCGCGATCCCAGGTATCCGGGCCGATGCCTTGGCGCTTGAGCAGGCCCTTCTGGACGCGGAGCGTTCCCGTCTTCGGCAGCGCGTCGCGAAATTCGAGATAGCGGGGCAGCATGAACTTCGCCATGCGCTCCTCGCAGTGGGCGATCAGCTCGGGAGCAGTGAGCAACGCGCCCGTCTGCAGCACGACGCAGGCCATCACGTCGTCCTCTCCCAGCTCCGACGGCACACCGTAGACGGCCGATTCGAGCACGGCGGGGTGGGCGTTGATCTCGCGCTCGACGTCCGAAGAGGAGATGTTCTCACCTCGGCGGCGCAGGGAGTCGGTCTTGCGATCGACGAAGTAGAGGTGCCCGTCTTCGTCGGCGTAGACCAGATCGCCCGTGTAGAGCCAGCCGTCCCGAATCTTGGCGCCACTCGCCTGCTCGTTCTTGTAGTACTCGACCTTGCGCCGTTTGAGATCGTCGACCTCGAAGAGGAGCTCACCCGGCTGCCCCACCGGTACGGTGTCACCCTGCTCGTCGACGATTCGAACGGGCGTGCTGGGCTTGCCAAACGAACCCTTGGGCGCATTGCCCGCATTCACGACCATGAAGCCGCCCCCGTCCACCGCCGCGTAGGCCTCGATCAGCTGCAGTCCGAAGCGCTCTTCGAACGGGCCCCAAACAGAAGCGGGACAGGCGGCGCTGAAGACGACGCGAACCGGGTTGTCCCGGTCGTCCTCGCGCTCGGGCTGCTTCATCAAGATGGGGATCATGGCGCCGAGCGCGTTGAACGTGGTGGCGCGGTGGCGCCGGATCTCGTGCCAGAAACGCCTGGCGGAGAAGCGACGCGAGAGCGCCAACGGCCGGCCGAGCACCAGAGCACGCAGTGCCGAGAGGAAGAGTGCGTTGGCGTGAAAGAGCGGTAGACACGTGTAGAGGACATCGTCCTCCTGCAGCATGTTGCCCAGCATCCGCACCGCGGCGATATTGGCCGACTTGTAGCGGTTCACCACACCCTTGGGCGCGCCCGTGGTGCCCGATGTGTACATCAGCGCGGAGATCGCCTCGGGATCGATCGCCACACCGGGGTTCTCGTCCGAGGCCTCCATCAGCTTCGCGAGTGGCAGCCAGCCCTCGGGCACACACCAGCCCGCCTCGACTTCGCTGTCGTTGATGATGATTCGCTCCAGCCGCGCAACACCGCCCGCTACTGCCTGGATGGCCTCGATGTAGTCGGGATGACAGACGAGCACGCTGGAATCCGAGTGGTCGATCACATGGCGAAGCCCCTCGCCCTTGAGCGCGACGTTGACCGGCACGACGTAGCAGCCGAGCTTCTGGCTGGCGCAGTAGACGATCAACCACTCGGGGGAGTTCGGCATCATGATCGAGATGCCGACACCCTCTTTCGCTCCGAGCGCCCGCAGCGCGTTGGCCGCTCGGTTCACCAGCCGATTCAGCTCGGCGTAGCTGATGACGCGATCCTCGAAGTGGAGAAAGGGCTTCTCACCCAGCAGCTGCGCCTGCTGCTCGAGAACACCAGAGAGCGTGTCAGAAGAGGCTGCCATGATGTCCGCTCCGCCGCCGGCCGGCCTATGCCGGCCCCTCGAGGACGTGGATGGCGATAGCCGCTTCACCGCGGCCGATGAAGCCGCCGCCGTTCTCCGTCATGGCGAGCCTTGCGCCTTCGACCTGACGCTTGCCCGCCTCGCCGCGCAGCTGGTAGACCATCTCGGCCACCTGAGCGAGACCGGTGGCGCCGATCGGGTGCCCGCGGCACTCGAGACCACCGCTCGGGTTGATGGGCTTGGCGCCACCGACACTGCTGGCCCCGGACTCGGCGAAGCGACCGCCTTCTCCCTCCTCGCAGAAGCCGAGGTTCTCGCACATCGCGAGCTCGCCGAACGCCGTGGCGTCGTGAACCTCAGCGGTGTCGATATCCTGCGGCCCGATGCCGGCCACCTCGTAGGCCTTGTTGGCCGCAGCTCGCGCCTGATTGCCGGGCTTGCTGCTGCCCGAGACCAGCACGGAGGCGCGCAGCTTGACGGGCCGTGCCTCACGCAAGCGGGCGAGGTAGTCGCCAGAGACGAGAACGGCCGCCGCCGCACCGTCGCCGATCGGGGCGCACATGGCGCGCGTCAGCGGGTGGGAGACCAGCCGGTCGTTCAGGACCTCCTCGACCGTCATGCTCATGCGGTACTGGGCGTCGGGATTGAGCGAGCCGTGGTGGTGGTTCTTCGCCGCGATCATGGCGAGCTGCCGCTGGGTCGAGCCATAGCGCTCCGCGTGGACACGCGCGCCCGCCGAGTAGATGTCCATGAAGGGGCTGCGGGCGCCGCCGCCCTGCCCCTTCTCGATCTGCCCGCTGGCTTCGAGCTGCTGGCGGCGGCGCTCGGCCTCCGCCTGCATCTCGGCGATGGTCTTGGTCGTGACCTCGACATCGGTCCCGGCAAGGAAGCTGCTGAAGCCCCTCTTCTTCGCCTCCGGGCTGGCGGAATCGCTCTTGGGCACGAACGTCTTTTCCGCACCAATCGCCAGCGCCACCTCGTAGGCACCAGCGGCCACGCCGAGATACGCACCGTGCAACGCCGAGGCACCGCCCGCGCAGGCGTTCTCGACGTTCATGATCGGGATCTCGCCGATTCCGATGGGCCCGAGTGCCACCTGACCGCGAATGCAATGCTGGCCGATCTGCATGCCCCAGCCGGCGTTGCTCATCCAGGCGGCCTCGATGTCGGCCTGCGCCACCGGGCTGTGGGCGAACAGGTTCTTCACCACCAGCGAGGTGAGCTCCTTGATGCCGTACTCGGGGTACTTGCCGAACGGAATCATTCCGACCGCCACGATGTAGACGTCTCGCATCTCCAGTCTCCTCAGCAGCAGGCCGGCGGGCAGCGCTGTGCGAAATCAGGCTCTCGGCCATCCCGAGCGTGGCAGCGCGCCGGTGGCCGTGCGAGCGACAGGGCCGCGTCCAGACGGTGGGGGACGGCTCGGATGGGGGGCGGGGGGGCCGGCATCATCGAGCCGTAGAATAAGTTTCCTAGAACAAAGATTCAAGTAAGTTCTGAGCCCTGCGAGAATCGTCCCAGACGCGGGGCGCCTGACTCGCGGGCGCCCGATGCCGGGACGCCGCCTCGGCCGCGGCTACCATGCACCGCCCCCAGCGAACGGAGAATGCACCATGGCAGGCCAGCGACCCGCAGACGACGAAATCGGTGATCTCGATGCCACGGCCCAGGCGGAGCTTGTGCGCCGAGGACAGCTGACACCACTCGAGCTGGTCGAGATCGCGATCGAGCGCATCGAGCGCGTCGACCCCGAGATCAACGCGGTGATCCATCGTCACTTCGAGCGCGCGCGCGAGGAGACACGCGGTGAGCTGCCCGACGGCCCTTTCCGCGGCGTCCCATTCCTGCTCAAGGACTTCGCCGCCGGCTGCCGTGCGGGCGACCCCTGTCACTGGGGCACGCGTTTCCTGCGCGATGCGAACTACACCGCCACCACCACCTCTTACCTGGTCGAGAGGTTTCTGCGCGCCGGCTTCGTCGTCGTGGGCCGGACCAATGTGCCGGAGCTCGGCCCCTGGACGACCACCGAGCCCGAGGCCTACGGCGCCACGCGCAACCCCTGGAATACGAGCCACTCCTGTGGCGGCTCGAGTGGGGGCTCCGCCGCCGCGGTGGCCGCGCGTCTCGTGCCGGTTGCACATGCGAGCGATGGTGGCGGCTCGATCCGCAACCCCGCCAGCCAGTCGGGCCTGGTCGGGCTCAAGCCAACGCGCGGCCGCGTCTCCCTCGGGCCGCAGGTCGGCGACAGCTGGGCGGGAATGGCAGTCGAATTCGCCCTGGCGCGCAGCGTGCGCGACACGGCGGCGATGCTCGACGTGGCCGCGGGCAGCATGCCGGGCGATCCCTATTGCGCACCCCCACAGCGAAGGCCCTACCGCGAGGAGGTGGGGGCCGACACCGGAACGCTGCGAATCGGGCTGCTGGAGAGCATCGAGGACGTCGAGCTGGCGGCGGATTGCCGCGACGCGGTGACGACGGCCGGACGCGTTCTCGAGGGACTCGGCCACCGGGTCGAGATCTCGCAGCCGGACGCCTTGGGCAGCCCCGAGATGGCCGGCCCCATTCTGAAGATCATCTCGAGCAGCCAGGCGCGCTGCGTCGAGCAGTTCGGCGAGCTGCTCGGGCGTGAGCTTGGGCCCGAGGACATGGACGCCGACAACTGGGCCGTCACCCAGATCGGCAGGAACCTAAGTGCTGTCGAGTATCACGCCGCCATGGAAGCCAATAATCACTTCAGCCGCCGCATGGCCGCGTGGTGGGAGAGCGGCTTCGACCTGCTCGTGACACCGACCCTACCCGAGCCCCCTCCGAAGCTCGGCGAGCTCGTTCCGGATCCCGCCACTCCGATGACGGGCTTCATGCGTTCGGGTCAGCTCACGCCGCTGATGATCCCATTCAACATCACGGGCCAGCCGGCCATCTCGCTCCCGCTTCACTGGAGCGTCGACGGACTGCCCATCGGCGTGCAGCTGGCCGCCGCGCTCGGTCGCGAGGACTTGCTGATCCGCATCGCATGCCAGCTCGAGAAGGCGGTGCCGTGGGCGGACAAGCGGCCGCCCGTGCGCGGCTGACGCGGACGCCAAGGCGAGGCCGCTACTCGCTGAAGACGTTCGGGGCGTCCGGCGCGAAGTCGGCGATCAGGAAGCGCTCCTGCGGCTTCTCGGAGGCGGTCTTGGGAATCTCGTCCACGAGCTGCAGATAGCTGGGCACGAAGTTCGACTCCAGCCCCGCGCGACAAAGCGCAAAGACGTCGGGTGCTGAGAAGCCGGCGCGATCGGCCGACACGATGGCCGCCACGACGTCCTTCTCACCGGGTGCGCCCGAGGCGGCGGGCACGCCGTAGACGAAGACATCGCTGATGGCGTCGTGCTCGGCGATCACGCGCTCGACAAAGCTCGCGTTGATGAAGTCACCGTTGTGACGAATGCCGCCCCCCTTGCGGTAATCGAAGTAGAGCCAGCCTTCGTCGTCGCTGTGGCCGATGTCGCCGCTGCGCAGCCAACCGCCGCGGGTCTTCTTCTCCGAGGCCTCTTTGTTGCCGTGGTATTCGACACTGGCTTTGCCGCCGCCCGCCGGTCGCGAGCAGATCTCGCCCAGGACGCCGGGCGGGCACTCCTCGTCATTCTCATCGAGGATACGCATGTCGAGTCCCGGTGCTGGCTTGCCGAACGAGCCGACGTGCCCCTCACCGACCGGCTTGAAGGCGATGCCGCCCTCGACGGCGGCGTACCACTCGAAGACATCCAGATCGAAGCGCTTCTCGAAGACCTGCCAGATGGCGCTGGGCATGCCGGCGCTCGCCACCATCCGCACCGGGTTGTCGGCGTCGTCGGGTCGCTTCGGCTCGCTGTAGATCGCGGTGCTCATGCCACCCAGCAATGAGAATGTGGTGCAGCCGTGGGCGCGGCAGACATCCCAGATCTTCGACTTGGTGAAGCGGCGGCTGAAGACGACGCGCAGCCCCTTGGCCAGTGAGGGGGCGAGCGTCACGGCCTGCGCGTTGCCGTGAGTCAGCGACAGACCCGTGTAGGGGCGGTCGCTCTCCCGATAGCCGAAGATGTCTCCCAGAATCGCCGTCCCCCCGAAGCGCAGGTTCGGGAACACCACGCCCTTGGGATCGCCCGTGGTGCCCGAGGTGTAGATGATCTGCAGCACGTCCATCGGGCTCTGGAGCCGCACGTCGACGGTGTCCGCCGGCTTGCTCAACACCTCGGCGAGTGAGTCGACTCCCGCCGCGTCGCCAATCGCCAGCGCCCCCTTCTCACCGGTCTCGAGCGCCAGCACCCACTCGAGCCCGGGCACGCGATCGCGCACGGCCACCACCTCGGCCAGGCAGTAGTCCGCGCAGACGACGCCGCGGCAGCCGGAGTTGCTCAGCATATAGGCGAGCTTCTCGCCCTTGGTGCGGGGATCGATGGGGACGAAGGCGGTGGCCGAAATCGAAGCGGCGAGCATCGTCTCCACGAACTCGGGATGGTTGCGGAGCATCAGGCCGAAGCGATCCCCCCGCGCCAGACCGCGACGAACCAGCTCCGCCGCCAGACTGTTGCCGCGGATCTGGAGCTCGGCGTAGCTCCGCACTTCGTCCGGCGTGGCCCCGCCGTCCAGACTCAGGTGCTCGAAGGTGAGCACGTCGAGGTCGGGCTGCTGCTCGGCACGACTGGCGATCATGTCCGCCAGAATCATCTCGTTGCGCTCGCGCATCGCGAACTCGCTCCTCGGCTGTCTACGCCGGCCTATGCTTTCAGTCTGCTCTCAATCCGCTCTCAATCCGCCCGCAAGATGGTCACGCACATCGCCGCCGCATCCGTCCCGATATTGCCGCCACCGTTGTGGGCCAACGCCACGCGCGCCCCCTCGACCTGACGATCTCCCGAGCGACCCTGGAGCTGCTCGGTGAGCTCGACGATCTGCGCGATGCCGGTGGCCCCCACCGGGTGCCCCTTGCGCAGCAGGCCGCCGGACGTGTTGACCGGAATGCGGCCACCGAGGCGCGTGGCTCCCTCCTGAACGAGCTTCCCGCCCTCGCCCTTGGCGCACAGGCCGAGCGACTCGTAGGCGGAAATCTCGGCGGGGGCCGAAGCGTCGTGGCACTCGACCACGTCGAGGTCCTGTGGACCGACGCCGGCCTCTTCATAGGCGGTGCTGGAGCAGAGCTCCACCGTGCCGCTCTCTTCCAGGTCGTGATCCCAGCCACTGCGGAGCACGCTCGAGACGACCTTGATCGGCTTCTGGATGCCCAGCTCGCGCGCCTTGCTCTCGCTCACCAGCACCACGGCCGCGCTGCCGTCGCCGATCGGCGAGCACATGGGCCGGGTCAGCGGCTCTGCGATCATCGGTGCGGCGAGTACCTCCTCGACCGTCATCGCCTCGCGAAACTGTGCACGCGGATTCATGCTGCCGTGGTACGAGTTCTTGGCCGACACCATGGCGAACTGCTCCGCCGTGGTGCCGTAACGCTGCATGTGGCCACGTGCCATGGCGGCGTAGATGTCCATGAACATGGAGCGCTTCTCGCCCGCGCCCGAAGCGGCGGACTTGGCACCGCCGGACTTGGCGCTCTGCTTGAGCCCGGCGATGATGCTGGCCATCGCCTCGACATCCACCGCACCGCTGAAGGCCGCGAACGACTTCTTCTTGTCCGCGTGGTAGAGCTTCTCGACGCCCAGCGCGAGCACAATATCGTAGAGGCCGGCGCTCACCATGGCGGCCGCCTGGTTGAGTGCCGTCGAGGCGCTGGCGCAGGCATTCTCGACGTTGACGACCGGCAGCTTGCCCAGGCCCATCGAGCGCAGGATCACCTGCCCCCGAATCGACTCCTGCCCGGTCACCAGGCCGGCGGCGGCGTTCCCCACCCAGGCGGCCTCGAGCTGACCCTGCTCGATGCCGGCATCGGCCAGCGCCGCCTTGACGGCCTCGGCCCCGAGCGCCTTGAGCCCCGTCTCCAAGTGCTTTCCGAACGGGGTCATGCCGACACCCGCGACGACTGCATTCAAACGCATCTCGCTCTTTCCTCTCTACTGTTGTCCCGGACCACGCAGGCCGTCGTCCGGGTGCTGCTATCGCGACCGCCGCTCAGAGCAGACCATTGCCCTTGAGATTCAGCGCGCGCTGCAGGAACTCGAGCTCGGCCTCGCGCCAGGGCAACGGCGCCGGCTCCTGGAACAGCCGATCCCCGGCCAGCTCCTCGACCACCTCTTCGTCACGCGGATAAGCGCTGCCATAGCCATTCATGTGGAAGAGCTGCTCGAAGGGCAAGCGCGGACGCTGCCCGCCCGCCTCCGGGCTCTCAGCGGGATAGCCGACCGTCTGGAGCAGCAACACACGCGCGCTCTCGGGCAGCCCGAGATTCTGGCGAATCGCCTCACCGTTGGGCGTCCCGAGGCAGCAGGTGCCGAGCCCCTGCTCGAAGGCCATCAGCGTGGCCTGCGCGATGCCCTGACCGCAATCGACCTCGCCGAGCCCCGGCGCCTTGGTCTGTTCGCGGATCCCATCGAAGATCGGAATCAGCTGATTCTCCAGCGCCTCCTTGCGCCCCTCGCCGTAGCCCAGCGCACCGGCCTTGCAGAGCTCCCGCAGGCGATTGGACTGGTCGTCCACCGCGGCGGTGTCGATGAACCAGACGATCACCACCGGCGCGAGCTGAATCTGATAGCCCGCGATGGGTGCGATCACGGCATTGCGCACCTCGTCGGAGCAGCTGTCGCGAAACACCACGACCGCCCGCAGGCTCTGCACGTTGCCCCAGTGCGAGGCGATGCGAGCGGCCTCGAGCATACGCTGGATCTTTTGCGGCTCCACGGGCCTGTGAGGCAGCAGAAAACGAATCGAACGCCGGCGACCCATGACTTCTCTCAGTTCCATGTCGGGAGTTCCTTTCTGGCAGTCCGAGAGCGCCTACGCTGCGATGGCGCCACCCTCAGAAGTGCGAGTACAGCCTACAGAGGCGAACGCGATCAGAGCTTCCCGGCGGCGACGAGGCCGAGAATCTCGTTGCAGCCATCCTCGATCAGCGAGGCACGTGCGTCGCGTAGGACCTTCTCGATCGGGTACTCGCGCGACAGGCCATTGCCGCCGTAGATCTGCAGCGCCGCGCTCGCCACCTCGAAAGAGGCGTTGGTGCAGAAGACCTTGGAGGCGATGGAATACTGCACCTGCGGCGGCTGCGTCGTGTTGTAGATCGCGACGCGGCGAGACAATGAGCGGGCGGCCTCCACCTGCGAGAACATCCTGAAGAGCCGCGCCTTGACGCTCTGGTGCTCGATGATCGCCACACCGCCCTGCACGCGCTCCTTCGCATAGGCGAGTGCGTGCTCCAGAGCCGCCCGGGCCACACCGCAGAAGGTGGTTCCCATGAAGGCATTGGCGGTGGCAAGCACGAATTCGACGATCGTCGCGTAGGCGGGCGCACCGACCACCATGTACTCGGCGGGGATGCGAACGTCGTCGAAGAAGATCTCACCCTGGTTCAGTGCACGCTGGCCGAGCTTGTCGAGCGGCTTGCCGCGCGAGACGCCGGGCAGATCGAGGGGCACGACCGCCACGCCGCCGCCCTTGAAGCCCTGCTCCGGCTCGATCGTGCAGAAGAGCGCCGCTACGTCCGCGATCGTCCCGTTCGACACCCAGGCGGCCTTTTGGCCGCGAATCACGTACTCGTCGCCGTCCTTCTGAGCGATACAGTTGGCGCGTACCGCCGCATCGGCGAAGTGGGTCTGGTTGAAGCCGAGCGAATCGCTCCCGTGGTCCGGCTCCGTGATGGCCCAGCAGCCGATGTCACGTGCATCGGGTCCGCAGAAACGCTCGATCAGCTCCGGACGGCCCGACATGCGGGCGAAGGTGCGGTGCATGCCCGCCACGGCCAGACTGATGGCGAGTCCCGAGTCACCCCAGCCGAGTTCCTCGTTGATGAGGCAGCGAAGCCGCGCCGTCTCTACGGGATCGAGTCCCGACTCGCCGGCCTCGAGCGCGTCGAGACCCAGCTCGTGGTACTTGTCGAAGACGTTCCAGAGCAGGGAGTCCTTGGCGATGACGTCACTCGGGTCGACGAGCTTGTCCAGCTGCTCACCCGCGGGACGCATGACCTCTTCTGCAAACTTGTGAACTGTGTCGCGGATGCTCTGCGTCTCTTCCGGCAGATTCACCTCGATATCCATCAGCGTCATGCCAAGACCTCCAATTGTCGTCTGGGTACCCGGTGCTCTCGCACCGGTCATGGCGGGCGCGCCGGAAACGAGAGCCTAACCCGACCTTCGCGAGACGCCAGCGCAACTGCGAAAACCGCCAGAAGCGCCAAATGACGGCCGCGGGGCCTTGGAGCTGCGCGCGCGACTCCTCGAGGTGCTTGCGTCAGCGCAGCTTCACGAGTGCGATATCGATCACGAGTCCGAGCAGGAAGAAGCCGCCGAAACGCCGGGTGTACCAGAAGGCGGCGGCCACGAACCAGAGCGGCCAGACGCTGCCGGCCAGCTCGTCGGGTGGCTCGCTCGGACGCGGCTGCCGGTAGATCGTCCACACACGCTTGAAGGAGGGAAGCGCGAGCAGACAGCTCAGAAGCGCGAAGCTGAAGAAGCCCGCGAAGACCAGATACGCGACGACGACGAACTGCGCGAGCAGCATCGCGAGCACCGCGTGGCGAGAGCACCGCTCGCCGAGCAGCACCGGCAGCGTGCGAATCCGCTTGCCCTGGTCCGCCTCGAGCTTGTCGATGTGCTTGCCGAAGAGCACGGCCGTCGGCCCAAGCGCGTAGGCGAGGCTCGCGACGGCAACGTTGTCGCTCCACTCGCCCGTGATGATGAAGTAGCCGCCCCCGACCATCAACGGGCCCCAGACGGCGAGCACCGCGGGCTCGCCCAGCCCGATATACTTGAGCGGAAAGGTATAAAAAAGAACAAAGAAGGCGCCGAGCGCCAGCAATAACAGCGCCACTTGGCCGCGCAGCACCACCAGATACACGCCCACCGCCAACGCGGCCAGCCCCGTCAGCGCTATGTAGAGCAGCATCTGGCGCACGCTGAGGAAGCCCTCCTCGACGGTCTGCGGCCCGTACTGCGTGCGGAAATAGTTCCCCCGATCGACGCCCTTCCAGTGGTCCGTGAGATCGTTGATCAGGTTATTGGTAGCGTGCGCCAGGCAGAGCCCCACCGTCACCAACAGCCACAAGAGCCAGTCGAACGCCCCCGCCCTGAAGGCGAGCAGCCCGGCGAAGACCGCCGAGGTGAACGTCATCACGATCACCGCGGCGCGTGTCGCAATCAGCCAGCGCGAGACGAGGTCGAGATCGTCCCAATCGCTCTTCGTGACGCGGGGCATGACGGTCAGCGCTTTTCCCCACATGGTCAGATTCGGCATGCGCGCCTCCCCGGAGCTCGGCTACCCGCCCCTGTCGCGAGCCCGGCGATAATAACGAACGCCGTTTCATTGCGGCGCTTCGAAGACCGGGCGAAGCGATCCCCCGTGCGGGGCTTGCGGTGTCGGCTGGACTCCCGAATTATCTCGTGGGTCACTACCCACTCTATATAGGAGATCGGACCAATGGCACCCAGGACGATTCATGCACTGCTGCTCTCTTCGCTGCTGCTGCTCGGGACCGCGGGCAGCGCGCTCGCACAATCCGGCGGCGGCAACTTTCCCACAGTAACGGTGGGCGGGAATGTCGGTTTCATCAGGACAACGCAGGCCACCGGGCTCCTCGAGCTGGGTCTCGAAGCGCCGATTCATATCACGAAGAACTACTCGGTCGGTCCCTGGATGCAGCTGGGCGTGGCAAAGAGCACGGTCGAGCTGCTCTTTTCAGCCAACAGCCGCTACACGGTAGATGTCTTCACCACCGGCAATCTGCGAAAGCTGCGCCCGTACCTCCAGGGCGGTCTCGGCGTTGCGTACCTCAAGGTCAAGGGGGCCAAGGGCATCGCTGAATTCATGATCAACATGGGCCTCGGTGCCGAGTACCAGCTGAGCGACCACATGTTCGTCGCCAGCGACGTGATGTTCAACATCCCCGTCAGCGCCGCAGGCGGAGCAGGTACCACCACGTCCTGGCAGTTCGCCTCGCTGCGCTATCGCTTCTAGCCGTATCGCGGCAAGACAGCACGGGGCGCGTGCGACTGCACGCGCCCCGGTCTGCTGCTTCGACCTCTACACCACTTCGGTCGAGACTCCAGATGAGAAGCGCAGCTCGAACTGGGCGCCGCCGGTCGGCGAGCGGGTGATTCGCAGCTCGCCGCCGTAGCCCGTGGCCATCTCGAGTACCACTGCCAGACCGATGCCCTGCCCCGGCTCACTGCGATCAGCACGTGTTCCGCGCTTCAGGATACGATCTCGGCGCTCGAGCGGAATTCCGGGGCCGTTGTCCGCGACCGTAATCAGCAATGCATCGCTTTCGTTGCGAGCGCTGAAGTGGACTTCACCGCCGCCATACTTGCAGGCATTATCCAGGAGATTCCCGAGCATCTCCATCAGGTCGCCTTCGTCGCCGCGAAACGTCAGCTCGGCCGGCACATCGAGCTCGAATGCGACGCCCTTGTCGCAGTACACCTTGCTCAGCGCCGCCACCAGGCGCTCTGCGACCTCTGCAACTGCAGCCGTGCTTCCAGGCGGCCTGCCCCCCCGACTCGCGGCGCGACTCAGCTGATGGGCCACGATCTCTTCCATGCGCTCCAGCTGCTCATTGCAGTGGTGGCGAAGAACATCGGGCTTCGCATCGGCATCCACGGCAGCACGCAAGACCGCCAGGGGGGTCTTGAGACTGTGAGCCAAGTCGGCCAGGGTGTTGCGATAGCGCTCACGCCGGCCTTGCTCACTCGCCAAGAGGTGATTCAGGTTGTCCGTCACGCCTTGCACTTCGCGGGGGTAGTCCCCGCCCAGACGCTCGACGTCTCCCGCTTCCACCGCCTCGAGATCCAGCGCCAGGAAGCGCAGGGGGCGTAGCCCCCAGCGCAGGATGACGAGCTGCAGCAGACACAGAAGCAGGGCCACGAGGCCCAGCCAACGCAACAGACTTCCGCGATAGCTCATCAGCTGTGCACGATAGGGGGCCTGGTCGTGCCAGACTGTGAGTTGAAAAGCGAGCTCTCTTCCATCGGCCGCTTCCCACAGTAGGCCGTAGCGATACGAAAAGAGCCTCACGTCTCCGATCTCGACTTCGCCAAACTCGCTCTCTCCGCTCGAGAGCTGAGCCGGCGGCTCGGGCAGCGTCAGCAGCTGAGCTGAGCTCGACCGCCAGAGCGTCCGCCCGCGAAGATCATCGAAGCGCGCGTACAAGCCGGAGTCCGGCTGCGCGTAGCGCGGCTCGGAGAGCAACTCGGGCAGGACCAGTCCGTCTTGCTCCAGCTCCGCGGCGCCCAGCAGGAGGTAGCTCTGCAGTCTCAGCTGCTCGAGCTCCGCGGCGCGAATCGCGCGCCCGAAAGCGCGATCCAGACCGTACGCGCTCAGACCCAGAAAGGCGGGGAGCAGCAGCGCCGACGCCAAGAGCAACCGAGCGCCGAGGGATCGCGGTGTCACGAGGCGCTCGGCTCCAGAGTGAAGCGATAGCCGTGGCCTCGCACGGTCTGAATCGGCTTCAGGCTTCCGTCGGGATCGAGCTTCTTGCGCAGCCGACCGATGAACACTTCGATCACGTTGCTGTCGCGATCGAAATCCTGGTGGTAGAGGTGCTCGGTGAACTCCGTCTTGGAGATCACCTGGCCGGCCCGGTGAAGCAAATACTCCAGGGTGTTGTACTCGTAGCTCGTCAGCTCGATCTCCAGCGCGTCCACGTGCACGGTCTTCTTGCCCGTATCCACGACCAGTGGCCCGAAGTGCAAGACCGGACTCGCGTGCCCCGCGCCGCGACGCAGCAGCGCGCTCAACCTTGCCTTGAGCTCCTCCATGTGGAATGGCTTCGCAAGATAGTCGTCAGCGCCGGCCTCCAGGCCCGTGACCTTGTCCT
Source organism: Deltaproteobacteria bacterium (assembly GCA_029261835.1). Lineage (GTDB taxonomy): Bacteria > Myxococcota_A > UBA9160 > UBA9160 > UBA4427 > JAJDAO01. The sequence goes on along the minus strand of JAJDAO010000073.1, from coordinate 263,276 downwards.
GCCAGTCGCCGCGAGCGGTCAGGATCAGAATCGGCAGCGACCTACCGTCTGCCCGCAGCCTGCGGATCAACTCGACACCGTCGAGCTTGGGCAGGCCCAGATCGATGATCGCCAGATCGTAGGGTTCCTCCAGCCCCAGTGTGAGCCCCTTGTGTCCGTCTGCGGCGCCGTCCACGGCATAGCCGCTGCGGGTCAGCTCTTGCACAAGCTGTTCGCGCAGCGGCGGTTCATCCTCGACTACGAGAAGCCGCATTTCATCGCCTCTTCATGGCCACTTCATCGCTTCGAGCGAGGCGCCCTCTTCCTCGGTGCCTTGCTTGCGCCGTCGTGGGCGGGAATCCGTACGATCTTCACCTTCCCGGAATCCTGCAGAAGCTTGACTCGATAGCTGTCACGAACACGCTCCACCTTGAGGACCCGGCCGCCGTGCTGCTCTTGGGCCGTGCGCGCGGCGGCCCGGGCAGCATCACTCGCACTTGCGGGCGCACTCCCCGGGCTCAGCGTCATGATCAGTGCAGTCGCGATGGCCAGTCCCAGTAGCCGAGACATGCTCTTCTCCCAACGACCTCTCTCGAGACTCTGGATCGCGGCCGCAACGCACGCGCTAATCGACTGGCGTAACGCCCACCGCGACCCGGATGCGCCTTCCGGGGTCGTCGTCCCTTCTGGCGCGATAGGTCCGGCCCCGGTATCTGTACTCCACATCATAGCCCGTCACCCGCTGCTCGTACCTCACCTCCTCGTGCAGCTCGCAGCGCTCCTTGTGTCTACGCCTGGCGAAATGCCGCCCGTGGCGCCTGTGCGGGCGGTGCTCATGGCCGATGGCATGACCGATCGTGCCGCCGAGCAACACACCCGTAATCATGCCCAAGTGTCTGCTCGTCCTGTCGTGCCCGCTGTGCCATCCCATCGCACCGCCGGCGGTCGCGCCGATCAAGCCCGGCGCAGCGGAGTGATGTCGGCTGTGGCGTCGTCGCTTGTGGCCGACTCGCTCCGTCCAGCAGCGACGGTGCGGTGTCACCACGCGAAAGCTCTCGTAGATGGGAGTGACACTCACCACCCGAGCCCACTCGTGGCGACCGCCGCGCCCAGCCCAGGCGGGAACGGCGATGAGGACACTCAGTACCACGATCAGTCTGGATAGCCTTGTCATGGTCTCTCTCCTTCTTGCCTTGCTCTCGATTGACGCGGCCAAGCTACCGCGCGCAACCTGAACGAAAGCTGAAGGAGAAGAAGAAGATCACGGCCATGCCGAGCATTTCGCTCGCAGAGGCCTCAGGGGAGTCTGGCTCGTGGGCTGGTCCTGACGAGCCCACTCTGCCGGCCCCGCAGCCGCCGCTCAGACGCTTCGACCCACGGACCCGGGATCGATGAGGCCCTCGAGCTCACTCTCCGACACCTGCCTCAACGAGAGCCGATACCCTTCATAGACTGCTATGGCATAGAAGAGAACATCCATCCCCGAAAAGGTGTCCAGCATGATCTCGGGTATGGCGGCGGGGTTGATTCTCGTGAGCACCTCAATGAACCCCATGCCCTCGCTTTGGGCGATGAAGGAACAGACGGTCAAGAAGTTCCCCGCTACACAACCCAGCAGCGCGAGCAGAGCCCCGAGGATCTGGAATCTTGTGCCGAGGCCTCTTCCCGTGAAGCGAACGGAAAACGCGACCAGGAACCCGACCCCGACGGCTATCCAACCGATCTGGTACCCCGTGACTACAGTGACTCCGGCCCAGACACCGGCACCGAAAGCGGCGGCAATCGACCCGGCGATGACTGCTAGAGGAAAGTTCTCTTCTTCCCGTAATCGTTGAATCGCATAGTTCATCTGGGTGGCATCGATCTCGGGCTGTGCTTCCGGTTCTTCTTGATTGCCGAGTTCTTGCTCGCTCATCTCTTTCCCCCTTGAAGTACGGCGATATGGCGCGGCGCGACGAGCCTGAGAAGCGCGTTGGCAGAGTGATCATGGTAACAGGACTCGGCCCGGACGACGCCACTGAGGACATGCTCGAGCGCTGCAGTCGGGGAAGTGGGTTCGCCGAGTCGCCGGGGGCAGCTTCTCGGGATCGAAGGCCGTCTGTCAGCGCAATGCCGCGTCCTTGCGCGCTTCGAGTTCTTCCCACCGAGCGACCAGGCCGGCTGCGAGCTGCCGTGCCATCTCGAGCTGTTCATTCAGCTCGGACACGTCGACATCTCGGCGCTGATAGGTTGCCGGATCGGCGAGCCGCACTTGGAGCGCTTCGACCTCCGCTTCTGCCGCTTCGATGCGCTCGAAGAGCCCGTCGAGCTCCTTGTGCTCCTTGAATGTCAGCTTCTTGGCCGCAGTGATGTCGGCCTCCGCGGACGGCTCCTCGTCGCGGCGACCGGTCGTTGTCGCCGCGCGTCGCGGCGCCCTGCGCCGTTCTTCCTGCGTGGTCCTCTTCTCGTGATAGTCGGAGTAGTTGCCCCGATAGAGATCGACCTGCCCGTCGTCTGCGAACGCCAGGATCGACGTCGCGACTCGATCGAGAAACCAGCGATCGTGGCTGACGATGAGTGCGCTTCCGCCGTACTCCAGCAGCATCGCCTCGAGCGCCCCGAGCGTCGACACGTCGAGATCGTTCGTCGGTTCGTCGAGCAGCAACAGATTCGTCTTCTCGCACAGGAGCCTCGCGAGACAAACCCGTGAACGCTCCCCCCCGGAGAGAACACCGATCTTCTTGCGCTGAGCCGCGCCGTCGAACAGAAATCTCTCGAGATAGGAGCCGGCGCGTATCCGCTCGCCGCCGAGCTCAATGAATTCGCGGTCTCCGACGGTGGCCTCGCGCAGTGTCTCGTCGTCGTCGAGTCCGGCGCGTACCTGATCGAGATAGCCGATTCGGGTAGTCGACCCGAGCTCGAAGCCACCACTACGGGGTTCGAGCTCCCCTTGCAGGCAGAGGAGAAGGCTCGTCTTTCCGATTCCGTTCGGGCCTATGATGCCGATGCGATCGCCCTGGGCGAGGTCTAGGTCGAGTGCGGCGATGAGGACACGACTATCGCGTTCGAGGGTGAGGTTGGACACGCGGAGGATCGTCTTGCCCTGGCGCGTCGTTTCGGCGCGGAGGTCTGCGGCCCGCTCCCGCTTGGGCGCGTCCTGCGCCAGGGCTTCGAGCGCGCGGCCAATCCGGGCCTTCTGCTTCGTGCCGCGCGCCTTCGGCCCGCGGCGCAGCCATTCGACCTCGCGGCGCAGAAAGTTCTGGCGATTGCGTTCGACCCGTTCGGCGTGGTCCTGCCTTTCGACCTTCGCCTCGAGGTACTTCGCATAGCCGCCGTCGTAGCTCTCGAGCTCGCCGTCGCGCAGTTCGAGCGTTCGCGCTGCCACGCGATCGAGAATGTGGCGGTCGTGGGTGATCAGTAGGAGGGCACCGCGAAACCGCTCGACGAGATGCTCCTCGAGCCACTCGATCACAGCGATGTCGAGGTGGTTGGTTGGCTCGTCCAGAATCGCGAGGTCGGGCTCGCCGACGAGCACACGAGCCAACGCGACCCGCCTCCTTTCGCCGCCGGACAGCGTTTCGACCAGGCGTTCGGGGTCACGGATGCCAAGGTGGTCGACGACCGCCTCGGCTTCGTGCATCCGCTCCCAGCCGCCGAGCCGTTCGACCTCTTCCCCAGCGGCTGCCTGCCGGTGAATGAGATCGTCCAGACCTCTCCCGCTCACACCGGACAGCGCGGCGGTGAGTTCATCGTATCTCCGCTTCGCCGCGCTCCACTCGACGAGACTTCCGAGCACGACATCCCGCACGGTCTGGCCACTTGGGAGCCGCGGTTCCTGTTCGAGGATCTCGATGCGTGCAGCGCGTCGCTGGAAGATCTCACCACCGTCGACCGGCTCGACGCCGCAGAGCACGCGGCCGAGGGTGCTCTTTCCGCATCCGCTGTCGCCGACGAGGCCGACGCGTTCACCGCGGCGGATCGTCAGCGTGACGCCCGCGAGAATCGTGCGGTCGCCATAGGTCTTCAGTAGCTCTCGGCAGTCGATCACCGGCATGGAGCGCGAGGGTAACAGTCCCGGCGGCCGCGCGGGCGACGAGCGCGGCGCCGGGAGACCCGATCGAAGTGCCTAGCCGGTCCGCCTCCGGCCACCCGAATTGCGCCGAGCGCGCTGCTGCTGTCCGCGGGGTCGCGCACCGCGCGCGTTGCCGCGCGGCGCGCGGCGCGGCTCGGGCTTCTCGGGCTTCTCGTCGGGGTCGGGCTCGAAGCCCTCGACCTGCCGGCGCGGAATCGGTGCGCCGATCATTCGTTCGGTGGCGCGCACCCAGCCGCGATCACTGCTCGTGACGAACGTGCAGGCCACGCCCTCGCGCTCCGCGCGGCCGGTGCGTCCGATGCGATGCGTGTAGGCCTCCGGCGTGTTCGGCACATCGAAGTTAATCACGTGGGAGACGTCGCTCACGTCGATGCCGCGGGCCGCAATGTCCGTTGCCACCAGGATGTCGTAGCGGCGCGAGCGGAAGCCACTCATGGCGCGATCGCGCTGGGACTGGGACATGTTCCCCTGGAGGCCCACGGCGCGGTGTCCCGCCTTGCTGAGCTGCTCGGCCAGGCGCCGTGCGCGGTGCTTCGTGCGGATGAAGACGATGGCCGAGTCGCAGTCGTCGCCGGTGAGCACATGCTCGAGCAGGGCGTGCTTGCGCCGTTCCGCGACCAGATACAACGCGTGATCGATGGTGGCAACCGGCGCGGCATTCGGCAGCTCGACCACGTGCGGGTCCGTCAACAGATCGTCGGCCAACCGGCGAATCTCCTTCGGCATGGTGGCGGAGAACAGCAGGTTCTGCCGGCGTGTCGGCAGAGCCCCGAGGATCTTGCGAATGTCCGGCAGGAAGCCCATGTCGAACATGTGGTCGGCCTCGTCGAGCACGAGGGTCTCGATCTGGCCGAGGCTGAGCACACGCTGCCGGAGCAGGTCGAGCACGCGGCCCGGGCAGCCCACCACGATCTCCGGGTGCTGGCGCAGCGCACCCACCTGGCTGCGCATCGGGACGCCACCGTAGATGGTGACCATCTTCACGCGGGTGAACTTGGAGAGCGTGCGGATCTCGTCCGCAATCTGGGTCGCGAGCTCTCGAGTGGGGGCGAGCACCAAGACACGCGGGCCCTTGCGGCGCACCTTGAGAAGCCTGTCGAGCAGCGGCAGCGCGAAGGCCGCCGTCTTGCCGGTACCGGTCTGGGCCAGGCCCAGCACGTCGCGACCGGCCTGGCCGGCGGGAATGGTTTCGAGCTGGATCGGCCGCGGGCTATCGAAGCCGGCGGCGCGAATACCGCGCACGAGGGCTTCGTTGAGCCCGAACCGGTCGAATCCGGTCGATGTAGCAATGGATGATGCAGCAGACATGTAGAGCTGGTTCTCCGCCGTACGCGCGCAGGCTGGGCCTGTACGGCACGGCCGTACGTTTCCGACCCAGACAACAGCGAAGGGCAAGAGAGATTCGTTGGCGGCGCGACCTCTACCTTGGAGGGGTGAAGCGAGGTCCTGTTGTTCGCCGCTGTCGGGCTGGTCGCCCGATCGAGGCAGTCGTTTAGCTCGTCTGCGGGATTCCTGCCACCCCCACAGGCAGATCGTGTGTGTGCGTCGTCGAAGTCTTTCGGACTCGAGAGGCTCTCAGCGAAGCATCATACGCGTATGGCGCCGGCACCCAGCATGGGGGAGGATTCGGTTGCCGAACCCTTCACACGGACGCGAAGCTCGTGCAACGCGATTTCATCACCCGATCCAACAGAGCCTTCGGCGCTATTGCAGGATGGTCCTTCGACCACCGCTGGTGGGTGGTGGCACTGGCACTTCTGGTGCTCACCGGCAGCGTGGGGCTGGCCTCGCTGGCGACGGTGGACAGCAGCTACGAGGCCTATTTCGACCCACGGGATCCGACCTTCCTCAGCTACGAGCGATTCCGCGAGGACTTCGGCTCGGACGAGATCTCCTACATCCTCTACGAAGCTCCAGACACCGCCGACGGGGCATTCGACCTCGGGGTGATGCGCAAGATCGCTCACTTGACCGAGGTGCTCGAAGACGAGGTCCCCTTCGTCTACGAGGTCACGAGCCTCACCAACGCCGAACTGATGGTGAGCGTCGCTGACGGCATCGAGATCCGCGCACTGGCGGATGACCTTCCCGAATCACAGGAGGCGCTCCGGAAGTGGCGCGCGCGGTACCTCGCCAAGCCTCTCATGGTGGGTGGGATCGTCAGCGATGATGGGAAGTTCGGAGCCATCATCATCGAGATGGATCGCTCGAGCACGGATCCGCTCGAGCAGATCCGCTTCGACCCCGAGGGCGGCGACGGCCTTCCGAACCTCTACCCCCAGGTCACCGACAACGCGATCCAGGGGATTCTCGCCCGCCCCGAGTACGCGGGCATCGTCTTCCACCACTCGGGCGACGTCCCCCTGAACGCCATCTACAACGTGGTGATCGAAGAGGAGAGCCTCACGCTCGGCCTCACCACCGCGGGCGTCATCGCCCTGCTGCTTCTCTTCTTCTTCCGAACTGTGGTCGGAGTGCTCGCCCCCACCATCGTGGTGCAGCTTTCCGTGGTCGCCTCCATGGCGTTCATCGCCACAGTCGGCTGGGAGCTCGACCTGAGCTTCAGCGGCATGCCAACGCTGCTCACCGCCATCGGCGTTGCGCACTCGGTCCACATCCTGTCGGAGTTCCGCGCGCGCTTCGTCGAGCTGGGCGATCGCCGCGAAGCGCTGGTCCAGACCCTCTACCTAGTGGGCGCCCCCTGTCTGCTCACCAGCGTCACTACCGCCATCGGCTTCGGAGCCATGAGCTTCGTACCCATCAAGAGCATTGCCCACATGGGTGTCTACAGCGCCTTCGGGGTACTCGTCGCCTTCTTCCTGTCCATTACGCTTCTGCTGGCGTTGCTCTCCTTCGGGCGCCGCACGCCGCGTCATCCGTTCACCCAGCAACAACGTCTGCACTCAAAGGGGGGTCGGGGCATTCACGGCATCCTCACGTGGGTCGTGGCCTTCGTAATCCGGCGGCGCCTGGCCATACTCGGTGCGTTCGCCGGCATCTTTGTGGCCTCGTTCTTCGGGATCACACGACTCATGGTGGACGCCAACTGGCTGAACGATTTCTCCGATGCCATGCCCCTCAAGCACACGACGCTTCGTGTGGACGAGGTCATGGGGGGCGTCACCAATCTCATCCTGCTCTTCGACGGCGGAGCGCCGGAATCGGTGAAGGAGCCGGCCGTCCTGGAGGAGATCGCGCGAGTGCAGGCGTGGGCGAACGAGCAGGAGTTCGTGCGCAAGACCTACTCGATCGTCGACATTCTCGCCGACCTGAACCAGACCTTCCACGCCGACGACCCCGCCTTCCACCGCGTGCCCGAGACCCGCGACCTGGTGGCTCAGTACTTGCTGCTGTATGAGAGCGCCGGGGGAACCGAGGCCGACGAGTACGTCTCGTCCGACTTTCGACGCGCACGCCTCGAGTTGCGTTTGCCCGTCGGACTCACCAGCGAGATGGCCGAGCTGGTGGCCTCCCTCGAGGCCGAGCTCTCGGAGCACCCCCTTCAGGCGACCACCATGAGTATGACCGGGATCGGGGCGCTGTGGCTGAAGCTCCTGGACTACATCGTGTCGAGCCAGATCCAGGGCTTTCTGCTCGCATTCGCTCTGATCGGCGTGCTGATGTGCGTACTCTTCCGCTCATTCGTGACGGGCGTGATCTCGATGTTGCCCAACTTGTCACCGATTCTGCTCACCCTCGGCGTCATGGGCTGGCTGGGCATCTACCTCGACTATTCGAAGGCCGCCATCGCGGCCGTCGCCCTGGGCATCGCGGTGGACGACACGATCCACCTGCTCTCGCGCTACCGATACGAGTTCCGCCTGTGCGGTAGCTACACCGAGGCGCTTCGCGCTGCGCTCAGCGATGTGGGCCGCGCACTGATGATCACTTCGATCGCGCTGGTGGCGGGCTTCCTGGTGCTCCTGGCTTCCGTGCTCGACAGCCAGGCGACCCAGGGTCTGCTGCTGGCCACCACTATCATCACCGCGCTGGTGGCCGACTTCCTGCTCATGCCCGCCCTAGTGCTGACCTTCCACCCCTTCGGCCCGGAAGGCTCGCGCGTGGATGCACGAGTAGAAGGAATCCGGGAAGCGGCCTGAAGCCGTCATCCCCACCCCATGGCTCTCGCTCACCAAAAAAGCGCCTCGTATTGGGACTGCTCTGGCTGTATGGAAGGCGGAGAGGGAGCCAGCGTCCGTCTTCAGCGCTGGCTCACAGACAGCAGTCCTTCGAGCGAAGCCCGAGCCCGTCGTCAACGGACGTACACCCGGCCGCCTCAGCTCGGCGGCCCCTCGTCGTCGCCGAGTGTCACAGACTGCGAGCTCACCTCGCCCTTGCCACGCGGCTTCTTACGGCCGGGGCGTTGCAGCGAGCGCCATAGGCCGCCCTCGGTGTAGCTCTGCCAACCCCAACGCAGCCAGCTCACCAGCGCCTGCGCGATCCACAGCGCCCAGGCCAGCATGGCGATGCGATAGGCGAGGAGGGGCACACTCAACATCCAACCCGCCTCGGGCTGCATGCCGATACGATCCTGGTACCAGCGCAGCAGCTGCCCCCCGGAGCCATTGCCCGCGATCTGCATGTCGGGTCGTCCGAGCAGACCCTGCTGGATGGCGACGAAGAGCGTGCCCAGTGCAGCCACCGTCAACAGAGCGATGAGGAGCTGTGCGAGTGCGAAGCGGTTGTTGGACAGCACGCGGCCGCCCTCGCGCCGCCAGCCCAGCAGCAGCAGCCAGGCAACCACGACGGAGCCCAGAGCGACCGAGATCTGGGTCAGGCCGATGCCGAGCAGGAACCAGTGGCGCGCGCGCAGGGGCGTCGTGCGGACCCGGCCGAGCACGACGGCGAGAAGCGCGAGGACCAGCAGCTTGGGCCAGAAGAGCACCGCGGGCCCCAGGCGCGGACCGCCGGTGTAGAGAATCCAGCGCCCGTCGGGAGGATGGATCTCGAGCTCGCTGTTGACGCTTGGGGCGCCGAGATCCACCGCTGAGGTCGCGTAGATCGATGCATCCTTCGTGCCTCGGGGCTCCTGCCACTGAAGCTTGGCGAGCTGGCTGCCGGGGCGAAGGGGGAGAGTGACGAGGCGACCCTCCGGACGAATCGGTACGACGCTGCCGTGTATCTCGACACGTTGCAGCGTCGCACCTTCAGGAAGCGTGATGGCGTGCTGACCACCGCGGCTGCTGCGCAAGCGCATCTCGAGGCTGGCATCGGTGGAGCGCAAGCCCGGACGCAGGCTGAGCCGGCTGGCGTCGATGGTGAGGGTGGCGCCTTCGACGCCCTCGGGTCGGCTGATGGCGAGCACCACCTCTTCGCCGGGCCAGGGCCGCCACTCCCGCGTGCGGGCGGCCCGACTCGACGGCTGGTGGATGGGCGGAATCCCATCGCTCTCCACGTGCCAGATCGGGCTGACATCGAGCCGCCACGCCTCAGACCACGGCCCGGATTCCGGCGCGCGCAGATGAAGCTCCGGCCGGATCTCGAGATCGGAGCTCCAGCTCACGCGACGCGTTCCCGGCGCCATGCTCACCAGCGCATTGCCGTCGCGTACGCGCACGTTCTCGCTGGTGACCGACTCGCCTTCGAGTAGCGGAACCACGAGCACCACCGCGCTCTGTCCGGGCGTGACACGTGCGATCGCGGTCTGCAGCTTCCAGTCGAGACCGAGGTGGAGCTCGCGCACCACGTGGACGAAGGCGGGCAGCTCGCCGGGATCGAGCGTGGCACCCTGCGGACCACTCTCGTCTCGCACGCGCGTCAGCTGCAGCGTGGACTCGACGAGACCGTCGTCGTGCAGGCCGTGCAGCACCCAACCGTCGACGGTCGCCTCGACACGGTGGGGCCGCAGTGGAAGCGCAAGGTCGATGGAATCGCGCGAGGCCAGCGGCCCGCGCGCCACGATCTGGTGTCGTCCGACCTCGACTTGGAGCCAGAGGGTGCCGTCGCTGGCTCGCATCAGAGCCGCATCGGGCGTTGCGTCGACGAGCACGACATCCGGCGTCCAGCTGCGCAGGCCGCCGGGCAGCGGGATTGCGCTCGTCGCGACGACGTCGACCGTCAGACGGAGCTGCAGGGCCGCAGGTGATGCGTCGATACGCATGCGCGAGACGGAAGCGCAGCTCGGGAAGCACTCGGGCGTCTTCAGGAGGTGGTCGCGCAGCTCACTCAGGATCTGGGGGTCGGGGATGTCGGCGCGGGCGGGCGGAGCTGAGACGAACGTGCCGAGGACGAGCGCAGCTGCGGCGGCCGCCGCGGCACTCCGTGAGCCGCGGCCACGCAGCCAGGGACCCACTTGATTCCAGCTGCCCCAGAGAATGCGCAGCGCGAGCAAGCTCACCAGTGCCAGACGCACGAACGCCAGGACGAGGTTCGCGAGGGGCGGCAGCAGGAGCAGACCCATGGGCTGCCCCCGCTCCACGGGGCCGCTCCATTCCAGCAGCACCCGATGCCAGCCCCAAGTGGGCAGGCCCGGGCCGGTGGTGATCTGCGCGCGGGGGTCGGGGGCATACGCGTAGGGGCTCTTGGCAAATGCGAGAGAACCGGAGGCCGCAGCCAGAGATCGCCTGCCGCGACTCGGCCCTGCCACCGTGGCCTCCTGCGTGGCGGGGAAGCGCCGGGCTTCTTCATCGCCGAGTTCGTCCACCTCCATTGTGGCGAGCTTGTCCTCGACATCCTTGTTGCCGCTCAGGGCCTGCTCGACCGCCACCGCGAGACCGTGGCGATCGAGGGCGGGGTAGAAGCCGATGCGCACCTCGCGCACGGCAAAGGGGATGGCGATGAGGACGAGGGTCGCGAGGGCCACGCCCCGGTAGATCTGCACGACGCGCTCGAAGCGGGCGGCGGCGCGCGCGCGGATCAAGGCTTCGCCGACGAGTGCGGCCACCCAGGCGAGTTGGGGGGCGCCGGGCTCTGTATAGGTCACGGCGAGGGCCACGAGCGCCAGTCCGCCCCAGACGGGACCCCAGAGCCGGAAGAACGCCATGGCGATCACGAGCACAAAGAAGAGATCGAGGAGCGTCCAGCGCGTGATCCAGGTCTGCGAGGCGCTGTCGACGCCCGTCGCGTGGAAGAGGCGCCAGCCCGGCGGCAGGTGGAGGGTGCCGGAGAGGCTCCGGAAGTCGTGGTCCCAGCTCACCGCGGAGCCCGGCTCGCGATCCTCGATGCGACTGTCGGCGAGCAGCGCGATCTTGCCGCGCGGGATCTCGATGCCCTCGGCGTCGGAGCCGGGCACGCGAGTGATGACCTGGTCGCGGCCGTCGAGCGCCGCGCGACCGAGCGTGACCCCGGATCCCATCTGCAGGCGCGTGCCGCGCCGCACGTCGCCTTCGATGATGTCGCGAATCGTATAGCCGCCGCCGTCGAAATCGAGCCACCACTCTCGGGCGAGGTCGAGCCGGTCGGGAGCGGGGTCGGCATCGCCCCGCAATCGCTCCACGAGCCGCAACGTCGTGCCGCGCTCCATCAGGTAGGCGGGAAGATGCTGCCAGTCGGAGGGCAAGGTCGTCTGGCTCGGATCCACCAGGGCGGCGCCCTCGACGTCGACACGCCTGAGGTGGGGGCGCGCGTCGAACACCCATACTTCGCTGGCATCCCAGAAGCCCTCTTCGTCGGAGGGATGCTGCTCGGGAGGCGCGAGGCTTTCGGCCGGTCCGTCGTGGCGGGCGGCGATGCCGAGGCTCCAGGTGCCCGGTCGCACCTGGACGCGCAAGCGGCCATCGGGGTCGAGGCGCGCGGGAAGGGGACTGCTGAGCGACATCGGGATGAAGCCATCGGGCAGGGCCCGACCCAACACGACCTCACGGCTCGCTCCGGATACGCGCAGCTCGATACGTGTCTCCAGACGCAGCGGCACTTCGTCGGCCACATGGCGGTGGACGACGACCTCCACGCGACTGGCCTCGCTGGCGTCGTCATTCGCGCGTTTGCGGAGCCACAGCCTGCCCTCTGCGTCGCGGTTGGGAATGGGGACTACGCGGCCCTGGATGCTGAGCCGAACGATCCCGGTCTGGCGTGGAATCTGGAGCAGCTCCGGGAGTGCCTTCCATCGGAATCGGCCGGTCAGCAGGTGATCTCCGGCGGACAGGGTAACGACGGGCGCCCCGCGATCCGCCACGGGCGCGGGCTTGCCATCCAAGCGCAAGTCCTCGGGCCAGCGGCGCGCGTCGCCGGGCAGCGGCACCTGGGCCTCAGCGTGAAGACGCCAGCGCTGGGTGAATCTACCGCCCTGCTCGTCGACGTCGAGGCTGAGCTGGGAGGGCCACACGCAGCCCCGCGGTGTTCTCTCGTTCTGTCCGCTAAAGAAGGGGCAGGCCCGCTGCTCGTGACCTCGCAGCACCCAGCCCGTCCACGGGCGCAGGGCATCGGGAATCTCCGGGCCGATCTCCAGAGCCGCGGCAGAGGGCGTTGCGAAGAGCAGGCAGAGCGCAAGGGTGAGCGCGGAGTGGATGCGGCGGTGCCTCATGGCCGGTAGACCTCCTGGGGGCGACGCGGAGCGTAGCCCGGATGCAGCGCGAAGCGATGTGGGCTGGATCCGGAGTTCGCGGCGGGATCCTTAGCGATCAGAAGCCAGTCAACGTGGCTTGAAATCAGGGGAGCACTGCAAGCCCCACCGACCGCATCAGTGCGATGCCCCCGCAAACGGGGGGCGTTTCCCGGCCCCGGCAGCGTAGTTCTCAGATGTGTCGTCATCGGAGATGATGGCGAAAACGGAGCTTCCTCTTCCTACTGTCCCCGCGCTGGGAGTTCGTCGCGCGCGGCCGGCAGCAGATCCACGAGTGGGCCTTTGGCACGGATATGCCGGGGCTGGAGAATTCGACCTGCCCCCACGTCCGGACCCTGATCGACGACAAGAAGGGTGAACTCCTTGGCTTCTGGAAGCAGCTGGCGCCCGTGAATGACGCCGACGGGAAGCCCTACGAGATCCGGGGCACGGGCGGCTCCCGGTTCCGCTACGCGCGCGATTTCAAGTGGGCGTGGCAGCGCGACGCCTTCGATCACATCAACACGGTCCCCGTCTTCGGCGCCATGATGCAGGCGGGCCAGCTGACCGGGCGCATGCAGGAGCGCATGAAGGCGGGGAGCAAGATGCAGCGCTGGACGCGCATCGACGAGTTCGACTGGTTCGAGACCCTCGAAGACCCCGAGGCATAGCGCCCGGGTCGTTGTTCCGGCACCCTTCGAGCCCATGACCGAACGCCGCTACGACCCCGAGATCCTGCCGCTGATTCCGATGCTGCCCGTCGAGGCCGATTGGTCCGACATGCCTGCCGCCCGGGCCGAGATGGTCGAGATGATCGGCTCGATGGTCGGGGCGATGCCGGCGCCCCAGGGTGTGGGCTGGGACGATCGATGGATTCCGGGCCCCACCGGCGCGCCGGAGGTGGGCGTTCGCGTCTATCGCCCCGACGGCGCAGACGGCGCAGACGGCGCCCTGCCCGGCGTGCTCTACATCCACGGCGGAGGCTTCTGCGTCGGGGATCTCGAGACCGAGCACCTTGGCATCGCTCAGACCGCGGTGGCGGCCGACGCCGTCGTCGTCTCGGTCGACTACCGCCTGGCGCCCGAGCACCCCTTTCCCTCCGGCATCGAGGATTGCTACGCAGCCCTGGCGTGGATGACGAAGAACGCGAGCGAACTCGGCATCGACGCGGAGCGGGTCGCCGTCATGGGCGGAAGCGCCGGGGGCGGTTTGGCCGCGGGTGTCGCGCTGATGGCACGCGATCGCAGTGGACCGTCGCTCTGCTTCCAGGTGCTCAACATCCCCGAACTCGACGATCGGCTCGAGACACCCTCCATGAAGCAGTTCACCGATACCCCGCTTTGGAATCGGCCGAACGCCATCGTGAGCTGGCGCTACTACCTCGGTGAGATGCTTGGCGGCGACGTTTCTCCCTACGCCGCGCCTGCCCGGGCCGAGGATCTGCGAGGACTCCCTCCCGCCTACATCTCCACCATGGAGTACGACCCGTTGCGTGATGAGGGCCTCGTCTATGCCATGCGCCTGCTGGAGCAGGGCGTCTCCGTGGAGCTGCACCAGTTCCCCGGCACCTTTCACGGATCTTCGCTGATCCGCGACGCCGAGGTCTCGCGCCGGAGCAGCGAGGAGATGATGGCGGCCCTGCGCCGGGGCCTGCGCGTCTGAAGACGGGGCCGGGCTTCACCCGGCCGCCAGGAAGCGAGCGCCCGATGCAACACCGGGTCGGGACGACACGCGCGCCGCGGGTCGTCCAGCAGGGAGTTCTCCGATTAGGCTAAGGCCATAGAAAGGGCGCGGGGCACGACGTGTCGCAGGCTTTCCCCGGGGCCGCCCGCTGCCTGACACACTCGATCGTGACTGCACGAACATCCGCTCCCGGGCAGCAGGACTGTCTCATGCGCACGGATATACAGTCGCTCAAGGCGTCGACAATGAAAGCAAAGGCTCTTCTTACGAAACGGGCTGGCGCGCGCGTGGGACTGTCGGTGACTTCGACGTAGGTAGGCCCCCCCGGAGAGCGCCCCCCAAGCATTGCGAACTCGCCGCGGCTGAGCTGACTATTCGCCTTGACCGTGCCTCCCGCTCGGTGAGAGGATCAACAAGGATTCACGCCTGACCGCGGAGTTGCGTATCGCTGCAGCGAAGACTCCTCTCGCGAACGATCGCTCCGCAGCGGTCTGAGAGCGAAAGGAGATGCAGACGAGGATGGCTGCATCTCCATCAGCCACGTAGCAGCGCTTTCGGAGCGCGCCGACGAATTGACACTACGAAGCGTAAGCGCAAGGCAACTCATCAAGGGCGGAGGACAACCGTCTACAAGATTCGCGTGCCGTTCTTTCATACACCGACAAGCGGCGGACTGCCCTCCGTACGCGAGATCCGCGTCAGAGCCGGGGCATTGACGCCGGCCGGGTTCGCAGGACCCGGACCTCACGTGGAGGGGACACTTCATGAGGCGACTCTCTCTGGCGCTCGGCCTGGTGCTCGCAGTCGCGACGATGACTCCCGCGCTCGGCTCGGCATTCACCTTCTCGATCGACTTCCAGGGCCCGACCGCCGGTGCGCCCGACGCCTGGGGCCCATTCGCCATCACCGCGGGCGACATCCTGACGCCGGGAGCACCGGGACCGCCGGGACCCAATCCCCCACTGCCCGGGCCGTTGCCGGCTCCGGGAATCGAGGTGGCGGGACCCGCCGGCGGACCCGGTGTGCTGCCGGGCGGTCTGGGGATCGTGCCCGGCGCGTCGGGCTTCTACGAGCTGGACGCGTTGTCGTACGGCAGGGATACGACCGGAGAGCTCGTATTCTCGGTCGATGACTTCGCCACGGGCGTCGCCGGACCGACGCCACCGGACGTCTTCAGCGAAGGATCGGCGGGTGCCGCCGAAGCCTCGGCGGATGTCTTCCGATACCTCGGCCCGGTGGTCCCCACGCCGCCGGGAGGGCCCGGCAACACCGCCTATACCGACGGCGATGGACTGATCCCGAGCGGACTACCGGGCGTCGGCCTGATCGAGCCCAACCCGCCGACGCCGGGCTTCGTGCCCGACCCCGGGGACAACCTCGATGCTGTCGACGTGGACACGGTGTTCCCGGACCTGACCGGCCCCATCTTCTTCTCTCTGGACGCCACCTTTCCCGACGCGCTCGAGCCATTTCCACCGGTAAACAACGGCACCGCGATCGCGAACGGATTCGCCGCGGCCGACGTGTTGGTCTCTGCCGCGGGCGGCGCTCCTGCGCTGGCGATCCCCGCGGCGACGCTGGGGCTCGATCTGGTGTCGGGCATGCACACGGATGATCTGGACGCGCTGATCTTCGACGATGCCGACGGAACCCTCACCTACACCCCCGGCGACACGGTCTACTTCTCCGTGCGCCGTGGCTCCGCGGTCATCGGCGGCCTGGACAGCATGCTCGGCATACCGATCGAGCCGGGCGACGTCTTGACCGTGCCCTTCGTTGCCGGTGGGCTGCCGGCGATCTTCATCGCTGCCGAATCCCTGGGACTGACGACGGCCCGCGGTGGCACCGCCGGGCCGTTTGGCGCCGACGAGCTCGACGCCTTGGACCTACTGCCCGTTCCGGTGTACGTGCCCGTGGGAGGAATCGCGATCACCATTGCTACGTCGGGCGCGCTCCTCAGCCTGGGATTCGGCGCGCTTACGTGGTCTCGCAGGCGCGGGCGACACTGATTGCCGGATCGACCGCGCCCTGCCCCTGAGTCACGGGAGCCCTCATTGAGAAGCGAGTTCGTCGATGAATCGAAGGCTTTCGCTCTCCTTCGCCGAGTCACGAGACCACTCGCGAACCGAATCGAGTTCCTGCACCCGATCGACGAACTTCTGCGCCTCGCAAGAAAGCGGAATCGAGTAGGTCACGAAGCGCAGAGCAACTGGCGCGTACATGACGTCAGCGATTGAAAACTGTCCGAACAACCACGGCCCCGAGTCTCCGTAGCATTGCCGCGCGTCGGTCCAGAGTTCGTCAATCCTGCGAATCTCATTGCGACAGGCTTCCGAGAGTTCGGCGAGAGCGAGTGGTCTGCGTGCGCGGAGGTTCTGCGGCAGCTCGTTGCGGACACCGAAGAAGCCCGAGTGCATCTCGGCCACCACTGAACGCGCATGGGTACGAGCACGCAGATCAACTGGCCAGCCGACCGCCCCGGTCTCCCTCTCTCTCACGTACTCGCAAATGGCAAGGCTGTCCCAGACCGACAGGTCTCCATCGACGAGGACGGGGACGCGTCCGGCTGGAGTGTACTTGGCGAGCTCATCCCGCCAAGTCGTGCCACTGAAGAGGGGGATGCGAATCTCTTCGAATGGGATTCTGCTCTCACGCAGGCATAGCCACGCACGCAGCGACCACGACGAGTAGTTCTTGTTTCCGATAATCAGCTTGAGCATCGCCAATAGTACTCACGCACGAAGAAGCCCGCGCACTCAGCCACGGCCAACAGCGCCGCCGAAAGTCCGCCGAGCGCACGATGATGATGCCAGAAACCGACCAAACCTCAATTGGAACCGGCGGCTGGGCGGCGGTCCTCCGTCTATCCATGAGGCGCGGGACCGGTTGTGAATGGTCCCCTCATAGCTACGCTGCGCCATGTTCACCTCGCATGAGCGCGAAGCGTGCCGCTCGGAACGGGTCGGTGGAAAGGAATCTTGAGGCATGGCCGCGGTCGTGTTTCCGACCAACAGCGCACTCCTCACTCCGGAGCTACTGACAGGGGCGCTCTCTGAGCTTCAGCCGGGTGTGGCAGTCGAGACCTTGCGGGTCGTCGAGGAGGCCCACTGCGACACCGGGTCCGCTTCGACGGCGGCGCGAGCGGTCCTCGACCTGGACTACGTCGCCGGCTGCGATCGAGCGCTGCCGAGCCGCGTCGTCCTCAAGACAGTCTTGATTCGTCCAGGCGCACCGAGCTCCATGTACGAGAATGAGGTGCGCTTCTACCGAGATCTGCGACCGGAGCTCGACCTCGAGACTCCGCGCGTCTTCGCGAGCATCTTCGACGAGCAGTCGGGCGGCTTCGGTGTGGTGATGGAGGATCTCCGGCTGAGATCGGCTCACTTTCCAAACGCAACCGAGTCGATGAGCGAGCCGCAGATCATGAGCGTGCTGAGCCAGCTGGCCGGTCTCCATGCGCGCTTCTGGACGAGCACGAGATTCTCGCAGGATCTCGCTTGGCTCTGGACCTCATGTTCGGGCGGCTTCTATGACTTCATGCAGGGAGCCGGCCGCAAGTTCCTCCAGTACCAGGTGGAGCGCAGCGAGTACAAACAGGCGCTGCTCGTGCGCCTGGGGCGCTCATTCGACGAGGCCTGGGAATGCCTCTGGAAGGCGCAGAGGATCCTCGCGTCGGAACCCACCACGCTGCTCCACGGGGATACGCACTTCGGGAACAGCTACCTCCTGCCAGGCGATAGAGTCGGGCTTCTGGACTGGCAGCTCATGATTCGTGGCCGCTGGGCCCACGATGTCACGTACATGATGATGACGGCTCTCGATATCGAGTTCCGTCGACGCCATGAAAGAGATCTACTCGCCTACTACCTGGATCGGCTGAGAGCGGGAGGCGTGCAGACGGTCCCCAGTATGGAGGATGCCTGGCTGCTGTACAGGCAGACCGCGATCTGGGGCTTCTTGATTGGCTGGATGATCACCCCCGTCGAGAACTACGGTGAAGAGATTCTGCGCGCAAATCTCGAACGACTGACCGCGACTCTCGAAGACCTGGAGACCTTCGCCGCGCTCGGGAGCTGATGCAAAGTCATACACCGACGTGACGTCGATCCCTAGAGGAGCCGAGTCAATGAGCGAGCTGAGAGCCCGCATTCGTAGCGCCTGGGAGGGCCGAGTCTCCGGCTGCCAGCTGGGAAAGCCGGTCGAGATGTTGTCGATGAGCCAGGGGGCGCCGGCCCTGACGCGCTATCTCGAGACCGCCGAGGCGCTGCCCTTGCGCGACTATGTACCGTGTCTGCCCGGCACGCCCGTGGCAGAAGGGGTTGGAGCGGCCTCCTGCCGAGAGCGGCTCTCGCGAAGCGAGCCGGACGACGACATCAACTACACGGTCCTGGCACTCCTGCTCCTCGAGGAGAATGGGCTCGCGCTACAGACACTGGACGTCGCGCGGGCCTGGCTGAAACGGCTCCCGTTCGCTGCGGTCTTCACGGCGGAGCGGGCGGCCTATCGGGTGCTCGTGGAACGCGGCAACGAGTGGTTCGCCGAGGGCGGCCCATTGGGTTTCGAGCTGGAGGCCTGCTCCGACAATCCATTCAACGACTGGATTGGGGCGCAGATCCGGGCAGACCTCTACGGCTGGGTGTGCCCGGGCCGGCCCGATCTCGCCGCCGACCTCGCAAGCCGAGACGCGCGCCTCTCGCACCGCGGGGACGGCGTTCACGGCGCCGCCTTCGTCGCGGCGCTCGCCGCGGCGATTCCCGCGGAATCGGCGCTGGAGCCTGCCATCGATGCGGCACTGCGAGAGATCCCCGAGCACTCGGGCGCCGCGCAGGCCGTATCGCTCGGGCTGGCCCACGCCGAGAAGGCAGATGGCGGCGCTCTGCTGCGCGAACACTACGGTGACATGTCTCCGGTGCACACGCTGAACAACCTCGCGCTCGTGGTGTGGGCGCTCGTGCGGCACGGCAACGACTTCGGCGCCGCAATCGGCGAGGTCGTCTCCGCCGGCCTCGACACCGACTGCAACGGCGCGACGGTCGGCGGGCTGTGGGGGCTACAGGGGCGACCGATCCCAGAAGCCTGGACGCGTCCCTGGAACGAGCGCGTGGGCGTAAGCCTCGCCGGCTTCGATGAACTCCCGCTCGGCGAATTGGTGGAGCGCACGGTCGCCGTGGCTGAGAGGATCGGCTTCGCGCCTCTCGCATCGGGCTGAGGAGCCACCCCCTTCGCTACTTGCCTCCCGCCTCGATACGGTCCTTGCTGGCCTGCCAGGCGCCGATCATCTTGGCGAAGTTTGCGGGGTTGTACGCGTCTTCTTCGTAGCTGAACAGGCCGTTGCCGGCATAGTGAAGAATCGTGATGTTGGCCTCCTGGTGAATCTTGCCGTCACCCAGGTCGGCCATGCGGTTCATCACCTCGCAGAAGATCCAGCCCTTCTCCTCGTCGATGCTGTGCCAGGTAACGGGAAACGCGGTCATGTGATCGACGGGGTAAGGCTTCATCGTCTTGCTGATCCACTCGTAGATCACCTCCCGACCCCAGAAGCGGCCGTAGTGGTGCTCGACGTACGTGGCGTCCTTCGTGAAACAATCCGCCCAGTCGCGCCAATCGCCGGTCTGCGCCCCCTTCAGTGCCGCGGCCTGGTACTTGTCGAAGGCTTCCTCGAGCTCTTCCCGATCCCAACGCCCCATGATGAACTCCCCTTTCTCTCACTCGTCCTCTCGCTCGTCACGCGCAATTCGACCAGAGAAAGCGTTTTCGGTCAATGACCAGAATGGTACGATCGCGCCCGCGAGATCGAGAAGCGGTTTCGCGCTTCCTTCGAACTCAGCCAGGGAGAGCCCATGCTCTTGGCCCTCTTTCGAGGCGACAACAATCTGCTGCAGGATTGGCGCGAGCGCATGATGCGCTCCGCTGCGACGGAACGCTGAGCCTTGCCCAACTGCTTTCTTCGTTTCGAGATGCGCACACCCGATCTCTCTCCTGCGACGCCCGGCGAGATGTATCGCGCAGCGCTGGAGATGGCTGCCTGGGCCGATCGTCACGGCTTCCTGGCGGTGGGCCTCTCGGAGCATCACGTGGCCGAGGACGGCTACCTCCCCTCCCCGCTCACGATGGCCGGAGCCCTCGCCGGGCGCACCGAGCGAATGATGATCACCGTGGCGGCGATCATCGTCCCGCTCCACGACCCGATTCGCCTGGCAGAGGACTTGGCCGTGCTCGATCTCGCGAGCGGTGGACGTGTCGCCGCGGTGGCGGGGCTCGGCTACCGGCCCGAAGAATACGCCGCCTTCGGCAAGGATTGGAAGCGGCGTGGACAACTCCTCGACGAGGGGCTCGCGGCGATTCTCTCAGCCTGGAAGGGGGAGCCCTTCTCGTATCGAGGCCGCAGCGTGCTCGTGCGGCCGAAGCCCAGCTCGAAGCCGCAGCGTATCCTCGCGGTGGGGGGGTCGAGCGTCCACGCCGCGCGCAGGGCCGCCCGTTTCGGTCTCGCCTTCTCCCCCGCTCTCCACGACGCGGAGCTGTTCTCGCTCTACCACGCCGAGTGCGAACGCCTCGGGAACAAAGGCCGCGTCTTCACGCCTGGACAGCCAGCGGGAACGCTCCTCGCCCAAGACCCCGACGCGCTCTGGGACGAGATCGGCAAGTACATCGTGCATGATGCGACCAGCTACGCCGGCTGGCAGCACAGTGACATCCGCGCCTACGCGCAGGCCTGGGGGCGCACCGCGCAAGAGCTGCGCGCGGAGGGGAAGTACCGCGTCATCACGCCAGCCGAGTGCATCGAAGAACTCACTTGCCCCAACGAGGAGAGAGGGCCGATGCACATCACCCCGCTCGTTGGCGGCATCCCGCCCGAGATCGGTTGGCGCACCATCGAGCTGATGGAGAGCGCGGTGTTGCCCTACGTGGATTCGTAGCTTCGCTTTCGCACAGCTCGGCGACAGGGGCCTCGGCGCCACTGCTCTCTTCCATCGAAGCGCTACGCGCTACCCTTCTCGCCCTTCTCCCGCCGCAGCAACCATCCCTTCCAGAGGAAGTAGACGGCCGGCAGCACGACGAGCGTGAGGATCGTGGAGGAGATCAGGCCGCCCACCATGGGGGCCGCGATGCGCTTCATCACGCGGGTTCCGGTCTCGTGGCCGAACATGATCGGGAGCAGGCCGATGAGCGTCGTCGCCACGGTCATGAGCTTGGGGCGCACGCGCTCGACGGCGCCCTCAGCCACCGCGCTCCGCAGATCGGCGAGGCTCTTCATACGACCCTCGGCGACGTAGCGAGCGTGTGTCTCGTCGAGGTAGACGAGCATCACGACACCCGTCTCGGCAGCCAGCCCCGCCAGCGCGATGAACCCCACGCCGGCCGCGATCGAGAGGTTGAAGTCGAGGGCGTACATCAACCACAACCCCCCGACTGGCGCGAAGAAGATCGTCCCCGCCATCACGATCAGGCTCTCGCTGATCTGTCTGAAGTGCATGTAGAGGAGCAGGAAGATGATGGCGAGCGTGAGGGGGACCACGAGGGTCAGACGCTCGTTCGCGCGTTTCATGTACTCGTACTGGCCCGACCACACGAGCGAGACGCCGGGCGGCAGGACGACCTGCCTTTCGACGGCCTCGCGGGCCGTCGCCACGTAGCCGCCGATGTCGCTGCTGGTGAGGTCGACGTAGATCCAGGCCGAGCGGCGTGCGTTCTCGCTCTTGATCGCCGGCGCGCCCTTCACGGTACGGATCTCCGCCACCTGCGCGAGCGGCACGGTGTGGCCCATCGGCGTGGGAACCGCGACATCGCCGAGCGCCTCGAGATCGCTGCGCAGCTCGCGTGGGAAGCGGAGGTTCACCGGGTAGCGCTCCAGCCCCTCCACGGTCTCGGTCACATTCATGCCGCCGATCGCCGAGCTCACCACGTCCTGCACATCCGCCACATTGAGCCCGTAGCGGGCGGCCTCTTGGCGGCGGATGCGGATGTCGACGTAGTTCCCGCCCACGACACGCTCGCTGTAGACCGACGCGGTGCCGGGGAGCTGACCCACGACGCCCTCGATCTGCTCGCCGACGCGCGAGAGCACCTCGAGATCATCGCCGAGAAGCTTGATCCCGATGGGCGTCTTGATTCCAGTGGCGAGCATGTCGATGCGCGTCTTGATGGGCATCGTCCAGGCGTTGGTAAGGCCGGGAAACTGCACCATGGCGTCGAGCTCGCGGACGATGGTCTCGATGCGCTTGCCCTCCGGCCACTCGTCCTGGTCCTTCAGGATGATGGTCGTCTCGATCATGTTCAGCGGTGCGGGATCGGTGGCGGTCTCGGCGCGGCCGATCTTGCCCAGCACGTGCGCCACCTGGGGGTGCCGGGCGATGATGCGGTCGGTCTGCTGCAGCAGCTCGCGCGCCTTCGTGATCGAGATGCCCGGTGGCGTGGTGGGCATGTAGAGAAGGTCGCCCTCATTGAGTGGCGGCATGAACTCGCTCCCCAGGCGGCTGAACGGCCAGGCGCTCGCGAGCACGACCACCAGCGCGACAAGCACGACCGAGCGCGGGAAGCGCAGCGCAATCCGGTTGATAGGGCGGAAGGCCGCGATCAGCATCTTCGAGAGTGGGTTTCGACTCTCGGGCCGGATCCGGCCCCGCACCAGGTAGAACATCAGCACGGGAATCAGGGTGATGGAGAGCAGCGCCGAGGCCGCCATCGCGAAGGTCTTCGTGTAGGCGAGCGGTGAGAAGAGACGTCCCTCCTGCTGCTCGAGCGTGAACACGGGCAAGAAGGAGACGGTCACGATCAGCAACGAGAAGAAGAGCGCGGGCCCGACCTCTCGTGCGGACGCGAGCACCAGCTCGAGCTGGTCGCCATCGGGATTGCGCTCCCGATGCTTGTGCAGGTTCTCGACCATCACGACTGAGGCGTCGACCATGACTCCGATCGCGATCGCGATGCCGCCGAGACTCATGATGTTGGCGTTGAGGTCCATCAGCCGCATTGCGATGAAGGCAATCAGCACGCCGACCGGCAGCGTGAAGATCGCCACCAGCGAGGAGCGGAAGTGGAGCAGAAAGATGATGCACACCAGAGCGACGACGAGCATCTCCTCGCTCAGCTTGTCGCGAAGTGTCGCAATGGCGCGCCGGATCAGGCGGGAGCGGTCGTAGGAGACGTGGATCTCCACGCCTTCGGGCAGGCCGCTCTTGAGCTCTTCGATGCGCTTCTCGACGCGTCCGATCACCTCGAGCGCGTTGCCGCCAAAGCGCACCAGCACGATCCCGCTGACGACCTCCCCCTCTCCGTTCATCTCCACCAGCCCGCGGCGAACCTCCGGCCCGATCCGAACGTGTGCGACCTGGTGCAGGAAAATCGGGGTGTGCTTCTCACGGTTGAAACCGACGGGCACCGTCTCGAGGTCGTCGATCGACTCGATGTAGCCCTGTCCGCGGACCATGAACTCGGTCTCGGCCATCTCGATCAGGCGACCGCCGGTGTCGAGATTCGCGCCCTGGATGGCCCGGCGTACCTGCGCAATCGTGACGCCGAAGGCGCGCAGCTTCTCGGGATCGACCTCCACCTGGTACTGCTTGACGTAGCCGCCGATCGACGCCACCTCGGACACGCCCTGCTGGCTCATCAGGTCGTAGCGGAAGTACCAGTCCTGCAGCGAGCGGAGCTGGGAGAGGTCGATCCCCTGGAAGTTGCCGGCGCGCAGCAGCTCCGCGGCAGAGATACGCTCGTCGTGGTCGGCGTCGAAGCCGTCGAGGAGGAAGCCGATCGACTCCTCGCGGTAGCTCTCCGCGGTCTTGGTAACGGGCGGCGCTTCGAGTGTGAAGAACTCGGCGAGCTGCGACGTGGCGTAGACGGGCACCAACTCGCCGCCCGTCTCCTCCTCGCCCAGACACCAGCCGAGCAGTGAGTGCGTGCACTGTGTGCTCCCGCCCTTACGGCTCGCCGACTTCGGCTCGGGCAGCTCCGCGGGCTCGAGCATTCCGGAGCCGTCGCGGTCGAGCGCGCGACGCAGCACCCGGGCGCGCGGGCTGAAGTCGGAGAGGGTGTACTCGTAGATCCACCCGACCCCGGTGGCGTCCGGGCCGAGCTGGGGCGTGACGCCCGCCGGCAGCCTCGCCTGAACGTAGTTGAGGTACTCGAGCACGCGCGAGCGGGCCCAGTAGAGATCGGTCCCATCCTCGAAGATGATGTAGACCATCGAGAAGCCGAAGAACGAGTAGCCGCGCACGACGGTCGCATAGGGGACCGAGAGCATCGCGGTCGAGAGCGGATAGGTGACCTGATCCTCCACGACCTCGGGCGCCTGGCCCGAGTAGCCGGTGTAGACGATCACCTGGACGTCCGAGAGGTCGGGGATGGCGTCGACCGGCATCGTGGTCATCGCCCACCAGCCAATGCCGACGATAATGGCCGTGGCAATGAGCACGAAGAAGCGGTTGCGAACGCTCGCCTCGATGATGCGGAAGATCACGGCGCAGGCTCCCCGACCGAAGCGCTTCCGCCGTGTTCAACGTGCGAGTCTTCGCCGTGCATGCCCGCTGCGTGATCGTGGCCGGCATGCGCCTCCCGGAGCTTCCGGAGCTCCGCCGCCGAGCCGGCGCGCGCCTCGAGGTCCATGCCGCAGACGGGACAGCGGCCCGGCTCGTGCGAGATGATTTCCGGGTGCATGGGACACGACCAGATCTGCTCGTCTCCGGCGGTGCTCGCGTCGGGCGCTGCCCGCCGCCCATCGCCGCTGCGGGCCAGCATCTTGCGGATCGCCTCCTGGAGCTGGCTCTCGGAGTCGATCAGGAACTGGCCGCTCACGACGACGACGTCGCCCGCCTCGAGCCCGGAGACGACCTCGGTATCGTGGCGGTCGCCCACGAGTCCGGTGGTGATCTCACGCGGCTCGAAGCGGCCCTCCTCGCGCGTGACGAAGACGAGCTGCCGGGTGCCGGAGTGAAGGATCGCCTCGGTGGGGATCACCAGTGTGTCTTCCTTGCGACGGAACTCGATGTAGACGGTGGCAAACATGCCCGGCTTGAAGTGGTAGCCCGGGTTATCGAACTCGAGCCGCGCCCTGAGCGTCCGCGTCGAACGGTCGAAGGTCGGGTACACATAGGCGACTTTGCCGTCGATCACCCTGCCGGGCTCATAGGTGAGCTCCATCTGCGCGGGCTGGCCCACCTCGACCCAGGGTGCATCGCGCTCGTAGACCTCCGCCGTCACCCAGATCCTCGAGAGATCGCCGATGTGGTAGAGATCGTGGCCCTGCTCGACCCGCGCGCCCTCGACGATGCTCTTGCTGAGGATGAAGCCGGCGCGCGGGGCGCGGATCGGGATCGCTCTGCGAACTCGGCGGTCACGCGCAACTTTGTCGATGTCCGCACCGTCGAGGTCCCAGAGCTGGAGCTTGCGCCGCGCCGACCTCGCCAGCTCGCTCTTCGGCCCCTGCGTCCGCAGCGCGAGGAGGAACTCCTCCTGGGCGGCGACGAGCTCGGGCGAGTAGATGTCGAAGAGTCGCTCTCCCTCGCTCACCGGGTCGCCCGTCTTGTCTGCGTAGAGCTTCTCGACCCAGCCCGAGAAGCGCAGGTTCACCACCGAGACCAGGTCCTCTCCGACCTCGACCTCTCCGATGGTGCGGATGTGGCGATAGAGGGTCTGGCGCCGGGCGCGCGCCACCCGCACACCCATGTTCTGCGCCACCACCGGATCGATCGCGATCGCGTCGGAGTCGGCGCCCGGGGCCTCGTCCTCGTAGACGGGCACGAGGTCCATGCCCATGGGCGACTTCCCGGGCTCGTTCCGGATGTAGCTCGGGTCCATGGGAGCCTGCCAGTACTTGATTCTTCGCTCGCCCGCCCGGGTCGCCCCCTTCCCCGCACCGCCGCCGCGAACCGGTGTCAGCTCCATGCCGCAGATCGGGCAGGTTCCCGGCTCGTGCTGAACCAAGTTCGGATGCATGCCGCAGGTGTAGAGCATCTCCTGCGTGGCTGCGTGCTCGGCGTGCTCGGCATTCTTGATATCGCGCTTCTCCTCGCTGCAGCCGGCGACAAGCGACACGCCGACGAGGCCGGCCAATGCAAGGCTGAGGGCGAGGGTGCGCTTCATCTCGGGTTCTCCAGTGAGGCCGAGCCCACGGCCGCTCGCGCGGCCGCGCGTTGCAGATAGGTTTCGGTGGTGGCGCCGAGGTAGTCCTTCTCCAGCAGCAGAAGATCGACCTCGGACTCGTAGAGCGATGCGAAATCCGCCTTGCCGACCGCGAACTCGGACAGCGTAGTCTCCAGCGTGGCGGTCGCGAAGGGGATGAGTCGATCACGGTACCGGTTGGCCTTCTGGTAGGCGCGCGCCCAGCCGGCCTCGATAGCGATCAGCTCGGACTCGATGGCATCGACGCGCGCGGCGAGTCGCGCCCGGGCGCCGCTTTCGCCCTGCAACCGTGCGGCCTCCTCTGCGAGCCCACGCTTGCGGCTGCCCCACGGAATCGGGACGGAGACGCCGGCCGAGACGAAGTCCGTGCCGTCGTCGAGGGCGGTGTCGACGGTGCGCAGCCGGTATCCGAGCCAGACATCGACATCGGGGCGGGTGCGAATCCGCGCAAGCTCGGCGCGCTTGTGCTCCGCGTCGATCTCCTGGCGGATGCGGGCGAGCGCGGGGCGAGCGCGCATGGCCCGCTCGAGCCAGCCACTCGCCGTGCCCTCCACGGGCAGCGGCCCAGCCGGCGGCGGGGTCTCGAAGCGGCTGTCGGCCGGGCGTGCGAGGGCGCGCGTCAAGCCGGCGGAGAGCATGCGCTCGGCACGCCGGAAGTCGCTCAGGTCGTCGTCGAGCCGATCGCGCAGGACTTCGAGCCGCAGCACGGCGCTCTGCCCAACCTTCCCCACCTCGTACTGGGCCCGCACGGCGTCGAGCAGCTCCTGGGTGCGGCGCAGGTGGTCACTCGTCACGACCTCGAGCTGGTTCGACAGCGCCAGCTTCCAGAACAGCGTCGCGATCTCCCGGCGCAGCTGCACCTCGGCCTCAGCGGTGCCGTGCTCGCTCGCCGCGGTGTGGAGCTCGGCCACTTCCCGTGCCGTGCGGCTCCAGCCCCACTCGGGCAGCTTCTGCTGCAGCTTGAGCTGCAGGCCTGACATGGGGGATCGATCGAGCCGGAACGAGTCCACCGGCGTGTTGGTGTACTCGAGCGCCAGCATCGGATCACGCCAGCTGCCCGCCGCCGGGGCCAGCTCGGCCAGCTCGCGCGACCTCGCGCGCAGGGCCTCGATACCCGGGTTGGCGCGAATCGCTTCCTCGGCGAGCGCCGCGGGGTCATCGGCGGCGTGGGCAATCATCGGGATCGCGATGCCGAGCATCACTGTCAATAGCGTCTTCATCGCTCCATTCCCCCCCCTCCCTGATGAGCGCTGCGCCGCCCGCGTCGCTGGCGCGGATCCGCTCGGCGTCGAGCCAGCCCGTCTAGACTGCCAGCCCCATCCCCACCACACCGCAAATGAGGCTCAGCCGGGCAGCCGCATGCCACTCGCGCCTTCCCGCGTAGAGACCGAACGCATCCAGACCAACACCGAAGAGAGTTAGAGCAACGGCAAAGTGGACGAAGATCGGATGGATGGCGACCGGGATCATCAGCTCCATGCACTGTCCCCCAAGCAGAGCCGACTCCGCCGAGTCGGGTGCACAGAACTGGAAAATGCAAGTGCCATGCCGCGCCCGGCCCTGGCTGCGGGCAGCCTGAAGAGGCACCGGGGCGGGCGACGCGTCGCGAGCCCGCGTTCTCTGTGGCCAGCGCGGTCACAGGAGCGTGACCGATCCGGTTACGCGTGGCGCGAGAAGACCGCCCGTCGGCCGGGCTCGTCGCGCGTGCGGTGCGTTTGGGACTCCGGGCCGAGGCGACTGCATGCCGGGGAATCCCAGAGGCCATCGAAGCCATTCGCGGTGTCTTGGTATTACGAAATACCATGTAGTAATATCGCCAAGTGATGCAGCGTCACGTCGGTAGTGTACCAGGCACGATGGCTGCGCGAGTCCCGCTCGATCGCGGTGCAGCAGGCCGACGAGGTGATCCGCTCCAGCAACCTCGACTTCGAGCTGGCCGAGCAGTGATGCGATCCTGCCTCGTCGTCGCGCTGGTGCTCTGCGCGTGGCTGCCCGGCCCAGTCCGGGCGCACGATCTGCAGCACAGCATCGACGAGGCCACGGCGGTCTCCGTCAGACTGTTCTTCGCGGACGGCCGTGACTTCGGCCTCGAGAGCTACGAGATCTACCGCGCCGGTGAGGAGATGCCTTTCCAGGTGGGACGAACGGACGTCCGGGGGCGTGTCGTCTTCCTGCCGGATCGCGCGGGAACGTGGCGAATCAAGCTCTTCTCGCAGGACGGTCATGGCGGGGACTTCTCTTTCATCACGGGCGCGAGGGGTGACGTCCAGGGCGGCAGCAAGTCGTTTCTCGAGCGCCATCTGCGCATCATCGCCGGGGTGTCGCTGATCTTTGGCGTCTTCGGTCTCATCAGTCTGTTCGCACGAAGGGGCGGGGAAGCGGGCGATGCACATCCCTGATGGCTTCATCGCCCCGCAGATGTACCTGCCGGCGTACGGCGCCGCGATCGGACTGTGGGCCTACGGCCTGCGGCGCCTACGCACCGCGCTGCGGGAAGAGACCATCCCGCGCCTGGCGGTCCTGACTGCCTTCTGCTTCGTGCTGATGATGGTCATGCTGCCGCTCCCCGGTGGCACCTCGGCTCACGCCACGGGAATCGCGCTGCTGGCGATCCTGTTCGGCGTCTGGACGGCCTTCATCTCGGTGTCGCTTGTCCTGCTGCTTCAAGCCCTGCTCTTCGGGGCGGGCGGCGTGACGGCGCTGGCGCTGAACGCGCTGGCGATGGGCTTGGTCGGGAGTGCTGCAGCCCGCTACAGCTACCTGTTGCTGCGGCGCGTTCACGAAGGATTCGGCCTGGTCGTGGCCGGTTGGCTCTCGGTCAACGCAGCGGCGCTGCTGATGGCGCTGGCTCTCGGGTCGCAGCCGCTGCTCGCACACGCCGAGGACGGGCAGCCCCTGTTCTTTCCCTTCGGCCTTTCCATCACGCTGCCCGCCGTCATGATTCCGCACGCCCTTGTCGGGATCGGTGAGGGTGTGCTGACCCTGCTCATGTTCCGTCTCTTGAGCCAGCGGGGCTGGGTCTCGCAGCCATGACCGCGAGAATCGCGCTGCTGGCCTATCTCGCCGCCATCGTTCTCGGCACCACCGTGCACGCGATTGGTCCGCTGGCGCTGGGACTCGCGCTGGTGCTCGCCCTCGCAGGGCGCGAGTGGCTTCGCATCCTGCGCCGGGCTTGCGTTGCCATTCTGCTCTTCAATGTGGTCATCACCCTGTCGTACGGAATCATCTCGACGCTCCAGGGAAGCTTCTCGCTGGAGTTCGTGGCGCTCGTCAATCTGCGCGTCTTGCTGCTGACTTGTCTGACCTTCCTCTTCGTCTTCCGCGTCAATCCCTTCGACGCCCTGGCCTTCTCTCGCAGTCTGACTTTCCTGTTCACGCTTGCCTACAGCCAATCCATGGCGTTCAAGCAGGCTCTGGAGGACTTCCGTCTCGCCTTCAAGAGTCGCCGTATCGAACCGGTCGGGCTGCGTGATCGCTACAGACACAGCGCGAGGATGGGCGCGTATTTCCTCGACAAATCTCTGCATCAAGCCGGCGAGATCACTCAGGCGATGCGCTCGCGGGGCTTCTTCGATGATTGAGCTGGAACGCGTGAGCTACCACTATCCGGAGAGCGAGCCGGCATTGAAGGAGGTCTCCTTCAGCGTCGCGCAGAACGAGCATGTCGTTCTGTTGGGCGCAAACGGATGTGGCAAGACCACGCTGCTCCGGATCCTGAACGGACTGATCTTCCCGCAGCAGGGAGCCTATCGCTACGAATCCGAGCCCGTGACCCCGCGTCGGCTGAGAGACAAGAGCTGGAGCCGTCGCTTTCGAAGCGAGGTGGTGCTGCTCTTCCAGCACCCAGAGGCCATGCTCTTCAACCCGACCGTCTACGACGAGATCGCCTACGGTCTGCGCCAGCTCGGTGTGGACGACCTGCACGGGAGGGTGCGATGCTGGGCGGACCGACTCGGCGTGGAGCAGCAGCTGCAACGACCACCCCTTCACTTGAGCGGTGGCGAAAAGCAGAAGGTGTGTCTGGCCGCCCTGCTCGCCCTCGAGCCGCAGCTACTGCTGCTGGATGAGCCGACCGCGAACCTCGATCCTCGCAGCACCGGCTGGCTGATCGACTTCCTCCAGGACCTCCGCGTGACGACCGTGGCCACCACTCATAACCTCAGCCTCGCGGGCGAGCTGGGCGACCGCGTGCTGGTGCTCTCCGAAGAGCACGAGCTGATCTTCGACGGCCGCATGGAAGACCTCCTCGGCGATGAGGAGAAGCTGCTGGCGGCCAACCTGGTGCACAGTCACCGCCACGGCAGCTCGCGAGACAAGCGCTTCCACGTGCACGACTGGAGCTGAAGCATGGCCAAGCAAGAGCGCGTCACCCGGTTCAGTGTCTCGTTGCCCGATTCGCTACTGGCCGAGCTGGACCGCCGCGTGATCCGGCGGGGCTATGCCTCCCGCTCCGAATTCGTGCGCGACCTGATTCGCGAACGCATGGTGGAAGACAAGTGGAAGACGGACGCGGCGAAGGTCATCGGCGTGCTGACGATCAGCTACGACCACCACCAACGGGGCCTCGTCCAGAAGATCGTCGATCTGCATCACAGCCAGTACATCAACATCCTCTGCACCACGCATGTGCATTTGGATCGCCACAACTGCCTGGAGACCATCATCATCAAGGGCCGCCCCCGGGAGATCGAGCGAATCGCGACCAAGAGCGCCGGCCTGCGGGGCGTCCGCTTCGCGGAGCTGACCAGGGCATCCGCCGTAGAGACTTGACGCTGGAGGCCATCGTTTCAACTCCTGAGCCATTCGGCAGGCGCTCGGACTCAGGCCTGCAAGGTCGTCTACGGCTCGAATCGTTCGTCATCAGCAAGTCGTTGGTCGACCCCGATCAGGCTGTTGAACTCCGAGAACTGCATCATGCGATCCCGCAGTGCGGCGCTGGAGCCCGACTGCCTGACTTCGGAATATGCCTCGAACAAGGCATGCGACGCTGCGTACAACCCCGAGAGCACGAACCCGACACTGAAGAAGCCCAGCGACTTGATCTCTTCGAGGCTGCACATCGGCGTGACACCGCCCTCGATCAGGTTGATCGCGAGAGGCGGTGGAAGTTCCTTGCCGATGAGTCTCAATTCATCCTTCGTCCGGGGGCCTTCGACGAACAGTACAGTTGCTCCAGCCTCTTTGTAGAGCTTGGCCCGGCGAATGGCCTCTTCGATGCCGTGGGTCTCGAGCGCATCGGTCCTGGCGGTGATGAAGAACGTCGAGTCACCACGTGCCTCGACCGCCGCGTGGATCTTCGCCGCGTGCTCCTCGGCGTCGATCACCGTCTTGCCGCGCATGTGACCGCACCGCTTCGGCCAACGCTGGTCCTCGAGGATGATCCCGCGCGCTCCCATCGCGACGAGTTCGCGAACCATGTGTTGGACGTTCACGGGTCCGCCGTAACCCGTGTCGCCGTCCACGATCAATGCGAGGTTCGTCGCTCGAACGACTCGCCGCGCCACAGCGAGAATCTCGCTCTGCGTGAGTATGCCGAAGTCGGGTTCACCCAGGAGAGACGCCGATACGCCGTAGCCGGTCAATACCGCCGAGGGGAAACCGACTGCTTCTGCGATCTTGGCAGACAGCGCATCGTAGACGCCGGGGACGAGCATGAGCTGGCCCGAGGCAATCAGTGGGTGTGCAGCAGGCGGTTCAGTGTCGGGCATGTTCATCACCGGCAATCCTCCACGCCATGAGGTCGGGCGCCGCGGGGCCTCATGCCGTCCGAGATCATCCCGGCCTATCTCCCCCGAAAGACCGGTTTGCGCTTCTCGACGAAGGCCTTCTGAGCCTCCCGCGCATCCTCGCTCACCCGGAGCGGCCGGCCAAGCTCTTCCTGCCTCCGGTAGGCATGCTCCAGATCCATCGCCAGCAGCTCGCGAACGCCACTGCGCGTGGCCGATACCGCAAGCGGCGCGTTGCCCGCAATGCGTGATGCCATCTCGAGAGCTGTCTCCATCAGCGCATCGGGCTCGACGATGTCGTTCACCAGACCAATCGCCCGGGCGCGCTCGGCGTCTATGGGACGAGCGCTCAGCAGGAGTTCGTGCGCGTGCGCCCAGCCGATCTGCCGCGGCAACAGGACCGTCGCATTGCCGGTCGGATAGAGCCCGAGCGCAACCTCCTCCAGCGCGAACGAGGCGTGCGGAACGGCGTAGCGGATCTCGCATGCCAGCATCAGATCGAAGCCGCCGGCCCGCGCGTGTCCGTTGACCGCGCAGATCAGCGGCTTGCCGAGGTCGAAGCCGGCGAGCAACGCCGTCCCGACCGAGCGGAGCCCCTCGAACTCTTCATCGCTGACACGCTCGCCACTGGCCAGACGCTGGGCCGCGGGGATCGTCGCCCGCATGTCCATGCCAGCGCAGAACACGCGCTCGCCCGCGCCGCGCAGCACGACACAGCGAACGTCGTCGTCGGCAGCGATTCGCCGCCAGACCCGCGCCAGCTCGGCCAACATCGGTGGATCGAGGCAGTTCGCACGCTCGGGACGATCGATCACCACCACGGCGACGTGCGGGTGCTCGCTCGGCGAATCGAGACGGATCGGCGCGCGACTCTTCGGCATCGTGAACTCCTCGGGGACCATCATCCTCTCAGCTCGGGAGTCCACCGAAGTGGGGCCCTCCCAGAGGCTAGCCCCAGACGCGCGCTCTCCCGCACGAGGGTCTTGCTAGCGCAGTATCTTCCGCCCAGTCTCTGAACGGGCGATCTCGGCCTCCGGGACCTCTGTATACGAGAAGCGGGTCTTGACATCCTCGAGCCTTTCTCCCGCCACCTCCACGTGGGGATAGATGAAGTAGTTCAGCGGCGCCGTGGTGTGCCCCTCTCCCAGCTCCAGGTCTCGCCCGATGGAGAATTGGATGCGATCAGCGGGATAGCTGCCGAAATAGGCTTCCCGACGCTCGGGACGCTTGTCCGCTTCCGAGGCGTCGATCGGCACCCAACCCACACCCGGCAAATGGAACTGCGTCCAGCAGTGATAGCCTCCGATTGCACCTGCCGGCTTGTCCTCTGGAATCGGGAAGCCGATCTCGAAGCGGGCCGGAATCCGGTCGGCTCGCGCCAAGGAGATGAAGAGGGCGTGGTAGTCGGTGCAGTTGCCGTAGCGCGCGCTGCACGCCCAGAAGGTGTCTCCATTGCCCCAGCCCGTTCCGACCTTCTTGTACTCCATGGTGTCGATTACGTAGTCGTAGATGGCGCGCGCGCGCCCGAGCGGAGTGGGATCGCCCTTTGGGATGTCAGCCCGCACTCGCTCGATGAGTGAGCCATCGATGGGCACGCGCCGGTTGGGCCCCAGGAAGAGCTCGAGTTCCTCGCGCTCCTCGGGGCGGCGCTCCTGCGCGGCGGCTGTCAGGCCCTCGGGCCGGACCGGACGGCGACGGGTCCAGTACGTCACCGCAATCGTAATGGGCTGCCCGTCGGACCGATCGAGGTGCCCGTGCCAGAATCGGTTGCCGTAGCGACGTTCCGTCTTCTCCTCGCCCGGGATGCTCGCCTCGAGCTCGTAGCGAACGATATCTTGATGCGCGTCCGAGACCGCCAGGGGGATGAATACGTCAGTTGGACCGATCCCGGCTGGCTGCGCGGGAATCTCGACCGCGTAGGTGAAGGCAAGGGCGCGGCCCGCGCGCTCTTCGCCGCATGCCTCCCCAGTACCCGACACGCATTCTGGCTCCCGGATCTCGGCTGCCACGGACACACCAGCGAACGCGATGGCGGCGCACACCGCGAGCGATGCTGCCACTCTTCGCACTTGGTTCGGGAAGCCCGACACCGCTGCAGAATCTCCTCTGTGGCCGATCACGTCGAGTGCCCCGCTCGTATTGTCAATCTCTTCACCCGTTCCAGCCTGCTTTCGCCCTGCCCTCTATCCGGAGCGAGGCTTGTGCTCGTCGAATTGGGGATGGTCGTCCGTGATTTCGTACCAGGGTGCCTTGGACGCCACGAAGATGTGGTGGTTCACCGTGCGTCCCGGATCACCCTCCAGCCCACCGGCGGGGATGAACATCAAGCCGAACTGCTCGAGATAGATTGGCACGGGCGAGCCACAGCGACCGCAGAAGCACCGCCTGTAGCCGGGCGTGTCTTCGTAGACGGTGAGTCTATCGGCGCCGCTCAGCCAGGAGAAGTCGTCCGGCTGGCAAACGGTGCTGGCGTGGAACGCGGACCCCGTTGCTCGACGGCACTTGGAGCAATGACAGAGCCAGATCGGCGAGACCTTCCCGTCGAGCTCGTACCTCACCTCGCCACAGAGACATCCGCCGGTCAACATGCTCCCCCCGCGATCGGATTCGCGACCCTCTCTTCACCGCGCGAGAGCATAGCGGGCCAAGGACATCCATCACCGACACACTGGATGACTGGAAAGGCTAGATGGCCGGCTCGCCGGCGGGAAAGCGCGCCGCATGCTCTTCGAGTTCGATCGCGAGTCCGTTCGTGACGAAGGAGATCGTGTGGTAGAAGCCCGCGAGTACGAGTAGCTCCACGATCTGATCGGGCTCGAAGAGCCCCGCGAGCTCGCTCCAGACGTCATCGCTCACTGCGGCGGCGTCATGCAGCTCGTCGACGAGTCTCACGAGCGCGCGTTCCCTGCGAGACCACCGCCCATCTGCGGAGTCCCACAAGAGCGTCCCCGCGATCTTCTCCTCGGCGATGCCATACCGCCTCGCGAACACGACTACGTGGATGCCCCACTCGTACTCTGCGCGGCAGCGCGCACACGTGCGCAGAATCACCAGCTCGCGGTCGCTGCGATCGAGAGAGCCCCGATCGAGCAGGTTTGCGCCACGGATCTTTCCGAGCACTCGGGGATTGCGCGCGAGGGTTCGAAACAGCCGCAGCGGCTCGACGCCAGGTGGCATCATTGCCGCGAGCGTTTCAGCGACCGAATCCTCGTAGGGCGGCTCGACGGGTGCGATTCGTTCCATCTCTCTCCTCCCAGTGCTATTGTTTCCGTAGCACTATACCGCTACTATTTTCATAGCGCAAGAGAGAGGAGAGCGATCGATGAGCGCACCGCGGCCCGGGAGACGCGTTCGAGGCTCGCAGACAGGGCGGCCCATCATGGCTGCCCTGGACGTGCTGGGACGGCGTTGGGCTCTCCGTGTCCTCTGGGAGCTCCGCTCTACCTTCCGCGCGCTCGCGGAGGCCTGCGAGAGCATCTCCCCCGCCGTGCTCAACACCAGGCTGCGTGAGCTTCGCGACGCGCAACTCATCGAGCGGGTCGACGAGGGCTACGCGCTCACGAACAACGGTCGTCAGCTCGGTGATGCCCTCGCGCCGCTGGACGCATGGTCGAAGCGCTGGGCTCGCTCGTTCGGTCAGCCCGCCAGCGTCTCTGACTCCGCCGCCGTCAAGCGCCGTTCGCGGAGATAGCGAGCCTTGCTCCGGCACCACGTCGAATCTCGCCTTCGGGCGCTGGATTTCGAAGAGACCGATCCGTAAGACCTGGCAGGCTGCTAGCCGCCGCAGTCCGTCTTGTAGCAGGGGTTCTTCTCGATGGGATACGGAGTGGAGACGCTGTCCACCGCGAAGTCGACGTAGTCTTCGATGAACTGCTTGTCGAGCGCCATGATGCAGCTCGGCGCACGCTTCTTGAAGTGCTTGAAGCTCCTCATCTGCTCGACGACCTCCGCCAGCGGCTTCTCCCGTAGGCTGCCGAAGGACATCGGCTGGAGCGCGCAGCCGGTCACATCACCGTAGGGACCGATGTGGAGCTTCTCGTAGGCGGCGGGGCACCCCACCTCCAGCGTGAAATTGGTGTCCCAGTCGCCACGCAGGCCGCGGTTGCTGTCGTAGAGCTTGCGGAGCTGCTTCCAGAAGCCCTCGTCGAAGAGCACTTCCTTCTGGCCCTCCGCACGGCCGGTCGGGGCGAACAGACCAATGTTGGCGACCAGCCCATTCTGCTTGGCAAAGTCGAGCAGCTTGATCGTCTCGGGCAGGAGCGGCTTGGACGTCGTGATGGGAAGAACGACGTCGATCTTGTGCTTCTTGCACTGCTCCAACACGCGCATCACCTGCTCGTAGTGGCCCGGATAGCCGCGTACTTCGTCGTTGGTCGCCGGGTCGACCGAGTTGATGCTCACGTAGATGATGAAAACGCCCATCTTCTTGAGCTCGATGATCATCTCTTCTGTGAGGCTGATGCAGTTGGTGGCGAAGGTAACGATGTTGGTCTTCGGCTCGAGCACGCGAACGATGTCGAGAAACTTCGGGTGCAGGCTGGGCTCGCCGCCCAGCAGCAAGCTGCTGAAGGCCCCGAGCTTCTTCGCCTGCTGCCAGATGTCCTGGATCTCGTCGACTTCGAGCAGCTGGTCGCCCCGGCGATGCAACTTGGACGCGTAGCAGTACTCGCAGTTGGACTGGCAGGCGGTGTTGATCGAAAACTCCACGATCCTCACGGTCGGCTTGCGCAGAACCAGAGTGCGGAAGTAGCCACGGGCGATCTTGCCAATGACAGCGGGGCGATAGCGGATCTTGTCCACCTGGTGGAGCGTCTTGCGAATTCCGTCCAGCTTCATCGTGCTTTCGCCTCAAATTCCCCCGTTCCGGGGCG
Organism: Deltaproteobacteria bacterium; assembly: GCA_029261835.1. Taxonomy (GTDB): domain Bacteria; phylum Myxococcota_A; class UBA9160; order UBA9160; family UBA4427; genus JAJDAO01. The sequence goes on along the minus strand of JAJDAO010000073.1, from coordinate 226,349 downwards.
AATCTTCTGAGTGAACCATCCCCGAGCAGCGACGGCAAGAGCACGCCAGATCGCCGACCACCGGCAATGGCGTGATGCAACTGCTTGCCACATCGCGGCTTTCCCCGTCCGAGAGCGGCTGCTGTGGCCCGCCGCTGGCCGGCAGGACCCAGGCGGATCAGGCTGGCGCAGCCCGGGCAACTCTATCGGCGGCCCACCCCACTCACTTGTGCGGCAAGGGCGGTTCTCCGGGCTAGGAGCCTGCCCCAAGACTGGGTGGTGCGGCCCGGACGCCAGTCTTGGGTCAGGCTCCTAGATCGGCTCGCCGGTGAACTCGGCGAATCGGTCGTGCCAGCGCCGGCTGATGAGGATGTCCATCAGCTCTGACTCGCCGCCGTTCTGCTTGCGTCGGCGCTCACGTTGCAGTGTCGCCAGCGCCTCTCGGACCGAGGGGCCGAAGTAGCGCTCCAAGACCTCGGTCGGTATGCGCGGCTTGTCGGTGAGTCTCCCCTCCTCGTCGTAGGCGAGCGGCGAAAGGGGCGGCACGTAGTAGACGTTGGGCTGCGTCCCGTACTCCGGATGAAGTGGAAGCGCCACCTTCCACTTCGCGACGAGCTGGTGAACCTGTCCCCCCTCGTCGTCGAGATAGCCGTAGGCGCGAACCCTCCCGACACACTGCCGGTTGCAGGCCGGAGCGATGCCCTCATCGACACGTGGGAAGCACTCGATGCACTTCTCGCTCTTCTGGCTCACCGGGTTGAAGTAGATCATCGAGTAGGGGCAGGCCTCGACACAGTGTCGGTGCCCAACGCAGCGCTCCTGATCGATCAACACGATGCCGTCGTCGCGCTTGGAGATGGCGTTTCGCGAACAGGCATCGACACAGGCGGGATTGCTGCAGTGGTTGCACTTGCGGGCCATGTAGAAGAAGTACGGGTTGGGCCACGCGCCTTTGCCCTGATCCTCGTCCCAGTTGTAGCCCCAGCTCGGACGCTCGCCTGAAGCGCTGCGCGGCTCGAGCTTCTTTCTCTGGGCATTGCCCTGACGAAAAACCTCGTCGTGGTTGAACTGGAAGTTGTCGCCGCACTCGACGAGTGTCGTGAGATGCCCGGCGCGAGGCTGCCCGGCGTCGTCGTAGCCACCGCCCTTCTGCTCCCAATCCCGCGGATAACCGCGGCCCGGACATGTCGCGACATTGGCCCAGCGCATGGGTTCGCTCCCCTCACGCCCCGTCCAGATGCTCTTGCATGCCACGGTGCAGGTCTGGCAGCCCATACACTTTCCGAGGTCGATCACCGTGGCGAGCTGACGCTTGGAGGACTTGAGCTCCTGCTTGGAGACAACGCTGGCCACTCTCAACCTCCCTGGGCAGCAGCGGGCTGCGGCTCGAGCTTCGCGATGTCGACGCGCAGACCGCGGTCGCTGGCGGGCGACGGCGAACCGGTCGTGACGTGGTAGCGAAGCTGCGTGTAGTGGCCCGCCAGGTGGAGCGACTTCGGCATGCCGATCAGCATCGCGTCGTGCGACTTCCAGTTGGCGAACTGAAAGGCCTCCCACATGTAGATCACGACTTGATCCGGCCCCACGGCAGCGGAGGTGGAGACCATCACCTGCGCGTCGTCGTAGTCATTGAAGAGACGCACCTGCTCGCCGTCCTCGATACCTCGCTCGGCCGCGATACGGTCGTTGACGAAGAGAACCGGCTGCCCGCGGTGGAGCCTCATCAGCTCGGGGGTGGCCGCATGCAGCGAGTGCACGCTGCCTCGCACGTGGCCACTCACGAGCCGAAACGGGTGATCACCGCCGATCAGAGGAGTCCCCTTGTGGGTCGGCAGGGCCTCACCCGCCTCGACGAACCACTCGTGGTCGATATAGAACTGGGCGCGTCGCGCGTAGGTGGGATAGATCTTCTTGTCTTCGACGTGCCAACGCAGCGAATAGAAGGGTCGCGTAGGATCGACCTCGTTGGCGGCCGCCTGACCCGGATAGCCCTCTCCGATGCCGGTGACACGCACCTGCCCGAGCTCTGCGAGCTTCTCGTAGTCGAAGCCCTTGGGAAAGGTACCAATCGCCTCGGCGATCTGGACGAACTCCTCGACGACATCCTGATGTGTTGAAAGATGCCCCCCCATGGTGAATCGATCGTGCAGATTGGCGTAGTGGCGGGTCTCGCCCGCGCTGTCAGAGAACGATTCCATCCCGCGAGCCGCAGCGCGCTCCTCGATCTTGCTCATCAATTCCGCGAAGATCTGCCACTCCGGCCTGGCCTCTCCCGGCGGCTTCGCGGCCTGCTCGATGAGACATGTATAGGGATTGAGACCGAAGGTCAGCGTCATGTCGACCTTCTCGTAGTACCAGGCCGTCGGCAGCACGATGTCGCAGAACATCGCCGACGACGAGAGCCGTGGCTCGACTGCGAAGAGCATCGAGAGCTTCGGGAACAGCTCCTCGACGTACATGTGCCGGCCGCTGCGCGCGCGACGCAGCGGATTGTGGGCCAGCAGCATGAGCACGCGAGGCGGCTTGTCGGCCGCGGGCTGTACGTGAGCCTCCTGCCAGTAGCCCCGCGCGATCGACTCGCGAAGGTACTGGCCGAAGGGCCGCTCCAGGCTCGGGTCCTGCCACGCCTCGACATCCCAGAGCTTCTTGTAGCCCACGTGTTCATAGAGGTAGAAGATCGGGGGGACCGATCCCGTCATCTTCGAAAGGTCCTCGCGCATCTCGATTCCGACCAACTCGTCGCTGATATCGCGGTCGCGCCACTTCGTGCGAAGTGACTTCCAGAAGGCGGGTCCGAGAGCTCGCCAGATCCCCCAACGCTTGACCGGCGCCTCCAAGCCGACCAGCACCTGGAGCCCCACCTCCGGTACCAGGAAGCAGTTGAAGCCGGTCCCCGGCTTGCCCCAATTGCCCGTGAGCGCCATGGCGAGCAGCAGGCTGCGCTCCATCAGGTCGCCGTGAAAGTGCTTGGCCGACGTGAAGCCGATGAAGCTGCAGGTGCGCTTGGTCGCCACCTTGCGGGCCAGTAGACGAATCGTATCGGGGTGCACGCCGCAGATCGGGGCGGCCCGTTCGGGTGTGTAGTCGCGCTCGAGGGTCTCGCGCAGCAGCGCGAAGGCCGGCGAGACTTCCACGGAAGATCCGTCGGCCAAGCGGGCGCTATAGCGGCCGGCGAGCGCGGGCCCACCCGTGTAGCGCAGAGTCCCGCGCGGAGCCTCAACGAGGGCCTCGCGCGCCACATCGTAGAAGTAGAGCTGATCCTCACGACCACCATCGACGTCACTGGCCCGCAGATAACGGCCGGTATCGCGCCGCACCAGCATCGCGAGATCGGTCTGCTCCCGCACGAAGTCCGGTTGGTGGATCTCCTCGGCGATCAATACCTGGCAGATCGCCAGCCAGAACGCGGCATCGCTCGCCACCTTGAGCGGGATGTGGATATCCGCGGTGAGGGCCGTGGGATTGTAGTCGGGCGCGAGTAGCACGACTTCACTGCCGTTGTACCTCGCCTCAGTGACGAAGTGGTACGTCGCGGGCCAGGTATAGGAGATGTTGCTATTCGTGAGGATGATGAGCTCGGCGTCGAAGAAATTGTCCGCCGTGTAGCCGATGTGCATCTTGCCGAAGGTCTGGCTGATGCCTTTGAGATCGTCACCGATCCCCACGTTGAGATCGGGCACGATGGCGCCCAGGTGATAGGCCATGCGGGACGCACCCGTCAGTCCGACGCTGCCAGCGTGTATGTGCGGCCCATCGAGCACGAAGCTGGACGGGCCCTCCTTCTCGTGGGCATCGAGGATCGCGTCCGCGACGCGAGTGAGCGCGCGATCCCAGCTGATCCGTCGCCAGCGCCCCTCGCCCCGCTCACCGGCGCGCTCGAGGGGGTACTTCACGCGCTCGCCGCTGTACAGCGTGTAGTGGAAGCCGCAGCCCTTTTGACAGCCCTGAGGGTTGTAGTCCGGGTAGTCGGGGCCGGATGCATAGGAGCGAGCCGTCTGCTCTTCGCGCCAGACGACGCCATCTCGGGCGTAGACGCGGAAGGAACAGCCGCCGGGCGCACACTGGTTGTTGTGTGATCCCCAGGTCACGCGATCCCAGCGCCACTGGCTGCGGTAGACATCCTCCCAAGAGTCGTAGTCGGCGCGCGGCGTGGCGGCATGCGCCGGTCGGGCACCGTCCAACCACGCGAGCTGCCCAAGACCCAGTGAAAGCCCGAGACCCCCGGCCAGTTGCAGAAAGTCTCGCCGCCCGATCCCTCTTTGCCCCGGTGCCCGCTCCATGGAAACCCGATCTCCCGTCGATTCGACAACTCGCAGTATAGGGCGCGATCACCGCACTGCGCGCACGCCTCGCGTACGATGAGCTACGCTCCAGGTGAGCCCCAGACGAGAGCACTTCGCTTGCTGAAACACCTCCTGCAGCGCGGCCTGCTCGTCGCGGCGTCGGCGATCCTTGGCCTTCTGGCGCTTGAAGGCGCACTGACGCTCTGGTACGGCACGCCGGGCGAGCCGGGCCCGTGGATCATGGCGGAGCAGTTCGGCTCGCCATACGTCTTCACGCTGCGGCCGGGCAGTGGTAGCAACAACCTGGCCATGCGCCGCACTGCGGATGTGAGCCGGACGGCCCCGCCGGGCAGCAAGCGCATCCTCTCCTACGGCGACTCGATCGCCGCAGGCTATGGGCTCGCGGAGCGGGAGACCTACTCCGAGCTACTGGAGCAGAGCCTGCGGATCGCTGACGACTCGCGGCACGAGGTCCTCAACATGGCGCGGGGCCACTCCCCGACGATCTACTCGTTTCACGTACGCCGCGACGTACCCGAGCTGAATCCGCTCGGCGTCGTGCTCCAGATCGAGCTGCTCAACGATGTCCCCGACGAGGCCCGCACACGTACCCGTGGCCGCGATGCGGACGGACTGCCGCTGGAAATCACTCGCCACCGCTACATCCTGGGCTGGGACGGGCACATTCTCGCGCCCCTGTCGTTCTTCGGATCTGCACTCGAGCGAACCAAGCTCTACGCCAAGGTCTCACACTGGCTGGGCCGGAACCTGCAACGGCTGCAGCCGAATCCGCTCTTCGCGTCCGACTCCCCGGTCACGTACTACAGCCTTGGCTCAGATCGCTACTTCCTCAGCGAAGAGGCGCTCAGCAGCGGCTTCGACAGGCTATTCGAAGCCGTCGCCGGCATTCATGCCTACCTGGAGAGGCGGGACATCCGCTTCCTGCTACTCATCATGCCGTCGCGGCACGTCTACGCCGACGATCAGTACACGGATGCGTCGCTCGAGCTGCTGCAGCGCGCCGAGGCGAGAGCGCGCGAACTCGGGCTGCCGCATCTCTCGCTCCACGCGGCACTCGGCCGCGCCGGGGGCGCAGCGCTCTTCATGGACTTCTGTCACCCCACGGCCGCCGGGCACCGCGCCATCGCGGCCGAGCTCGAGCCAATCCTCAGCCGCTGGTGAACCCTTTGCGCGCGCTGTGACCTGGAGCCCGTGGCGGCGAAGGCGGGGCGCTCGGATTCGCTGCGATCTGTTTGCGCTGCGGACGTGACCCTCGCGACGCGTTCGCCGGCTCGGGCGGGCGGTCGAGCCAGGCGAGATAGCGGCGGGCTCGCCCTTCATCTCCCCTCGCCAGCGCGACGTACCAGGCGCGCCGCAACGAGGCCCGATCATCCGCCGCGAGCGGCTGGCGCAGGCCGGACTCACGCATGCGGCGATCGATCGCGTACAGCGAGATACCCGCCGCCACCGAGACGTTCAGATAAGACGTGAAGCCCGCCGAAGGCAGATAGAAGAAGCCGTCGGCCGCAGCGCGCAGCTCCTCACTCACACCGTACTGCTCGCCTCCGAATGCGAGCGCCAGCTTGTCGCCGAGCGGCACTTCTTCGAGCGAATCGGCATCGGGCGAGAAGTCGCCGACCAGGATGCGATAGCCCCGTTGCCTCAGCCCCTGCACCGCATCGGCGACATCCCGATACCAGTGCAGATCGAGCCAGCGTTGGGCGAGCATGGTGACGGTGCGCTCCAACGCGACCTTTCCCTCGCGCTGGATCAGATGGGCCTCCTGCAACCCGAGGGCCTCGCTGGTACGCACGACCGCCGAGGCATTGCGGGCGCCGACCAGATTGTCGAGCACGACCACCAGCGAGCGAGTGCGCTCGGCGAGCGCCCGCTCCGCCGCACGCAGTCTGGCGGGCGGCCGCTCGTCCGCAACTGGCTCTGCGAAGCTGAGCGGGGACGGCTCTGCGAAGCGCTCGCGCGAGAGCAGCTCTGCCGTCGACTCGCCGTCGCGCCACGGCCGGCCGACGAAGTCGGGAGCACTCGGCTCCGCACGCGGACCCAGACGCCAGGCAATCTCGATGAGACGTCGAAAGAACGGAATGTCTCGGGCGCGGCGCAGGATCTCACTGTCCGCCGTGTCACGCTGGCGGGCCCTCCACTCATCGCGCTGCCAGGCGTCGGCGATCAGCGACTCCGCCTCGCCGAGGTGCTCTCCGGAGACGCGCATCACCTCCTCGAGCTCGTCCATGTAGCCGCGCCAGCGGCCCCAGCGCTTCCGCATCCCCACCTCCGCGCCCGACGTGAGCGTACAGCCCTCGACGCACCGCCGCAGTACGGCGCCCATGCCTCGACCGGGCTGCTGGACGGGTGCAGTCGAAACGCGGCAGCTGCAGCGTCGAGATTGCGGCGACGGAACCTCTCGCGGCCCTCTCGCCACTTACCTGCTGGCCCCACGCTTGCACCGCAGCCAAGAGCCACCGCTGGAGGAACCGATGGTCCAGAAAGCGTTCTGCCTCACGTACCGAGCCGGGCGGCGGCTGGCCATCGCGGCGGCCGGGGGCACCGTCCTGCTGGCCGGCGTGGCCATGATCGTACTGCCCGGCCCCGCCGTCGTCGCCATTCCCGCCGGCCTCGGCATTCTGGCAGTCGAATTCGAGTGGGCCGAGCGGTGGCTCGACGAATTGAGCGAACGCTCGCGCCTCGCGCTGGCGCGCTGGCGGCATGGCGCCAACAGCTAGCCGGCTGCGACGCCTCCATCGACCGAGAGCGCGACACCGTTGATCGACGAGGCGGCGTCCGAAGCCAGGAAGGCGATCGTCTCGGAAACCTCCTCCGGCTCGCAGAAGTGGGCGCCGATCTGCAAGCGGGTAACGAACTCCGGGTCGAACTCTTCCGGCAGCTGGATGCCGCTGATCAGCGGCGTCTTGACGGCACCGGGGCAGACGCAGTTCACACGGAGCCCTCGCTTCAGGTATTCGATCGCCATCGACCGGGTTAGACCGACCACTCCGGCCTTCGAGGCACAATAGGCAGCGCAATACGCCTGTCCCCTCAGCCCGGCCAAGGAGGCCACGTTCACGATGCTGCTGCCCGAACTAGCGAGCAGGTGCGGAAGGGCGGCCTGACTCATGAAGAAGGTGCCGTTCAGGTTGACCCCCATGAAGCGGTTCCACAGCTCGGGCGCAAGCTCTTCACTGTGCGCGAAGCCCGCCATTCCCGCCACGTTGCACAGCACATCCAGACCGCCGAGCTGCTCGACGCTCTCGGCCACGCTGCGCCGTGCGTCTTCGATCAGCGAGACGTCACACGCCAGTGCGACGCCGCGCCCGCCGGCTTTCTCGATCTCTTCTACGGTCGCCTTCGAACCATCGAAGTTGAGGTCCGCACAGCCGACTCGCGCTCCCTCCGCCGCGAAGAGGAGCGCCGTCGCGCGTCCAATCCCCGAAGCGGCGCCCGTGATCAGCACACGCTTTGCCTCGAACCGAGCTGCCATCTCCACCTCCGCTAGTGTCTGGACGCAGATGCTATCAGCTCAACACCACCCGTGCCGCGTGCGAGCCTTGGCCGGCGAGTTGCCAACGAACCGGTGCTGTGAAAGCATGGATCGAGCCACTCGGCTGGCCTCGCATCCAGCACGACGATCTACAAGCAAACGCTTCAGGTACCACGACAGAGACTGGATGAAGGAGGAGCGCTGAGCATGAAGACCGGCTTCTACGGCTGGTGGATCGTCGCAGCATCCTTTTCGATCCTGTTCATCACGGTCGGTGTCGCGCTCTATACACCACCGGTCTTCCTCGTGGCGCTCGAGCAGGAGTTCGGCTGGAGTCGCGCGACGATCTCCCTGGGAACCTCGATCGCGGCCGCCGTCAGCGCGCTTCTCTCGCCGCTGGTGGGCGGCTGGATCGATCGCTGGGGCGCGCGCCGCGTGATGGCGTCCGGCGCCCTGCTGATGGGGAGCGGCTTCTCGCTCTTGGCGCTGATGAACTCGCTCTGGCAGCTCTATGTCCTCAACTTGATCGCGGCGGTCGGGGTCACCTGCGTAGCATGGATTCCGAACCAGACCCTCATCTCGAATTGGTTCGAGCGCAAACGTGGCCTGGCCATGGGGATCGCCTTGGCGGGCATCGGCTTTGGTGGCCTCGTGATGGCGCCATTCGCCGCCAGCCTGATCGCCTCGCTCGGCTGGCGACTCACCTACGCGGTGCTGGCAGGCCTCATTCTCGCCATCGTCGTGACACTCTCGCTGGCGGTCGTTCGCGGCAAGCCGGCGGACCTCGGCCTGCGGCCGGATGGCGAGCCGCCCGAAGAGAGCCACCCGCCCGCAGACTCATCGGCAGACGCGGCCGTCGCTGGGGGAGCAAGGAGCGGCGAGAACGCCTTCACGCCAGGGGAGGCAGTTCGCACGAGAAGTTTCTGGATCATCGCCGGCTGCAACTTCCTCACGACGTTCGGGGGGATCTCGATCGTGGTGCATCTGGTCGCCCTGCTGAGCGACGCGGGCTTCGACGAACGGCTCGCCGCCTGGTCGCTCGGGCTGGCAATCGGAATGAGCGTGGCCGGCCGACTCGTCTTCGGGCTACTGGCCGACCGCTTCCCCAAGAAGTGGGTCATGCTCGCCGCCCTGCTGCTGCATGCCGTGGCGACGCTCTGCCTCTTCCGCATCGGGGCCACCGGAGCGCTGCTCGCCTTCATCCCGATCTTCGGAATCGGGCTCGGGGGCTCGGCCGTACTCTTCCCGCTGCTGGTCGGGGAGTACTTCGGCCTGCGGGCCTACGCTCAGATCCTCGGCTTCGTCATGCTCTCGGCCGCCCTCGGTGTGGCGATCGGTCCCGTCCTCACGGGGCGCATCTACGACGTCTCGGGCGGCTACAACCCAGCCTTCGCGATCCACCTGACGGGCTTCCTGATCGCCTCTGGCATGATGGCGCTGCTCGGGCGCCCGCGACCAGCTTGACGCAGCCGTTCGGCGGCGTGGTCGGCTCAGGAGTTCGCGATTCCCTTCAGCGCCAGATCGACCATGGGCCCCACCATCTTGGGGTTGAGCTTGCCTCCCTTGAAGAAGAGGCAGACGGCGATTGGCCCCACGACCAGGTCGGCGGCGAGTTCCAAGTCCAGATCGGGCGCGAGCTCGCCGCGATCGACGGCGCGTTCGAAGGCGCGGATCAACGGCTGACGACGTTCCTTGCCGACCGGCTCGAAGAGCTGCCAGAGCTCGGGATTGTGCCTGCGCTCGCCCGCCAGACTCGGTAGCACGAGCGAGAGCGCCGTACTGTTGAAGACCTGCAGATAGCCGCGGAGCATCTTCTTGAGATCGTCGGCCAGCCTACCCGTATCGACGTCGTCGAAACCGGGCAACTGACCGAAGGCCTCGATGACCAGCGGCAGCTTCGAAGGCCAGCGCCGGTAGATCGTCGCCTTGCCGACGCCGGCGCGAGTCGCCACGCCCTCGACCGTGAGAGACGAGAAGCCCACCTCGGCCAGAAGATCCAGCGTGGCGTCGAGGATCGCTTTGTGAGCCTCCTCGCTGCGCGGCCTCCCGGTGCCCGGTCCAGCTTCCCCGACTGCTCCCACGTTGCGACCTCAGTCCATTCGCTCGACGACCGTCGAGATCCCCATGCCGGCCCCGATGCACTGGGTCGCCAAGCCGTAGCGCGTGTTGCTCCGTCGCAGCTCCATCGCCACTGTGGTGACCAAGCGCGCACCCGTGGCGCCAAGGGGATGCCCGATCGCCAGAGAGCCACCGTTGACGTTGACGCGCTCGGCGGGGATAGCGAGCTCCTGCAGCGACGGAATCACCTGGGCCGCGAACGCCTCGTTGAACTCGACTCGGTCGATCTGGTCCGCCGTGATACCGGCGTTCGCGAACGCCTTCTTCGAAGAAACAACCGGGCCGAGCCCCATCAGCTGCGGCTTGACGCCCCCCACCGCAAAGCCCGCGATGCGCGCCAACGGTGTGAGGCCCAGCTCGATCGCCTTGTCCTCGGCCATCAGCAGTGCGGATGAGACGCCATCGTTGGTCGGGCAGGCGTTGGCCGCCGTGATGTTCAGCTCGCCGCCCGCGTAGCTCTTGACGCCGCGGATCGGCTTCATGCCGCCAAGCTTCTCGAGCGTGCCGCCCGGGCGAACGCACTCGTCGCGGTCGAAGAGGACCATTTCGCCGCGCTCCTCTTCGAGCCAGCGGCCCTCGTCGTCGAAAACTGGCTCCTCGACCTCGAGCGGAATGACCTCGTCGCGGTAGACACCGGCCTCGTAGGCGGCGTGAACCTTGTCGTGGCTCTCGATTGCGAAGCGATCGAGCGCTTCGCGCGTGAGCTCGTAGACATCCGCAACGTTCTGGGCCGTCTGCACCATGCTCTGCAGCCAGGGGGATTCGAGAATGTAATCGGGAAAGGGACGTGAGAAGTACTGGTCGTGGTCGGGCGCCGGTGCTCGCTGCACGTCGTTGAGCTCGTTGATCTTCTCCGTCATACGCGTGATGCGCGAGCTGTCACCGCCGCCACCGAGCGCGCGTCCCATGCGCTCGATCCCCATCGCGACGCCGCAGTCGATCTGGCCGACCATGATCGCCATGCTGATGCGATGCAGCGTCTCCATGCTCGAGCCGCACTGACGGTTCGAGTGGAAGGAACAGGCCTCGAGCGGCAGCCCCGCGATGCGCTGAACGTTGCCGAGATAGGAGAACTCGCTGCGCCCGGCGACGTTCCCGATGCCGATGTCCTCGACCATCCCGTCCGACACCGCAGTGTTGCGATCGAGCAGCACGCGCAACACCTGTGCCCCGACCTCGTCCAGGCGTGTCGCCGTCAGCTTGCCCCGGCCGCCGCGCGCGAAGGCTGAACGTACGCCGTCGACGAGAACCACCTTTCTGATCTGCATGCCGCGGCAACTCCCGTGAGGATTCTCTAGGTTTGTCCAATACTTGTGGTCACACTGGCGCTGGCCCCGGCAGCGCGCCTCAGGCGACCGGGATTACGATACAATACGTCTCGTTCTAGTTCACCTGCCGGGCGAAGAACGCGAGCCGCAAAGCAGGCTGGAGCCAGACGCGTCGCCGAACACGCTCAGCGGTATGCGGGCGGGGCGGTGTGAAACCGAGCGGCTCAGACTGCTCTCGGCGGACGCACAATAGGCGGGACGCAGCGGGCTGTCTCGCCATTCCCGTCCACTGCAGGAGGGCCGCTTCCCGGCCGTTGCCAAGCGCTTCGGAACCGGCACACTTGCGCACGGCTCGATCGAGGGCTCGCGATGTCAAGACGAGGCGTGTCGTGAAGCGACGTCGGCACACCGAGTCCAGTCACCACTCGCACAAGGAGCAAGCTATGAGCTTCGAGACCCTCCTCCTGGATATTCGCGATGGCGTGGCCCGCATCACACTCGACCGCCAGCGGGAGGCCAACGCCATCAATCTCCAGATGGCGAAGGACCTGATGTACGCGACGCTGCAGTGTGACGAAGACCCTTCCGTACGCGCGGTGCTCCTCAGTGCCTCGGGCAAGATGTTCTGCGCGGGAGGTGACCTCGCCGCCTTCGCCGGCTCTGGTGACGGTCTGCCGGCTCTGCTGAAAGAGATGACCACCTACCTGCATGCGAGCATCTCTCGCTTGGCGCGCATGCGAGCCCCCGTGCTGGTCTCGGTCGGCGGCACCGCGGCTGGGGCGGGCTTCAGCTTGGTCTGCGGCGCCGATCTGGCCATCTGCGCCGAATCGGCCAAGTTCACGATGGCCTACACCCGGGTGGGCCTCACGCCGGACGGCAGCGCCACCTACTTTCTGCCCAGACTCATCGGGAGACGCCGCACCCTGGAACTGATGATCAGCAACCGCATGCTGACGGCGGCCGAGGCACTCGAGTGGGGGATCGTGAACCGCGTGGTGCCCGACGATCAGCTCCAGGAAGCCACGGAGAAGCTCATCGCCGAACTCGCCGCTGGCGCCACCGGGGCCTTTGGCGCCACGAAGGCGCTGCTGCTCGCCAGTGCCACCAATTCCCTCGAGTCACAGATGGAGCTCGAGACACGCTCGATCGCGGATTCCGCCCGCAGCCAGGACGCCAAGGAGGGGATCCAGGCTTTCTCCGAGCGTCGAGCGCCGCGCTTCAGCGGACGCTGACGGAGCAACGAGCGCTGAAGCCGGCGCGCGGGTGCGCTCGTTTCCCCGCCCGCGGTCGCGGAAACAACAGCTGGAGCGGTGTGGGCGCGCTACCGGAAGGAAGCAGGAGAATCAGGCATGAAGTTCTGGCAGTCGACCGCCTTCAACGACCCGAGCGAACTCGTCACGCTCGCCAAGGTGGCTGAGCAGGCCGGCTTCGACGGTGCCCTTCTCTCCGAACACCTCTTCATACCCGCGAACTACGAACCCGCCTACCTCTACTCGGATAGCGGTCGCCCGGACTTCGATACCGAGACCCCGTTTCCGGACCCGTGGGTCACCATCGCCGCTCTGGCGGCCGCGACCACGACACTACGCTTCTGCACGCTGATCTACATCCTGCCGCTACGCCACCCACTCGAGATCGCCAAGCCGCTTGCCGCCCTCTCCCTATACAGCAACAATCGAGTCATTCTCGGCGTAGGTGCGGGCTGGATGAAGGAAGAATTCGACGCCGTTGGTGTCGATTTCAAGACGCGGGGCCGACGCCTGGACGAGATGATCGGCGTGCTGCGTGAGCTCTGGAAGGGCGAGCTCTGCGAGCATCACGGTGAGTTCTTCGACTTCGACGCGCTCGTCCAGAAGCCGGCTCCGCCCGATGCAATCCCGATCAGTATCGGAGGCGCCAGCAAACCCGCCCTGCGCCGCGCCGCACGGCTCGGTGATGGCTGGCTCGGCGCGGGCGATACGCCCGATAAGGCGGCCGAGATCCTGAAGACGCTGCGGCAGCTACGCGTGGAAGCTGGCCGCGAGAACGAGCCCTTCGAAACCATCGTGCCCCTGACCGAGCCTCCCGAGGTGGACAGCTTGCGTCGCCTGTCGGAACTCGGAGCGGACGGCATCGTGAACTATCCCTTCGTCTACACCGCCGGCCGCAACGCCACGCTGCAGCAGAAGATCGACATGATGCGACGCTACGGCGACGAAGTGATCGCGCCGATGAAGGATCTCTGAAGGAGAAGACGATCATGGCGACCATCAATGGGGTGCTCGGCCCGATCGACACTCGCGATCTCGGCTTCACGCTGATGCACGAGCACGTGCTCTGCACCAACTGGTCGATGCGCATGGCTTCCGACCGCTGGGTTGACTCGGAGGCCCTGGTTCAGCGCGCCGTCGAGCAGATGAAGGCAGCCGCCGAGCGGGGCGTCAAGACCATCGTTGATGTCACGACCATCAACCTGGGGCGCGACATTCACATCATCCGCGAAGTGGCGGAGAAGGCCGAGATGCAGATGGTCGCTGCGACGGGCTTCTACTACCAGTCGGAGCCCTGGATGCACGCCTGGCCCGAGGATCGTCTGGTCGAGTATCTGATCGACGATATCGAGAAGGGGATCCAGGGAACGGATAGCAAGGCGGGCATCATCAAGTGCGCAACGGGTGAGGAGGGCGGCACCGCGGCCAACGAGAAGTTGCTGCGCGTCGCCGCGCGTTTGCACAAGGCGACCGGGGTTCCCATCACCACGCACACAGATGTGTCTGTGAAGGCCGGCCTGTTCCAGCAGGACATCTTCGAGGACGAGGGTGTTGATCTCTCGACCGTAATCATCGGCCACTCGGGTGACAGCGACGACCTGGACTACCTGGAATCACTGCTCGGGCGCGGCAGCTTCATCGGAATGGACCGCTTCGGAATCGATGCACCACTCGATACCGCGCAACGCGTAGTGGTCGTGGCCGAGCTCTGCCGCCGAGGCTGGAGTGAACGCATGGTGCTCTCGCACGATGCCTGCTGCCAGATGGACTGGTTTCCGCCGGATGTCTTCAAGACGATCCAGGACACGATCATGCCCAACTGGAACTTCCGGCACATACCAGACGACGTGCTGCCCGCGCTGCGCGAGGCCGCCATCGGTGAGGAACAGATCGCAACCCTCACCACCGGGAATCCGCGCCGCTTCTTCGAGGCGAGCTGACGCCGCGTCGGGTTGCACCGGACCAGAGCCAAGGCGATACTGGCCGCGTGCTGACCGAGACCGTGCGCGAACGGATCGCAGAGAGCACCGCTGTGATCGATGCAATGGCGGAGCAGCAGGCGAGTCTACTGGTCGAGATCACATCCCGCCTGACGGAAACACTGGAACGGGGCGGAACGATCTACTTCTGCGGGAATGGCGGCAGCGCAGCGGATGCCCAGCACATCGCCGCGGAATTCGTCGGGCGCTTCTTGAGAGAACGCCGGCCGCTGCCTGCGGTCGCACTCACGGCGAACACTTCGGTGCTGACAGCGGTCGCGAATGACTACGGCTTCGAACAGGTCTTCGCGCGTCAGATCGCGGCCTGTGCCAAGCGAGACGACGCGGTGGTCGGAATCAGCACCAGCGGCAGCTCCGTCAACGTGCTCGAGGCCGTGCGGACGGCGCGCGCGGTCGGCGCCCTGACGATCGGCTTCACGGGCGCCTCGGGGGAGCAATTGGCCTCGCAGGTCGATCTCTGCCTTCGCGTGCCCTCGGACATCACGCCCTACATCCAGCAGGCTCACATCGTGGCGTGGCACACCATCTGCGGCTTGGTCGAGGACGCAGTGGCTCCGAATCGCTAGCCCGGCGTGAGCACGATGTCGCCAAGCTGGCTTACGGCAGGCTCTCGAGAAAGAAGCGAATGGCGTTCTCGCCCATCACGCGGCGAATGGCGTCTTCGGAGAAGCCCCGATCGAGCATCGTCTCGCTGAGGACAGCGAGCTCGGAGGCGTCGAAGAGCACTGCGGTCGTTCCATCGTAGTCCGATCCCAGTGCGATGTGGTCGACGCCGACCAGCTCGATTCCGTAGCGAATGGATTCGACGACTCCCTGAGGGCTGATATCGCACACGGCACCCTCCCAGAAGCCCACACCGATCAGTCCACCAGCGGATGCGATCGCCTTCATCAGCTCGTCGTCCAGATTGCGCGCGGTCTTGCACACGCCCGCGAATCCGCCGTGCGAGAGCATCACGGGGCGACTCGATAGCGCGAGTACGTCGCGCACCATTTGCGGGGAAGCGTGGGCGACGTCGATGACCATTCGGCGCCGGTCGGCCTCCTCGACGACCGAACGACCGAAGTCCGACAGCCCCTCTCCGCTGACGCCGTGCAGCGAACCGCCCAGACGATTATCGAAGAAGTGTGTCAGGCCGACGACGCGCAGGCCCAGATCGTAGAGTTGGCCGAGCCGGGAGAGGTCACCCTCGAGCGCGTGCGCGCCCTCGATACCGAACAGGCCACCCACGGTGGTCAGCCCGCGGCGACGGGCCTCGAGCAGCGTCTCGAGATCTCGCCTCGAGCGGATGATACGAAATGCTTCACCCGCACGGCGGTCGAGATCCTGGAGCTTCTCGGCCTGATAGACTGCCCGTTCAAATCGGCTGGTCCAAGTGCGAAACGGCCAGAGCTGCGCCATCGCGAGCAACGTGATCTCGTCGCTGTTGGCCTCGTTTCTCTGGTAGTTCTGGCCGAACGGGCTCTTGGTGACGGCTGCGAATACCTGCAGTGCGACACCACCCGCCTGCAGCCGTGGCAAGTCGACGTGTCCGCGATCACTTCGCACTGCCAGATCTCGCTTCCACAGCAGTGGATCCGCGTGCAGGTCCACGACCGGAATCGTGGCGTGAAGTGCACGAGCAGCCTCGCGAACGGCATGGCGCTCGTGCGGCTGCACGCTATTCGCGCCGCGCTCGATCGCACTTGGCAAGATGCGGTCGATGACGATGCCACCGAGAATCGCCACAGACACCAGCCCGAGCAGTATCCATCTCTTCATGATCGCTTCCCGCCGCTTGCCATGCCGACGACCGCGGTCAAACCTCCTGCAGCCTGACTACGCGAGTCTGCGGCTGTGGATGAGCATCGGCGCGAATCCAGCGCAAGCACATCGTACCGCGGGCGTGGCCCGCCGTATCGAGCCAGTTGCCGTGCCCCGGATCGCTGTGGGCGACGACCAGCCGGACCGAGCCGTCGTCCTCGTACACGGCCCCATGATGGTTGACGTCGATCCTGTGGTAGCGGTAGTCGAGCGACTCCATCCAGTGATTGTTGAGCTGGAAGTTCCAGTAGTCGCAGCGAGGAGGCGTGACCTCGATCAGCAGCGCCTGCTCGGGGTCGAGCTCCCAGTAGCCGTGGAAGTAGCAGATATTCGGGTCGCCGTGGGCAGCGGTCGCGATGGCGGGGTCAAGGGGCGGGAGCTCGTTCTTGCGCTTCGCAAAGCCCTCGGACCAGTCGCAGAAGAGTGCCGAGGTCCCGGCCACGTAGGCGGCGGCCGATGCGAGTCCATGATCCAGGAATGCCGCCGAGAGTGGCTGTGGCGGCGTGTCGGAGCCGAGCCGCTCGATGCGGAGGTCAGCAATCCGTTCGCTCTCCCTGTCCTGGAACGTCTGTCGAACGATCAGCAACGATGTGTCGGGCTCCATGCGCAGCCAGTTGGCAGCCCGCTTCTCTTGGCAGCTCAGAATGATTTCGAACGAGCCATCCGGCTCGATCTGCAGGTCTGCGGCCTCGATCTGACCGCTTTGCCCCATGCGGCCACCCGAGCCATAGCTTCCCACGTATGTACCCAGGCTCAGATAGTGGACGGTGCCGCGCGTCCCCCAGATGCGATACTCGAACTCACCGCTGACGCTGGCGCTCTGGTAGTAGTTGTCGGGGTTGTCCGCACCGATCTTCACCGTCTCGTGTGCGGGGCGGCGAAAGACCGGCGCTGCCGGATCGGCGCACTCGATGAACGATTCCAGCGCCACTCGGGTGAGGCGGCTCAGGTAGCGAAAACCCTCTGCTCGGTCGAAGGCGTCGCGAGGTGAGCCGTCCCGCAGCACGACCTCTCCTGCGCGCTCGAGGGCACGGCAGAAGTCCGACCAGCTCTGGCCCCCCATCACGCGCTTGGTGGCCTCTGCGGTCATGCTCCCCCCCTCGGTCAGCCCGACCGCTCGACGCCCTCCTTCACCCAGCTGATGAGGACGCCGTACATGCCCTCCACCGCCGCCTTGGCCGTGGCCTCGTCGACACCCTTCGCATCGAAGCAACAGGCCCAATCCAGACGGCTTCGCCCGTCGCCGAGATCGACCGCCTTGCAGGTCGCGTGGTAGTTCTCGACGGGCAGTGGATTGTTCCGCTTGATGGTATAGCCGATCTGGCGCCCCGCCTCGTCGAGGGACTCCAGCTCTTCGACAATAGCCTCGTCACCACCGGCGAAGATGGCGCGCACCATTCCCACGCCCTCACCCGTGACCTCGACTCCCGTGACGCCCTTCATCCAGCCGACCGCACCGAAATCCGCCACGAGCCGCCACAGATCGTCGACCGACCCGTCGATCTCGCCGCTCACGAGCACATCGGCCATCTACGCCTCCCCGTCGAGCACGCTGGCAGCCACCAGCTCCTCGAGATACGAGGTGTCCCACCAGGTGATCTGCAGCTGCTTGGCGCGGCGGAAGTAGAGCTGGATGTCGTACTCGATCGTGAACCCGACACCGCCGTAGACCTGCTCGCACATGGCGGTGAGATCGCGGTAGGTCTGACAAGCGAAGAGCTTGGCCATGGGGGCGAGCCGGTCGATGGATTTGCCTTCGCTGCGCGCCCAAGCTGCCTCGTAGGCCAACGTCACGCCACCTGCGACCGCCGTCGAAGCATCGGCCAGGTAGTGGGAGATGGCCTGGAAGGCGGCCAGGGGCTTGCCAAACTGGTGGCGATCCTTGGCGAATTCGCAGGTGATGTCGAGCGCCACTGCGGCCCCGCCCATGGCTTGGACGGCGAGCAGGACAACGCCGTCGAGCATGACCTGGCTCCAGGTCTGCCAGCCCGAGCCGGCCGCAGCGAGGCGGTTGGCGACGGGCACCTTGACCGAGCTGAACTCGACCTTGTATTGGGTATCAGAGGCGAGGCTCATCTGCTGGGTGAGCGTGATGCCGTCGCTGCCCGGATCGACCAGTAGCAGGTCGATGTCGCCCTCTGCGTCGCCGGTGCGCACAGGCACCAGCAGATGTGTCGCGGAGCTGGCAAAGAGAACGTGACGCTTGACGCCGTTCAGGACATAGCTGTCGCCCTCGACCTCCGCCCGCATCCGTACGCCCTTCGGTCCGAAGCCGTTCTCTGGCTCGAGCCAGGCGGGTGTCACGATCGCCTCACCCGAAGCGATGCTGGGCAGGATCTGCTTCTTCTGTGCCTCACTGCCCGCCACCAGCAGAGCGCTCGCTCCCAGCACGGAACTCACGAAGTGGGGGGACGGCGCGAGGGCACGGCCGAACTCTTGGTAGACGATGGCCGCCTCGAGCATGCCCATGCCCGAGCCGCCGTACTCCTCGGGAATGATCAGCCCCAGCAGATCCAGCTCAGCCAGCTGCTTCCAGAAGTCGCTGGTAAAGCCCTTGGGGTCGTCCTCCATGGCGCGGACGATTTCGAGAGAGGCGTACTCGGCGCACAGACTACGCACCATCTCACGCAACATTTCCTGTTCTTCAGTGAACTCGAGATCCATTTCGATTCCTCTTGCTCGTCGCTCGAAAAGACGAGGCAGCTTGGGGCGGCGGGACGGGGCGGCGAGCCATCAAGGCTGCCACTGATCGCCCTTGCGCTGCCAGGGGTTGTCAGCTTCGTCGACGGGGAGCGCCAGTCGCACCGAGCAATCGGTCACGGTCTTCTCTCCCACCGAGAGGTTCACCTCGAGGCCGACCCAACCGCATCCGGTGTCGTCCTTCTCGACACTCGCCACGCTGGCCTTGAAGACCATCGTGTCGCCGGGAAAGACCGAGTCCTTCATGCGAAATTTGATCTTTCCCAGGCGCCCCTTCGGCCCGCTCCAGTCAGTCAAATACTTCTCGAACCAGGCCGCCTGGTTGGGCGTATTGAGAAAGATATCCTGGGTGCCGTTGCGGTTGACGGCGAAATCCTTGTCGTGATGCATCGGGCGCCAGTCCCGGCTCGCCATCGCACCGAGTACGATCGTCGTGGGTGTCACGTCATAGGAGAACTTGGGAAGCGCGTCACCTTGCTTGACGGAATCCAGAGTCCGGTTGCGAATCTCACTGGTCATCTTATCACTCCCCGCGCTTGTAGCCGACGCCGGTGTAGCTCTCGGTGCCCACGTGTTCGCCATTCTGATTCGCATACACGACGTCGATGACCCAGAAGCGACCGGTGCCGAGCTTGGTCGTCTTCGGATCGCTGATCGATCGCAGTACCTGATGCGTCTTCAGCAGGTCACCGACACGCACCGGGACGCCAAATGTGATGGTGTTGTCGCTCATCACCGCCTCGGGCAGACCCAGCCTCTCCTTCAGATCGAAGTGGACCTGCAGCGGCAATAGCTGCTTCTTGCGCGCCGGCGCCCAGTGGTGAGGTCGGAACCACGCCGAGATCATCGTCGGCGGCGCGATCGGACCGCCCGTGAGTTCCTCGGCGACCTTCTCATCCCAATAGATCGGGTTTCCCATCTCGACCGAAGAACAGGTCGTCCAGATGTAGCCCTTCTCGACCGGAATCTCGCTCTGCTCGGGATAGCGCTCCTTGCCGATCCAGTCTTGAACTTCGGCGGGCAGTTCGTCAAGCATCGATCTGACTCCTTCCTTGCTTCCTTGCTCACGCAACGGTCGCGTCTATTCCACGGCTCCGTCTCTGCGAAGCCGCTCGATCTCGCCCGCGCTGAGGCCCGCGGCCAAGAGCAGCTGGTCCGTGTCGGTCTCACCGGCGACTCGCACTCGGTGGTCGGGCTGCGAGCGATCTGCTCCCGCCAGGATCGGAGCCAGCTGCCGAAACGTTCCGTGCTCCGCCTGCTCCGCCTGCATGAAGACTCCGCGACTATTGAAATGCGGATCCTCGACCAGCTCCGGGATGGTGTAGACGGGCGCCACGCAGGTGTCGCCTGGAGCGAGCTCCGCCACCCAATCGTCGCGGTCACGCTGCGCGAAGGCCTGTGCGAAGGCCGAGCGAATCTCGTCCTGCTTCTCATCGTCCATCTGATGCGCAACGTATTGCTCGCAGCCGAGCGCCTTGCACAGATTGGCGTAGAAGTGGGGCTCGATGGAGCCGACCGAGAGCCACTTTCCGTCCCTCGCTCGATAGACGTCGTAGCAGGCGTAGCGACCGGTCAGCAGCGTCTGGCGCGGCCCCGCCACCTCACCCGTAGCGGTGTATTGATCGATCGAGAGCGACATCAGCGAGAGCACGCCCTCGGCGGCGGCGACGTCGAGATACTGCCCCTCTCCGCTCACGCCCCGGCGAACCAACGCGGCCAAGATGGCCACAACCGCGTGCATGCCGCCGCCCGCGCTGTCGGCCACCGTGGCCCCCGGAATCGGGGGACCGCCGTCCTCGCGCGGCTCCGAACATGCGAGGAAGCCCGCCAGCGCCAGGTAGTTGATGTCGTGACCCGCCCAGCCCGCGTAGGGGCCGTTCTGACCGTAGCCACTGGTCGAGCAGTAGATGATCCGCGGGTTGACGCGCTTCACGTCCTCGAAGCCGATGCCGAGACGGTCGACGACGCCCGGGCGATAGCTCTCGATGATGACGTCGGCCGTCTCCGCCAGCTTGAGGAAGGTCCGTTTGCCCGTCTCGACCTTGAGATCGATCTGGATCCGCTGCATCCCCCGGCCGGCACCGTAGGTGTGGAAGGGCGGCTGAATCTGCGCGCGCCCCTTCTTCGCGGTGGGACCGACCTTGATCACGCGCGCACCGTAATCGGCCAGCATACGCGAGGCACGCGAGGCGGGCCCCACGCTCGACAGGTCGAGCACGCTGAAGCCATCGAGTTGCGGGTTGGACGACATGCCTTTCGAAATCCGACGGCTAGAAGTTCTTCGGGAGGCCGAGCCCGCGGCGGGCGATGATGTTCTTCTGGATCTCCGAAGCGCCACCGCCGACCGTGTCGATCACCGTGTAGCGATACGTCATCTCGGAGCGGCCGGCCATCGGCCCTTCCTCGGTATGCACCCTCAGCTGACCTCCGGGCCCCGCGATGTTGACGGACTCGTTGGCCAGACGCTTCGAGAACTCGGTGGCGAAGAGCTTGTACTGAGAAGACTGCACCGTCGGCGCGGCGCCGCCGGCCATCGACGTGCTGAGGAATCGCAGTCCAAGACAGCGCGCCGCCTCGGCTTGCGCCGTGAGCTGCGCAATCTTGCTGCGTATGATCGGGTCGTCCTTCAGGGGCTCACCGTCGCGTTCGGCGGAACGGACGTACGCCTGCAACACCTCGAGCCGCTGCTCGATGGGCGCGTAGGTGAACATCGTAAACCGCTCGAGATCCAGCGCCTCCGAGATGTATTGAAAGCCCTTGCCCCGCTCGCCAACCATGTACTCTTCGTCCACGAAGCAGTCGTTGAAGAAGACCTGATTCGTGATCTCGTCACCAAGGGTCGGCATGCGCTGCACTTCCAGCCCGGGCTGATCCATGCGCATGAGAAAGAGGCTGATGCCCTTGTGCTTGGGCTGATCGGGGTCGGTGCGGGCGCCGACCCAGTTCCAGTCGGCGAAGTGAGCCGACGTCGTGAAGATCTTCTGGCCGTTCAGCACCCAGCCCTTTCGCGCCGGGTCATACTCCGCCTTGAGCTGCATGGCTGCGGCATCCGAGCCCGCCTGCGGCTCGCTATAGCCCACGGCGAACTCGACATCGTTGACGAGGATCTTCGGCAAGAACTCCCGCTTGAGCTTCTCGCTGCCATGGCGAATCAGCGTCTTGCCGATGATGCCAACACCCTTGCCGATCTGCGGTGCACCCACCCGGGCGAGCGCCTCGTTGAGGAGGAATTCGTAGACGCCCTCCCCCTCGCCGCCGCCGTACTCCTTGGGCCAGGTCATGCCGAGCCAACCCTGCTCGCCGAGCTTCTTCATGAAGGCGCGACGCTTGGGCGTGTCCACGAGCTGGGCCATGTTCTCGCGGGTCACATCCATGACTTCCGGATCGCGATGGACCTCGATGAAGTCCTGGACCTCTTTCAGGAACGCCTGCTGTTTCTCGGAAAACTCGAAGTTCATCGGGGGCTCCTCCATGGATCGGCGCACACGCGCGGTGCTTGGCGGGGCGGTCGAATGTATACGATACGTCGCGTATTGTAAATGGCGAACAACGGGCGCTCCGGTGCCCTGCCGGGCGACCCGTCAGGAACGCCTCCGAAGCCGTAAGGCTCTGTGTCAAATAGTGTTTTTGTGTGCCTCGGAGGCCCCGACCGCGAGTGTCTGGGTCTGCGCCGCGCGCCGCGCACCGAGACGTCACCCGATCCGATAGCGCTGCTGCAGCTTCCGCATGCCGGAGAGCCAGCGATCGTAGTCATCGACCTTGCGACGCATGTAGTCGGCGACCGTCGGGTGCGGCAGGATCAGGAAGCGCTCGTCCGCCAGGCCCTGGACAACCACCTCGGCCACCACCTCTGGCTCGAGCATGCCATCGACACCCGCCACACCGCCTCCCTCGAGACCGGCCGTCATGGCCGTGCGTACAGCCTGGGGGCAGAGGACCGAAACGCGAATCCCCTGATCGCCGTGGGCGATCGCCAGAGCCTCGGCCAAGCCGATCGCTGCGTGCTTCGTGACCGAATACGGGGCCGAGCCGATCTGGCTGAGAAGACCGGCCGCCGAGGCGGTGCTGAGCAGATACCCCCGACCCCGCTCCAACATCGAGGGCAGCACCGCACGGGCCGCGTAGATGTGCGCCATCACGTTGATCTGCCAGATGCGCTGCCACTCCTCGTTCACGACTTCTACTCCGCCCGCGGTGGCGATGCCGGCGTTCGAACAGAAAAGATCGATCGGCCCACCCGTGGTTTGCGCGCGCGACACCAGATCGCGGACCTGACCCTCGTCGGCCACGTCAACCCCGAGTCCGAGACCGCCGATCTCGGCGGCCACTTCACGGGCACCCGCCTCGTCGAGGTCTGCCACCACGACACGACGAGCTCCCTGCGCGACGAAGTGGCGGCACATCGCCCGCCCGATGCCGTTGGCGCCACCCGTCACCACCACGTGCTTGCCTGAAAGATCCATCCAGGTCGGTCTCCCCGCTGAAGTTCAGACATGCTAGCAATCTGACTCGACGGGAGCAGACGCAATGAACAGAGCATTCGATCTATCGGGCCGGACCGCCGTCATCAGCGGTGCGTCGAGTGCCATGGGGGACGCCATCGCCGCCGAGTACGCGCAGGCGGGGGCAAGACTGGTGCTCGGAGATCTGGCCGAAGCCGGCATGGAAGCCACGCGAGACCGGCTTCTGGCCGAAGGCCACGAGGTCGTCTGCCGACGCACCGACGTAACGATGCGCGCTGAGGTCGACGCCCTGATCGAGCTCGCACTCTCACGCTTCGGTCAGCTCGACGTGATGGCCAACATTGCCGGCGTGATCCACGACTCGCCGGTCATCGACACCGACGAGGCCGACCTCGATCGTGTGCTGGCGGTCAATCTCAAAGGTGTGTACTTCGGCTGCCAGGCCGCCGTGCGAGCCATGCAAGCGCGACAATCCGGCAGCATCGTGAACATGTCCTCGAGCGGAGGCTTCACCGCCCTGCCGATGCTCTCCTGCTACAGCATGTCCAAGGCGGGTGTGATGGCACTCACTCGTGTATTGGCAGCCGAGGTGGCCGCGAGCGGCATTCGAGTCAATGCGGTCGCCCCGGGCTACGTCGAGGGGGGGATGACGACTCGACATGCGCGCAAGCCGGATGGGCATCTCGACGAAGAGAAGATGGAGAGGACGCGGACCCGGGTGCGCGAGCGCATCCCCCTGCACACGCTCGGCACGCCCGATGACATCGCCCACGCCTTTCTCTTTCTGGCCTCCGACGCGTCGCGCTACATGACGGGTCAGGTGCTGCACACCAACGGCGGGACCTACATGCCGTGAGCGGAGAGAACGCGCCGCCCGCAACGGGCGCGAGACCAGCTACTCGACGTAGCCCAGCGCTCGAAGTGCTTCGAGCCGATCCGGGTCGATGTCCTGGGTGGTCGGCGCGTCGCGCTCGAGCGGGGGCACGCCCAGACGCCGGGCGATCACGCTGCTGTCCTGCTCGTAGCCATCCGCCACGGCCTTCAGCCCCCGTACCACCGGTAGCTGCAGATCGAAGAGATCGCGCTCCTCGGCCGGGTCGCTCAGCAGGTCGTAGAACTCGTAGCGCGGCTCGCCGTCGGTCTTGTAGCGAATCAGCTTGTGTCGCCCGCGGCGTACGGCAAGCGTGGGCGGGATGATCTCCTGCTTGCCATCCGCCGCCTCGCCCATGTGATGCCACGCTTCGCTCACGATCGTGTTCCCGGCTCCGTAATCCGCCTCGGCTCCGGCCCCGAGGAGCGAGGCGAAAGAGCGGCCCATCAGCTCGTCGGGGGCGGGGATCTCGAGCCATTCGAGCAGTGTGGGCATCAGATCGCCGAGCCCGACCGGCACCCGAATACGACGCCCCCCCTCGATTCCGGGACCGAGCACAAAGAGTGGAATGTGGACGGTCTCCTGGTGAACGTCGCTCCCATGGCCGACGAAGCTGTGCTCCAGAAACGCCTCGCCGTGATCCGCAGTGATCACCACCAATGTGTCATCAAGATCGCCTGCCGTGTCGAGATCTCGCAGGAGCTTCTCGAGCTCGCTGTCGAGATACCGGATCTCCCGGTCGTAGAGAACCGGATAGAAGAGCTTGCGGCCTTTTCCGAGGCGGACGTTGTCGGGATGGCTGGGGTCGTCACCCTCTGGGAAGAGGTCGGCGTATGCCTCCGGCGCCGTGTAGGGATAGTGGACCTCGTAGGTGTGAAGGAAGAGAAACCAACGTTGCCCCCGATGGCGTTTGATGAAGCGTCGACCGGAGGAGAAGATACGACCCACGTGCCCCTCCGGCCGGATCATGCGTGCGCTCATGTGCTCAACGTAGTAGTCGAAACCCTTGCCGAACCCCATTCGCCGATTGATGGCGCCATTCTCGTTGATAGAGCCGGTGGCATAGCCCCCCCGGCGCAGGACACCCGCCAGCGTGGGAACACCATCGGGCAGTCCGCGCTCTCGCAGATTCGACACGACACCGTGCACCGAGGGCGGCAGCGATGTAAAGAGCGTCATGTGGGACGGAACCGTTGTGGTGGCGGGCGCCACGACATTCTCGAAGAGGGTGCTGCGCTCGGCGAGCTCTCCACTCATGAAGGGACTCGTTTCCCGCCGGTAGCCGTACGCGCCCAGGTGATCTGCGCGAAGTGTGTCGAGAGAGATCAGAAGTAGATTGTGCCTTCCCCCCGGTGCCTCCCTCGATTCGACGAGCAGGTGCGGCGTCTCCCACTGTGCGAGCGTGTAGCCGTCTTCGAGTGGTGCGACCGGCTCGCTCTCGAAGTGAAACGAGACGTTCCGCCCAGTCAGTGGAGCCAGCGACACACGGCGCTCCTGCCAGTAGCGCTGTGAATCAACAGCGGGATCGACGACCTCCTCGTGCAGACACTGGCAGCGTCGACCCTCGCAAGCCCGCAGGCGGAACCGAACCGGTCCCTGGCTCCAGGCTGGCTCCAAGACGCCGAAGGAGAACGCCAGCCAGCTCGGCTGGCTCGGAATGGCAACGACCGGGCTCGCGTACCTCAGTGCCAGGTGCCTCGCCGCGGAGTAGACCATGACGACCAGCTGGGCGTCCGTATGCTGCTGCGCCGATTCGGAGAGATCGACTTCCAGCTCGATAAAGGGACCCTCATCGTCTCGTTCGATAGTCAGCAGCTTCGTACCGAGCGACTGCCATTCATCGGTCCGCAGCCGCAGATCCGCCAACACGCGCTTCGCGAATCGGAAGTGCCCACGATCGAGCGCGATTCTCCGCCGCACGGGAGCTTGTGCGTCGGCGGGGAACTTCAGGGTGAACCTTCGCGGCGCATCCAGTGCGCTCACGCCGGGCAGAACCCAGCGCGAATCGTCCGCGATCTCACTCAGACGCAGCTTCGCTGCAAACTCGGGCGCCCGATCGGCAGCAAGACGGCGCAACATCGTCTCGCGTGAGAGCACACTCTGGCCGGACTCGGGCCCCGGACAAGGCGATGTGTGGCCCAACTCCTGCTGCGACTCAGACGAGCAGCCGGCTGCCACCGCGACGAGAAGAATGAACACCGGTAGACTGCCGACGGGGAAGTGCACCGCGAGAGAATACCACAGAGGCCTGCCGGCCAGCGGGCGGATGAGGGTGAGCGTGCTACAAGCTGACGTCGAAACGGATGGCTCTCTCTTGAAAGCAAGCACCCGGGAATGCAGGCTCGGCGGCGTCCTGCGGGGTCCGAGATCGATGCGCCCCACCATCACACGAAGCGGCAGACCACAGCCACAAATCGGCGATGGCGTAGAAGGTACGCGTAGCGCCAGGCGGAACCCGCGTCAGCCCGTCTTCTCCGCCTTCCTCTTGCTGGCTCTGCTCGCGCTCGGCTGCACGCGAGCGGACACGGTCCCTCCCAACATCGTACTCGTCATCGCCGACGATCAGGGCTGGCGAGACTTTGGCTTCATGGGATCGGACTTCATCCACACGCCGAACCTCGACACACTCGCGCGTGAAGGTGTCGTTCTCACGCATGCGTTCAACACGGCAAGCGCCTGCCGCCCATCGCTACAGACCCTGCTGACCGGTCTCCACCCGCTCCAGATCAAGACACTGGCTGATGTCGGGCGCAAGGAGGGAGCCACCTTCCCGGAGTTTCGGATCATCCGATCGCTGGAAACACTGCCCAAGGCCTTGGCCAGGCGCGGGTATGTCTCCTTTCAGGGTGGAAAGTACTGGGAGGGTCCCTCTGGCGCCGCTGGCTTCACCGCCGGCACGAACTCGAAACTCACGCCGCAGGGATCCAAGAAGGCGCTGGCGAAATCCCGTGGTCTGCTCAAGGAGCTGTCGGGAGGCGACGGAACGGAACTCGGGCGGTCGACCATGGCGCCGCTCTTCGAGTTCATCGACGAGCACGTCGACGAACCATTCTTCATCTGGTTCGCACCGATGCTGCCGCATCTGCCGCACGATCCTGCAGCCGAATTCATGCGCAGCTATTCGGCTGAGCGCTTCTCCAGCCGTGATAGACGCTATTTCGGCAATATCACGCGGCTGGACGACCGCGTGGGGCAGCTCCTCGCCCATCTCGAGCGACGCGGTGTCAGAGAGCGAACGTTGATCATCTTTCTCGCGGACAACGGCTGGGACCAGTCCCAGGAGAGCGACTCTTCGCCGCAGTATCTCGGGGGCTCGAGAGGCAAGTTCTCGATCTACGAGCAGGGTTTCCGAACCCCGATCATCTTCAGCTGGCCCGGCAGACTGCCGGCTGGGCAGAGTCATGCGACTCTCGTCTCGACGGTCGATCTCTTCCCAACCATTCTCGAATTCGCGGGCGTGAAGGAGCACGCATCCGATCGCACCGGACTGAGCCTCTACGGCCACTTGATGGACGGGCGCGATTTCGCACGCGATCGGGTCATCGGTGGCATGAGCCGGCTGCGCCAGGACGACGCCGACGTGGGACTGGATATATGGGCCTTCATCGCGAAGGAGGAGGCGTACTTCGTGCGAGATCGTCGCTGGCGTTACATCTGGCACAAGGATCGTCAGCGCGAAGATCTCTTCGAGATCGAGAACGACCCGTTGGAGCGAGAAGACGTACTGGCTCAGAACCCCGAGCTGGCCAGACGATTTCGTGGCGAGATTGAGGAGTGGATCGCGCGCGCAAGCGCGCTGGTCTCCCCATCGGCCGAGAGCACGCCCCCCTGAGCACGGCCGTCCTTCCCCGGCACTCGCGGCACGCTTCGCCGCGGGCGTGAACTCCCTTGGGTCAGGACACTAACGAAGGTAGCCCTGCCCGCCGTCCAACATCAGCGTGGTGCCGGTGATGTAGCCGGAATCCGGTCCGACCAGCATCACCACCGCTCGACCGATGTCACGTTCGCAATCACCACCCCGGCGCAGCGGGACCGTGGCCATGAAGGCCTCGGCCTCCTCGGGCCGAAGCTCCGTCCACATCTGCATGCCGGGCGACATCGCCAGCGGAATGATTGCGTTGACGCGAATACCGTCCGGCCCCCACTCGACCGCCGCCGCCCGGGTGAGCGTTCGGATGGCCTCCTTCACCGCCGCGTAGGCGCCATAGCCGACCGGGTCGGGCCTGAGAGCGGCACCGGTCCCGAGATTCACAACCGATCCACCGCCTTTCAAGTGGGGATGGCACGCGCGCATGAAGCGCAGTGACGCCAGCGGACCGGTGTCGAAGCCGGCCTGGAACGCCTCGTCGGTCACGTCGAGCAACATGCCCAGCGGCACGACCTGGGCGTTGTTCACCAGGATGTCGATCCCGCCGAGCGCCTGCAGCGTCGTCTCGACACAGGCGGCGATCTGATCCGCCTGTCCGACCTCGCACACCACCGAAATCGCTCGACCACCAGCGGCCTCGATCTCTCGCACCACGCCTTCCAGCTTCGACTCGGTGCGGCCTGCAACCGCCACGGCACAGCCCTCGCCCGCGAGCGCCATTGCGATGCCGCGACCCACACCCTGCCCGGCGCCCGTCACGATGGCGTTCTTGCCCTGCAGTATCCCCATCTCCCGTCCTCCTCGCTGAGCTGGCTCATGGTAGGCGATAGGGGAGCGATCGCCCGCGGCTCGACCTCGCGTTTCACAGCGGGACGAGCTATCGGTCTTGGCAGCGCGCGACCAGTCTGAATACGCGGGAGAAGCAGATGCGCAAGATCGAAGCGATCATCAAGCCGTTCAAGATCGACGACGTCAAAGAGGCGCTTCAGGGCATTGGCATCCAGGGCATGACCGCCACCGAGGTAAAGGGCTTCGGACGGCAGAAGGGTCACACAGAGGTGTACCGCGGTGCTGAATACGTGGTGGACTTCCTACCCAAGGTGAAGCTGGAAGTCGCCGTGGCAGACGAATTGGTCGACGACGTCGTGAACGCCATCATGCAGGCGGCCGGCACCGGTCGCATCGGCGATGGCAAGATCTTCGTCACTCAGCTCGAGGATGCGGTGCGCATCCGAACGGGCGAGCACGGCGAAGACGCCGTTTAACGACGCATCAACGGGCTGACGCGCGACCCATCGCTGGCGTCACTCGGTCGCTGCAGATCATCCATCGGCGGCCCCCCCATCGCAGCGCGGCTCAGCCTGACGCGGTGATGTGAAGTTGGGCTCAGGGCAGCGTCTGGATGTAGGCGATCACGTCGTTCATGGCCCGCTCGTCCGCGAAGAGCCGCGTCACCGAGGACATCTGAAGACCACGGTCGTCGTCCCGGTGATGGCCGCGAATACCCGCCTTCAGCTTGGCGAGCTGTGAGACCAGATACCAGTCGCTCATCCCGTTCAGCCGCGGGGCGCCGAAGAGCTGCTGGCCCTCGGCCCGGCTCCCGTGGCAGACGGCACACTGCAGGAAGACCCGCTCGCCGTTCTCGAGATCACCTTCGATCGTCCGCTCGCCGCGATGCTCGGGAAAGGTCCGGACGTAGGCGACGACATCGCGCACCGCCTGCTCATCGGGCAGCGTCAGGGACATTGCTCTCATCTGGGCACCGAAGGTGTCCTGGGGATGAGCGCCGCGAACACCGGCGCGGAAATTGGTCACCTGGCGCAGCAGATACCACTCCGCCTGGCCGGCGATCTGGGGGGCGTGCAGCTCGGGATTACCGTGGCCCCCCTCGCCGTGACAAGTCTGACACACGGCGAAATACTGCTTGCCCTTGACGGGATCACCCTTGCCCAGCGCGTCCGCCGGCGCCTGCTCCGGAATGGCGGAGTTCGCCACGGCCTGCGGCGCCAGGGCGAGCAGGCCCAGCAGCATCAGCGCACGAATCGAGTTCATCTTGCCCTTCCTTTCCAGCCACTTGCCGAATGGGTTGAACAATTACAAGTAAGACAATGTGATACTTTCAAAACGAGCGCGCAACCAGGCCCCACGGGAAGTCGGCCGGTCAGACGGAAACCGCTGCCGGGGCACGTGGATCGTGCGGGTCGGCGTGTGCGTGACCGGAGCCGGATTGACGGGCGGCCGTGTCCAAGACCGGCCATGCGAGACTTCGGCCACCTCGATAAGCTGACCGGATGCCTCTGACCCTGCTGCGCAATGCCAACCTGCTGGATACGGATGCGGGCCGTACGCTGCCGCACCACAGTGTTCTCGTCGAAGACGATCGAATCGTCGAGGTGAGCGCCGGCGAGATCAGCAGCCCCGATGCGCAGGCGATCGACTGTGGCGGTCGAACGCTGATGCCGGGCCTGATCGACGCCCACGTTCATGCCGGCATCACAACGATGAACTTCGCCGCCCTGATGCGAAAGCCGGCGACATTGATCGCCATCGAGGCAGCCAAGGTCCTCGAGAGTATGTTGCGCCGGGGCTTCACGACCGTGCGCGATGCGGGCGGACTGGACGCCGGCCTGGCCGAGGCCGTCGAACGCGGGCTGATCGCCGGCCCGCGCGTCTTCTATTCCGGCCGCACGCTGAGCCAAACGGGGGGCCACGGCGACTTCACTCCGCCCGAAGACAACCCGATGCTCTGCGCCTGCCAGATCCGATCGTCTGCTTTCTCACACGTGGCCGATGGTGTGTCGGCCGTCCGCAAGGCGGCACGTGAGGAGCTGCGGCGCGGGGCACATCAGGTCAAGATCATGGCCTCGGGCGGCGTCGCGTCGCCTCTGGACCCCGTGTGGAACGTGCAGTACTCGCGAGAGGAGATGCGCGCCATCGTCGAGGAGGCCGAGGGCTGGCGCAGCTACGCCCTGGCCCATGCCTACACGCCGGAGGCGGTGACACGCGCGGTCGAAGCGGGCGTGCGCACCATCGAGCACGGCAACCTGATCGACGCGCAGACGGCCGGGCTGATGCGCAAGGCCGGCGCCTATCTCGTACCCACGCTGGTGACTTATTTCGCGATCGATGAGCTCGGCCGTACACTCGGCTTCCCCAAGGCGAGCCAGGAGAAGGTGCGGGACGTGCTGGACGCGGGCCTCGCTTCACTCGAGATCGCCCGAACGGCCGGCGTGCCCGTGGGCTTTGGCACCGATCTGCTCGGCGAGACCCACGAGCAGCAGAGCCGAGAATTCTCGATTCGAGCCGAGGTGCTCTCAGCACCGGAGATCCTGCGCTCCGCCACTGTGGTCAACGCTGAAATCGTACGACGGGTCGGCGAACTCGGCGTGATCGCCCCCGGCGCTCTCGCCGACATCCTGATCGTCGACGGCGATCCGCTGCGCGACCTGTCGCTCCTGGAGGAACAGGGCAAGCACCTGCCGCTCATCATGAAGGGTGGGCGAATCTTCGTGAATCGCTTGAGCTGAAGCGACGGTGCGACCGCGAGACGGCCCGCGGCAGGGCATCCCGCGAACCCCGGCACGAGCCCCGATCCGACTGCCACTGTTCAGAGCCGGACCTCGACCAGCTCGAAGACGAGCGCCTGTCGGCCCTTCGCCTGCGCTCGAAAGAGTTCGCGCAGGACCAGATGGCCATCGCCGGCGAGCGGGCCGATTGGGGCCAGATCCGCATTCAGTGCATCTTGTTCGACGATCACGTAGCGCACGCCTTCCGATTGCAGCAGCGGCAGGTTTCTCAGAGCGCCCTCCCAACGCAGTGGCCGCCACTCACGCCGTGCGTAGTAGCCCAGCTTGCTCCGATTTCCCGCGACCCGGCCCGTCGCCGTCGACTGTTCGCTCAGCCACTCGGCGGCGAGTCGACCCGCCAGCTCTTCGGCGCGATGGTCGTGCCACGTCTTCGGAAGGCTGATCAGCGCGACGAGAAGCACGATGCCGGCGAGCCAAGCCGTTGGCGACCGAAATGCGGCGCTCGAGGCAGCGGCAGGCAGCAGCTGGGCGAAGAGCTTCCTCGCCGAACGGGCGAGAACGGCGGCGCCCATGGCCGCGTAGCCCATCAGCAGACACAGCGGTGGCAGCGCGTGCCTTCGGCTCAGGTACCCGTAGTGGATGAGCAGGCCGAGGAGAACCGCAGCATAGGCCCCCGCGAAGGCTGAGATGAAGAGCGCGCGACCCTGCGGCCCGATTCGCACTCGGCTCCCGATTCCGATTGCCGCCAGCAGGAGGAGCTCCGGACGAAGCGTCGACACAAAGACGGCGGCGAAATCCAGGCTCTCGACCGGAGCGAGCAAGGCGGCGCAAACGACGAGGCCCGCAGCCGAGCCGGCCAGCGCCCTGGCGCCGATACGCGCTCGGAAGGCGGCCTGTCGGCGCGCGGCAGCCAGTCCGCGCCAGCCGATCACGAGGGCAGCAGCCAAGACGAGCAGCAGAACGATCGACAGCCAGAGTGAGAGCCCATTCTCGGCGCCGCCCTGGGCCGCGGCTTCGAAGCTGCCCGTATTGATACCGATCAGATCCAGCACCGATTTCTTCTGCGAGATGCTCCAACTCCCTCGGAGCAGGCGAATCGTCGCGATATAGGGCAGCGCTGGAATCGCCAAGCCGGCCAGCAGCGCGAGCGTCCAACCCACCAGACTTCGCATGCTCCAGCTCCCGCGCAGCCAAGCTGCGGCCACGAGCGCCAGACCTACCGCCGCAACTCCAACACCTTCTGGCCGCGTCAAATAGGCGAAGCCCGAGGCGAGACCGGCGGAGAAGGCCAGGCTCGTGGAGCGAGATCGAAGCGCACGGTACAGCAACGCTACCGCCATGAGGAAGAAGAGGAGGTAGACCGAGTCGCTCTGCACGTCGGCCGAGAATCGCACGGCGTAGGGATGCAGCGCCAGGAAAGTCGCGCCCACAGCCGCGAGTGTTCGGTCATAGGCCGCACGCAAGAAGGCATAGAGTGCCAGCACGGCACAGCTGCCACTCAGGACTGACAGCGCGATCGCTGCGCTCTCCAAGTCCGGCACAACGAATCCGGTGAGGTGAATGAGCAGGGAGTAGAGGGGATGGTAGGCGTGGGAGAGGGCCTCGGACCAGTGCCCGCTTCCCATGAGCTCAGCCAAACGAATGAAGATGGGACCGTCATTGAAGATGACGGCCGTGCGAGAAACACCGACGCAGCGCAATACCAGAGCGAGCAGAAAGATCAGGGCTATCAGCCGGCCCTCGCCCGCTCGCGGCGCTTGCGGCTCGCGACGCTCCGTGCGCTCTACGCGCTCTGCACCCTCTCGCTCTGGATCTGCAGCCAACCCAATGCTCTCTCGCTCCGCCGACTGGAGTACTTCGACTGAAGTCATCGAGCAGCCCACCACCACTGCGCCGTCGATGCTCGATCATAGCGGGCCCGAACCCGCTAGTCTTGCGCCGACTATCGGTCTCTCCGCCCGTCGTTCCGCAGGCGGTATCGTGACACTTTGGAAGACCTTCGGAGGTTTCAGGGGAAGAGCGCGATGAAGATCGGAGTAACGATTCACGCAACCGACATCGCGATGAACCCCGTGGAGCTGGCCAAGGAAGCCGAAGAGCGCGGCTTCTACTCGATCTACATTCCAGAGCACACCCACATCCCGACCAGCCGCCGCACGCCACCGCCCACCGGCGACGCCGAGCTGGCCGAGGAATACCTGCGCAGCCCCGATCCCTATATCGCGTTGGCGGCGGCGGCCTCCGTCACCTCGACCATTCGCCTCGGTACTGCCGTCGCGCTACCAGCCCAGCATGACCACATCACGTTCGCGAAGCAGGTCGCCACGCTCGACTGGCTATCCGATGGACGCCTGGTTTTCGGAATCGGCTTCGGCTGGAACCACGAAGAGATGGAGAATCACGGCATCGACGTCAGACAACGCCGTGCATTGGTGCGGGAAAAGGTACTCGCCATGCAGGCGTTCTGGGCCAACGAGGTCGCCGAGTTCCGCGGCGAGCTGGTGAGCGTCGAGCCCTCGTGGCAATGGCCGAAGCCCGTGCAGCAGCCGCGACCCCGCATCTTGATCGGCGGCGGTGCCGGCCCGAAGCTCTTCGCCCATGTCGCCGAGTATGCCGACGGCTGGATGCCAATCGGCGGTGCCGGCATGCGAACCGCCCTCGCAGACTTGCGTAGCGCGATGGAGCGACGTGGGCGTGATCCCGAGAGCCTCCACGTTGTGCCCATGGGTGTCATGCCCGACGAGGAGAAGCTCGCGTACTACGCATCGGCCGGCGCCACCGAGGCGATCCTCCGCCTGCCTTCGGCTGCGCGGGATCACGTCCTTCCCGTGCTCGATGACTACGCCCGCTTCATCCAGCCCTGATGCGATACTCAATCGCGTACGGGGAGGGATTCGCGAGCGCGGCGAGAAGCACCAGCGGGCATCGCCAGCCGCGTGCACAGCCTCCAGGAGTGGGGTCGCTACCCGCCCGTCCGACTGCCCGCGCCCCCCAGCACCCGCTTCAGGAATACCAGCAAATCCCGGGCGGCCTTCTCGCGAGTCACGTCGTCCCGACCCACGACGTAGCCCTGGTGAACGCACGACGCCATCGGCCCGCCGCTTGCCAAGCGCTTAACGAGCCGTTGCGCTCGCGTGTCGTCGGTTTCACCCGACACGATCTGCACGTCTCCGATGAACGAGTGACCGCGCTCGTCGTAGCGCACGGTGCAGCCGGCCACGTACGGCGAGTCGGTCATCGTACGCGGGCGCTCGCTCTCCCAAGCGTGTCCCGCCCCTTCGTAGATCCGGGACTCGACCGCAACGCCAAGCGTGCGCAGGGCCTCCTCTCGCTCCGCACAGGCCGCTAGATCGTTCGATTCATCTTCGGTCCCGCGCAGGCTGAGCAGCGGCGCACCGTTCGTCGCTCGCGTGCCCCAATCCTGGAAGCACGGCCCGTAGACGTCGACGAAGGCCGCAAAGCCCGCATGCTCCGGAACGAAGGTCCGACGGACACGCTCGTCCATTGCGATCCGTACCGCCATGCCACCGTACGAGAAGCCCATGACCCCGATCCGATCGGCATCGATCGAAGGATGGGTCGAAAGGATCGTGAGCGCACCGTAGGCATCGGCCACCGCGTCGAACTCCGTCACAGCGAGCACCTTCGTCAGGTAATCAGAGCCCTGCGTCACGCCACGCGCCGCGTAGTAGTCGATCACGAAGGCGGCAAAACCCGCGTCGGCCAGCATTCGCGCGGTGGACATCTCGCGACCGGGCGCAATCCCTCCGCTGCCGTGCACGAGAATCACCGCGGGCACCGGCGTCTCCGGAAAGGCGCCCGTCGGCAGCAAGAGCGTCCCGAATCCGGTCGTCGGAACAGGCAGCGGCCGCGCGTTCAGCAGGATGTCGAAGTCATAGGGTGAGAACGACTGAAAGTAGATCTCGCCCTCACTCGCCGCAGTGAGAGAGACGACGGGCTCCGGCCAGTCCGGGAAGTCGGGCAGGCTCAATCCGGCGATTCCCACCGCGCCGCCCACTGCCCACCAACCGACGAAGGCGAGCACCATCACCGCCATCAGCCCCGCTGCCAGACGCGAGATCCACGACTTCATTCCGACAACCATGACCGAACTCCATATCGGAGGTTCGAGGTGCTCGAAGTGTAGAGGAGCAAGCGCCAGAGAACCCGTCGCGGTCCCAGCGGTGAACAGCAGTGCCGTCTTGGGCGACGTGGGTTCGATCGCAGTCGCTGTCGCCACTGCTCATGGTCACTCTCGCCACCGATCCCATCGAACGCGAGACGGACTCGGAAGGACGGGGCTCCCGCAGGTTCGGGTCAGACTCGGGTCCTGGCGGGCGTGTTGGCGGCGCGCTTGCTCGCACCCCGAGCTCTGCCCCTCTTTATCGCGCAGAGGGCCCCGATCGCGCCCAACAGCATGGCGTCCGCCCCAGGCTCCGGGCAGAGGAAGGGATCACCCGTCGGAAAGCTTCCGGTCACGTCCAGCTGGGCGCAGGAGCATCCGACGTCGTCCACCGCCTCGCCAACGAGCGTTCCCGGACAAACGTCCGCTACGTCCACCACGCCATCCGAATCGCTGTCGAGATTGCCCTCGATCAGCGTGAACCCCGTGGACGCGATCGGGAAGATCCCGACGACCGACACTGGAATGCTCGGTGCGA
This sequence comes from Deltaproteobacteria bacterium, assembly GCA_029261835.1. Classification (GTDB taxonomy): domain Bacteria; phylum Myxococcota_A; class UBA9160; order UBA9160; family UBA4427; genus JAJDAO01. The sequence goes on along the minus strand of JAJDAO010000073.1, from coordinate 190,065 downwards.
GCATCACCCCAGCGGAAACGGCCGTGGCGGACGGCACCGAGAGTTCGAGATTCGACCCGATCACCGCTGTCGCGGACAAATCGATGGCAACGAGCCAGGTTTGCGAAGACAGCGTATCGATGCTGACACCGGTCCCCAGAGCGAGTGTCACGGAGCCGTCGTCCACATCGAAGCTCCCGGGATCCGAGATCGGCTCGTCGTCAGCGCCGAGCAGGCCATCTCCGTCCACGTCGCGATAGAGGACCACCTGCAGGATGTCGACGTCATCTACGACGCTGCCCAGTACGTCGAGCGTGAGTGACAGCACCTTCACTGGGCCGTTGATTGCCGTCAGCTCGAGCGGCAGTACCAGAGCCCCCGTGTCGCCGGGCGCTGCTCCGAGAACCGCCGGCGGATCCGCTGCGAACGAGATGAACAACGAAATCGGCGCCGGGAAGAATGTGGAGAACTCAGAGGTATCCGTTCTGCCGACGCTCGAGATCGCATCGTCGTGGGTGACCGTGGCCGTCAGGTCATCGGTAACGAAGCCGGTTGCGACCGCGAACTGGCCGGCGCTGACGGGACCCTCGCCCACCAAGATCCGACCCTCACCATCGTCGTCACTGAAGAGCTGAACCAGGCTCCCATCGGGAACAGCCGCCGCGACGGTTCCGAATGCGCGCTGCCCGCTATAGGACGTAATCGTCGGAGCGGGCAAGCCGTTGTTGCCGCCGCCCTCGAGCCGGATGCCGGCGAGAGCGTTTCCGGAGATCGAATTGCCGGTGACCGTGTTGGACACAGTCCCAGCCCCTTGGATGTGGACGCCGTGCCCTCCGTTGCCCAGGATGCGGTTGCCAGCCGGCATGGCGACGGCGCCCGCGAGATGCGGCTGCGCAAACTCGTCCCCGACTTTGTTGTCACGCGCGCCGGACGCCAGCTGGACGCCGGAGCCCGTATTCGGAAGCGGGGCGCCCGTCGGCGCTTCACCGATCCAGCTGTTGATGATCTGGTTTCCGAGCGCACCTGGCCCAGCGATGAGCACACCCGGCCCGAGATTGTTTCCGATCACGTTCGGACCATCGAGCCCCAGCGCACCGATGACGGTCTGCGCCGCATCGTCAACGAGAATGCCATGAGGAGAGTTGCCACTGTCCTGGGTCCAGCCCCGGTTGGTTCCGATCGCGTTCCCCCAGACGCTGTTACCACTTCCGCCATGGATCGCGATACCGCCGAGGGCCGGGCCGGGTCCGCTCTGACCATTGCCCATGATCTCGTTGTCGGGCCCCACGGTGCAATCGGTTGTGGCCGAGAGGATCACGCCCGCCGTCTTGTTGGCAGCCGATGGGGCCGAACTTCCGATGTCGTTTCCCACGATGCGGTTGCCGCTGCCCCCGTCATCGTAGATGCCGACGTAGTTGAAGAGGAGCCGGTTCCTCTCACCGACGCCGGGGCCACCGATTACATGGCCGGAGGCGTTCGTGAGCAGCACGCCGACGCCATCCGGAACGGCCACCAGGGGGTCGGCCGGCAGATTCGGGCCACTCATGAACATGAAGGAATTGCCGATGATCCGGTTGGCGAGGTGCGGCTCCGCGATCGCGTACCCGTCGATCCAGATGCCGGCCTTCGTGTTTCTCTGGAAGTCGTTCGAGTCGCCGTCCACGCCGCCAATGCGGTTCGCCTGCGCGCCCGCTCTGAGGAGCACCCCCACCACGTTCTCCCCGCCGCTGGTGCCGAATCTGTTATTGATCAGCACGTTGGCGTTCGTCGGCGTAGGAGTCACGCCCGGTGTCTGGGTGCCGCTCACGAAGCCACCGCTCTCGAGAAGCACGCCCGCGCCCTCGGACCAGCGGAACCAGTTGCCCTGGAAGGCGGGGGACGAGCCGCGCGCGCCGATCACGTTGCTGTGCGCACCGTCGCGGATCCGAATGCCGTAGAAGTTTCCGTAGTCGGGGCCAGTCATGAACGGGTTGAGGCCGCTCTCGATGGATCCGAAGTTCGCACCGAAGATGTGATTATCGTGGGCGCCGCCTTCGATCAGCACGCCGACGGTGGTCGTGTGTCCAACGATGTCGAGCTTGCCGAATGCTTCGCGGTCGCCGAGCCGGTTGTGATGGGCGAAGTCCTGGAGCGCAATGCCGCCCAGGGTGTTGCCACGGGCAACGAGCGAGAAGTCGCTCGCCTGGCTGGCGCCGACCACGGTCCGGTTCACCACGATGTCGGTCGTGTCCGGGCCCGTTATGAGGATGCCGAAGCCCGTATTGCCCGCGACCAGGCTGCCCGCGGGCTCGTTGATGCCGCCGATCGCGCGGGTGCCGATGGTGATCCCCGAGGCACCGTTGTGGATCAGGATTCCGTGGCCCTGGTTCGGGTCGGCCGAGCCCACGGCGTCGCGCGTCGTGCCGACCTGCACGGCCTGCACCTCGACGTCCGTCGTCCCGGGGCCGCCGATGACGATGCCGTGGCTGCCATTGCCGCGAACGTCCAGGCGGAAGACACGGGCCCCGGGGCTCTCGTCGATCACGACTCCGCCGCCGAGGTTGTTGGAGATGACCTTGTTCGTGAGGATGGCGCTCCGCGAGGAATCTCCGATCCCGTTCAGCGGAGATCCCGTCACCCGGATACCCGCGCCGGCACTTCCGGAAACGTTTCCACAGTTGACCAGATTCGCCGAGCTTCCCCCGCTCACGAGAATGCCATCGCCGCCATTGTCCCGCATGCCGCTACTGGTGCCGCCAGAGCACGCCACGCGCTGCACGCCAGCGCCGGAGAGGTGCAGACCGGGCCCAGCACAGCTCGAGACGAGGGGATTCACGATCTGTACATCGGTGGTGTTTCCCTCGGCGAGAATGCCGGTACCGCCACAGCCGGCGACCTGCACGCCTCCGAGGTAGGCCTCGGGCGCGTCGATCAGATGAACGCCGTGCTGCCCGAAGTTCTGGAAGCGCAGGAAGGTCACACTCACGCCCGTTTGCCCATTGATCGTGAGCCCGGAGAACGCGCCTCCTCCACCATCGACTATGGCCAGAATCCCGACGGCGTCGCCTCCTTCGATACCCGGAAGGGAGCCCAAGGCGAGGTTGATCGTTCCACCCTCAGCAAGGAAGGGGTGAAGGATGATGCTCTCGCGCACACCGACGCCGACGAAGCCGTCGTTGTCGAGCACGTGCTCGCGCTCACAACCGTCCGGATCCGTCGGGCACGTCGTCAGCGCCCGGCCCAGCGTACCGGCGCCGATGTGGATCGCCTCGCGCAGGGTGATCTGGTTGTCCGCCGTGACGTTGTCGAGATAGGAGGTGACGAAGATCCTTCCAGTCGAGCCGCTGGGCGCGGGACGTCGGTTGTAGGGGATCTCATTGCTCGCATCGACGACGGAGTTTGGGTTGAGGACAGCCTCCACCTGGACCCGCAGCGTCACCGTGCCCGGGAAGGGGAAGGAGGGGTCGCGAAAGAGCAGCTCCGTCGTGGAGCCGGCCAGAGGCTCGGTGCGGTAGGAGGCGTCACCCCAGACGGAATCCGACAGGATCACGATGTTGCGCGTCATGTCCTCGGAGAAGTTGCTGCCGACGACTCGAACCAGACTGCCGGGGATGTACTGACCGGGCTCGATCGCCGTCACGATCGGCTGTGGAAGCACCTCGAACGAATCGAACGGCGGGTCGTTCTCGGAGGTCCAGAACTTTCCCCGATCGGCACGCTGAATCGAAATCGAGCCCGGGCCGCGCGCGGCGTTGGCTGGAACAGCGGCCATCAGGCCTTGGAAGGTCGATTCGGTTACCTCTGCCGGAACGGTGGGCGGGAGGTTCGGGTCGGTCGAGAGCGGCGCGTTGAACTCCACCAGGTTCTCGGCCGGCACGCTCGAGAAGTTCTGGCCCCGCAGCGTGACCACCGTCCCGAGATGGCCCTTCTTCGGCGAGAAGCTCGTGATCTCGGGGCGCCAGGGGTTTCCGACTGCGACCGCAGTCGACTCGACACCCTGCACGATATTCACGTTGGGATACATGGGGAAGTTCCAGAGGGCGAGGGAGCGGGAGACGATCTTTCCGACCGTGGCCACCTTGGCGATGTGGCTGAAGAACTTGGGACCCTTGCCGGTCAGCTTGCCCAAGGCTGTTCGCGTGCTGAAGAACGCCGCGTTGGCCTCGAGCTTGCGGAGAAACAGCGAGAGTCCCTCCAGCCGGATGGCCAGTATATCGTCGGCACTGAGCGTGCCGCTGCGACTCCTCTCCTCGACGATGCGCTCCATGGTCAGGTAGACGTCGAAACCGATGCGAACCATGTCCTTCCGGTTCTTACCGCCTAGCTTGGAGCTGAAGATCCCCATGGTGTCGAGTGCGGCGACAAAGAGATTCAACGCCAACGCCCGAGAAGCCTGTACGCGGCCGTCGGGAAGCGCTGCGAGCAGCCCGTCCTGACTCGGATAGTGCGCCCCGCTGAACTTGCGCACCATGTAGAGGGCCGAGCGATCAGACTGGATGCGGAGGTCCGAGACCGGCTTCAGACGAGACGTGATGAGGGAGGTGAGCATGCCCCGGATGTCGACGAAGCGGGTGGGGTCCTTCGACGAAATCACCAGGTGGCCGACCGGCGACGCCTTCAGGCGCGAATAGGCGGTGCCGTCCGCGACCAGCGCATCGACTTCCGCGATTCCGCCCGGGAACTGCCCGGGACTAAGCTGGTAGAGCCCGGCGATCCAATCGACGGGGTTGATCTTCAACCCGATTCTTCCGAAGACCGGTACGTCGATGGATAGCGCCTCGGTTGCGTTCCACTTGACTCCCAGGGTCGGCACTCCGCTTCCGGTTGCACCGGGCGCCGTCGTGGCAACGTCGAGTCGGTTCAGGAGCGAAAGCTGCGGTGCCTCGGGCAGATCACGCGGATAGCCGGGCGCGAAGCTCCGGCCGCCCCGCGTGAAGTCCTCGCTCCGCGCCGCGCTCGCCACCAGGGCCAACGGGGGGAGCTGTTGTGTTTCCTCGAACGCCCGGGTCGCGGCGAGGAAGCGGCTTCGGAAGGCGGTGGCGTCGAGGTAGTCGCGTCCTGCGGCGAGCGAACTCGACACGAGCTCGGCGAGGGCGGCTGTCTCGGGCAGAGCATCGATGGTCGCGAGGCGGGCAGTCGCTTCGGTGAGATCCGAGACCAGCACGGTCGGCGTCGTGAAGACAAGGGCCTGCGCCGTAGTGTGCGCAGTGATCTGTGCGCTCGTCGTCGAATCGGTCACCACCTGCAAGAGCAACGACTGGTCATTGCTCCCCGCAGCGATCGCGAGTGCAATCTCGCCGATCGGCACGTCGATCGAGAAGTTCGGGCCCGGCCCTGCTGAGTCTCCCACTGCCGAGCCCAGCGTATAGCCGGAGACGCTGGCGCCGAAGGCCGGATCGAGCGATGCGTCGAGGGGCCGAACGACAGTGAGCTCGAAGGGGGCCCTGGAGACGGCGGTCGGATCACCGGCGAGTGCCAGCTCGACCGAACCGCTCGAGGCCCCCGTTGGCACGACGAATCGCAGGCGATTCGCTTCGACCAGTGTGACCGTGGCGGGCGCACCCGCCACGGTCAGGGTGTAGCTCTCGAATGGATCGAGCCCACTGGCGGCGAGCTCGACCTCGTCGCCGACCGCCGCGAAGGGCGGGTCGAGATCGTCGAGCGTCAGCGCGTGGCCGGGGTGGCCGGCTACCGCTGCGCAGATCCCAATGCACCAACAGGTGATCAACCGGACGAGCGAAATCCGTAGAGGAGCAGAAGGGAGCACTCAGCGAACCTCCGAGCCACTGCGCAACGCGTATGAGAATCGAACATATCATGAACAGAAATCTTTAAAAACAGGACTCTTGGTATTCTGGCGGCTCCGAACGCACTTCCGTGCCCATCGCCGGGAAGCAACTGAGCCTCGCAAGGCGCAGCGTCACCTCGCAAGATGCCACGCGGTGAGGCCACCGAAGCAGTGAACCGACACGACGAAACGAAGGCAGTACTCGAGCGCGGCGGCATCACTCCGGATCAGGCCCTGGATCGTCTCGACAAGGGAGCGACGCCTGCCCTGCTTCGTCCTGCTCCCCTCGATTTACGGGCGCAGGCGTCTTCAGCGAGTCAGCAGGTCAACTCTTGTGTCCTGGGCAGGGTTATGACGAGACGCGTGTTGGGACACTCCTCGTCGATCGTGAGTGTGCCGGAGTGGGCTTCGATGATCGACTCCGAGATGCTGAGGCCGAGCCCCGTCCCCTTGCCGACATCCTTGGTCGTGAAGAACGGCTCCATCACCTTCGCTCGGATTGCCTTCGGAATGCCCTTGCCGCTATCCGTCACTGAGATCTCGACCACCAATCCCTTCACTGCGACGTCGATGCGAATCCATCTCTCGGAGAGATCGCAGACCGCGTCGATGGCATTGCCGATCAAGTTGACCAGCACTTGATTGATCTGTGCCTCACGACAGGGAACCCAGAAGTTCTCGTCGACCGGAGCCAAACGAAGCTCGATGTCGAGTCTGCGAAGTTTCTCACGCGAGAGTTCGAGCACATCCTGGATCACGCGTCCCAGCTGAGCGTTCTGGAATGGATCCGAGGAAGCGTCTCGTGCGAGTGATTTCATTCCGCGAATGATTCGGACCATCCGGTCGGTCAGCTCCGCTGCGATCGAGACGAATCGTCCCACCTCATCACTCGCCACGGTGTCCGAACCGAGCTTCGTCTCGAGCAGTTCTACGCGCCCTTGGAGAGCGGCAAGCGGATTCCCGAGCTCGTGCGCAATCCCCGCGGCCATCTCACCCAGACTCGCGAGCTTCTCCGACTGGGCCCGCCCCATGCGCTCACCCTCGAGCTCGAGCGCCCGGCGCTTCTGCTCGAAGACGAGATAGGCGGTCACCCAGATCACGAAGAGCGCGAGCAAGCGATTCGCCAACCCTTCCCACACTTCACCGCCGGCGGACGAAAACTGGTAGCCGAGGCCCGTCAAGAGCGTCGCCGTAATCGCGGCGAACCAGGTGAGACCGCGCCCCGGATCGCGCAAACTGAGGAGGACGAGGAGCGCATAGGGAACGGCGGTCGCCACATGGAGCGGGACGAACAGGTCGGTCACGAACGTCAGCACCGTGATCGAGATGCCGAGCGCGTGCAGGAGCAGGAACTCCTCTATGCTTGCTCTATACGGCATCAAAGTGCGAAGATTCATCTCCGAGTTCGAACCTCTTCGTCGCCGCGAGGACTGATCGGAACACAGATCCTCGACTCAGGCCTTGCTCCTCTCGGTTTCTCTCGGCTCGGCATGGTAGCAGCCCACGCCAACCGGCGTGCAGGAGACTCGGCATCACCGCCCTCGGCGCACTGCCCCCCCGCGGGCCGAGCCGGTTGTGAACAGCCTCTTGAGCCCGGCCGGCCGAAAGCCCGAGTCGTCGGGGCGTTGGCTCCGCGAGGCCACCGGTACTCTCTCCCATGAAGCGCGAAACGAGCCGGCCTGGAGGTGTGTATCTCGTGAGCATGGCGGCGACTCCAATGAAGCAATGCACGATCTGGTATCGAGCGGCCGCGGGTACCGGCGTGCTGCTCGGACTGGGCGGCATGCTTCTCTACGTCGGGAATGGGGGACCGTGGGCGGACGAGCAGCTCCATGTGAAACAGATCCTGCACTTCTTCGACGGCCACTTCCGCGTAGACCCCAATCTGGCGATGATTCCAGGCTACCACCTGGCCATGGCAGGACTGGCCCGCTTGCTGGACGACTCTTCGCTTCCAGCGCTTCGGGCCTGCAACGCGGTCTTCGGGCTGCTGTCGATTGCCGTCTTCGCGCTCATCCTGAAGCGGATTCACCACCGAATCTCGCCGCAGCGCGTCGTGGCGTACGCATTCTTCCCCATCCTGACACCGTTCTTCTTCCTGGTATACACGGAAACGCTTTCACTGCTCCTGGTTCTGGTCGGACTCCATCTCGGCCTGACGCGAAGATACGTCGTAGCGGGATTGATCTGCCTCCTCAGCATGTTGATCCGACAGAGCAACATCGTTTGGCTCGTGATGGTTCCGATCGTCGCGCACGCCGAGCAGGGAGCGTTTCGGCTCCCGAGGACCGCTCTGATCGGCGTGCTGCGCTCCTCTTGGACCTTCTTGCTCGGCGTACTCGCATTCGTGACGTTCGCCGTCGTTAACGCGGGAATCGCCTTGGGAGGTAGAGAGGCACACCCATCGGCCAGCCTGCACACTGGGAATCTCTTCTTCATGATGTTTCTGTACGGCTTGCTGTTCCTGCCGCAGGTCCTACACCGCTCTCGCCAGACGCTGCGACTCGTCGGCGGCAACCCGAGTGCACTGCTGGCTGGCGCCGCGGTGCTGCTTCTCTATCTGCTGACCTTCGAGAACACGCACCCATTCAATACGAACTGGGGCGACTACTACCTGCGGAATCAGCTGCTCATCCACTTCACTTCGACGACGCCGTTGAAGCTTCTCTTCTTCGTTCCGATACTGCTCGCCCTCTTCGACATCATGGCCCACCCCCTCGAGAGGGAGTCGTTCGCGTCGGTATACGTGTTCATCGCGATTGCTTTGCTGCCGCTGTGGCTGATCGAACAGCGCTACTACATCATCCCCTTCACATTGCTACTGCTCTTTCGCCGCGAGGAGAGCCCGAGCGTGGAGACGATCACGAGCGTGGCCTATGTGTTGCTGTCCGCCGTCTTCGTATGGGGCATTCGGAACGACCACTTCTTTCTCTAGCCGCAATCGTCCACGAGTGTTTGTCGCGAGATGGTGCGGAGTCGCGCCTGGGCAGGTGGCAGCGCGCCTCAGGCGCCGGCACCTCGGCGCCCCAACATGTTGCGCAGGCAGGTGGCCTCCGCTTCGGCGAAGGGCGTTCCATCGGTGCGCAGGATGTCGTGGAACCAGACTTCGGGCTCGGGCTTCGGCTCTTCGTCGAACCAGCTCCACCAGGGGTAGATGGTCTGCGTCTTGCCGCTGACGAGGCCCCAGCAGATCGCACCAATATCGCGCTCGCGAAAGATCGGGAGGTGCGTCTCGAAGCGGCTGTCGAGATCGCGTGCGAGGTACTCGGTACACAGCAGTGGCCGTTCGGTCTGGGATTCGAGCAGCTCGCAGTACCGTTCGAGGTCAGCGGACGGCCCGTAGTGGTGAAACGAAACGATGTCGGAGCGTGCGAGCTGCAGCCTCGTGATCTCGGGAGAAACCGGCTCGGTGGGATGCGACCAGAGCCCGGAGGTGACTGGCTGGCTGGGCGAAACCTCACGAGCCCAGTCGAAGACATCGTTCAAGAGCGGTAGGCAGGCTTCGCCGACCGGCGCGGAGCCGGGAAACGGGTAGCCCCCAGGCTCGTTGTAGAGGTCCCAGATGGTCACCCGGCCGTCCTGTGCGAAGCGCGTAAGGACCCCCTTCACGTAGCCTGCGAGCCGCGCAGAAACGCCGGGCTCCGCGCGGTAGGCGGTCAGCGCGGCCAACCCCGGGCTCTGCACCCAGCCCGAGTTGTGCCGCCCGGGATGGGGCTCCGGCTGCACACCGAGCTTCGGTGACGGACCCCAGACGTCGTCGAAGAGCACGAAGACCACGGCGATGTCGCAGCCGTGCGCAATCTCGAGGAATCTGTCGACGCGCCGAAGGAAGCCGGAACGATCGCTCTCCCAGAGCAGGTCATGGAGGTATACGCGAACGAGATTGAAGCCCAGCCCCGCTGCCCAGCCGAGCTCGCGCTCGATCGTCCGCTCGTCGAAGGTCTCTTCTTGCCACATCTCGAGCTGGTTGACGGCTGTGCTCGGGATGAAGTTGCAGCCGACGAGCCAAGGCCGCTGTCGCCACCAGGATCTGACCCGCGTGACGCTCCAGCGACTGTCCGTCCGACACTCGGTATTGTTATCAGTCAAGAGACCAGCCCTCTCACTGTGCGATTCCAGCCGGCAGCGCGACTCAAACGCTATCACACGTCCTCTCGGACGAGCACTTGGCCGCGACGGCGTCGGCGTGCGTCAGATCCGGCGGTCTCGCCCCTTCCAGTAGGGATCGCGCAGGCGCCGGACGTGGAGCTTGCCCGTCGGATGCCGAGGTAGCTCCGGCTCGAAATCGATCGAGCGCGGCACCTTGTAGCGCGTCAGGCGCTGCCGAGCGAACTCCAGGATGTCCCGCTCCAGTAACGGCGAAGGCTCGAAGCCGGATCGCAGTTCTACGGCCGCCTTGACCGACTCGCCCCACTCGTCGTCGGGGATACCGAAGACCGCGACATCGGCTACACCGGGGTGCTCCTGCAGGATCTGCTCGACCTCCACCGGATAGATGTTGGCGCCTCCCGAGATGATCATGCTCGACTTGCGATCCGCCAGGTACACGTAGCCCTGCTCGTCGACACAGCCGATGTCGCCGATCGTGAAGACGCCCGGCTCGAGATACGCCGCGGCGGTCTTCGCCGGATCGCCGTGGTATTCGAAGACGTCGGTCATGTGCTTGTGTCGGCAGTAGAGATCGCCTATCTCGCCCGGTGAGGCTCTCCTTCCCGAGGCATTCAGGGCGAAGACCTCGAATGCGGGCAGCGCCCGGCCCACCGTGGCGGGATGAGCGAGCCAGTCGGCGGAATCGACCAGCGTATTCACACCGCCCTCGGTGGCGCCCCAATACTCTACGAGTATCTCGCCCCACCACTGGATCATGCGCTGCTTGACCGCCACCGATACCGGCGCCGCGCCATGGAGAACCAGCGAGAGACTCGGCGCGCGAAAGGCCGCGCGCTCTTCGTCGGGCACGCGCAGCAGACGAACGAACATCGTCGGGACCAAGTGTGTATGGGCGATCTCCCGCTCTTGAATCAGCGCGAGCGCGTGGCGCTCGTCCCACCGCGGCATGATGATGATCGGCGCGCCGTTGGCGTTGTCGTAGACCGCGAACATCAGCGGAGCCGCGTGGTACATCGGACCGGTGATGAGATGAGGCCCCGCGCCGTCGAGGCCCACGTTGGCACCGAGCCGGCCGAGGTTCTCGAGCGCGGCAGCGAGTGTCGCGGGACGTGCGCGCTTCACGCCCTTGGGCCGTCCCGTCGTCCCGCTTGTGTAGATCATGTTGCCGCCGGCGGGACGCTCGGGATCCAGTGGCACGTCGCTGGCGGAGGCCAAGAGTCCGTCGAGCTCCGCGCCCGCCAGCACAACCCGGGTCACATCGCCTTCTCGAACGACCCGGCGCGCGACCGCGGCGTGCCCCTCGTCGGAAAAGAGCACACGCGCCCCGGAGTCGGCCACTACGTAGGCGATCTCCTCCTCGCTGAGGTGCCAGTTGATGGGCGTGAGCCAGACACCGGCCATGATGGCTCCAAGGATGAGCTCCAGATACTCGACGCGATTCTCCATCAGCACGGCGACGTGGTCGTCGGGCCTCAGGCCGGCCTCATCGCGCAGGAAATGCGCCACTCTCACACTGCGCTCGGCCAGTTCGCTCCAGCTTCGTCGCCGGCTCAGGTCGTCTACCGCCAGACCCGTGGGATCATCAGCAGCCAGATCGAACAGCATCGTTGTGCCTCGGTCGAGCTCGGGGGCCAACACCGTACAGGGTCAAGCCGCTGCGTCGGCCCCTCCAGACTGCGGAGCTTGTCGAGGGCCGTGCGGATCCTATCACGTAACCACCTGAAATGACGAGGCTTTGCATGGTGACCGCCGCTTGCCAGAGAACGCCCGCGCGACGCCGCCGAGTCGAGTCCCATCCGCAGCCCCACCTTTTCCTGGTATCGTTCCACTTACTCGAGATTGAACCGTCGGAGGGCATACCCATGCTTCGCACAAGACGTCTCGTTGCGCCGCTCACCGTGGCCTTGCTGTTGGCTGCGGCGTCCGCGGTTGCGCAGTCGAACCACGCGGGCGTCACGGATCTCACCAATGTCGACACCGCCGTCATCGAGGCTTCGGATCTCATCGAGGCGCTCGCCGTACCACGCGGCACGCGCATCCTCCCCTCGGCACCGCCCACGGTGCGGCTTCCCATCTACTTCGAGCTCGACTCGGCCGAGCTACGCCCTGACGCGGAGAAGCTGCTCGAGAATCTGAGCTTGGCACTCAATGCGTCCGACCTCGAGACCTTCGGCTTCCTGGTGGAGGGACACACGGACGACCTCGGCCCCAGCGAGCACAATGACCAGCTCTCCAATCGACGAGCGGCTCACGTCAAGGCCTTCCTGGTCGCCCGCGGTGTCGACCCCGACCGCCTCCAGGCGATGGGGCGCGGTGAGGCAAAGCCCGTAGCGACCAATGACCTTGCCGCCGGGCGCCGGCGTAACCGACGTGTCGAGATCATCAACCTGGGGGCGAGCCGAGAACCCGGCCGATAGTAGGTAGTAGGGCAATCCTTGCCGCAGCGGATAGCCAGCACGCCGGCCTGCACCGTCGTGAGCCTGTTGCTGGCCGGCTTGGGGATCACGACCTCGCCGCTTTGGCCTGCGAGTGTGTCGGCCCTACCGCCCGAAACCGCGGCGATCGAGAGTGCGCACAGGGCGGCGCACCTGTGTCGCGCGAAGAAGCTCGACGAGGCCTCCAAAGAGCTGCGCATTCTCGTCGGCACGCTCGAGGGGGATCTGGGTGCGGGGCACTCCGCCACCCGAATCGCGCGCCTCAATCTCGCGTCGGTCGACACAGCACGCGGGCAGGCGCCACCCGATCGCGATGCCGACAGTGGCACCAAGAACGAGGACGAGAGCGAAATCGCCCCAGCGCTCGCACGCGCGCTCAAGGGCCTACGAGCCTGCGTCGCCCCGGCACGCGTGCGCCGGACGCCGGAGTCCGACGAAAGCCACCGGGCCGAGCTCCGAAGGCGGCTCAGCGAGGAGCCGCTCGAGAGCCAGATCGCAGCAGCGCGTCGGCTGGCCTCCCAGGGCCGCTACCGAGATGCCCTGCAGATCGCGCAGAGCGCCGCCACGCTGGCCGACGTGGGGACCGACCTGGCCGCCCGCATGCGAGCCAACGAGAGCCTGGCCCTGATCCAGCTTCAGCTCGGCGATGCCGCGGCTGCACTGGCGGCCGCGCACACCGCGGAGCAATACGCACGGCAGACGGACGCCCTGGAGTCGCGCATCACGATGGCGAGACTGCTCGCACAGGCTGGCGATCTCGAGGGGGCGCGCGGCGCGCTGGAGGAGCTGTCTTCGCGCGTCCAATCAACGCGACTCGCCGCCGAGCTGGAAGAGGCGCGCGGTGACCTGCAGATTCGTCTCGGCTCACCCGGCCGGGCGATGGCGCATCTCGAGCGTGCACTCGCCGGCCACCGTTCCGCATTTGGAGAGACACACGCCTCGACAGCCGCAGTGCTTCAGCTCGAAGGCGACGCCGCACGACAGGCGGGCGACTACGCGACCGCCCTCGGCGCCTATCGACGCACGCTCGAAACGCGTCGCGAGATACTGCCGACGCGGCACCCCGATATCGCGCGTACGCGCAACGCGATCGGCGTGCTACGAGCCGACTTCGGCGATTGGCAGGCGGCCGACCGGGCCTTCTCCCAGGCGCTGAGCGACCTGCGGGTGACACTCGGCGAGCAGCATCCCGAGACAGTGACAGTCCGCGCCAACCGGGCACTGGCGAGGTGGGGTGGCGAGCAGAGCGCAGAGGCAGCTGACGACTACGAGGAGGTGGCGGAGAAGCTCCAGATGGTGATGGGCCACGACCACCCGACCGGGGCCGAGGCACTTCGCAATCTGGCCCGCATGCGTCTCGAGCTCGGCGAGGCCGATCGGGCCCAGGCGTTGCTCGACCGCGCTCTCGCCAGCCAGCTGCGCGTGCTGGGCGAAGCGCATCCCGCCAGTGCGCCGACTCGACTGGCCCGCGCCGACCTGCTCAGGAAACGCGGCCAGCCCGACCAGGCCAGGTCGGAGATCGACAAGGCCGCGCGACTGCTGCGGCAGGCCTACGGCGATGAGCACCCTCTGGTGGCGCGCGCCTGGCTCGCCGCGGCCGACGCATCACTCGCGCTGGGTGATGCCACGCGGGCATGGTCACAGGCCAGTCGAGCGGCACACATCGTGGGCAAGCACGTACGGCGATCGTTCGGCGCGATGTCGGATCGCCAGCGGGTCGCCGCAGCGCAAGACACCAGCAAGGTCGTGGGCACGGCGCTCTCGGTACCGGGCGTCGCCGCGCGCGACACCTACCTCGCCATTCTGCCCCACCGCGACTCGGTGCTGCGCAGCATCGCGGCCGGCCGCGCCAGCGATCGAGAACGCGATGCACCCACGCGTGCGATTCTCGAGAAGCTCGCCGGTCTGCGGGAGGGCTACGCGGCCGCCGTGCTGGGCGCAACGCCGGAGCTGGCGGCCCGCGCCCAGGAGCTGGCCGCGGAGATCGACTCCCTGCAGTCGAGAGCGGCCCTTGCCGATGTGGCCCAGCGCGAACGCGAGCCGCTCGATGTACTGCTCGCCGCTTGCGCACACCTGCCCGCCGACGGCGCGCTGGTGGAGTTCGTCGCCTTCGACCGCCATGCCGCCGGACACAGCGGCCCGCCGCTCGCCGCCTATGCGGCAATCGTGATCCGCGGAGCGGGCTGTCACGTTGAGCGCGTCGATCTCGGCCCGGCCGAAACGATCGATCGCATCAGCCAACGTTTTTCGCAGAGCATGCGCGAGCAACGCAGCGACGCCGCACGAGAGCGGGCGGAGCTCGCCCGTCTACTGATCTCGCCGCTCGAGCAGGCCCTCGGAACAACGAGTCGCTGGCTCGTGATTCCCGATGCGTCGCTCTGGGGCCTGCCACTCGGCGCCCTGCCCGACCCGCAAGATGCAAACCACTACCTGCTGGAGCGCGTGACACTCGGCTACCTGACGTCCATCCACGAGCTGGCCGACGCGCCGGATGCGACGGCCGAGGCCGCACCCACGCGAGCCCTGCTCTTCGGCGCACCCGAGTTCGGGGCCGGCCCCGAGGCCGGCGGTCCCGTCGTGCTGACGGCCTCCGGACCGTGCCGCATCCCGCCTTTCGAGCCGCTCCCCGGGACCCACTCCGAGCTGCAGGCGGTAGGCGCGCTGCTCGGCGAAACGCGCAGCGTGATGGGTGAGCAGGCGACCAAGGCGCGGCTCCGCTCCGAGCTCGCCAGCCGGCCCGAGATCCTGCACCTCGCCACGCACGCCTATTTCGCCGGGCAGGCGAAGTGCGATGAGGAGCGGGCGCTGCGATCGGCCTGGCGCAGCGGCGAGTCGATCGCGCCCAACCCGCTGCTGCTCTCCGGCATCGTACTGGCGGGCGCCAATCGCGAAGCCCGCCTCGCAGCGAATGCCTCGTCGGAACGCGATAGCGGCATCCTCACCGCCTTCGAGGCAGCGGGTCTCGATCTGCGCGGCTCGCGACTGGTGGTTCTCTCTGCCTGTGACACAGGAACGGGTCTGCACCAGCGGGGTCAGGAGGTACAGGGGCTGCGCTGGGGCTTTCGCGCCGCCGGGGCCCGGGCTCTCGTCACCAGCTTGTGGCGTAGCAACGACTTCGCCACGCGCCGCCTGATGAAGAACTTCTATACGGCACTCGCCTCGCCAGATCTCCCGCGCGATGCGTTTCGCGGCGCCGAGGCGCTGCGACGCGCGCAGCTCGAGCACGTACGCGCCGAAGGGCGACTGGGACTGAAGAAGCCTCTGGTCTGGGCCAACTTCGTGATCTCCGGCCTGCTGTGACGGCTGCGCTCAGAAGAGACCGTGGTCACGGAAAGCTACAGTGCTCACCGGGATCACCAAGGCATAGGTCCAGCAGCGCGTCGGCGATCGCGGTCGACAGCCCGCAGGTAGTCGGCAGGCAATCCGACCTGACGATAGTCTTGTCCTCCCCCGGAACCGGGCGTGCGCTCACGAGCGACGCCAGCCCCGATTCGCGACCCGCCCCGACCGCTGGCAGGGCCTCAGTGGGGATGTCCTCGCTGGCGATGCCGGTCGTCACCGCATGCATGCGCGACGCCCGCTGAGCTCGCACCGCCGCGCGGTGGAAATCGTCGTCGAAGGTGCAACTCGCGGCGCTGGCGAGCCGCCGTCGGTCGAATCTGCGCTTGCTCTCGGGTGACTCGCCGCGACGGATCGTCACCTGCTCGCCCGCCTCGATGATGACCGTCCCCGTCGCGAGTGGGTTGCTGCTCTTGACCTGCACGCGACTCTCGAGGCTGCTGATGACCGTGTCGCCCGTCTCGGGGTCCACCTCGACATGGACCACGGTGCCGAGGATGGTCGCGATGGCGGCGGGGGTATGGATCTCGAGGGGGTCACCGGCAGGCCGCGGACCAACGGTGGCCTTCAGCTCGCCGCGATCGAGCTGCACCACGCTGGCCCCTTGCTCGCCGGGCTCGCCTACGCGCAGACCGGTACGGCTGCAGAACTGCAGAATCGCGGCGTCCGCCAGCAACACCGAGCAGCGGCCCTCGTCGCCTGTTTCGATCGGCTCGCCGGGTGACACCTCATGGTGGATGTCGAGCGCCTCTCCCCCGGCATGCGCGTCGCCGTCCAGCGCCGTGACGCGAATTCCAGAATCACTGCGGGCCGGGGCTCCGAGCAGTGGACAGAGGGCAAATACCACGCCTACGACGAGGTACGCACCGACGCGCCTTGCGCGGAGCCCCATGTCACTCTCCTCCGCCCCTTCCACGAATTGCCACGAGCCGCCTCTGCCACAGATCGCTCGGCCGGATCGGTCCGAGCTAGAAGCGATAGGTCAGATAGCTGCCCACGATCTGTCGATTGTAATCGAAATCGCCGATGTTCGAGCCATTGAAGATGAACGCGGCCGCCACGGAGACCTCCAGGCCAGTCGCGAGCGGGAGCGCGCACTCCAGGTTCAGCCAATGGCTGCGGTCGCGGCGCTTGCCGACTCCGAACGCACTCTTGTGGTCGTAGTTGCGCAGATGAAAGACGTAGAGCAACTCGAGCTGCGCCTCCCAGGGCAGCTCGAGGCCTCCGCCACCGGAGAGTTCGAATCCCTTGAATGCAAACTCGTCCCCCTTGGGGTCAAAGAATAGGCCACGGACGCCCGCACGAGCGTGGGTCAGCGGCGCGGGCAAGAACACGAATTGATTGACTCCAGCCGAGTGGTGCGGTCCGTCGCGCCGAAAGCTCGGGTCGGAGACCGTTTGCAGGTAGTCGAAGTACTGAAACTGGTAATAGACCTGCGCGACGCCCCAATCACCCGTCGGCATGGCCGCGCCGGGAGTCAGCCGGTGCAGGTGCCGGAAGCTGTCTCCGAGGTCGAGCGTCGTGAAGCTGTAGTCGTAGCGACCGGACAGACGCACCGCACCAACTTGATATGAGCCCGCCGTCCAGAGCAGGTGCGTCTGCTGAGAGAACAACCCCTCGGTGAAGTAGAGACCGAGATAGCCGTCATAGCCGAAATCGAGTGTGCCGCGCTCTCCCTCCATGGCGCGAACGTCGGCTCGCAGGCGAACGATCCCCCGCCCGTCATCCCGCTCGTCAGCCGCCGCACCCGTCAAGGCGATGTTGCTGTCGTACTCCAGCCCGCCGCTCAAACTCAGACTCCACGTGCGTGTGCGCGTCGCGATCTGCTGCCTCAGAGAAGCCGCGGACCGGCCCAGCGGATGCAACGGCTCCGTCTGTTCGGCCACGCCGAAGGCGCCCGTCGAGGCGCCGAGATTACCGCTGAACGCCTGGGCGAGGCCCAGGTAGTAGCTGGCTTCGAGCTCCAGCCCAGAATCGAGGGCAAGTGCTTGCTCCAATCGCTTCACCGCTGAGGCGTACTGACGCTCTCGGTAGTGGGCGATGCCCAGGTAGAGGTGCGCTTCCGCCCGTTCGGGCTCGAGCTCGAGCACCCTGCTGAGCTGGCGCATCGCCTCGACGCGTCGCCCCAGTGCCAGCAGGGCGACCGCCAGCTCCATGCGCGCCTCGCTGTTCTCGGGCTCGACCTCCACGGCGTGGCTGAACTTCTGGACGGCAGCCGCTTCGTCACCACGCGCCTGATCAATGAGACCGAGATAGTGAAGCGCCGCGGAATCCCGATCGTCCTCGGCAAGAACGGCCTCGAACTCTCGCTGCGCCGCCTCGTAGTCCCCCTGGCCGAACGCCGACACGCCACGGTGGAAGGCCAGCTCGGAATCGACCGTGGCAGACGCGATCCGCGAGAGCGGCGAGAGAGCAAGCAACGCGGCGATCCCAAGCAACAGCGCTGCGCGTCGATGACAGGCACGAGCCACGGCATGACCCCATGCCCACGCCGGCGTTCGTCTCGGCACTGCGGGTCCTCCCCACGATCCCATCTGCTTCAGCAGGCTCGTCACGCGATCAGAAACCGACCTCGATCCTCACTCTGACCAGAGGCAACCCAAGTCTAACCCGATCCAATGCGGCGGATCACGGTCGAATCGAGAGATCTGTACCCGCCGCCGCCCAGCGTGCGGTGGCCAAGCTCAGCCGCAGCGCCTCGAGCTCCCGCAGCCGCTCCGACTGTGTCGGGATGGCTTGCCACTGGCCAAAGCCGGCCGGCGGAAAGTCCAGGGCACCGTCAACGACGATCAGCCTCAGCCGGTCGGTGGCGACCCCGCGCACCGCCTCGAGGACATAGCGAGCGGAGGATGGAAGCTCCCGCAGATGGCCCGCGGTCAGTGGCTGGGCAGGCTCGTACGGATTGGGGTACAGCAGACCGATTCGTTGCTCGTTGCCGTCAACCTCGAAGACGAGAGCGGCGCAGTCACAGTCGGCGCGCAGGCTCACCCGGTAGGTTTCGCCATTCGGTACCGGATCTGGATTCGTCCAGACGGCCGGTTGCAGATCGCGCGAGCTTCCCTCGGCCGACAGCAGCCAGCTGTGCAGAGATGCGAAGTCGCCGGCTACAGGCGGCGAGCTGCGGAGTTCGCCCGCGCCTTCGTGCGGGCGAATGATCGGGCCGGCGTCTCCCGACCATATGGCGGTAAGACCCGAGAGGTAGGCCGCACCTCCCCCGAAGCTGAGAGCCAGAAAGGCCACGAGGGCGAACCGGGCGCGCGCGCGACCCCGCTCACCTCGCTCGGCACCGGCCGAGCCGGAGGTCCAGATCTCCAGAAAAGCCTCGGCGCTGAGTGGACGATCTCGCGGGTCGGAGGCCAGCAGACATTCGATCTGTCTTCGCAGGCCCTTCGGTATGGAGTGTGGCAACCCGATCTGAGCAGTTCGAACGGTGACCGACTCCGCGATCTGGCTGCCCATGTCGAGCGGAGCCCCCACCGCGACCGCGGAGAGCAGCAGCCCGAGGCTGTAGAGATCCGATCGCGCGTCGACCTCGCCGCCGTGCAGTCCGAGCTGCTCTGGAGAGGCGTACGACAGCTTGCCCTTGAAGCCGCCGGCCACCGTCCGATCGGATCCCCGCAGTACCTTTGCGATGCCGAAATCGATGATCTTGGCCCGCTCCGGGCGACCGTCGGGCAGCACGATGTTGTCGGGAGAGAGATCGCGGTGAACCACTCCGGCGGCATGCGCCGCCGCCAAGCCAGACGCCAGGCGCGCACCAAGCGCGCGTACATCGCTCTCGTTCAGCGGGCCCTGCTTCAGCCGCTCGGATAGCGAAATCCCCTCAATCAGCTCCATCACCAGGTAGACGCGCTGCTCGTCCTCGAGCAGGTCGTGGCAGCGAACGACCGCGTCGTGGTGCACCTCGAGTAGCGCCCGGGCTTCGCGGTAGAAGCGCTGCAGGAGGTCTCCGTGGCCCGCGAGTTCCGGAAGCATCACCTTGATTGCCCGCATGCCGCTCAGCCGCAGATGACGGGCACGGTAGACCTCGCCCATACCGCCCGCGCCCAGTCGATCGAGGATCTCGTAGGCGCCAAAGAGCACCGTCCCCGGAGGTAAACCCGCCGGTTTCTGACCGGCCGGTTGAATCTGGGTCTCCAGGTTGGAGATGTCGTCCCGGGCCATGATGCCCGAGCTTAACCCGAATCGGCGCTCACTCCCGGGCCAATCGGCTCCACGCCGCTCGACTCTGAGGCGCCGGAGCGACGCTCCGTCCACTTGTCAGCGGTCCAGGTTGTACTAATCACACAAGAGGACCGGCCCCGCGGAGATATCGCCGAGCACGACGTCCGAGAGCCTCGCTGAAAGTGATCCGGGCGGGCAGGCGTTGTCTCGAGTCGAGGCTCACCGACAAGCCACCGGCAGCAGAGCGGATTCATGCACAGCGGCCTGATCCTCCACCCCACTTACCGAGTGAGAAGCGGGCGACCGGTGGTGCAGCTCTATGGCCGTCTGAGCGGTGGACGTCCGTTCTTGCTGGAGGACGACCGGTTTCGCCCGTATTTCTTCGTGCGAGAGACGGATGTCGATGTGGCCCGGCGAGGCCGGGGAGTAGAAGTTCGTGCGACGGAGCTGCACACGCTCTCGGGGGATCCAGTCGTCCGAGCGACACTCCCCACTCCGGGAGACGTGCCCGCCCAGCGCCACCAGCTGGCGGCGCAGGGCATTCCGAGCTTCGAGGCCGACATACGCTTTGCCTATCGCTACATGATGGATCTCGCGCTCCACACCTCGGTCGCGATTGATGGCAGGGTGACGAGCGAGCGAGGCAACCTCCTCTACTTCCACAACCCCGAGCTGACCAGTGGCGAGTGTGATGCGGAGTTCACTCATCTCTCGATCGACCTCGAGACCAGCTCCGATGCCAGCGAGATCTTCTCGGTCGCGCTCGTGGGCCGCCAGACCGAAGAGGTCCATCTGGTGTCGCGAGATCGAGTGCCCGGCGCGCGATCCCACCCGAACGAGCGCGCTTTGCTCATCGCCGTGGCGGCCCGCATTCGCGAACTCGATCCCGATTTGCTGGTCGGCTGGAATGTAATCGACTTCGACTTGGCCGTATTCGCTCTCCGCTGCCGGCAGCTGGCTATCCCGCAGCAAGCGTCGAGCATCGGTCGCGCACCGGGCCCGATCGAATTCCTCTCCGATGCGAGCTTTGCGCGACAGTCGCGAGCCAGTATCCCCGGGCGAATGGTGCTCGATGCCATCCCGCTGGTGCGCGATGCGCTGCGCCTCGACGACTACCGCCTCCAAACGGTTTCACAGGCCGTGCTGGGGAGGGGCAAGCTGATCGACGATGAGACTCCAGATCCCGCGAGCGAGATCACACGCCTCTATCACGAGCAACCCGACGCGCTGGTGGCCTACAACCTGGAGGATGCTCGACTGGTGTCGGAGATCCTGGAACAAGAGGGGCTCCTGACTCTCGCGGGCGAGCGAAGCCGTCTCAGTGGCATGCAGCTCGACCGTGTCGGCGCCAGCATTGCGTCCTTCGATCTGCTCTATCTGCCCGAACTCCGGCGGCGCGGCTACGTGGCGCCGAATGTCGACACGAGCCGGAGCCAGCAGCTCGTGCAGGGCGGCGCGGTACTGAGCCCTGAGCCCGGGCTGATCGACAATGTCGCGGTCTTCGATTTCAAGAGTCTGTACCCGAGCCTGATCCGCACCTTCAACATCGACCCCCTCGCGCTGGCGTGCGGAGAACGCGAGCCGCCGGGTTCGGCCATCGTCGCGCCCAATGGCGCCCGTCTCTCTCGTGAACCGGCCATCCTGCCGAGAATCATCGAACGCTTCATGGCAGGGCGAGAGAGAGCCAGGCGGCGAGGCGATCGGCACGCCGAACAGGCGATCAAGATCATGATGAACTCCATGTTCGGTGTCTTCGCCGCCCGCGCCTGCCGCTTCTTCGACCCAAACCTCGCCAACGCAATCACGAGCTTCGGCCAACAGACACTCACCTGGGCCTGTCAAGCGTTCGAACGCGATGGGGTGAGGATCCTCTACGGCGATACCGACTCCGTCTTCGTTCAGCTCACCGGAGCAGCGGAGGCAGAGTCCGCATGTGTCGAGGCGAACGGGCTGCGTGAGCGGGTCACCGATGAGCTCGGCGCGCGAATCGCGCATGAATACGACGTGGAGGCGAAACTCGATCTGGAGCTCGAGAAGATCTTTGCACACCTCTACCTTCCGCGGGTGCGACGGGGGCGAGCAGGAAGCAAGAAGCGCTATGCGGGCTGGTTGGCAGGCGAAGAGAGACTCGAGATCGTCGGTCTCGAGTCCGTGCGGCGCGATTGGCCAGCCGTAGCTCGTCGTCTGCAGCGCGGCATGCTGACCCGTCTCTTCCACAACGAGGATACTCGCCCCTTCGTACGTGAGGTAGTCGGCCGAGTGCGCAGCGGCGAACTCGATCACGAGCTGGTCTACACGAGACGCATCCGCAAGCGCTCTCTGGAACACTACACAGCGTCGAGCCCCCCGCATGTTCAAGCCGCCCGGGAGCTACAGTCGAGACTCGGGAAGGAACCGGGCAGCACGGTCCGTTATGTCATCACGCAGCGCGGCCCGCGCGCACTGCTGCCCGGAGAGCCCCTGCCCCCTGACATCGACCGCCGCCACTACGTCGAGCGAGTTCTACGCCCGGTCGCGGAAGCCATCCTGAGTGAGCTCGAGAGCTCCTTCGACGCCGCCCTCGGCGAACCCTACCAGCTCAATCTGCTCCAACCCAGCAGCCTGCCCTAGCAGGTTGCGCGGCAGAGGACACGCTCCTAGCGATGCCGTGGGGAGTCTCTCTCGCTCGCCAGGGATGCGAACTGCCGCCAGGCGTAGCGCCACTTCATGTGCCGCAGTATCTCCCGGTCGCTGCAGCGGCGCAGGCGCGCCGCGAGCCGGCGGCGCCGTGCCAGCGCTTGGCGGATACGCCAGAGCGAGAGGCAGGCGCGGGTCTTCGCGTAGATGAAGCCGGGACCACGCAGCACAGCGTATCCCCAGAGCATGAGCTCGGTCACGATCAACGCGGGCAGCAGCAGCACGAGCGACAGAGGCGAGAGGTAGCTGAGTAAGAGCGACCAACGGTTGCGCTCGAGCAGGAAGAGCTTGTCCGGGTGCATGGAGAGGAAGTAGTCGTGCCGCACGACCGACTGCGGCACGCTGTAGAGCTCGAAGCCCATCAGACGAAGAAGCCATGACAGGTTCACGTCTTCATGGTAGAGGAAGCCGCTGTCGTCCATCCCGCCCATGCGTTCGAGTAGCTCTCGACGAACGAGGAACGCAGCCCCCTGAATGCCCGACACCGATGTCGGCTCCGAGCCGACACTCTCGCGTCTTCGTCCGAGACCGTGATTGAAGCCCAGGCCGGTGATGTGAATATCCTGTCCTAGCGCGTTCACGCGCCGCCCATCGAGCAGCGTGATCAGCGGATTCACGGCACCCACTTCGGGATGGCTTGCAAGAAAATCCACCAGAGGGGCGAGCCAGCCGGGCTCCGCCACGAGATCCATGTTGAGGATCCCGATGAGCTGCCCCCGACACTCTGGAAGGGCCGTATTCACTCCTCCCGAGAAGCCCTTGTTCTCGGCATTCTCGATCACGCGCAGCTCGGGATGCTCGCGCCGTAACTTGGCAATCTCTCGACAACTCCCATCGGTCGAAGCATTGTCGACGATGAAGACTTCCCGGACAGGATCACCGTCAGCCAGGATCGACTCGACGCAGGCACGGATATGCCTCGCACCGTTGTAGTTCACGACGATGAGCGAGACGATCGGTCCCGCGTCGGAGGACGAGCTCAACTCGAACGCTTCCGAATCAGCGCCGCCAGTTCACCGGCGCGGCGATTGATCGACGAGAGCAACACGCCGAGCCCGAACGACAGCACGGCAATGGTGAAGAGCGCCGCCGCCAGAACCGCACGGGGCAGGTGATGCACGAACCCCGTCCTGAAGTAGTCTCCGATGGGCGCAAGCCCGCTCCATAGAGAGAACACGATCAGCGCCACGGCCAGCCAGCCGAAGAACGCGAGCGGGCGATAGTCACGAAAGAGGATCGCGATTCCACGCAGGATCCGGTAGCCGTCGTGGAAAGTGCGAAGCTTACTGCTGCTCGCAGGCCGGCGAGCGCGGTACTCCACCGGCACTTCCACGACGCGGAAACCCTGTGCGTGAGCGCGAACAGAGAGTTCGGCCTCGACATCGAAGCCTTCGGCCATCAGGGGAGAGGCCTTCAGAAACCGCCGTGTGATCACGCGATATCCGGAGAACAGATCGTCCGTGCGAATGCCGAAGAGCAGCCGCACCAGCCAGATGAAGAATTGGTTGCCCAGCGTGTGGCCGGGCCGGAAAGCGCCCGGCCGTGAACGCTTGAGGCGAGTCCCCACGACCATGTCGCAAGCCGTCTCTTCGGCGGCCTCGAGCAGAAGCTCGACTTCACGGGCCGGGTACGTGTCGTCGCCGTCGACCATCACATAGTAGTCCGCCTCGCGCGCGGACTCGAAGCCGGAGAGAAGAGCAAACCCCTTGCCCGGGCGCGACTCGCTCACCACTCGAGCGCCGGCCTCGACTGCTTCGTGCCTCGTGCCATCCCGCGAGGCGTTGTCAACGACCAGAATCTCGGCCTCGGGCAGCACCTCGCGAAAGCGGCGCACGACCTTGCCGATTGTCGCCTGCTCGTTGCGGCATGGGATCACCACCGCCACGCGTGCCGAATCGACACGTGCCGTCCCGGCCCCGGTCGGCAAGCTGCTGTCCTGGGGATCCACCATGCGGACCATAGTAACACGAGCCCCCTGCGTTGAACTCTCGCAGCGACAGCGAGAGGCATGCACACCTCCCGGTGCCAGAGCCGAAACCCCTCAGGCCGGCCCGATGGCACGTCGATATACGAGCCGGGAGTGTCGGGGAGACGCTTGGGCGGCGGGGACGGGGACGTGACCAAGAGAGTCAAAGATCACGCCAGCAGCCGGAAGCAAGGCGGGAAACGCAATCCGAAGCGGCAGAAGGCGCGCGCGGTACAACTCAAGAGCCCAGACGAAGTCGCGGCGAAGACCTATGGACGCATTCTCGACAATGGCGAGCCGCGGCGAGATCGCAGGAAGAAGCTGAGGAAGGCCTTCTACGAGAGCGAACTCCTCAAGCTGCAGATCGAACTCGTGAAGCTGCAGGAGTGGATCAAGCAGGAGGGAATGAAGGTCGTCGTGATCTTCGAGGGTCGCGATGCTGCCGGCAAGGGTGGTGTCATCAAGAGAATGACAGAGCGGCTCAATCCGCGGATCTGCCGCATCGTCGCGCTCGGCACGCCCACCGAGCGGGAGAAGACGCAATGGTACTTCCAGCGCTACGTAGATCACCTGCCCGCCGCTGGCGAAATGGTGCTCTTCGACCGCTCCTGGTACAACCGCGCCGGGGTAGAGCGGGTGATGGGCTTCTGCGACGAAGAGGCATATCGAGAATTCTTGCGTTCGTGTCCGGAATTCGAGCGCATGCTGGCCCGGTCCGGAATCGTCGTGATCAAGTACTGGTTCTCGGTGAGTGACGAGGAGCAGGAGAAGCGCTTCCTGCAGCGCATCCGTGATCGCCGAAAGCGCTGGAAACTCAGTGACATGGATCTGCAGTCACGCGCGCGATGGGTCGACTATTCGCGAGCCAAAGACGAGATGTTCCATCACACCGATATCGAGCAAGCTCGTTGGTGGGTGGTGGACGCGGACGACAAGAAACGGGCTCGCCTGAACTGCATCCGCCATCTGCTCTCGCAAATACCCTATCGAGATCTGACGCCGCCGCCCGTCGAGCTGCCACCACGAGACGAGGGCACCGGCTACGTGCGTCCTCCGCTCGAAGAGCAGCACTTCGTGCCGGAGTGCTACGAAGACGATTCAGCCGACTGAGGCGAACTCTCTCTGGGACTGCGAATACCCGAGCAGCGGAGCGGGCGCTCGGCGAATCTGCCCGACGTGTGCGGCGGAACGCTTTTCAGCCACGCTCCGAGCCCGTTATCATTGCGCTCCTTGCCGAGCGGCCGACGCCGCCGGTCCCTTCGCGGTCCCCGGAGAAGAGTGAACGCCATGTACGTCGACTACACGCCCGAACAGACAGCCCTGGCCAGCCAACTGCGCGACTACTTCGGCCAGCTCATGACCCCCGAACGGCTCCAGGGGGCGAGCAGCATGGAGGGGGGGCCGATCTACCGCGAGACGATCAAGCAAATGGGTGAGGACGGGTGGCTCGGTGTCGGGTGGCCCAGTGAGTACGGGGGCGGAGGACTGACGACCATCGAGCAGCTCATCTTCTTCGACGAGTTGCGCCGAGCTCACGCTCCTCTGCCCTTCGTCACCCTCAATACGGTCGGCCCTGCGATCATGGCTCACGGCTCGGAGGAGCATAAGCAGGAATTCCTGCCACGCATCCTGGCTGGAGAGGCTCACTTCGCCATCGGCTACACGGAGCCCGATGCGGGGACCGATCTCGCTTCGCTGAAGACAACTGCCGTGCGCGATGGCGACGACTACATCATCAATGGAACGAAGATCTTCACCAGCGGCGCGAACGACGCCGACTATATCTGGCTGGCGGCTCGCACGGATCCGGATGCCCCCAAGCACAAGGGCATCACGATCTTCATCGTCGACAGCAAGCTCCCCGGCTTCAGCCATTCGCTGATTCATACGGTCGGGGGGGCGGCGACCTGCATGACCTATTACGAGAACGTGCGCGTGCCCTCCTCCATGATCGTGGGCGGGCTGAACAGCGGCTGGAGACTCATCACGACGCAGCTCAATCACGAGCGTATCGGACTGGCGGCGTTCGGCGGTATCGCGCTCAAGTACCTGGACGATGTAGTGGACTGGGCGCGCCGCACCAGGGATCAGGACGAACGGCCGCTGATCGAGAGCCCGCGCATCCAGACGGTGCTCGCAGAAGCACGTGCCCGCCTGGAGGCCGCCAAGGTAATGAACTGGCGCATGGCCTATGCAGTCGAGCGTGAGCAGCTCGATCCCGCGCAAGCCTCGGCGGTGAAGGTCTACAGCACCGAAACGTTGATCGAGGTCTATCGACTGCTGCTCGAGGTACTTGGGCCTGCGGGCGCGCTGCGTGAAGGTTCGGCCGGAGCCGTGCTCGAGGGCGCCATCGGCCAGGAGGCCCGTGCCTGCCAGATCAACACGTTTGGCGGCGGTGTGAACGAGATTCAGCGCGAGATCATCGCCATGGCGGGCTTGCGAATGCCCCGAGCGCCGCGCTGATACGCAACTGGAGAGCTGCAAAGAATGGACTTCTCATACACGGAAGAGCAGCAGGCGGTGAGGGATCTGTCTCGTCAGATCCTGGGCGACACCTGCAATCACGAAAATCTGAGTGCGCTCGAGCGCGATGCGGCGGGTGATGGCTACGACCATGCTCTGTGGGCCGCGCTGGCCGAGGCCAACCTGATCGGTGTAGCCATCCCGGAGGAATACGGCGGCAGCGATTTCGGTCTGCAGGCGCTCTGCATCTTGCTCGAAGAAACGGGCCGTGCGGTTGCACCGATTCCGCTACTCGCCACGACAGTCTACGCCGCGCTGCCGCTCGCAGCCTTCGGCAGCGAAGCGCAGAAACAGCGCTGGCTGCCCGGTGTGGCCGCGGGCGAGATCGTCCTGAGTGCCGCGCTCGAGGAGGTCGGGAGTGAAGATCCGGCTCGCCCGGCTCTCAAGGCGCGTGCCGCCGGCGACCGCTGGATCCTGGAAGGCGAGAAGGTCTGTGTGCCCGCAGCGCGCCTGGCGCAGCGCGTGCTCGTGCCGGCCGATACGGGCGACGGCGGCCTGGGCGTCTTCCTCGTCGAGCCCGGGGCGGGCGGGGTCGAACTCGCGGCGGCGTCCACCACCAACTGGGAGCGCACGTTCCGCATGCGGTTCTCGAGCGTCGAAGTTGGGCCGCAGGATATGCTCGGCACACCCGCCAGTGGCCGCGAGGTCATCGAATGGCTGGAGCTGCGCGCCCAGGTCGCACTCTGCGCGATGCAGCTCGGCGTGGCAGAGGCCGCGCTGCGAGCGACGGCCGAGTACACCTCGACGCGCAAGCAGTTCGGCCGCCCGATCGCGACCTTCCAGGGCGTAGCGCTCCGGGCCGCCGACGCCTTCATCGATATCGAGGCGATGCGCTCGACACTGTGGCAGGCCACTTGGCGCCTCGAGGCGGGCAGGCCGGCTGCCGAGGAGGTGGCCGCCGCAAAGTGGTGGGCCTGCCGCGGCGGCCAGCGCGTCGTCCACACGGCCCAACATCTGCACGGCGGTACGGGCTCCGACATCGACTACCCCGTCCACCGCCACTTTCTGTGGGCCCGCCAACTCGAGCTCACGCTGGGAGGGGCGAGCCATCAGCTCGCCCGGCTCGGCAAACTGATCGCGCAAGGCTCATGAAGAGCACGCGAGACGCAGCGAGCCAGGAGCGACTAAGCGGGCTCCCGATAGTCCGGGTAATGCTTGTGGGGTAGCCGTTCCTTGCTCATCTTCTGGATGCCACGCAGCACGTCACGGCGACTGACTTGACCGACCAGGCGTTCTTCGTCGACGACCGGCAGACGCCTCACCGGCTTGGTGAGGAAGTAGTGAGCGATGGCGTAGATGCCCATATCGGGGGGGATCGTCTGTCCCGTCACAGTCATGAAGTCCTTGACCGTTCCGGCCTCCTGCTGCTGACCGGCGTAGAACTCGTCCGACGAAAGCACGCGCAGGCAGTCGAGCTCCGAGAGCACACCGACCAGCCGTCCCTCGCCGTTCACCACCGGTGCACCCGAGATCTCCTTGGTAGTCAGCAGCTGAATCGCCTCGAAGATGCTCGCATCGGGCCCCAGTGTGTGGAGCGATGTCGTCATGATGTCCCGGGCGGTGAGCACTCGGTGGGGATCGGTCATCGGGCCTCCTCTGCCGCTTGCGTACGCGGCACTGCTGATCGGCTCGGCGCGATTCGCGGCGGAGTCCGCGAGATCGTTGCCGCGCGTTCTTCGTGAGACTATTGTATTCTTGGGGTTATTTGCGAAGCAATGCAAAAAGACTCGGCCTGGCGGAGCCGCATACCACGCTAACGAGTCGCTAGAGCCGGGTCCACCCCGTTCCGAGCTGGCCGGAGACCGCGCGAGCCGCGCTCGGCTCAACCGTCACGCGCGACCACCACGGCCACACGGCGTGCGACGCCGGAAGCGAGTCGGCGCCCGCCGCCGGACGTCCGCGCATCCGGGCACGGTACTGCTTGAAAGAAGCATCCCCGCCCTCTAAGATCTGCCGCGTCCCACCCCACGCGGTATCGCCGGATCGCGGACCCCCCAGCTTCAATCGATCTGCCAGGCCGGCCTCCCTTCCAAGAGCTCCATGACGTGGGACCCGAAACCAGCTCCCTGCCAGCCGGCAGGGAGATCCAGGAAGCGACGAATCAGCGATGGCAACGCACAAGATCACGAAGGGTCTCGATCTCCCGATCTCGGGCCACGCTATGCAGGTGATCCGAGGAACCGCCACGGTGACCCGCGTGGCTGTCATGGCCGACGATTTCCCGGGCCTGAAGCCCCGGATGTGCGTCGAAGAAGGCCAGAAGGTCAAGCGCGGCCAGCTGCTTTTGGAGGACCGCAAGAACGAAGGTGTCCGTCACACCGCCCCGGGAGCGGGGCGCATCATCGGAATCAACCGCGGTGCCCGACGCGTGCTGCGGTCGATCGTCATCGACCTGTCTGACTCGGAGCGCGCGGGAACTCCCGGCGACGACGAACACCAGCCCTTCGAGAGCTATCGGAGCCAGAGCGGTACCGCTCCGTCGCGAGAAGCGATCCGTGACCTGCTGGTGGAATCGGGGCTTTGGACGGCGCTGCGCACGCGTCCCTACAGCAAGGTTCCCGCGCCCGATTCGCGACCCGCGGCAATCTTCATTACCGCCATTGACACGGCGCCCCTGGCGCCCCTGCCCGAGGTGGCGTTGGCCGATCAGATGGAGGCTTTCGGGCTGGGCCTCGAACTCATCGCCAAGCTGACTGACGGCAAGACGTACCTTTGCCTGAAGGAGCACTCCGACCTCGCCGACGGTCTCGAGGCGCCCGTGTCGCTCGAGTACTTCGCCGGACCCCACCCAGCGGGCACGGCGGGCCTCCACATCCACCTGCTCGAGCCGGTCGATCGAGGAAAGACGGTCTGGCACATCGGCTACCAGGATGTGGCCGCCGTCGGGAAGCTCTTCGCCACCGGCAAGCTCGATGTCACACGTGTGATCTCGCTCGCGGGGCCACCGCTGGCGGACCCGCGACTCGTGCGCACGCGCCTCGGCGCCTGCATCGACGACATGGTCGACGAAGCGGAGGGTGCCGGGGAGGAGCTCAGGTTCATCTCCGGCTCCGTGCTGTCCGGAAAGAAGGCCATGGGCGAGGTGTTCGGCTATCTCGGCCGCTACGACCAGCAGGTGAGTGCCCTGACGGAGGATCGGGAGAAGGAGTTCCTCGGCTGGCTCAGCCCCGGCACCAGGCGCTTCTCGCTGCTTCCCATCTATCTCTCGAAGCTGCTGCGCGTGAAACAGTTCGACTTGACCACCAGCACCCACGGCTCGAGCCGGGCCATGGTGCCGATCGGTGTCTTCGAGAAGGTCATGCCCATGGATATTCTCCCAACCTTTCTACTGCGCTCGATGATGGTGGGAGACGTCGAGAAGGCGGAGCAGCTCGGCGCCCTCGAGCTGGACGAGGAAGATCTGGCTCTCTGCACCTTCGTCTGCCCGGGCAAGACCAACTACGGGCCGATCCTCCGCAAGAACCTGGAAATGATCGAGAAGGAAGGCTGATGAAGTTCCTGCGTGATCTCCACGAGAACGCCCGGCCGCACTTCGAAAAGGGTGGCAAGCTCGAGCGCTTCTACCCCCTCTACGAAGCTCAGTACACGGGTCTCTTCACGCCGGGCGATGTAACGAAGACGGCGTCCCACGTGAGAGATGGCATCGACCTGAAGCGCATGATGATCATCGTCGTGATCGCAGTCGCGCCCTGCATGGTCGCCGCCATGTGGAACACGGGCTACCAGGCTCAACTCGCCATCGCTTCGGGCGCGGCACCTCTCGATACCTGGCAGACCTGGCTCTGGACGGCGGTCGGACTGCCCTTCGACTTCAACAACTCTCTCCTCTGCCTGCTCTTCGGCGCCCTCTACTACCTGCCCATCTACGCCGCCGCCATGTTCGCGGGAGGAATCGTCGAGCCCGGAATCGCGATCATCCGCAAGCACGAGGTGAACGAGGGATTCCTGGTGACCGGCGCCCTGCTGCCGCTGACCTTGCCGGCCACGATCCCGCTCTGGATGGTCATGCTGGGCACGGCGTTCGGTCTGGTGATGGGCAAGGAGGTCTTCGGCGGCACCGGAATGAACTTCCTCAACCCGGCGCTGGTGGCGCGGGCCTTCCTCTTCTTCGCCTACCCCGCCGCCATGAGTGGCGACGCGGCCTGGGTCGCCGCTGACTTCACCGCTGTCGACTCCGTCAGCGGAGCCACCCTGCTCTCCCAAGCGGCGGTCAGCCATGGTGCTCTCGAAGCGGCCAGCTGGTGGAAAGCGTTCTGGGGCTCGGTCCCCGGCTCGATGGGAGAGACATCGGCCTTCGCCTGCCTGCTGGGCGCTTTCGTGCTGATCACTACGGGTATCGGCTCGTGGCGAACCATGGGCGGCCTGTTCATTGGCACGATCCTGATGTCACTCGTGTTCAACCTGATCGGGTCGGAAACGAACGCGATGTTCGAAGTGCCCTGGTACTGGCATGTGGTGCTGGGAGGTTGGGCATTCGGCACGGTCTTCATGGCCACCGACCCGGTCTCGTCGACCTTTACGGCCCGCGGCAAGTTGATCTACGGCTTCATGATCGGAGTCATGGTCGTGCTGGTCCGCGTCGTGAACCCCGCCTATCCGGAGGGCATGATGCTGGCAATCCTCTTCATGAACATGTTCGCGCCACTGATCGACCACTTCATCGTGCAGGCCAACATCAAGCGGAGGCTCGCGCGCAGTGCAGCATAGTAACGCCTACACCATCGGCTTCGCGGCGGCGGTTTGCGCGGTATGCGGCTTCTTCGTCGCCTTCTCCGCCGTCGCGCTTAAGGACCGGCAGGACAGAAACATCCTGATCGACCGCCAGAAGAATGTGCTGGGAGTCGCGGGTCTGATGCGCCTGGACGAGTCACTCGGCGCGGACGAGATCTCGAGTCGCTTCAACGAGTCGATCCGAGCCAAGGTGATCGATCTCGCGAGTGGCAAGCCGAATGACAGCATCGACGCGGTCACGTTCGACCAGCGCAGAGCGAGCAGGGATCCGGCGACGAGCGCACTGGCACCCGGAAACGCAGCCAAGATCCTGCGCCTGCCGAGCAACGCGCTGATCTACGAAGTCTTCAAGCAGGGCGAGTTCGATTCGATGATCCTGCCCGTCGAGGGTACGGGACTCTGGTCGGTACTCTACGGCTACATCGCCCTCTCGCCCGATGCCAGGACCATTCGCGGCATCACTTTCTATGAGCACGGAGAGACGGCCGGCCTCGGCGGCGAAGTCGACAATCCCCGATGGAAGGCGAAGTGGATCGGGCGCAAGGCCTTCAATCAGCTCGACGAGCCGGCGATCGCCGTCAAGAAGGGCACGGCGGGGCCGTCCGATGTGGATCCGCATCAGGTTGACGGGTTGGCGGGCGCCACCATAACCAGCCGCGGCGTCACCCACCTCGTACGGTTCTGGCTCGGCGAGAACGGCTTCGGGCCCTACCTGAAGCGGTACCGCGCGGAGAAGGGAATCTGATGGCTTCGAAGGAACGGGAAGCGCTGCTCGACCCGCTATTCAACAACAACCCAATCACGCTGCAGGTGCTCGGCATCTGCTCGGCCCTGGCGGTGACAACGAAGATGTCCACAGCGCTGGTGATGAGCGCGGCTGTCATCGCGGTAACGGTGCTGTCCAATGTGGCAGTGAGCGTGATCCGAAACCACATCCCTTCGAGTATTCGTATCATCGTGCAGCTCACCATCATTGCTTCGCTGGTAATCGTGACAGATCAGGTCCTCAAGGCGTTCGTCTTCGATATCAGCAAGCAGCTCTCTGTCT
This sequence comes from Deltaproteobacteria bacterium, assembly GCA_029261835.1. GTDB lineage: Bacteria > Myxococcota_A > UBA9160 > UBA9160 > UBA4427 > JAJDAO01. Next base: position 157,327 of record JAJDAO010000073.1, on the reverse strand, counting down.
TCGTCGGCCTCATCATCACCAATTGCATCGTAATGGGGCGGGCGGAGGCCTACGCGATGCAGAACGGCCCGATGCTCTCGTTCGTCGATGGCGTCGGAAACGGCGTCGGCTATGCGATCATCCTGATGGCGGTTGCCTTCGTGCGAGAGCTCTTCGGCAGCGGCAGGTTGTTTGGGATGACGATACTCCCGCTGGTCACCGAAGGAGGGTGGTACGTACCCAACGGCCTGATGCTGCTCGCCCCAGCCGCCTTCTTCCTGATTGGCGTCTTCATCTGGGTCGTTCGCAGCTTCAAACCCGAGCAAGTGGAGGAAGACTTCCATGTTGGAGCACTACTTGAGCCTGGCCACGAAGGCGGTCTTCGTTGAGAACATGGCCCTGGCCTTCTTCCTCGGGATGTGCTCCTTCCTAGCCGTCTCGAAGAAGGTGGAAACGGCTATCGGCCTCGGCACCGCAGTCATCTTCGTACTGGCCGTCACCTGCGCCCTGAATCAGCTCCTGAATGAGGCGCTGCTCAAGGAAGGAGCGCTCTCCTGGCTGGGGCTCGGTAACGTCAACCTGGGCTTCATGACCTTCCTCGTGCTGATCGGCACCATTGCCGCCGCGGTTCAAGTGGTGGAGATGGCCATCGACCGCTTCTCTCCGGAGCTCTACAACTCTCTCGGTGTCTTCCTGCCGCTGATCGCGGTGAACTGCGCCATCCTGGGTGCAGCGCTCTTCATGGTGAAGCGGGACTACACCTTCGGCGAGGCGACTGTCTTCGGCTTGGGCTCGGGTATCGGCTGGGCCATCGCCATTGTCGCCATGGCGGCCATTCGAGAAAAGCTCCGCTATAGCAACGTACCCGAGCCGCTTCGCGGCCTGGGCATCGCGTTCATCGTGGTGGGCTTGATGTCGGTTGGCTTCATGGCCTTCTCGGGCATTCAGCTCTAGGAGTTGGCTCCACTCATGCTAACCGTCATCTATGGAATTATCGGTTTTGTAGTCGTCATCGTCGCCCTGGTGGTGATCCTGATGGTGGCGCGAGCAAAGCTCGTCGCGACGGGTGACGTCACGATCGAGATCAATGAAGACCCCGACAACTCACTGACTACTCAGGCGGGCAGCACTCTGCTCAACACGCTTGCGGCGAACAGCATCTTCGTTCCGTCGGCATGCGGAGGCCAGGGGACCTGCGGTGTTTGTCGCGTCAAGGTCCACGACGGAGGCGGCTCACTGCTCCCCACCGAGGCGACGCACATCAGCCGACGCGAGGCGCGTGCGGGCGAGCGGCTGGCCTGCCAGGTCAAGGTCAAAGAGGATATGAAGATCGAGATCCCCGCGGAGATCTTCAGCGTCCGAAAGTGGCAGTGCCGGGTTCGCTCGAACGACAACGTCGCCACGTTCATCAAGGAGCTCGTGCTCGAGCTGCCCGAGGGTGAGTCGGTGCCGTTCCGGGCCGGCGGCTACATCCAGATCGAGTGTCCCCCGCATGAGGTGCTCTACAAGGACTACGTGATCGGTGAGGAGTACCGCGGCGACTGGGACAAGTTCGACCAGTGGCGCTTCGTGTCGAAGGTCGACGAGCCCCTGACCCGGGCCTACTCGATGGCCAGCTATCCGGAAGAGGTGGGCATCATCATGCTCAACGTGCGCATCGCGTCGCCTCCCCCGCGCATGCCCGATGTCCCCCCCGGCAAGATGTCGTCCTACATCTTCAGTCTCCAGCCTGGCGATGAGGTGACGATCTCAGGCCCATACGGTGAGTTCTTCGCCCGTGAGACCGACAACGAGATGGTCTTCATCGGTGGTGGCGCCGGTATGGCCCCGATGCGATCGCACATCTTCGATCAGTTCCGGCGCCTCCACACGAAGCGCAAGGCCACCTACTGGTACGGGGCCCGCAGCCTCTGCGAGGCGTTCTACATGGAGGATTTCGACTCCATCGCAGCGGAGAACGAGAACTTCCAGTGGCATCTGGCACTGTCGGAGCCGCTGCCCGAAGACAACTGGACGGGGCTCACTGGCTTCATCCACCAGGTGCTCTACGACAACTACCTGAAGGATCACCCCGCGCCGGAGGACTGCGAGTACTACATTTGCGGTCCACCGATGATGAATGACGCCGTTGTGAAGATGCTGATCGATCTCGGAGTCGAGCGCGAGAACGTCATGTTCGATGACTTCGGAGGCTGATCGGCAGCACGGCGTGCGGGACCGTCGATGACGCGCGCCAACCGCGGACTCGATCAGCGTTCGAAGGTCACCCTGATCCTCCTCATCGCGGCGTTGGCCGGCTTCTCGGCCTATCGTCTCTGGTTCACTCGGCCGCCCGACCTCTACTCGGCTTTCGGTGGCCGCACGATGGGAACCACCTATGAGGTGAAGGTGGCGAGCGCCCATCTCGGCCGGCGGGAGCAGCACGAGCTGGCGACCGCGATCGCAGATCGGCTCGACATGGTGAACGGTCTGATGTCGACCTATGACGCCACGTCGGAGATCTCGCGGTTCAACGCAGCGCAATCGATCGAGCCCTTCGTCATCTCACACCAGACACTCGCCGTCCTGCTGGCGTCCGAGCAGGTAAGCGAGCGCTCTGGCGGCGCCTTTGATGTCACGGTCGGTCCGCTCGTCGAGGCGTGGGGCTTCGGCGTGAGCCAGCCAGCTCGACCACCAGAGTCAGAGGCGCTACGCGAGCTTCGCGCCCGAGTGGGTTATCGCGAGCTCGTGATCGACGCAAACGGGCGCACCGTTCGCAAGAACCATCCCGACAGCGCGCTGGATCTGTCGGCAATCGCCAAGGGCTACGGCGTGGATCAAGCGGCGGAAGTGCTGGAGGAACGCAACTGCCACAACTATCTCGTCGAGGTCGGCGGCGAGCTGCGGGCTGCGGGGCAGAAGCTGGATGGGACTCTGTGGCGCGTGGCCATCGAGCGGCCAAGTAGCGAGCTGCGCGCAATTCACGAGGTCATCTCTCTGGCCGATCGTGCGATGGCGACCTCGGGCGATTATCGGAACTACTACGAAGACGACGACGGCAAGCGAGTTTCCCACACCATTGATCCCCGGACCGGACGGCCGGTACAACATCGCCTGGCTTCCGTGACGGTCGTGCACGAGAGCGCCATGTACGCCGACGCACTGGCCACAGCGCTCGAAGTCCTCGGCCCGGAAGAGGGCTATGCTCTCGCTGTCAGGGAGGATCTCGCGGCCTACTTCATCGTCCGGGAGTCTTCGGGAGGCTTCGTGAGCAAGGCGACTCCGGCTTTCGAGCCGCTACTCGAAGCCTCGAAGACGCCTGGCGAAACGCGCTAGCCCGAACCATCAGAGATCGAGAATGCAGACCATCCTCACCACCATCGCTCTCTTTGCCGCCGTCATGGCCGCCATGGCGATTGGGGTGATCTTCTCGAACAAGCGCCTGCGCGGCTCCTGCGGTGGAACTGGCGAGGATTGCGCCTGCGACGAGGAGACCCGGCGCGCCTGCGCGGACGCAGGGGAACTCGATCAGCCCCCCTCGGCGTAGTTCGCGCCCTGGTCTCGAGCAAAAACCGACCAGAGCGAAACCACGACCAGCGCGGCCAGACTGCCTTGCAGCGCCAGGAATCCCAACACCTTCACGATGGCGAGCTGCGGGCCCACGAAGCGTACCAACCAGCCAGCCCCCTCACAGACCAAGCCCGAAAGGAACGGAACGGCGATCAGCCACGCTTTGACGCGCGGCCCAACCGGAATGAACAGCGTCAGGTGGGTGAGAACGAGCAGCAGCATGCCGACCGCGAAGAGATGAAAGTGCGACACCTCCAGCAAGCCCCTGTAGGTCTTCGCGGATCGATAGACCTCTTCATCGCCTAGGTAGTGCGCGGCCACCGAGGCTGGAGCGAGCGACATATCGTCGAAGTAGAGCAGCGCGCTCGTGATCCACAAGAGACCCACATACAGGCAGTAGAGCACGACGATGGTCTTGAGCAGGCGGTTCCGGCGCCACTCACCCGTAACGACGAAACGCATGGCCTCGATCACTCCTCCGACTGTTCAGACAGCAGCACGTCGAAGTAGGCCAGCGCGCGTCTGACGCTTGCTGCAGCCGATCGGACAGTGAGCGTCGCGCCCGACACAGCATCGACATCGTGACCCACGCGCAGCATGTCTCGACCGCTCTTGCCCATGAACTTCGCGTACCAGCGCCTCGATGGGAGATAGTCGAGCGGCTCGTAGAAAGCCAGCACCCTCACGCTGCTCACGACACGAGTCGGGTCCAGCACGACCATGAGTCCCTCGGGCTTGCTCCTCACCGTGTGCACGTCGATGTGGATATAGCCCAGGATCTCACGATCGGCCCACGCTGTATGGAGAGTGACGAGGTTCGTCTCGAGCCGCGAACGTGAGGCGCGCTCAATATCACGGACCTGGCCGGGGCGCAGGATGTATGTCTTTCGTTCGAATCGCACGGCAGCGGGAAAGGCGAGCTCGAGAGCTTCTCCCTGGGCGTAGAAGACCTTTGCGTGGGCAACCCCCGGATGCCACGCGAAGAAGAAGACAACCGCCGCGAGGGTGGGAAGGCTAGAAGACATAGCCCACGCCAACCTGGACCTGATCGGCTACGTCGTCGGCGTCCGACTCGGGGCGGATGTTGCGATAGTCGAGCTTGACCACCACTCGCGGAATCGGCTTGAAGCTGGCGCCCACCGTGTAGATGTCCCGGGTGTATTTCGTGTTTCGCAGCGCGCCTTGCGGCATCACGTGCTGCGTATCAAGACGCTCGTAGCGGAAGAACGGCTCGAACGACATCGCGGTTTCGGATGAGAAGAGGGGAAGAAGGTCATAGGCGATCTCTGCATAGCCACCCAACATCTGCTTGGCCACACTCGCCATGGGCGCGTTTCCCAAAGCGCTATTGAGCGATGCCGCGTCATCGATGAACGCCTGCGTAAAGAGTCCGCTCAGCGTCAGACCGCACTTCCGATAGCGAGCGTGTACCTCGTACAGCGTGGTCAGGACATCTGGAACGCGGAAGGAAGTGTCGACGGTCGCCACCTTGCGCACGACAGTTTCGTGCTGTCCTGAGGGGCCAACGTAAACCGAGCCGCCGAGGGTCAAGCTGTCGATCGGATCGGCATCGAGCCTCGCGACCACGGCCCACTGGTTGGCAATGGCGCGGCTCCCCTTCTGGCGACCGCCGCGCAGTCCCGCAACCGAGAAGCCCGAGGCCTTGAACCCGTTCACGGCATAGACCCGAAAGTGAATGCGATCGCCGATGTCACCGAATACCCCGGCACCGTTTTCCCGCCAGGTGCTCGGTATGATCTGTCGCTCCACCTCTGGACGCTCCGCTCCGAAGAAGAAAGTGGGCTCGTGCATCTCGTTCACGAGGCCCATAGGCATCAGCACGAGACCCGCTCGCAGCCCCAAGGAATTCGTGATGAAGTAGTCGAGAGTCAGGAATTCGGTCGAAACCGAGCCGCCACCGCCGGTTCCCGCGTGCTCGAACTCGAACTCGGAATTCACGAGCATTCGATCGTTGAACTTGTAGCCGACGTAGAGAACGGCCCTGAGGGCGTCGAACACGTTGTCTGGTGACCGGGCCCCGCCCTGGCCGTCATTCTCCTGGCTGACGTATGTTCGCAGTCGCAGCTCTCCGTATCCGCCGATGGAGAGACCTGCATCGCGAAGATAGACCTTGGACGCCGCCGGACCGAGGCCGTGGACAGAGACGAGATCCTTCTCCTCCGGCACGGCAGCACTGATCAGAAACCGGCTCATCTCCTCCGCGAGGATCCCGATCTGAGACTCGACCTGCTCGAGCCGCTCCTCACCCGATCCACTCTCCTCGGTCTCCTCGGCCACAGCCGGCCAAGCCAACCCGGCCGTGGCAGCCAGCGCAACCATCAGCACCGTGCACCCGCCTCTTCTTCTTCTGCTGCTCATGACAGACCCCTTCGTCGGTTGGGAAGAATCCATGCGATTCCACTCCGAAGGGTTTAACGTAAATGAATTCCATTTTCAATATTTCGGCTCGACTCCTGAATCTATTGCAGATTCATATGCATTAACCGTTAGTTATGCCTTCTCCTGCAGCTGCGAGTCGGTGCCACCAGTAGTCGAATTTCCGATGAGCCAGCTTGCGCGCTGCCAGGTCCGGGCGGTCGACGGCATCGTGCTGGCGCCTCTCGCCCCGCCGCAGATGCAGACCGAGCAGCACGCCCGCCTCCGTGCGATTGCCCTGAGCCGCCTGCAACGCCTCGATCAGTAGACGTCGGCGAAGCGCCTGAGTCACGTCGTGGAAGTCCCCCGCCAGAGAGTTGCCGGCGGATGCGACAGCCTGCCGGCCTGGATCGAGCGCGGACGGACCCGAGATGCGCGCGAGTGCAGCCTCGATCTCTGCCGCCGCAACATGCCCGCCTCGCGCCAGCCTGGAGGCCGAGCGCAGGACCGCCCGCAGCTCCCTCACGTTGCCAGGCCAGTGGTGCTCGCACAGCCGATCGCGCGCAGCCCGGCTCAGCGCTGGCGGCGGCGGCAACTCGGCGAGGAAGCGATCCGCCAGCAGCTCGACATCCTCCAATCGCTCGCGGAGCGGAGGAACGCGCAGCACGGCGTCCTGAACGAGGCGATAGAAGAGGTCTTGCCGGAAACGCCCCTCGCCGATGGCACAGCGCAGATCCTCGTTCGTGGCCGCGACGAAGCCCACCTTCACGCGATAGGCCTGCCGCGCGCCGAGCCGCCGCCCCTCCCCGCTCTCGAGTAGCCGAAGCAGCTTGCCCTGGTGCGCCAGCGGCATGGCACCGATCTCGTCGAGCATGAGCAAGCCGCCATCAGCCCGCTCGACTGCACCGGGTCGGTCAACAGCACCCGGATAAGCACCCCGCGTGGTGCCGAAGAGCTCACTCTCGAGGTGGTCTACCGGAATCGCCGGGCAGTTGAACACCTCGAGTTCCCCGTGCAAGGACGTCGAGGCAGCGAGCAGCGCCCTGGAGACGAGATCCTTGCCCACACCCGTCTCGCCCTCGACGAGGAGGCTGTGAATCGGAGAGAGCGCCAGACACGTGATCTCCCGCCGAAGCGCCTCGATGGCCTCGGAACGCCCGAGAATGATTCGCTCGAGCCGAGTCTCCGCCCGGCCTGGGGCGGCCACTCGGCACACACGATCCGCCGGTCGTCTCATTCACAGCCCTCGTGCAACGCGACTTCGCTTTGCCCTTCGAGCAATGGCCGTGCCAGTCTCGGCACCGCGACAGGCCGACTCCAGAGATCTGCTGGCATGGGGCGAGCACGGGGCTTGGCGCATGGCACGTGGTCGGGCGTTCACAGCCAGCGCAGCGATTCCACAGGGCTGTAGTGACTCCCACGTGGGAAATCCGTCGGATTCAACCGGAAGGCTGAGACTACCGATGAGCGAAGCGAACGCGACAAGCAGCTTACTCGGGGGGAAGCGTGGCAGAAGTGATTGGCACTCTCATGACGGGCTACGCGATCGGCAGCCTGATAATCAGTCTGCTACTTGCGTACTCGATTCAGGCCATCGCGGACAAGAACGATCTCTCGGCCTTCGCTCGCTTTCTGGCATGGGTTCCGGTGCTGAGCATCTATCCATGGCTACTCTCCGCGGGGGCCTCGATTAGACGATTCCTGCTCGCTTCCGCCGGCCTCGCGATCGCCAGCGTAGCGATCGCGGTGATCAACTCGATATCGGATAGCATCACCGTTGGGGCCATCTTCACCGTCCTCGCCGTCTGTGTCGCACTCGCTCTGGTCGTGTACTTCGGAAGGCTGTCATGGGACCTCGCCGAGCGACGAAACCTTTCTGGCTGGATCGGGCTGCTGCTCTTCGTCCCGTTCGCAAACCTGTTCGTCCTGTTCTACATCGCCTTTCACGACGGGCTCGTTCCGCTCAACAAGGCGGGCTTCGCGATCGGACTGATGCTGACGCTTGGTGCGGGCGTGGCGGACTATCAGCTACGACAAACGATGAGCCAGGGTGCGGGACTTCTCGAGCGGACCTTCGCCCAAGCCGAGCAGCCAATCGATCCCGCGACCGACGAGGCGCCTGCCGAGCCGCGACCGCTGGCGCAGCAGCGAAGCGCGGTCTCGACCGTCGCGAAAGCGCGGAGCGGAGATGGATCTACCACGAGCAACGCTGATCATCAGAGCCCAGAGGACCTCGCGGCCACCAAGACCACCGAAGCAGTTCGAGCCATGATGCAGATGGGCGACCACTTCGAAGCCCTGATGGCGCTGGATTCCGCCGACCCCAGCCAGGCGGCAAGACTGCAGGCGCTGCTCGAAGAGACGCACGTCGAGCTGGCCATGCAGCGCCGCGCGCTCGGCGAGGAGGCAACTCGCGAATTCTTGCGACAGCTCGATGGAATGAGCGCGAGACTTCTGCAACAGAGGAAGCGGCCCACGCCGGACTCGACAGACCCGCTGCCCCAGGCGCGAGCGGGCCGGCGCCCGGGCAAGGCCACCGCTGGCTCTTCGACTTCGATGACGCTGCCGGCCCGCGGCGGCGCACCGCCCGCCCGTCTGGCCGCGCAACCGGGTGGGCTGGCGAGCGCGACAGCCGAGGTGCCCGAGACATGCCCGGCGGGAGCCGTGTTGCGCGGAGCGCGGCCGCCTCGGGGCCGGAAGGCATGGTGCGAGAGAATCGGAACCGACGCCGGCGTCAAGCATGGCTGGGTCGCCAGTTGGCACGCCAGTGGACAACTCGAATCGACGGGCCAGTACCGCGACGGCGTGCGGGTCGGCACCTGGACCCGGTGGTACCCGAACGGCACGCGGCGCGCGCAGGCCAGATTCAAGGAGGGGGTGCAGGACGGTCTCATGACGGCATGGGATCAGTCCGGCAACGTCTCCCGAGAGGTGCTCTTCCGCGCCGGGGCCGCGGTATCACGCTGACCGCATCCGCAACACGCGCGCGGCAGGACGCCTCGCGTCGGTCTTCAGCCGAAGAGCACCTCGTGAAAGATCCGCGTCACGACGGCGAGCAAGACACCCGCGACCAAGGCTATTCGTGAGAACTCCTTCAGACCTCGCAGGGTCTCACGTCCCGCGAATGGAATCAGAGGGGTCGCGGCGTAGAAGGCGCTGTAGCTCTCCGGCTCGGTCACCAGCTTGCGCTGGTCCTGGTGCCACGTTCCCAGCAGGACGAACAGCGGAAAGCCGCCGAAGAAGGCGACATCGGTCGCATAGCCATTGGCCAAGAGATGTACGGCACCGAACAGGCCAATCCCCATGAAGAGGGCGTGGCGTGTGATGAGGTGCACACCCCTTGGCTGGGCAGGAGTTCCCTTGCGTCCACTCGAGATGGATGTCGGGCTCGGCGTAACGACACCTGCCACGACGAGAACAAAGGCCACACCCATGACGATGTAGATGAACCACTGCGCGAGAACCGACAGGTCGAACGACCAGAACTCGGCGCCCTCGTGCACATGACGAAAGTACACCGCGACCAGTGGCGAGAAGGTCGCGAACGACACCAGCGAGTAGAACCCCAAGAAGCCCCGCTCGCCGAGAGCAGCCACCAGGCGAGGCCGCACCTTCAAGCTCGAGAGCAAGATGTGGCTGCCGCCGAAGGCCAGCCACAGAAGGATGATCGTGGTGCTCGGTGCCATCGCGTTACCCCCAAGTTGCCGTCAGACGGTCTCTCCGCTGCGCGACATTCCCCACGCCCGAAGATCCCAGGCCCTGCGGCTAAGCACTGACTCGATCGCGTCGCCAGCACGCCGCAAGCTATCGCGAGAGCATAGTCACAGGTGAGCGACGAGTCCTCACCCGGGTTCGTGCGCCGCTCGCGTCGCCTCGGCGGGCCGCGACGACCTCGAGCAACATGCCCGCAGAGGGGCGGAGCGGCGGAGGGGCGAATCAAAGGCGAAAATGCGGGCACGAAAAAACCCGCCAGAACGGCGGGTTGATTTTTCGAATACGTTGGAAGCAATTATAGCACGCCTTTCGCTGGCCGCAAGACACCGGCTCCGAACTGCTCGAAATGGGCCTCCAACTGGGTGTGGGAGGGCAATATCGGCCGGATCCACCCGCCGTTTTCGACAATCGTCGAGCCAAGATCGACAAGCCGCGTAGCATGGGGCAGCGGCCGCGCTTCGAGCGGCAAGAACGATTGACCGTGTCGACCAACCCACGCCATCGAGGTCGAAACGGGTCGCCAGGCGCCGCACCCCGCGCAAGGCTCTGCGAACTGCCCGCGCGTGCGGGGCGGCCATGCTCTAGAGTCGTACGGATGCGACGTGCCTTCACCACCGTTGTCTCGCTTCTCGTCCTCGCGATCGTTCTGCCTTTCGTCGGTGACGCAGTATTCGAATGGGGAGCGAACGAGGATGCCCTCCCGAAGCGCGGCCGCCTCATTGACATCGGCGAGAATCGGCAGCTCAACGTCTATCAGCTCGGAGAGGGCAAGACGATCGTCTTGGTGCACGGCTGGGCTTCCAACGCGTCCGACTGGGCAACTCTGCCTGAAGAGCTCGCCGCGCACGGACACCGGGTCATCGCGTATGACCGGGCGGGCTACGGCTATTCGACGCGACTCGACCGCGCGCACGACAATCACAGCTACGCGTCTAGCGGCCGCGATCTGCTGGCGCTGCTCGACGCCCTGAGGATCGATCAGGCGACTCTGGTGGGCTGGTCATTCGGCGGCGGAGTCGTCCAGTGGCTCGCCAGCGCGGCTCCCGAGAGAGTCGAGGCCGTGACCCTGGTCGCATCCATCGGCCCCGGTGAGCACCGGAGCGACCGAAACAGCCTGCTCGACCTGACCCTCGCGACGCCGCTGGGAAGCGCAATCCTGAGCTGGATCTCGAAGATCCCGCCCCTGAGCTTCAAGATGACACAGGAGAATGTCGCTCGGGCATTCTCGGGCAAACGCAGTATTCCAACCGGCTGGACAATCCGCACGCAGGCCATGCTCGCGCTCCCCGGAACCTTCCGTACGATCGTGAGCGAGACCCGCCAGATCGAGCGCGGCGGCCCGAACGCCCAGAGCATCTCGGCTGCCACGCTCATACTGCACGGGTCGGACGATCTCCTCGTGCCCTATGCGGTCGGTGAAGAGCTGAACCGCCTCATTCCGAACTCGGCGCTCGAGAGCATCGTGAACGGGAGCCACATGCTCCCCGTTACCCATCCTGACCTGCTCGCAAGAAAGATTCACCAACTCGTCGGCTCCGAGTACAGCGCCGGCTCTCTACCCAATAGCGACCAGTAATGCCCGGGATCGAAGCGAAGCGCCCGACGTGGCGGTCGCTTCGCGCAGAATCCCGTGTCGACACCAGTCACAGGAGTGAAGATGACCTTCGAGGAATATGCGGCCCATGATGCACTGGGCCTGGCGGCGCTGGTTCGCGCCGGCGAACTAACGCCCGACGAGCTACTCGACGCGGCGCTCGCCAGCATGGCGAGGCACAACCCCGCGCTCAATGCGGTGGTGATCCCGATGCTCGACGAGGCGAGAAGCTATCTGGACGCCGGCCTGCCAGATGGACCGTTCCGAGGCGTCCCGTTCCTTCTGAAGGATCTCTACGTCCTTTGTGAGGGTGTCCGGACGACGAACGGCTGTAGGTTCTTCGAGCACAATGTCGCTGATCACGACAGCGAGTTGGTCGCTCGCTACAAACGCGCCGGGTTGGTGATATTCGGCAAGTCGGCCTCGCCGGAGTTCGGCCTTACGACCACCACCGAATCCAAGCTCTTCGGCGTCACGCGCAACCCCTGGAAGCTCGAGTACAGCACCGGCGGATCGTCAGGCGGCGCCGCTGCCGCAGTCGCCTCCGGCATGCTGCCCGCGGCGCACGCCAGCGATGGCGGCGGTTCGATTCGCATTCCCGCCTCGTGCTGTGGCCTTTTCGGACTGAAGCCCACACGCGGACGCATGCCATTCGGCCCGGACGCGGGTGAGGGCTGGAGCGGAATGAGCACGATGCACGCCGTCAGCCGCTCCGTACGCGACAGCGCTGCGCTGCTCGACGTCACTGCGGGCCCAGACCTGGGCGCACCCTACTGTGCGCCGCGCAATACGCGCCCGTACTTGGAGGAGGTCGGTGCCGACCCGGGCGCCCTGCGCATCGCGCTGCTGCGGGAGACCTTCAATGGGACACCGACCCACGCGGACTGCCGAGCGGCCGTCGAAGATGCGGCCAGACTATGTGAAGAGCTGGGCCATCGGGTCGAAGAGGCGAACCTGCGAGTCGACGTCGAGAGCCTGGGCTTCGCCAGCCAGTCCATCATGGCCGCCAACCTGTTGTCGACCCTCGAAGATCACTCCGCCGTGATCGGCCGGCCCTTCACGGCAGAGGATGTCGAATCCTTTACGTTCACGATGACGGAGGCGATACGCAACCGTGGAGCGACTGATTACGCGCGCTCCATCCGGACGATCCACGCCGTCGGACGTCAGGTGGAGCGTTTCCTGCAGGATTACGACGTTCTATTGACTCCGACCATGGCCGCGCCACCGAGCAGGATCGGTACGCTTTCGCTCTCCAATCCCGACTTCGAGGAGTTCGCTAGAGCGGTCACGACCTCGGTGGGATACACGCAGCTCTTCAATGCCTCGGGCCATCCCGCCATCTCGGTACCGCTTTGCTGGAGCGGGAGTGGGCTGCCCATCGGCATACAATTCGCGGGGCGGCTGGGTGATGAAGCCGGCCTACTGCGTCTGGCGTCCCAGCTCGAGCAGGCTCGGCCGTGGTTCGACCGCCGTCCAGCACTGTTGTGACGGGTGCCGCGAAGCGCGCCTGAAGAAGGGCTCACAGAACTGCGCCGGGCACGACAAGACAGGTTGCCTGACCAGGAGTCCTTATTGCGGTGTCGGCGGCGGCGCCTCACGCAACGCGCGTCGTCCCGCAGCGGTCGCCGCGGGACGCGTTATGCTTAGCCGCCGCAATCACCCCCTAAACCACCCTCCGGAGGACCTCATGGCTCGAGAAGCCGTCATCGTCGAAAGCTTGCGTACCGGCCTTACCAAGGCCAACCGCGGCTCGTTCAATATCACCGAGCCGGTCGACTACCTCGCCCACACGCTGAAGTCGGTCGTCGATCGCACGGCCAATCTCGACCCGGCCGACATCGAAGACGTGATCGTCGGCACTGGCTTTCCGGAAGGCTGCCAGGGAATGAACGTGGGGCGTATTGCCGCCATGGCGGCGGGCTTCCCCAAGGAAGTGAGCGGGACCACGGTGAACCGCTTCTGCTCATCCGGCTCGCAGGCCATCATGATGGCGGCGCACGCCATCATCAATGAAGGGGCTGAGGTCGCAATTGGGGCCGGCGTCGAGACGATCACGATGATGCAGGACGGCAGCCAGAACACCACTCGGCTCGCCAACGAAGCCGCCCGCAAGCGCTTCCCGGGGCTCTACTACCCGATGGGCGTCACAGCCGAGATCGTGGCCGAGCGCTACGACGTGACACGCGAAGCTCAGGATGAATACGCCCTCCAGAGTCAGCAGCGATATGCGGCGGCAGTGGAGAAGGGCTGGGTCGCGGAAGAAATCGCCCCCTTGAAGGTCACGCGGAAGGTCATAAAGAAGGATCAGGAGCCCTACGAGGAGTCTTTCACCGTAGACCGCGACGAGTGCAACCGTCCCTCCACCACGCTCGAAGGCCTTTCGGCGCTCAAGCCCGTCTTCAAGACGGCTGAGGAGGGGGGGACTGTAACGGCCGGCAATGCCTCACAGCTCTCGGATGGCGCCTCCGCGACTCTGCTGATGTCCTCGGACAAGGCCAAGGAGCTCGGGGTCGAGCCGCTCGGCATCTATCGCGGCACGGCAGTCGCGGGCTGCGGCCCGGAGGAGATGGGCATCGGACCCGTCTTCGCCGTGCCGAAGCTGCTGAAGCGCCACGGACTCACGATGGACGACATCGACATCATCGAGCTCAACGAGGCATTCGCCTCTCAGCTCCTCTACTGCCAGCGGCAACTCCAGATTCCCAACGAGAAGCTCAACCCGAGCGGCGGCTCGGTCTCGATCGGCCACCCGTTCGGAATGACGGGCTCACGCATGACCGGCCTGCTCCTGCGCCAGCTCAAGAGGGGCGGCAAGCGCTACGGCATCGTGACGATGTGCATCGGCGGCGGACAGGGACTCGCCTCGCTCTTCGAAGCGACCTGAGGCGCAGCGACACCGGCCTTCCGGCGCTGGGATCACCCCGAGGAGCAGCCGTGCCGCTCCTCGGGGAGGCGAGCCCAGGGCCCGTGGGACTTCCGCTGTGGAAAAGCACCCTCTCGGCCGATAGAAGACAGGCGTAGCCTTGTCTGCGTGCCGAACGAGGAGTCGACCGCCTTGAAGTGCCGCGAGACCGGGCCCATTCCGGGGCCCGAAGGCGAAGAGAGCAACGAGAAGGCCAACACCTTGACACCCGAGGGGAGGGGCTGGCCGGAAGTGGATCGCCGTGCGGCGGCCGACCGGCGAAGCGTGCCCACGCCGTTCTGGGGTGGTGTGTTCGGGCCGCATCGACGAGGACATGGTCGGCGCACGGGCGAAGATCGCGACATCTACGTTGATGTCTTCCGCCGTGGCGACGTCCTTCTGCTGGTCGGCATCTTCGCTCTCAACATCTTCGACGCTCTCTTCACTCTGCTCTGGCTCGGCCGCGGCGGTTCAGAAGGCAATCCCGTGATGGACTGGCTACTCCAGCTGGGCGAGCACGCCTTCCTGATTCAGAAGTGCTTCGTCGTCGGCTTCTGGCTGGTCTTCCTGATCGTGCACAAGAACTTCCGACTGGCACGACTGGGGCTCTGGTCCCTGGCCGGCGTCTACGCGCTGCTCTTCGCCTACCACTTCGCCCTGGTAGTCAGCGGGGCCGACCCCACCTCGGGAGGACTGCCCAGCGAGCAGCCATCGTCAAAAGAGGCGGGCGAGCAGGGCGGGGACCGCGGTCTCGACGCGCAGAGCGCGCGCGCCGAGACCCACTGGCGAGAAGCCGCAGGCGCCGAGTTCGGCAAGCTCGTGGTGGGTCCAGCCGCCTTCGGGTCCAATCGCGAGCACGACGGGTTGCCGAAGCCCGCGCGGGCAGGCGGCATCAGCGGCGGGATGCGCGACGAGCGGCCGAGTCCCCTGGACGAGTCCGGGCAGCTCATCCTCGACGAACGGACGGAAACGCGGGCGCTGCCAGACCTCGGGAAGCAGCGTGTCGCGAGCCTGCTCGAGACCCAGGAAGAGCTGCGCGACTAGCGCCTCCTTTCCGAGCGCGTGACTTTGCCAGAAGCTCTTCTCGACGCGCCGGGCATTGACCAGAACGATCCGCTTCACCCCCATGGAAGTCGCGGAGATCAGCACGCGCCTGAGAACGGGCGGGCGCGGCAGAGCGAGCACCAATGTGGCGGGCAGCGGAGGCGGAGGCTCGAGATCGAGCCGCACCTCCATTTCGATCGAGCCCGGCTCGATGGATACGATCTGGCCACGCCCGACCCGTCCCCCGAGCAGCCCGACACAGAGCTCGTCACCGAGCTCCGCGCGATGAACCGCGAGCACGTGCTCACAGCGACGCCCCGACAGCCGCACGCGTCGGCCGTCGCCGCTGTAGTCCTCGGGAAAGAGCAGTATCAGATTCATCAGCTCACACCGACGGCCCGCATCAGTGGCGGCAGCTCTACGAGGTCGGCGACCTGCCAGTCCGGCGCCGGTCCTTCGTACTCTCCCAGTGCCCGGGAGGGATCGGGCACCCGCCGCGTGACCCAGACGGTGCGTATTCCGAGTGCGGCCGCACCGCCGATATCCGCTCGCAGGCTGTCGCCGACGTGCACGACCTCGGCCGGTGGGACGTCGAGCGCGTGCAGTGCGGCCTGGAAGATCTCGGGTCTCGGCTTGCGGACACCCACTTGCTCGGAGATCACCAACGCGTCGAAGTGCTGTCGCAGAGCAGCCTGCTCTAGAATGCCGACCGCCGTCGCCGCATGCGTGAAGTTGGAGCACAAACCGATTCGGGCGTGCTCGTGCAGGCTCGCCAGGACCTCGCAGTGATGCTCGACGAACTCTACGTGACGACTTACGTGTGCCATGTAGGTGGCCGTCAGCACGTCCGGAAGATCGGAGCCGTCGACTTGCAAGCGCTCGATCAAGCGCGCAAAGCGATCCCGCGTCGAGAGTTCGAGACCCTGCTCGTAGTGAGATCGTCGAAACTCGTGGTCGACCTCGCGCATCGTGAGGGCGAAGCGCTCGAACTCCACATCAACCCGCTCGCACAGGGCCGCGTGGACATCGAAGATCACACTCGGTATCCGCCTGCCGCGGAATTCCCGATACGAGACATTCTCCATCGGGAGGTCGACGAGCGTATCGAAGAGATCGAAGATTACGGCTCGAATCGACATGGGCCGCCGATTCTAGCCCACCAGCAGGTAGAGGGCGGGACGTTCGCCTCCGCGGTCGACGGCATCGGAGATCCGTCAGCGGCCCCAATCTAACGAACGCGCCGCCGCCATCCGTAGAACGGATGGCGTGCGAGCAGCTTGGGGTTGCGAAAGAGAAAGACGAGCAGCGCCCCGGCGGCGAAGCCGCCCACATGCGCCCAGAACGCAACCCCGCCCTCGCTGCTCCCCAGGCTTGTCGCGCCGCCCACGAGCTGCAGCAGGAACCAGTAACCGAGCATGAAATAGGCCGGCACGGGTATTCTCGTGACATAGAAGCCGAACCAGACCAGCATGTGAACCCGCACACGCGGGTAGAGCATGACGTAGGCACCCATCACACCGCCGATCGCGCCCGACGCACCGACCATCGGAATCCGCGAGTCCGGGGCGGACCAGATCTGCAGAAAGGCCGCCACCAGACCGCAGAGCAGATAGAAGATCAGGAAGCGGGTGTGACCCATCGAATCCTCGACGTTGTTGCCGAAGATCCAGAGGAACCAGAGATTCCCGAGCAGGTGCAGCCAGCCCCCGTGCAGGAACATGTGCGTGAGCAACGTCGACACCGCGCCCTGCCCCGACATCACGCAGTACAGACCGCGACCCAGCGCCACCGATAGACCCTCTGGAACGCGTCCGAGCAGATCTCCGGCGATGAGTCCCTGCTCGCACAGCGACGACGCGAGCAGCATCGGACTCCCCATCCCCTGCACGAGTACCCACATGGCCAGATTCACGGCGATCAGGCCGATCGTGACCAGCGGTGTCAGGTAGTGCGGGTTTTCGTCCTTGATCGGAAACACAGGATCAGCTCTCCTGTGCCCGATTCCAGCTGACACAGTCCGCGTAGGCTACGAGTCTTCCCCCGAAGAGATCGAGGGCGCTGCCGAAGGTGAGATCCACCCGGCCGCCACTCAACTCGGCGACGCGATTCAAATCGTCGATGTGCCGCGCTCCCCCGGCGTAGGTACAGGGAATCGGCGAGCCACTCGCGAGCAGCTGAACCAGCTCGGCGTCGATCCCCGCACAGCGGCCCTCGACATCGGCGGCGTGGACGAGGAACTCGCTGCAGTGTCGCGCTAGGCGCTCCAGTATGCGAGGGCCAACCTCGGTCTTCGTCAGTGTCTGCCAGCGGTCCGTGGCCACGAGCCAGCCGTCGCCGTGGCGGCGGCAGCTCAGGTCGATCACGAGACGCTCGCGACCGACGCACGCCGAGAGCTGCTCTACACGCTGCATCGAGATCTCACCATCGACGAAGAGCCAGCTGGTGACGATCAACTGACTCGCGCCGGCCGCGAGCCACGTCTCCGCGTCGTCGAGGCTGATCCCCCCGCCGATCTGCAGTCCACCCGGCCAGGCCGCCAGCGCTCGCCGAGCTGCCGTGTCGTTGCCCGGCCCCAGCTTGATCACGTGCCCACCCCGCACACCGTCTTCGCGATAACGGTGTGCGAACCAGGCCGAGTCCTGTTCGGCGACGAAGTTCGTCTCCAGCCCGAGTCCATCATCGCACAGACTCGAGCCGACGATCTGCTTCACCTTGCCCTCATGGAGGTCTATGCACGGGCGAAATAGCGTCACGGCGAGATGGTATCAGTCCGACGGCCCCATGGCGTGCGATGTGCGCACGGCGCATCTCGCCGAAATCGAGAGTTGCTCGCCAGACCACGTCGGGGCTCGCAATCGCAGACACACGCCGCTAGGCAGCAACGACGCTATCCTCTCCTGCTCCGATGCCGACCTCCAGTACACCTGCCGCTGACCCAGGTCCGCGTGACGCGCCACCGCCTGCGCTCGAGATCGCGGGCTGGCGCGCGCGGCTGATCGGAGATCTCGAGAGACGCGGGCGATACCCAACCTGGGTGCTGCTGGCGGCGCTGGCCGGCATGTTCGCCACCACTTTTCCGATCACGATCCTCACTGTCTCGCTAGGCACCATCGCGCAGGAGTTCCGCACCAGTGAGACGACCATCGCGTGGGTGATCTCGGCCCCCATGCTGCTATCCGCTGTGGCCCTGCCGCTGCTCGGAAAGCTCGGCGATCTGCACGGACACCGACGTATCTTCCTGCTGGGCTTCTGCGGAGCCACCGCGGTAGCCGTCTTGACCGCCTTCGCCTGGAGTCCGCTATCGCTGATCGCGTTGCGAACGTTGGCTTCGGTCATGGGCGCCGCCACTCAGCCTACATCGATGGCCCTCATCTTCAGCGTGTACGAACCGGAGGAACGAGTCAAAGCCATGGGCTGGTGGTCCATGACGGGCGCCGCCGCTCCGGCCCTCGGCCTGATCCTCGGCGGTCCGTTGGTGGACTGGCTGGGATGGCGCATCGTCTTCGTGCTGCAGGCGGTGCTCTCTGCACTGGCACTCGCTCTGGCGGCCGCGGTCCTGCGCGAGACGCCGAAACAGCGCGTACGCTTCGATCTCCTCGGCGGGGCCAGCCTCGCCCTCGCGGTGGCGGGCTTCATGTTCGTCTTGGGACGTGTGCGCGAGTTGGGGCTCGCGTCGCCCTGGGTTCTCGCTGGCGCACTCACGAGCGTACTTGGGACGATCGGCTTCGTCGCGATCGAGCGCCGCGCTCGAGAGCCGCTGCTGCCGCTCGAGTTCTTCTCACGCCGCAACTTCACGGCGCCGATCCTGTCGAATGGCTTCATGGCCGCAGCCTACATGGGGGCATTCGTCATCGCTCCTTTCGTACTGCTCAGGATTTTCGGCTTCTCGATCTCCGTCGCGGCCGCAATCATGCTGCTTCGCACGCTCACACTCACTGTGTCGTCGCCCGCCGGTGGGACGCTGGGCACGCGCATCGGTGAGCGCGGGGCGGCGGTTGTCGGCTCGGCCGTGATGACCGTTTCGCTCTGTTTGATGGCCTGGTCGGTGTACGACGGAACACTCTTCGGCGTCTGCGTCGCACTGATCCTGCAGGGCATGGGACACGGCCTCGCCCTCCCCTCTCTCACCTCTTCGATCTCGAATTCGGTACCACGACGCGATCTCGGCATGGCCTCGGCCGCCAGTCGGCTCACCAGTCAGGCCGGAGCGGCGATGGGCATCACCCTGCTCACACTCGTCTATGGTGGAAGCGACACCGGAGAAGCCCTCGGCCAGGCTTTCCTGGCCGGAGCTCTCCTCTCCGCCCTCTCCCTTGCCGCGGCCCTTGGCATGCGGCCCGAGCCGATCCGTGGGAACGGCTGACGTCGGCTACCCGGAACCGATTGCGATGAGAGAACCACTCATCAGTACCGGATTCCGGAGACGATCACGGCGGTGGCGGTCGCGCGGCCTTCGAGGAATCCCGTTCTCTCGCTCCCTGGGAAGCTCCTCATGGCCTCGCACCTGCAAAGCGATCATAAGCCTGACGATGCCGCCAAGCGCGGCGCCGGGACTCGACTTGGCTTCTGGACTCGTGACCACACGATCTTGGCCGCGATCGCACTCGCCAAGATCGGCTTTCATTTCGCGCTGACTGGTCGCTATGGCGTGTTTCGCGATGAGCTCTACTACCTCGCCTGTGCTCGACACCTGGCTTGGGGTTACGTCGATCACCCGCCGTTCTCGATCGGAGCCCTGGCGGGTGTGATCGCGGCGCTCGGTGATTCGCTATTTGCAATCCGACTCCTGCCCGTTCTCTGCGGAGCTGCGGTCGTCTTTCTGTCCGGTCTGCTCGCACGCGAGCTGGGCGGGCGACGGTTCGCCCAGGTACTCACGGCGTTGGCCACACTGATCGCACCGAACTTCCTCGTCATGTCCACGTTCTTCTCGATGAATGCCTTCGAGCAGCTCTTCTGGCTGCTGGAAATCCACGTGCTGGTCAGGCTCGTGAAGACCGGCGATGCGCGCTGGTGGGTCGCGTTCGGTGCCATCGCCGGACTCGCTCTCTTGAACAAGCTCGGATCCGGCATCTTTGGCTTGTCCGTCGTCCTCGGCCTCGCCGCTACCCGCCATCGTCGTTTCTTCCTGAGCCCCTGGCTCTACGCGGGCGCTGCGCTGGCGGCGCTGATTTTTCTGCCGCATCTGCTCTGGGAGGTCGAGCACGATTGGCCATTCCTGAAGTTCGCTCAGGCCGCGAATACCCGGGCGCCCTCGATTCCGCCGTTTCAGTTCATCGCCAACCAGGTCTTGACGCATCACCCGGTCAACTTCCCACTGTGGCTGGCCGGAACCCTCTACCTCTTCTTCTCTGCTTCGATGCGACCCTTCCGCATTCTCGGATTCATCTTCGTGACGGTATTCGCCGTCTTCATGCTCCAAGAGGGCAAGGACTACTACGTCACGCCGGTCTACCCGATCGCGCTGGGCGCCGGGGCGATCGCGCTCGAACGCGGGCTCGACTCGGCGACGTGGGGACGCTGGGCGAGACCGGCCGTGCTGTCGCTCCTCTTGCTGGCGGGCGCGGTATTCGCTGCGGGCGTCATGCCGATTCTTTCACCTCCGTCGTACGTGCGTTACGTCGAATTCCTGGGCGTGGCGCCGCCTGCCTATATTGCGCGAGACCAGACCCCCATGCCCCAGCACCTGGCCGATCGCTTCGGCTGGGAAGAGCTCGTCCGCGGCATCGCCGGGGTATACGAGAGCCTGCCGGAGGAGGAGCGTGCCCGCACGCGGATCCTCTGCGGGAACTGGGGCGAGGCGGGTGCGGTGGACTACTTCGGCGCCGGCCACGGACTTCCCAGCGCGATCTCGCCGCTCCACAGCTACTGGTACTGGGGACCGGTCGATGGGCCGGTCGGGACATTCATCGTGGTCGGCCTCGGCGAACGCGAAACCCTGCTGGAGTATTTTGACGAGGTCGAGGAACGCGAGCGCGTGAGAACACAGTACGCTGTCGAAAACGACCAGGCTATCTACCTGGCTCGCGGCCTGAGACGCCCACTCGATGAAGTCTGGCGCGAAATCCAGCGCTTCTGAGTCAACGCCACTAGCGGCTGCACCGCTCAATCCGACTCCGCCCGCTCGTCCAACGGCAGCTCCACCGCAGCCGTGGATCCCGAACCCGGCTCGCTCTCTACTTCGATCGTGCCGCCGTGGTCCGTGACAATGCCGTGCGCCACACTCAACCCCAGCCCGGTACCACCCTCTGCCAATCGCGTCGTGTGGAACAAATCGAAGACGTGCGCCAGTGCATCGGGCTGGATGCCCCTTCCGTCGTCTTCCACTTCGACTCGTACGCAGCTCTCGCGGCGCAGGCTTCGCACTTCTATTCGTGCTCCACTCGGATGGGACTCGACGGCATTGCGAATCACGTTCACCAGGACTTGCTCGATCTCAATCGGACTCATCCAGACTGGCAGCGATCGTCCGGACGGCTTGCACTGGATCGTGGCGTTGTTCTCCGCAGCGTAGGTGTGCGTCAGTTGGCAAGCACGCTCCACGACTTCGTTGACATCGCTGCCCCAGCGATCCGCCCGCTCGCCTCGAGAGAACTGCAGCAGACTGCGTATGATTCTCTTGCAGCGCTTCGCCTGCTGCACATGATCGTCGAGTTTCCGCTTCCAGAGAGCTTGAGAATCGGATTCTCCTTCGCAGATCAGCGCGAGTTCGGCGCCGTTGAGGATCGCTCCGAGAGGATTGTTGATCTGGTGCGCCACGCCAGCGGCCGGTGTCCCCAGCGATGCCAGGCGCTGGGAGAGCGCGTTCCTCTCCCGCGACTCCTCGAGCTCTCGAGTTCGCAGCGCCACCAAGTCCTCGAGATTCTCGTGGTAGCGTCGTAGCTCTTCCTCGGCCCGTCTGCGCTCGCGAATGACCGCGTTCAAGATGACGGTCATGATCGCGAAAGCGGCGACGAAGAGCTGCAGCTCCAGCAGAGATCGGTTGAGATCGTGTTCGGCGAACGGGCCCCGGGCAACCGCCGTGGCAGCGATCACCATTCCAGACACCGCCGCGATCGCCGAGAATACCGTCCGCTGGCCGAGCCGAAACGCCGCCCACACTACGATCGGCGCAACGAAGAAGAGAGGCAGATTGATCCCCGTCGGGCGCCCCAGAAGTACAAACAAAATACAGTCGTTCCCAGCAACAGCCCCCAGAAAGCCGCGTACTCGGTGAAACGCCTCGGTGTCCCGCCGTGATTCTGCTCGGACATCATCGCCAGTATGAGCGGTGAGAGCACGAGCACCCCCACGTCGTCTCCGGTCCACCACGTGAGGCTCGAGGTCCCGTAGGTGGACCATCGGATGAGGCCGGCCAGGCAGAGAGAGGTCACGCCGAAGAACGCGCTCACGCCGGGACCCAGCAAGGCGCCGTAGGCGATGAACCAGGCGACGTGGTCGACGCGGCCGAATGGATCTCGCTCGCGTCCCGTCGCTCAGCGAATCAAGTATGCACCGCCCACCGAGCACAAAGAGTCGCCGGTGCCGTTGGCTGCTCCGCTGAACAGACAGGCGGCCACGCTGGCGACCGAGGTCGGGTCGAAATACGACCAGACATTGCCGATGAAGGCGCCAAGCCAGATGCCGGGCCAGACGTGGTAGCCGCGGATCAGAACCGCCGCGAGCATGATTCCCGACGGCAGCCAGACGGCCGTGATGTTGCCGGGCGGTATCGCCACCAGCTGCCCGAGCCGGGCCGTGGCGTAATAGGCCGCGGCGACGGCCCCGATCTCGATGACCCGGAGAGATATGGCTGGGACCTGCGGCAGCTTCACGGCCTACTCCCAGTCAGGAGCGGATTTCGTCGGCGTGCGGAATCATACCCTCTCCGGTGCGATCACCGAGCAGAGGAATACCCGGCGACAACGCGGGTCGTCGAACGACCTCTCGCCAGCCGGCGTCCCTAAGCGAGACCTCGCGTGCGCCCCTGCGGAACACCGCGGCCGGCACTGGGGTGACCATTCGGTTGGGCGCTGGAAGCCAGTGAGGCGGACACCTAGAATACCCCCCCCCGCGTCGCAGGAGTGCCTGGCGATGGGCTCGGAACGAGAGACAGGAGAGGACGAGGTGATGGCGGAAGGAATCGCTGAAACTCAAATCGATGAGCAGCAGATGCGGCTCGGGAGCTCGCTACAGAGCGAGATCGGCAAGGTCCTGGTGGGGCAGGAGGGCATGGTCGAGGGGCTGCTGATCGGACTGCTGTGCGGCGGACACGTGCTGCTCGAGGGGCTGCCGGGGCTTGCCAAGACACTGGCGGTGCAATCGCTGGCACGCGCCATCGATACCGGCTTCTCCCGCATCCAGTTCACACCGGACATGCTGCCGGCCGACGTGATTGGAACGCAGATCTTCAACCCCAGCGACGCGACATTCAGCATCAAGCGGGGACCCATCTTCTCGAATCTCGTGCTGGCAGACGAGATCAACCGCGCCCCGGCCAAAGTGCAGGCCGCGCTCCTCGAGGCCATGCAGGAACGGCAGGTGACGATCGGCGGTGAGAGCTTCGGCATGCAGGAGCCCTTCCTGGTTCTCGCAACCCAGAATCCCATCGAACAGGAGGGGACCTACCCGCTGCCCGAGGCCCAGGTGGATCGCTTCATGCTCAAGCTGAAGGTCGGCTACCCGAGCCAGGAGGAGGAACGCCGTATCCTCGACCGCATGGCCAGCGGTCAGCCAATACCGGAGATTGCGCCGGTCACGAACGCCGACGCCATCTTGTCGGCTCGCCGGACAGTGGAGCAGCTCTTCGTCGACGAGAAGGCGCGTAACTACATCGTCGACCTCGTGCGGGCTACGCGCGAGCCGGGCGCGGCGGGGCTGCCGCAGCTCGACGGGCTGATCGAGCACGGAGCCAGCCCGCGTGCCAGCATCGCGCTGATGCGTGCGTCCAAGGCCCACGCCCTTCTCCAGGGCCGGAACTACGTCACGCCGCACGACATCCAAAGCATGGCACGGGACGTGCTGCGCCACCGAGTGGCGGTGAGCTACGAAGCGGAGGCCGAGGGCATGTCGGCGGAAGACATCATCCAGAAGATCATGGACACTCTGCTGGTCCCCTGAGAGCGCACGCATGCTGCCCAAGGAGATCATGCGCCGGGTCCGTGAGATCCAGGTGCGCACCGGACGCCAGGTGGCGGATGTGCTGGCGGGGGAATACGTCTCTGTCTTCAAGGGCAGCGGCATCGAATTCGACGAGGTCCGCCCCTACACGGCGGGCGACGATATCCGCAGCATCGATTGGAACGTCACGGCGCGCATGGGCGAGCCCTTCGTCAAGCGCTACGTCGAGGAGCGCCAGCTCACGCTGATGTTGATGGCGGACGTATCGGCCTCGCAAGACTTCGGCTCCGGCCAGCGTTCCAAGCGTGAGTGCGCCGCCGAGCTCTGCGCACTGCTCGGCTTCTCGGCGACGCGCAACGACGACAAGGTGGGGCTGCTGCTCTTCCACGGCGGTATCGAACAGTATATTCCGCCGCGAAAGGGGCAGAGACATGCCCTGCGCGTGGTTCGCGAAGTCCTGACCCATCAGGGGGAGAACGAGAGTGCTCGAACGGCCACCAGCGGCCTTCGGCGCTGGCTCCAACTGCCGGGGCGCAGGACTCTCCGGCCCGATCGTCAGGCGACTGATATCGCTCGTGCGATGGAGTTCTTCCTCTCGATCAACAAGCGGCGGACGGTCTGCTTCGTGGTGAGCGACTTCATCGACGACGGATACGAGCGGGCGCTGCGCGCTGCCAATCGCAAGCACGATGTCGTGGCCGTGCTCGTGACCGACCCGCGAGAGCTCGAGATGGCCGACATCGGGCTGATCAGCTTGGAAGACGCCGAGAGCGGCCGGCGGCAGGTCGTGGACGCGGGCTCGGCCGCCTTCCGGTCGGCCGTCCGGGAGCAAGCGCGAGAACGGGTCGAAGGACTTCGCCGCCGGCTGGCCTCTGCGGGGATCGACTTGATCCACATCGACGCGGCCGGCTCGGTGGTGGACCCGCTGGTTCGCTTCTTTCGCGCACGTGAGCGGAGGTTTCGGCGTTGAGCAGGGCCCGTCTCGAGCACGCCTGCCGGGTCGTCCTGGCGCTGCTGCCGCTTCAGCTCCTCACCGCGCCGTGCGTGTTCGCGCTGGAAACGACCGCGGAGTTCGGCCCTGTCGCCGCCCGCGTGCGGCTCGAGCCGGACTCACCGGTCATCGGCGACCCGATGACACTCCTGATCGAAGTCATCGCTGAAGATGGCGTCGAGGTGCTGATGCCGGAGTTCGGCGAGGCGCTCGATCGCTTCTCAATCATGGACTTCGCACCCCGCGAACAGCTGGACGACCAGGGTCGAACCCTCTTCAGCCAACGCTACACGCTACGGGCGCCGATCTCCGGCTCGCACACGCTTCCCTCGATCCTGATCGAGTTCGTCGATCGCAGGCCCGGCCGAGACCCGGCACCCGAGGGCCAGGACGCCTACGAGCTGCTGACGGAGCCGATGGCTTTCGAGGTCGCCTCGCTGGTGCCAGACGCGGCTTCGGCAGATCTCAGCCCGCCGATGGGCGAACTCGCACCGCTGGGGTCGCGCGTCACGAGCCCCTGGCGGTGGCTTCTCGGACTGGCACTGCTCGCCATCGCGGTCTCACCCTTCGTCTACCGCTTCTGGCTTCGCTGGCGAGAGCGCCGAAGCGTACGAAGCGCCTACGAAGTCGCGCGTTCCGAGCTCGACGCGCTGCTTGCCGCACGGCGCCCGAGGCCCGAACAGGCCAACCCCTTCTTCGTCGAACTCTCGGGTATCGTGCGTCGCTACCTCGAACGGCGCTTCGCGGTTCGCTCGCCCGAGCTCACCACCGAACGTTTCCTTGAGCTGGTGAGTGGATCGCCCGATCTGACGAAGGCCCATCAGGACCTGCTGCGCGACTTCCTGCGTCAGTCCGATCTGGTGAAGTTCGCGCACCATATCCCATCACCCAAGGCGATTGACGAGGCCATCGATGCGGCAGCGCGCTTCCTCGAGGAAACGCGGATCGAACTCGTCGCGGCGACCGGCACGCCACAGGCGATGGAGGTCTAGCGAGAATGGGCGGATTCGAGTTTCGCGACCCCATCTTCCTGGCGTTCGGCCTGCTCGCGCCGCTGGTCTACGCGCTGGCGTCGCGTGCACCCTCGGTGGTCAAGTACTCGAGCCTGGGGCTCCTCTCGGGCGCCCCCTCGTCTTGGCGCGTGCGCCTGCTGCCCTTGCCCGCGCTCTGCCTGGCGCTCGCCAGCCTGGCTCTGGCGATCGCGCTGGCGGGGCCGCGTACCGGCGATCGGAGCAGCAAGATCCACCGTGAGGGCATCGCCATCATGCTGGTTGTGGACCGCTCGGGCTCCATGCACGCAAGAGACTTCGTGCAAGCGGATCAGAGCATCGATCGGCTCCAGGCGCTCAAAGGCGTTCTGCGCAGGTTTCTCGTCAGTGACAACGGCGAACGCGCCCGACCCGACGATCTCATTGGCCTGGTGGCCTTCGCACGCTGGGCCGACAGCATCGCGCCCCTTACCCTCGACCACGCGAACCTGACCGCCATCCTCGACGCCGTCGAGATCGTGAGCGAGCGCAGTGAAGACGGAACGGCTGTCGGCGAGGGCCTGGCGTTGGCTGTGGAGCGGTTGCGGCGACATTCCGCCAAGAGCAAGGTCGCAATCGTACTGAGTGATGGGGTGAGCAACGCAGGCGACATCTCGCCCAGCCAGGCGGCCGATCTGGCGGCTGCACACAATATCAAGGTCTACACCGTCGGCGCCGGCAAGACAGGCTACGCGCCCTTCCCAGCGGAATGGCGAGGACACACCGTGCTGCGACAGGCCTTCGTCGAACTCGACGAGCGAGCCCTCCAGGACATCGCCCAGCGCACCGGTGGACGCTATTTCCACGCGGAGAACGCCGCGGTGCTGCAAGAGGTCTACCAGGAGATAGACTCACTCGAGCGCAGCGAAATCGTCGAGATCCGATACATGCAATACGACGAGCGCTACGCGGTCTTTGCCTCGACCGGCCTGGCGCTGATTCTCGCCGCCGCGCTTGCCAGCCAGAGCTTCCTGCGGAGGCTGCCGTGAGCGAGCTGCACTTTGCCGAGCCGCAGTGGGCGCACGCCGTCTGGGGCGTTCTGCTCGTCCTCGCCACACTCGTCTGGCTCGAACGGCGCAGCGGACGGGCGCTGGAGCGCTTCGTCGAGCCGGCGCTGCAGGCGAGCCTGGTCTCCTCCCCAACCCGGGTGCGCCGTTGGCTCCGCCTCGCCCTGCTCGGCCTGTCCGGGTTCTCGCTGGTGTTGGCTCTGATGCGCCCGCAATGGGGCGTGGACTTCGTGACCACTCCGCGTGTCGGGGCGGAGATCATGATTGCGCTGGACGTCTCCAAGTCGATGTTGGCGGAGGACGTGGCGCCCAACCGCCTCGAGCGGGCCAAGGCGGAGATCCGAGATCTACTGCCCTACCTGGCCGGAGATCAGGTTGGGCTGATCGCATTCGCGGGCCGGGCGAGCGTGCTGTGCCCGCTCACGCCCGACTTCGGCTTCCTGCGGCTCGTGCTCGACGGCGTTCACGCCGGCAGCGTGCGCCGCGGTGGCACGCGCCTCGAGGAGCCGATCCGCAAGGCAGTCGACGGCTTCGGCGACAGCGGAGACCTCTCGCGGGTGATCCTGCTCATCACGGACGGCGAAGACCACGACTCCTTCGCGCTGGACGCCGCCGAACGCGCGGCCGAACGTGGCGTCCACATCTTGGCGATCGGATTTGGCGACGAGGACGGCAGCGAAATCAGGCTGACCGATCCCGAGACCGGGGCACGTGCGACCCTGCGAGATGCGGACGGGCGGCCGGTCGTGAGCCGGCTGGACGGCGACCTGCTGCGCGAGCTGGCCATGACCAGCGAGGGCGTCTACGTGCCCGCCGGCACCGGCGTGCTGGATCTTGAATCGATCTTCGAAGCCCACATTCGGCCGCTGATGCGTGCGAGCGGCGAAGAACGGGGGAAGACGGTTCGCAAGGATGGCTTCCAGTGGCCCATCCTGCTGGCGCTGCTGGCACTGCTGGCCAGCGCCGCGAGCCAGGCCTCGCGAACGCGCCTCCTGGCCGCTCTGCTGGTCGCTCTGCCTCTCGCCACAGCCGGGGAGAGTCTGGCCCAGTCGCCGCCGGCCGAGCCGAGCGAGACTGCGGCACCGGCGAGCGACGAGAACGTGGGGAGCGAGGGGGAGGAGGGGGAGGGACGACCGCGACTCGAGCTGCCCGGGGATGCACGCGAGGCCTTCAACCGCGGGCTGGCGACATTGCAGGAGGCCGCCCTCGACGATGCCGAGCGACTCTTCGAAGCCGCCCGGCGCGGAGCCCGCAGCGATGGCGAGGTGCGTTTTCGCGCCACATACAATCTGGGCTGGGTCGAGGTGGAACGCGCCGAGCAGAGCCTGCAGGAAGACCCCCAGAGCGCGCTGGCCGCGCTCGAGCGATCGGCGGATTGGTTCCGCGAAGCGGTCGCATTGAGGCCGTCCAACGACCAGGCGCGAGGCAATCTCGAGATCGTGCTGAAGCGGGCCCTGGCCCTGGCCGATTCTCTCGCTCAGCGAGAGCCGGGCGATATCGCCACGCAGCTCGACGAGCTGATCGCCGCGCAGCGCACTGTGGGCGCCGCCATCCGCGCCGTGGCCGAGAGCTCGCAGCGCAGCGACGATCCGGCTATCGAGCAGAAGATGCGGGTACAGTTCAAGCGGGTGGCGGTCGAGGAACGCAAGATTCTGTCGCAAGCCAGTGGGCTCACGGAGCTGGCTGGTGGCGAACTCGACTCGCTCGAGGACCGCAGCGAGGAGGATCTCACGCCGCAAGAACGAATGCGCACTGCCCAGCTCAGCGGATTGCTGCACTACGTTCACCGCGCACGCGAACGCATCGGGCAAGCCCGCAGCCAGCTCCGGCAGTACCAGGCCGAGCGCGCCTGGCGGCGCGCGGCATCCGGCCTCTCGGACCTGAAACGCGCGCGCGATCAGCTACTCGACCCCGTGCGCGTGCTCGATAGCCTGCTCAACGATGCGTTGCAGCTCGCTGGCGAGACCCGGGCCCTGGCGGCCGCCGGGCTCGGACTCGCGCTTCAGACACCCGCCGCGAGCGAGCGATCGGAGTCCGTACAACCACCGGCCTGGCTCACGACGCGCTACCTCGGGGAAGCACAGACTGAGATCGCTCGGCGCTGCGAGGAACTCGACGCACGCCTGACGGCGGGTCTGGGCGAAGCCGGCCAAGCGAGCGACCCGCAGCAGCTCGCGTTGCTCGAGCGCGTAGCCGAGGCGCAGCCCTATCTGGAGCAGGCCCACGGCCACTTCTCCGAGGCCGCGCAGGCGCTCGAGGCGGAGCGATTGATGGAGGTCGCACAGTCCCAGGCCGACGCCGTCACGGCCCTCTCACGAGCCCGGGAGCGCTTTCTCGAGCTGAAGGGCCTGATCGAGGTCGCCTACGCGGACGAAATGCGAATCGGCGAGCTCCTCGACCCCGCACGAGCGGAAGATCCGGAACAGATCGCCGAGTATGCGCAAGCCCTGAGCGACTTCCAGCAGCAGAACCTCGAGCGGGTCCAGCGCATGACGCCGATGCTCGAAAAGGAGCGGACCACGCTCGAGGAGCAGCTCGCAGCCCCCGAAGACCCGGAAGCGGAGCAGACGGAGCAGAAGCAGGCGCTCGAGCGACTGACACTGGCCGAGGGAATCCTGGCCCTCACCGACTCGGCCATGCAGGGCGCGAGCGAGTCGCTCGCGGGTCTGGCCCGCTCACCTGATCTGCTCGTTGAAAGCCGGGAACGGGTGCAGCGAGCCGTCAACGGACTCGAGAATCTGCGTCGGCTCTTCTTCTCGATCGTCGAGCATCTGCGTGACACCAGTGAGCGTCAAGTCGACCTGAACGACGAGACAGAGCAGACCGCTGCTCTGGCACAAGCCCAGCCCGAGAGCGGCGAAGCCCTGCTCGGCCGCCTTGGCAGCCATCAGCGCAAGCTGGCCACCTTTACCGAGAAGCTGGCACAAGCGCTGCACGACCAGTCGTTCGAGGACCCGGCGGCGCTGCTGGGCGACCAGATCGCCCGCGATGAAGCCGCTGCCCAGGCGGCGAGCGAGACTCTGACGCGAGCCTCCGAGCTGGTACTGACGGCAGGTCAGGAGATGACAGCAGCAGCGGATGGGCTGACGGCCGAGGCGCTGGAGCTGGAGGCGATTCGCCAGCGACAGGACGACGCAGTGAATCGCCTCGCCGAAGCGCTTGCCCTGCTGCAGCCACCGCAGGAACAGCAGCCAGGCGAGCAGCAGGAGCAGTCCGAAGAGCAGCAGGCACAGCCGGAGCAGAGCGAGCCCTCCGAGCAGCAGCAGGAGCAGGCTGGTGATCCGGCGCAGCTCCTGCAGTCGGTGCGTGACCGAGAGGCGGAACGACACCGCAGACAGGGCGAGCGCGCTCACCGGGGCTACGAGCCCGTGGAGAAGGACTGGTGACGCGGAAAAGCGGATCGCGAGGCCACGCCCTCGCCGCATTGGCGTCGCTCTGTCTGGCGGCCGGCCTGCTCTTCAGCGGCAGCGCGGCCGCCGCGGCCGAGCTGCAGCTGCGCGTGTCACGAGAGCCGTACTACGTGGGTCTTCCCATCGATCTACACGTTCAAGCTACTGGTCTCGAAAAGGAGCCGCAGCCAAGCTGCGAAGTCGACCCGCCCGAACGCGGAACCCTGCGTCTGCTGGGGATCGTGCCCAACTTCAGCTCCTCCGTGCGAATCATCAACGGCCGCGTGCTCAAGTCCGAGACCGCGACCTTCACCTGCCAGTATCAGTTCAGCGCCTCGCAGCCCGGCGATCACCGGGTCGGCCCGTTCCGCATGACTCAGGGCGGCGTGGCACTACGGACAGAGCCCTACTCGATCAGATTGGAGGAGGTGCCGCTCGATCCGAGGCTGCGCATCCGTCTGCTCGTGCCCGACCAGCCCGTCTACCTCGGCCAGCATCTGCCGATTCGCATCGAGTGGTGGCTCGCTGCACAGCTTCAGGACCGAATCCGCGGCTACTCGATCCGGAGTGACCTATTTCAGCGCGACGACACTTTCGACTTCGCGGCCGACGAGACACCGCGACGCGGGGAGCAGAGCCTCGAGATCGAGACGAGCTCGGGCACGATCACCCTCGCCGCGAAGGTGGAGAAGCGCCGCCACGACAATCGCGATTTCCTCGTCATCGTCGCCGAACGAACATTGATTCCGCTTCGTGCGGGTGAATTCGCCCTGGGCTCGGCGAGCGTGAATGTCGAAGAGGTCACGCGCTGGCAGCGAGACCTGTTCGGTGGCCGGCGACCGGCGGGAACAGGCCGGCTCTTCTCGCGGGACGAAGCGCGCAGTCTGGTTGTCGCCGCGGCACCGCTCGAGGACCGCCCGAACAGCTTTGCCGGTGCCGTCGGCAAGGGCTTCTCCCTCGAGGTCTCGGCCGATCGAAGCGTCGTGCAGCTCGGAGACCCGATCGCACTGACGCTGAGCGTCAGGGGGGACGGCAATCTCGCAGGTCTCAGCCTGCCGAGCTTCGGCGCGAGCGGCGAGCTCGATCCCGAGCACTTTCACCTGCCGGAGGGCGAGGTGCCGGGCAGACTCACGGACGACGCCAAGGTCTTCCGACTGTCGTTGCGCGTGCTCGACGAGGCAGTGAGCGAGATTCCCGCCCTCTCCTACTCCTGGTTCGACCCCGAGCTCGAGCAGTATCAAACGACGCGCTCGCGCCCGATCGCGCTGTCCGTGCGGCCGGCTGAGGTCATTTCGGCGGACGATGTCGTGTCCCCCATCCCCGCCGCGCAGTCCGCACCCGACGCCCGCGCCGACGGCGACGCGGATGCGCCGGAGACCGGCGCGCAGCAGGGCGGCTTCAGCTTGACGGGCGCCGATCTCTCTCTCGAGCAGAAACGCGAGAAGCTGCTTCAGCGGAGTCACGCTAGGCCCGGGCTACAGATCGCGGCCTACGCCGGCTCCATCACTCTGCTGCTGGCGGCGCTCTGGGCGCGACGGCGCAGCGAGGTGAATCCGGATCTGCGCCGACGGCGCGAGGTCTACCGGCAGCAGCGTAAGCGGATCGCGGCCGCTGGCTCACAGCCCCGCCGCGAGGCGATGACGCAGATCGCCGCCGCCCTGCGCGAGATCGTCGCGGTCGCACCCGAGCTTCGCAGCCCTGAACTCGACGACCTCGTGCGCGAATGTGACAGCGTGATCTACGCCCCGGCCGGTGAGACCGCGACCGGGGCCGATGCGCAATTCGCTGAGCGCGCTCGGAGCCTGCTCGACAGAATGCGGGAGACACTCGGATGAGATCGATGATCGGATCCATCTGGCACGTCTCATGGCTGACCTGCCTGCTCTGTACGATCTCACTCGTGGACGTCAGCGCGGCAGACGCACCGGATGAAGCGGCTGTACTCATCGACGACGCGATCTCCAGCTACCGCAGCGCCATGGAGAGCGAGCAACGCGATCGGCGTCTAGCGGGCTTTGGCCGCGCGGAACGGCTCTTCGCAGCCGCCATCGAGCGCGGCGCGAGTAACGCCGAGCTCTACACCAACCTGGGCAATGCGGCCCTGCAGGCGGAGCGACTCGGTCCAGCGGTGCTCGCCTACCGCCGCGCACTGCTACTGGATCCCGGTCTCGAGCGTGCGCGGCAGAACCTGAGACACACCCGGGCGCTGCTGCCCGACTGGGTCCCCACGCCACCCGAAGCCGGTCTGCTCGACAGCTTCTTCCTCTGGCACAGCAGCACGCCGCGTGCCGCGCGCGCAGAACTGGCGGCCCTGTGCTTCGCGCTGGCCGGGCTGTTGCTCGCGGCCTCGATCTTCTGGCGCTCATCCACACCCCGCTACCTTGCGATTCCAGCCGGCATTGCCTGGCTCGCGCTGTTGCTGTCGCTCTTCTTCGATCCAGCTCGCAACGCCGGCCGCGAGGGCGTCGTGATCGTGCGCGACACGCTTGGAAGAGCAGCCGACTCGATCAACGCCCCGAGTCGCTTCGGTGAGGCGCTGCCGGGCGGCAGTGAGATCCGGATCCTCGAGGACCGTGGCGACTGGCTGCAGGTCGAACTTCACAATGGCCGCAATGCATGGCTGGCCTCGTCCGCCGTTGAGCGAGTAGCGCTGACCGAGGAAGAGCGCTGATCCGACCAATGACGGAGTCGCCTCAGGCGACCGTGGCTCCGTCTGAGTCGCCGCTGGCGACTATGGCCGGGTTTCTGAGTCGCCTCTGGCGACTGCCTGCTGGGTCTGAGTCGCCTCTGCGTGGCTGGCGATGAAGTACGTCAGAGAGCGGATTCGACCTTCGTCCACCTCGAACAGGTCGATCGCATGAACCGTCGAGCCACCGGGCAGATCGATGTGGATCTCCGCCGCGACCCGCGATCCATTGGCCAACACCGGCCCCGCCGCGCGAGGTACCGGCCCCGCACGATCGATCACGTCGCGATAGAACTGCGCGATCGCCGCGCGACCCGCCGTTCGAGCACCCAGCCCCAACAGCACGGCATCCTCATGGAAGAGTTCCTCGATAGCCATGTCGCGCGCGCGCATGCGAGAAAAGTACTCCGCCACAACCGCGGCCGGGTCACGATCCATCTTGCTTTCTCCCGCTCCCGTCCACCCGCGGAGTCGACGCATGCTGCAGCTCCCACAGCTTGGTGTACTTGATGAAGACATGAAAGGCTGTTGCAGCCGCAATGACGAAGCCGGGCACACCGTCGAGAAAGCCGCGCTTCAGCAGGTAGGCGCGCAGAAAGCGCGCCGGCGGACGCAGCACCAAGTCTCGCACGCGCGCTCTGCCACCGCGACCGTGCAGCGCGGCAGCAGATTCACTGCTAAAGAGCTGGATGCGGTCCAGCTGATCTGCCAAGTCACGGTAGCTGTAGTGCTCGAGCTCACGAGTCAAGCGGGCGACTCCACCATCGACCACGACTCGGCCGTGAGGATTCTCGCCGACCCAGTGCGCTCGCGACCGACGAAAGACGCGCAGCTTCCAGTCCGGATAGAAGTCTCCGTGGCGAATCCAACGTCCGAGATGAAATGTCACTCGATTCAGCTCGAAGCCGGAGAGCTGATCATCAGCCGAGGCCAGGGCTCGCTGTAGCTCGTCGGCCATTTCGGGCGACATCACTTCGTCGGGATCGATCACCAGTACCCAGTCGTGACTCGCGAGATCGACACAAGAGCGCTTCTGTTCGACGTCGCCCGCGTAGGGTCGCACCTCGACTCTCGCCGCCCGGTCCCGTGCGACCTTCTCGCTCCCGTCGCGGCTCTTGGCGTCCACCACGACGACAATCTCGTCGGCCCAGCGGACCGCCTCCAAGCAGCGTGCGAGCTGATGCTCCTCGTCGCATGCCAGCAGACAGACGCTGAGCGGCGGCCTCATCCGCGCACGCGATCCACCGAGAGCACGCCCTTCACCCTCGAGATCTCCTTCATGACGGCGTTGAGCGTGCCGACGTTCGAGACCCAGAGTTCGAAGTTCTGTACGGCGCGGTCCCCCTGGTCCGTCGTGACCTTGACCCCCGCGATGTTGATCTCGGCCGCCGAGATCAGATTGGTGATTTTGGCCAGAATCCCGGGCTTGTCTCTCGAGCTGACACGGATGGAGATCTTGCGCGGTATCACGTTCTCGGTATCCCAGTCGACGTCAATCCTGCGTTCGGGATCGAGTTCGAAGACACGCGCACAGGCGCGGCTATGTACCGTCACGCCCCGCCCCCGCGTGACGAAGCCCACGATGTCGTCACCCGGCAGCGGATCGCAGCAACCTCCGAAACGCACCAGCACGTCGTGCAAACCACTGACGCGGATGCCCGTGCCCGCCGAGGCTTCCTTGGCACT
Source organism: Deltaproteobacteria bacterium (assembly GCA_029261835.1). Lineage (GTDB taxonomy): Bacteria > Myxococcota_A > UBA9160 > UBA9160 > UBA4427 > JAJDAO01. The sequence goes on along the minus strand of JAJDAO010000073.1, from coordinate 122,283 downwards.
ACGCTTGAAGAGACTGCGCAGCCGCTGCTGTACGGGGACCGGCCTGACCTTGTCCTCGACCTGTTCTCCCCGGAGCTTCTTGACGATGCTCGCCGCCGAGATCTTGCCGTAGCTGACGGCGGCGAAGAGGTCGTCCACCGTGCCGCCGCGAATCTCGTTCTTGGCAAGCTCACCGAGCTCGCCGTCGTCGACGAGCTTCCTGGCGGAGAGACCCGCCCGCCTCAGCTCACGCGACAGAATGTCGCGGCCGAGCTGTCGTGAGCGTCGGGTCTCCTCCCCGCGAATCGCGTGGCGGATATTGCTGCGAGCCTTTCCAGAGACGACGAAGTCGAGCCAATCCTTGCGCGGAAACTGATGTTGACTGGTGACGATCTCGACTGTGTCGCCACCGACCAGGATATGGCGCAGCGGAACCATCTTCCCGTTCACCTTGGCGCCAGCGCACTGGTTTCCGACCTCGCTGTGAATCGCATAGGCGAAATCGACCGGTGTGGATCGAACCGGGAGGTTGATCACCTCGCCCCGAGGCGTGAAGACGAAGACGTCGTCGGGGAAGAGATCCATCTTGACCGTATCGAGGAATTCGTGCGGATCGGCCATCTCCCGCTGCCACTCGAGCAATTGCCGCAGCCAGGCGAAACGGCTCTGATCTCCATCGGCCTCGACCCTCCCCTCCTTGTACTTCCAGTGGGCCGCAATGCCGTACTCCGCGTCTGTATTCATCTCGAGCGTGCGGATCTGAATCTCCATGCGCTCACCGTAGGGGCCAATCACCGTCGTGTGCAGCGAGCGGTAGCCATTGGGCTTGGGCAGCGCGACGTAGTCCTTGAAGCGAGCGGGAACTGGACGCCAGATGGCGTGAATGATGCCCAACGCCGCGTAGCAGCCCTCCGACGGACCGTCGATCACGATACGAAAGGCGATCACATCGTAGATCTGATCGAGGGCAAGCCCTTGATTCTTCATCTTGGCGTGAATCGAAGCCAAGTCTTTGAGACGCCCCTTCACGTCCGTGTCGAGTCGCGCCTCACGCAGCTTGCAGGAGATGATCCCGATTACCTCGTCGATGTACTTGTCGCGCTCCTCACCGCCACCGGTAAGCTGGCGCTCGAGCTCTTCCACGACGTGGGGCTGAAGCTCCCGAAAGGCCAGATCCTCGAGCTCCTGCTTCATCCAGTGGATTCCCAGGCGGTGGGCCAGGGGGACGTAGATGTCCATCGTCTCCTGGGCGATGCGCTGCCGCGCCTCCTCGGGCATGCACGAGAGCGTGCGCATGTTGTGGAGCCGATCCGCCAGCTTGATCATCAGGATGCGGATATCGGTCGACATGGCGACCAGCATCTTGCGGAAGTTCTCCGCCTGCCGTTCGCGGGCCGAGGTGAATTCGATCTTGGCGATCTTCGTCAGCCCCTCGACCAGAAAGGCCACTTTCTCGCCGAAGATGCGCTCGAGCTCATCGCGGGTGGTGAGCGTGTCCTCGAGTGTGTCGTGCAGGAGCGCGGTGGCCACGGTCACCGTATCCATCCGCATGTCGACCAGCAGCCCCGCCACCTCGAGCGGATGGATGAGATAGGGCTCGCCCGAGAGACGCTCCTGCCCCTCGTGGACCTTGGCGGAGAACACGTAGGCGCGCTGCAACAGCTCCAGGTCGACGCCGGGGCTGTACTCCAGCATGCGGTCGGCGATGTCGTTGAATCGCAGCATGGGGCCTGGGAATTCCCCTTAAAGAACACGCGGTTGCAGACAGGTTACCGAGGCGGACCCGCAGCGGCAATGCACCTCCCCCCAGGCGCATCGGCTGTGGGCCCGGGGAAGAGAAGGCCGAATCAGGAATTCTTCACCCGATTCGCGGCGCACCAATCCCGCTGGACGCGTTCTCTCGCGTAGAGAGACCGTACCGGCGTCAATGCCTCGGCGGATCCGTCTCGCTCGGCAGCGATGATGGCGAGAACAGCCGAGATCGCCTGCTCGAGGTCGGCATTCACGACCGCGTAGTCGAAGAGACGAATCGCCTCGAGCTCGCGATCCGCCATCGCCAGCCGTCTGTCGATGGCGTCGGTGCTGTCGGTGCCACGCCCCCGCAGACGTTGCTCGAGCCGCTCGATACTGGGTGGCAGGAGAAAAACAAAGCGAGCATCCCGGCAGCGCTCCCGCACCTGTGCCGCGCCCTGCACTTCGATCTCCAGCAGCACGTCACGCCCCTTCTCCTCCAGCGGAAGCCGCAGTGCCTCCCAGCTCGTACCGTAGTTCTGCCCGCCGTACTCCGCGTGTTCCAGGAAGGCCCCCTCTTCGTTGAGCCGGCGGAACTCACTCGGGCTGACGAAGTGATAGTGGACGCCGTCCCGCTCTCCCGCCCGCGGCGTCCGGGTGGTATGCGAGATCGACAGGTCGACCAGTGGGTCGCGCTCCAGCACCGCCCGACAGACGGTCGTCTTGCCGGTACCCGAGGGCGCGGCCACCACGAAGGGAATGCCGGTTCGCGAAGCTCCGCTCAAGAGCCGCCCCCCTCCTGTCCCCCCGGCGTCAGGCGGGCGGCGATCGTCTCGGGATTGATGGCGGAGAGGATCACGTGATCGCTATCCGTAACGATAATCGATCGCGTGCGCCGCCCCTCCGTCGCGTCGATCAGCTTGCCGCGTTGGCTCGCCTGTTCGCGCAGCCGACGCATCGGGGAGGACTGGGGGGACACGATCGAGATCACACGATTGGCCGCCACCAGATTGCCGTAGCCGATGCTGATCATGCTCGGAACGGCGGCAGCCGGTGCCTCGCGCTCGCTCTCGCGCGCGCTCCGCTTGGCTCCTTTCGCGGCTCCCTTCGCGGCTGCCTTTGCGCTGCCGCTACTCACGACCTTGCCCGAAGTCGCTGCCAGCGACCGACCTCACGGGGATTCTCGCCATATCCGCTCTCGTCCCTTTCGGGCTCACTCGACATTCTGAACCTGCTCGCGAATGCGCTCGAGTTGCGTCTTCAGCTCGACCACGTTCTGCGCCAGCGGGGCATCATTGGCCTTCGAGCCAATGGTGTTGGCCTCGCGCGCCATCTCCTGCAGCAGGAAGTCCAGGCGACGCCCGACCGGCTCGCCTTCCGCATCGCCGGCCATGATGCCGCGAAACTGCTCGACATGACTGCGAAGGCGAACCAGCTCCTCGGTGATGTCGAGCCGATCCGCCGCGATCACGATCTCCTGGTGGAGCCGGGACTCGTCCAGCGGACCGACTTCCTGCCTGATCTGCTCGGTCCGCCTGCGTAGCCGCTCCAACACCGCCTCCAGCACCAGCACTGCGCGTTGCTCGAAGAAGTCGGCCAGGGCCTCGACGTGCGACAGCCGGGACTCGAGGTCGGCCGCCAAGGCGGCTCCCTCCGCGACCCTCATCTCGTCCACACCCCGCAGCGCACCCTCGACCGCGGCGGTCACCACGCCAACGAGTTCGGCCTCGGGCAGGCAGGTCTCGGTGAAACGAGTCACACCCGGCATGGAGAGCACGTCTGAAACGGCCAATGCACCGGCCAGGCCGTGGCGCTCTGCCAGCTCACGTGCGGCGGCGACGTACTGGTCCACCACCACTGTGTCGAGTTCGAGCTGACCGGCCTCCGACGCCGTACCGGCGTATGCCAGCGAGACATCGACTTTTCCGCGCTTCAGGCCGCCTTGAACGAGAGACTTGACCAGGGCCTCATGTGCCGCCATCTGCCGCGGCAGTCTCACTCGAATGTCGAGGTGGCGGTGGTTCACGCTGCGGACCTCGATCTCGAATGCCCTTCCCGCGACCTCGGCAGACGCGCGGCCGAATCCGGTCATGCTGCGAATCATGCGTGCTCCTGGCTGGCGGCGAGCGCCGCCGGCAGTCGTTCGCGAAGCTCGTCGCGAGATGCGGCGGCGGTGCCAATCTTACCGACTGCCACGCTCGCCGCCGCATTGGCGATGACCGCCGCCTCGCCCAGGCTCGCCCCGGCGAGCCGCGCAAGCCACAGGGCGGCCATGCAGGTATCGCCCGCGCCCTGCACATCGAAGACCTCTCTCTCGACCGTCGCGATATCGACAGGCCGACCGGCGGCTTCGCAGACGGTAATTCCCGAGGCGCCGCGGGTCACGGCAATATCCGAGCCCGGCAGCCGACGCTGGAGCCGAGCTACCATCCGTATCACATCGCCGGCCGTGCGCAGCTCGATCCCACTGAGCTGTTCCGCCTCCCCGACGTTCGGCTTGACCAGAGCCGCACCCCTGTAGGGCGCCAGGTCCCGCTTGGGATCGACCGCCACCGGGATGCCGCGGTCTTCGAAGAGGGTCATCAGCTTGCGGGCCAACCCAGGTGAGAGCGTGCCCTTGCCATAATCTTCGAGGATCACACCACTCGCGCCCTCTGCAACCGAGCCGGCACTCGCCAAGAGCCGCTTCTGGCTGAGGCGAGAGAGCGAGGCGCTGCTCTCTCGATCGTATCGCAGCACTTGCTGCGCGCGGGCGACGACGCGGGTCTTGTGGCTCGTAGGACGCCTGGGATCGCGGACGAGGCCGCTGGCGTCGACATCGAGCTCCTCGACCAGCTCTGCCACACGCCGCGCCGCGGCATCCTCACCCACCACCGCACAGAATGCGCACCGCCCACCAAGAGCGACGATATTGCGAGCGACATTGCCAGCTCCCCCGAGTGCCTGTGACTCCCGCTGCACGTGTACCACGGGCACCGGCGCCTCGGGGCTCACGCGCCCGGCATCGCCAAAGAGGTACTCGTCGAGGATCACGTCCCCGATCACCACGACCTTCAGGCGATCGAAGCGCTCGAGCAGCCGTTCCAGCCCGGCCAACCCCGCAACTCGCCCGGAACTCTGTCGCCCCATCGGACCCCCACCTTGCGCTGGCAGACACCTAGTGTCCTGTCCCAGGACACTAGAACCTATCTCACAAACCCCTCTCGTCGCCTGGCTCCTCCATGACGGGGGCGGCGGCGGCACCCGGAACGTCCACGAGGCCCGCAGAAGCCGACACCCCTTCCAATCCCCAGTCGAGCGGGCGGCCGCGCAGATACCAGAGCAACAGCATCCAGCGTTCTCGCAGCCGCACTCGGTGGCGGTCGGAAAAGGGCACGGCGAGGCAGAGCAGAGCCAGCGAGAGCAGCCCCTTCATCAGGCGTACGCCCGCCACGCAACGGGCGGTAAGCGAACCGCGATTCGTGCGCAGAAAACGATCCAGCGAAATGTGGTACTGAATCCGTGTGCGGGCGGGCTCTCGCTGCTTGCTGCTGGCGCCCGAGAGGTGGATCACCCTGGCTCGAGGTGCGTGCATGACGCGCCACCCCGCCCGTTTCATGCGCCAACACCAATCGGTCTCCTCCAGGAAGAAGAAGTAATCCTCGGGCAGCGGACCCACCTTCTCGATCGCTTCCCGACGCGCGAAGACGGCCGCCCCCAACACCGCATCGACTTCGAACGGTCTTCCATGCCGATAGCGCTTCGATGGAAAGACGTGTGGTAGGAGCAGCTCGAGCAGCCAGATGGGAAGGATCTCGGTCAGCAATGACGGAAAGGCATGCAGCGAGTTCTGGAGCCTGCCATCGGGATGAACGAGCTGTGGGCCTACCAGACCGGCATCCAACACCTCATCGAGAACGCGAAGGCACTCCTCGATGGCGCCTCTCGTCACCATCGCATCGCTGTTCAGCAGCAACACGTAGCGTCCGCCCAACCGCGCGAGCCCCGCGTTCGCACCTGCCGCAAAGCCGCGGTTCTCCGGCAGGCCGATCACCTCCACGGCGGGGAAACGCTCGCGAACCGCATCGCAACTGCCATCGCGCGAGCCATTGTCCACCAGCCAGGTTTCGCTGCGAAGCCCACTCGCGCGTTCCCATTCACTCAGCTCTCGCTCGAGAGTGGCGAGACACTCGAGGATCAGCTTCCGCGTGTTCCAGTTGACGATGACGACAGAGAGATCGATCACGTCTGCCCCTCCGTCGTCACAGCACGCCCGTCTGGCGATATCGACGCGGCACGCAGCACGGCCAGCGCCGGCTCGATGGCTGCCTCCGGCTCGATACGCCGCAGACAGCGATGATCGATCGGGCAGACGCGACGGTAGCAGGGGCGGCAATCGACATCGGTCTGCAGGACTTGCACGCTCTGGAGATTGAGGTCGGTCTTCGCGAGACTGGTCGGCCCCATGAAGACAAGTGTGGGAATGCCGAAAGCGACAGCGATGTGTCGTGCCCCGGCGTCGTTGCAGAGCAGCAGGGTGAGCCTGCGCATGAGAGCCTTGGCGCCACCCAGGTCGAGCTCACCCGCGAGATCGTACGCGGTCTCGCGCATGGCGGCCTGCACCGCCGCGGTCAGGCTCGCTTCGTCCGGGGAGCCGATGAGCAGGACAGCGGCGCCCGCTTGCGCCAGGGCGTCGCCTACGCGCGCGAAGTATTCGGCAGGCCAGAGCTTCGAAGACCCGTACGACGCCCCCGGAGCCAGCCCGACGAGCTGTCGTGCCCGTGGATCGATTGCGCGTGAGGTGAGCAGCGCCCGCGCGGTCGCCTCCTCCCGATCGCTCGTATGGAGCTCGAGTTCGCTGCCGCGATCCGAGCAGCCCAGCCGCGCGACCAACCCGAGTACGAAGCGTTCGCGCGCCACCATTCGCCCGCGGCCCCAGGCGACCGCGGGCGTGACGGGGGCGTGCAGCAGCAAGCCACGCCCCGCCCGGCGATAACCCACGATGCGGCGTACGCCTGCCAACCGCATGAGCAACGCCGATGAGACCGAGTCCGGAATGCAGAGCCCCAGATCGAAGCTGTGTCGCCGCGCAAGCATCCGCGCTTCGCGCCACAGTGCCCGCGGGCCAGCGTGGTAGGAACACACTGTGGTGATGGAGTCGAACCATGGCGCCGCCTCGAGAAGCGGCTCCAGGCCGGGTCGTACCTGCAGCGTGATGCGGGCATCGGGAAAGCCCGCGCGCAGCGCGCGAAAGCCTGGCGTCGACATCACCAGATCGCCAACCCAGTTAGGCCCGCGCACGAGGATCTCGCGTATCTCTGACCGCTCGATCTTCAGGCTATTGGACCCGTTCTTGTGACGGTCGACGTTCACCGAGTCAACCGAGGCGCGAGGTGGAGGCCAAAGGGGAATACGATCGACCGTGTGATTCGGAGTCGACAGTTCGAGACCTCGTATGCCGGGCGCTCCCCTCCGTCTCAGCCAGTAGCGCCCGCACGGCCGAAACCAACAGCTCGGGCGGAATTGCGCGCATGCAGCTCGCATCCGCGCAGCCGCGGCGGCACGGGCTGCACGGCATGGGCAGTCGCACGCGACGCCATGGTGTCCCGAGAAATGGCTCGTTCTCGATCGGATCGGTCGGCCCCATGATCTGAACGACCGGCGTGCCCACGAGCGATGCGACATGCAGGGGGCCACTGTCACTGCCGACGAAGAGCCGACACTGTGCGTAGAGAGCTGCGAGATCCTCGAAGCGGGGCGTCGCCGGTGCCAGCCGCGCGGCACCAGCACTGGCCGCCAGGACGGCCTTGGCCAGCTCTTGCTCCTCTCGATTGGAGCCACCGGTGACGATACAGGGCAGGCCGGGCCACTCGGCCAGCGAGCGAGCCAAGAAGCCATACCCCTCGGCGGTGTATCGCTTGTAGGGTGTTCCCGGACTCGTGCCGGGGTGGATTACCAGGGGCTCGACATCCGATCCGAGCATTCCCCGCATGCGGGTCAGCGCCTCCTCCGGCGGCCGAATCGATCCGTCCTCCGCGGCTGGCCGCGAGTCCGCTGCGAGAAACTCCACCAGCGCCGCATTGCGGTCGAAACGGCTCATGCGACGCCGGCCGAGCTGTGCGCGCCGGTTGGCGAAGAGCCACGAAAGTTCGCGGCCGAAGGGACGCGCATAGCTCACGCGCAAGGGTGCGCCCGAGAGCCGCGAGAGCAGACCGCTCTTGAGTATCGCGTGAAAATCCATCACGAGGTCGAAGCGGCGCCCGCGAAGCTCGTGAACCAAGCGCCGGACGGCGGCTGCAAGAGACCGTGGTCTCAGACCCCACAGGCTCTCCTCCAGCTCGCCGCGCGGGAACACCAGCACCTCGTCCGCGACCGCCTGGCTCGCCACCGCTTCGGCCGACGACGGCTCGACCAACCAGGTGATATGCGCAGCTGGGTAGAGAGCCCCCAGCGAGCCGACCGCGGGGAAGCTGCGAACGACGTCGCCGAGCGCCCCCAGGCGGATCACTAGAATTCGCTCGACCGCGGGCATCTGATTCAGCGAATTGAGACAGATGGGGATGGCGCACCTCGCCGAAGGGGAACGGGAGAGATAGGATACCCCTGCATGCGGTTTCCCCGCACCCTGTCACAGCAAGTCACCCGCGAGATCACCGCGTACACCACGCTGGGCTTCCTTGCGATCATCACGGTTCTCGTAAGCCAGAACCTCGTGCGCAGGCTCGACACACTGATGATGGTCGGCTTCAGCGCATCAGACTTCGTGATGGTCCTCAGCTGCCTGCTGCCGATGCTGGCATCCTACGCCGCACCGCTGGCCTTCCTCTTCGGTGCGCTGTTGGCGATGAGACGCATGAGCGCGGATAGCGAGATCCTGGCCATGCGAAGCTGCGGGCTCGGCCTGCGCTGCCTGCTTGTCCCGACGCTCGGCCTGGGCCTGATCGCCAGCTTGGTGTCGGCATATCTGATGATCTCGGTCGAGCACCAGGCTCGAAGGCAGATGCTGTCTGTTTTCAAGAACGCTGCAATGAAAGGTGGGATTCTCGAGCCCGGGCGATTCCGGCAGATCGGCCGCCGCATGTTCCTCATCGAGCGACGCGACCGGGGAAACTACCTCGATGGCATTCTGATCGTCGACCACTCGGAACGCGGCCGGCCGCTTCGCATCTTCGCCGAGCACGGGCGCGTCTTCTTCGAAGAGCAGAGCGACGTGCTGCGCTTCCAGCTCGAGAAGGGGGACATCCACCTGGGGCCGGACCCGAACGAGCCCAAGCGCTATCGCAGACTCGCCTTCGACTCCTTCGATTATTCCTTCGACCTGGGAGACCTGCTGGGCAGCGACTTCGCCCCGGTCCGCCCGAAGGAGATGACGTTGAGCGAGATCCGGGAAGTTCAGGCCCGGGCGAAACGGGGCGACACACTGCGCGGCCTCGACCAGCGAGACCCGATGGACTACGAACTCGAGGCACAACGCCGATTCGCGCTCCCGGCTGCGCCGCTGCTCTTCGCCATGCTGGCGGTGCCCTTGGGTCTACGGGTCTCTCGGAGCGGCCGCTCTTGGGGCGTCTTTCAGTGCTCTCTGATCGTCTTCTCCTACTACGCGATGCTGGCCGGCGGGCAGCTCGTCGCACGAGCGGGATGGCTGCCACCGGCGCCAGCCGTGTGGATCCCGAACATTCTCTTTGGCGGCTTGGGTCTCGGACTTCTCCTGTGGGATGTCCGGGGTGTGCCGCGATGAACGAAGCCACGCGCTTCAGCGAACGGCGGCGCGGAGACACCTGGCTGATGATCGATCCGAGCTTCGAGCAGGCCGTTCGGGTGCTGGGATTGTATGAGCCCGATGTGCTTTCCAAGGCCGTGGTCGGCCGCACCGAGCACCTCGCCGGCTCACCGGCCAGCCACGGCCGGGGCGCGACGACGCTCCTGCCACTCCCGGGCCGTGCCGAGCGTCTGCATCTTCGCCGCGTATTGCACGGCGGCCTGCTGGCGGAGCTGTGGCGCGGCCGGCTTGCTGGACTGGGGCGAGTGAGGGAGGAGCTGCGCACGACCGCCGCGCTGCGCGAGCGCGGAGCGGCCGTGCCACGGCCCGCCCTGGCCATCGCCCGGCGAAGCGGCCTGCTCTGGCAGGCAAGCCTGGCGACCGTCCATGAGGAGGGTGCGGTCGACGGCATGGCGTTCCTGGCCGCACGCCCCTCCCGCGAACGCCTGCTGACCGCGGCGGCAGCGGCGGGCCGGGCGGTGCGACGGCTGCACGATCTCGGCGCCCACCACGGCGACTTGCACATCAAGAACCTGCTCTTTCGCGAGCTGCGGCAGAACGAGGGAACGGCAATCGATGTGGTGGTCATCGACCTGGACCGCACGCGTCTCGCCTCGCCCCCCAGCACGGCCCGGCGACTGAGCGAACTCGCTCGCCTCCACCGCTCACTTCGCAAGTGGAAGCTGCTGGATCAAGTGGGCACGCGCGGCTGCGTGGCGTTCTTCGCCGCCTACCACGCGCACGATCGCGCGCTACGGCGCGAGCTGCTGGCGCGCGGACGCGCTCTGGCGCTCTGACGAGCCCCGAAACCGCGGCCCCCTCAAGCGCACCTCGAGCCAGTCCAGAAGCGCGTCTGGCGCATCCACTTCGAGTTCGATCCCGAGCACGCGCAGGTCGAGACCGGCGAGCCAAGAGGGGAGAATCTTGACAGCATCCTTCTCGCTGGTGATCCAGACACCCGCCTGGTCGGCAAGCCCCAGCAGATCGCTGGGCCGGTAGCGATGGTGATCGGGGAGGAAACGCTTCGCCACCAGCGTGGCGCCGAGCGTCGACAGCGTCCGCGTCATGCTCTCCGGCCTGGCGACTCCCGTCAGCAGACCGACTTTCATCCCGTGGAGCGAATCGGGCGGTAGGACACGACCCCCAGCAAGTGCCCGCAATCCGCTCGGACGGCGTACTGCGCGGTAGCGCTGCGCCCTTCCGGCGTAGCGTGTGATGAGCGATTCGTCGCGCGCGGCCAATGAACCATCGAGCACACCAACGGCGTCCGCCCGCGCCAGCGCCGACGGCCACTCGCGCAGCGGCCCCGCCGGCAGTGGGTGGCCATTGCCGAGCCCCAGCTCAGCATCGAAAGTGAGAATCTCGATGTCGCGCTGGAGGCGGTGGTGCTGAAAACCGTCGTCGAGCACGAGTACATCCGGGTCGAAGACGGAGACGGCTCGCAGCCCCACCCGCGCGCGATCGCGGCCAACCAGGACCGGAACACCGGGAGCGTGGGCGGCCAGCACAAGCGGCTCGTCTCCGGCGTGTGCCGGATCACTACGCAGACGGCGACCGTCGGAGACGACCGTAACGGGCTCCTTCCGCGTGCGGCCATAGCCGCGGCTGGCCAGCACCACGGTGTACCCGCGCTCACGCAGGCGGGCGGCGAGCCAAGCCGCAGTCGGCGTCTTCCCCGCGCCACCCACCGCCAGACTGCCGACGCTGACCACGCGACACGAGAGCTGTCGTCGCTGCAACAGGCCTCTCGCGTAGAGAGCCCGATGGAGCCATGCGCCAGCGCCGTAGCAGCCACCGGCGACGCGCACCGGAAGCGATGGCTGCTGCTCGTGAGACAGCCCAGCGCGGCTGATGAAGCGCGGCAGCACGCTCAACGCCCCGCAGCCGGCACGACTTCGCGCACGAGTTCGAGCGAGCGTTCGACACTGCCGCGATGGGCCTCGAGCGCTCGTTGGCCCGCGACCGCGTGGCGACGGGGATCCGGATCGGCCAAGAATTCGACCGCCACCTGCGCGAGTTCCCGCTCGTTCGCGACTCGGCGTCCCGCACCGCACTGTGTCAAGAGCTGCGCCGCCTGCCGGACGTTGGCCAGCTCCGGGCCGAAGCAGGTCGGGCAGCCCGCCTGAATCGGCTCGAGCAGATTGTGACCGCCGATGGGTACCAGCGTCCCCCCAACGAAGGCCAAGGAGGCAATAGCGTAGAGTGATGGCAACTCCCCCAGCGAGTCGAGGAGCAGAACATCACCGCTGGCCAGCGGCTGGCCCGAGAGAGCGCTGCGGCGGTGCACGACCCGGCCCGCGGCACGTGCCTCCCGCTCTACCCGCTCGACTCGCTCCAGATGGCGTGGTGCCAACACCAGCACGGCTTGCTGGCCCGCCTGCTCGCAGGCCGCCAGAGCGGTGAGGGCCGCTGCTTCCTCGCCCGCATGGGTGCTGCCGGCGACAAGGATCGGCGCCTTGCCAAGGGCGGCGACCAGCTCGGGCGCCGGGGCAGACGCGGCGGCGGGGGGATCCAGCTTGAGATCTCCCGTGATTCGCACACGCTCGGGCGCCGCACCAAGCGCCACGAACCGCTCGGCATCCAGCTGCGACCTCGCGCCGATGCGATCGAGGCGTCCCAGCGTCGGCGCCAGCCAGCGCCGAAAGTGCTGATAGCGCGGGAGGGAGCGATCGGAAATCCGACCCGAGACCACCACCACCGGCACGCCCCGACGCTCGGCGCCGGCCACGAGCGATGGCCACAGCTCCGTCTCGACCAGCACCAGCGCCCCGGGCCGCAGACGGGCGAGCGCCAGATCGACGCACCACGGGTGGTCGATCGGGGCCAAGCTGCAGGAGAGTTCCGGCAGCGCTCGCTGCAGCACCCGCCTGCCGCTGGCCGTGGTCAGCGAGCCGAACACGGAAGACCCCTCGTCGCGGAGCCGCGACAGCAGGCGAACCGCCGCCAGTGCTTCGCCAACACTTGCGCCGTGAACCCAGACACAGCCGGCTTCCGCCCTCGGCACACGCCCGAGGCGCTGCAGTAGATCGGCCCGCCAAGCCGGCCGGAGGGCGAGCGTCGAAACGACAACCGGCGCCGCGAGCACAGCCGTGAGCGCGGCGACACTATGACGGATCGGGCCCAATCATTTCCTCCGCAATTCGACTGACGCTGCGCGCTGCGCCGCCAGATCCGAGCCGGAGCTTGGCCGCCGCGAGGCGGGCGAGCTGCTCTTCCCGACCACTGCCTTCGAATAGCTCGAGAACAGCCTCGCTCATTGCCGCGGGCCGCGCGTCCTCCTGAAGAAACTCCGGTACGACCTGCTCGCCCGCGATCAGGTTCGGCATTCCGAGCCAGGGAATGTGGAGCACGCGACGAAGAATCGCAGCCGTGATCGCATTGGCCCGTCCCATCACCACCATGGGGCGTTCGAGCAGCATGATCTCGACCGTGGCCGTGCCCGGCTTGGTGAGAATCACGTCCGCGGCGCGAATCACCTCGTGGGTGCGGCCGGTCACCTGAGACAGGCAAAGTGTGGTGGGGAGTGCCGCGGCTTGCACGAGCCCTGAAATCTGGTCGGCTCGAATCGACGGGACCAACGCCAAGACGAAGCCGACGCTCGGATCGCGTTCGTGGAGCACGCGAGCCGTCTCGAGCTGGATTGGGAGATGGTGCCGGATCTCGTTGCGCCGGCTGCCGGGAAGCAGGCCAACCAGCCGTCCCGAGCCGGGCAGCTTCAGCAGCTCCCTCGCGCGCCCACGTTCCAGGCACCGGGCCACGTCGCCGAGCGCCTCGACCAAGGGGTGGCCGACGAAGTCCACGCGAAGTGGCGTATCCGCATAGGCGGCCGACTCGAATGGGAAGATCAAGGCAACTCGATCCACGCGAGCCGCGAGCTTGCGCAATCGCCCACGTCGCCAGGCCCAAACCTGGGGTGCCACGTAGTAGAGAATCGGCGCCGAGCAGTGTCGCCGGACATAGCGTGCGAAGGGGAGGTTGAATCCGCCCGAATCCACCAACACGACCAGATTGGGATCGACATCGCACAGCGCGGCCTTCATCTGGCGCCAGGCTCGGAGCAGCCCGAGCACGCTACCAAAGACCTCGAACAAGCCACCGACCGCCAAGTTCTCCTGATCGGCGACGAGCTCGACACCCGCCTTCCTCATCTCGCGTCCCCCGAGGCCGAAGAAGCGGCACTCGGGTCTGGAAGCGCGCAAGGCCCGAACGAAGGCTGCGGCGTGTGTGTCGCCCGATGCATCACCGGCCGAGATCAGCAGTGTCGTCATCGGTAGAATGGGGCTGAGCGGCCGGACGCCGCATCGGGCTGGCGCCGCGCGGAAGCCCGTCGCGGCGTCTCTGGCTCGGGCGGGGAGATGGCGGCGTTTACGCGCAGGGCCGTCCGCAACGCCCCGATACCCCCGAGACCGTCGACCTGCGGCGTCTCGCGCGTACGAAGCACGCGAACGAAAGCTTGAAGCTGCCCCGTCAGAGCATCGCCACGCCCTACGTTCAGCTTCTCGATCTCGATCGAAGGTCGCTCACCGTTCGCGGCACCCGGGCGCCGCGCAGCCACGGCCGACTGCTGCAGAAAATCAACCGAGAAGTAGCCGTTCGGCTGGAAGAAGCGGATCTTTCTCATGGGGGTCGGCGACACCCGGCTGGCGGTCAGGTTGGCTACGCACCCCGATGGATAGCTGATGCGGGCGTTGGCAATGTCGATGTTGGCGGTCAGCACTGGCACTCCGACAGCGTCGATCTGATCGGGCTCCTCTCCGAGAAGCTGCTGCAGAATATCGAGATCGTGGATCATCAGGTCCCGCACCACGTCCATATCCGTAGCGCGATCCGGGAACGGCCCCATGCGGTGCGCCTCAATGAAGCGCGGCTCACGAATGTGCTCTCGAATCACCTGCATGGCGCTATTGAACCACTCGAGGTGCCCGACCTGGAGCACGAGTCCGCGGCTGCCTGCCAGAACGAGCAACGCCTCTGCCTCCTCCAGCGTGGCGGCGATCGGCTTCTCGACGAGTACGTCGACGTTCGCCTCGAGCGCGCTACGCACGACATCGAAATGCGCCACTGTCGGGACGGCCACGATCACCGCGTCGACGCACGAGAGCAGACTGCGAAGATCATCGTGAACCGGCACACCATGGCGCTCTGAGAGCTCGCAAGCCCGTCTCGGCTCGATGTCGCATACGCCTGCCAGGTGTAGCTCCGCTCCGGCACGACGCATCGTCTCCAACTTCTCCGCGTGCAAGCTACCCATGTAACCCGCACCGACCAGGCCGATTCGCAGTGTCTTCACGAGTCCTCCGCCGGCGGATTCGCCCCGTGCTCGCCGTCGACGCCCAGCAACACGATACCGTGGGCATTGGCCAGCTCGATGAGTGTGCGACGGCGCAGCAGAAACGTCCGGTGAGCCTCGAAGGCGAGCAGACTCGCCCCGACATCGATCAGGCTCTCCAGCGTCTGCGGGCCGATGGTGGGCATATCGAAGCGGGGATCCTGATTCGGCTTCGACACCTTGACGACGCACGCACCACCGCCGGCCAGCGCGCCGCCCCGGCGGACTGCGGCGTCCGTACCTTCGATGGCCTCGACCGCCAACACGGCTCCTTGCTTCACCACGACACACTGACCGATATCAAGCCCCGCCATCAGCTTGGCGACCGGCCATGCGAAGACGACGTCGGCTCGCTGCTCGGCACTCGGGGCAGCGAGCCCGAGACACCCGTCGCCAGCCAGCAGCCGTGGGACGAACTCCGCCTGCGGCCGAAGGTCGATCCCCTCGCCTTGTAGGAGATCGGCTAGTGCAGATAGGATGGAGTCGTCGCGCCGGTCTCTCAGGCCTGCCAGGAATTCCATCGCTCGGGCATCCGGACGCAGCGTCTCCAGCGGTGCGTAGAGATGCCTCTTCGACACCTTCCCCGCCATGACGACATCTCGAATGCCCGCCCCATGAAACGTCGCGAGTAGCGCGTCGACCTGGCCCAGGTGGAGCCACTCGATCTCGTCGACTTCCTGCTCGAGGGTCTTTCGGGTCAGGTCGTGAAAAGCCACGCCATGAACGCGCCGGCCGCGACGGCGCGCGGCGCGTGCGATCTCAACCGGAAGGTCACCGTCTCCCGCAATCAATCCCAACAGACGGGGCACCGCATCTTCCTCCAGCCCGATCCGTGCTCGTACGCCGGACGGATCCAGCGGCTGAAGCTTACACGATGCCCCGCGGAGTGGACTCAGCGGCAGAATCCGCGCTCGGATTTCCGCAGAAAGCGCAGCAAGCGCTCCACCTCCGGAACGGCGCTCCCCTCTTCAGCAACACGGCCCAGGGCGGTCTCCAGGCGCAGCTTGGAATTGAACAGAACGTGAAATGCGTGCTTGAGAGCCCGGATCGTCTCTCCGGAAAACTCCCGACGCCGCAGACCGATCGTATTCAAACCGGCCAGCCTAGCCCGATCTCCTGCCACCAGCGCAAAGGGGGGGGCATCGAGCGACAGCTTGGTGTTCGATGCGGCCATCACCGACTCGCCGACACGAGCGTACTGGTGGACACCCGAATAGGCCCCGAGAACTGCGTAGTCTTCCACCGTGACGTGTCCGGCGAGACCGCTGAAGCTCGCGATGATGCAGTGGGATCCGATCTGGCAGTCGTGGGCGATGTGGGCGGTATTCATGATCAGGTTGTCATCGCCGATTCGCGTGCATCCGCCGCCGCGCGGTGTTCCGACGTGAATGGTCACGTGTTCTCGGATGACGTTGTCTTCGCCGATCTCCAGACAAGTGGCCTCACCCGCGAATGCCTTGTCCTGGGGCTCACCACCGACGCAGGCATGCGGTGAGATGCGCGTACGAGCCCCCACGCGCGTGCGGCCGACGACGACAGCGTGCGCGCCCACCTGGACTCCATTGGCCAGCTCTGCCTGAGAACCCACGAGCGCGTACGCGCCGACTGCTACATCGTCTGCCAGCACGGCGCCGGCCTCGACGGTCGCCGTGGGGTGGACCACGGTCACGGCGACTCAGCCCTTCTCGTCGAACTTCTGGATGATCCGATCCGTGATGTCCAGCGCCTCCCGCGAGTACATGAGGCCCGGCGCACTGCGGGTAATGATGAGGGAGTAGCCGTCATCGCGACCGATCTCCGACACGACTTCGACCAGCTTCTCGCGCAGCGGGCCGACCAGCCGTTCGAAGTCGACCTGAAGCCGCGATTGAAACTCCTTCTGCTTGAGCTCGAGGCGGTTCTGCAGCTCGGTGATGTCGAGCTCCATCTCCCGCAAGCGGTCCGGGCTGAGGACAACCCGCTTCTTCTGGTACTCCTCAGTCAGCTCCCGATATCGATCCAACATGGGCTGCAGCTCGAGCTCCGCCTCGCGCTTCTTCCGCTCGAGTTCCTCACGGGCCGCCTTTCCCTCGGTCGTAGATCCCACCGCCTGGTCGAGATCCACGACGCCAATCTTCAACCCCTTGCTGTCATCGGCCCCCAGTCCCCAGGCCAACACCAAGGCGACGATGACGATCACAATCGCTCTATCAAAACGCACTTTCCGTCTCCCATCCGTGCATTCTCGCTCTCACGACGAATGCAGGTCATCAGTCCACCCACGTGCTAGAGGCCGAATCCACCCACTGAGAACTCGAAGACCGGGCTCTCCTCGAACGACTCCGGATCGACCGGAAACCCGAGCACCAGTTGCAACGGGCCAAATGGAGAGAACCACAAGACCCCTCCGCCATAACCGTAGCGCCACTCTGAGGCGTCGAACAGGTTCTGGCCCTCATAGAAGGCATTCCCACCGTCGACGAAGAAGACGCCCTGCAGCCCCACCTCTTCGGAGATGGGGAAGCGATACTCGGCGCTGGAAGAAATGAATGAGTTGCCTCCGACGACATCGGTCTCATCCAGATCGCCAAAATCGTCGATATCCTCAGTGTCCAGCGCGTTGCACACTCCATCGCCGTCGCCCTGGGTGAAGAAGGTGTCGTCGGCGCAGCTCGCTATGTATTGACCACCCTGGAAGTCCACGCTCGTTCCCACCGGGTGGAAGAGGTTGCCTTCCCCCGTGATCCCGGTTCGCTGCAGGATCGCCCTGCGCGGCCCGACCGAACGAGCGCGATAGCCGCGCAGCTGGAAATTGCCGATGCCCCCCAAGAAATAGCGCTCGGTCAGCGGCAGCCTCAGGTCGGTGTCGATCTGGTCGAGACGGGCCACGTTCACGCACTTGCTCGGGTCGTCGCACAGCGTCGACCCCTCGACCAGGAGCTGCCAATCGCCGATATCGTTGAAGGGCTGCGCATAGCCGAGGCGTGTGCTGAGCACGAACGTCGAGCGATCGATCATCCAGCTCGGCGCTCCGAGATACCAGGCGAAACGCATCTCGGCGCGCAGGAACTTCGCGAAACCACCCAGCCCCGAGTACTCGAGCGTGCTTCCCATGTTGGTGCCCCGAGTCGCGGCGAAGCGGTCGTTGCGCGTGTCACGCGTGACCGAAATCCCGAGGATGCTGCTGCTCTCGTTGCCCTGCAGGATCTCCCTGAAGATCGGAGCAGCCGCGTTGACACCGGTGGGCTGTCGAATCTCGCGACTGGCCCAGCTGTAGTGAACAGACCCCCTGGCATCGTTGCTCTCGGAGAGCGCGTGCCCCAGCGAGAAGTTGAAACCACGTTGATGCTGCTCGAAAGTATCGAACGACACATCCGTGAGAAATAGAGTGCCCGCCAGACTGAAGGTGCTGCCGAGGAAGTAGGGATCGGAGAGCGAGAGGAAGTACCGGCTCGTCTGTCCACCGATGTCGACCGTCGCGTTTACGAAGTAACCGCGACCGAAGAGATTCGACTGCGACAGCGACGCGGTGAAGACGAGCTTGTCCTGTGAAGAATAGCCAGCGCCGAAGCTGAAGGACCCTGTCGGTCGCTCGACCACATTCACGTTCAAGTCGAGTTGCGAGGGATCGTCCGCGGGCTGCGGCTCGAAGCTCACGTCTTCGAAGTAACCCAAACGTCGAATGCGCCCCGTACTCAGCGCGATGCCGCGCGCGGAGTAGAGCTGTCCCTCGACCACATTCATCTCACGCCGGATCACGGGATCGATGGTCCGGGTATTGCCCGAAATGTTGATGTTGCGAACGAAGTAGAGCGGCCCCTTCTCGACGACGAACTGCACATCCACCGTGCGCTCGTCCTGGGAGATGCGGGTGGCGGGTTGCACACTGGCGAGAAAGAAACCGCGATCTGTGTAGTGCCGTTCCAGAGCCTCGACGTCCTTGGTCAGAAAAGAACGATTGAAGATGTCGCCCTTCGACAGCCTCAGCTTCTTTCGCAGAGCAACCAGATCGACCGTCTCGTCGCCCGAGACGTCGATCTCGCCGACCGTGAACCTCGGCCCCTCGTTGATCTCGACTTCGACGAAGAGACCTTCTTCGTTGGCGTCGACTTTCGGCTCTCCGATCTCCATCTGCAAATGGCCAGCATCCCTGTACTTGTTCTGCAGCTCGCTGAGGTCGTGCCCGAAGATCGGCTCGGAGTAGGTGCCGGATCGGTCGAACCAGCTCGTCGCCCAGGACCAGAAACGCCGACGCTTGGTGGCGAAGTCGCCCAGGATCTGCTTGTCCGAGAACGCCTCGTTGCCCTCGAACGTGATCGTTCTCAGCTTGAGCTTCTCATTCTCGGTCACCTCGAAGTTCACCGTGACCGACCCTTCTGCGGGCTGCTCCAGCTCGAAGCCGACCTCGGCGAGGAAGTAGCCTTCCGCGCGATAGAGCTGTCGGATTCGCTCCGTATTCTCGTGCAGGAGCGGGTGGTCGAGGCTCGAGCCGGTGGTCAGGGTGAGGACATCCGTGATCTTGTCCACGTCCAGGCTGTCGTTGCCCAAGATGGCGATCTGGCGAATCACCGGATTCTCTTCCACGTCGAAGATCAATAACAATCCATCCTCGCGACCCTCGGCGAAGACGTAGACGTTCTGGAAGAATCCGAGCGAGTGCACCTCGCGGACGTCCCGTGCCAGCTTGGCACGGCCGAGCGGCTCGCCCACCTGGGTCCGGATGCGCGTGCGAATGGCGTCCGCCTCGATCCTTCGATTGCCGCGAATCGCGATCTCGGCCACCACCTCGCCGGATCGAGCCAACGCGCCCTGGCCCAGGATCATCTCCGAGCGCACGACGGAGAAGGTGAGCACGATCCCCCCGGCCTTGCGCTCCATATCCACCGAGAGACGTGCGACCCGATCGTGGGCTTCGATGCGATCGCGATCCGCCTTCACATCGAGCGGATCGTACGGCATGCCTGCCTGAGAGGTGATCAGCGACCGCAGCTCCGCTTCCAGCTCGCCGGCTCCGACGATATTCAGGCCGACGATGCGGCTGGAATCGTCTCCGGAGATGACGGCGGTCACCTGCTCGGAGAGTTCTCCCAGGCGGCCGACGAGCTCGCCGTCGCTCTCGGCGGTAAACACCAACGTGTGGCTGCGCGATGCGGGCTCGGCCGGCGTAATTCGCACGTCCAAGCTGAAGCGCCCGGCGAGCTCTGTGACGCTTCCCGCGACCACGGCGACCGCGTGCAGACGCTTGGCCAATTCCCGCAGTTGGCGATCCGAGAGCTCGAGCGGCGGGCCCTCCGGCATGACCTCCAGCAGCGCCTCGCCCTCCACGACCTCGAGCTTGCCAGTGGCGGCCAGGCGCGTGGCCAGTAGCTCGGGCATTGATTCGGCCAGGTGTTCGAGTGGCTTGGCGCTGTGCACTCGAAAGGGCAGAACGGCCACCAGCACGAGATCGGAGCCCGCGGGCTCACCGGCGTCAGTGCTTTCGCCGCGCGCGGCGGCCGCGGTGGGTCCTTCTGAGGACGGGTCGTCTAGCGCCAGCGCCGCGCCAGCGAGGAGCAGCGCCGCCAACGCAACGATTGCCCGGCGTGCGAGTGCCGCTGTTCGTGCTCCGGCTCGGAGATGCGAGCGCAAATGCTTCCTCCGGGCGAACACGATGCCGAGCGAATCCGGGCGCTGGTTCGAATGCCAGCCTGGCATCGGCGAGCCGTGCGGATGGCCCCCAGCCCCCTGAGAGCGGGCACGAGTCTAGTCGTGGCACCGCCACCTGACAAGCCCGACTACAAGCGCATTTTATATTCAATGTCGGTGGCTTATGGCGCTGACCGCGGCATGCTGGCGGAGGCAACTGCCACCGCTCGAACGGTGTCCAACGAGATTCGTCCGCGGCGCTTCACAGCAAGCTGGGACCGTGCTCCCCGGCCACGAGTCGTCCATCGACCATCACGAGCGTACGCCCCAGCTTGTCTGCCATGCGGGCGCTGTGGGTCACCACCACGAGGGTCGTTCCCTGCCTGCGGTTCATCTCGAAGAGGAGCTCCGCCACCTGCTCACCGGTGCTCGGGTCCAGATTGCCGGTCGGCTCGTCGGCCAGTACCACGGCCGGCTCGAGCACGAGCGCGCGCGCCACCGCGACACGCTGCCGCTCACCGCCGGAGAGCTTGCCCACGGCGTGCCCCAGCCGGTGCGACAGCCCCACCTCGCCCAGAACGCGGGCTGCCCGGTCGCGCATCTCGTCGGCCTCGATGGACTGCAGCAGTCCGGGCATCATGACGTTCTCGAGAGCACTGAATTCGGGCAAGAGATGGTGAAACTGAAAGACGAAGCCCAAGAACCGATTGCGCAGCTGCGCCAGCTCGGCCGAGCTGCGTGAGAAGACTTCCTCGCCGCGAAAGCGAACACTGCCCGCGGTCGGGTGATCCAGCGTCCCGAGGATGTGGAGCAATGTCGACTTCCCGACGCCCGACTGCCCCACGATGGCAACGCGATCTCCCCGACACAGCGTAAGGTCGACACCCTTCAATACTTCGATCGTCGCCTCTCCTGTCTCGAAGTTCTTGCGAAGCCCCTCGATCCGGATGAGCTCCTCGCGTGCGGCCATGGCCGGCCCCTCACTCATGACGCAGCCCCTCCGCGGGATCGAGCCGCGCACCCTGGCGGCTCGGGAGGAGAGTGGCACCCAGGGACAACACCATCGCGATCAACACGACCACCCCCACCTGCAACGGATCCACGCGGGAGGGCAACGTCGAGAACTGGTAGACGCTCGCGGGCAGCGTATCGATGCCCGTAATGGTCTCGATTTGATCCTGGATCCAGCTCAGGCGCCGCGTGACGGCGATTCCCGCAACGACACCCAGGAGCGTCCCGACCAGGCCGATCAAGGTCCCCTCCAACGCGAAGATCCGTTCGATCAGTGAATCCTCGGCCCCCATGGCCTTCAAGATCGCGATGTCGCTCGATTTCTCCATGATCATCATGATGAGGGTCGCGACGATCACGAAGGCCGCCACCACCATGATCATCGTCAGCAGCAGGAACATCATCACCCGCTCGGTCTTGAGCGCCTGGAAGAAGGCCGGAAAGTAGTCTTTCCAGTCCCGCGTGTAGAAGGGATACCCGAGCTCATCCGCCACTGCGCGCCCCACCCTGCGCGAACGATAGTAGTCCGTGGTAAGCCCCTCGATGCCGTCGATCGCGGACCCAGAGCGGCGGAACTCCTGAGCGGCTTCGAGGCTGACGTACGTATACACTTCATCGTATTGGTAGAAGCTGGACTTGAAGATGCCAGCCACGCGAAACCGCTTCAGCCTCGGCGCCGGGCCGAGTGGGGTGGGGGGCCCGCCGAAGGGAGAGATCAGCAACAGGTCGTCTCCGACTTCCAACGCCAGTGCCGAGGCCAGTTGATTGCCGACCACAATGCCCGGTTCGGAGGGCTCGTCCAGCGCATCGGGAGCGAACCGAGTGTCCTCGTTCGTCCCCAGCGCATCCAGGGAGCCGGCGATGATGTCATCTCGCAGGCTCGTCACATCGCCCACACTGCCCTGGTCGACGCCCCGCACGCGAACGCTATAGATCTCACCGGCCCGTCCCCGAACCATCCCGTCAGCATCGAGAAACGGTGTAGCACCGACCACCCCGGGAGTGGCGCGCACACGCGCCAGTACCGCTTCATAGTCCGAGAAGGGGCCCGTGCCGTTGTGCACCGTGAAGTGCGCGCGATTTCCGAGTATTTCCTCCCGCCAGGTCTGCTCGAAGCCATTCATGACGGAGAGCACGACGATGATCAGCCAGACACCAGCCGCGATACCAACCACGCAGATTGCCGTGATCGCCGATATGAATACCTGCCTGCGTTTCGCGACCAGATACCGTACCGCGATGAACCACTCCGCCGAGCCCCGCATGTCCATGAAGCCGGCCGCTGCCAAGGGCACCAGGCCAAGCGCCACGAGCAGTCCCAGCAGCAGCAGCCCGAAACCCGCCAACGGCACGGACCATTCGGCGACCTGTGGCACGAGCACCAGTGCGATGCCCGGCACGACCGCCAGCGCGAGCCAATGCAACCCGCGCTCCAGAGCGCCAGCTGAGGCACGCCCCTTACGACGCCGCGACAGCGCGATCGCGCCGCACACAATCCCGATCGACAGCGGCAGCAGCAGCGCCAACATCAGCGAGCTGGAGGCACCGACGATGAGCGCTGCCGCGAGCCCGAGACACACCAGCACGACGCCGCCCAGCCGTTCGGCGGAGAACCAGCGCAGAGCAACGGCAACGATGCCCATCGCCAGAACGGTCCAGATCACCCACCACCCCAGAAGGGGCCAGAAGTGATCGAGCCAGACGCTCCACGACGCGACGGAGAGCTCCGGCGCCGTCTCCCGCAGCCTCGTCAGGGCTGCGATCACGGCCATCAGCAGGCCCGATATCCCCGCCCAGAGTGGCCGCCGCACAACCCGGGCGAAGCGGTCGAGCACCACCACGGCAGATCCGAGATAGAGGACCGTGAGCGCGATGATGCCGAACGCCAGCGACACGATGAAGAAGAGCGCCACACTGCCGCCCAGAGCACCGATGCCGGCCCAGACACCCGCTAGTGTCTGCATCAGTGACTCATTCCGCCGGCCGCCGCGGGCGCGCAGGAGATGGAGACTCTCCGCTCATCGAACAGCGCCCATACCGCTTCGTTTTGACTCACGCGCCACCCCGCGCCATGGCTGACAGTTCGAGCAAGGTGCCCCGGATGAATACGTCGAGATCGCCGTCGAGCACAGCTGTCACGTTGCCCACCTCGATATCCGTGCGGTGATCCTTGACGCGCTGTTGCGGGTGCAGGGTATACGAACGGATCTGACTGCCAAAGCCGATTTCGCGCTTCTCTCCCGTGAGCTCGACCAGCTTCGCTTCCTTCTCCCTGCGCGAACGCTCGAAGAGCTGCGCACGCAGAACCTTCATGGCGGTGGCCTTGTTCTTGTGCTGTGAGCGCTCGTTCTGACACTGCACGACGATACCACTCGGAATATGGGTGAGGCGCACGGCCGAATCGGTCTTGTTGACATGCTGGCCGCCGGCACCACTCGAGCGATAGGTGTCAATCCGCAGGTCGGCCTCGTCGAGCTCGACCACAACATCGTCATCGATCTCCGGCACCGCCGTCACACTGGCGAAGGCCGTGTGGCGACGGGACTGCGAATCGAATGGCGAGATTCGGACCAATCGGTGAACCCCCTGCTCGGAGTTGAGATAGCCATACGCGTAGTCCCCCGCGATGGCCAGGGTCGCACTGCGGATACCCGCCTCTTCGCCGGGCTGAAGATCGATGATCTCCGAGCGAAAGCCCCGCCGTTCGGCCCAGCGCAGGTACATTCGCAGCAACATCTCGGCCCAATCGCAGGCGTCGGTGCCGCCGGCGCCCGAGTTGATCGATACGATCACGTCGGCCTTGTCGTGCTCGCCACCGAGCAGCTGCCGCAGCTCGGCGTCCTCCAGCTCACGATCGATCTCGTCGAAGTTCTCCGCCGCCTCACGAAGGGTCTCGTCGTCGTCGGCCTCGTCGGCCAGCTCGAGCAGCACATCCGCATCGTCCAGAGCGGACGCGAGCCCGTCATAGAGACGGAGCTCGCTCTCGAGAGAACTCTTGGCGCGCGAGATCCTCTCTGCCCTCTCCCGATCGTTCCAGAGATCGGGGCGGGCCATCTCATTCTCCAGCTCCTCGTAGCGTGCCCTCAAGCCAGCCAGGTCAAAGACGCCCCCTGAACTC
The DNA here is from genome assembly GCA_029261835.1 of Deltaproteobacteria bacterium. Classification (GTDB taxonomy): domain Bacteria; phylum Myxococcota_A; class UBA9160; order UBA9160; family UBA4427; genus JAJDAO01. The sequence goes on along the minus strand of JAJDAO010000073.1, from coordinate 97,773 downwards.
TACGAAGCGGTCGCGCAGCCTGCGCAATCGCTCGTGGAGCTCGCCGGAATCCAGCGACAGCGACGTCTTGCTCTCAGTCATCGACACCCCTTTTCATCTCCCGTACGACCGCTGTTGTAGCGCCGTAGCTCGGCCGAATACCTGCCGACACGGCGGCGACTGTCAAACCCAACCAGCAGACCCACACGAACACGTCTCCGTACCGAGTGTAGAAGGTCCGACCGCCTTCCAGCGCCGTGAGCGGGACATCGGCCACCACGAAGTCCGCCTCGAAGAGAGCTGTTTGCTTCCGAACCCTACCCTCGGCATCTATGATGGCGGAGACCCCCGTGTTCGCCGCACGCACGGTCCACACACCGGTCTCTGCTGAACGCAGTGCGGTCATCGCCAGGAATTGGTATGGAGCCCCCGTGCGACCGTACCAGGCATCGTTGGTGATCGCGAGGAACATCCGTGCCCCATCGTCGGCGAAGCGACGGACCAGATCCGGGAAGAGCAGTTCATAGCAGATGGGCACCGCGACCTTCACTCGCCTGTCCCTCAGCGGGATCTCGAGGGACCGGGGTGCTTCACCGGCGGAAACGTCGGCCGGCGCGATGCCGCTCGCCACGGCAGCGAGCTGCTGGCCGAGAAGGCCGCGCAGCGGCACGTATTCCCCAAAGGGGACGAGGTGCGACTTGTCATAGCGCTCGCCCACACGACCGCTGGCGGCGATGGGAAACGCGCTGTCGTAGTAGCGGGCGATGCGCAGGCCCTCGCGATCGAGTTCGACGCCGACCGCACCGACCAGATAGGCCGCACCGGTCACTCGCGCGAGCCGCGACAAGCGGCTCATGGCCCCCTCATCGAGCTCGAGCGCGGCGGGAACCGCACTCTCGGGCCAGACGATCAGCTCGGCACCCTGTCGCGCGGCGCGGCGGGAGAGATCTTCGTAGATCGCGAAGGTTCGCTCGACGTGCTCGGGACTCCACTTCAGGTCCTGATCGATGTTCGCCTGGACGGCGGCTACGCGCACGACCTCGCGCGACCCGGTGGCTACCGTTGCCGACCCCCAGCTCCATCCGAAGCCATGCAGCAACGCCACCGCGAGTAGCGCCAGCCAGTCGCGGCGCCGAGGCCGCCCACCCTCGAGCCCCGAGAGCATCAGGCCCGCACAGGCGGCTCCGGCCAGCGTCGTGATGAAGGAAAGACCATAGACCCCGGTGACCGAAACGAGCGGCAGCAGCAAGCGGTTCTGGTGTTGTGCATAGCCCAATGTGGCCCAGGGAAAGCCGCTGAAGACGAAGCTGCGCAGGTGATCGACGACGACCCACAGCATCGCTGCGAGCAGCGGACTGTCGGCGCCCCGCCCGCGTAGCCAGGCCCAGCTCGCAGCGAAGAGCGCGCTGAACGACGCGATGTAGATCGCCAGCGCGAGGGGCGCCAGGAGCCCCACCGCGACGGGCGCGTGGCCGTAGCGTACGGTGACGATGTAGAGCCAGTGAAGAACACCTGCGTGCGCGAGCCAGGAGGCCAGAAAGGCCGATCGTGCCGCTCGCAAAGGCGGCAAACCCGTGAGCCCGAGCAGCAGCAGTGCCGGGGAGAACCAGGACAACACCAAACCCAGATCCAGCGCTCCGTCACCCAGTGGATGGGGGAAGGACAGCATCGTCACGAGCGCGTACGACAGCAGCCAGCACCAGCGACTCCGTCCGCTCAAGAGCGAACTTCTCGCCACAGACGCCGCTCCTCCCTCCGCATCAGGCGTGCCTCAGCAGATCGCCGGTGGTCGTGACCCAGCAGATGCAGGAGACCGTGTATCAGCAACCGGGCCACCTCTTCGTCCAAACCGCGGTGCCGCGCGGCGGCCTGGCGCACCGCCGTCTCGACGCTGATCACGACATCTCCCAGTAGATTCCCGCGATGGAGCTGATGCTCCCCCTCCAGCAGCGAAAAGGACAGCACGTCGGTGGGACGCGCTCTGCCCCGCCAGCTGTGATTCAACTCGGCGATCTCCGCATCGTCGACGAGGGCGATCGAGAGCTCCGATCGCACCTGAGCGACACCACGCAGCAGTGCCCGCGCACGGGTGGCGAGCAGACGAGTATCGACACGCGAACCACGCACGGCCGGGGGGGGACCGCTCAAGCTCACGGCCATCAGCTGTCGCCGGGATCGACAGCGTCCCCGGGCGCCTGTGGGGCCGCGTCCGTGCCGTTGTTCTCTGCCTGCTCGTAGGCCTCGATGACGGACTGCACCAGCGGATGCCGAACGACATCCTGCTTGCCGAAACGCATGAAGCCAATGCCCTCCACGTCGGCCAGGATTCGCATCGCTTCGATGAGCCCGCTCTTCGTACCGTGCGGCAGGTCGACCTGAGTCACGTCGCCCGTGACCACCGCTCGCGAGCTGAAGCCGAGCCGGGTGAGGAACATCTTCATCTGCTCGCTGGTCGTATTCTGCGCCTCGTCCAGAATCACGAAAGAGTCGTTGAGCGTCCGTCCGCGCATGAAGGCGAGCGGCGCAACTTCGATCACACCGCGCTCCGTCAACCGATCGATCTTCTCGTAGTCCATCATGTCGTGGAGTGCGTCGTAGAGCGGCCGCATGTACGGGTTGACCTTTTCAGCCAAGTCTCCGGGGAGAAAACCCAGTCGTTCACCGGCCTCGACTGCAGGGCGAGTCAGAATGACGCGAGTCACCTCCCGGCGATTGAGTGCCGCGATCGCCATCGCCATGGCGAGATAGGTCTTGCCCGTACCCGCCGGCCCGATCACGATGCCGATATCGTGGCCACGTATCATCTCGATGTACTGGCGTTGCGACAGGTTCTTGGCGCGAATCACGCGCCGCGACCCCACGGCGCCGAGGACGTCCTCATAGACCTCGCTGAGGTCGATGTCCGGCCGTCGAGTCACCATCTCGATGGCGGCGCTCACGTCCCTCGCGTGTACGGTCCGTCCAGCGCGCAATACCCCGTAGAGCTGCTCAAGAACCGTACAGGCGACCCCTACCGCACTTTCGGAGCCGGACAACCGCACCGCGTTGCCGCGGGCATGTGCCTCGATGCCCAGCTCCTTCTGCAACACACGCAGCGTATGCTCGCCGTCGCCATAGAGCTCGGCAGCGGTCAGGTTGTCGTCGAAGGTGAGGGTTTGACGGGTGCTGGCTTGTGCGTCGGCCAGTGGAAAACTCCCGCGTGTCAGCGTTTCGGCGCCAGGAGGATGATTCCGTCGGCGCGCTTCACGTAATAGTAGGCGTGGGAGGGCGGCGGCGCCAATGCAAGCTCTCCGAGCGGGGCCAGCAAGTCGGGGGAGGACAGGTCGTCTGGCCAGTTGCCGGTGACGAAGCGACGCGCGTCGAGGGCATTGTGCAGCCGTCGGCGCTCGAACTGCTGTCGCACGTCCTCGAGCGGCCTGCGCGTGATCGGCGTGCCGATCGAACGCCCACCTGCCGGTTGCTGTTGCAGTCCGACGAAGACCAGCAGAGCGAGCAGCGCGACGGGCAGAGCGGCGGCAAAACCCCAGCGAACGTACGCGGCAACGGGCCTCGATTCTCGGCTCTGACGCTTCAAGCGGCGGGCAGCCTTCGCGTCCAGCGGCTCGATCACACCGATCTGATGAAGTTCTGCCAGGATACGCGTGGCCTCGAAGGTGCCCAAGCGGGAGAGATCGATGATTCTGCGAGCCGTCAGTCGACCATCCACCAACTGGAAGACCCGATCGACCTGCTCTGCTTTGTGCCGAAACTTCCCCCTGACCCTCTGGCGGTAGACCTCGACGCTCCCCATGCGCTGAAAGACCATGTCTTCGGAGGGCACGAGGTTCTTGAACGCCCGCCACTCGTCGAGCATCCGGAGCCCATCCATCAGGATCTGTTCGGCGGCGATCAGCTTCTCGGCTGGCGTGTCATGATGGATCGTCTGGGCAGTGAAGTGAAACGATCCGTCGGTCCAGCCCATCACTTCGAAGATCGTCTCACGCGAGAGCAGGTCCGAGATCTCCTCGAGATCCGATTCCTCGACGGCCGAGCTCGACACGAGAAGAGAGGGAAGAGGCCGCGCGGAGGCCGCGCTCTCCTCCATCAGCTCATGGACCCGCGCGCGCGTGATGATTCCACAGCGAACCAAGCGATCGCCCAGCACCGAGAACTCCGTGCGGCCGAGCGGCGAGGCCCAGACCACGGCACCCTCGTCGAAGGCAAGTTGAACCGTCTGACCCTCGCCGGTGATTTGCAGCAAGCCGGTCTTGCGTTGCTGGCCGATCAGCTGGAATACCTCGGCGATTCCGAAGTCCTTGAGATTCCCGTGTAGAGCGACCGACATTGTCACAAGCTCCGCCGAATCATCAGGCCCGAGATCAGCACGCCGATGTAGATGACCGTCATCGCGCAGCCCGCCAGAATGAACGCCAGCGGACCGGCCCCGCCGACGGCGAGCGGGTCGGGAACCACGCCGTTTCGCCAAACGAAGAGTACGACCGCCCAGGCACAAACAATGATGCTGAGGAAGCTCAGATCTGGCCGCTTGGCCAGCAGACCCGATACTCCAGGGACGATGATCGACACCGCCAGGTGAATCCTCTCGACCCGGGCCTCACGAGTGCGAAGCTCTTGAAGCCGCGCCATACGCAGTGCCGGATCCGTCCGCTGAGGTCGGTGGAAGAGGTGATGACAGCCATCACAGATATCGCTGCTCCACATGCTGTCGTCGCAGCGGGCGCAGATTCGGCGACCACAGCGGGCGCAGCGGCTGGCGTGTTGGAACAACCCGGCTACGACGAACGCGATGAGACCGGCCAGCAGGAAGCCCGCCACGGTGTTGATCCAGCTCCGCCCGAGCCAGCCCGGCGCGAGCAGCCCACTCAGTGTGCTGGAGAACGCACCGCCGTCGGCCTTGGCGACCATGCGGTCACGGATCAGCATGATCGGAAAGGGGAGATCGGCGACGAAGCCCGTATCTCCCTGACGAGAGAGCTCGGCGACCTTCTCGGCATCCAGCCTCTGGGCTCGCTCCATCGTGTTCTCGAACTCCTCCATGCGAAATGCGCTGGCGTAGGCCTGAGAGAGGTTGAACATCAGCGTTGCGGAGGGCTCGATCGTCGAGGCCCGTTCGTAGAACTCGATCGCCTTCTGCGTCTCGCCCCGCTTGAAGCTCAGGTTGCCGAGAGTGGTGAGGATGACTGGATCCGCTGGCCGCTGCTCGAGCAGCAACCGATGGCGCCGCTCCATCTCTTCGACCTCACCGCGCCGACGGGCGCGAAGGGCTAGCGCGTAAGACGCCAGGTCATCGCTCTTCTCATCCGCTTGGCGCAGCAGGTCCAGCTGGGCGGGCGTCTCCGAGCCGCGAACGACGGCGAGAGCAGCCGCAGCCGTGGCATCGGCCTCGAGTGCGGTGAGTGCCGTGCCGGCCAGTCGCAGCGTCGGATAGAGCCCGAGTACGACCAGCCCGGCGCACAGAGCGAGCGTCATGCGATGCCGGGAGCCCCCGTAGGCGAAGCCAAGCGCGAACAACGCCAGCACGAATCCTGCCGCGCCCTCGCCCAATACCATCGGCAGCAGGACCAATGCGAATAGCAGTGCAGCCCGCGCGAAAGAGGGCATCTCTCGGGAGATCATATCTCCGAGATCGTGAGCGGCATCGGAGAACAGGCTGATCCCAAGCGACAGGATGAACAGCAGCGGTCCTGCGATCAACACGCTGGCAGCCATCATGAGTAGTGAGCCGACGACCCAGATGCTCGCCTCCAGATGGCGCGGAATCGCGGCGATGCCCGCTCCCGCGTGCACGAGCGTGTCCTGGTACCTACCGGCATCCCAGTAGGCTCTGGCCAGCGCCATGTGTGCAATCGGGAGATCCGGAGCCAGACGAACGGCCAGCAGTGAAGCCGCCAACGCCTCTTCTGGCGGAGCGCTGGCAATGAGAGCCCGCGCGGCCCCCTCCACATTGGCCATACCGATCTCCAGCGCCCTGAGTCGCGTCTGGCTGCCCTGCGCCTCTAGCCCCGGCCGGGCCTCGAACCAAGCCCGTTCGACCAGCGAGCGGTATTCCTGGGAGCCAGCGACTGAATCCACCGGAAGATCGGCATCCACAGCCAACGCGGACACCGTCGGGTTCAGCACGGGCAACGGCGATGCCGCTGGACTGGCGGTCGCTGCGTAAGGAGAGAAGACCACGCCCAGCGCAAAGAGCGCCAGTAGTAGCCCAGCTCGAACACGGAGCACGCGCAAACTCGCCCCTCCCGGACGTACGGGTTCGCCAGACATATCGGCGGATCTCGCTCGCCGCTGAACAGTCCGGCATGTGCTCAGTGACCTCTTGAGAGTTGGCCGCGTCGCCCCGTGGGGGCCAGCAGGGACGGAAGACGAAGGCCCACCCATCAAGCATCGACACTCGGCGCAGCCCAGACTAATATGCGGCGCCGCCAATTTCGAAGACGGGAGACGGCGCTTGGCCAACCACAAGTCTGCACTCAAGCGAATCCGCCAGTCGGAGCGACGCCGCAAGCGTAATCAGCACGTCCGCAGTGGAATGCGCACACAGGTCAAGCGCTTCCGCCAGGCGATCGAAGCTGGCAACGTCGACCAGGCGAGCGAGCAATTCGTCGGCGCTGAGCGCGCCATCCGCCGAGCCGCAATCAAGGGTGTCATCCCGAAGCGCCGCGCCGACCGCAGCGTGAGTCGGCTGGCGAAGCATCTGAATCTGCTTCGGCAGAACGCCTGAGGCGTCCCTATCCCGCCAGGCCGATCACCAGCCGCTCGAGCGTCAGCTCGGGCGGGAGTGAGCCGGCACCTTTCAGTGCCGTATCGGCCTCGTGGATCGCCTGCAGGCAGGCCAATAGGCGACCGGCCGTGTACCGCCTGGCTTGGCTCTCGAGCTTCTTGACGACAAAGGGTGGCCCGGAGACCGAGCCACCGCTGCGCAGGCGGGCAAGCTTGCGAAAGTGCCCTGCCAACACACCGAGAAGCGCAGGAGACGCCGCACCGGCGTTGAGCATGCGCGCCAGCAAAGCCACGGCCTCGGCGGTTCGTCCGGCTCCGATGGCGTCGGTGAGATCCCAGACGGGCTGCTCCGCGAGCTGGCCCGCAGAGGCCTCCACGTGGGCTCGCGAAATGGGCTCACCGGGTCCCGCCAGCAGAGCCACCTTGGAAATCTCCTGCCTGAGCATGAGCAGCTGAGGACCGATTCGCTCGGCCATCAACTCGGCCGCGCCACTCTCGAGTTCGAGCCCTTGATGAGCAGCTTCGCGCTTGACGAAGGCGGCAACGGACCGCCCCCCTTTGGGCGGGTCGCAGTCGAGGACCACCGCGGGCTGAGCAAATGCCTTGACCCATCGAGCCCGGCGGTCGACACGAGCGGCGGTCACGACGAGCACGGTCTGCTGCTGCTCGCACAGCTCTTTCACCTGCGCTGCGAGCGCGTCGGTGAGCGCCTTGCCGCCGCCCCGCTTCTTCTCGGGCTCACTCAGGATTACGAGCCGACGCGGGGCCATCACCGGCAGGCCGCGAAGCGACTCCTCCAGCTCGGCGGGTGTGACCGACTCGCCGCTCAGGCGGTCGAGATTGAAGTCTTCGGCAACACCCTGGAGCACAGCGGTACGGATTGCGGCCAGCGCATCGTCGCGAAGCAGAGGCTCCTCGCCGGCCAACAGATAGGCGGGGCGAAGCCCCGCCCTCAGATCCTTGTCGAGCTCATTGGGCTTCATTCTCTGCCCTCCACTCCCGCAGCTCGAGCTCGTCGTAGATGCGACTCGCCAGCAGACCTGCTAGCCGGCGCAGCGCCTCCTCACGGTTCTTGCGGCTGACCTCGATATCCGCACTCGCGAGATAGATCTCCGATTCCGCCAGCGCAAGGGGACGAATCGGCAGCCCCCGCTCATCGCTCGCCGTGACCTCGATTCGCACACGCATGATCAACCTGAATTCGAGTGCCCGTACGCCTGTAGAGAAGCTCCTGCTGGCGGTTTCCACGGAGTTCACTCGGCCCGAGATCGAATAGTCCGCGCTGGCGGCATCCTCGACCAGTCGGATCGGCCCAGCGCGGAGAAACTCGCGTCGCAGTGCGCGCCCCAGCATGAGTTCGACACCCGGCTCGAGCGTATCGTTGGCGAACGTCCGGATCCACACGCTCAGCACGGCATCCTGCCCGGCGCGGTACCGAACCGCTTGGTAGCTGCAGGCCGCTGGCAGGACGGCCAGGGCAATCAAAAGCCATCGGATACATCGATACACGAGGCAGATATAGCACGCCAGACGGCTCGAACACCGAAGACCTGCAGGCCCGACACGCGACTCGACCCCCAGCCGACCGCGCGCGCAGGGGGGCGTCAGGAATCGAGCACGAACTTCTTGACGTCCTGTCGCAGAGCTTCGGCCTGCGCGAGGAGGCTGCGGGTGGCCGTGGCCAGGTGGTCACTCGAAACGCCATTGGCCTGGCTGCAGGACGAAACCTCGTCCAGGAAGCCCGTTACCTCCTGGCAGGCGCGCGACTGCGACTGCAACGCGCCGTTGATCGACTCGGCAGCCTCGCGTACCCCACCGGTGCTTTCACGAATCCGGGCACCACCACGTGCCTGCTCTTCGGTCGTACTCAGAAGCTGCTGGGCCATTTCCCGCATCGCGTTCATCGAGCGGTACACGACCTCGTTACCCCGATCCTGTTCCTCTGAAGCGCGGTGGATCGCTTCCGCACGCGTGCTGACACTCTCCATCATTCCCACCACATGACTCGCCGCTCTGCTCTGGTCCCGGACCGACGTGACGATCTCTTGTATTCGCTCACCGCTCTCTTGGGATGAACGCGTGATCTCGACGAGGGCAGCCCCGGCAGCTCGAGAGTACTCGACGCCGTCGGCCACGCTGCGACTGCCTTCCGCGATGGCCTCGATCGCGTTGTCGCTCTCGGTCTGAACGGCGCGAATCAGGTCGCCAATCTCCTTCGTGCTGGCCAGCACGCGGTTGGCGAGCTCCTTGATCTCGTCAGCCACCACGGAGAAGGCACGTCCCTGCTCCCCCGCCTGGGCCGCGATAATGGCGGCGTTGAGAGCGAGCAGGTTCGTCTCATCGGTGACGTCGCCGATCACGTCCAGAATCAACCCGATCTCCTTGACGCGACTTCCGAGCCCCCTGATCACATCCTCCGCAGTGGCGGTGGCCAGCCTGATCGACTCCATCCCCTCGCTCGCCTGCTGGGCTGTCTCGCGCCCTCCGTCGGCCGCACGCACCGCATCGCGCGACAACGCCGCCGCCTCCTCAGCAGTGCTGTCTATCTGACACATTGCGCGCGCCATCTCCTCCATCCTCGACGAGGTTTGGGTGGCCGCATCACTCAGCACCCCGGTGTGGGAGTTCACCTCCTTGACGCTCCGCACCATTTCCTCGACCGATGAGGAGACCTCTTCCACCCTCGATGAGAGCACACCGGCGGTGTCGTTGAGCTCGGTGCCTGCCGTACCCATCTCCAGAATCGAGCTACTGGATTCCTCCGCCAGGAGATTGAGTTCCTGGGCGGCCGACGAGATACCGGCGACCTGAGCGTTCATGCCCCCGAGCGCGTCGACTCCGCGTTGAACTCCTCGACTCTGGTCTCCAGCTCCTGCCGCGATCCTCTGCGATATCTCAGAGATCCCAGTTGCCGTGCTCTCCACCAGATTGGCGGCTTCAGCCACGCGACCGACGGTACTGCGCAACGCTTTCGCCATGCTCTCGAAGGCCCACGCCAGCTCGCCGAGTTCGTCTTCTGCCTCCAACAGAGCTTCGGCCCGGAGATCACCGGATGCCACGCGCTCCACCGCCTCGCGCAGTCTCCGAGTGCGGCTTCCGACATCCCTGGACAGGAAGAAGACCAACATGAGCGAAACCAGACCGCAGGCCGCCAGCGTGCCGCAGAACATCACGACGTCCCGAGCCAGATCGGGGTGCACCGCGAGCCAAGGAGTCACGGCTACCAGGGTCAATCCTTCCTCGGGGAGACTGATCCAGCTCAAGACGTTACCGGAGGCCAGCTCCGCGCTCGTTCCGCTGGACTCCGAAAGGATCATCTCCGTCTCGATCTCCGTCAGCAACTGCTTCGGTCCGCCGACCACGACCCCGGTCTTGGCCTCGACCAGCAACAGATGCTCCGCAATCGCGAGGCGGTTTGCTCGCCGCTCTTCGCCCCGCAGATCGATCGGCCCTGCAGCCGCGTTCTGCCTGACAACCTCCCGCAAGAACGCGAGCTGCGTTCGCGTCGCGCCGCGCTCCAGTGATTCCCCTGAGTTCACGAGCGCCAGGAGCATGGCGAAGATCACCATCACGCAGCTCACGCCAACCACCGACACCACCAGCTTCTGGAGCAGCGACACCTTTCTCACATGCTCGCGGTGCTGCCTGCTGTCACCCAGCGTAACAGCGAGATCCTCGAGCAGGTCTCGGTACAGCTCCCGGTTGACGAAGTAGTGGAAGGTGGCGGAGATGAACCCACCACTGCTCAGGCCGACACACACAATTGCCAGCTGACTGGACGGCACGGCCTCGAGGCATAGCCTCATCCCGAGCGCCATCCCCAGCCCGGCGATGCTCCACCATCCCAAGCCCGCACACCACTGCCAGACGGGGAGTGCGGAAACTACGCGAAATGCCTCTCGGCGCTGCTCCGGAGCCGCCCTGCCCTCTTCCTCCGAGCGAAGAAAGCTGAGAACAGGCGCCCTCATCTTGGTGTTGAATAGTTGAACGATCACGAAGAAGATCGGAAACATCCCCGTGACCAGATAGCCGAAAGTCCGCCACTGCGGGTGCGACAGGCGGAGCAGCGCGGCCAGGTAACAGCTGATGAACAGAATCGTCGCGGTCGAGACCAGCAGGGAGCTGCCAACGAATCGCCTATTGAACTGGCGCGTCGTCATGAATCGTCTGCTCGGCATTTCCCCGTCGCGATCCGTCAAGTCAGAAACTTCCCAATCTCCGCCGGGGACTGAACAGCCTCCCGAACTGCCGTGTGTCTATTCGATTTTCAGGAGACCTTTCGCAACCGAAAGAACCTTGTTCGCCTGAATCGGCTTCGTCAGGTACTCATTGGCGCCCAGCGCGAGCGCTCGCTCCCGGTCCTCCCTGGCACTCTCCGTCGTAATCACACAGATGGGCATTCCCTCGAGAGTCGGCTCGCCGCGAATCAGACTGATGAGCTTGAGGCCATCCATCACTGGCATGTTGATATCGACAAGGGCGAGGTCGAAGTGATCTCCCGTAACCTTGCGTAGCCCGTCCATCCCGTCCTGAGCTTCGACGATGTCGACATTCTTGAGCCGCTTCAGCGCGAACACGAGCAACTGTCTCATCGTCGGGCTGTCCTCGACGATGAGGATTCGATGTCCTGCCATCTTGAACTCCTTACTCCAACCAATCGGGACGGCGGTCCAACCCACCCGATTGGATCAATCACTTCGTCAAGAGATCGATGAATCCTTGGATCGTATTCAACTTCCGCTCCGACAACGCATAGAGACGCGAGGCGAAGATCGCGGTCGCAGCGTGTCCAGCCAACAGCGTGAAGAGCTCGTGGTCCAGGGCCGAGAAGCCATCCTTCTGCGAAAGCAGGCGGTAGATCACGATCGCGCCCACCGGCTTCTCTTCTACCCGCAGCGGAATACAGACAACAGGCTCGCCGCCTTCCGCCGGAGGCAGGCCGGAAGACTCGCCCGACATGACTTCGCCGCTGGCAACTGCTTCTCCCACCGGGCCCTCTCCGAGCAAGACGACCGGGAATTCGGCGACGGTGCCCCCTTCGGCCGCGACGGGCTTCAGGATCTCACCGCCGTCCTCGCATACGTAGAGGCAGAACATCTCACCACCGATCAGGTTGATCACGATCTCAAGGATGACCTTGAGCACCTCGCTCGGATTCAGTGTCGAGTGGAGCTGATAGCTTGCCACGTACAGATTGGCGAGGTTGTTGTTCTCCTCTTCGATCTCCAAGTAGCGTTCAGCGAACTGCTGGTTCTCGCTTTCGACGGATCTCAGCTGCTCGACGATCATCTCCCTCTCGTCCTCGAGATTCCGGATCCGACTGAGCAGTTCAACTCGGAGCTCTTCCCAATCCGCGGGATCTTTGGCTGCGAATTCCTGCCGCTCCTCCACAGATGACAACTGCTTTCGCAGCGAGTCATTGTCATCCATGAGCTGTTTCATGAAGTCGGCACCTCGCTTGAATATCGCGAGAACCGCTTGCCCCCTCTCATAAGGGCCGTTTCCGTCGTTACTCATCCGGATCCCCTCGCACTTCGTCTGCGATTCTGATCACGCGCCACCCCAAACTGGATCGCCGTCGGAATCTCGCTGAGAGGCAGTAGTAAGTCCACTGCACCTGAGCGCACCGCTTGCTGTGGCATCCCATAAATTACGGCCGTCTCTTCCGACTCTGCGATCACCGTTCCTCCACACTCCTTCACGGTGCAGATTCCCCTGCGACCGTCGTCACCCATACCCGTGAGAACCACCGCCAAGAGATCTCTGCCGAAGTGCTTGGCGGCAGACCGAAAGAGTCTGTCTACGGACGGCGTGTACTTGTCTCCGGGCTCCTGCTCGACAATCCTGGAGAGAATGCGTCCGCGCACGGACTCGAGTTCGAGATGATAGCCACCGGGGGCCACCAGCACGTTTCCCCGCATCGGCTCTTCGCCCCCTTTGGCCTCCTTTACAACGAAGGGAGTCAGGCGATCGAGTCGCTCGGCGAATCCACGCGTGAAGCCCGCCGGCATGTGCTGGGCAACCATGAAGGCGCAGGGAGGCGTCTCGGTGAAGGCGCCGAAGGTCTGCATCAGCGCTGCCGGACCTCCAGTGGACGAGCCAATCGCAACGACGGCAGGAACCGAGGCAATGGGACTTCCTCTACGGCTGAGGACCGGCGGGGCGGTCCGAATCCGCTCTCTCACCTTATCGATCCGCAGCTCACGAATCGCGTGCACCTTGCGAATCAGCTCCTGTTGAATCGACTGAAGTTCTGGCGTCGCTCTTGTCGTGGGCTTGGCGATGAAATCGACCGCTCCGAGATCAAGTGCCTTGAAGACATCTTCCTCACCTGCCCGCCCACTGATCACCATGACCGGCGTAGGCTGCTTGACCATGACAAGGCGGAGAAAGGTGAAGCCGTCCATGCGGGGCATCTCGAGATCGAGCGTGATGAGGTCAGGCTTCAACTCGATGGCCTTGCGCAGAGCATCCTCACCATCGCGAGCCACCCCGACCACCTCGACGAGAGGTGATGTCTCGAGCATACGCGTGATCGTCTGTCGGCTGAATGCCGAATCGTCGATCACCAAGACACGTATGAGCTCCCGGGCGATCATCACATCTTCCCCGACCGCTCACTGTCCGCAACAGCCGCGCTGGCGAGTTCATGCCACGGATCGGCGGGCTCTTCACCGGGAGCGGCCCGCCGATACACCAGGTCTCGCTTCAAATGTTTCAGCTCGAAGGCACTCGAGATGTTGATCAGAGATTCGGAATGTCCGAGCAGCAGATACCCACCCGGGCGAAGTTTCTCGTAGAAGGTCCCGATGACTCTCTTCTTGGTGTCGAGATCGAAGTAGATGATGACATTGCGGCACAAGATCACGTCCATCTTGCCGAGGAGAGCGATCTTGTCGCGATCCATCAGGTTGAGATGGATGAAGTCGACGCACTTCTTGAGCTCCTCGCGAATCTGATAGTGACCGTCCTTCTCTCGGAAGTACTTCTGGCGCAGGTACGGATTCGTCTCTCTGAACGAGGCCTCCCGATAGACTCCGCGCCGTGACTTCGTCAACATCATGCGCGAGATGTCCGAGGCGTAGACGCGCAAGTCCCTTCCCGGCTCCAAGCCGGCCTCGAGTGCGAGGGCTGTCACTGAATAGGGCTCCTCACCACTCGAACAGCCGGCGGACCAGATGGAGACCGGCCCATCTGAGCCCGCATGGCGGCGGCGCTCCAGCAGCTCCGGAATCACCTCGTCAATCAGGGCTCGGAGTTGTCCGCTCTCTCTGAAGAAATAGGTCTCGTTCGTGGTGAGAATGTCGACCAGAGCCGCGAACTCGTCCTCGCCGCGGTTGCCGTCACGCAACAGGTAGTGGTAGGCGGCGAAGCTACCGACATCACAATCGTGTACGCGCCGTGCCACACGCTTTTCGACCAGAAAGCGTGAGTCCTCGTCGAAGTGCAAGCCACAACGGGTCTTCAGGAGTTCGCAGAACATGCGAAACTCCGCATCGCTCATCTTCAGCCCGTCGTGGATGCCCAGAGCCATTTCTTCCTAGTCCTCGAGCTGCCTGAGCGCTCGAAGAATCGCATCTCGTACGAATGAATCCTGCTCAGTCTCCAGCCGGCGCAGCATCGCAGGCACCGCCCGTCGGATGCGACGCTCTGCGAGAATCTGAATCGCTTCCGCACGAACGGACCAGTTCGCATGTGCAATCACAGAGAGGAGTTCCGAGACGGCTTCCATGTCCCCATGAGCGCCGATACAGGCAACCGCCGCCTGGACGAGCTCCGGCTCATGTCGATCCAACATCGCCAGCGCGGCCGTGGCTGCGCGTTCGCCGCCGATCATGCGCAGCGCCTCGACGCCCGCCAGCGCGACCATGGCATCGGAGCGCAAGGCGTGACCAATGAGGTGGACCGCCTGTTCAACCGGTACACCGTCTCGCTGGCAATGCATCCCGATGGAATGCACCGCTGCAGCACTGACGCGCGAGTCCTCGTCGTGAATCAGGCGCGGGAGATCGTCGATCACCGCCGGATTCTGCGAATTCCCGAGCGCCACAGCGGCGGCAATTCGAACCAGCGACGACTCGTCCGCCAGGGCCAGTCGCAATGGTTCCGAAGCCGCACCGGGCTCCAAACGCTCGAGTGCCTCGACCGCCGCGCGCCGAACTCTCGGGCTGGGATCCTTCAGGAGCCGCGCGACGAGTTCCTCATCCTCATGGCGTCCGATGCGTCCGAGCACGGTGGCGATGGCGAGCCGCACTTCTTCCTGCGCCCCCGCCAGGCGCGTCGACAGAAGCTCGATCACCTCGCCGGCGACCGTCGCTTCCGAGTGCCACGGGGAGGCCAAGGAGACCAATGCCTCGATCAGCGCATCGACTTCCTCCTCCGACTCCGGATCATCGTCGAGCGCCGCACTCTCGAGACGCCGTACGAGTTCTGGTATGGCGTCAACACACTTGAGCCGGCCCAGCGCACGAGCCGCTGAGGAGCGCAGACCGGCATCGGCATCGTCGAGAGAGCTGAGCAAGAGGCCCGTGGCCTTCTCGCCGCCGGTTGTTCCAAGCAGGGAGCAAGCATCACTGCGAAGCTCCGCGTCGAAACCGGACCACGCAGCCTCGAACGCGGTCACCGTTACGTCTGGCATCTCTTCCAGGGTGGAGTGCGCCACCTCTGCGATGGCCTCGTCACGACCGGCCTCGAGGATCGGTACCACGCACCGCGAATCCTGGGTCAGCCCGAGGAACTGGATCAGCATCAGACGGGTTGTGAGATCCGCCTCGGTCAGGCGCTCGACGGCCAGATCGAGCAGGTTCTCGCAGGAGCCGCTGGCCTCGCGGATCGCCCGCACCAGCTCGTCCACGCGGGCGCCATCGGCCTCGGATAGCACGTGCAGCAGCGCTGCCATGGCCGCCTCCCTGCTCGGGCGCGAGTCCAGAGCCAGCCCTTTCAGCAGGCAGGACACCGCGGCGGCGTCTCCCAACTGGCCCAACAGGGTGAAGGCCGCGGGGCGAAGCACCGGGTCGCCCAGCACCGGACCCAATTCATCGTCCGTCAGCGGATGCTCCATCCGCGCCAGTGCCCGCAGAGCCGACAGGCGAACCAACTGGTCCTCCTGTTGGTCGACCGCAGCCCGCTGCAAAGCCAGCGCCGCCGACTCGTCGCCAACGATCGCGAGCGCATCTGCTGCCGCACCCCGGACGTTGGCGTCGGAGTCATCCAGCATACGGACCACGGCATCACAGGCACGCGTGTCGCCTATCCCAGCGAGTGAATCGATGGCGAGCTTCCTCACGTCGACGTCATTGCTCTCCAGGACGGCGACCAGTCTGCCCGTCAGCCGGTCCCCGATTCGCACCAGAGCCTCGGAGGCCGAGTTTCGTCGGCCGGGATTCTCCCCGTCCGCCAGTGCCTCGACTAGCGCCGCATCGACTAGATCGGTCTCCCCGCAAGCGACCAGCCGCTCCACGACAGCCTTCCGAACTCGCCAGCTCGAATCGCCGAGCCCAACGAGAAGACGGGGCAGAGCATCCACGGTAGGGAGCGAGAGCAGCCGCTCGACCGCGAGCCGGCGAATCTCCTCGTCGGGACTCGCCAGGTCGTGGATGACCGCCTCCCGCTCGCGGTTCGCGACGTCCTCCATCATTGCATGCCTCGTTCGCGTGCTACACGCGTCAGCTCTTCGGTGAGATAGTCTCTCTCGTTCCGCACGCGCTCGTTGATTCGCTGCCTGAAGAAGCTGCGGCCCTCCTCTATCTCCGCGTCGAGGGTTTCCAGCAGCGTGCCGGCCCGGACTGCCGCATCGAACCGCTCGGCCTGGTAGAGCACGATGTCCGATACGACGATGCGGGCCAGGCGCTCCGCCTTGGCCCGTTCCTCTGCGAGACCGTCGTCGGCGGGCGGCGGGACCTCGATGAGTGTCGGCCTCTCCAGCGTCGGCGAGTCGAAGGCTGCCGGTTGCTCGACCACCGGGGTAGCGGCAGGTGCAGCTGGTTTCGCCGGCCGTGCCGGCGTATCGACGGAGGCCGCGGTCCCCGGAGAGAGCGACATGCCGAACTGCACGAGCAGTGACGCCAGGCCGTCCGGCAAGTCCGGCCGCTCCAGATAGATGTCGGCGCCGTAGAGATCCGAAGGGGGTCTGCGGTAGCGGCCGTGGTGATGAATGGCGCCTACAAGAATCACTCTGGTGTCGCACAGGCTCTCGTTGCGTTTCATCACCTCGCAGACCTGGAAGCCATACATCTTGGGCAGGGCCGCATCGAGAATCACCACGCGCGGCAGAGCGCGTTGAATCGAGAGCATCGCCTCGACACCATCGTGTACCAGGATGGTCTGGAGTCCCCAGCTCGCCAGCGCACTCGCGGTCTGCTTTCCCGTCTCCTCATTGGGATCGGCAACCAGCACCAGCCTTTCGCGATCATACTCCGGCTCGGCCGGGGGCGACTCAGCCACCTGAGGCGAAGGCGCCTGATTCACTTGTCCCAGCGACACCTGAGGCTGGGGTGCGGGCGGCGCACCTGCTAGCGGAGCAGCCTCGCTGGACGCAACTTCGACCGGTCTTCGTGCCGCTGCGGCAGGCACTCGCAACCTGAACACCGCCTGGCACCTCGCGCAGCGAAGTCGTGCACCCTCGGGTCCGATCTTCGCCTCGTCGACCCGGTATCGGGCATTACATTTCGGGCACGCTGCAATCATCGATCGGTTCTCCCTGCGCGTGTCGCCACGCACTTCGGCTCAACAGCAGTCCTGCCAGTCCGCGCAAAGGCGCTCATAGTTGGAACTTCGCCACGTCGTCACGCAATGCCTCTGCCTGAGCCATTAGATCTCGCATGGACTCGCCCATTCGCTGAGCTGCCTCTTCATTGGAGCGCGTGCCGCCGGATACCTGTTCGAGAAAGACCGCCACCTGTGAGCAGGCGTCAATCTGATCCTGCAGTGAGTCGTTGATGCTCTCCACTGCCCCACGAACCCCTTCGGTACTCTCCCGGATTCGGCCGAAGCCGCGGGACTGTTCCTCGGTGGTGCAGCGCACCTGTTGAGCAACCTCCCGCATCGTAACGACCGAGCGGTAGACGACCTCGTTGCCGCGATCCTGCTCGCTTCCAGCTACCGAAATCTGGTCGACGCCCTCCCTGACGCCTTCCATCAGTCCGACCACATGAACGGTCGCCTTGGCCTGCTCACGCACAGCAGCAACGATCTCACGGATTCTTGTTCCACTCTCTCTAGAGGCACGGGTGATCTCCTCCAGCGCTGTGCCCGCTTCCGCGGACCGCTCGACACCGCTCGACACACTCTGCGATCCCGCTTCGATGGCGCCGATCGCATTGTCGCTCTCTGCCTGGACTGAGCGAATCAGCTCACCGATTTCCTTGGTACTTGCCAGCACTCTGTCGGCGAGTTCCTTGATCTCGTCGGCTACAACAGAAAACGCGCGTCCGTTCTCACCTGCCTGTGCGGCGATGATCGCGGCGTTGAGAGCCAAGAGATTCGTCTCATCCGCGACGTCATCGATGACATCCAAGATGCCTCCGATTTCCTTGGCGCGGTTGGCCAGCCCGCGTATCACCTGCTCGGCCGCATCGGTGGCATCGCGAATCGCCTCCATCCCCTCCATTGTCTGAGACACCTTCTCCTGGCCACTCTCTGCCAGCACCACGACATCACGAGACAGGTTTGCCGTGAGCTCGGCCGTGGTGTCCACCACCCGCATCGCGCTGGCCATCTCCTCCATGCTCGATGAAGTCTCGGCTGCCGAGCCCGATAGATGGTCTGTCGTCGACCCGACCTGTTTCACGCTGCGAACCATCTGTTCGATCGAACCCGACACCTCGTCCACCTTCCCAGAAAGCACCGACGCCGTATCGTTCAGTTCGTCGCTCGCGGCTCCGATCTCCAAGATCGAGCTACTCGACTCCTCGACCGCAATATTGAGTGCCTGTGCCGAGCTGGAGACGCCGGAGACCTGCTCACGAATCTGGACCATCAAGTCGTTGGCCTGCTGAACCCTCCGCGCCTGATCCGCGTTCGCGAGCGCAACGCTCTGCGACACCGACTCGATCTGGCCCGCGGCGGAATCAACGCGATCGGCAGTCTCGGCCACGCGACCAACGGTGGCGCGCAGAGCTCCCCCCATGCGTTCGAAAGCGCGGGCCAGCTCGCCCATTTCGTCCTCAGCCTCCCAGACCTGGCCGCG
Organism: Deltaproteobacteria bacterium; assembly: GCA_029261835.1. GTDB lineage: Bacteria > Myxococcota_A > UBA9160 > UBA9160 > UBA4427 > JAJDAO01. Next base: position 78,887 of record JAJDAO010000073.1, on the reverse strand, counting down.
CCTCAGGTCTCCGAGCGCCATTCGTTCTGCGGAATCGCTCAGGGCCTCGGCAGCGCGTCTGAAGTCGGCCGCCATCAGGGAGGCGATCGCTCGTGCGATCACAGCAGAGAACAGCATCACCAACAGGAGGAGTGGATAGAAACCTCCGAACGCCCCTGCCGCCCGCCCGCCACGAATCACCGAGAGCAGCACTCGACCGTCCGATCGCTGCCGCCACGCCACCAGATCCGACACGGCTCCAGCACCGAATCGGCCTGAGGTCTCCCCGCCGCTGATCGCACTCGAGATCCTCGCTCCCACCTCGCCGTACTGACTCTCGACTACCGAGAGCGTCTCCAGAGAGAACTCGGTGGGATGGGGTAGCAGCTCAGCCCGGGGGACCACATCAGCCAGCGCTCTGTCGAAATCGTGCTCCGTCAGCTCGGATTCCAGCGAAGCAAGAACACTCTCCTGCCAGTCGACCGCCAGCTCGTTCACCGCTCGCACGGCACGCGAGTGTGTGAGCGGGAGAATCAGCATCGACGCACAGACGGCGGAACCGAGAACCACGAGCTGAATCTTGCTCGAAAGCGACGTGGACCTGACGAGCGAGGCCCGCTCGACGGCGTCGGGCAAATCCGCCGCGAGCTCGCAGCGGATCTGGCACAGGAGCCGCTTGTAGCCAAAGAAGGCAAATGCGCCGGAGATCAGTCCACCAAGGCTGGCCGCCACCAGAAAGACGATGGCGCGGAAACCCAGGCCCCAGCTGCCGCCCCCGAACAGCCAGACCAGCAGCGGCATGACCGGAATGGTGAGCAGCCAGGCACTCGTCGTGACTCGCATCATTGCCGAGGGCAAGGCGACGGCTGATTTGAATGCATCGCGACGCGCGCTCGAGGTCGCTCGACTGGCAGACCGCGCGGCGAGCCAGTCCGTCAGCGGTCGCAGGAGTCGAGCCCGGCCCACCTCGAACCCGATGGCGATCATCAGTAGATAGATCGAAAGCGCAATTGAGAAGCTCAACCACTGCCGATCGCTGAGGTCGACCAAGCTCCAGACATAGACCAGGGCTACCAGCAAGGCAGGCACGGAGATCACACAGTCGAGGGTTCGACTTCGAGCTCGAAGCTGCTTCGAATCCACGAGAACCACGTCACTCATCCTGCCTCTCCCTGTTGCGGTGACAACGCGGATCTGTAGACACTCTCGAGGATCTGCTCGAGCGAGAGAACCATCACCGGAGCCGAATCGGGGCGACGCACGACGTGTCTCACGACATCGTAACCACTGTGAGCTGCAAGCTGCGGCACATCCTCTAGCGCAATGGCATCGAGCGAGAGCACATCAGTCGCCGCTTCCACAGCGAGACCAAGGACCAGACTGTCGAAGTCGAGCACTACGACTCTCGACAGACTCGTCTCCTCGATGCGGTCGTACCCCAGCAGCCGGCCGAGGTCGATGACGGGTATTACGACTCCGCGCAGATCGATGACACCCTCGATGAGATCGGGGGCCAGGGGCAGCGGTGTGATCTCCTGACTTCGGACGATCTCACGGACGTGAGACACGTCGAGGGCGTAAGGGCGCCCCTTCACCTCGAAACACGCGAGGTTGACATGATTCTCGCTCAAGAAAGTCGTGTCAGCTTCGACCTGCACAGAACTCCAGAACTCGATCGACATCGATCAGGGAGACGAACTCTCCGCCGTGCTCACACAGCTCGGTTACGGCCCCTAGCTCACTCCCGGAAGCGGGACTGACGGAGTCCTCCGGTATGCGGAGGACTGCCTCCACGGCATCCACCAGTATGGCGGTAACCGCCTCATCGTCTCCATGAAGCACGATGATCCGACTTCGCCGCGATGGCTCGCACGGCGCCAGACCCAGACGCATGCGAAGATCGACTACTTGCACCACCTCACCCCTCAGCGCAACGACGCCGAGCACCCAACTCGGCATCCGCGGCACGATGGTGATCTCGCGCATACGCACGATCTCTCTGACACGCTCGACCGGAATCGCATATGGAGATTCGCCAAGTCGAAAAGACAGCAGCTCTCGGCGGAGTTCGACGTCTTCCTCATCGTCAACACCCAGATTCGCTGCGCCACGTGCAAGGTTCTCCCAGCCAACGGTCGAAGGCGGAGCTTCGGCACCACTCACGCGGCCTCCCTTCGACGGCTGGATTCACTGACGATGTGAGACACATCGACGACGAGAACCGCTCCCTGGTCTCCGAGTTCCGTGGCCCCCGCGATTCCGGGAATCTGGCGAACAGGGCCCTTGATGGGCTTGATGACCGTATCCTGCTGCCCCTGCAGGCGGTCGACCAGCAATCCAACTCGCTGCTCGCCCATACCGAGAACAACGACGTACTGCTTACTTCCGTCAGACTGAGCGTCAAGATCGAATTCATCGGCCAAACGCACCAGAAGAAGGGCGTCACCGCGCAGGTTCAGGATCTCGCGCCCCTCGCTGTGCTGGATCTCGCTGTTCTCCACCAGCAGCGTCTCGAGCACCGAATTGAGCGGGATGGCGAAGCGGTGCTCGCCTACGCCCACGATCAAGGCCTGGATGATCGCCAGGGTAATGGGGACGGTCAAGGTGACGGCGCTGCCCTCACCGACGCTCGAGGTCACGTCCACCATGCCACCAAGGGCGGCCAGATTCGATCGGACGACGTCCATCCCCACACCGCGACCACTCGTCCCATTGACCTCTTCTCGTGTCGAGAGTCCTGGTGAGAAGATCAGATCCAATGTCTCCTTGTGACTCAACATGTCCTCGGGATCGACCAGCCCTCTTGCTTCTGCCGAAGCGCGCACCGCATGCGGGTCGATTCCACACCCATCGTCGCGAACCTCGATCACCACGTGGTTTCCACGCTGGAATGCCTGGATGAGAATCGTCGCCTCAGACGGCTTTCCCGCCGCAACGCGGTCGCTCGCCGACTCGATCGCGTGATCGAATGCGTTTCGCACGACGTGCATGAGCGGATCAACGAGCTGCTCGACGATGAGCTTGTCGAGCTCGGTATCGGCGCCCTTGAACTCGAGCTCGACTTCCTTCTCATGGTCTCGGCGCAATCGACGAACGACGCGCGAGAGCTTCTCGAATATCTGACGCATGGGTACCATGCGAACGTCGAGCACGCCGGCCTGCAGTTCCTTGAGCTTGCGATCGAGCAGCTTGTGCGTCTTGCTCAGCTCGGCTCCCATGCGTGCAGTACCCGAATCAGACATGAGCCGACTGGCGACGTTCGCGATCGCATTGCGCTGGATCACCAGCTCACCCACCAGATTCATCAGCTCGTCCAGCTTCCGAATGTCGACCCGAACCGTTTCACTGATCGATCTGAGTGACTCGATATCGGGGCTCTCGCTGCGCAGCTCCGGCCTCTGCACCGGAGCGTCGAGGGCGGCGGGCGTGGCGACTGTGGTGCCGGGAATCTCGGGGGCTTCGGCCGACGGCTGTACGCTGCTCTCGGTCCCGCTGGACGAAGCCGGTGCCGGGGCGGCGGGCGGAGTCAGCTCCGCGGCGGTCGAAGCGCGCCGCAGTTCCCGCACATTGGCGCTGCAGAGATCCAGACGGCTCATGAGCTGTTCGGTCGAGATCTCCGTCGCGACCAGCAAGGAGAAGCGAATCTGTGACTCGGGCGCGTCCCCGGGCGAGGGCAATGTGGAGACGACCTCACCAACCTCACGTATCGCGGTCGATAGCTCCGACAACCCTTCCTCGAAGGCGATGATTTCGAAGGTCGAATCGACTAGAGCCACGTGGCGATTGCGACGGACGTTCTCCCTCAGGCGGTGCTCTTCGTACTCGGTCAGCGCACGCAGCAGCGCGGGATCGATGGGAAGCCCCGCGAGCTCGTCGGGTCGCTCAGCCGGCGGCTCGACGGCCGAATCGATCCGCTGGATCATCTCCGCGATGTGACCGGCTTGCTGCTCCTGAAGCTCCGGGTTGTCGAGATCGGCCAGACTCGCCGTGAAGAGGTCGACCGCACTGTCGAGCAGATCGACGGCCGGCGCTTCCATGGAGATCCGCCCGAGACGCAGACCGTCCAGGACGTCTTCCATGTGGTGTGCCAGATCGCCGATCCCCTCCAAACCAAACATCCCCGCCAGGCCCTTGAGCGAATGGGCTGAACGAAAGATCCGGTTGACGAGATCGGGTTCGACCTCGTTGGCACTGGTCCGCTGATCGGCGAGGTCGGCGAGGTCCTGACGCAGACGTTCGAGGATCTCCTCCGCCTCGGAGATGAACTCGCCGTATGCCTTGCTCTTGCTCGAGTCCTGGGCCGGCTTCTTGGCCGCGGACTTCGCTTTGGAGCGTCTGGCAGCCACGGCGGATCACCGCCCCCGGCCAGGTCTCTCGAGCAGGTCTCGGGCGACCTGCCGGAGTGTCTCGGGGTCGAAGGGCTTGACCAGATACGCGTCGGCCCCGAGTCCGAGCCCCTTTTCGCGGTCACGCTCGGAGCCCTCGGTCGACACGATCACGAGTGGAATCGCGCTGTACTTCTCGTTGCTTCTGACGAAGGACACCAGTTCGAGACCGTTGATGTCCGGCATGTTGATGTCCGTGACGACCAGATCGTACTCCTCGCGCGGCAAGCACCGCAGCGCTTCGAAGCCACTCGATGCCTCGGTGATCTTGACCGATGAGCCGAGATCTTCGAGTGTGGACGCGAGAAGCGACCGCATCGTTGCCGAGTCTTCCACGATCAGAATCCGCTGCACTGGCCTCCCCCAAGATGGAATTCTCGCCTCACCGAGACCGATCTGACGTATCGGAGCCCGGTGGGCTTTCTTGAGCAATACGAGGCACTTCGACCCCGCCCACGCAGGTTCCCCGCCGGATTCTGTCAGGAGGCTTCGCCGGCCTGCTGATCGGGCCCGACACTTCGCAGGGCTCGCTCCAGAGAGGCTCGGTCGAGCGCCAGACCGGCATGGTGCAGGACGACCTCGAGCGCGCTGGTGTCGCCGATGGTGCCGTCCTCGGGCAGATTGTCGCCATAGAGCAGCGCAATCACCTGCCCCGCGCTCTCGATGGGCGCCAGGTAGGCTGCGCCCGGGATGCGGTCTCCCAGCAATCTCGTCAGGTTTCGGTCACCCTCGTTTCCGGGTGTTCCCTCGACGGCCCTTCTCTGCTCCAGAACGGCGCGCATCCAGGCGCTACTCGAGACATCCACGCACACTCCGCGCAGATCCCGATCGTCCGGACCCCCGCCGCGAGAGAGTCCATGCTGAGCCATGCCAACCGCGGTGCCGTCGCGAACCATGAACATCGCGACACGCGAGAAGACTTCCGCTGCGAAGCGAATCACCAGCGGAAGCACCTCGCCGCGAGATGAGGCCTCAGTCAGGGCCCTGGTGACATCCCGCAGCCGCCACAGTGCGTCCGAAGGTGTCTCGTGATCCCTGCCGACGATGGCGCAACCATCCGGCGGCGGCGAGCTCTCGACATCGCTCTGCAGCTGCCCAAGGAAGGCCTCGGCCATCTGCTCGAGTCGATCCGATTTCCGGTTGGCGTGAAGCTGGCTGCGTTCGGGTCGCACGATGACGCCGTCCGCCGGCCCGAGCTGCCGACCAACAGCCGAGCCATCCTCTATCAACCACAGGGCTTTCAGGCGGGGGGACTGGTTCTTGAGGCGCGAGATGAAGTCGGCCGCACCGGTGATCCCAGCCAGAGGATCCACCTGGATGCCGGGTGCGATCAAGACGACCGGCGGCTGGCCGCGCACCAGATACTGCCGAATTCGGGCGAGCCCTTGCTCGGCCTGCTGGAAGATGTGGACGGGGTGGAACTTCGACTTGACGGCACTCTTCACCCACTCCAGAGCGAGCAGGTCGCCGTCAATCGCAACCAGGGGCCCATCGCGTGCGGGGGCCTGTGCGGCGGCGGTGGCAACGGCTTCGGGCGCCCCGAGGATCTCCGAACCCGAAGCAGGCTGGTCTGCAGCCAGCGGCCCCGCCTCGTCGATGACGTCCCCCTCGACGAGTTCCAACACGCCCTCTTCCCCGACTGGCGCAGCGCCGAGTGTTTCAGGGCTGGGCGGCTGACGAGCCGAAGCCGGCTCCGCCTCTTGCCCCGGCGCGCACTCACTGCCTTCCTCTAGGAGAGCCTCCGCCGGCAGCTCACCGGATCGCTCGCATTCGTTGCTCTCGAGAGGGTCGGATTCAGCCGCCGACGTCGGGGCGTCGCGGGCGACTCCGAAGAGCTCATGGGCCGACATCTCGTCGAAGCCAGCGCCATCTGCCGAATCGAGCTCGACTTCGGCTGTCGACTCCGAGACGAAGCTGCCCGGCTTGACCCAGCCGGATTCGTCGCACAGACGAGCCGCCTCCATCGTGAGGTACTCGGCGTTGATGCCGGTGGGAAGCAACAACTCGGGGTCACCCGGCTCGGGTTCAGTACGCACGTCGAAGCTGAAGTCACCGACCGGCCAGGAGAACATGGTGACGACCGCCGCTTCGACCGTCTCACGACAGAGAGAATCGATGCGCTCTCCGGAGAGCTGAGTGGTCGCCACGAGAACGGAGGCAACACCCGCGCCTTGCGCAGCGGCCTGCTCGAGCGAGGCGTCGAACTCCTCGTTGCTGAGAAAACCGCCACCAATCAGCACGCCGCGAAGATCACGCGCGCCGCCCTTGACCGCAGCGCCGCGCACGAGTCCGTTGACGAATACGATGCGACCGCTGCTCTCCTTGGTTTGAAGGGCGAGCACACCGGACTTCTGAGAAAGGCTGATGATCTGGAGAATGTCCCCGAGGCTCAGGTCCTCGAGGCTTCCGACCAAGCTCATTCCTCCCTCCACGGCCAAGCATGCCCGAGCGCGCCGCGGCCAACGCAGCGACACGATCCACCTGAAATAGGATCGGCCGGAAGCAGGGTGACTTGACAACGATGCGTGGTGGAATGGTGCGAGCCTTCAGGAGGTAGCTCGCCGCCCCCGAGGGGCGACCGGGGCTCCTGCTATGGAACGAATCCGCCGCAAGCGCACTTGGCCGGACTCGGTCGCCTGCGTGGCGACCTCGAGAGCGCGAAGAGCTCCCTCGGACTGAGAGCCACGGATCGCCAGGCGCAGCTCCACGCGCAGCGATCCCTCGCTCGCCGCCTCGAGTGCACCGCTGAGCACCGCCTGCGCGTGGCGCGGGAAATCGTCGGGCTCGATTCCGAGTGGCGCCACGGCCAGACGGCGAACACCGAGTGCGAGCCCGCGCGAAACGGCGTCTCTCATCACCTCGCGCGAGCAGGCGACCCCGAACCCGCTCCGCTCACCCAGCCCGAGCAGCAGTATGCGGGGAGCCCGCAGTCGGCCCGAAGAGGGCAGCAGCACGGCCTCGCCCCGCTCACCGCGAAGCTGGCCGGCGCACATCAGCTCGGAGATCAGCCCGCACAGCCGCCAGTCCACACGGCCGGCCCCGCCCCGAAGTGGCCGGTCGTCACTGAAGAGTCCGGCCACGGCGAGATCGGCCTCGATCCGGTCCAGCGGACGACCTTCGAGCTCGATGTCGAGCGTGCCACTCATGCCTCCAACTCTCGCACGCCTCGGGCCACCGCGTCGAGGATCCCGTTGACGAAGGCGGGCGAGGGGTCACTGCCAAAGCGCCGGGCCAGATCGACCGCCTCGTTGAGGATGACGGCACCCGGCGTTTCCGTATGGCTCAGCTCATAGGTCCCGATGCGCAGGATATTGCGATCGACCACGGCCATGCGCGCAACGCGCCAGTTGCTCGCGTGCGTTCCGATCGTGTTGTCGAGCACCTCGATGTGATCGCGGACCTGCCCCACCAGCTCCCTGGCAAACTCGCGGGCGCCGTCGGGCATCTCGAAGTTGCCCGCGATCGCCTCGAAGACCTGATCCGGCCCGGGCACGGGCGAGGGCGACGGCAGCGGTCCGCGAGAGGGCCGCAGACGATCCACGGGCTGCGAGTCCTCCGGTGGGCGCGGGCGGGCGGTCATCAGGTCGACGGCGTAGAGAACCTGGAGCGCGACCTCACGCGCGCGACGCCGCGAAGAGCCGGGCTTCTTTCCGCTCACGCCCCGCCTCTGGGGCGCTGCAGCAATGCCGGGCACAGACGGGCCATTTCGATGGCGGCGAGCGCCGCTTCCGACCCCTTGTTGCCCTCGGCGCCTCCGGCCCGAGCCAGTGCCTGGCCGACATCGTCCGTCGTCAACACGCCCAAGGCCACCGGCACGTCCGTCTCACGCATCACGTCTCGTACGCCATGCGTCACACCGAGACACACGTAGTCGAAATGGGGTGTTCCACCGCGAATCACGGAGCCCAACGTCACCAGAGCGGCATAGCGTCCGGTCTTCGCCAGCGTACGCGCCGCCTGCGGGATCTCGAAAGCACCGGGGACCCACGCAACGTCGACGTCGTCCGAATCCGCCCCACGCTCGAGCAGGGTCTCGTGGCAACCCTCGAGCAGAGCGGCGCTGATCAGATGATTGAAACGGGACACGACCACGGCGAAGCGCAGGCCGGTCGCATCGAGCGACGACGGATAGACGTTCAATCGAGTCTCCTTGCGCCAGCGGGTCCGAGGCGGGCGTGAATGTGCAGATCTCGTCCCAGTCGGCGCACACGTTCGACCTTCAGATCGACGGCCTGCTCCAGCCGCTCGAGCCCCAGCGGACCCAACGCGGGCACGCCCTCCTGTCCGATCAGGCGCGGGGCGAGCAGCCAGTGTATCTCGTCGATCAGGCCCGCACGCAGCAGGGCCGCCGCAAGCCGCCCGCCCCCCTCGACGAGCAGGGTCGTCAGCCCCGCCTCGGCCAGAGTCTGCAGACAGGCGGCGAGATCGAGATGCCCGTCACGCGTCGGCGCGTCGAAGACGCGTGCGCCGGTGGCAACCACGCCGGGGCGGCCCCGGGCACGAGCGCGTGTCAGCACCCAGGTCTCGCCACCCGTCTGGACTTGGTAGAGCCGGGAAGCGGTCGGCACTCGCAGCTTCGAATCCACCAGAACCCGTATCGGGCGCCGGATGATCCGCTCACCGCGTCGCGCGCTGAGCTCCGGATCGTCGGCCAGGGCAGTCCCAGACCCGACCATGATCGCATCCACTCGCGAGCGCAATCCATGGACCATTGTCCGCGCCTGCGGTCCCGTGATCCAGCGGGACTCCCCCGTCGCCGTGGCGATGCGAGCGTCCAGAGTACTCGCCAGCTTGAGGGTGACGAATGGACGTCCGCACTCGCAGACAGCGAAGAAGCCGCGGTGGTGCTCTCGGCAGGCCTCCCGCCGCACGCCCTCCACGACCTCGACGCCCGCGGCCCGCAGCTGGCGAATACCGCGCCCGGCGACGCGCGCGTGTGGATCCACGCAGCCGACATAGACACGGCGAATGCCCGCCTCGATGATCGCTTTCGTGCAGGGACCGGTGCGCCCCTGAAAGCAACACGGCTCGAGAGTGACGACAAGCGAAGCGCCCCGTAGCGCGCGCGTGCCAAAGCGTCGTTCGGCGCTCCGTAGGGCGACGACCTCGGCGTGCGGTCCGCCCGGCGGCTGGGTCGTCCCCCTGGCCAGGATGCGGGCTCCCCGAAACACTACCGCCCCTACGCTGGGATTGGGATGCGTGCGCCCCATGCCGCGTCGCGCGCTCGCCAGCGCGAGACGCATGCACTCTTCGGCGCGCGCGCCCACTAGTCGCGCCCGCTCTCTTCGCTATCGAGAGATGCGAAGAAGGACGCGTAGTCCTCAGTCCTCTGAAAGCTGCGAAAGACCGAGGCAAACCGGACGGCCGCCAGCGGATCGACAGCAGTCAACTCCTCCATCACCCGCTCTCCGATGTAGCGACTCGAGACCTCCTTGTCACCGCTCTCCTGCAGCTGTCGCTCGACGCGATCCACCAGGCGCTCGATGACATCGACGCTGATCGGGCGCTTGACGCATGCGCTCCCGATGCCGGACATCAGCTTTGCGCGGGCGTAGTCTTCACGCCGTTCGTCCCGCTTGATCACCTTGGGCAACTGCAGCTCGACACGTTCTCGTGTCGTAAATCGCCGACCACACTCCTCGCACTCACGGCGTCGGCGAATCTCTTCGCCCTCGCCCGACAAACGGGTGTCGATCACCCGATTCGCCTCGTCGCTGCAGAAGGGGCAGCGCACGATTCAGTCCCGGTCGCTCCAGCGATCCACGTACAGTGGGAAGCGGCGGCACAGATCTCCGACCTCGACGCAAATTCGATCGAGCTCCTCCACGTCACCCGGGTTGACCAGCACGCGATGCAGCAGCTCGGCGATCTCAACCATCTCGGGCTCGCGCATGCCGCGAGTGGTAACGGCCGGTGTCCCGATACGAACACCCGAGGTCACCATCGGCTTGCGTGGATCGAAGGGAACCATGTTCTTGTTGGCCGTGATCCCCGCGCGATCGAGCGCGATCTGCGCAGCCTTGCCCGTCGTGTCTCGATCGACGAGTGAGAGCAGAAAGAGATGATTCTCAGTGCCGCCGGAAACAATCCTGTAGCCACTGTCCATGAGCGCCTGACAGAGCGCTTTGGCGTTGGCGACGATCTGCTCGCAGTAGGTCTTGAACTCCGGAGACAGCGCCTCCGTGAAGGCCACCGCCTTGCCGGCGATCACGTGCATCAGCGGCCCTCCCTGAAGACCGGGGAAGACGGCCTTGTCGATCTTCTTCTGCCAGGCCGCGTCGCACAGGATCAGGCCGCCGCGCGGACCGCGCAGGGTCTTGTGCGTCGTGCTGGTGAAGATCTGCGCGTGACCCGCTGGGCTGGGGTGAACGCCGGTGACCACCAGTCCAGCGATATGGGCGATGTCAGCGAAGAGCACCGCTTCCACCTCATCCGCGATGGCTCGGAAGGCGGCGAAATCGATGACACGCGAGTAGGCCGTGGCGCCGCACTGGATCAGCTTGGGCCGGTGCTGGAGCGCCAAACGCCGCAGCTCGTCGTAGTCGATGCACTCGTCCTGCTGCCGAACACCGTACGGAACGACCCGATACGACTTCCCCGAGAAGTTGACGGGGCTGCCGTGGGTCAAGTGCCCGCCGTGGTCGAGATTCATCGCCAGCATTGTGTCGCCGTAGTCCAGCACGGCCTGATAGACAGCCGCATTGGCCTGCGAACCGGAGTGCGGCTGCACGTTGGCGTGGTCGGCTCCGAAGAGCCGCTTGGCGCGCTCGATGGCCAGTCGTTCGACGTCGTCGACGAACTCGCAGCCGCCGTAGTAGCGTCGCCCGGGGTAGCCCTCGGCGTACTTGTTCGTCAGCACGCTTCCGACGGCTTCGATGACGGCGTCCGACACGAAGTTCTCCGAAGCGATCAGCTCGAGCGAGAGCCCCTGCCGCCTGCCCTCCTTGCGAAGGAGCGCGGCCACCTCGCCGTCTACCGCATCGAGATGGGGGGTTGGCGAATTCGCCATGGGTTGGATCCTTTCCGTTCGCTGGTTTGCTGGGCCAGTGCCGGGGTGACCGGGCCTGGCGCCCGCCACAACATAGCGACCACCGGGCCCACTGGCCGGAGTCTAGGCGAGCAACGCCGGAGACCAGCGATCAGATGTCGGTCACGCCAAAGATCAGAGAGGCGTTGGTCCCGCCGAAGCCAAACGAATTGGAGAGCCCGATGCCGGGCCGAGCTGATCTCGCCTTGTTGGCAACGTGATCGAGCTGGCAGTCCGGATCGGGGTCGTCGAGATTGATGGTGGGCGGCAGCAGCCCCTCCTCCAGAGCCCGAATCGTCAGAATGGCCTCGAGTGCGCCCGCCGCACCGAGCAGGTGCCCCGTCATGGACTTCGTTGCCGAAACGGGCAGGCGCTCGAGGTGATCGCCGAACACACGCTTCAGCGCCACGACCTCCACCGGATCGCCGGCGAGTGTACTCGTCGCGTGGGCGTTGACGTACGCGACCGCCTCGGGAGGAAGAGCGGCATCCTCGAGCGCAGCGCGCATGCATCGGGAGGCGCCCTCGCCCTCGGGATCCGGCGCGACCATGTGACTGGCGTCAGCGGTAGCGCCATAACCCAGCACCTCCGCCCGTATGCGTGCGCCCCTGGCGCGAGCATGCGCCAGCGACTCGACCACCAGCACGCCGGCTCCCTCGCCCACGACGAAACCGTCCCGGCCGAGGTCGAAAGGACGGCTGGCACGCTTCGGAGCGTCGTTGCGGTTCGAGAGTGCTTTCATTGAGCTGAAGCCCGCCACCGCGATCGCCAGAATGGGCGTCTCGGCCCCGCCCACCAACATGGCATCGGCCTGACCACGCTGGATCAGCTTCGCGCTCTCGCCGATGGCGTGGGCCCCGGTCGCACAGGCGCTGACATGGCACAGATTGGGCCCACGCAGTCCGTACTGAACTGAGATCATGCCACTCGGCATGTTTGCGATACCCATCGGAATCGTGAACGGGGACACGCGGCGTGGCCCTCGTTCGAGCAGGACCATCTGATTCTGGATGATGGTCTCGAGGCCTCCGATGCCGGAGCCAACCGCCACGCCGATGCGATCGCGATTCATCGCGCCGAGATCCAGACCCGAGTCCTCGAGTGCCTCTCGCGCGGCTGCCAGGCCAAAGAGCACGACTCGGTCGGTACGACGCACCTCTTTGGTGGACAGATCACCCGGATCGACCTCGCCCGGGACCTGCGCCGCAATGCGACAGGCGAAGCCGTCAGGCACGAAACGCGTGATCGGCCCGCACCCCGACTGCCCTGCCACAGCGGCGTCCCAGGTCGCCGCCAAACCAATCCCCAAGGGAGAGACGCAGCCCAGCCCTGTGACGACGACGCGACTCGCGGGATCCGCCGCCGCCATTGACGTCAGCTCTCCAGACGCTCTTTCAGGTAGGCGATCGCATCGCCGATCGTCTGGATCTTCTCGGCATCCTCGTCCGGAATCTCGATGTCGAAGCACTCCTCGAGCGCCATCACGAGCTCGACGATATCGAGGGAGTCAGCCCCGAGGTCTTCGACGAACGACGCGCTCACCACGACCTCGTCCCGGGCGACACCGAGTTGCTCGACGATCAGGTCCGTCACGCGCTCTTCAAGGGCCATTTGTCACAACCTCCGCGCTGCGAGACAAGCGATCTGCGGCAGCGTTCAAGCGTCGTACGTTGGCGAATCGACCGCAAGGGATTGTGCGACATCTCCACCGGCGAACGTCGCGGTGGCCGCCTCAACCCGCGCGGTCAGGTACCGCTGATGAACTCCCTCGCTGCGCCCAGATCGTCGCTCAGCGCCAGGTTGGCCCGCTTGCTCCGGCGCTGGATGCGGGCGAGTAGCCCGCTGAGAACGCGCCCGGGCCCTACCTCGAGAAAGCGCGTCACTCCGATCGCGCCGAGCTTCTCCATCATCTCCGTGAAGCGAACGGGCGCCGTGACCTGCTGCTCGAGCAGAGCCGGAATGCGAGTGGCTTCGTGGTTGGGCTCGGCTTCGACGTTGGTCACCACCGGGGGGCGCGGATCGGCCCAGGCCAGGCGGTCGAGCTCCACGCGAAGCTTCTCTGCTGCCGGGGCCATCAGGGCGCAGTGGAAGGGGGCGGAAACGGGCAGGGTAACCGTGCGCTTCGCCCCGAGTTCTCGAGCCCGCACACAAGCAGCCTCCACTGCCCTCGCTTCACCGGCAATCACCGTCTGCTGTGGTGAGTTGAAGTTGGCGGGGGACACGACTTCGCCACTCTCGTTCTTCGTGGTCTCGCACGCTTGCGCGACCACTTCAGCCGGGCAGCCCAGCACCGCCGCCATCGCACCACGCCCCTCGGCCACGGCCTCCTGCATGTAGCGACCGCGCACGTGCACGGTGCGCACGGCATCCGCAAAGCCCACGGCACCCGCCGCCACGAGAGCGGAGTACTCACCCAGACTGTGACCCGCCACGTAAGCGGGCTCCACGGGGCCACTCTCCTCGAGGGCACGCAGCAGAGCAACGCTGGTGGTGAGAATCGCGGGTTGCTGAAGCTCGGTCTGGCGCAGGGTCTCTTCGGGCCCCTCGAAGCAGAGCTTGGAGAGTTCGAAGCCAAGAGCCTCGTCAGCGGTGCGGAATACGGCACGCGCGGCCGACGACGCCTCGCAAACGTCGCGCCCCATCCCCACCTCCTGGGATCCCTGACCGGGAAAGACCAGTGCCAGCACGTCCGGTCTACTCTTCGTCGGTCTCGATGATCGTGCGCCCCTTGTAGCTGCCGCATTGGCCGCACACGCGGTGGGGCAGCTTGGGTGCACCACACTGGGGACAAGTGCTCTGGGCCGGCCTTGCCAGTGCGTCATGGCTGCGACGCTTGTCGCGCCGGGCCTTGGATGTCTTTTGCTTCGGAACCGCCATCTTCAGGAATCCCCTTCAGAGCCCTTACGCAGCGCGGCCAGCGCGGCGAAGGGGGACTCGGGTTTCGGATCGGTGCAGCCGCAACTCTCCCGGTCACGCTCGACACCGCAGTGCGGGCACAACCCGGGGCAGTCCTCCCGACAGACCGGCTGAACCGGCATGGCCAGGGCGAGCACCTCGGCAAAGAAGCCGTCGAGCTGAAGCTCCAGACCGCGGTACCAGCCGGCCTCGAGATCCTCTCCCAGGCACAATCCCCGCTTTTCCAGCATCTCGACGCCTTCGGGATCGATCGGCAGCTGATCCCCCGCCGGCTGCAGAACCAGCCGGTAGGCATCTCGAAGGGGATGACAATAGCGCTTGAGACAGCGGCTGCATTGCAGATCGATCGCACCGGCGAAGCTTCCCTCGAGGTAGACGTCCTCACCCATCACGTGAGCTTCGAAGTCGAACACGAACGGCTTCGCGACCTCGTGGTCGTAGCCACAGCTACCGGCGCACCACTCGGCCCACCAGGCCGACGAGACCTCGTCGCGGCACTGCAGAGGAGTGGCTGTCAATCGCTCGAGGAGCAGCTTCATCGCTCGGGAATCCGCCCGGGGAGGGCCATAAAACTCTTGAGAAACCGGGACTTGCCGATCCGCCAGCCAGGAGGGCGGGCAACGGGATAGCAGAGCGGAGAGCGCAGCGTCAAGCGGTCGCCCGGGCGCGATCGCCGCGCCGAGCAAGGCGTGCGAGTGGGCGGCTGAGAGGGCGTTCTTCGCGTGCGGAGGCTGGGGTATGATCCGCCGCCCATGACAGACGTCCGCACACGCTTCGCCCCCAGTCCCACGGGGTATCTGCACCTCGGCAGCGCGAGAACTGCACTCTACAACTGGGCTTTCGCCCGCAGGCACGGCGGCAAGTTCATCCTGCGCATCGAGGACACCGACCGCGAGCGCTCGACACGCGAGTCGGAGGAGGCCGTGCTCGAGGGTCTGCGCTGGCTGGGTCTCGACTGGGATGAGGGTCCGTTCCGACAGAGCGAGAACGCCCAGAGACACCGTGAGGTTGTCGAGCAACTCCTCGCCCAGAACAAAGCCTACCGCTGCGCCTGTACGCGCGAGTCACTCGAGCTGCGCAAGCAGGCGAGCGTCGATGCCGGAGGCAGGGGTGTCTACGATGGCCACTGCCGCGAACTCGATCTCGGACCGGACTGCGGACCGCACACCGTACGCCTGCGTCTGCCGCCGGACGGTATGCTCGGCTTTCGCGATGCCGTCTTCGGCCCGAGCGGGCAGGACGCGAGCCAGATCGGGGACGCCATCATCCAGCGCAGCGATGGCAGCCCGCTGTTCCACCTCGCGGTCGTGGTGGACGACATCGACATGGGAATCAGCCACGTCATTCGAGGGGCCGACCACCACCCCAACACGCCATTCCAGATCGCACTCTACCAAGCCCTCGAGGTGGAGCCCCCGACCTTTGCCCACATTCCGCTGACCATTGCGGAGTCTGGCAAGAAGCTCTCGAAACGCCGGGACAATGTCTCGATCCAGCAGTTCCAGGAAGAGGGCTACCTGGCCGCTGCGCTGGTGAACTGGATCGTGCGCCTCGGCTGGTCGCATGGAGATGAGGAGATCTTCGCTCTCGACGACATCAGGCGGCTCTTCGACCTCGAGAGCGTGGGTCGCTCGGCAGCGCGGGCGGAGATCGCGAAGCTGCAGTGGCTCGATCAGCACTACATCAAGCAGCTCTCGATGAACGAGCTGCTACAACAGGCGCGACCGCATTTCGAGCGCGTGGCCGAGCGGCCGGTGGAAGACACGCCGGAGCTGCGCAAGCTGCTCGATCTGCTACGCGAGCGCAGCAAGACGCTCGTGGAGATGGCCGAGCTCGCGCACTGGTATCTGCGCGACGAGATCGAGTATCAGGAGAAGGCGGTCAAGAAGCACCTCAGAGGCTCTGCGCTGACGGTCATGCGCGCGCTGCTCGAGCGTATGAGCGAGGCGGAGGAGTGGAGCGAGGAGGTGCTGGAGGGAATCTTTCACGACGTGGCCGCAGCGCTGGGAGATCTCAAGATGGGTAAGCTGGCCCAACCGATTCGTGTTGCCGTCACCGGCGGACACAGCTCGCCCGGCATCTTCGAGACGCTCGTGGTTCTCGGAGAGAAGCGCACGATCCAGCGCATCGGCCAGGCGATCGAGCTGATCGAGCGCAGGGACGCTGTTGCCACGGACGATTGAGAGAGCGTTCGCGGCGCGTTAGCATGTGCGCGCTCTCAGGGTGGGCCGCGCAGAACCCCGTGCCGGGTGGGTGGTAGGCGAAGCCGCGGCGCCCGTAGGCCGTGTTCCCCGGTCGTCTAACGGCAGGACAGCGGACTCTGAATCCGCGAATCATGGTTCGAATCCATGCTGGGGAACCAGCCTGCAGCTGGTCACTGCAGCAACGAAAGCAGGCTGTCGGGCAGGAAGAGCGTGAGCAGCGCGCCAGCCGCGATGGCGGGGCCGAAGCCGAAGGGGCTGCTCCAGCTACGCGTGAGAAGCGCGTAGGCGAGCCCGAACACGAGCCCGATCAGCGAGGCGACGACGATCGTTTCCAACACCCCGAACGGGCCGAGGAATGCCCCGATCGTGGCCAACAGCTTGACGTCGCCCAGCCCGAGGCCGGGGAACCAGAGCCAGTAGTCGGCTTCGCGAGGCCTGGGCAGCGATTCGCCCTCACCCGGCCAATGCTCGAATTGCCGGCCCGTCACGGCGGAGATCCGGGCGTGGAGAAACGCCACCGTCCAGAGTGTCCCGGCTCCGATCAGGGCACCGAGCCCGCTCTGCCAAAGCGCGTCGGCGTAGGGCACGCCCGTCGTGCTCGAGACCCATGGCACGACGATGAGCCCCAACACGAGCCCACCCAGCGAGATCTCATCGGGGATCACCTGGTGATCGAGGTCGATCACGGCCGCGGCGATCAGACCGGCGGCAAAGACCATCCAAACCAGCGCCAACCAACCGAGGCCAAGGCGCCAGGTCACTGCAAGGAAGACGCAGCCCGTCAGGAGTTCCACCGCTGGGTAACGTGGCGATATCCACACTCCACAGTGTCGACAGTGACCGCGTAGCCAGAGGTAGGAGAGCAGTGGCACGTTGTCGAGGGGCGAAATCGGCGTGTCGCAAGCGGGGCAGTGGGAGCCCGGAAAGACGATCGACTGCCCGATCGGAAGCCGGTGGATCACGACGTTGAGGAATGATCCAACGACCAGCCCGAACGCGAAGGCGGCGGCCTTTAGCAGGAGCGGATCCAGCCCGTGATTCATTCTCGGTCTCTCGCACTCTCTCGGCCGACCACGGGAGACGGCCCCAGCCGCGAGACTCGCTACTTCAAGTCGCGGCGCTGAAAGATGAACGACGCAACGAAGAGCAGCGCGATCGCGTAGCCCACGGCGTAGAGCATAGGCAACCAGATCTCCGCAGGAGAGATGGTGAGCCCGTGGACAGCCTGAATCGTCAGATTGAAGCTCTCCAGGTCGGGCAGCAGCCGATAGAGCCAGGTCGCGGCGACCTTTACGCCTTCGACCTCGGCCTGCCGAGCGAGCGCGAGCATATCGCGGCTGAGATGCCCCAGGGTGTAGACCCCGAGTGTGAAGAGCGCCGCCAGCAACGGGGTGGTGAAAGCGGAGAAGAGCGTGGCAAGCGCCACGATCACCATCAGCTCCATTGCTGTCAGGAACAGCGCCGCGGCGTGACCGGAATCAATCCTCGAACCGGTGGCAGAGGTGACGATGACGAAGGCGACCGTCATGAGAATGACCTGGAGCCACACTGTGAGGAGCAGACCGAGGAACTTGCCCAAGAGGAATTCAGCGCGAGAAACCGGCTTCGAGAGAATCGTGTAGATGGTTCTTCGGTCGACCTCACCGTGGATCAGGCCGATTCCAACGAAGATCGCGATCCCGACGCTGAAGAGCCGTATCGCGGCCAAACCGATGTCCTGAATGATCCGTTCTCCCTCGACGTAGGACAGGCTGGCGATCAACACGGCCGTGCCGATGATGGCGACGGAGAAGAAGAGCAGCGTGTAGAGCAGCTTGTTGCGGATCGCCTCTCGCACCGTATTGACGGCGATGATCCAGATGCGCGTCACCGAGGTCTTCACGACTCGCCCCCTCCCCCTTCGCTCCGCTCCACGGCGTCGATGAAGATTGTCTCGAGCGAAACTCGGTGCTGACTCAGCGAGATGACTTCCGCTCCAGCGGCGAGCGCGATCTGCAGCACGGCGCTCACATCCTTGTCTCTGATCCGAATCTCGATTCGCTCTCCGACTCCGTGGAAGCGAGCATCGAAAGCCTCCTCGATGTGCGTGGTCGCCTCTACTGACAGGCCCGAGAGCACAACGTCGCTCCACAGCTCGTCCTCGATCAAGAAGTCCTCGATGCGACCCTGGTAACGAATTACGCCGTCCACGATGATCGCCACTCGGTCACAGATCATCTCGACATCCGACAAGATGTGGGTATTCATGAAGACGGTCTTGCCCTCGCGCTTCAGGCGCAGAACGACATCCCTGATCTCCTTGCGACCCAACGGGTCAAGCCCACTCATCGGCTCGTCGAGAAAGATGACCCGCGGATTGTGCACGAGGGCTTGGGCGACCCCCACGCGCTGCAGCATGCCCTTGGAGTAGGTGCGCAGGCGCGCATCGGCAGCGTGCTCGAGGCCCACCCAATTCAGCAGCGTGTCCACCCTGTCGCGCCGCCCGGCGCTCGGCACGCCCGAGAGCTTCGCGTAGAAATTGAGGATCTCGCGCGCAGTCAGGAAGCTGTAGAAATAGGGATTCTCTGGAAGAAAGCCGATGTGCCTTCTGAATTCAGTCTGCGCCACGTCGCAGCCAAGAATCGTGGCGCGGCCCGAGGTCGCCTTGATCAATCCCATCAGCACCTTGAGCGTCGTGGTCTTGCCGGCACCGTTTGGCCCCACGAAGCCGAAGATCTCTCCCTCTCTCACGCTGAAAGAGACTCCGTGGAGCACTCGCTTGGTCCGCAGACCGAAGCCGGGACGAAAGTCCTTGACGACCGAGTCCACCTGCACGACCTCACGAGCGTCACCCGCCATTTCAACTCTCTCCATCATCGAGGCCACCCGGGCCGCTTGGTGGGGAATCTCGACCCTCGCGCTCCGCCCGCCACTGCTCGGCCCGCTGGTGCTCTCTCGAAGGGAAATGCAGCTCGTAGCGAGCTCCGTAGTAGCTGGAAACGATGCGCTCGTTCGCGGGATCGATCTCCCAGACCGATCCTCGGCTGAGAGCCGCAGGCAGAGATTCCGGCTCTGGGCTGGGCAGCGCACTCAGCAATGGGTGCGGTTCGGCCAGCAGTTCGTCGACCGACATGATGTCGCGTCCCGCGAGCTTGATGAACGCCTCTCTCGCCCGATCGAGGAAGCGGGCCTTCTTCTCGATTTCGATTTCGTCGAGGGCATTCTGGTACTCCGCTCGTGCGCTCTCCTCTTCCGTGTCTCGAATCAGCTCCCGCAGAAACGTCTCCGCCACCAGAATATCGGCCGTCTGAGAGCGCAGGCGTGCCACCAAGCGCGGCAAATAGCGGGGTGCTTTCGGCAGCCGGCTGGCCTGTTCGAGGGAGTGCGCGGCCTGTTCGTTCTCCAGTAGATAGTAGAATTGGTTGAAACCGAGATAGAACCAGTTGCGCCACTCGTTCGGGTGGTGAGCGATGCCTCGCTCGAGCAGGCGGTTGGCCTGCCGAACGTTCTCTTCACTCTCGGTCAGCCAGACCGCCGCGAACCGGTACGGGTGGTCGACCCAGGGATCGAGCGTCGTCACTACGTCGATCAGCTTGCCCAGGTGGACACCCAGCTCGGCGGTGATCCGGGTGTCTCCACCGATCGCCTGCACGGCCTGAAGCCAGTAGTAGTCAGCCAGGGCCGCATCGAAGCCCAGTGACAGGACACTCGCAACGGCCGGGTCCGGGACGAAGGCGTCTCCGCGGTCCGCATTCGTCGTCGGCGGCATCCGAGCGTGAATAAAGCCCGTCGCGCAGACCGTTGCCATCAGGGCCATGAGCAGCGCAAACTTGCCGATCAAAGATCCCCCCCCTGATCTGCTCTCGCCTGTTCTCGCTAGAAGAAGTCCGACGAAACGTGCCGAATCGGCATGTCCCACTGGATCTGGTTCGTCAAGGGATCTCGCGGCGGCCCGTCACCGCTAATCGCAACGGGGCACCAACCGCCGGTCTGGTCCGGGTGGAAGTAGACGATCTCGCTCAGCGTGGCGTCGTTGTCGAGATTGCCGTAGGCAGTAGCGGTGAAGCACGTCGTGCAGGCGCAACCGCCGAATCCGTTGACAACCGTGTCATAGTCGAAGTAGACATCACCCTCCGGAGTCCAGCCGACTTCCGCAAAGGCGGCAGACAGGGCCTGCACGTCTCGCTTCACTGGACCCGGGAGCTCCATCGTGGTCGCTCCCGGCTCGGGAGCCGCAGCCACGAATGCATTGAACTCAGCGAAGTAGGCCTTCTGGGTCTTGGCCAGTGCCGATACATTCACGAAGGCCTCAGCGCGCTTGGCGCTGAGCTGATAGTTGACGAACGACGGAACGGCGACGCTGGCCAGGACACCCACGATCGCCACCACGATCATGAGCTCCACTAGGGTAAAGCCCTTCTCGCGGCTCTGAATTCGAGCACTCATGGAACTCTCCTCTTCGACTGCGACCGCGTAGAAACGCCGGCCGTGCCCCTCTCCCTCGAGTAGAGCAACGCCCGTGCCAATCGCACATGTGCCGCCTCATGCATCGGCAGCTCGCCGAGCCCAGCTTGAGTACCGTTTGCGCAATTCGTCCCGGGCCGCTCGATCGGAGCTCCCCGGGACGCTCGACTGCACCCGGCAGCGTTGACGAAAATTGTCAGCCGCCTGGACGCTGAGCGGCAATCCGGTCAAGTCCCCGGCCGGCGGTGCCGACGATGGCCATTGGGCTTGCGCATCGGTGAGGCCCTCCACGCCTTCACGCTTTCGGGAGATGCCGAATGCCGACTCGCTGGCTGTTGACAGCCTGCTTGGTCTTCTCGGGACTGAGCGCCCTCGTCTATCAGGTCGTGTGGACTCGCCTGCTGGGGTTCGCCTTCGGCACCACGACGGAAGCCATCGGGACCGTTCTGGCCGTCTTCTTCGGCGGCATGGCGCTCGGCAATCTGCTGGCCGCTCGCAGGCTCCACTTGGTGGAGAGGCCGCTGCGGCTCTACGGGCTGCTCGAATTGGGGATTGGTGCCTTCGCCCTCCTCTCGCTGCCACTTCTGCGCAGGCTCGACGTGCTCTACGACATCGTGGGTGCCGATCACTCGCCGGGTACGATGACGGCGATCCGGGCCGTCGTGGCCGGTCTGTTTCTGCTCCCGCCCACGATCGCGATGGGCGCCACGCTGCCGGTCGTGGCGCACGGGCTCGTGTCACGAGACCAATCACTCGGGCGCTGGAGCGCCTACCTCTACTCTGCCAATACGTCTGGCGCGGTCATCGGCGCCTACCTCTGCGGCTTCTGGATGATCCCCTGGCTCGGCCTGACGAAGACGGTGATCACGGCCGCTCTCGTGAACCTGGCCGTCGCCAGCCTCGTGTGGCTGCGCGCGGGCCACGTTCGAGCAGCGCACTCGAGCGCGAGCGCGGTCACTGCGGATCAGGCGCGCGCGCAATCTGACTATCGAGACGAGCGGCCCTGGTTCCTGCTCTTCTTCGGCATCTCGGGTTTCGTAGCCATCGGCTACGAAATCGTCTGGTCCAAGATCTTCACGATCGTCATGGAGGGCACACTCTACGGCTTCTCGACAGTACTGAGCGCCTATCTCCTGGGCCTAGCGCTGGGGAGTGTTCTGATCGCGAGTGTGGTCGATCGCATCCGAGATCTGCCACGCGTCTTCGGGCTCCTTCACGCAGGCATCGCCGTCTCGGTGGCGGTCGGCCTCGTGATGGTGGCCGATCTGCCTCACTGGCATCACCGCGTCGCCGATCTGCTCGATGGGGGAGAGGGCATCCACGGTCTCTACCTGCTGGCCGCTCCCATCATCTTGCTCCCGACCATGCTCTTCGGAGCAGCCTTCCCGGTCTTGATCCGGCTCTATACATCTCGAGCCAGCGCCGTGGGCGAGGGAATGGGCGTGGCAACTGCCGTCAATACCGCTGGCAGCATTGCGGCGAGCCTGCTGATCGGCTTCTGGATCATTCCCTCTGCCGGTATCGATGCCACGGCTTACGCGCTAGTGCTGATCGAGCTCTTTGTCGCGCTACTGGTGTTGATGCGGTTCCAGACCAGCAGCGGTGCCGGACGCGTGCTCGCGACCGCCTCCACCGGACTGCTGCTGCTCGTGATCTCGCTTTCCTACAACGGCGTGCATGTCGAGCAGGCGGTGATGGGTCGCGTGATCGACGTGCCGAGCCTCGGCGAGTATCGCAAGGAGCTCAGCCGCCGGGTCCGGGCCAACCAACTGGTGATCGAGGGCCGCACTTCGGTCGTGACGGTCAACTCCAACACCAGTGGCTGGAAGCTGATGACGAACGGAATGCCGGAGGCCGGCTACAATTACGGCCCGCCGCACCGTAGCCTCGCCACACTGCTGCTCTGCGTACTGCCCTATCTCACGGTCGAGTCGCCCGAACGAGCGCTGGTCGTGGGATTCGGCGGTGGCGCCACGGTGGATGCGCTGCTTCAGACGCGCGTCGAGAAGATCCGCGTGGTGGAGCTCGAGAAGGGAGTGCTGGAGGCGGCGAAGCTGCTCTACCAGGGGAGGCCGAGCCCGCTGTCCGATCCGCGAGTCGCGTTGACTGTCAATGACGGCCGCAACCACCTGCTGCTGGGGCGACACATCGCCGCAGAGGGCTACGACATCATCGCCTCGCAGCCGAGTCATCCCTGGCTCGCGGGCGCCGCCAATCTGTTCACCGAAGAGTATTTCGAGCTAGCGCGGGACAACCTGAATCCAGGCGGTGCCTTCTCGCTCTGGGTGAACGGCTTCCACGCGGAGCCCGACTCGCTGCTGGCGCTCTTCACGAGCTTCGAGAGGATCTTTCCGGGCGCCGTGCTGGTCAGCAGCGGCGAGTCGAATCATCGGGGATCCTTCGTGCTGCTGGGCGGCAGAGAGCAGCGGCCCTGGCGCCTGGAGCTGATGCGAAGCCGCCTGGCCGAAGCGGGGACTTCCGAGACGCTGGCGCTGCATGGGATCGAGGGACTGGACGATCTGCTTGCGCGTTTCGAGGGCCCACTGGCCAGCTTCGCGGCCATCTCGCCCGACTCTGGCAACACCGACGACAGCGCCTATGTCGAAATGCATCTGTCGCGCAATCTCAACTGGGACCACGCGGACTTCTCGGATATCGAAGGTCGCCTGGCCGAGCGAGCGCCGGTACTTCCGCCGCTCGACGACGAACTCGACCCCGTTGGCGTGGCACGGGCGATGCTCGGGGCCCAGAAGGAGACCACAGCGGGAAGCTACGGTCCCAAGCTCCGCCGGCTGCTGCGGGCGCATGGCGCCGGCATCGACCCGGTGCTGCGACACGTGCTGAAGGCGGAGATCGAGCTCAGGCAGGCGGACGCATCGTCTGAAGACAAGCAGCGGGCACTCGACGAACTACAGACACTCAGCCGAGAGGCGCCGGACAGACCCGAAGCCCCACGTGTGCTGGCGCTCTACGCCGCAGGGCAGAGCAAGTCCTTCGCCGGAGCGGGCGAGCTCTTCGGCGAGGCGTGGCGGCGTTCGGGTAGCCCCAGCGACGCCTACGACGCAGCCCGTGCCTGGCACTGGGTCGACGCCGGGAAGGCGTGGAGCTGGATCGAGAGAATCGAGCCGAGTCAGCGGGCCGCATTCCCGCGTATCGCATTCTTCGAAGCCCAGCGCGCGCTCGAAGCGCGGGACACGCTGCCTCCAACACAGACGGAGGCCGTGCTGGGCGAGCACTACCAACGCGTGCTGGCTTACCGCGACACGCGAGAGGGGCGCGTGCTGCCGGGTGTCGACTCGCTGCTCTCGCGCCTGGCCGACGCGCTCGGCGACAAGAGTGCCAAGCGGGCCCATGCCGACGCCGACGCAAGGCAAAGGCGGCGACAGGCGATGGGCTCGATCCAGCGAGCCAACGAGGGGCTGGCGAAGGGCGACCTCTCGCTGGCCGAATCCGCATTGCGTGAGGCGCGGGCCCTGCTCCCAAGCGACGATGCGATCCTGCGGCTGGACGTACGATTGGCGGCGGCCCAGAAGGACTCCGACCGGCTCTCCGACGCCCTCTGGCAACTGAGACGCTGGGCCCCGACGTTGCGTGACGGCGTCGCCAGCGAGAACCTGATGCGCGAAACGCTGCAGCTGCCAATGCTGCCCCAACGTCGCCCGGAAGCGCTGACGCAGAGCGATAGCCGGGCGGCTGCGAACTTGGAATCCCACCCGACTGGGGCCACCTCGCGTCGGTTGACAGCGCCCCAGCCGCCTGGCTAAGTTGCCCGCGCCCCGGGGCGTGCTCCCATCGTCTAGAGGCCTAGGACGCGGCCCTCTCAAGGCTGAAACACGGGTTCGAGTCCCGTTGGGAGCACCACCTCTCGAAGCCGCGCACCATTCGCCCCTTGCATTTCATCAGCGCCAGAAGAGGGGCATCTCACCCTCCGCGGCCGGAGCTCCCGAATGGCTTCCGAATTCGTCTTCGCCTTCCTCGACTGCGAGTTCGGCGGCCTCGATCCCGAGCTGCACGACATCACCGAGATCGGGATCATCCTGACCGATTACAGGCTGGTCGAGCTGGGCGAGCGGCAGTGGCGCGTCAAGGCCCGACCCGAGCGGATCAGTGAAGAGGCGGCTCAGATCTTCGGCTACGACGAGAAGCTCTGGGCCAGTGCGCCGCCGTTGCGGCAGGTCCTCCAGGAAGTTGTGGACATGCTGCCCGAGAACCGTGTCGTCGTTCCCGCCGGCCAGAATGTCCGCATGGACGTGATGTTTCTCGAACTCGGCTTCAAGAGCTGCAAGATGCCCTACCCCTTCGACTACCACGTAATCGACCTGGCGACGCTCTTCTATGCCTGGTCACTGGTGACGGGCGAGCAGCTCGCCGCACTCTCCCTGCGCCAGGCCGCCACCGCAGCCGGCCTGCTGGAGGGCGGCAGCGTGGCGCACCGCGCCCTCGAAGACGCGCGGCTCACACTGAACTGCTTTCGCCACTACATCGGCCGGCTGGTGCCACGCGATCTCTGCGACGTGGTGCCTTTGGCGTCTTCCACGACAGCCGCGCAAGCGGGCTCTTCAACGAAGAGTTAGACCGGGCCCAAGGCGTTCGCGCCATTTGTGCAGCGCCCGCTGGTCCAGCCGAACGAGGGCGGGTCGAATCCAGCGGCCCGCCAGACTCCCCGGCCGGAAGCAGATGGCCGACGCGAAGTCGATCAGAACGGGATGTCCGTCCTCACCGGCGAGCACATTGCTGCGATGCCGCAAGTCCAAATGCACGACCCCGCGCTCGTGCATGGCGGCCACGCTGCGCTCCAGCTCGGCGACAAAGCCCGCTGGAAGCGAGCCAGCCAGCGAGCGAGTCAGCGAGCGGCCCGGCCGATACTCCAAGATGAACGCCAGCTCGTCGAGCTTACCGAGCAGGCGAGGGACCGACTCGAGACCAGCGAGCCGCCTGTAGACACGCTGCTCGCGCGCCGTGATGAAGCGGCCGAGCGTAGCTCGAACCCAGGCACGACGCGGTGCGTAATCCTTGACCACGACCGTTCGGTCGCCAACGCGAACGAGCAGCACGTCCGGATTGCCCCAGCCACCCCGATGAAGTCTGCTCTCCACACAGCGCGCGAGATTGCGGCGAGTGAGCGACGCCAGGTCGACTCGAGTGCCGGGCTCTTGAATCCCGCCTTCGCTCGACTCGTCGCGGTAGCTCATGGCCGCTCAGCCGAGAGACGCTCGCAGGGCGAACAGGCAGATGCCAGCAGACGCGGCCAGCAAAGTGCCCAGCTCGTTGTTCTCGTCGTAGCACGCTGCGCTCCAGCGCGTATTCGTCTCGACACGCTCTGCACCGACCGAAGCGAGGCGCCACGGTTCGAGCTTCGGCAGCAGGGCGGGCACCTGTTCTCGATAGTCCCGGTAGACTTGCCCGTACCGCGCCTCGAGGCGCTGGCTCTCGATTCGTTCCTTGCGAGGGAAGTACCGCAAGAAGAACCAGGCTGCCATCATGACGAGCACCGCGATCGTCGGCCAGCCTCCAAGCATCGAGGCAAAGCCGACCGCCACGAGCGCGGTCCCCAGATAGAGCGGGTGTCGCACGTAGGCGTATGGCCCGGTAATGGCGAACCTCTCGTTCTTGATCAGGTGCCCAGCGCCCCAGCCGCGCAAAACGAGACCCGCGAGTAGCGGGGGCATTCCGAGCCAGAACCCGCGCCAGCTCACCTCCACGAAGGCCAGAACGAGGATTCCCGCCAGGTAGACCGGCGCAAAACGAAGGCTCAGGTTCTTGAGCCTGATGGGATTGCGCATGCCGAGAACGGTATCAGCCCGGCCATCGCGAGCAAAGCAATTCAGTCGCGGTCCGTGCGGGAGCGCGCCGCATAGCGAGAATAGACCAGCTGCCAGAGCTTCTGCTTCAGCCGCTCCCTGAAGACCGGGTCAGCCTTGACCTCGAGCAGATCGGCCGCCAGGAAGTCCCGAAGCTCCTCGGGATCAACCTCGCTCTCATCCCCCCAGAGAACCCGTCTTTCCCAGGTATCCACCGCGGCGCGATCTTCGCCCGACTCAGAAGAGCCCGAGTCTGCAGCGACCGGACCAGCCTCGCGAGCTGAGCCTCCCGTCTCCGGAGGCCTTGACCCAACCGGCGACGGTATTCCTCTGCGAGATTCTCGACTCACCGTGCCCCCCCCAGCAAGCCCGGCCCGGTCGAGGCGACCAGTGGGCGCCTGGCTCGACACGGACCGAAGTCGACTTCAGGACTCGAGCGCGTGACGTCCGACGCCCACGTACCTCGCTGCTGCTGTGCCGACTCACACGCTCGCCTCTGCCCGCCTCCAGCCAAAGTCGCTCGTCGATCTCGGACCAACGCCGATCTCCTCGGGTCGTTCCCCTCCCAGGACGCGGCGCAGCCATCTGCCTGTATCCCAGCTCGACACGTGCCGCTCGTGTCAGGACATCTGTGGCGAAGGGAACTGCATTGTGGCAAATAAAACGCGCCTTTTCGCACGTGTTCCGCTTGCCACTGGCAGCTGTGTTGTTCTCGCCTCAGCTGCGGAGCATCAGGTCCAGGCCGGGCGTGCCATCCGCGATCGCTCGACGCATGCGATAGAGATTCGCCTTGATGGCGTCCTCGGATTTGCCGAGGGCCCGCGCGATCGCTCGGATGGGCTGGCGACGCAGATGCTTGAGGTGAAAAATGCGCCGCTGCAGAGCTGTGAATTCGTTCTCGATGATCGTCTCGCAGCGCTTGAGCATGCGCCGCGCCTCGACGATCTCGTCGGTCGACGCCTCGTTGCCCTCGACGTCGAGTGTGCCACCGGGCTCGAGCGGCTCCAAACGAGCGCGGGGCTTCCGAAAGCGCCGATTCACCTTGTTGCGGGTGATCCCAAAGATCCACACCAACAGCGAAGATTGGCCCTGGTAGGAGGGTAAGGCGCTCAGCAGCGTCAGGAAGACATCCTGGGCGACATCTTCCGCCTCACCGGTATCCCGCAAGCGCTTGAGCGCAAAGCGGTACACGCGCGGGAGGTAGGTCTCGTAGAGCAGGTCGAAGTGCTCGCGACTCCCCGCCAGAATGTGTTCAACCAGTTCCTGGTCTGAGGGCCAGGCCTTCGCACGTGCGCGCACAGCTTCTCTCGCTTCTTCGTCTGCGTTCACGCGATGGAAGGAAAGGGAAGTGAGGGGGGAGCGCTCAAGTTCCGGCACACAAGGCCGGGCCGCGTTCGATTCGCCTGGCTATCCAACGGAGAAAGGGCCAACACTCGCCACCCTGTTGCTGAGTCGACGTGTCCGAGTCGCTCGTTCGGGACAGCCCTGCGCTGCCCGTGCAAATCTCGGTCGACCCGTCGTACCCGGCCCTGGCTCTCCCCTGGCTCGCTGCTTGCTCCCCCTCTCCCTCCCTTCGATCCTCGCGTAGCGGTTGGGCTTTTCAAGAGTTGGACTACGTCCAGTCAGGCAGTGGAGCAAGCTGCGTGCCATGCCGGTGCGGCCGGCAAGCGGAGAGGAAAGTGGTTGGAATATAAAGGCTTTTCCCGGCTGCGGCGTCGCGGCAAGGGAATTCTCATTGCGGTGCTTGAGAAGAAAAGTTTTTCCCTATTTGGGGAGCGGCATTCACGCGGCCCGAATTCGCTCACACTTTTCCGGGGATCATCCACCAGCGACCGTCGACGTACTCCCAGTGATCGTTGCGCACGAGATGCACCCACCACCAACGCAGCGGAAGGGCGTTCGCCCCCTGAAAGCTGACCCGCACATCGACGCGGCCAGGCCCTGTGCGCTCGAGTCGATCGAGCCGCACAGCCGTCGGACGGAAGTCCTCGAAGTTCGCCCTCTCCAGCGCCTCGGCGAGGCTCGCGTAGTAATCTGCGAATGCCTCAACACTGTGGAAGTAATCCCTCAGCCCGGGATCATCGTAGGTCGCCTTGCTATTGAACCGGCGACTCGCGAGCCGCTCGTAGAAGACCCTGGCCAGCGAGACCAACCTCGCCCGCTCGTCGACCCCATCGCTCGCTGACAGCGATTCGAAGCCCGCGAACTCGACGTCGGCATCCCACTGTCCGCCGAATCGCCGTGAGCCGCAGCCGTGAAGAGCGGTCGACAACACTCCGAGGGCCAAGCACAGGCTCAGCGTTGCGGCGCACGCGCGCCTCATCGACACCTCTTCACCATCAGCCGACGGCCTCGTCCTGCTCCACCGCAGCCTGTGCGGCCGCCAGGCGCGCCAGAGGTACGCGATACGGCGAGCACGAGACGTAGTCGAGCCCGACTGTCGCGAAGAACTTCACGCTCTTCGGATCACCGCCGTGCTCTCCGCAGATTCCGAGCTTCAGATCGGGCCGCGTCGAGCGCCCCCGCTCGGCCCCCAGCCGGACGAGCTGGCCGATCCCCTCCTCGTCGATCGAAACGAACGGATCGTCGGAGATGATTCCCTCCTCGATGTAGTGGGGCAGGAAGTTGCCCGCGTCATCGCGCGAGAGTGCATAGGCCATCTGCGTGAGGTCGTTCGTACCGAAGGAGAAGAAGTCGGCGTGCTCGGCAATGATGTCGGCGGTCAGCGCGGCCCGCGGCACCTCGATCATGGTGCCGATGGACGGCCGAACTCGACTGCCGCCCCGTTCCCGGCGCACGTCGGCGATGACCTGCGCCGCATCGGCCCGCAGCCGCGACAGCTCGGCGGCGTGCGCCACGAGTGGGATCATGATTTCGGGCTTGACCTTGATGCCCTCCGCCGCCACGACACACGCAGCCTCGGTGATGGCGCGGACCTGCATGCGGTAGATCTCCGGGAACGTCACGCCCAGGCGGCAACCGCGGTGGCCGAGCATCGGGTTGAACTCCATCAGCGACTCGAGCTTGGCCCGCACTTCAGCCACCTCGCTTCGCAACTCCCCAGCCACCGCCGCAATGTCCTTGTCGGTCTTCGGCAGGAACTCGTGGAGCGGCGGATCGAGCAGGCGAACCGTCACGGGCAGACCCGCCATGGCTCGGAAGATGCCCTCGAAATCACTCCGTTGAATGGGCAGGAGCTTGGCCAAGGCGGCCTCTCGACTGGCCGAGTCGCCAGCCAGGATCATCTCGCGAACGGCCAGGATGCGGTCGGGCTCGAAGAACATGTGCTCAGTCCGACACAGCCCGATCCCCTCCGCTCCGAATCCGCGCGCGAGCTCCGCGTCCTGCGGTGTATCGGCGTTCGTCCGAACTCGGAGCTTGCGAATGCGATCGGCCCACGTCATCAGCTCCGAGAAGGCTCCACCGAGTTCGGGCGTGACGGTGTCGACGACGCCTAGCATCACCTCGCCGCTGGAGCCGTCGATGGTGATGACGTCTCCGGCCTTGATCACGACGCCGCCCACGCGCATTTGATCGGCCGCGTAGTCGATCGCCAACGCGCCACAGCCCGCGACACAGCACTTGCCCATGCCGCGTGCGACGACGGCCGCGTGCGAGGTCATGCCACCTTTTGCCGTAAGGACACCCTCCGACGCGTGCATGCCGAGAATGTCTTCCGGCGAAGTCTCCACGCGGACCAAGACCACCTTCTCACCCGCCCTGACCTGGGCCTCGGCTTCTTCGGCGGAGAACACCACCCTGCCGACGGCCGCCCCCGGCGATGCCGGAAGGCCGCGGGCGATGACCTGGCGATCGGCGTTACGGTCGATCGTGGGATGCAAGAGCTGGTCGAGCGAGGAGGCATCGACGCAACAGACCGCCTCCTCGCGTGAAATCAAGCGCTCTTTGGCCATGTCCACCGCAATCTGTACCGCCGCCGCCGCCGTGCGCTTGCCGGATCGAGTCTGCAGCATCCAGAGCTTGCCGCGCTGGATCGTGAATTCGATGTCCTGCATGTCGCGGTAGTGCTTCTCGAGCCGCTTGTAGATGCGCACCAGCTCCTTGTAGGCCTGGGGCATCTCCCTCTCGAGCGTCGGCAGCCCCTCGGTATCAGGCGTACGGCTGGGCTCGTTGATCGGCTGCGGCGTTCGCACGCCCGCCACGACATCCTCGCCCTGCGCATTGATCAGATACTCGCCGTAGAAGTTTCTCTCACCCGTCGACGGGTTGCGCGTGAAGGCCACACCGGTCGCGCAGTCGTCGCCCATGTTTCCAAAGACCATGCTCTGGACGTTGACCGCCGTGCCCCAGGCATCCTCGATGTTGTGGAGTCGGCGATAGGCGACGGCGCGGTTGTTCTGCCATGAGCGGAACACGGCCTCGACGGCGCCCCAGAGCTGCTCTTTCGGGTCTTCCGGAAAGGGTCGGCCCGTATGGCTCTCGACCGTCTCCAGGAACTCTGCGACCAGGGCTCGCAGGTCGGCGGCGGTGAGATCGGTGTCGAGCTCCACGCCCTTTCTGAGCTTGGCATTCTCCAGACGCTGCTCGAAGCGGTCGTGCGGAAGACCGAGAACAACGTCGCCGTACATCTGGATGAAGCGACGGTAGCTGTCGAAGGCGAACCGCTCGCCCGCAAGCTGGCAGAGCCCTTCGACCGTGACCCGGTTGAGTCCGAGGTTGAGCACGGTGTCCATCATGCCCGGCATCGAAGCGCGAGCACCGGAGCGCACCGAGACGAGTAGGGGTTTCTCGGCATCGCCGAAGCGCAAGCCCATCAGCTGTTCGACCTTGGCCAGCGCCGTGAGGACATCGGCCTTGACCTCCGCTGGCAGCTTTCCGCCGCGCTCGCTGTACTGAGCACAAACGGCGGTGGAAATGGTGAAGCCGGGCGGAACGGGGATACCGAGGCTGGTCATCTCGGCCAGATTGGCGCCCTTGCCACCCAGAACTTCCTTCATCGCGGCGCTTCCGTCGGCGCGGCCGTTGCCGAAGAAGTAGACCCGGCGCGAGCTGTCTGGCGTCGCGGCGGCCGCACGGCTGCTGGCGCCGGCCTTGGCTCCAACGAACTTTCTGCGGCTCGACCGTTTCTTGGCGGCTTTCTTGGTGCTGGCCTTCTTCGCAGCCCCTTTTCGGGCGGCCTTGCCGCGCGCGCCGGCCTTCTTGCGAACGGCCTTCTTGCGAGCGGCCTTCTTCTTCGACGTCCTCTTTCGAGCAGTCACAGAGCGACCTCCAGACGATCCCGCAGATAGGAGACGATACCCTCGACCGGCACCCGCCGTTGTTCCATGCTGTCGCGCTCGCGAACCGTTACCCTGCCGTCCTCGTTGGAATCGAAGTCGTACGTCACGCAGAAGGGCGTGCCGACTTCATCTTGGCGACGGTAACGCCGACCGATGTTGCCAGATTCATCGTAGAAGGCATTGAAACACCGCTGCAGATCTGAATGGACGGCCCGCGCTGGCTCCGCCAGCTTCTTCGAGAGCGGGAGGACGGCCGCCTTGATCGGCGCCAGTGCCGGCTGAAAACGCATCACGGTGCGGGTATCACCTCCATCCAGTGTCTCTTCCGCATAGGCATTCACCAGCAACGCGAGGCACGTGCGGTCCACGCCGACCGAGGTCTCGATCACCATCGGGGTGTAGCGTTCCTTGCGAACCTCGTCGGTAACCGAGAGATCCTTGCCGGAGAACTCGCTGTGGCGAGAGAGATCCCAGTCGCCTCGATCGTGGATACCCTCGATCTCCTGCCAGCCGAAGGGGAAGCGAAAATCGACGTCCACGGCCGCCTTGGCGTAGTGGGCGAGCTCGTCCTCGCCGTGCGAGCGCGTGCGCAGATTCTCGGGTGAGAAGCCGAGATCGCGGTGAAAACGCAGGCGCTCTTCTTTCCAGTGCTCGAACCACTGCTCACGCTCGGACGGGTGACAGAAGAACTCCATCTCGGCCTGCTCGAACTCGCGCGAGCGAAAGGTGAAGTTGCGCGGCGTGATCTCGTTGCGAAAGGCCTTGCCGATCTGCGCGATACCGAACGGAATCTTCTGGCGCGCCGCCTCGCGAACACGCTTGAAATCGTTGAAGATCGACTGGCAGGTCTCGGGACGCAGATAGGCGGCTGTCGTGGCATCGAGCGAGGCACCGATCTGCGTCTGCAGCATGAGGTTGAAGTCGCGGGCCTCCGTGAAGTCGTGCTCGCTCGATCCTTCGCGGGCCGAGCACTTGCCCGCCTCATCGAGTTGGTCAGCTCTGAAACGCTTTTTGCACGCGCGGCAATCCACCATCGGGTCACTGAAGTGCTCGACGTGGCCCGACGCCTCCCAGGTTCGAGGGTGGCAGATGATCGCGCTGTCGATTCCGACGACATCCTGTCGTTCTCGAACGACACGCTGCCACCACGCCGCCTTGACGTTGTTCTTGAGTTCGACGCCGAGCGGACCGTAGTCCCAGAAGCCATTGACGCCGCCGTAGATCTCGCTCGAGGGAAAGATGAATCCCCGGCTGGCGCAGAGGGCGACCAGGGTCTCCATGGCGAGCGGATGACGCTCCGAATCGCCATTGGGACGGGCCGATTCCACTCCGGATGCATCGGACATGAGGGTATGCGCCTTTCGAACTCGGCGGGCGGCCGGGAGCCGCTCGGATCCGCCTGGGGCGGCGGAGTATCCCCCCACGGCGGAGGCGGTGTCAAGCTACGGGTTCCCCAAGGCTTTCGTCCAGAAAACGCTCGCTTCGAAGCTCGAGCCCGACGTGGAATCGCTGGAAGCGGAAGAGCAGGTTCCGAGCCTCCACCACGGCTTGGGCCCCGGGGACCAGACGCTCGAGCCGGTCGACATCATAGTCGAGGGCCTGCTGCAGCACCCTCAGAGTCCCGAGGTGCACGGGCAACACGCCCTCGAGCCGAACGGTGCAGCTACTGCAAACGACGCCGCCATCCGCCACGTAGAAGCCGGCCCGAACTCCAGGCTCCGCTCCGCAACGAACGCAGTGACGCAGCTCCGGCCGCAGCCCGAGGGCGTCCAGCGCCCTCAGCTCGAAGAGGAGACGAATGCGAAGATCGGGCGCCATGCCCTCGAGGGCGGAGAGCGACGAGAGCGCGAAGGAGAAGAGCCGCTGGGTATCGGGGCCCGCCCCGCCCTCCGGCGCCATGCGGTCCATCAACTCCAGCAGGTAGCTCGCGAGCGCGTAACGCGTCGGCACGGCGCGCAGCTCGAGGAAGGGCGAGATGAGGACCGCCCGCTCGAGAAAGGCCATGGCCCTGCCCCCGCGTCTCCGGCTCACGCTCACGCGCAGATGATTGAAGAGGTCGAGGGTGCCGGGAAAACGCTTGACGCTGCGCCGCGCACCCTTGGCGATAGCAGTGAGTCGACCCGTTTCGGGGGTCAGCAGATGCACGATGCGGTCAGACTCGCCGAAATCGACCGCTCGCAGCAGCAGGGCCTCACTCACCAACCGTGACACCGGCCCAGTCTAACGCAGCAGGACCAGCAGCGTGGCGGGCGCTATCGGCTCTGTGCTAGCGCGGCGGCAGCGGCGGTGGCGCGGAGACACCCGGGACGGCCACGGCAGCGCTCCCCGAGGCCAGTTCAGATTCGGCAAGGGCGCGCACCGGATCGCGGCGGTAGATGGTCTCCGACTCGGTTGAGGTCACGCCGGCAGCTTGATCCGTCGGTGCCACGATTCGGACCAGACCGACCGCTGCGGCCAGCAGAACCACGAGCACCACGCCAACCAGCACTCTTGGCGGGCGGGGTAGCCGGTCGATGGCCGGTGCGCGGTCGGCCCTCGGCTCTGAGAGCATGCGGGAGATCGTATCGTCGGGATCGAGACCGAGGCCCGCCGCCACGGTCCGCACGAAGCCACGCACGAAGCCGTCCACGTCGTTGTCGAACGAGCCGGACTCGAGGCGCTGGAGCGAGCGAAGCGGGATGCGTGTCAAGTTGGCGAGCTCTTCGACGCTGATTCCGCGCAGCTCCCGCTGACGCCTCAGATAGCTACCAATGGACTGCCGCTCCAGCGCTTCCGACTCCGGCGGAAGCGGAGTCACATTCGTTCCGCAGGCTGAATCCGACCACTGGTCCGAGGACATGCTTCTCGCTCCTTGACGCGACGCTCCGCGACGCGTCTGCCCACTCCGAGTCTATCGAAGCAGTTCGAGATACGACTTCGATTGCGATCCCCACTGCCCGTAGGGAGATCGCTCCAATGCGACGCTGAAGTGCTCGATCGCCTTCCCGCGGTTCCCGAGGGAGACGTAGATCTCAGCCATGCGGTAGTTCGCCTCGGCAACCCCGTCAGGCGCCAGACGCTTGCCTTCGAGAGCCGACTCGAAGTGGCGGATGGCGGGCAGCGGATGTCTCTCGTGGCGTTCGAGAATCCCGAGATTGAGATGGGCGGGCGAGTAGCGCGGATGAAAATCGATCGCCTGCCCGAAGCTCCCGCGGGCCGCGGCCAGTTCTCCCTGCTTGAACTCCGCCCAGCCGCGGTTCGTCAGAGCCCGCCACGGCGAAGAGTAGGTCGGATCATCCACCAGCTTCTGGCACTGTACGCGGGCCGCCGCGAAGCGTTTCAGCTGGATGTAGAGAGCACACAAGCTGAGAACCGTCTCCTGATGGCTCAAGTCGGTGCTATCGGGATTGAGCTCGAGCGAGTGGAGGAGATGCTGCTCGGCCCGATCCAACAGGCCCTTGCGACGATAGGACTCGCCCAGCGAGAGAGATGTGATGGGATCTGTCGGGTCGAGCTTGCTGGCGTGCTGGAGCTTTCGGATCGCCATCGCGGTGTGGCCCTTGGCCAGATGGTCGATCCCGACATCGCGAATGGCCGCGGCCTGTACGACTTGGTCCACCTCGTCGGGAGCAGGCGTCGTCGTGGCGCATCCGAACGCCTGCAAGATCGCGATCAGGCAGACGAATACAGCCAGACCGGAACAGAATCGTCCGCGACGTCCCGTGCGGTCTCTGCGGAGAAACCGACTAGTAGCACCGCTCATCTCTTGATCCCCCAGCTCCTCACCCTCGTTCCTCGACCACACCACACGACTTCTCGCCCTCAGAAGCCCGCAAGCAACCGAGTCAGAAAGCCCGCTTTGGCGTTCTCACCATCCTTGCGCATCTTCACGATCGGGACTCTCCCCAGCGCAGAGGCGGCTCCAGCGAACCCTTCGGCGCCTACGGCAGCCGCTGGTGTCGACTCCACAGGCGGGCTGCAAGGCTCGACCGCCGGCCTGCGAAACTTGGTCAGTGACACTTCGTTGGAAGGCACGTCGGCGATGGCAGGCGGCGTGTCGCCAATCTCGCCAGTGAGCGGCATCTCGCACGCGAGGTCGTCGCTCTCGAGGGGGAAGAACTCGTCTATCGGCTCGAGAAGCTCTTCCATGGGCGGAAACAGCTCGTCGTCAGCGGATGCCAGCTCGGGCGTGAGCTCCGGCGCCGGTGGCTCGACAACAGCGGCGTGCGTCCACACCTCGCCCTCTCCGACCAGCCGCTCCCAATGCGCGAGGGCCTGCTGGCGACCGCTGACCGGATGCTGAGCGATCATGTCCTCGTCGAAGAGAAAGCCGAGACCCTCGGCAAAGGAGAGCGCATCCTCCATCGCAGCTGGGATCTCGCTCGCCTCCGGGATGGACGCCCGATACCGGTAGAGCGCCGTCTGCCCGCTCTCCAGCGAGCGCATGCCGACGGCCAGGCCGAAATCTCCGTATTCCTCCGCGTAGATGACGATCGCCGCCCGCGCGGGTTCCACCGGAAGCTGCTCGATGTGAATCACCGGCGCGTTCAGTGAGGCGCAGAGCGACTGGAGGCATGCCTCGGAAAGCGGAAGCGGATCGTGGCATAATTG
This sequence comes from Deltaproteobacteria bacterium, assembly GCA_029261835.1. Lineage (GTDB taxonomy): Bacteria > Myxococcota_A > UBA9160 > UBA9160 > UBA4427 > JAJDAO01. Next base: position 42,302 of record JAJDAO010000073.1, on the reverse strand, counting down.
AAGAGGCATGCCGGGGCTTATCGGCGTAGGCGACGGAAGGCTTGAGCCTCTTCCGGGTGCAGACAGACGCGGGAAGCCCCGCGAACGAAGGGTAATTCCTCACCGCTGTTTCGCAGGCAGCCAGCCGCCTGCGGGGCTTTCGCGTCGGATCCGGCGGGATACACTCCAGCCGACCGAATCCGGGGCACCCAGCGAAACTCGGATCTCTGGCAACGGATCACAGCTCCCGGAAAGTGCAACGCAGTGAAGCAGGTTCACGAACTCGACCACGTAGCGATTCGCTTCGCCGGAGACTCCGGCGATGGCATGCAGCTCACCGGTACGAAATTCACCGACGAGACGGCGCTGGCGGGAAACGACCTCTCGACCTTTCCCGATTTTCCGGCTGAGATCCGCGCGCCGGCGGGAACCATGGCCGGCGTCTCGGGCTTTCAGATCCACTTCTCGTCTCGCGATATCCACACACCTGCGGACGAGGTAGACCTGCTGGTCGCCTTCAACCCCGCAGCCTTGCGAGCCAACGTGGACGATGTCCGCTCGCAGGCGATGATCATCGTCAACAGCGACTCCTTCAACACCCGAGCGCAGGAGCGGGCGGGCTACGACCAGGACCCGCTGCCGGGGCTGAGACGCCGCTTCCAGCTGGTGGAGATCCCCCTGACGACGCTCAACCGCGAGGCACTGCACGGACTCGCGCTGACACAGCGGGAGATCGACCGCTGCAAGAACTTCTTCGCCCTTGGCCTGCTCTGCTGGCTATACGACCGCCCCATGGACGCCACCGAACGCTGGCTGTGCAGCAAGTTCAGCGCCGACGTGCTGGAGGCAAACGTGCGAACGCTGCGGGCGGGCTACGCGTTCGGCGAGACCACCGAGCTGTTTCCGACGCATTATTCGGTTCCCGCCGCCGCGATCGAGCCGGGTACGTATCGCAACATCACGGGCAATGCCGCGCTGGCGTGGGGCATCGTCGCCGCAGGTGCTCGGACGCGCCGACCGGTCTTCTTCGGCGCCTACCCCATCACACCCGCCAGTGAGGTGCTCCACGAGGTCGCGCGATATCAGAACTTCGGTATCAAGACGTTCCAGGCCGAAGACGAGATCGCGGCGGTCAGCGCCACAATCGGTGCGGCCTTTGCCGGCCATCTGGCCGTCACCGTCTCGAGCGGCCCCGGCTTCATACTCAAGCAGGAGGCGCTCGGGCTGGCGGTAATGGTCGAGCTACCGATGGTCGTGATCAACGTCCAGCGGGCGGGACCCGCCACGGGCTCGCCGACCAAGACCGAGCAGGGCGATCTACTGACCGCCGTTTTCGGCCGCCACTCGCAGAGCCCGATTCCCGTACTGGCCGCGAGCACGCCGAGCGACTGCTTTGATGTCGTGCTCGAGGCATTCCGTCTGGCGGTGAAATTCATGACGCCAGTCGCCGTGCTGTCGGAAAGCTACCTCGCGAGCAGCGCGGAGCCCTGGAAGATCCCGGACGTCGAGTCGTTGGGACACAGCGAAGTGGTTTTCGCCGAGGCCCAGGATCACGAGGAGTTTCAGCCCTATCGACGGAACCCCGAAACTCTGGCCCGCCCCTGGGCAATCCCGGGCACGGCAGGGCTGGAGCACCGCATCGGTGGCCTCACCAAGCAGGACATCACCGGCAACGTCGTCTACGAGCCGGAGAACCATCAGAACATGGTGAATCTGCGAGCCGAGAAGCTCGAGCGTATCGCCCACGAGATTCCGCCGGTGCAGGTGGAAGGCCCTGAGGGTGGCGAGCTGGTCGTGGTCGGCTGGGGTGGCACGAAGGGCGCGATCACGGCGGCTGTCGAGGAAGCCCGCTCGGCCGGACATCAAGTCTCGCGAATCCACCTGCGGCACTTGAACCCCCTGCCCGCAGATCTCGGAGACGTATTGCAGCGCTTCCGCAAGATCCTGCTTCCCGAGCTCAATGAGGGTCAGCTCGCGCTGCTCTTGCGCGCGAAGTATCTGCTGCCCGTGCAAACGTTCTCCAAGATTTCCGGCCAGCCGTTCAAGATCTGGGAGATTCGCGAGTGCATCGAGGCAACGTTGAAGGAGGATCTCTGATGGCGACCTCCACATCCGCCGGGCAGAATCGCCGAGACTTCGTCTCTGACCAGGACGTTCGTTGGTGTCCCGGCTGTGGCGATTATTCGATCCTCGCCAATGTGCAACGGGTGATGCCGGATCTGGGCGTCCGGAGAGAGGACACGGTCTTCGTCTCGGGAATCGGGTGCTCGAGCCGATTCCCCTACTACATGAATACCTACGGTTTCCACACGATTCACGGTCGCGCTCCCGCGTTCGCGACCGGCATCAAGGTGGCTCGTCCCGAGCTCTCCGTTTGGGTCGTGACGGGCGACGGAGACGGCCTCTCGATCGGCGGCAATCATCTTCTCCACAGCATCAGGCGCAATCTGAACATCCAGATCCTGCTCTTCAACAACCGCGTCTACGGTCTGACCAAGGGCCAGTACTCGCCCACCTCCGAGCCGGGGATGCGCACCAAGTCCTCGCCACAGGGCTCTATCGACTATCCCATCGACCCGATCTCCTTCTCGCTCAGCGCTGGGGCGACCTTCGTGGCGCGAACGATCGATGTGGACGCGGCTCACATGCGGCAGACCCTGCGGCTGGCCCATGAGCACAGCGGTACCGCCTTCGTCGAGATTCTTCAGAATTGCCCGGTCTTCAACGACGGCGCCTGGAGCGACCTACAAGACCGCAAGACCCGCGTGGAGAGCTCCCTAGTGCTGGAGCACGGGAAACCGCTCGTCTTCAGCTCGAAGGGCAGTCTCAAAGGCATCGCGGTCGATCAGGGCGTTCCGTCAGTCGTGGAGCTGGCCGATGACGACGACCCGGTCGAGCGTGGTGTCGTCGTGCACGACGAGCATTGTGAAACGACCTCCTACGCCCACGCGCTCGCCACCCTGAAGCGGCCAGACTTCCCGCTGCCTGTCGGCGTGATCCGTCAGGTCGAAAAGCCCTGCTACGAGGATCTGCTCCAGCAGCAGGTCGAGCACGCGATCGAGCAACAGGGCGTGGGAGATCTGGGCGATCTCCTGTGCTCCGGAGACGTCTGGCGGGTGGACTAGCGCGCGGGGCGAGGCTCGGCCCAGTGGGGGCGGCTCGAGATCGCTGATCACCGGGCAAATCACCTAAAGCACACGGGGTGTTCTTCCGATTTCCGCGGGAAAGAACGGAGGCCCCGGCTTGGCCCGACCCGAAGACTCTCTCGCAGTCTTGCTCGGCGTGTCGCAGTTGCTCTACCTGGCCACAGTGCTGGCATTGGGGCTTCGCCTCTCTATCCTGGCCAGCCGCAACCGTCAGCTTCCCGAGATCCTGCTCGCCGTTCACTTCGTCCTCTGCGCCACCGTCGGCTACGTGTTGCTCGGGGTCGGCGTCCCCGCCTCCTACGAGCCGGGCATGCTCTCGCCAGAGGTCATGGCTCTTCTGATCGGCGGCGGACACCTCGCTTCGAGTGTCGGCGTGTTTGCGGGAGCCGCCTTCAACTACTTCGTCTTTCGCCGTGGCAAGGCTTGGGCTCGCGGACTTCTCTGGCTGGGCGGACTCACTCTCTCTACCGGATACATCGGCTACGCGATGAGCGGCGGATTCCGCGACGGACGCTGTGAGGGCATCTGGTTCTGGCTCCTCTATGGCACCTACACGGCCGCCGCCGCTTGGGTCATGACGGAACCGTTCGCGCACTACTACGGCGTAATGCGAAAGCACCTGCGACTGGGGCTCGTGGAGCCACTCGTGGCCAACCGCTTCCTGCTCTGGGGGGGCGGCTCCGTGTGTCGCTTCATCATGCTCATCATGGGCGGAATCCCGTCGATCTTCTTCCGCCACCTCTCCCCAGCGGAATGGCAAGCACTCACGTCGATCACGCTCACCTTCGTCGCACTCGCCGGCTTCGGCGTATCAGTCACCTACTGGCTGACCTTCTTTCCGACGCCAGCGTACAAGCGATTCCTCCAGCGACGACACGAGTCGGCAGGGGACGAGATATGAACCATTCCGAAGCGTTCGAATGGACCTGCGCCGAGCTCGAGAGCAAGAGCCTTCTCAACACGCTCGAGGTTCGCGGAACCGTACGGCTCGCACTCAAGCAGGCCGGTCTCGAGCCACGGCATGTCACGCCCGAGCAAATGCGAGTCGTGCTCGAGCGCATCATGCCCGGCGAGCTGGAGAGCCGCGCAGTCACCGATGCCGAGAGCGTCTGTCTGAGCCTGGTGCCGGGTTTGAGCTGTCTCGCGGCCGGCACCGAGGTGGAGACTCCCGAGGATGTATTCAAGCGCCTGAGCGGTTGAGCATGACGCCCCGGAATCTCTCGATCGAACGGCTGAACGAGCTGACCCGGCATACCTCTGCCGATGCCTCGACGCGGCCCTCTCAACACGGCAGCTACGAGAGCAGAAGCGACGGAGACGATTGATGTTCGACGACTCAGTTCGAATTCCACTGCAGATCGACCTCCCACTGTTGGAAGGCGAGGAGGTGAGCGCAGCGACGGCCACGAATCTCGGATACTGCCTCGTCACGGGTGGTGCGGGCTATCTGGGCCGCGCTCTGGTCTTCGAACTAATCCGCCGCGGCGAGACGGTGCGTGTTTTCGACTGCCGTGAAATCGATTTCTCTCACGAACGACTGGACTTCGTGAAGGGTGACCTGCGCAGCTTCGAGGACGTACGAAAGTCGTGCGAGGGGATCGACACGGTCTTCCATACGGCAGCTCATTTCAACTTCCTCGGGTTCGCGAGCAAGGAGCAGCGCGACGAGATCTTCGCGATCAACGTCGGCGGTGTCGAAAACGTGGCACGAGCCTGTCGAGAGGCCGGCGTCAAGCGGCTCGTCCACACGAGCACCAACAACGTCACGTTCGGCGATGCAGTGATCGATGGTGACGAATCCCTGCCGTACGCCGCCCGGCCGAAGGATCTCTACACCGAGACGAAGATACTCGGCGAACAAATCGCGCTTGCGGCCAATGGGAAGGACGGGCTGCTGACTTGCGTCATTCGACCGGGCGGAATCTACGGCCCCGGCGATCGTCTCGTGCTGGCACGCCTGGTCGAGGAGTGCGCTCGTGGTCGTTTCGTGTCGACCTTCGGCGACGGTAGCGCGATGTCGGACAATACGTTCATCGACAATCTGGTCGACGGAGAAATCGAAGCGGCCAAGCATCTGGCACCCGGCACACCGCTCTGCGGCCAGGCCTACTTCATCACCGACGGCACCCCGATCAACTACTTCGACTTCTTTCGACCCTTCGTGGAGGGAATGGGATTCGCCCACCCGAAGTTGAGACTACCCGTTGCACCGCTCTATGGACTCGCGTGGATCTGGGAGCTGTTGCATCGCTTCCTCCCGATCCCGCCCCCGCTCTTCACACGCCTCGAAGTACGGAAGATGACCGTCAGCCACTACAGCCGCATCGACCGCGCACGGCGGGACTTCGGCTGGTATCCGAAGGTGGGCGTGGAGGAGGCCAACCGACGCTGCATCAGCTACGGCAAGGAACTCCTGACACAGTGGAACCAGCGCGAGCGTGAGCAGCGCATGCAGAAGAACGGCCCGATCGGGCTCTGGATGCCGTTCCCCAATGTCCGCTGGTGCCTGTCCATGATCACGACCCTGCACCGGTTCTTCTACCGCTCGACGGGTGGACGACTCGGCCATGCCTTTGGCCGAACGAGCTTTCTGCTGCTCTCACATCTCGGGCGCAAGTCCGGGTGCACGTACACCACGCCCCTGCTCTACGTCGGAGACGATCAACGCTTCGTCGTAACGGCTTCGAATGCTGGCGACGACCGTTTCCCGGATTGGTGGCTCAATCTGCAGGCCAAGCCGCGGGTCACCATTCAGGTGGGGAACCGCCGCGTTGCCGTGTGCGCCCGCCGCGCGAGCGTCGATGAGTACGAGCGACTCTGGCCACTGCTTAATGAATCCTACTGCTGGTTCGACAACTATCGACAGCGCACTCACCGCGAGATTCCCGTGGTGGTCTTCGATCCGATCTGAGAGCCAGCGCGCCAGAAAGTGTGCATTGGCCAAGCGCGGAGACGCCCTGTTGGCGTGGGCAGCCGTCGAGCTCCGCGGCAGGCCGAGTCCGGGACTGATATGCTTCGAAGCTCGTGGAGAGAATCGTCTACCGTACCTGCACCCTGTGCGAGGCCTGCTGCGGCATCGAGGTCCACGTAGAGGGAACTCGTGTCAGCGCGATTCGCGGCGACCGACTCGATCCAGCCAGCCGCGGGTATGTCTGCGCCAAGGCCGCCGCGCTCGCGGACCTGCATGCCGACCCCGACCGCCTGCGGCATCCAGTCGAGCGAACGGCGAGCGGCTGGAGCCGTATCTCCTGGCGCGAAGCACTGAGCCGAAGTGCCGAGGGCATTCTGGAGGCCCAGCGCCGGCACGGTAGGGACGCGGCGGCGATCTACCTCGGCGAACCACTCGTCCACAACTTCGCCGGCACGCTCTACACCGACGAGCTGGTGGCCGCAGTCGGCGGCAGGAAGCGCTTCAGCGCGAATTCTCTAGACCAGTTTCCCAAGCAGCTCGTCTCACACTGGATGTACGGAAGCGGGCTGTTCCTCTCGGTTCCCGACATCGACCGTACTGACTACCTGCTCATCATAGGAGCTGACCCGCTCGTTTCGAATGGCAGTCTGATGACGGCGCCAGATGTACGACGACGCCTCGCTCTCATCCGCGAGCGCGCGGGCAGAGTGGTCGTCGTCGACCCGAGGCGAAGCCGAACCGCACAGCGTGCCGACGAGCACCATTTCATCCGCCCGGGTAGCGACGGTCTCTTCGCGGCCGCCCTGCTCAACACCGTTTTCAGTGAAGGGCGGATGGATCGTGCGGTGATCGAGCCTCTGGGCTTCGGTCTCGAGAGCGTTGAGGGAGCGGTCGCGGGTTTCTCGCCGGAGGTGGTCGAGACGCGGGTCGGAATCGCAGCGCAAACCATTCGTTCGCTCGCGCGAGCCTTCTGCGATGCGCCGAGCGCCGTCTGCTACGGCCGCATGGGAACCTCCACCGTCCGCTTCGGCACGACGACCAGTTGGCTGATCGAACTCCTGAACATCGTCACTGGGAATCTCGACCGCGCCGGTGGTGCGATGTTCCCGAACCCGCCGGTCGACATGCTGCGTCTAGCGGGCGACACACAGCGCGGCCGCTGGCACTCGAGTTCGCGGGGAACCCCGGAGTTCATGGGCGAGCTGCCTACCGCGACACTGGCCGAAGAGATCGAAGCCTCTGCTACGGAAGGCGTCCGCGCACTTCTCACTGTGGCGGGGAACCCCGTGCTGTCGGCACCCGGCGGAAGCAAGCTTGGGGAGGCATTGAGCAAGCTCGACTTCATGGTCTCAGTCGACTTCTATCGCAACGAAACCACGCAACATGCGAACCTGATCCTGCCGCCCGTCGGCCCGCTCGAACGCGACCACTTCGATCTGGTCTTCCAGCTCTTCTCGGTGCGAAAGGTTCCGCGCTGGTCGCCGGCGGTCTTCGAGCGCACGCCCGAGAGTCGCAGCGACGCTGAGATCATGCTCGACATCGCCGCCCGCCTGCGGTGGGGGCGAGGCGGAGCTGGACGCGCTATCGCGGTGGCCGAGAAGATGCTCGTCAGACTCGGCGCCGAGCGATGCGCCAGGCTCTTTCTCGACCTCGCGCTGCGCTTTGGACCAGACGGTGCTGGGCTGCGCTTTTGGAAAGCCGGGCTCACGCTCCCCCGGCTGCGCGAGGCGCAACACGGAATCGACCTCGGCCCGCTGGAGCCCTGCCTGCCACAGCGTATACCGCGCAAGACCAAGCACATCGATCTGGCCCCGCCCGAGCTGATCGAAGATCTAGAGCGCCTGCGCGCGAGTCTGAACGAATCGGTTCCAGTCCTGCTTCTGGTCGGAAGACGCCAGCCGCGAACTCTCAACAGCTGGTCCCACAACCTGCCGCGTCTCGTGACGGGGCCGAAGCGGTGCATCCTGCACATGCATCCCCACGACGCGGCCGCACGTGGGATCGCAGACGGTGCCAGTGTCTCGGTGACGAGCCGCGTAGGCCGCATCGAGGTTCCGGTGAGACTTGGCGAAGATATCATGCCCGGCGTCGTCAGCCTTCCTCACGGCTACGGACACACCGGGGAAGGCCTCGGGCTGAGCGTGGCCGTTCGGCATGCCGGTGCCAGCCTCAACGACCTGACCGATCCGGGCGAGATTGATCCGCTGTCGGGCAACGCCGTGCTCAGCGGTGTCCCGGTCAGCGTGGAGCAATCGGAGCCGCACCCGAGCGAACGGCCCGAGCCGTAGCACCCGGCGATCCGGATTCCACCTCAGAGGATTGCGGCTATCCCGCCAGCTGCGGGGCCGCTTTCACGAGCGTCTCGCCGATCGTGGCGGGCGAAGGAGAAACCGCCACTCCGTTGGCCTCCAGCGCGGCGATCTTGTCGCTCGCTTTGCCCTTTCCTCCGGCGATGATTGCGCCCGCATGCCCCATCCGTTTGCCGGGCGGAGCATTCTGTCCGGCAATGAAGGCGACGACCGGCTTGCTCATCTCGGACTTCACGAACTCCGCCGCTTCCTCCTCGGCCGAGCCACCGATCTCTCCGATCATCACTACGGCGCGGGTCGCTGGGTCGGCCTCGAAGAGCGCGAGCGTGTCGATAAATGTCGTGCCGATCACCGAATCACCTCCGATGCCCAGACACGTGGACTGGCCAATTCCGAGCCGGGACAGCTGGTCGACGGCTTCGTAGGTGAGCGTGCCAGAGCGGGAAACCACGCCCACGGGTCCCGGCCGGGTGATCTGCGCGGGCATGATGCCGATACGACACTGCTCGGGGGTCACGATGCCCGGGCAGTTGGGGCCCACCAGACGCATTGCGTGGTGCTGCAGGGCGCTCTTCGTGCGCGCCATGTCGAGGGCGGGGATTCCCTCGGTGATGCACACGGCGAGCTCGATACCCGCATCGGCCGCTTCCAGGATCGCGTCACCGGCGCCCGGCGGCGGTACGAATATCACCGAGGCGTTGGCACCGGTCTGCTTCACCGCTTGAGCCACCGTGTCGAAGATCGGCGTTCCGTCGATCTCCACGCCGCCCTTGCCCGGTGCGACGCCAGCCACGACTCGAGTGCCGTACTGCCTCGAGAGATCGGCGTGGAATCGACCCATGCGGCCCATGCCTTGGATCAGCAGCTTCGTATTCCTGTCGCAGAGAATTGCCATGATCTACGCTGCGCCTCCCTTGGCCGCTGCCACCACCAGCTCTCCGGCGTCCTTGAGCGTCTCGGCGGGCGTAATGTCGAGCCCGGACTGGGCGAGGATCTCGCGCCCTTCGGCCGACTTGGTGCCCTGCAGTCGTACCACCAGAGGCACCTTGATCTCCAACTCGGCGGCGGCGGCCGAGACACCCTCGGCGATCAGGTCGCAGCGCACGATGCCGCCGAAGATGTTCACGAGGATGGCCTTCACGTTCTCATCCCGCAGGATCAGCTTGAAGGCTTCCTTGACCTTCTCCTTGTCAGCACCGCCACCCGCGTCGAGAAAGTTGGCAGGCGCGCCGCCGCAGAAGTCGATCATATCGAGCGTCGCCATCGCGAGCCCCGCCCCGTTCACCATGCAGCCGATGTCCCCGTCGAGCCCGACGTAGGCGAGGTCGATCTCCTTGGCGGCCCGCTCGCGCGGATCCTCCTCGTCGGGATCGCGCAGGTCGGCGATGTCCTTGTGTCGGTAGAGCGCGTTGTCGTCGAAGTTGACCTTGCCGTCGAGGGCAAACAAATCCCCCTGCTTGGTGACGACCAGGGGGTTGATCTCGACTTGTGAACAATCCTTGTCCATGTAGAGAGCAAAGAGCCCGCGCACGAAGGGCACCAGCTTCTTGACCTGATCCCCATTGAGTCCCAGGCCAAAGCCGAGCTCTCTGATCTGGTAGTCCCTCAGACCGACGTTGGGCTCGACCTGGGTTGTGAGGATCTTCTCCGGCGTCTCGGCTGCTACGACCTCGATCTCCATGCCACCCTCGGTCGAGGCCACGATGGTGAATCTCTCGGCCGATCGATCGAAGAGGATGGCGAGGTACAGTTCTCGCTCGATGTCGGAGCCCGCCTCGACATAGACCTTGCGCACGAGCTTGCCCTCGGGCGGTGTCTGCGGCGTGTGGAGTGTCATGCCGAGGATCTCACTGGCCGCCTGCTTGGCCTCCGCGGGCGATTTGACGACCTTGACGCCACCGGCCTTGCCACGACCGCCGGCGTGCACCTGCGCCTTCACCACCACTACGGAGGTTCCCAGCGCCCGGGCGGCCTTCTCTGCCTCCTCGGGTGTGGTTGCGAGCCGTCCGTCCGGTACCGCCACGCCGAACTCACGCAGCAAGGCCTTCGCCTGATACTCGTGAACGTTCATCGGATTCTCCACCTCCCTGCGACTGTCCTGCCAACTCGACGGCCTTCGAAGACGAACACGCCGGGCGGCACTACCCACCCGGCGTTGACTCGCGGTTCGATCCGCTCTCGACCCGGGCGTCCAGCCCCGATCCCGCATTCGGATCGGGGCCTCACACCCGGCCGGAGCTAGAGCTGAATCTGGCCGACCAGCGTCCGCACGTGCTCGACGGAAGCATCGAAGGAGCTCTGCTCCTCCTCATTCAGCGCCACCTCGAGAATCCTCTCGACGCCGCCGGCGCCCATGACGCACGGCACGCCGACGTAGAGCCCGTCGACGCCGAACTCGCCCTCGCACAAGCAGGCGCAGGCGAAGACGCGCTTCTTGTCTCTGAGGTATGCCTCCGCCATTTCCATAGCCGAGACTGCCGGTGAGACGAAGGCCGAGCCGGTCTTGAGCAGCCCGACGACCTCGCCACCCGCACCCTTGGTACGCTTGACGATGGCGTCGATGGTCTCCTGGGAGAGAAGCTGCGTGATCGGCACGCCCGCCACGGTGCAGTACCGCACGAGCGGCACCATCGTGTCACCGTGGCCACCCAATACGAGTGCCGTCACGTCCTTCACCGATATGCCGAGCTCCCAGGCCACGAAGGCGCGGAACCGGGTGGCGTCGAGAATGCCCGCCATACCGACCACGCGATTCTTCGGGAAGCCGGATATCTCCTTGAAGGTGTAGACCATGGCATCCAGCGGATTCGAGACGACGATGACGAAGGCGTCCGGAGCGTTGTCGCGAACACCGGCCGCAACGCTCTTCATGATCTCGAGGTTCGTGTTGAGCAGGTCGTCGCGCGACATTCCCGGCTTGCGTGCCAGACCAGCGGTGATGATCACCACGTCGGCCCCGGCGATGTCCTTGTAATCGTTGGCACCCTCGATCCGGGCATCCGTGCCGACGAGTGGCGCACCTTCCGCCATGTCGAGGGCCTTGCCCTGGGGCAGGCCCTCCACGACATCAAAGATCACGACATCACCCAGCTCGCGATAGGCCGCCAATTCGGCCAACACGCCTCCGATGTTGCCACCGCCAATGAGCGCAATTCTCTTTCGCATGGGGGGTTCCTCTCGAATTTGTAGCTTGAGGTTTCTTGTATCGGCTGCCGTACGCGCTGCGAGCAACCCGGACGGGTTGCCATCGCGCGTAGGCATGTTGACGCCCTACGGGCTCGCCGCAGTCAGGCGCCTTGAATTCTCGATCAGCACGTCACCAAAGCCGCCGCACGACGCCTTGGTAGCCCCTTCCATCTGACGGTGGGAGCCTGTGGTTTGTCGTAGGTCATACTCATGGCGCCGAGTTTGTAAGGGATTCGGGCCCGTCTCGCCAACTCTTTTATGTGACGACGCTGGGAGGGGGAGGGAAGAAGCTCTTCCCGCGGGTAGAATAACGCCACTGCAGCCATGCCGCAGTGGGTGCGGTGCGAAAACTTCACGCGAAGCAGAGAAGCTGCGTCACAGCGGCCGATCCCACGACCGGCCGATCGCAGTATCGAGTGTGGCGCTCGGGCTCACTGAGGCTTGGCGACCCGCACTCGAATCGAGAGTTCGTCGAGCTGATCGGTCGGAACCGTCGAGGGTGCATTCATCAGCAGATCCTGGCCGCGCTGCGTCTTTGGGAAGGCGACCACGTCCCTCAAACTCTGCGCGCCAGCCAAGACCATCGCCATGCGGTCGAAACCGAAGGCGAAGCCGCCGTGCGGCGGTGCCCCCACCTCCAGGGCATCGAGCATGAATCCGAAGCTCCGCTCCATCTCGTCCCGCGAGTAACCCATGATGCCGAGAATCCGCCTCTGAACGTCCGATCGGTGATTACGCAGGCTGCCGGAGCCCAGCTCGACACCATTCATCACGATGTCGTAGTGGGTCCCTCGCACCTTCTCCGGCTCGTCCTCGAGCAGCGCGATGTCCTCCTCCAGCGGCGCCACAAAGGGCTGGTGGACGTAGCTCAGGCTGCCGGTCTCGTCCTTCTCGAACAGGGGGAAGTCCACCACGAAGAGCGCGTCCCAGGCGCGGCCATCGGTGCGCCCCAGTCGCTCGCCGAGATCGACCCGCAGGCGAGCGAGGATCGCGTTGGCCCGCTCGGCGTTGTCCGCCTGGAAGAAGAGCAGACTGCCCGCCTTCGCCCCCGTCCTCTCGGCGATCTCTCGAAGCTCCTGCTCCGAGAGGAACTTGACGATGGGAGAGCGCCACTCGCCGTCCGGCTCGACGCGGATCCAGGCCAGACCCTTGCCTCCGAGCTCCTTGCGGACGAAGCGCTCCAGCCGATCGACCTGTCCCCGCGACAGATCACGCGCGTCGTGTACGGGCAGGCACTTGACGATCCCGCCGCTCTCGACCACGCCGCGGAATGCCTTGAAACCACTGGCCGCGAACACGTCGGTCAGGTTCACCAGCTCGAGCTGAACGCGCGTGTCGGGACGGTCGCAGCCATAGCGCTCCATCGCCTCGCTGTAGGTCATGCGCGGGAAGGGCCGCGGGAGCTCGACTCCGGCCGCCTCACGACAGCCGTCGACCGTGACCTGCTCCAGAACTCCGAGCACGTCCTCCACGCTCACGAAGGACATCTCCAGGTCGACCTGCGTGAATTCGAGCTGCCGATCGGCGCGCTGGTCCTCGTCTCGGAAGCAGCGCGCCACCTGGAAGTAGCGCTCGTAGCCCGCCACCATCAAGAGCTGCTTCATGATCTGTGGCGACTGCGGCAGAGCGTAGAACGAGCCCGGCTGCAAGCGGCTCGGCACCAGGAAATCGCGCGCACCTTCGGGTGTGGCGCGAGCCAGCATCGGCGTCTCGATCTCGAGAAAATCCATCCGGCAGAGCGAGGCGCGCATGGCCTGGGAGAGTACGTGGCGAACGGCGAGCGCGCGCTGCAGCGGCGGGCGGCGAAGATCGTGAATGCGGTGGCGCATGCGCACCGACTCGTCCACGCCCGAATCCTCCTCGATGGGAAACGGTGGTGCGCTGGCGCTGTTGAGAACGCGCAGCTCGCGGACGTTCACCTCGACTTCGCCGGTCTCCATTCTCGGGTTGACGGTCTCGTCGGAGCGCGCCTCGACAACGCCCTTGGCCAGGATGACCCACTCGGATCGCAGCGCACCCGCCAACTGATGGGCGGCCGCAGCCGTTTCGGGACGGAAGACCACCTGGACGATGCCACGGCGATCACGCAGATCGACGAAGATGACGCCCCCGTGGTCACGGCGCCGTTGGACCCAACCCGCGACCACGACCTCGCTCCCCACGAGCCCGACACCGATCTCACCACAGGCGTGGCTACGGCGGAGCGAATCCATGCCGCAGAACTGAACGCCGTCCGCTTTCATCGTTTCTTCCTCTGGCCACGGTCGGGGCACCAAGAGGCACACCGCGCCCCGCCACGACGTGGCGGGAACGCTGAGCTCCGATTGCCCGAGGCTGCCGCTATGTTTGAAAAATCCTAGTGAAAACGCAGAGTTGGATAGCAATCGGCGATCGTGATGTCAATCTCGCGCCAACTGCCACGAATCGAGCGGTCCGCGCTGGGGCGAGATGCGGGGGCTGAGAGCGGCTACCCGAGATTGCGCGCGGAGCAGATCCGGTTTCGACCTTCCGATTTCGCGCGATACATCGCTTTGTCGGCCGAGTCGAGCAAGACATCGCGCGAGGCACCGTGCTCGGGGCAGGTCGACACGCCGATACTGATCGTCAGGCTCAGGCGGGCATCGCGTCCGACTTCGAAGACAAAGCCCTCGATTGTCTGGCGTATGCGCTCGGCGATCGACAACGCCTCTTCGTGAGCGGTGTCGACGAGTACGATCGTGAACTCGTCACCACCATAACGCGCGAGAGTATCGACCTGGCGCACGCACTGCCCGAGCAGCTTGCTGAGCCGACGCAGGGTTTCGGACCCCACGAGGTGGCCGTAGCGGTCGTTCACCAACTTGAAGCGGTCGAGATCCAGGAACAGGATCGAGAGGGGATTGCCATATCGTTCAGCGCGCTGGATCTCGTTCTCGGCGGTTGAGAGTAGATAGCGCGCGTTGTAGACCTCGGTGACATCGTCGATGAAGGCGCGTTCTTTGGCGAGCGAATAGGTTTCGGCGTTCCCGAGTGCTGCCGCGGCGTCGCCAGCGACGATGCCGGCACGCTCGAGCTCGTCGGCCGCAAATGGGCGCCCTTCATCGAAGAGGCAGACGATGCCGGCCTCGTTCTCCCGACCACGGAGCGGCACGACCAGTAGCTGACCGATCTCACCGCAAGCCTGTCGCAGGCTGTCGTGCAGAACACCACGGTCGAGGACCTCGATCTGCTGGAAGATCTCGAGATCCACGGCTTTCTCCTCGAGCAGGACTCGGCAGACAGACTCGGTCTCGGCCTCCGAGAAGCCGCGAAGTGCCACCGCGTCGCTCTGGAGCAGCGGCTCGCGACGAAATAGCGCCAGGCCCCGCGTGCGGGAAGTCATCTGGAGCAGCAGCTCGAGGGCTGTCGGGTAGAGCTTGCCCGGCTCCAAGCAGTGGACGAGCTGACGGCAATCCTGCATGACGCTGATATGGCTCTTGAGCCGAAGATTCTCACTACCCAGCCCGCGGCGCTCCAGCACGCGCTCGACCACACGAGCGAGCGTGGCGTCGGCAAGCGGCAGAGCCAGGCAGTCGGCAGCACCGGCATCGCAAACGCGGACGACCAGCTCCTGCTCGGCGGTCTGGTCGAGAAAGAGCCAGTCGGCCTGCGACTCGTCACGCGCCATCGCGTCCACGGCGCGAGCCTCGGAAACGCGCTCGGCCGAGAGCTCCACGATCACCAGATCGAAGTCGCCGTCGCGTAGCAATCCCTGCGCTGCAGCGAGGTCGTGGCAGAAGCGGGTCTCCGCGCAAGCGAAGAGGGCTCGCTCGACAGCCTCACGCGTCCCATGCGAGGGATTCAGGACCAGAATGCGTCCACTCTGCACTCTCGCACCACCCGTCACGACGGGGAGGCCCGCTGCCCCCCGAACGAAGAACCGCTGCGCTGCGTCCCCGTCGAAGACTCTTACCAGAAATCCCGCAGGGCCGCTGGGCCAGGCGGGACGCGGCGCCGAGCGCCTGGGCGCCCGGAATCGCAAAAACTCCTCTGCTGCACTGGATCGGCGACTGGACTTGCCGGCTTGAGAAGCGATCTCGCAGGCCGCCCTTCGGGGAGAGCCTCTCGACTGCACAGGGTGCCCATACCGCACCCCGCGGACCGCCGCGGCTCCCGGCACCAGGGGAGCCAGTCAACTCGGATTCCCTAGGCCGCGCCGCGCACCGTGGCCGAAGACCATGGCGGCGCGCGCTCAGCCCTCCTGATCGGCCTCCTGATCCGCCTCAGTCGGCAGGACCTGCTTCCACTCGTAGCCCGCGTCCGTGCTCCTCAGAACCTGCCCCGTCTGGCCGATGATGAAGCCGACTTGGCCAGAGGGATCGAACCCGATGTCGCGCAGGTACGTGTAGACCACCGGGAAGCTTCCGCTCGGCGGCGGCTCCCACGAGTTGCCGTCGTCGGTGGAGACTCGAACCAGGCCCTTCTCACCGACGGCGACCGCCCGGCCCTCGACCGAGCCCACCGAGAAGAGCGCTTGCTTGCGATCCGTCTTGCGATAGGTCCAGCTCCTGCCCCCGTCGCTCGAGCGGAGGATCACGCCACCGAGCCCGGAGATGAAGCCGTTCTGCTCGTCCCGGAAACGGACCGAGAAGAGGATGGGGTTCTGGATCACGCGAACCCTGACGCCGGGTGTGGCATTGCGGCGGGAATCGAGATAGCGGGTCAGGAACCTCGGGTCGTCGTCGAGGTAGTCCTCGTAGTCCCACGGCGGCTGGTTCCGCATTCGCACGCGTTCGGAGGGAAGCCCCGCATCCTCGAGCACGGTGCGCACCTCCTGGGAGCGAGCTTCCAGAACCTCGAACAGTTCGCTGGGATCTTCCTGCTTGCCGAGGTCTCTTATCTCATCTTCGTTTGCCACGGCCTCGATGGCGACGTTCAGGTGCGCGTCACCGATGAGAGCCTTGGCGAACTCCTGCAGCCTCTTGGCATCCGCCGCAGGGAACTCGATCTCGTTGTAGCCCAGCCGGACCGGCTCCATCTCACTGGAGCCCTCGATCGCGGAGCGCAGCCAGGTCGCGCCCCGGTCCTCCGAGTAGAAGATGTATCCGAACTCGCCGATCAGCCAGCACTTCGTGCTCGGGGCGGGCAGACAGCTCACATCGTTCAGGCCGACGTCCTCGTAGACGGTCTCGCCCTTGCGCACTTTCTCCTGCTCAAAGGGCGAGAGCCACTGGAACATCGGGTGCCGCTCGTCCACCGTGAACGAGTGGTCGTTCCAGGTCTTGCCACCATCGGTCGTCAGAATGCGTGTTCCCCACTCGCCGATCGTCCAGGCTGTGTTCTTGTCTATGGCCGTGACCGCGAAGAGATGCGTCCCCTCTCTCTCCTTGAGGTTGGCCTGGCGCGTCCACGTCACACCGCCGTCCTCGGTGTGAATGATGAGCCCGCGCTGCCCGACGGCCCAGCCGTTCATCGTGTCGGCCATCGAAACCTTGTAGAGCGACGCCAGCGTATCGGTCTTGCCCTGGCTCCAGCTGACACCACCGTCGTGCGTGTAGTAGACGGCACCGTAGTAGCCGACCGCCACTACGTGGTCTCGATCCGCCACGGAGATCGAGTAGAGATCGTCGAAGAGTACGATCTCACCCTCCCGGTGGCCGTAGCTCAGATGAATGTCGTGGCAGGCAACGGACGCGAGTGAGAGTGCGACCGCGATTGTCAGCAGAGAGCGGAGCTTGAACATCGATTGACTTTCCCAGGAAGCCCGGTCGTCTTGCGGAACCGGGGCGGGGGGACCCTCCGGATGCTGCGTGGAGCCGCTCGGCCCCACGCGAATCTACGACAACCGGATCAGCGCCCCTTCGTCAGACGCCCAACGTCGATATAGCGGCGAATCTTGCCCTTGCTCTTGAAGGGTGTGCCGTCGCTGTCCCAGAACTCGATGCGGTTCCCCGTGCCGGTCTGCACATTCGTAATGATGTCGCTGACGAGGCGCAGGTTGCGCGGCTCCGCAACACCCTCCCAGCCGGGGTAGAAGCCCTCCGTCAGATCGTCCTCGCTCCACCGCTTGTTGTGCCAGATGATCTTCCAGAGCTCTTCCTTCTGGTCATAGGCGAAGGAGTAGAGCGCATTCAAGGTCTGCTTGTCGATGTATATGTCCTTGTGGTGATAGGGATGATCGGCGTTCTTGGGCGTCATCCGGACCTTCACGACCTTGCGCATCTCCCAGCGGTCGTCCGCAAAGGAAAGCCCATAGGGACCGAAGTTGTGCTCCTTCTCATAGGGATAGCCCTTCACCTTGGTGTTCGAGGGCCCCATCATGTCGAGTTCGGCCAGGCATTCCCAATCGTACTGGGGAACGATGCCGTTGAAGCTGCGCAGATCGTCGAAGGTGAAATCGGTGCCCGAGATCGAGTCGGTACGCTGCGCCGTTGAGATGCGGCGCACGCGGCGCAGCGTCGGCACGTAGACCCAGGTGTCGTCGTTCTTTGCCTCACTCCGGGCCTTGTCGGTCGACTTGTAGCGGTAGGACATCAGCATGATGCCACGGGCATCGAACGGAGCCGTCACATCCACGCCGAATGCGTTCTTTCTCTTTTCGTTGCGGAAGACATCGCCCTCAGTCTTCTCGTATTGCGGCTCGACCCGGTGAGACAGCACGACGGACTTGGAGTTGCCCTCGTAGTAGAGCGGAAGCTCCTCGCCTCGATCCCAGTAGGAGTAGTAGAAGTTCGCGTTCGCGCCGGCACCACCCCAGGTGTAGTCGAAGTTCCACATGATCTTGACGCCCGCCTGGGGGTCGCCCTGACAGTCGATCGTCTCCATCGGAAAGGGCTGGCCTGCCGTGAAGTTCTCGAGACTTCCATCGGGACCGATGCGGGGCTGCCCACGGTACTTCTCAGTGGCGGCTCGGTAGGCATCGGCGGGTGTGTAGTCACGAAAGGAAGGGCCGATCTCGAGCTGCATCCCCTCGTAGAAGAAGAAGTCGCGGTTGTTCCAGAACGCGGCTGGAATGAACGGCTTGATGGCATCGATCTTGTCGAACGTAATGATGTCGCCTTCTTTGAAGGTGGGGGCCATGCCCTCGGCATCTTCCTGCGCCTGCGCTGAGATCCCCGACATTGCCAGAAGAACACCGGCAAAACAGGCGACCGCCTTCAGTCCAGATCCAGCCATACTGTGCTCCTTCCCCACGTGGTGGGTAGTGTCGAACTCGCTGTCCGACTCGACTCGCATTGTACCGCCAGCCGACCAGCCCGCGGCCGCGGCGTTCTTCCGATGCTTCGTGGGATGAGGCGGCAAAGTAACCCCGGCCCGAGCTACGCCCCACCTTGCCACATTCCGCACCGGCCTTGCCTCGGTACGAGCCGTGGATCCGCGGCGCCTGACGATTCACCCCAGCGCTTCTGCACCTTTCTTCTAGAATAGGGCTCGGCGCATTGTCAAGGCGAGACGCCTCCGCAAGCGCCGGTTCATGCTCTACGAAGTCAGACCATGCCTACCAGACGCGATCGGACACCGCGCTGCGAGGCGTCCGCACGGCACCGGAGGGTAGCGGGCCCGCGCTCAAGCGCGGGCCACCAATCCTGACCATGAGTCGCCCTATCTCACCGAATTCCTCTGAAGCACGCCCGCTCGTCCGCGGCGAGTCTTCCGATACTCCCACGGGGGGGGTCTTGCCTCGCTGGCCAGCATCGCCCGGCGAGGTCCGTGCCCGGCTCCGATTCAAACTCCGCGCCAGCGGGGTCGAGTCCGTGGCACGTCTGACGGCCTGGCTGCTGGCCGCGCTACTGGCACACACTGTGGGCGCCGTGGCGGATCTCTTCGTGAGCGACGCGTTGCGTTCGCGTCGGCGAGAAGAGCGACTGCGGACCTCGACTCTGAGACTGGTCGGCACGCTGGGCGCGCTCAAGGGTGCCTTCGTCAAGGCCGGCCAGTTCGCTTCGCTGCGCCACGACGTCGTACCGGAAACGCTTCGAGAAACGCTGACACCGCTACTCGATCATGTGCCGCCGGTCGACTTCGAACAGGTCCGGACAATCGTCGAGAGCGAGCTGCAGCGTCCGCTGGGCCAAGCATTCGAGCACTTCGAGCGCGTGCCCATCGCAGCCGCCTCCATCGCGCAGGTGCACAGAGCCCGCCTGGCCGACGGCAGCAGCGTTGCGGTCAAGATCCAATACCCGTGGATCCGGGCATCGCTGCGAGCGGATCTGGCGATACTGCGCGGCGCACTCGGGCTCTGGGCGCGGTTCGTTCGCGGCGGCGGAGGCATCGACATCGACCAACTCTACGGCGAGTTCGCCCGTGGGCTGGCCGAGGAACTCGATTTCGAGCACGAGGCGCGCGTCGCCGCCGAGATCGCCGCCAATCTGGCCGACGACCCACTGGTCCTCGTGCCCCGAGTTGTCCCGTCCCACTCGAGCAGCCGAGTGCTCAGCATGAGCTACCACGAAGGCGTCAGCATCGGTGATCACGCTGGGCTGCGGGAGCTCGGCGTCGAGCCCGCCGCGGTGCTCGAAGTCGTCGCCCGTGCCTACGCGAAACAAATCTTTGTCGACGGCCTGTTCCACGCCGACCCTCACCCCGGCAACCTCTTCGTCGTTCGCGAGACACCGACCAGCCAGCGCCCTCGCATCCTCTTCGTGGACTTCGGCCTGAGCCGGCGCCTGGCACCGGATCTGCGCCTCGAGCTACGCCGGGGAATCTGCGCTCTCCTGCAGCGCGATCTCGGCGGCTTTCTCGCTGGCATGGGGGCCATGGGGATGATCGCGCCGGGCGCCGAATCGGGCGTACGAGCAGCCACGAGCGAGATGTTCGAGCGCATCGCGGCCGACGCGGGCTCAGCGAACGCGCTCGGCCTCTCGGGCCCGCAGATCCTCTCGCTGCGGGAGGAGGCCAAGCGATTGCTGCGAGAAACGCCGGGGCTGCAGCTGCCGAACGACCTGCTCCTCTACGCCAAGACGCTGTCCTATCTCTTCAGTCTCGGCCGGAACCTCGCCCCCTCGGTCGACCTGATGAGAATCTCGCTCCCCTATCTGCTGCGATTCCTAAGCGAGGACGCTTCGCCCGCGCCCGGTCGAAGCAGGCAGGCGTCAGCCTGACGAAAAGGGTCCCCGCCCCGCAAGACGCTGGCCCTGCACCCGAATGAAGCCGGTGGCGTCGGCCTGGTCGTAGGCACCCTGGTCCTCTTCGAAGGTGACCAGATTCTCGGAGTAGAGGGAGACGGGTGAGCGGCGACCGCAGATGGTGACGTTGCCCTTGTAGAGCTCAAGTCGGACCTCGCCGGTCACGTTCTGCTGGGAAACGTCGATGGCAGCGCGCATGTACTCGATCTCGGGCGAGAACCAGAAGCCGTTGTAGATCAGTTCGGCGAAGCGAGGCGCCATGCGATCGCGCTCGTGCATGACCTCTCGATCCATCGTGATCGACTCCATGGCGCGATGCGCCGCGTGCAGCACGGTGCCTCCTGGCGTCTCGTAGACACCTCGCGACTTGAGGCCGACAAAGCGGTTCTCCACCAGATCGACGCGACCCACGCCGTGGCTACCGGCGATCCGGTTGAGCTGCGCCAGCAGCTTCGCCGGAGAGAGTCGCTCACCGTCGATGCTGATCGGCACGCCGCGCTCGAAGCCAATCACGAGTTCCTGCGGTACGTCGGGCGCAAGCTCGAGCGCCTGGGTGAGAATGAACATGTCCTGCTCGGGCGCCCGCCACGGATCTTCGAGGATGCCCCCTTCGAATGAGACATGCATCAGGTTGCGATCGATCGAATAGGGCTTCTCGGCACTGGCCGACACGGGGATGTTAAACTTCTCGGCGTAGCTCATGCAGTCCGAGCGCGAGCGCAGATCCCACTCTCGCCAAGGGGCGATCACCGAGAGCTCCGGCGCGAGGGCGCGGAAGGCCAGCTCGAAACGCACCTGATCGTTGCCCTTGCCGGTGGCGCCGTGTGACACCGCGTCGCAGCCGGTCTCGCGCGCAACCTCGACATGATGCTTCGAGATCAGCGGGCGTGCGAGCGCCGTGCCCAAGAGATAGACCCCTTCGTAGATCGCGCTCCCCATGATGGCCGGAAAGACGTAGTCGCGAGCGAATTCCTCGCGCGCGTCTGTAATCACGCATTCCACCGCACCGCTGTCCTTGGCCTTCTCGGGTAGCCCGGAAAGCTCTTCTTCCTGGCCGATATCGGCGCAGTAGGCCACCACCTCGCAGCGGTACTCTTCGATCAGCCAACGCAGGATCACAGAGGTGTCGAGACCACCGCTGTACGCCAGACAGACGCGCTTCACCGTTCCCTTGCCAGACATCGCCGGACCTCCTCGAATCGAGGCGGCAGTCTAACTGCTTGGCCAGATTTTTCAGGAGGCCGGGGCGGGCTCGAGGCGAATGGCAGTCACGCGGCCGAGCGCCGGATCTTCGAACGTGTAGATCTCGCCCCCAAGGGCCGCCACGGTCGCACGTACGGCTCGCGGCTCTTGCTCGTTGTGCTCCTCGACCGGGCTCGAATCCGGCTCCGCAATCGGCTGGTCCGCCACGGAGAAGAGCAGTGCCTGCGTACCTCCGTGCCCGACAGCACGGGCTGCGAGCGTGACGTAGCCGCCCGCGCTCGCTTGGGCAAGGCGATGTCTCATCAGACGCACGAGAGCCGTCTCGAGCATGGCTGCGTGCCCCCTGGCGGCGGGCAGCTGAGCCGGAGCGAGTAGCTGGAACGCCACCCCGGCACGCTCGAAGTCTCCCGTCAGGCGGCTCACGACTTGATGGACCACCTTCACCGGATCGAGGGACGCGGACGGCGAGTTCTTGTCTCCTCGCCCGCAGAGAGCGGCGTGCAGCTCCTCACTCCACTTGCTCGCCCGCTCGAGCGCGGAGATCCCCTGCTCCACCAGGCTTCGGTACTGCTCGGAACGACGTCCACCCGTCTGCTCGAGAATCTCGTCCAGGCTCTGAAGGGCCTCGTCCAACGGCTCTGATATTTCGCCCTGATACGCCAGCAGGCGCTCGTCGGCCGCGGGCTCCTCGGTGAGAAGGATCACGACACCGACGCGGTCGCGCTCCGCCTCGATGGGCGAGGCGAGGCCGAGGAAGCCGGTGTCGGCCTCTTTGAGACGAAAGTTCACCGTCTCACCGCAGCGGCAGACCTCCGCCACCGCCCCGAGAATGGCCTCTCGCCCACCACCACCGAAGACACCGGCCAGCGGTTCGCCACGGACATCTTCGGATTTCAGTGAGAAGGCCCGCTCGAAGGCTGGATTGGCGTAGATCACTCGCCCTTCTGGATCGCCCACCAGGATCGGTGCGCCCAGAAAGTTCAACAGCGACGGGATGCTCTCGGCATGATTCATTGCTGCAACTCCACGATGCCGGCGTCCAGCAGACCATCGAGTGTCCGAAGCGCCTCGAAGGCGTCCATGCCGGAGAGAGACACGAGGTTGGACAGCGAGGTCGCGCCGTCGACGATCGAGAGCAGGAAGCCCGCATCCGCGGGAAGATTGAACTTCTTCAGAGAGCCGATGTCCGAGCGGACGATCGGAACCCGCTGCAGATCCCCGATCCGCTCGCAGTAGGTTCGATACAGTCGACTGCGTACCAGCTCGACCACGGCCTCGAACTCGAGCCCTGAGAAGTCGGGCCCCGAGGCGCTGCGAAGCAGATCCAATGCGGACGCGAACTCGCCCTGACGCATCAGGGCACGTGCCTCCTGCAGCAACGCGGCCACTGCACTCGCCATCTTCTCCCGCTTTGCCGGCCGCGGCCTGCTGCGTCGGTCAGCGGTTCGAAGGTAGTCGAGCGCCTCTGTGTTGTTGGCGTCGAGCTCGAGCACCTTCTCCCACGAGAGAATCGCAGCCGAGATCTCATCGCCGCCGTAGAGGTCGAGCCCCTCGCGCAGCAGGCGTTCGATCCGCTCTTCCTTGGACTCGCCCATGACGCGCTTACCCCTTGAGCTGCACCTCGTAGAGCTCGTTCTCCTCGATGATCAGACCGATCTCCTCCTCGGAGAGCGTCCCCGTGGAGCTGACCGTGATGGACTGCTCCTTGCCAGTGGCGAGATCCCGAGCAGAGACGCTCACGATGCCGTTGGCGTCGATATCGAAGCTCACCTCGATCTCCGGCTCGCCCTTGGGTGCCGGTCGGATGCCGCTGAGAACGAACTCCCCGAGCAGATCGTTCTCCGCGGCCAGATCGCTCTCACCCTGGAGAACGCGGATCTTCACGGCGGACTGGTCGTCTCGCGTTGTCGTGAAGATGTGCGCCTTGCTGACCGGTACCGTCGTATTGCGCTCGATCAGCCGGGCAAAGTGGCCGCCGTAGGTGCCAATCCCCAGCGATAGAGGCGTCACGTCGAGCAGCAGGACACTCTGCTCCTCGGCGACCAGAGAAGATGCCTGGATGGCGGCGCCAAGCGCCACGACCTCGTCCGGGTTGACCCCCTTGTGGGGGCGCTGGCCGAAGTACTCGGTAACAGCCTGCTGGACCTGCGGCATGCGGCTCTGCCCGCCCACCAGCACTACCTGGTCGATGTCGCCCGGAGCGACGCCCGCGTCCTGGACACACTGCTCCACGCTCTTCAAGGTGCCGCTGACGATGTCGCCCACCAGTCCCTCTAGCGTGTCGCGTGTCAGCTCGTAGTTGAGATGGCGCGGCCCCTCTGCATCACTGGCGATGAAGGGCAAGTTGATCTCAGTCGCCTCGCGCAGCGAGAGATCGCACTTCGCCTTCTCGGAGGCGTCCTTCAGCCGCTGAAGCGCCATGGTGTCGTTTCGCAGGTCGATCCCCTCGGCCTCCTCGAACCACTCGACCAGATGGGAAACGATGCGACGATCGAAATCTTCCCCACCGAGGAATGTGTTGCCAGCCGTCGCCAGCACCTCGACCACACCGTCCGACATCTCGAGAATCGAGATATCGAAGGTGCCTCCACCAAGATCGTAGACGACGATCTTCTCGTCTCGCTGTCTCGCCATGCCGTAGGCCAACGCCGCGGCAGTGGGCTCGTTGATGATCCGGAGAACTTCGAGACCCGCGATCTGTCCCGCGTCCTTCGTGCACTGCCGCTGCGTGTCGTTGAAGTAGGCGGGCACGGTGATGACGGCTTCCTGCACGGGCTCGCCCAGGTACTCCTCGGCCACTCGTTTCATCTCTCGCAGAATGATCCCCGAGATCTCGGAGCAGGTGAACGTCTTGCCACCGATCTTGATACGCGGATCTTCGTTGGGACCACGTACGATCTCGTAGGGGGACAGATCGATCGAGCGCTGAACCTCGGGCGAGTCGAAGCGACGGCCGATCAACCTCTTGGCGGCGAAGACCGTGTTCTTCGCGTTGGTGATGGCCTGTCGTTTCGCCAGGTGCCCGACCAATCGCTTGCCGTCCTGCGAGATGCCGAACATCGAGGGCGTGGTCTTGTAGCCTCCCGAATTCGGAATCACAGCCGGTTGGCCGTTCTCCACAACCGAAACGCATGAATTCGTGGTGCCAAGATCGATTCCGATCACCCTGCTCATATCACCCTCCTCGTGCCACTGCACGGCGACCCAATCTCAACGAGGCAACCGCTTTGCGCGCCTCCAGATCATTGGGATCAATCTTCAGCGCAGACTCAAACTCGTTCTTCGCATGCCCGATGTCGCCCTGTGCCCGGTAGACCGACCCGAGCATGGTGCGGTAGGCCGCTACATCGGGGCTGTGATCGACTGCTGTTCGCGCGTAGTCGAAGGCCTTATCGAGCTTCTCCAGCTCCAATGCCAGCATGGCGGCTTGGCTATTCGTCTCCGGGTCGTGGGGCCGGTAGAGGATCACGTCCTCGAGCAGCTTGAGTGCCTGCTCGAGCTCCTGATAATCCATCACGGTGTTGTTCCTGATCTGATCGAGTACGCGCCTGGCCTCCGCGTCCGCCGCCTTGGCATGCAGCTCACCCAGAGCCGACTTGTACTCGGCGTTGTACGGATCGAAGCAGATCGCAATGCGAATGCTCGAGACGGCCTCGCTGAATTTCCGCTCCGACTCCGACTGCCGTGCAGCCTTGTAGAACTCGGTCGCCTTCTGACGCCTCTCGCTGACGACGTGCTCGGGGATCTTGAAGGGCATGCGCTGGCGAAGGCGCTCGATCTTGCTGAGGGGCCGGGCCTCCGGGCGAGCCGCCTCGGCCCCGCCGGACACTCTCTCGCCCCCGGAGTCGTCGACGCTCGGCGGCTCCTCGACCTCGGATTTCGATATCTCCTCTCTCAGCTTGGGATCTGAGAGGATCTCGTGCGCCTCGAGGATCTTCTTGAAAATGCCTTCGAGCCGCGAGACGTAGCCCCCGATATTGCGCCGGAAATAGCGATCCGGATGAAACTCCTTCGAGAGGTCGAAGTACGCTCGCTTGACCTGCCGGCTATCGGCGTCTTGCGCAATGCCGAGCAGCTGGTGGTAGGGCAGGTCGAGATTCGCCTCGAAGCTCAGGATGCGCCGCTGCACCTCGATGTCGATCTCGAGGCCTTCCTCGAGCAGCGTCTCATCGATGACGACCGGCTTGCGCGTCTCGCGCGGCCCGCTCCGTGCGCGCTTCGTGGCGCCTCGGCGCTGACTCGCGTCACTCGACTCGCGCGAGTGTGCCACGCGGTCGACCAACAGCAGACCGCTGGCGAGCCAACCCTCTAGACACAGATCGACCTCCTCGGAGTCCATGCCACCCATTTCGCGCAGCAGTCGCCACGGTGTGTGCCCATCGATGCGCGAAAGCAAGTACCCCTCCCCGGCGCTCAGATGAAGCGACGTCGGATCGCATTCGGGCGACAGCTTTAGAATCCGCCCGAGGGCATCTCGCGCGTCCTGCCCTGCTCCCATCAACCCTCTCCGCGGGGCGAGCGCAGCTATCCCGCCCCTGCGCTTTCTCATCGGTGGCGTGCAGAAAAAACTGAGGTATGGCATCGGATTCACAGGTGAACCGGCGCCGTGCCCGGCGCGCGAGGCGGACCGGATTGCCCAACACGAGAGCGAGGGCTGCGCGCTTTCCCCCTGAGGGAGAAAGCGTTCTCGGACCACAAGAGAAGTGGGGCGAGCGGGCCACACGGCGGATCGGGACGCGGGAGCTGTGGGGCCGCTAGCGAGCTGCTGAGGGCGCCCGCATCAGCCGCTCCAGGACGGCTTTCTGGGCGTGGAGCCGATTCTCCGCCTGCTCGTAAATCAGGCTGCGCGGACCATCGAGCAGCTCACCGGTGATCTCCTCTCCGCGATGAGCGGGCTGGCAGTGCATCAGCCAGGCATCGGGAGCGCGCCGCACCAGCTCCTGGTTGACCTGGTAGGCAGCGAAGATCCCCCGCCGCCGCTGCGCCTCCTCTTCTTGGCCCATGCTGATCCACGTATCTGTGTAGATGAAGTCGACACCCGCCACCGCCTCGGCCGGGTCCTCGCACCATGAGATCAGCGCTCCACTGACGGCGGCAAGCTCCCCTGCGCGTCGCATGACATGCACATCGGGCTGGTGGTTCTTCGGTGTGGCGAGACGAATCTCCATTCCCACCACGGCAGCCAGCAGTACCAGGGAATGGGCGACGTTGTTCCCGTCTCCGAGAAAGGCCAGCCTAGCCTTCCGAGGCTCGATCAACTCGGCCATCGTCTGCAGATCGGCCATCGCCTGACAGGGGTGAAGCAAGTCGGTGAGGCCGTTGATCACCGGAACGGTCGCGTGCTGCGCGAGCTGCTCCACGAGCTCATGGCTGAACGTGCGCGCCATGATGCCGTCGACCCAACGCGACAGATTCAGCGCCACGTCCGCCACGCTCTCGCGCGTCCCGATTCCGACCTGCTCGGGCAGCAGCAGAATCGCTTGACCTCCCAACTGAGCCATACCGGCCTCGAAGCTCACGTGGGTCCTCAGCGAGGGCTTTTCGAAATACATGGCCAAAGTTCGGCCCTGCAGAGTCTGGAGCCGCTCTCCGGCCCGGTGAAGACTGCGAAGCTGCTGGGCCCGCTCCAGCATCTGTTGAAGCTCTTGCGCGCTCCAGTCGGCGACGCTGAGAAAATCCTTGGGCATTGCCAGTACCTCTGCCGCTTTGTCTACGCCTCCATCCCGGTCAGGGGACGAGGAGCGTCCCGACCCTGGAGTCGTCGGTGAAGATCTCGAGCAGGATCGCGTGGAGAACTCGCCCGTCCACGATGTGAGTGCGGGTGACACCGCCGGAGAGCGCATCGACGCAGCACTCTACCTTTGGGATCATGCCGTCCTTGATGGTTCCCTCGGCGATGTGCTTACGAGCCTCTTCGGTCGAGAGCCGGCTGATCAACCTTCCCTCGGTGTCCTTCACGCCCTGCACATCGGTCAACAACATCAACTTCTCAGCCTCCAGCGCGCGCGCCAGAGCGCCTGCCGCTTCGTCCGCGTTGACGTTGTAGGTCAGCCCATCCTGATCGGCACCGACGGGAGCCACGACCGGGATGAAACCGGCTGTCGACACGGAGCTGATGATTCGGGGGTCGACCTCGACCACCTCGCCGACACGTCCGATGTCGTGACCATTGACCAACTTCCTGCGCACGCGCAGCAGCGCTCCGTCGCTCCCTGTGAGCCCCACCGCGCGTCCGCCACCCTGTTGGACCATCTCCACGATCTCGCGGTTGAGCTTTCCGCCGAGCACCATCTCGACGACTTCCATGGTCTCGTCGTCGGTCACCCGCAGACCTTCGACGAAGCTCGACGTCTTGCCCAGGCGGTTCAGCGTCGCTTCGATCTGGGGACCGCCCCCGTGGACGATGACCGGGCGCAGGCCGATGAACTTGAGCAGCACGACGTCCAGCGCGAAGGAGGCCCGCAGGTCGTCGTCCGTCATGGCATGGCCACCGTACTTGATGACGATGGTCTTTCCCATGAAGCGCCGCATGTAGGGCAGCGCCTCGATCAGCACCTCGGCCTTCTCCACCAGGCTCTGCATGGCTCTGCTGTTCTCCTTCCCCGCCCGAAGCGGAGCCCCGCGACGGCGGCCCTTCCAACACCCGATCAAGTCGGCAGCGACCCACTGGGAAGCGGGCTGCCGGACGCGAGGCATTCACGGCGCCGTTTTCTCGATCGGAAGCCAGCCGGGCGCGCTCGCGACGGGATCGGAACTCGCTCTGCTAGCGCCGCGCCGCGCGACGAGCCTCGGCCACCTCCTCGATGCTCTCGACGAGACTACGGTACAGGAGCACGCTGCGAACCGCCGCCGAGAGCGCCGCCGAGAGCACCTCGCCCGTGCGTGCCGACGCGACAGCGCCATCCTGCAGGAACGCCCGGAATACACCGACGACCTTCCCGCGCAGCCGCAGCGGCAGGCACAACAGCGGGCCGGCCGAGCCACTCTCGGGCGTGTCGACCTCGGGGTCGAAACGGGGATCCGCCCGCGGATCCTGACTCGCGACGATGTGGCCAGTCAGCGAAACGCTCCCTGTGAGCCCGCGATCACGCGCCAACCGCGGGCGATCTGCGCTCACGCCGCCGTCGCACTGCCCCTGCAAGACCAGCTCGCCCGTCTCGCCATCGAACAGATAGAGCGCAACGGGAGCAGCCGGGAGCAGGCCGGCCAGGGGGCGCAAGGCGGCCTGGATCAGCCGCGCCGGTTCGACCTCGTCGACGACGGCCTGACAGATGTGTCGAGCCAGCTCGGAGTCGCGATCCAGCTCCTCGCCATCGTCACCCTTCGGCAGGACCTCGGCGGCCCGGAGCGGGGCTGCCGCCGCCACAGCCACCTGTTCGACCTCGACACGGCTCGCATCAGCCTCCGGCCCGGCAGCCATCAGCTCGGAGATCTGCATGGCGAGCAGTCGCAAGAGCGAGAGGTCGTCGCTGCCGAACTCGCCGCCACCCGCGCGGTCCGTGACAGAGAGGACTCCGAAGGCGCGACCCTGCGCGATCAGCGGCGCGATCGTGAAGGAACGCGATCGATAGCGTTCCGTATGCGTAAAGCCGGCGAACAACGGATCGCTCTCCACATCCACCACGAGCATCGGCTCGCACCGCTGCAGTGCGATGCCCGCAACCCCCTCGCCGGCCACGACCGGATCCATCTCCTCGAGAGACAAGCCGCGACCCACCGCAGCCACGACACGCAGCACCTTGTCGTCCTCGTCGAGCAGCATCAGCGACACCTTGTCTGCTTCGAGCACCTCCGACGCCGCTTGGACGGCCCCTTCTCGCAGCATCGCCGAGCGCTCGGCGGCGGCGAGAGGGCAGAGCCGCCGGGCCAGCTCCTCCATGCGCGCCACCAGGCGATCCAAGCGGCCCCGCAGCTGAACCCAATCCGTCGTCACGGAGTAGGTCTCGAGAGCGCGACGCACGGCCAATACCAGCTC
Source organism: Deltaproteobacteria bacterium (assembly GCA_029261835.1). Lineage (GTDB taxonomy): Bacteria > Myxococcota_A > UBA9160 > UBA9160 > UBA4427 > JAJDAO01. The sequence continues at coordinate 12,510 of JAJDAO010000073.1, read as the reverse complement.
TTCATCGTGCAGAGGCTTGGCGAGGTAGTCGCAGGCGCCCAGGCGAAGCGCCTCGAGTACCAGCTCCTGGTCGGTCGAGGCCGAGAGCATCACGACCCGCAGCGAGGGCCGCATCTCCCGCAGCCGGGCCAAGACCTGGATACCATCGATGTCGGGCAGGCGAATGTCGAGTACGGCCACGCCCAACGTGCTGTCGGCGGCCATTTCGATGGCGCGCTCGCCGGTCTCGACGGCGACATAGGGAAGTCCTTCGTTTACGAGAATCTCGCCGATGGCCTCACGGTAGAAGCGCTCGTCGTCCACCACGAGAATGCCGGCGCCGTGCCCCGCCATGTCCGCCTCCCAATCAAGTCAGAGGTCGCCCGCGCGTCCGGACCCGTGAGCCGGGCCGCGAGCGAGTGTCTCACAGAATGTACTGCGACAGATCCTGATCCTCGACCAGCTCACTGAGACGCTGCCCCACCATCTGCTCGTCGATCACAACCCGCTGCGCCGCGAGATCCGGCGCACTGAAGCTCAGCTCCTCGAGCAGACGCTCCATGACGGTGTAAAGTCGCCGCGCCCCGATATCCGCGCTGCGCTCGTTCACGGTCGCCGCAACGTCCGCGATGGCCACTACGCCGGCCGACCTGAAATCGAGCTCGATGCCTTCGGTGGCGAGCAGGGCCGTGTATTGCCGCACCAGAGAATTCGTCGGCTCCGTCAGAATGCTCACCAGATCGTCTCGTGAGAGACTCGCGAGCTCCACCCGAATCGGGAATCGTCCCTGGAGCTCCGGAATCAGATCCGAGGGCTTGGCCACGTGAAAGGCACCGGCTGCGATGAAGAGAACGTGATCGGTCGAAACCGGGCCGTGCTTCGTCTGCACGGTTGAGCCCTCGACGATCGGCAGCAGATCCCGCTGGACGCCCTCGCGTGAGACGTCCGGGCCTTGCTTGCCAGAACTACTCCCCACCGCAACCTTGTCGATCTCGTCGATGAAGACGATCCCTGTCTGCTCGACACGCTGGATCGCCAGCTCGCGAACTTCGTCCATGTCGACAAGATTGGCAGCCTCTTCGTGGGCAAATGCCTGCCGGGCATCGCAGACCTTCATGCGTCGCTGTCTCGTCCGCTTCGGGAGCATGCCGCCCAGCAAGTCCTTGAACTGAACGCCCATCTCCTCGACACCCTGCGGCGTCATGATTGAAAGCGACGGCCCACCCGCCTCGTCCACCAGCTCGACATCGATCTCGCGCTCGTCGAGCTCGCCCAGCCGCAGGAGCTGGCGAAGCTTCTCGCGCGTCTCTCTGCCGGAATCGACTGCAGTGGGCTCGGACGCGCCGCCGCTCGGCGAGGCCGGGAGCAGCGCGTCGAGGATGCGTTCCTCGGCCCTGTCCTCCGCCGCCACGCTCACGACTCGCTTCTGTTCCTCGGAGACCATGCCAATCGCGAGCTCCGCCAGATCGCGAATGATGGATTCCACATCGCGGCCCACGTAGCCGACCTCGGTGAATTTCGACGCCTCCACCTTGATGAACGGAGCCTGAGCCAGACGAGCCAGCCGGCGAGCGATCTCGGTCTTCCCCACTCCGGTGGGACCGATCATGATGATGTTCTTCGGGGCGATCTCGTCCCTCAGCTCATCGGGCACCTGCTGTCTACGCCAGCGATTGCGCAAAGCGATGGCGACGGCGCGCTTGGCGTCCCGTTGGCCGACGATATAGCGATCCAGCTCGGAGACGATCTCTCGGGGGGTGAATGTCGGCAGCTGTTTCACGGCAGGGTGACCACTTTGATTTCATCGTTCGTGAATATGCAGATGCCGGAGGCGATCCGCAGCGCTTCGCGCGCGATCTCCTCGGCGTCGAGTTCAGTATGCTGGGCCAGGGCCCGCGCGGCCGCCAATGCGTAAGAACCACCAGAGCCGATGGCCGCCACGCCGTCGTCCGGCTCGATTACATCGCCGTTGCCCGAGACCACCAGCAGCGTGTCGGCATCGCCAACCAGCAGCATCGCTTCGAGCCGGCGCAGCACGCGGTCGGTCCGCCAATCGCGCGCCAGCTCCACTGCGGCACGTCGCACATTGCCCGGTGAGGCCTCGAGCTTGGCCTCGAGACGCTCCAGCAACGTGAGCGCGTCAGCCACACCGCCGGCGAAGCCGATCACCGCCCTGCCCTTGCCGACCATGCGCACCTTCTCCGCGCCCTGCTTCATCACCATTTGCCCCACCGTGACCTGGCCGTCCGCCGCCATGGCGATGCGGCCACCCCGGATGACCCCGGCCACGGTTGTGGAGCGAACGCGCTGTGACTCAGAGACTGTCATTCAGCTCTCCTGCGAGATCTGGAACCCCGTCTATTCTCGGCCACTCGCTGCCGAGGGTCGGCCGCTCGCGGATGGGCACTGTCGTACACCTGGCGCAGATGTTCCACCGAAACCGCTGTGTACTTCTGAGTGGTCGACAGGCTGGCGTGCCCCAGCAGCTCTTGGATCTCGCGAAGATCGGCTCCCATGTCGAGCAGGTGAGTAGCGTAACTGTGGCGCAGACGGTGGGGATGAACGCAATCGTCCAGCCCACGCGCCAGCGCACGCCGCTTGAGAATCCGCCGCACGTCACGCGCCCCGAGCCGGCGTGGCGCCGACTCCTTGCGCGGCCGGAGGGCGATGAAGAGCGGCTCGGCCAGCAGACCGGGGCGGCGGCGCTCGGCCAGCCACTCGGCCAGGGCGCGGCGGGCGAGATCGGGCATCGGCACCACCCGCTCCTTGCCCCCCTTGCCGAGCACGCGCACATCACCGCGATGCAGGTCGACGTCCCTCACATCCAGCGCTGCCAGCTCTCCGACCCGGATACCCGTGCCGTAGAGCAGCTCGACCAGCGCGCGGTCGCGCAGGCGCATGCGTCGTCGGCGCGGGCCGTCGCGCTGAGCGTGCGCGGGCGGGTCGGCCTGATCGGCGGCCTGGTCGGCCAGCGCGAAGCAGTCGTCCACCGAGAGTGGGCGAGGAGGGCGTTGCGGCAGCTTCGGCGCCGGCAGACCCGCCGTGGGATCGACTGCCACCCGCCCCTCACGCTGCAAGAAACGGAAGAAGGCGCGGGCACCGGCCAACCTGCGACCCAGCGTGGCGGGACTTCGCCTCTGATGGAGCTCGGCGAGCCACTCCCGAACGAGCCCGGCATCCACCTCTTCGGGCGTGACCTCCCCGCCGGCATAGTTGGCCAGGTGCTCCACGTCGGCGAGATAGGCACGCCGCGTGTGCGCCGAGAACCCCCTCTCGGCATCGAGGTAGCGATCAAACGCCCGCACGGCCGCACGCCAACTCATCGGTCCACCGGGGCGATCTCGGCCCGATAGGAGGCGAGAGCCTCGAGGGCACGAGCCGCCATCTTCTCGTTCTTATCACGCTTCGACAGCTTCGGCCGGCGGGGCTTCCCGGGGCTCGGTGCGGGAAGAGGCAGCGGCGGAAACAGGCCGTAGTTCACGTTCATCGGCTGGAAGTGCTTCGGGTCCGCCTCCATCAGGTGCGAAATCAGCGAGCCATGGGCGGTCTCCCTGGGCGGCAGCGCCGGAACTTGCCCGTGAGCCGCGCGGGCGGCGTTCACGCCTGCGATGAAGCCCAGGGCCGCCGACTCCACGTATCCCTCTACCCCGGCGATCTGACCGGCCAGGTAGAGCCCTGGACGCGCACGCAGCTCGAGCGTCGGCGTCAGCCTGCTTGGCGCGTTCACGTAGGTATTGCGGTGGACGGAGCCGTAGCGGGCGAAGACGGCCTTGGAGAGCCCTGGCAGCGCCCGAAAGATGCGTTCCTGCTCGGCGATCTTCAGCTTGGTCTGGCAGCCGACCAGATTGAAGAGCTCACCGGCTCTGTCCTCCTGGCGCAGCTGAACCACAGCATGCGGGCGCTTCCCAGTGCGGGGATCGACGAGTCCCACCGGCTTCAGCGGACCGTAGGCCAGCGTATCGCGACCTCGCCGGGCCATTTCCTCGAGCGGCAGGCAGCCCTCGAAGTAGAGGGCGGTCTCGAACTTGTGGAGCGGAACCGTATCCGCTCCCAGCAGCGCATCGACGAGACGCTCGTAGTCCTCCCGGTCGAGGGGCACGTTCAAGTAGTCGCCCTCTCCCTGCTGATAGCGCGAGGCGCGAAAGGCGACGCTCGGATCGATGGAGTCAGCGTGGAGGGTGGGGGCGATGGCGTCGTAGAAGTACAGGTATTCATCACCCAGAAGTTGTCGAAGGGAACGCGCCAACTCGGGGGCAGTCAGCGGACCGGTGGCGACGACGGCCAGCGGACTGGCGGGCACACGGGCCACCAGCTCCCGGCGCAACACGATGCCCGGGTGGCCCATGATGGCCTTGCTGACGTACTTCTGGAAGGCGACGCGATCGACCGCCAGGGCCTTGCCTGCCGGCACCGAGGTCGCATCCGCCGCCTCGATGATGAGTGAGTCGAGCCGGCGCATCTCCTCCTTGAGAAGCCCCGCCGCGTTGCTCAGTGCGCTGGAGCGCAGCGAGTTGCTGCAGACGAGTTCGGCCAGGTCTTCTGATCTGTGTGCTGGCGAGAGCCGCTCGGGTTTCATCTCGTAGAGCGTCACGGGCAGGCCACGCCGCGCGGCCTGCCAGGCCGCTTCGCTGCCCGCCAGTCCGCCCCCGACGACGACGAGCTGCGGGCTCTCCTCCGCCTGTGCTGCGGCTGCCATGCCTACCTCGACCCGGGGGTCCGCCGACTGCAGCAGGGGTCCCCGGCCTCCGAACGCTCTGACCCGCCCACTCCGCACGATCGGTGGGCGGCAGCCAACGGCCGGGCTGCCGATCTGCGCGCTGTCGGGGGGAGTTGCGCCCGGCGGTGGCCTGGCCGAGAGGGGCAGCATAGCTCATTCCCGTCTGCGCCCGATGCGCGCGTCACCGAGCGCGGAACGCGGCACCGGGCGCAGTCGGCCGTCTCGGTCTTCAGACAGCCAGCCCCCGAGTTCCAGCTCGAGGAGTCGCAGCGCGAGCTGCTCGGGAGGGCGACCCAGACGCTGCGCCAGCTCATCGCGCGTTACGGGCTCTCGCTGGAGCCGCTGGAGAATCTCCGCTGCGTCGGGCGCGAGCGGCTCGCTGGGGCCACGAGATGACTCCTCGAGAGAGGTGTCCTCTGGCGGCTGCCAGCCGAGGCAGTCCAGAACGTCCGCCAGCTCCAGAACGGGCCGGGCGCCGTCGCGCAGCAATCGATTGGGGCCGGAGCTGGTGGGGGCCGATATGGGTCCTGGCAGGGCCATCACCTCTCGACCCTGATCCAGGGCATGGCGAGCCGTGATGAGCGAGCCACTGCGCTCGCGGGCCTCGACCACGATCACGAGTTGCACGAGCCCGCTGATCAACCGGTTTCTCAGCGGAAAGAATGGGCCTCGAGGGGGATATCCCAGCGGCAGCTCCGTCACGACGGCGCCAGCCGCGCAGATCTGCTGCCTCAGATTGCGGTGCTCGGGCGGATAGGTGCGATCCGGGCCACAGGCCTGAACGGCCACGGTCGCTCCGCCCGCTTCGAGCGCGCCCCGGTGGGCGGCGGCATCAATGCCGCGGGCCATCCCCGACACCACGGTGAGCCCCGCTCGGGCCAGGCCCGCCGCGAGCTCCCGCGCCACCCCGAGCCCGTAGGCCGTTGCCGCTCGGGCGCCGACGATCGCCACACCGGGTCGAGCCAGCACCTCTGGGTTGCCGGCCACCAGCAGCAGGGGTGCCGCGTCGCCGATGACACGCAGCAGCGGCGGATACGCGGGCGAGGTGATGGGCAGCGCACGAACACCCAGCCGGGCCAGTGTCGCGGGCCAGTTCGTTCGCGCACCGCCGCGCGAGTCGGAGGCCGGCCGGCTCGCCATCACTGCCCGCGCGGGATCGCCACCGGCCACGTCCAGCAGGGCCAGCGCCTGCTCGGGGCTCAGACAGAGACGGGCCTGAAACTCGAGCCAGGATCGCAGGGCTCGTTGTCGACCGGGTCTCGTATCACTTGGATCGAGCAGGCGATCGGTGGCGTCGCCTGCCAGCAGGGGATCGATCTCGAGCAAGCTGGGCTCCCCGGGACCCGGGGATGCCGCCTGGATAGCGCAGCCAGGGCTAGCGCGCATTTCTCATCAGGTCGCTTCTGCGACCCGACGAGAAATGCGCGCTGGGAACGAAGAGGGCCGGTCCATAAGGACCGGCCCTCTCGAACGCCTCGTCTCGCGACCCCCGTCGCGCGGATCAGCGACTCGCCAACTCTGGACCCGCCGGTCGAACGAGATCGCCGACCTCCAGCTCGCGTGCGGCGTGCGTCACGAACGCCACCGAGCTGTCGGGTCGGACATCGACCAGCACCAGCTTCGCTTCGACGTGACTGGGTGTCATCACCGGAACGCCGTTGACTGTTTCTTTGGCCAAGCGACCGCTCTGGTAGACCTCGAGCTCCGAGCCCGTTTGGAAGCCGTGCAAACTGCCTCGATTCAGATAGACGTAGTCGCCGTCGGCCATGTTGTTGCGATCCTTGGGCATGAAGACGATGCGCCCGTCGATGCCGTCCGGTGTCGCCTTGACCGGCACATCGAGCATGATCGGGTCGCGCGAGATCACTCTGTCGCCGCGCTCGATTTCGGACCGCGACACCTTCACCTCGGCGATCGCCGTCTCTCCCCGAACCTCTCGCACCTCCACCCAGCCCAGGACATCGACGTGGTACCCGAGCAGGCTGCCATTCTCGACGTCGATCACCCGTTCGGCGTCGCGGAAGACCGTGAACTGGTCACCGACCTCGACTTGCCCCTCGCCAGAGCCGAGATAGACCATGTCGCCTTCCGCCAGCCAGGTGCGCGGACTCGGGCTCCCCACGACGCTGGTGGCCGCATCGAGCGTCTTGCTGCTGATGAAGCCCATGGCCTCTCGCGTTGCCACCCTGATGCTGCGACCGGTATCGGTCGACCGCTCGGCGCCGGGCGGAACCGCCACCGGAAGCTGATCCATCGAGGCGGGCACCTCGTCGGCCATCAGCTCCTCTTCATCCAGGCTGGCGACAGGCTCCATCGGGGCGAGTTCGGGCTCGGCGAGAAGCTCGGGCGGCGGCTCGAGCGAAGCCACCTCCATCTCACTCTCCGCCGCGATCATCTGATCGGCCTCTCGCTCACTGACAAGCCGCATCTCTCCTGCGGTAACCCAGACGCGGTCACCGGGGGCGATTACATGCGGGTTGTCGATCTCGTCATTGTCCTCCCAGACAGATGGCCAGACCCAGGGCGTCCCGAGGTACGTCTGAGCGATGTCCCAGAGCGTGTCCCCAGCCACTACGGTGTGGATGCGACCTCGGCGTCCTTCGGCATCCACCGCGAGCGGCCCAAGAGCTGCCGCGGGGCCGCTGGCCGAGGCGGCGACGGCAGCGCCGTCGACCGGATCGAAGCTCGGGTCGTCGAAGCTGTCCCAGCCCATTCCGGCTTCCACTTCAGCCGGGGCGTCGGCATCGGCATCGGCGTGGTCGACCGCCTCCTCTTGGGACTCGGCCGCGAGTTCTCCCGCGTCCTCGCCAAGGGGCGCATCGGCGGGCTCGCCCGAGGGCTCGCCCGCGACCTCACCCGCTTCCGCGACGGCGCTCGGGTCAGCCGGCTGCGCCACCGGCTCTTCCAGATCGACGGTGGGCGACATCTCCAGATCCGGCTCGAGGCCGACGATCGGGCTGCTCTCGTCCGCCCAGAGCGGCGGCGATAGCAGCAGCGAAATCGCAGCAAGAAGGAGCGTCCAGGACTTCATTCCAACCCTCCACAAGCGTTCGCGCCGCTCACAGAACGGCGCTCCTACCGCGACTCATCTCGGCAAGCGATGCACAAAGCGTGCGAGTCACGCGCAAGAATGCGGGAAACCTATCGGCCTCTCCGCCGCCAAGCTTGAAGCCGGAGAACGACCGATGGGCTCTGTGCCCCTGTGGGGATCAGGTCTGCTCTTGGGTGGAGGACCGGCGTGGCCGGGGTGACGGTTCAGCCGGTGGTGCCGCCGAGTTCCCCCTTGAGCTGCTCGACTTTGGCTCTCGCCTCGGCGGCCCACGGGGGATCCTGCGCTGCGCCCGCCGCCTTCTTCTTCTTGTCGAAGTCAGCCAGTGCGGTCTCGAGGGTCTCGATCGCTTTCTCGAGGTCGCCGGCCGCCGCATAGGCATCGGACAGATGAGTGCGGATGACGCCGATGGCCGGGTCGCTCGGATCGCTGACCTGCACGGCCTCTCGCAGGTAGCCGATCGCCGCGGAGGCGACACCGCGCTTGAGCAGCACCCAGCCCAGTGTATCGGCAGCGTTGGGGCTGTCGGGCATGGCGGCCTTCGCCTCCTGAGCGAGCTTGAGCGCACGGTCGAGATCCTGGCCGGATTCGGCCAGTAGGTAGGCGAGGTTGTTCTTGGATTCGCTCAGCGTTGAGTCATAACGAAGCGCGAGCTCATACTGCTCCCGGGCCTGCTCGACCTTGCCAGACATCTCATAGAGCACGGCCAGGAAGTGGTGGGGAGGAGCGGACTCCGGGCGCGTCTCGACGACCTGCTCGTAGATCGCGACGGTCTCCTCCATGCGTCCCATCATGCGGTATAGCCCGCCGAGCTGGGCGTAGGCCTGAAGACTGTCGGGCTCGAGTTCGATCGCCTTCTTGAAGCTCTCCTCGGCCAGCGGCAGGTCGTTGGTCAAGACTGCGACCATTCCCTTGAGCCGCCGAAGCGCGCCCTCTTCCGGCTCGGCCTCGACCGCATCGTTGATCCGCTTGATCGAGTGGCTGAGCTTTCCGGCAGCGCGATCGAGCGAAAGCAACGACGACAGCACCTTGGCATTGTTGGGCCGCTCCTCGTTGGCCTTCAGGAGGCTCGCACTGGCACCCTCGACGTCTCCCTGCACCAGCTGGATGCGTCCGATCGCGAAGAGCGCCTCGATGCCGCGGCGCTCCTCGGGTATCTCGGCCAACATCTTGGCCGCCTCGTCGATCTTTCCGAGTCGCACGAAGCCCTGCGCCACCAGAATGCGCAGCTCGTCGTCATCGGGCTTCGAACGCAGATAGATCGTGCCCTGGTCGATCGAGTACTCGTGCTCGCCCAACTCGGCGTGCACTCTCGTCAGCAGCCGCCGCGCATCGAGCAGCGCCGGCTCGAGCTCGACGGCACGCGCCAGCTCAGCACGAGCACGCTGCTTCTCGCCGGCCAGCGTCAGAGCGGAACCGAGTACGAAATGGGCCCGACCCCAGTCGGGCCGCCCGTCAATGGCGACGCGCAGTGATTCGATCGCCGCTAGGTGATCCCCGGCCGCCAGCTCGATCTTGGCGCGAACAAAGAGCGCTTCGGGGCTGTTGGGACGCTCCTCCAACACCTGCTCGACGATCTGCCGACCGTCGGCGGCCTGCTGCTCGTTCTGCTCTCGGTAGCCGATGTCGACAAGCAGCTCCGCCTTGCGCAGACGGGAGGGGATGTGAGTGGGATCGATCGCGACAGCGGACTCCGCCGCTTCCAGGGCACCCTTGATGTCTCCCTTCCGACCGCGGGCGGCCGAGATAGCCAGATAGGGCGCGGGATCGTTCTTGGACACCTGAGTGGCGCGCTCGAGCATTGCCTCGGCCATGGCGTCGTCACCCCGCGTGCCGTAGACACGGGCCAGTATGTTGATGAACTCGAGCTTTCGCTTTTCCGACTCCATCTTCGTGATGGCTTCTTCGACGGTCGCCACACCCTCGTCGAAGCGCTCCCGCCGGAAGAAGAAGCCGGCGAGCGCACCGTAGGCACTCGACAGCGATGGCTTGCCGACCTCCTCCGTCAGCTGGTCCGCCGAGAGATCGATGGCCTTCCTGAATGCCGCTTCGGTTTCTACGTCACGTGACGGGTTGGCGGCCATGAGGCGTGCCAGTGCAGTCCAGGGGCCCGCCGCATCGGGGCCGCGCTCGATCGCCTCGCGGAGCAGCTTTTCCGCGTCATCGTAGCGATCCACCGTCTCGTAGTAGAAGGCCAGCGCTACGCGGAACCCGGCCTCGTCGGGATTGAGCTCGACTGCTCGCAGAAACGACGCCTCGACCTCGTCCTCACGCTCCAGACCCAGCAGTGCCTGCCCGCGCAGAAGATGCGCGGCGGCATGATTGGGATCGAGCTCGATCATGGCCTCCGCCTGCGTGAGAACCTCGTCGAAGCGCTTGGCCAACAGTGAGACACCGGCGTAGGTGAGGCGCGCCTCCATGTCGGTCGGATTGAGACGGACCGTCTCACTGAGCTCCCAGTAGCCCTCCCTGAAATCCTTGTTCTGCAGGTAGGCGTCCGCCAGAGCCCGGTGCGCCGCGAGATGGTTCGGGTCGATCTGCAGCACATTGCGATACTCGATGATCGCCTCTTTGTACTGCTCGGCCTCGCGGTACTCGTCGCCGCGGCTCATGAAGCTGACGAGCTTCTCCTCGTCGCTCTGGCAGGCCAACGAGCCCAGCCCCAGCAGCAGGCCCAGGAGCATGGCGAGGACATTTCCAGAACGTGTGGGCAGAGCCATTTCGCAACCTCACAACCGACCCGCTCGGAGCCGGAAAAACGGTGATGGAACGGGGCTGTAGCCTGCCCTATTCCACGATGAAATTCCACCACCGCGAAGCTGGTCGACGCACTCCGCCCAAGACGTCGGGCACATGAAGAGACCGGCTGCGCACTCAGTCGCGATGCGGCTCCGCCCGGACCGCCTTCGTCGTCCGGCTCTCCGGGCCCCGATTCCGGCGCCATGTTGGATGGGTCAAGCCCATGCGCTGGATCATGTAGTTGAGCTTGCGCCGCGAAACGTGGAGCAGCTCGGCCGCATCCTTCTGGACGTGGCCGGTTCGCTCCAGAGCGGCCACTACGAGCCGACGCTCCACATCGCGCAGAGAAATGCCCTCGGGTGGCAGCTCCGGCCTCCAGCCCTGGGTACGCCCGAGGCCGGCGGCGCCAGGCACGACGAGATCATCCGCCTCGATGGTCACGCCCTGACACGTGAGGACGGCGCGCTCGAGCACATTGCTCAGCTCGCGCACGTTGCCCGGCCAGGCGTAGGTGCGGATCCGATCGAGCGCCGAAGCGCCGAAGCGCCGTACGGGCCGATCGAGCTTACGGGCGAACTCGTCCAGCAGACGTTCGGCGAGGGCCAGCAGATCCTCGGGACGCTCGCGCAGCGGAGGCAGGTAGATGCCGATCACGTCGAGCCGAAAGTAGAGATCCTCCCGAAAGCCGCCGGTCCGCTTCGCCTCCGCGAGATCGCGGTTGGTGGCCGCGACGATGCGCGCGTCGGTGCGCAACGCCCGCGTCCCACCCAGACGGTAGAACTCCTGATCCTGCAGAACGCGCAGCAGCTTGGCCTGGGTCGCGCCCGTCATGTCACCGATCTCGTCCAGGAAGAGGGTCCCGCCGGTCGCCTGCTCGAAACGACCGATACGCACGCGATCGGCCCCAGTGAAGGCGCCGCGCTCGTGGCCGAAGAGCTCGGATTCGAGCAGGGTTTCGGGTAGCGCCGCGCAGTTCACCTTGACGAAGCTCTCTCGCGACCGATCGGAGAAGGCATGGACGAGTCCGGCGACGATCTCCTTGCCGGTGCCGGTCGCACCGGTAATCAGGACTGTCGAGCGGGTGTTCGCCACGCGGCGCGCCAGCTCGATGGCATCTCGCATCGCCCGGCTCTCGGCAACGACATTCTTCAGCGTCACCGCGTCCGAGGCAGGTGCCGGGAATCCCCTCCCCCGCGCCGCCGATCGAACGCGATCGCCCGCCCGAGCGACGCACAGCTCGAGCTGCTCCACAGCGAAGGGCTTCTGGACGAAGTCGAAGGCCCCGAGCCTCATCGCTTCGACCGCCGTTTCGATGCTCCCGTAGGCGCTCATCACGATGACGCTCGTATCGCGGCACAGTTCGAGCGCCGCGCGCAAGATGCTCATTCCGTCGGCGCCGGGCAGGCGAAGGTCAGTGATGATCAAGTCATAGGGCGCTGTTGCTGAATCAGCGAGACGCCCGAGCGCCCGCTCACCATCGCTCTCCTCGTCCACCTCGCCCCAGCTATCGCGCAATGCGAGACAGATGCCACTGCGCAACGCGTCGTTGTCCTCCACCACCAGAATGCGTACCCGCGCCTCGCACTCAGACATCAGCATCCCCCAGCCAACGCGCGGCGTCAGGCTTCGCGACCGGCCTGCCCGTCGCATCGGCTGGTCGGCGACAATGCCTGAGGCGGACGCGGCTGAGAGAGACTCTCTCGTTTCGACGGTGGATTCCCCGGCCGAGCCCGCAGCCTGGAGACCGGGCCGAAGATCCGTCTCTGGCGACGGGAGAATCTGTCCGATGGCCCCTAGCCCCGATCGGACTACCGGATCAGGGCTAGGAGCCTGACCCAAGACTGGGCAGCGCGTCCAGCCGCCCATCCAGTCTTGGGTCAGGCTCCTAGCAGGTTGCGGAAGAACTCCGGACCGAGCGAGGCTCGCGGGCTTTCGTCGAGATCAAGGCGCGGACCCGCCGCTGTACTGAAGTACAGCAAGGTTTCGCAACGCAGAGATCGGCGAAAGGACGCGTGCATCGCGACGG
>JAJDAO010000072.1 GCA_029261835.1 Deltaproteobacteria bacterium | reverse complement strand
CTCGGGGTGGTCGTCGTCGTAGCTCTCGTGGCATGACATGCAGGCGAGGATCTGGCCGTGCGCCGATGCTTTGTGGTCCTCGGGATCCACCTGGAACTGGATCACCTTGCCAGCGGGAAAGGCGTACTCCGCTTCGTCCTCATCCATGTCATCATGGCAATCCAGACATTCTTCATTCATCTCCTCGATTTCTTCGGGGCTTAGATCCTGTCCCCACCCAGGGGCCGCGAAGAACAAGTACAGCAGCGTGAAGGTCATAGCCAGCAGCCGCATCGCAGCCCCCCTCAGCCTTCGCGGCCGTGTTACACAGCCGGTCGCACGAGCTGTGCGATCTTGGCACCGACTGCGTAGCATGCTGCCGCGATCCCGACGACCGGCAGGAACACGATGTAGGCCAGGCCCATGAAGGGCGCCGCCGCCAGCTTGCCGAGGTCGCGAGCGGTGAGCTGCAGGGTCGGCTCCAGGGCCGCCGCCTGCTCCTGTGCGGTTGCCGGCTCCGCCAGTGCCGCAGGGGCTTCGGCCTCCACCACCGGCTCAACCGTCTCGCTCGAGACCGGGCTCTCTCCGGCAGCCTCCGCCCAGGTCGACGGCTCTCCTCGCAGCGCGGCCTCGGCGATCTCGGCCAGCTGATCCGGGCGGACCGGCTTTTCCAGATATCCAAAGGCGCCCAGGCGACGAGCTCGCTCCTCGACCTCCCCGCTGCCGTAGCCCGTGATCAGGACGAAACGGGTCTCGGGCTTGTGTTCGTGTACCCACTCCAGCACATCCAGCCCGTCCACCCCCGGCATTCGCAGGTCGGAGATCACCAGATCGATCGGGCGCCCGGACAATCCGGAAATGGCGCTCTCGCCGTCGGCGGCCGTGGTCACCGTCCGGTTTTCTGCAGACAGGAAGCGCTTCCAGCCCTCTCTGACGCCCTTCTCGTCGTCTACGAACAGGATCTCTTGGTTCGCCCTTGTCTCACGTTCTCGCTTTTGCTCCAGCATGTCGCACCTCCCGGGACCGCAGGTCCCACGTCACTGATTGGCCGGTACCAGGTACCAGGGCCGTTGTTCAACGATTCCACGCACCCTGCTCGCAACGCGATCGACACCGGGTGCGTCCAGACAGGTATTCAAGAAGTCCACTGAGCATGCGCTCAGGTAGGAAGCCAGGACGACCGACAGGCCGTCATCCACAACCGCGAGCTTTCGCACGCCGGGATACTCGAGGCTCAAGCGGCCCAGAGCGATCAGCAGGGATCCAAGCCGTTCTCTGCCGACCCGGAAGACAAAGACCGAAATCGAAGACAGGGAGTCGCACTGGCTCAGCGACTCCAGGCTGCCAATGCGCACGGCCGGCAGGCCCTGTCTGCTGATTGACTCGCTCAGGGCCTCATCGGCTGAGCTGCCTTCCAGGATGGCGACGATGTTTTCTTGATCACTCATTTTCCGCCTCTCACTGGATTTGCCGCCTTTGCGAACAAGCGGGAGAGTCATCTCTCGCCCTCTCCTATCGCAAGACACGTGCCATCAAAACCGGGTTCGGGCAGCTACGGGTTCATAACTATAAGTATTTGATATTGCAGGTGTTTTCTATATGACGCCGCTGCCGCCGCCGACCGCTCTCGCGGCTGTTGTATGCGCCGCGTATACGGCTCCCCGCTGCCGGCGTCCGCCTGCAAAGACCTCTAATCGCCTAGCCCCGTGTTCTTACGGGGCTTTGACGACATCGCTCGCCAGCGTCGCTGCCGCATCGAACCGTATACGAAACACATACGGAATCGGCGAATGGGCGGGCGCGTGGCTCACGCCTTGCGGACGATCGCGAGCACGCAGCCTGTTGGCCCGGGTGATTCGTGACACTAGCTGCAGGAGTACCGAGTTTGTAGCATTGATCTGTTAGTCACGAGGGTTGGCAAGCGAGCCCAGCCTGGCAAGCAGTGACCGCGATTCACGGGGTGAGGATGTCTTCGAAGGTCACGCGACTTCCGAAGAAAGCAAACCCGGGACGCTTTGCCGAGCGATACTCCCGCGTCGAACGCGATACAGAACGCCCCTCGCCGGACAACATCCCGGAGCACGAACGGAGATACTACTCCGCCGAGTCTCCCGATTTCGTCTACGTCGCAGTTCCCCATGCGCCCGTCGATGGTGCACTGCTTCTCGGGGACCTGCCCGCAAAAGATGCCCTGGCCATCCGCAATCCCCTGCTCCTGTACCGATTCCTCCAATCACTCTACGGCGACCCGGAGATCCTGGGAGGAAGGATTGATCCCGAGTCATGCAAGATGTTTGGCATGACCTCGGATTGGGGATTTTGCATCGAGATCGATGAGGAGATTCTGGTCGAGATCCGCAGCCTCTACGAGAATTCGCGGACGACGCTTCGCGTATGGGGGCGAGATCCGTCGAATCTGGCTGCCACACGAGCACGCGCTGGCACTGCGGTTGCCGCATTCGTCGAAGAGCTGGACGCCGCACTGGCCCAGAACCGACATCTCTTCAACGAGAAGGAAGATCTTCAGACGGCTCAGGATCAGATCCCGGACAGCGTTCCTCGGAGCTGGGTGGTCAACGTCGCATCAGAACGCTACAGGGCTGCACTCTCATTGTGGGCTCTCACGCGAGAGCACGAGAACGAGCGCGATGGACTCGTCCTCGAGCCAGGCGAGAGGCTACGAGTCGACAACGAGGGGGCGATTCTGCTCAGTGCAACCACCTTCTTCCTGGTCTCGCTGGAAGCCTTCGTAAACACTCTCTATACGCTGCTCCTGAAGCCCGACTTCGATGAGAGAGCCTACGAGAGGATCGCGAGCCGCGGGGATCTGGATCTGCGAATACTCTCTCTCCACGCATTCTGCAGGGGATTTCGCAGTCAAGCCATTCGCACCGACACCGCCACATGGCGCACGCTGATGTGGCTTCGCGAGTTTCGCAACGACATCGTGCACGGAAACATCACGGCGGAACACGAGGTCCATGTCGTCCCCGAGCAGCCCTTTGTCTTCTACTATCATCCAGGGGGCGATTACCATCCAGGCGGCGATCTGGGAAGGGCCGAAGATACGTCTCAAGAAGACGACTATCTGCCCAGGAACATGAACTGCATCAGCGACGGAGTCGTTCAGCGGGTCAAGGACGCGGTGGACGAAGTCAGGGACGAGATCATCGCGGCGATGGACGAAGCCACGCGTGCCTGGGTCGAGGGCTGGGTCGGCGATCACATCATCCCGCGTCTGACGCCCGGCGAGTGAGGGCGGGCCTCGTGCCCGCCCCTGTTCACAGCCTCTGAGCTCTGGCCGTCCGGGGCTTCAGGATTCGGTGGGAGAACCGTTTTCTGGCGGACTATCACCTACCCTGGGCACGCTGATCGCGTACTTACGCATGAGGGCGTGGAAGTTCGTGCGCTGCATGTCCACGTCGCGCGCCGCCTCCGTGACATTCCAGTGAGCCTGCTGAAGCGCCTTGATGACGAAGAGCTTCTCGAGACGCTCCACCGCCTCGCTTCGCAGCTCCTTCTTTCGGGCCGCCAGCGAGCGGGCATCCGCGGGGATGTCCTCCGTCTCCAGGGCCGAGTGTTCTCCCAGGATGCTGGGGAGGGCATCCACATCGATGAACTCGGTGTCCGTCAGCAGCACCGCCCTTTCGATCACGTTCTCGAGCTCGCGAACATTTCCCGGCCACTCGTGTACCTCGAGCGCAGAGAGCGCTCGAGGTCGGATGCCCTTGACCTGCTTGCCAAACTCCTGCGAATACTTCTCGACGAAGTGGTGGGCCAGCAGGGGCAGCTCCTCGATCCGCTCCCGGAGTGGCGGCAACGTGACGGTGAAGACGCCCATGCGGTAGAAGAGGTCTTCGCGGAACTCACCTCGCTCGACGAGTTCCGCCAGGTCCTTGTTGGTGGCGGCGATCAGGCGTACGTCCACGGACACGTACGTGTCGGCACCCACGGGCCGGATTTCCCGATCCTGGAGGAGACGCAAGAGGGCGCTCTGTATGCGAGGGGAAATCGTGGCGATCTCGTCCAGGAAGAGCGTGCCACCCCGCGCGGCCTCGACGAGTCCCTGGCGATCGCGAATCGCGCTCGTGAACGCGCCCCGCACGTGGCCAAAGAGCTCGGATTCCAACAGGGATTCGTTCAGGGCAGAACAGTCCGCCACGATGAAGGGGTTGTCCTTCCTGGGGCTGTTGTAGTGGATGGCCTTGGCGATGCAGTCTTTGCCGGTCCCCGTCGCTCCGCTGATGAGGATCGTACTATTCGTCGGAGCCGCCTTGGCGACGAGCTGCATGACGCGTTGCATCTTCGGGGACGAGCACACCAGTTGGCCGATGCGGTGCCGGGACTCCAGCTCCGAATGCAGGCGCTGGGTCAGATCGAGCAGATGCCTGCGTTCGAGAGCGCGGGCGACGGTGATCAGGAGCTGGTCCGGTCCCACCGGCTTCTGCAAGTAGTCGAATGCGCCCTGCCGGATGGCGTCGATGGCGGTTTCGATCGCCGCATATCCGGTGACGATCACGACCTCGGTATCGGGCGAGCAGGATCGTGCCTCGCTCAGCACCTCCATGCCACTGAGCCCGGGCATCTTGATATCCAGCAGGAGGAGATCGAAGTTCTGATTGCGTAGCAGCTCAACCCCATCCCGGGGCACGCAGGTGGTCGTCACCTCGTATCCCTCGTCGCCGAGAACGCGTCGAATGCTCTCGCAGACCACGGCCTCGTCGTCGATCACAAGGACTCTCGGAGTGAGGTGCCACTCTTGTTTCCCTTCCATCAAGTTCTCCTTGGACTTCAGTCCTCTGTGCCAGCGTCCTCATCTGAACCAGCGGGTAAGAGCAGAGTGAACTCCGTCCAGGTCTGGCTATCGCTGTCGACGATGATAGTGCCCCCGTGACGAGAGACGATCCCCAGCGAGACGGACAAGCCGAGGCCCGACCCCTGTCCCGCCGGCTTCGTGGTGTAGAACGGCTCGAACACGCGCCCGATCTCCTCCTGCGGGATTCCGTGGCCGGTGTCGCGCAAACGGAAGCGGACCAGGGAGCCGCCGTTGCCGGGAGGCAGACCGTGCTTCACGAAGGCTTCCCGCTCGACTTCGTCCACCCTCACGGAGAGCTTGCCACCGGGTTCCATTGCCTGGATGGCATTCAGCATGAGGTTCAGGAAGACCTGGGTCATCTGGGCGGGATCCGCCTTGACATTGGGTAGACCCTCATCGATCAGAGACTCCTCCTCGACGTCGTGCTTGCGGAGCTGGGGGCCGACCAGCTTCATGGCATGGTCCAGGATCTCCGTTGGGCTGCAGGTCTGGAAGTGCTGGTCCACTTTCTGCTCTCGTGAGAAGTCCAGCAGATTTCGGATGATGACCGCGCAACGATTCGCCTCGGTCAGGATCATTCCCAGATCGTGGTGCTCCTGGGAGTCGAGGTCGAAGTTCCGCTGCACGAGATGGGCGAAGGTGATGATGGCCATGAGCGGGCTGTTGAGCTCGTGCGCCACACCGGCGGCGACCAGCCCGACCGCCGAGAGCTTCTCGGCCTGCATGGCTTGGAATTGCGCCGTTCGAACCTCCTTCGACTTCTTGCCGAGCTCGTCCTTCAGGGCGCCGATCCACTCCTGTTGCTCGGTGCGTGAGGTATGGATGTTCTCGACCATCTTGTTGAAGGAACGCGCGAGGATGCCGATCTCCGCCGCGACGGTGGGTGAGACCTTCTGGCTGAAGTCACCGCTCGCCACCTGGCGCGTGGCGTTGATGAGGCTCCAGACAGGTCGGTTGACGGTGGCGCGAATCACGAAGAACAAGCCAAGCGACGTCAGAATCAGCGTGCCGAGCGAGAGCGCAACGGCCCACTGGGTGGCCGCCAGCAGACGTCGCTCCGTGGGCTCCATCGACACGCTTACGTCCAGGACACCCAGGACGCTCTGCTTGCTGGTGCTCTCGTGGCAGTCCTCCTGGGCACAGCGCTCCTCGTTCGGGATCACGCTGATGGTGGCCAGGATCTTCTCGCCGGCTGCATTCTCGTAGATGCGGGAGCGATCGTCGATTGAGAGATGCCGGAGCGGCTTGTTCGCCTCGTGGCACTGGAAGCAGGCTTCCGCCTTCTTGTCCACCATGCTTCCGCTCTCATCCGGTCGCGACGAGTAGGAGATCTTGCCTTCCTTGTTGAAGAGGCGGATCCGCTCCACTCCGGGATGGGATCCCACCGCCTCGATCACCTGCCGCACACCGTCCGGGGCGTCGCCGAGCATGTCATGCGTGATGCTCAAGCGAATCATCTGCGCCACATTGTCGCTGGCGTGGACGACCTCATCGACGACCTGGCTGCGATGGCCGCTGACGAGCGTTACGGAGAGGGCGGCCAGGCCGAGCGTGACGAGGAGCCCCGACAGGAGGGCGACCCTGGCTCCGAGCGTTTTATGAACCACCGCAGTCCCTCCGAGCGGACGTCAGGCACTCCTGTGCGAATCCCTCGACATTGCGGACTTCGCATCTTGGTACCATGCGCCATTCGCAGTTCGACTTGGGATTCCCGACGACGGGTCGGACATGACGGGATAGAGAGTCTACCGGAAGGAAATCCAGCAAACGAAGTAATCTTGGCTAGTTACGGGCACTTTTGGTTAGGTTTGGTGTCGCCGACCTGCGTTCTTGCGTCGCGATCCGATGCGTCGCTCGCTTTTCTGTCGGGATCTCCACCAAGACATGTAGCACGACGGGATCGAGAGTTCACCGGGTGTGGACGCCGGGAACGAAGGCTTGTCAGCGCGCCGCGCCGCGCCCAACCCGAGCAGCGTGAGCCGCCGCGCAGCGATCGGTGCTGGCGCGACCGCGCGCATCGCTACCACGGCCCGTGCGGCGCTACTGCGTCCGGCGACCTGCTCTTCCAGGAAGGCCGCCATCCGCGGATTCTCAGTTGGATCACGAGTGCCCACTCGGGGAAACACTCTGCAACACGCTGGCGTTTCCCAGCCTTGATGCGGCACTGGGATCGGGGTCCCCACTCCGGTGCGTCGCCGCCAGGCGATGATGCCGAGACTGCCGAGCGCAGGTGGTAGTGCATGCCAAGACCGATCACTTCAGCGCGCGACGTCGGGAAGCTGGCTAGGACGAGAGAGGCTGCGCGTGCTCAGAAGTGCGCTCAGAGATAGCGGCGGTAGCATTCAGCCGATGTCTCCCCCGGCCGACGCCCGCCCGAGCCCCGACACCATCGAGGTGAGGATTCCGCTGGCCGAGTTGATCGAGTCTCTCTCTCGGCCGAGCGCCCTGGTTGCGGGCGAGAGTGCGAAGGTCATCCAGACCCACATCAGTGTGGTGTTCCTGGCGGGCGAGCGGGCGTGGAAGGTGAAAAAGCCAACGCGCCTCTGGGGTCTGGTGGACTACGGGACCTTCGACGCGCGCAAGCACTTGTGCGAGGAAGAGGTGAGGCTCAATCGGCGCCTGGCTCCCGACATCTACCTGGGGGTCGTTCCGATCACGCGAGAGCCCGACGGTCTCGCGGTGGCGGGACCGGGGCCGGTGGTCGAGCACGCCGTCGAGATGGTGCGCCTGGCCAAAGGCGCCACGTTGCTCGAGCGACTACAGGCGGATGCCATCGAGGCGGAGGAAATGGAACGGGTGGGCAGACGGCTGGCCGCCTTCCACGCCGAGCACCGCCTGGAGAGGGACGCGGCCCGCAACGCGCTGCCATCACAGCTCAGCGACGTGATGGCGCGCAACTTCGCGGGATCTGAAGGTGGTGTCCCGGACCCCTTCCCGGCACTTGTGCACGAGGGGCTCCGCCTGCGTCTGATGCGCCGCCTCGCCGCCAGCCACGACTGCATCCGGCGGCGGGTCGAGGAGGGCCGGGCCGTGGACGGGCACGGCGACATCCGTCTCGAGCACGTGGTGCGCTTCCAAGGACGCACGGCCATCATCGACTGCTGCGAGTTCGCGGAGCGGCTTCGGCACATCGATCCGCTCTCCGATGCCGCCTTCCTCTCGATGGACCTCACGGTTCGAGGGCGCCCCGACCTGGCACAGTCCTTCGAGCACGCCTATCTCGAGCACAGCGGCGATCCCGACGGCGCCATCTTGCTGCCCCTCTATCGCGCCAACCGGGCCCACGTGCGGGCCATGGTGGATGAGCAGTCCTGCCGGGCGCCCGAGATCGACGAGGTCACGCATCGGCGCAAGGCGCTGGGCGCGAGGCGCTGCCTCGCCCTGGCTTGGACCTGCGCCCGCACGGGCGCCGTGCCGCCCCTGATCGTCATGCGTGGTGCCGCGGGGACCGGTAAGAGCTTCCTGGCGACGCAGCTCGCCCCCTGGCTAGGTGCCGAGGTCATCCGCAGCGACGTGGTTCGCAAGGAACTGCTCGGTCTCGAACCCACCTGGCGACCCGCAGATGCCGAGGTCAGAGAGGAAGTGTACGGAGCGAAGATGCGCGAGCGCACCTACGCCGCGGTCCTGGCATTGGCGCGCAAGAGCGTCGAAGCCGGCCGTGCAGCGTTCCTCGATGCCACGTACATGAAACGGCTTACGCGGGACGAGGCCCGTGCGCTGGCGCGGGAGCTGGCAGCTCCGTTCGCCATCCTCGACGTCACCTGCCCCCCGGAAGTCGTACGCGAGCGTCTGATCGAGCGGGCCGAGCGCGACGACGACGCCAGCGATGCGAACTGGGCCGTCTACGAAGAGATGGCTCACAGCGCCGATCCGGTGGAGGGCGAAGAGGCCGCGTTCCTCTCCACCTTCGAGTCCGGTCGCCCTGCGGAGGCGGCGGTCCTGCCCCTGCTCGAAGTTCTCGAGCGCCAGCTCGACCCTAAACAAGAGAACCTCGGTCCCGCCGGTAGCGATTGCTGATGGACTTCCCATCGCGACATCCGCACGCCGCGTTCGACCGAGCAGAGGTGAGTGATCGACCATGACGGCACGCGCGACGCGCATCGGGTACCAGGGCGACATCACACTCCCCCATCGGGACGAATGGGAGCTCTATCACAACAACTTCTCGCTGTGCTCGAAGAAGCTGCGGGTGTGTCTGGCGGAGCTCGGACTCCCCTATCGGAGTCACCACATCAACCTGATCGAAACCGGCTGCTACGAAAACGTCGGGCGAGACTATCTCGCGATCAACCCGGCCGGGCTGGTCCCCGTGCTGCTTCATTGCGGCCACCCGATCTACGAGAGTCACGAAGAGATCGTCTATGCCGCGGCCCACGCCGGCTCGCGCGGTGAGGAGCTCATGCCCGAAGATCCGAACGCCAGAGCGGAGGTCGAGCACTGGATCGATCGCGCGTCCCTGGTCGGCAAGGACCCTACGAAGGGCACGGATCAGCGCGCCGGCCACTGCATCCCGGGTCTCACACTGCCCATCTTCGCAGCCATGGTGCAGCACATCTCAACCCGCGAGATCTTGAAGGGCTTGCTCAGCCACCCCAACAAGGAACGACCGTTGATCTTTCTGACCTTGAAGTGGATGGGCATCAGAGGGCTGCCGAGACTCGCCCCCGCGATGAGGCTGCTGCGACGAAGCCTGCGACACATGGGCCAACACCTCGACGCGCTCGGGAAGCAGCTCGACAAACACGGCGGCCCGTGGATCACGGGCGAGCGCTTTACCCTGGCAGACGTGAGCTGGATGGTCATCCTCGATCGGCTGGTCGAAACCGACTGGGACGGAGTCTTGTGGGGCGGCGACGCGCGGCCGAAAGTCGCCGCATATTGGAGGCGGCTCGCAGGTCGGGAGAGCTATCTCGCCGCGGTGCTCGAGATGCGCTGTCCCATCACCCGGCAAGGAATTGCCGCCGTGAAGCAGGCGAAGGCCAGCGATCAAAGCTTGCGGGACGCCTTCGAGGGGAAGTGACAAAGGCGACACCGGACTGTGATGTCGCTGCCATGATGAGCACAGGAGGTCGATGAGTCGATGGATCACACGCGTGAGCCGGGTCGCAAGCGGATCTTCGTAACGGGGGCCTCCGGATTCATCGGCGGCGCGATCAGCCGGCGCCTCTCAGCTCGCCACGACATCGTCGCGCTCTCGCGTTCCGCTGCGGGGGATGTGCTGATCAGGCAATCCGGCGGAACTCCGATACGCGGTGAACTCGGGGCAATCGACCCCGGGTCGCTCGCGGACTGCGACGCCGTGGTTCACTGCGCTGCCCGGGTCGAAGTCTGGGGCGCCCGCGAAGACTACTGGCGGGTGAACGTCGAGGGCACCGACCAACTGCTCGACGCCGCGCGTGCCGCCGGCGTTCGCCGCTTCCTGCACATGAGTAGCGAGGCTGTGTTGTGGCACGGCCAGCACATGCGCGGTGTCGACGAAACCGCCCCCTACGCTGAGCGAACGCCGTACCTCTATGCGGAAACCAAAGCGGAAGCCGAGCGCAGAGTACTGGCCGCGAATGCGCCCGCGGATGCCTTCGAAGCCCTGGCTCTACGTCCGCGGCTTGTCTGGGGCCCGGGGGACCGCACGCTTGTGCCCGAAGCCAAGGCCGTGATCGAGCGTGGTGCTTTCGCCTGGCTCGACGGTGGCCGCGCCCTCACTTCGACGACGCACGTCTCGAACCTCGCCTACGCCAGCGAACTCGCCCTCGAGCGCGGCAAGGGCGGCGAGGTCTACTTCATTACCGACGGTGTCGACAGCGATTTTCGCAGCATCATGACACAGCTGCTTGCGGCGGAGGGTGTCGAGGTGCCCGCGCGTTCTCTGCCCTCGTGGATCGCGCGTCCCGCCGCGCACATGCTGGAGGCGACCTGGCGGCGACTGAAGATCAAAGTCACACCACCAGTGACGCGCCACGCCGTCGATCTGATGTGCTGCGATTGCACCGTGCGAATCGACAAGGCGCGCCGCGAACTTGGTTACGCACCCATCGTCGAAGTCGAAGCGGGACTGCAGGCACTGCGCGAAGCGGGCGCTGGCAACGCGAAGCACCCAATGGGGGCGGCGAAGGGGTTGTGATACCGGGCAGGTGTTCGGTTCGGGAACCGGCCCGGGCTGCGCGAGGGCGAAGCCATGCGCGGCAGAGCGAGTAGCTCAGTGCTGTCCCGGCGATGGGGCAGGGGGATCGAAGCGGCCTGAGCGGAGCGTGTAATAGGCTCCGAGCGCGAGCGCGTAGCAAGCGAGGCCGAGCCAGAACGTCGCGGCGATGCCGAAGTTCAGCGACACCACGACCCCCATCACCGATGCGCACACGCTCATGGCCCCGTTGATGCCCCAGAGCCAGGGGGTGAGATCTGCAACCTTTCGGGTGGCGTCACTCATGCCAAACGGAAAGCCCAATCCCATCACGAGTCCGATGGGAATGAGCATCCCCGCCGCCAGGCAGATGCGCAGCGAAGTCGTGGCGTGGGAGAAGCTGTGTGTGACGATGGGCGTGAGGAGCCCGAAGAGCGCGAGCACGACCAACTGCAGGCCGAGGAAGAGCAGTGGTCGACGATCGTCCGGATTCTTTGTCAGCAGTCGTGAGAGCGCGGCACCGAGACCGGATGCGAAGAGGAGCGAGGTCAGAACCACCGAGAGTCCGTAGGTCGGGTGTCCGAGGAACATCGTCAGCCGCTGCACCTGGGACATCTCGACGAACATGAAGCCCAATCCGATGCTGGCGAAGTAGATGAAGTAGGGGGCGTCGCGTCGGCTGTACTGGCGCCGCCTGGCCAGGAGCAGGGGGCCGAGGATGCAGAGCAGCGTGAAGAGGAAGATCACCCCGGTTGCCGCGCCCAGTACCAACAGAGCTCGGACATTGAGATCGTCCGAGCGCATCGCTCCCGAACTGAGCTTGCCCAGGCGCGTGGTAAAGAAGAAGAAGGGGCGGTCGTCGGTGGGCGGTGAGATGTCCCGGGGACGGTCCCGGCTGATCTCGTTGACATCGCGCCCGGAAGTCACCAGGGCGAAGGTCTCGTCGATTGCTGCCGTGGGCGAGAGTACGAGCTGGAAGCGCAGCTTATCGGCCACTTGCTCGAGCGTGGCCAGGGTCTGCGCGTCGAAGGGGGTAGGGCTGGCAAGCATCGTGCTCACTCTCGCCTGGGCGCTGACCCGGGTGCGCATCGGGCGCAGGATGACGATGTGGTCTCGCGGTCGCTCCACCCCCCGAGCGCGCAGGGCCTGGGCCGCCAGACCGGCGAGGCGATGTATCTCCACCGGCGTCCCCGATGAGTACCAGCGCGACACCGAGAGAATCCCGCCTTCTCGCAGGCGTTGGAAGAAGAGCTCGAAGGCCTCCTGGGTATAGATGGCGTGCTCGGAGAGGACGAACGCTCCGCTCGCTGTGGCGGCCCAGGTATCGATCATCGAGATCTGGATGATGTCGAACTGCTCGTTGCTTCGGGCGATATAGGCCCGCGCCTCGTCGTTGATGAACTCGACCCGCGGATCCTGGTCGAGGTGTCCGCTGAAGTCGCCGAAGCGTACGTTCAAGAGCTCGATCAGGTCGGCGTTGATCTCGACCGCCGTTACGCTCTTCTGGTCGAAGGCGAGGGCCGAGAGGATGTCCCGACCGCCGCCGCTCCCCACCACGAGCACATCGGCGTCCGGGACCACGTAGTGGGCCATGTTGGTGATGTCGTACTTCAGATAGTCCACCGCGGCGAAGTCGCCCCCGAACTGGGTGATCACCGTGGAGGCCCAGGAATCGATCCCCACGGCGATCTGTCTCACCGTCGGGCGGATCGGATAGGTGGTACTGATTCCCCAGCCGAAGGGCTTGCTGAGCCGCTGCGGTGTGCCGTAGACCTTCAAGTAGGAAAACGGATTCCACTTCTCGTAGAGGACGTGTCCGGTGTTCTTCTCGGACACCCAGCTCAGCTGCATCAGCGATTCCCCGCGTGCCACCAGGGAGGCGTGGCCCAGGGACGCCAGGCCAAGCAGCGTGAGGGTGGCGGCCGAGAGGTACCGGAGTCGTCGCTCCTGCCCGGCAAAGGAGAAGCAGAGCGCCCCCAGGCTCGCCAGCGCCGCCACCACGATCACAGCCGTGGGCCCGTCCGTGGACTCGAGCACGAAGATGAGGGCCACGCAGCCGCAGGCCGCCCCGGCCAGGTCGGCGCCATAGAGCGCACCCACGCGTGTTGGGAAGCGGGTCAGGGCCAGGCACACGCAGACCCCCGAGAAGAAGAAGGGTATCGAGATGATCAGGAATGTGATGGCGAGAAAGACACTGATGGATCCGAAGCTCTCACCCATGCCGGAGATACGCGCCAGCCAGATGTGGAGTAGGAAGCTCGCCACGATGGTGAGGGAGAAGATCAGGCTGGTGACGGTGAGCAGGCGCGGCAGCCTCTCATTCTTGAATACTCGAGGGAGCAGGTAGACCGCGATCGCGCCCGCCGCCATGCCGAACATGGCCATGGAGATGACGAGGAACGCGAAGTGGTACCACATGGTCACGCTGAAGATGCGCGTGAGCAGAAGCTGCAGCATCAGCGTGGCGAGGGTGACGAAGAACAGTCCGCCATATGTGCCGCGCGTGGGAACGGCTGATAGCTGCATGAAGCCCCGTCTCGGCAGAATCGAGGATCGACCCCCCAGAGGATCTGGATTCTCTCCCAATACGCCACGAGACTCAAGAGTAGTCGGCCTGCCCCATGTGGGCGTTCCTTGCTGCCGCTACGTTTGGCGGGGAGCGGCGCAGCGACCGGGCGCCAAGAAAGGCGAAGTGCCGAATGAGGGCGGGGGACGGATTCGGGCAGCGGGCAGGTATCATGCAACGGAATATGGCTGCGATGCTCTCCCGATGACGCACCTGGCGGAGAAGATCCGCGAGTACCGGCACGCCGAGTTCTGCTCGCCGTTTGAAAGCCTCCTGAGCGGGCGCGACCGCCCCAGCTGGCCTGGCCGAGTGAGCGGCTGACCTTGCTGCGCGTCGTCGCCCTACTGCTTACGGTAATCACCGGCGTGAGCGGTCTCGTCTACGAGGTCAGCTGGCAGAAGTACCTGGCCACACTCCTCGGCTCCCACAGCGAAGCCACCGCGTCTGTGCTGGGCATCTTCCTGGCTGGATTGTCCGCGGGCTATGCGCTGTTCGGGCGCGTCACGAACCGGCTGGTCGAACGGGCGGCGCGGGAGGGTCGTTCGCCGCGGCTGTTTCTGGCCTACGGCCTGGTCGAGATCGGGATCGGACTCTACGCCCTCTGCTTTCCCTGGCTCTTCGCGGGCATCCGCGCCCTGTCCGTGGCGGTTCCGCACGCGGCGGGCGGACTCGGCTTGGCCTTCGACGTGGTGCTGGTGGCGGTGCTGCTCGGTCCGCCCACGGTGCTGATGGGCGGGACGATTCCCATCCTCACGCAAGCGCTCTCCCACGACATCGAAGACGCCACGCGCTTCCACGCCCTGGTCTACGCCTGCAACACCATCGGCGCCTTCGCCGGGGCACTGTTGGGGAGCTTCCTGCTGATCCCCGCCCTCGGGCTTTCCGGGACGATGATGTGGATGAGCACGGCGAACCTCGCCGCCGGTGGTGTGTTTGCGCTCTTCGAATGGCGCGCGCCGGTCGCCACCGGAAAGCTGGCTCGCGAGGGAGCACCGCAGGTCGCTGGCATGCGGCTCTACGCATCGGTCGGCCTGTTGAGTGGCTTCGCACTGATGGTGCTGCAGAACGTGTTCATACGACTCGGCGGGCTCTCCCTGGGCTCCTCCGAATACACCTTCGCGACGATCGTCGCGGTCTTCGTACTCTGCATCGCCCTCGGAAGCTTTGCCGTCTCCCTGGCGCCGCGTATTCCGAGATTGACGCTGCTGTTCAACCAGGTCGCGCTGGTCGCGTACCTCACGTTCCTGTACCTGCAGCTGGAGAAGATGCCGCTCTGGGCCTACGTGCTGCGGAGTCGGTTCGGCAATAGCGACGCGGACTTCCTCCCCTTCAATCTTTCCATCTTCGCAGCCTTCGCGGTCGTGATCGGACCGGCGGCGATCCTCTCCGGTGCGGTTCTTCCGCTGCTCTTCCACCAGCTACGACGCGAAGTGGGGGATCTCGGGGCGACCGCCGGACGGCTCTATAGCTGGAACACGCTGGGGTCGCTGTTGGGAGCGCTCATCGGCGGCTACGCGCTGCTGTCTGTGCTGGACCTGCACCATGTCTATCGGCTCGCGATCGCGGCGCTGGCCGTTGGTGCCGTACTACTGGCGGTGCGCCTGCTCTCCCGTACGGCCGCTGCGGCGAGCGCAGCGGGGCTCGCCGTCGCGATGCTTGGCATTGCACTGTTTCCGGCATGGAATCCCGCCTACTCGTCATGGGGCCTCTTCCGGCACCGAGAACGCAAGGACGTCTCCTTCGAAGCGATCGACACCGCGGCCGACGAGATGATCGGGAATCCGGGCAGTCGCGTGATCTTCCACGACGACGACCCGACGGCCTCGGTTGCCGTGCTCGAGATCGATCGGGCCGACGGCTCGTTCTCCCGCTCGATCATTTCGAACGGCAAGGGGGACGGCGATACGCATGACGACTATGCCACGATGGCCATGGCCGCTCTGGTGCCCGCCCTCATGGTCGAGGACCCGGAGCGCGTCTTTGTCGTGGGTTTCGGCACCGGCGTGACAGTCGGAGAGTTCGCCTCGATGGACAGCGTGAGGGAGGTAACCGTCGCCGAGATCTCTCCCGGCGTGGTGGAGGCGGCTCCGTACTTCGACTTCTCGAACCGGGGAGTGAGCGAGCACCCGAAAGTGGAGATTGTTTCGAGCGATGCGTACCGATCGCTGATACGGAGCCGTGGTCTCTACGATGTGATCGCTTCGGAGCCCCCGAACCCCTGGGTGACGGGTGTCGAGATGCTCTTCAGCCAGGAGTTCATCGCGGCGGCGCGCGAGCACCTGTCGCCCGACGGGGTCTACCTGCAGTGGTACCACCAGTACGAGACCGACGAGGAAGCGGTCTCCCTCGTGCTGCGTACCTTCGCGTCGGTGTTCGACCGCGTCGCGGTCTGGTACGGGCTGGGACCGGACCTGCTCGTGCTCGGCTTCAACGACGACGAATTCGTCCCGACGCCCGAGAGCGTGGCTCGGCATATGCAGATGCTCGACCTGAGGGCCGGCTTCGAGCGGTGTGGTATCGATACGCTGTCCGCGCTACTGGCCCACGAGCTGCTGCCGGTGGGCGTCGTGGCGGCCAGCGACTTCACCGGTCGGGTCCACACCCTCTACCGGCCGACCCTGAATCACGTCGCGGGACGGGCGTTCTTCCGAGGGGCCGCGGGACGGCTGCCGGGGATCACGTCGGGAGAAGCGGCCGCGGTGGGGGCGCGCAACTCGCTCCTTCGTCGTCACCTGCGCGATGCAGCCAACAGCGACCCGGAAAGAGCCCGTCTGGACGCCACCCGGGAGGCCTGCCGGCAGCGGAACGGGCTGTGCCTCGCGTTGCTCGTGGAGTGGAAGCATCTCGACCCTGACTCGGAAGCTCTGCGCGAGGTGCTGGCGACGATCAACGACGAGCCCGGTGCTCGCTATGGGGGCGAGATTCCCAAGTCGGTCTTCGCCCGGCTCGTGAGCCACACAGCTCCCTCCCGGTCTCGAGCAAGCATTTCCGTCTCGAGTGCGTCAGAGGCGTCGCGACTCTACCGTTGGTTCTACCGCTACCCGGCGCCCTTTGATCCGGATCCGCTGGTAGCGCTGTGGGGGCGCTGCGTGGGACGCGAAGCGGACTGCGCGGCGGGGCTCGCGGAAGCCCGTCGCTTGCGACCCAAGCAAGGCATCGATCCCGACCGGACGATATCCGGCAGCAACAGGAAGCCCGTGAAGGAATGAAGCGAGCGTGGATCGCCAAGGCAGCGTCGAGTGTGCTCGCACCACTCATGGTGCTCGCGCTCGCAGAGCTCGCGCTGAGACTCGCGTGGTCCAATCCCTATCGCCCGCCGCGCCCTGTGGACGCGTATCTCAGCCGCATGAACACACCCGGCTCGAGGGCCACCGCGAAGATCGCTGGACTCTACGAGGGCGCGGTCGAGGTGCGGGGCGAGATCACGCGCTGGGGAAGCCTGTCGAACGGGAATTCCGACGCGGCTGCTCCACTGATCGCGATCGGCGGAAGCACCACCGAGACCGCGCTGGTCGCGGAAGGGGAGCGTTGGCCCGATCTGCTCGAGCAGCCTGCAATGAACTTCGGCGTCGCGGAGAACTGCGCGATCGACAGCTCTCGGAGCCTCCGATATCTGCTGGAGGAGCTCGGACTGCGACCCAGACGAATCCTTCTGATGCACGGCATCAACGATCTGACCGAAATGCTGCGAGCACCGAGTGAATTCAGCCTGCAGGCCTTTCCCCGCCGACCCATCGGCGAGATGCTCGCCGCTGAGGCCGACCGCGTGATACTGGGTATACGCGTGCGCAAGTCGTCGCTGCTCTCGTGGTTGAGCTTCCGATACCACAATGCTCGCGGTCGCGATGTGACCGGCGTGGCGCCCGAATCGATTCGCGAGAGCGCTCCGCCCCTGGCGGATCGTCACCTGCTGGAAGCCACGGCGAGGCTTCGCGCGAGCCTTCCGGCCCGGGAGGCGGTCTATCGCACGATCGCCGAGCTCGCCGAGCGTCACGGCGCAGGCGTGGTCCTGATGACTCAACCCCACTCCCTGCGCGAGGACTACCGACCGTACCGTGCCGAGCGCCGCCTGCGACGACCGTGGCGCGAGGGCTGGATGAGCCACGCGCAGCACGCCAAGCTGCTCGACATCGTCAATCAGCACACGCGTAGCATGGCCACCGACCTCGGCGTGTACATCGTCGACGTGGTCGCGTGCTTCGGCGAGCTCGATCCTTCGCCGCTCTTCTTCGACAGCGTTCACTACACACGATTGGGCTCGCATGAAGTCGCCCGATGCGTGAACGAAGGCCTGGCCGGGTTGGACGATGCCGGATTGCCGACTCGGCCACGGGCAACCGCGCCGTGATTCGCTCGCCTACACGGAAGGCTGCGAGTCGAGCGTGGGCTAACGTCCCACCGGGTTCTGCAAGCTAAGGCCACTGGGCGGGCGGGGATGCTGAAGACCATCACAAGTCGGATTCGAAGCGATCTCTTCACCCCGCCCGGGGACCAGTTCGACGCGCTTCACGGGTTGCGAGCCATCGCGAGCTTCCTCGTAATCTGTTTTCACATCGCGATGTTCAGCGGCAACATCCCGCTCATGCCACCAGACGGCAAGTGGCAGCTCCCCCCGTTCTATCTCGCCATCAACGGCTTCTGGAGTGGTCTGGACTTCTTCTTCGTTCTGAGCGGCTTCCTGATCGGGCGCATCCTGATGACCAACGTCATGCGTTCGGGGAGCGTTCAGTTCCCGCGTTTCTTCATTCGGCGCGGCTTTCGCGTGTTTCCGGCCTACTACCTCTTCCTGACGATTGCGACTTTCTGGTATGCGGGTGCTGGGATCGGTATCGCGAATTGGCACCTGTCACTGGGCGATTTGCCGGGGCTGCAGGCCAACGCCTGGCAGAACTACGTCTACATCATGAATTACACGTACGCGGCGTTCGAACCCAGTCCCATGTCGTGGGCCTGGTCTCTATGCGTCGAAGAGCACTTCTACCTGTTGCTGCCGCCGGCGCTCGTGTTGGCATACCGCATCCCGCAGCCGGCGTGGCGCATTCGACTCCTGGTGGGCATCACGCTCGCTCCCCTGCTCATCCGAATGATTCAGTTCGCCCTCGATCCGGGGATCATCATGACGGAGGGGTTCTACTTCCGTACGCACAACCGAATCGACGAGATCCTGATCGGCGTCCTGATCGCATACTTCTTCGTGCATCACGAAGAGGGATTCCGCGCCCTCACGGTGCGGCTCGGTGGCTGGACCGGCGCCCTCGGCATTGGCATCATTCTGGCCACGTGGGCGCTTGGCGGCCTTCAGCAGCGCGGCCTGTTCCCGGTCGTCTTCCAATTCCTGCTCATCGCGATCGGCACCGGTTTCCTGGTCGCCAACGCGCTCTTTCTCGAGAACGGCCTCACTCGTCTGCTCGCTCACCGAGCCTGGTATCCCTGGGCACGGATCTCCTACGGGATGTACTTGACCCATCCCTACGTGATGTTCTGGCTGATCGGCTTTCCCGCCGTGTTTCCCACGCCCACGGCGCTGGACCCCGCCCGCTTCATCCTACTCTACGTTGGCGTTCTCCTGGGCAGCGGGCTCGTGGCAGCGCTGAGCTTCCTGGTGTTCGAGCGGCCGATGATCGACTGTGGAATCAAACTCAGCCGCCGCATCGGAGCCAAGTGATTAGATCGACGATGCCCGGGCGCCCTGGAGACAGGCCCACGCCACGCCATAGCCGAGCGCGGCGACAACGCCAACGGCTGCAAAGCCGATCTCCATCGACAGCGCCAGCGAAAGCACACTCGCCACGACGCCGAATACGCCGTTGATCGCCCAGTACCAGGGCTTTGCGCTGTCTCCGAAGCGCAGCATGCCGAGCGGAAAGAAGACACCGAGCACCGCTCCGAGCGGAACCAGTATCGACCCGCTGATGAGAACGCGCAGAGCAAGGGGAAGGCCGAGCGTCGTCGTGAAGAGGCCGGGCAGCACGAGAACGAGACCCAGCACGGCGGCCGGCATGAGCACGCCATACCGCTTCAGACGTCCGACACCCAGCATCTCGGCGTTGGCCGAGCCGACACCCATCCCCAAGAGGAGCGAAGCGATGATGACAGTCATCGCGTAGCTCGGATGCCCAAGATAGAGCACGAAGCGCTGAACGAGCACGTTCTCGATCAGCATGAAGCCAAAGCCGATCATGGCAAAGTAGGTAGTCGCGCGCAGAAGGTGTGGCCACGGCTCCGCGCGTCCCGCTTTCCGCAGACGCGCGAGAAAGGGCAGCATGAAGAGGGCGATCGCCGCCACAGCCACACCCCACATCACGAGACGTAGGAGGTAGGTCGACTGAAGGTTGAGCGACATCCCCGTCACCGCGGCGATCTCGACCGACAGGTCGTCGGGCAGGGAGAAGGGCGACAGCATGTGAAAGAAGTACGGGCTGTCGTCTGTGGGCGGAGCGACGTTGAACCCGAACTCGGCGAGCGGCGCCAGGCCTTGGTGCACGGTGGCCGCGATGAAGGGGTTCGGCGGCGCGGCGCCGGGAGCAACCGGGTACAGCTGCACGAACCCGCGTTTCTCGCAGATCTCGCGGAGGCGCTCCAGCTCGTCGGCGCCAAACGGTCGCTCCGAGGTCAGCAGCGTTCCGACGGATTCCGCGGATACGATGACCATGTGATCGCGTGTCTCATCGATGCCCATCTCTCGAAGCGCGGCATCCGCGAGGACGATGAGCCGCGGCATCTCCGTCATCCAGCGACTGGTCGAGATGAGCCCTGCCTCGCTCAAGCGGCTTCCATAGAGTTCGAATGCCTCGACGGTATACAAGCTGTTCTCCGCCAGCGCGAAGGCACCCGCCGCACTGGCGGCCCAGCTGTCGATGAGCGAGATCTGAATCAGGTCGAAGCTCTTCCGTGTGTGTGTGAGATGGCTGCGGCCGTCACTCGCCACCGCGTGGACGCCGGGTGCGTGATAGATGTCGCCGGTGAACTCACCAAAGCGCGTGGAGACGGCATCGATCGTGTGCGAATTCAGCTCCACCGCATCGATTTCAGTCGCTCCCGCCAGGAGCGCCGAGAGAATGTCTCGGCCGCCGCCAGCGCCGATGATCGCGACGCTCTGGGGCGGTCTCAGTTGATGGCCGACCGTCGTCACGTCGTAGAAGAGGTGACCCATTCGGCCGATGTCACCCGAGAACTTGGAGATGGATGTCCCGGCGCTGCCGTCCTGCTCCAGCCAGTACTGCGGGAGCGTCTCGCCCTCCGGAAACATGCTTCCCCTGCCCCAGGAGAAGCCCGACTGGTGCTCGGCCAGAACGTGGAAGGTCTCATCGAATATCGTGATCCGAGCGATCGGGGACCAGTCTTCATAGACCGGTCGAACGACCCGCTCGTCGTAATCCTTCGAACGCGTAATCTGAAACGCGTCGCCCTGCACGACGGCTCCGGCGAGCAGCAGCATGCACAGGCTGGCTGCCCGTCGCATCCCTCCAGGGCGTAGCGCGAGGCAGATCAACGGCAGGAAGCCGACACCGGCTGCGAGCAGCGGCGTTGGGATGACGTGCATGAGCGGGATCACGGTAACGGCGCCCAGTCCCGCGCCGAGCAGATCGACGCCGTACATCTTCGTGATTGCAGCCCCGCTCGCCTTCATGAGCAGCAGACAGATGACACCGCCCAGAGCAAGAGTGGCGGGAAGCACGAAGAGCACGATGTTCAGCACGTTGTTCGCCAGCATCGCGGCACCGAGCTTCACGACCAACATCACCGAGACCGGCACCGCGATGCCGCTCGCCAGCAGCAGTACCCGCAGATAGCGAAGCGGGTTGCGAGCCAAGGCAAACCACACACCCGGCGCACCGAGGCCGAGCATCACCATCGAGATCGTGAGAAACGCGAAGTGGTACCAGACGACCACGCTGAGCACTCTGGTCAGGGCGATCTGGTAGAACATGACTGCACAGCTGACCAGAAAAATGGACACATAGTCGTGCCAGTCCGGCTGTTGGCTGCTGCTGGAGGTCATGTGCTGCGCCGGAGCGTACCACGCACCGCCGGCCTGAACTATCCTCTGTGGCCAAATGCGTGAGGACGAGCCGAGTTGGCCTGCCATCCCTTGAAGTACCGGTCTTGATCACGGTCAGTCGTTCGCACTGGACCTGGTTGGCGTGGTCTGCCGTGGGTGCGGGCATCGCCGCCGCCATCTCGCTGCTCGTGCTCGGTGGCATTCCGCACGTCCAGGACGAGGTCGTGTACCAGCTCCAGGCTCGCCTTCTCACGGAGTTTCGGCTGTGGGAGGTGGAACGCCTCCCCGGCGCAGCGTACCCATTCGAGTTCGTCGTCAACGAGGGTGGCAGGCGCTACGGAATCTTCCCCAACGGCTGGCCCGCCGTCTTGGCCCTGGGTACTGCACTGCGCGTGCCCTGGCTCGTCAACCCGCTTCTCCATGGGCTGACCGTGTTCCTCGGTGCCCGGCTCGCCGCACAGCTCACAGGTCCGCGCGGTGCACTGCTCGCTGCCCCCCTGCTGGCCTTGAATCCTGGGCTGCTTCTACTCGCGAGCAGTCGCATGTCACACACGCTGTGCGCACTGCTGGTGCTGATCGCGCTCATCCACACCAGGCGGGCCACGCGCGCCGGTGCGTTGGGGCTCGGTGGCGCCCTCGCGGGATTGATCCTGACGCGACCGCTCGACGGGCTCATCGTCTCGCTCGTCCTGCTGCCGGCGGCGTGGCTACGTCGACCGGGACGCACCTGGCTCTGGTGCCTGCCCGTCATGGCGACTGGAGCAGCACTCGTGCTCTGCCAGAATCACGCTCTGGAAGGCGACTGGGCGACGTTTCCCCAGAACGCCTACTTCGCTCGTGGGATCGTGCCCTCACCGCTCTTCGAGTGGCGGTATACGGCCGAATGCAACTTGCTCGGATTCGGCGCGGACCGCGGCTGCTTCGAGACCGCATCCACTCTCGGCCACACACCCTACAAGGCCTGGCTGAACGCACGCATCAACCTCGAAAGTGCATCTCTGCTCTGGGTCGGCACGCCCTTCTTGCTGCCATTGCTCTTGCCCGCGCTCTTCGACAGACGCCTGCGCATGTTGGGGGCGACGGCGCTCGGCCTATTCGGGCTGCTCGTTGCCATCTACTCGCTCTACTGGTATCACGGCACCAGCTACGGACCCCGGTTCTATCACGTGGCGCTGCCCCTCTTGATGCTCTGGCTTGCGGGTGGCACGGAATGGTTGTCTTCGCGTTGGCGATATGGAGTAGCCCTGGTCTACCTGGTGCTGGCCGTCTTTCTGTACAGAACCTGGACGACTCTCCCCGAACTTCGCGACTACTGGGGCGTCGACGATCGCATCGTGGAGATGAAGCGCGAGTGGTCCGGCGTTCCGAGCTTGATCCTGGTCGCGGCCGTCGAGCCCGTTTCCAGGACAGTCGACCGGCCGATCACCGCCGGAGAGCAGCAGAATGAAGTGTCTTTTCTCCGGCGCGGCATGTGGATCGAGGCGTCCGACGCGAACCTCCAGTTCGCCGAGCTCCAGCCCTTCCTCGTCGACGAGATGAGGCGCCGATTCCCGCAACGCCCCACCTATATTCTGGGCCTGAGCGCGGACAGGGACAGCGATCAGCTCGTCCCGATCGAGGTGCTCGGCGGCACGTGGGAGCAGGTGCAGGACATGCCCCTCCCGACGGCTGTCCCCGTCCTGCAGCTCCCCGACGCGAAGCTCGATCAGAGGTGATGCCCCGTTCGCCGTTCGCGGCGCGGATCCCCACATCCCGCGGCGAGCCAACCTCGGCTATGAATGAAGCTTCGATTCGTGGCTCGTGAGCTCTGGGCTTGCTTTCTGGTTCAGGTCCGCTCCCGGCCGAAACGCCAGGTATAGGAAGATCGCCGCGGATGTTCCGGCGCTGGCGTTCAGCAGCGTGAGGGCTGGATAGTCGAGTGCCGCCTCGACGCCGAGCTTCGTCGCGGCGTCGATTCCCGAGCTCAGTCCGGCCCCGCCGAGCGCGATGGCCCAGTGCAGCATCCGGCGCATGACCTGATCGTCGACGAGGCCGTAGCTGCGGCGGCGCAGCAGCACGCGGTAGAAGACCGCTGCCTGCCACGCTCCCCACAGCAGTGCGCCCGTGCGAAGCCAGTCGGAAACGCGTATCGGTGCTCCGGCGCTGTGTTCGGCATGGAAGCCATTGACGAGCAGCTCCGCGAGCCAACAAGCCACAAGCAAAGCGACGATGAGCCAAACCACGGCGGCGGCCAGGCGGCTGCTCGGCAGGAAGACGCGCTGCGAGAAGAGGTAGACAGACGCCGCGCCCAGGTTGAGCGCCATGGCGGCAGAGGCCCAGACGGCATCGGCCGTGTCGGGCCAGTGCGCCGCCATCGACGACGAAGCAACCGTCAGGCCGAAGCCGAGCGGGCCGATTCCGAGCAGCGCCAGAGCCACGAGCAGCTCCGGCGCCTGACCCGTCTTGCGCCACAGCAACAGCAGACGAAGGCCGACCAAGAGGCTCGACGCGCAGAAGAGCCCCAGCCCGATCCAGACAGCGAGATCCACAGGGCGCGGTATCGGCAGCATCGGTGACTGGCTTGCGATGAGCGTGCGTGCGCGCGCGAGATCGCGCGTGGGCATGCGCCAGATTCACATGAGACGAGGACTGGCCGGCGGTGGCGGCTCCTGGGCAGCGTGCCGCATGATTGGCATAATCCAGTTCGGTCAGAACGGTCAAGCGAGAGGAGATGTTCGCATGGGGATCTACGCACTCACGGGTGCCGCAACTGGCATCGGTGCAGCGCTGAGCCGGCAGCTGAGAGAAGCGGGCAACGATACGATCGTCGTCGACGTCAAGGCTGAGGACGCGGACATCGTTGCGGATTTGTCGACAGCCGCGGGTCGCAAGAGCGCGGTGGAGGGGATTCAGGCGCGTGCGCCAGAGGGTCTCGATGGATTCGTGCCTCTGGCGGGTCTCGGCGGGCACGTCACGCCGCCCTCGCTCATCGCCCGGCTCAACTACTTCGGCGCCATCGCCTGTGTCGAGGGCGTGCGCGACCTCGTGGCACGTCGGCAAGGTGCCGTGGTGCTCATCTCGTCCAACTCCGCACCCGGTCTCGGGGTCAACGAGGAGTATCTGGGCCTGCTGGCGGCGGGTGAAGAGTCCGCGGCCTGCGAGCTGATCGACACGCTCAACAGTGCGTTGGCCTACGCCGGCTCGAAGCTCGCGATTGCCCGCTGGATGCGCCATCACGTCACCGAGTACGCGAAGTGCGGCATAAGGCTGAACGCCGTGGCTCCCGGCGTCACGCGAACGCCGATGACCGACGCCGTCTACGAGAACCCGCAGGTGCGCGAGGCGATGCTCGCCTACGTGGCGAGCATTCCGGTCGAGCGAACCGCCGCACCGGAGGAGATCGCCAACGCGATCCGCTTCCTGCTTGGTCCAGAGGCGAGCTTCGTCTGCGGTTCCGTTCTCTTCGTCGACGGCGGCCAGGACGCCAGCCAGCGGCCCGATCAGATGTGACGATCTAGCCCGGATCATTCATGAATGATCCGGGCTAGGAGACCGAATAGCCGCCGTCCACGGGTAGCGTCTGGCCCGTGATGAAGCGCGCCGCCGGGCTCGCGAGAAAGAGGACCACGGGCGCGATGTCCTCGGGTCGTCCCCAGCGCCCCATCGGCGTGCGATCCATGTGGGGCTTTTCGAGCGCTTCGACGCCCTTCATTACGGCCGTCATGTTGGATTCGATGAGGCCCGGCGCCACCGCGTTCACGCGGATCCCCTGCATCGCCCAGGTGACTGCGAGGTTCTTGGTCATCTGGACGACGGCCGCCTTGGCGGCGCCGTAGCCGGGCACGATCGGAACCGCGAAGTACGACGACATGGAGGCCAGGTTGACCACGCTGGCCCCGCCTTCGAGTGTGCTGCGCGAGAGCATCTCCTTGCAGACGATGGACAGGCGGTAGGCGCCGAAGAGGTTGATCGCCACCGATTCCTCGAAGACATCCGGCACGGCCTCGTTCTGGCCTCGCGGGAAGTTCGCGCCCGCGTTGTTGACCAGTACGTCGAGATCATCGAGAGAGGCCGCCAGCGCCTCGATGCCGGCCGAGTCGGTCATGGCGAGCTGGTGATAGGTGTAGCTCGTGAGGTCGCGCTCGTAGTCGCTCGCCGACGCGCGCGTGCCGGTGATCGCCACCTGCGCGCCCGCCGTCAGGAACGCTCGCGCGATCGCCGCGCCGATTCCGCTCGAGCCGCCGGTCACCAGTACGCGGCAGCCGGAGAAATCCCAGTGGACTCTTTCGGTTCTCGGTTCGGTTCTCGCTTCGGTCATCGTCTCGCTCGTCATCTTGCCCCCAATGCGTCCGCTACGCCTCGACCCGGATCGGAAACCGTTCGAAATAGAAGCCGAAGCGCTCGCGCAGCGTCGCCGGGTCGATTCCGAAATCCGCCTTCAGGTCGTAGCGAATCCGGCCATGCTTGCCACGCGGGTTGGCGGCCATGAAGGCTTCGAGTGCGGCGCGGGCCGTCGCCGTCATCTCCAGCCCCGCCAGCGTGTAGATGTGTTCGACCGTGGCCACGTCGTCGGCCATGAACTCGTGGAAGAGCACGTCGATGCTGCGCTCCGCCGCGATCAGCTCCCGGTCACGCACGCAGGCCCTCAGCAGGCGCTCCACCCGGTCGATCCAATACGACGCCACCGCCCCGGGGTCTACGCTCTTGCGCCGCACGCGGTCGCCATAGACGAGCATGGTGATCGCGGAAGCGATTACCGACACGGGATCGCGATGCGTGAACGCGATCGTGGCGTCGGGGAAGGTGGTCTGTAGCGGGGCGAGCTGCTCCAGGTGTTGGGGCGATTTCAGGATCCAGCGATTCGGGCCCCGCAGCCACTGCAGCGCTCGCAGCACATTCTTCAGATAGCCGTAGTGGGGCGTCTGGTCGTGGCCGAGGTAGTAGTCGCGCCAGCGCGGTACGGTGGCGATCCACTCGAGCTCGTAGGAGGAGAAGTCGAGCGCCTGCACCTCGATCTCCTCGTGGACGTGTTCTGGCGCCATGTCGTGCATGTTCTTCAACAGTGGCATCACCATGTCCTGCTGCGCGTAGCCCTCGCGGGAGCGGACCAGCCGCGGATCCACACCGTCCGGGCCCGGCGACTCGGCGGGGTCCGGAATCGGCTCGAGGCTCTCCCAGTAGGGAAGAGAGCGCAGCCGTTGGTCCGCCGCGATGAGATTGAGCAGGTGCGTGGTTCCCGAGCGAGGCAGGCCCACGATGATGATCGGGCGCTCGATCTCGATGTCCAGAATCTCGGGATGGCGCTTCAGCAGATCCTCGAAGCGCAGCCGGTTGGCCGCGTAGCGCACGAGATCGCGATGCACACCGACACGGCCCACGGGACCGAGGCCCGCGTCCTCTTCGATGCTCTGCAGCCATACCCGAAGCCGCTCGCGGAAGTCGTCGGCACCGAAGTCGCAGAGGCCCGTCTGCTCTTCGGCGGCGCTCAGGATGGCATCCTCGGAGAAGCTGAGCGGCAGCGTGCCCGCTACGTCGATCGCCATCTTCTGCACCGGCGTGAGGATGGGCCGCGTGAGATCGTCGATGAGAATGTCGTCGGGTCGTTCGCTCACTTCGCCTCCTGCGCCGCGCGCCCGAAGGCGGCGATCTGGTCACGCAAATGCGCGATCTGCTTACGAAGCCATGACGTGAGCCAGAAGTTCTCGCTCAGCGCTTCGAGTTGCTCGTGCGCTGCCAGGCTCGCCTCGAGGGCGCCGCTGTGCAACGGCGCCGCGGCGAGTGCGACCTCGGCGAGATGAATTGCCTCCACGGCTTCGCCTGCCTCGAGCCGCTCACGCGCGCGCTTCACGACGGCATCGGGTCCGCCCGCCAGCGCGACGAGATCGGGATGTACGCTCGAGGCGGGCACGGCGTAGAGCTCGCTCGTCGAGCGGTGGTGAAACCATCCCGCGTAGGTCTCCCAGATCGCGCGCACGCTCCAGGAGACTTTGCCGTAGCCCTCGCCGACCTCGAGCTCGGGGGGGAGGCTGATGTCACGCATCAGTGTATAGACGTCCCGCCCCTCGTTCATGCCGCGCACGGTCTCATCGTGCACGTGGCACACCGCGCCACGCAGTCGCTGGAGCTCCTCGCGGATCAGCTCTCTTCCCGACACGGGCTCGTGATGCCCGACGAGCAGCAGCTCCGGCTGCAGGTCGAGCACGCGATCGAGCGATTCGATGAAGCGCGTGGTGTCGCGATAGCGGTCGCCGCGAATGGTGACGAGATTGGGGAAGTGCCCGAAGAGCGCGCTGAAGAGATTGCCCGTGAAACAGATGCGGTGCTGGGGCAGCCAGATCACCATGGAGTCGGTCGTCTCACCACCGGGCGCCGCGAGCAGCTCGAAGCGAATCCCGCCGAGCTCGAGCTCGAGGCGATCGTCGAAGGTGAGGCTGGGCTCGGGCCGCGACTGGGCGGGAAGCGGCGCATCGCTGTTGTCCTGGATGTGGTGCAGCGCCCGGGCGATCACCTGCTGGAACGCGAAGGCGCTGCGCGCTGCGCGAAACTGCGCAATGCGGGCGTCGTCGGCCTGATGGGCCCGATTGTTCGCGTGCGCCACCACCTCGCAGCCGGCCTCGCGGAAGACATCCACACCGCCCACGTGGTCCACATGCCCCTGCGTGAGCATGATGTAGCGGATCGGGCTGGTGTCGACGGCGTCGTACTTTCGCTTGTGTGTCGGCGCCTCGAACCCCATACCGGTGTTGATCACGACGCGCCCCGCGGCCGTCACGACCAGGAAGCTGTTGGAGAGACCCTCAGAGAGATAGATGAAGTCGTTGATGGGCCGAGCCGGCGCGTCGCTGGCGGGCTGGATCGCGAAGCCGCTCGGGCGACTGAGGTAGAGGGGGCGGGTCATATCTGTCCTCCGGTCCGGGTGGCAAACAAGATAATACTATAGTATTAGTTACGTCAAGGTCTAGATCTTGGACATAGGTCACTTCTAGCGCGATCGACGGCCACTAGAGGCGAAATGGGATCCACTGAGACGGCACTATCGGATCACAAACAAGACGTTCGTATTATTCCTGGACTGCGTTCCGATGCGGTCGCGACCCGGGCGCGCCTGGTGGCGGCCGCCGAGCGTGTCTTCGCCGAGCGCGGCATCGACGCCGCCTCGCTCTGCGAAATCACCAGAGTGGCGGGCCAGCGCAACCGCTCGGCCGCGCAGTACCACTTCGGGGACAAGGCGGGGCTGATCCATGCCATCCTCGACAAGCACACGCCCGCGATCGAGCGCCGAAGACACGCCATGCTGGATGAGATCGAGGCCGCGGGCGAAGCGGATCTGCGCTCGCTCGCCGAGGCGCTGGTCGTGCCGGTGGCCGAGAAGCTCGACGATCCCGACGGCGGCATCGCATTCCTGCGTCTCAATACGCAGCTCATCGGGCACCCGAGCTTCCCGCTGCTCGCGCTCCACGCCCAGCGCATCAACCGTGGCGC
This sequence comes from Deltaproteobacteria bacterium, assembly GCA_029261835.1. Classification (GTDB taxonomy): domain Bacteria; phylum Myxococcota_A; class UBA9160; order UBA9160; family UBA4427; genus JAJDAO01. Next base: position 248,245 of record JAJDAO010000072.1, on the reverse strand, counting down.
GGACCGTCTGCATCGCCTGAGCGCCGCCGCGGCCCCGCACTGGCCCGAGGCGCTGTGGGTGCCCCGTTGGTTGCTGCTGATCGGTTTGCTCTTCCACGGCCTGGCAGACTACGCGCGCCTGCTCGATGCACCGGAAGCGGGCCTGTCGGTGCCATCGCGAGAGATCTTCGTCAGCAATCTGGTCGACAGTGTCGTCGCTGTGCTCGAAGCACCCGTCTCAGCCGCCACTGGCCGGTGTCTCGAGGCCCTATGATCCGATCTGGCAACCTGCCCTCTCTGCAGAGGCGAGCGGGGAACAGACGAGAACGCAAGAGGAGAGAACATGAGCACACCCCTCGCCGACCGCTTCGGACTCGGTCCCATCGATCAGATTGGCTACGTGGTCGCCGACATGGACGCAGCGCTCGGGCGCTACGAGGAGATCTTCGGCGCCTTCGAGGTTTCTGAGGCCGATCTCCCGGGCTCTACCGTGCGCGGTAAAGCGGTGGACTGCCGCCTCAAGATGGCGGTCAATCGCTCGGGTCCAATAGAGATCGAGCTGATCGAAGTGCTCGAGGGTGAGACGACCCACACCGAGCACCTGCGCGCGCGCGGCGAGGGCCCGCACCACGTTCGCTTTCGCGTCCAGAACCTCGACGACAAGCTGCCGGCACTCGAAGAGGCCGGCTTCGAGACCGTCTTCCATAAGCGCTTCGGGCCCGAGGTCGTATTCGCATATCTCGAGATGCCGCCCGAGCTCGGCCGCAGCGTGATCGAGCTACTCGAAATGCCCTGACGGTACCGTGCGAGGGGGCGAGCGCGGGCCTCGAAAACAGTTGTGCTTGCCTCCACCTGCCCGGTAGAATGCGATGCACGGTGGCATTCTCAATTCGAGATCTGTCCTTCGCAAGGCTCGTGCTCGTTGGCGCCCTCTCGCTGGCGGTGTCGCTCACCGGCTGTCGATCGACCATTAGCGCCAGCGGCGAGCGCCCGTCGGTCGAGCCGGAGAGCGATGGCAAGCTCCCGGCTGCCGCGTTCTTCCGGGCACCTCTTCTGTCGCACGCAACGTTATCGCCCGATGGCCGGCACGTAGCGGCGGTTCGCGCCCAGGGAGACACCGACCTGCTGGTCGTTCTCCCTCTCGGCGGCGGCAAGATCCGACCGCTCGCCAAGGTCGTGCGCAGAGAATCCAATCGGTCTAGCCGCAGCAGCGTAGGCATTCGGAAGGTGGGGTGGGGGAGCAATGAGCGGATTCTCGTCAGCATGGAGATGCCGTCGCAGAATCCCTATGTGACGGTTGTTCGCGCACGGCAGAGCCGACTGATGGTCGTCGAGCTGAACGGCGAGCAACCAAGGTATCTGGGCAAGAACTGGCCCTACCAGGAGTATTCGCAGTACCAGGACGACATCATCAGCTGGCTCCCCAGGGATCCCGACCACATCCTGATGAGCTGGTGGAGGCCGGGCCAGTCTGGGAAGAGCGCGTACCGCGTCAACATAATGACCGGGGCGCTGTCGAATGTCGCCCGATTTCGTCCCTTCGTGACGGGCTGGGCCGCCGACCACCGTGGCCACGTGCGTGTTGGCTGGGGAGGAAAGAGGACTGGAACGACGAGATTCCTCTACGCCCGCATTGGTCCCGAGGGTCGTTTCGAGGAGATCCTTCGCTGGGATCCCTTCGAGGACGGGGGCTTCGGGTTTGCGGGCTTCAGTGAAGACCCGAGCACAGTTTACATGTGGTCCAATCGGGAGACCGGCAGGTGGTCGCTGTACTCCTACGATCTCGCCAAAGGGCAGCTCGGTGAGAGGATCTTCGGCCATCTGGACGTCGACGCGGGCGCGATCGTCCAGTCCGACAGCGGCCGCCTGCTCGCCGTGCGCTATGACACTGACAAGCCGCAGCTCCATTTCGTCGACGAAGGAGCAGAGCGCGAGCAGGCGGCCATCGATCGCGCTCTGCCCGATACGGTAAATCGGATCATCGACTGGGATCTGGATGAACGTCTCGTCATCGTGCACGCCAGCGCTGACACGGTTCCGCCGAAGTACTACCTCTTCGACCGAGAGTCCAGGAAGCTCTCTTTCTTATTCGAGGCCTATCCTGAGCTCGACGGCACCGAGTTCGCGCCAATGAAGCCCATCACCTTCGATGCGCGCGACGGGATCGTGATCCACGGCTATTTGACGCTTCCGGTGGGCGCCGAGCCGCACAATCTGCCGACGATCGTGCTGCCGCACGGTGGCCCCTGGGCGCGCGACGTCTGGGGCTGGAACGCTGAGGTGCAGTTTCTGGCCAGCCGAGGCTTTGCGGTGTTCCAGCTGAACTTCCGCGGTTCCATCGGGTACGGCGCCCGCCACAAGGCGCTGGGCTATGGGGAGTTCGGTCTCGAGATGCAGGACGATATTACGGATGGGGCCCGCTGGCTGATCGAGCAGGGCATCGCGGACCCCGGCCGGATGGGGATATTCGGAATCAGCTACGGCGGGTACGCATCGTTGCAGGCGCTCGTCAAGACGCCGGACCTCTTCCGCGCGGGTGCGAGCTACGCGGGCGTCACCGACCTCATCACGATGCTGAACGACGACGAGCACTACCTCTTCTTCGAAGGGCAGATGGAGCGCATGGTGGGGGACGAGTGGGAAGACAGGGAGTATCTCGTGTCCGTTTCTCCTGCGCGGCAAGCCGACAGGATCAAGGCGCCGGTGCTCATCGCCCACGGCACTCAGGATCCGCGCGTCCACGTGAAACAGGCGAACGCCATGGCCGACGCCCTCGAGGCAGCGGGTGGCGAGGTCGAGCTGCACCTCTATCGCGACGAGGTTCACGGCTTCCTCGACGAGCGAAACAGGATCGACTTCTACAGCAAGCTGGCAGCTTTCTTCGAGCGCCACCTGGCGGCCAGCCGAGCGCAGACGCGGACGGGAGAAGCGGATGCCCACAGATCTGGCAGAGGCACTGAGATTTCTCAAGCGGGACGAGGTCCAGCAGGAGGTGCGGGCTCGCATTGACCAGGGGCTGGATCCCGTGGGCATATTGGACGACTGCCGTAGGAGCGGGCTCGGTCCGGGATCTATGAGATGGCTTCTAGAGATCTCGCGCTAGAGATCGCCCAATGGGCGTTCGAAGGTGTTCTCGACCGGCGTTCTCACGAACGCGTCCCACGAGTCGCCGATGCCCTCGAATGGAGCCAAGAAGGGCGTCGAGGCCAGAAAGAAGCCGAAGCCCACCGCGCTGGAGAGCGCACCGAGCGGCCTCAGCACCGCCGCGTCGAGCGTCTTGGCGCCGACATCGGACCAGACGCCTGAGCCGGACGCCTCCGGCTCCTCGATTTCAGAGACGTCGGAAACGTCCGAGTCCTCGCCCAAATCCTGAGCCGTCGCCATGCCAACCGGTGCGAAGCCCAGGGCGACGATCGCGCATGCGATCGCCGTCGTGCGGATCATTGCTCGTGTCCAGGTCATCGCGGCTCTCTCCTGCTCGGGGAAGATCAGAACCGTGGCACAGCCGTCGATTCGAAGCCAGGCTCCCCAAGAGACAGAATGCCGGACGGCTCGAGAGCCGCCCGGCATTCCACTTTCTAGGTGTTGCCTAGATGTTGCGACCAGCCGCGATTACGCCTGGCTCTTTCTCGAAGCGAACGTGCCGCGGGCCAGGTAGCCCCCCGCCAGCAGCATCAGCGTCGCCATCGCCACGATGGCCGGAGTCGAAAGGGCCGGTGTGGCAATGGGACCGAAGTTCATCCGAACAATCTCCAGCGCGGCGAAGTGATTGCCGCTCGGCTTACGCTCGGTCGTGGCACCCGCGACCATCGTGATCTGACCCACGCCCAGAGCTGTGCGGGAGTCGGTTCCCTTCACCGAGAAGGTGGTGGCCGGATCGTTGGCGCCGCCGGGGAGGTTCTTGACGAACACGGTTCCCGTGGTCCAGGGCATGCCCCAGTCGAAGTTCTGCGAGCCGGGCAGACTCCCAGCGGGGGCGCCCTGCGCAACGATGACGCCGCAGCCCGCGGGCAGCGGCGGCAATGCGCCGCCGGTGCAGGGGAAGGAGGTCGTGAACTTGGTGAACATCGGGCCGGCTGCCAGAGTGAGGACGCGGGCGTTCGCGTAGGCGCCACCCGCAACCTGCTTACCAAAGATGGGGTTCGAGGTTCCGCCCACCAGCTGATGGAGAACCGCTCCGCCTGTCGCCGCGCCATTCAAGTCGATGGAGACGACACCCGTGTCCCTGAGCATCATATTCATGCTTCCGCCGAACGCATTCGCGCCGCCGGTGTACTTGATCTGCGCCTGGTACTTGCCGTAGACCAGACTCAGCGTGGTCGTCGCGCAGTTGCCGGTCGGGGGGCACCAGGTGAAGTTCGCGGCCAGGCGTGCGGCCTGCATCGGATCATTGCTAAAGGCATTCTTCTGGAAGCTCGCCACACCGGCCGGAACTGCGCCGGTGCCGGCAGTGCCGGTGCCGGCGGGGGCCAGCAGGCTGAATTGCGAAGCCAACTGGATCACCGTCGGAATCAGCGCGACCGCAACTGTCTGCCGGTTCGCCGCACCGCCTGCAGCCGCGAACGCGTTGGCCCCAACCGTGAACTGTGCGGGAGCCGAACCCGTCGCGCCGACGGCATTCTGTGCGGCGAGGATGCCGCCGTTGAGGGGCTTCAAGCCATTCAGACATCCGGCTGAGAGCGAGCCCGGGCCGCCACAGCCGACCACGCCGCCATTGGCCGGAATGTCGACCAAGGGACCTCGATTCATGAACCACTCGCCGCTCATCGGCAGAACTCGAGCCGCTGCGGTGTTTGCGACCGCCAGAGCCAAGCCCAGCGCGAGCCCGATCCCCAGCTTCAAGCTTCGTTGTGTCATCTGTCGTTTCTCCTTGTGATTCCCGGTCATTGCCGCCCGGCCCATCGATCGTCGTGATCACTTTGCAGCGATGTTGGGAGCGCTCTTAGCGGCGCGATCCGCGCCCCAGATGGTGCATGACAAAGCAATTCCGATGCCAGTAACTCTCGATGGCCTTCGAAGGGAAGAAAGCCTGCCTGGGCAGTGGTTTGCACGTGGCGCCTTGATCCACGGCGTTGAATGGCGGTGCCCGAGTTGGTGCAGAATCCGCCAACGGGCAAGCACCGGAGCCACACGCGACCGGAATAGCGTGAAATCCCAATGACTTGCAGTCAGGATGCGAAAACGGGGTGATGTGCCGCACGTGGGGGATTCTGCCCAGCGATAGCGGGATGGGTGGCTACGACGGCTGATCTCGTCGTGGGGGCTCGATTTGCTAGCATCGGCCGCCATGTCCAAAGCCATCCTTACGACGAGCATTTTTATTAGCATAATCATAGGGTTGGGTGTCGGCTACCGGATTGGCACCGAGCGGGATACCGGTCCCAGGTTGCCACCCTCGCGCAGCAAGACCACGGTCCCGGATGACTTCGCACCGCCCGGCGTCGCGGGCGAGGTTCGTGACGTTCTCCTCGAGCCGGATCTCCTGGAGCGAACGGAGGCTCTGTCGCGCCTGCTCGGTCGCCTCGGGCCCGAGTCACTCGAGCAGATCAGAGAGGCGTACGACAGCGTCCTCCTCGACCTCGGCGATACCGAGCTGGTCCTCTTCGGCGCGTGGTGGGCCCGCTTCGACCCCAGGGGCGCCATGGTGTGGACGCATCAGAACTGGAGCACGCGCAACTCCATCCCAGTGGTGAGGGCCGTGATGCGCGCCTGGGGGGCCAGCGACCCCATCGCCGCGATGCGATCAACCCTGAGCGCCCCGAACAACCTGCTGCGGCGTCGCTGGACCGACAGTGCGCTGCGGGGCTGGGACGAATCGGTCCACGACGGTGCGCTCGAGTGGGTGAAGACACTCGGGCCGGGACCGGAGCGCCAATGGTCGCTCTACGTGGTCACGCGCCGCAGAGTCCTGCGCGACGGGCCCGAGGCAGCCATCGCCTGGGCCGAAGCGCTTCCCGACGACGACGAGTTACTCAAGCTCAACGCCTTTCGCCGGGTGGCGAGCGCGGTGGCGGAGGACTATCCGCAGCTCGCGGTGGCCTTTGCGGAGCGCCACCTCGAGGGTCCGTACGCCAAGGGCCTGCCAAGACGGGTTGGCATGCACTGGGTCACGCGGCAGCCGGAGGCGGCCATGCGCTGGCTCTCGAGTTTGCCCGCGGGCGAGAATCGCGACGACGGCGTGCTCGAGAGCTATCGCAAGTGGATAATGGTCGACAAGCCCGCGGCCGCGGCTTGGCTTGTCGGCATGGAGCACGATGGCTGGCTGGATCCCGCTGTCTCGGTATACGCCAGGCACCTCGGCGAGGACGATCCCCTCGCGGGCCTTCGGTGGGCGAGCGGAATACAGGACCCGGTGCTGCGCAATCCGACCCTCGGTGTGATCGCCCGTGGATGGCTGATGAGTGACGAGGCGTCTGCCAACGCCTGGCTCGATCAGTCGGGTCTGTCGGAGCAGTTCGTCGAGAAGATCCGCACCATCCCCGAGGCGGCGCGGATGGCAATGGAGCGAGAGGCCAAGTAGCGGGCCTCGCGGTACGGGCGCCGGGCTGCCTACTGCGGTGTCGGTTTCGAATCGCCGCCCGGGGCCAAGCGTTCGAGCAGCTTCTCGGCCTTGGCTTCGGCGCCGAAGCGTGCTGCCCCGCGCAGCAGCACGATGATGCGTGCCTCGTCTCTCGACGCCTCGGGGTGTAGCTGCAGCAGCTGCGCGAGACGCAAAGCGGCAACACCATGGTAGGCATCGCGCTCGAGCAGCGTCTCGAGCTCCTGCTCTGCTTCGTGGTGGCGTTCCTGTGCCGCCAATATCTCGGCCGTCTCGCGCAGGGCCACGGTGTCTTCGGGATCGGCGCTGGTCGCCCGCCGGTACAGGGCGAGCGCCGTCTCGGGGTCTCCGCCCGCTGCCTCGAGTCCCGCGAGTCCCCGCAAGGCAACGGCATTCTCGGGGTCGAGCTTCAGGGCGCGCTCCCAGGCGGCGTGCGCTTCGTCGGTGTCGCCACCGCTGCGTGACAGTGCCAGACCCTTCAAAGCGTGAAACTCGCCTGCCTCGGGGTGCGCCCGCAGCGCGGCGTCCAGCCGCGCAAGTGCTTCGCCGGTGCGGCCGATGTCGATCAGGTCCACCACCAGGCTCGACAGGGCCGGCGAGTTCAGAGGAGCGGTCAGGTCGAGTCGGTCGGCCTTCAGCACGATCTTCGCCGCCGCCGCCGGGCCGCGTCTCGCTCGCGCGCCCTTCGCCAACGCTGTCACGGCCTGCGCCCAGACATCGGGTGGCCGGATCACGGCAGCGACGTGCTCGGGCATTTCGTGGCCCCGACCCAGGCGGGCGAGAATCTCCAGCTCGAGGAGAATGGGCTTCAGGTCGCCGTGGGGCTTGTTGCCGATATTGTGGCGGATCACTTCCAGCGCGGAGCTGTCGTTTCCCTCTGCCAGGTAGAGCTGCGCCAGCCGCAGACGGGCGTCGGTGGCGCCGGCGTCCGCTCGAATCGAGTAGCGGTACTCTTCGATGGCCCGGTCGAACTCACCGATCTGCTCAGCCGCAGTGCCCGCGAAGAAGCGCGCGATTGCATTGGCGGGCCATAGCTTGAGACCCTCCGAAAAGTGTTTCAGTGCTTCTTCGGGGCTTCCTCGCTGCAACGCTACACGGCCGCGGATCAGCTCCCGGTGCGGAACCACCGTCATGCGATCCGCCAGCGCCAGCGCCTTTTCGTACCGCTCGGCCGCCACCAGTGTGTCGGCATAGTTGAAGAGAAACTCCGGCCCCGGATCCGGCACCAGATTCGTCGCCTGCTCGAAGGCGGAGACGGCCTCGTCGAGCTGCTCTCTCTCGAAGTAGTACCCGGCCAGGTCGGCGAAGGCGCTGGCGGCGACCTCGGGCTGCTCGGCCTGGGTGGCCTCCAGCATGAGCTGCTCGGCCTCTTCGTGCTCGCCCGCCATCGACAGCCGGCTGACGAGCGAGAGGCGGTACGAGCGCGCTCCGGGTGCTCCCTCGAAGGCGGTGCGCACGATCTCCAGCGATCGATCGTAGCGGCCGAGCTCGTTGAAGAACTTGGCCGCCTCGTCGACCACCAGGAAGTGGACCGGGTATTTCTCCAAGCACTCCTCGAAGATCTTCTCGGCCGCCTCGATCTCGTTCTTCTCCTTGGAGAAGATCGCCCGCACGACACAAAAGCGTGGCGACTCCGCCAGGCCGAGTCCCGCCGATTCGAAGTGGGCGGTGGCGGCTTCGATCGCCTCACCGGCCTCTTCGATGCGCTCCAGACCGAGCAGCGCGACTCCGCGAATCGTCAGAGCCTGACCGCTGGTGGCATCGTGCTCCAGCACGGCGTCGGCGTCCGCCAGCGCCCCCTCGTAATCCTGGCGGCTCTGTGCGCGCGCGTAGGCGCGCAGCAGAAGCGCTTGGGTGTTCTCCGGCTCGCGCTCGAGGAGGGGGTCCAGGGTCTCGATCGCCATATCCCAATCGGATGTCATACTCGCCAGGTTGGCGAGCTGGAGCGCTGCACGCATGTACCAGTCCGGGTGCTCCATCGCCCGGCGAAGTGGCCAGACCGCCTGCGTTACCTGGCTGGTGCCAGTCAGGGCAATGCCGTAGAGGTAGAAGACCTCCGGATCGTCGGGCCGACTCTCCAAGAGCTGCTGGAGCGGCTCGAGCGACTCCTGGTAGCTGCCGCTGGCGTGTAGCTCGCGGATCTCGGCGATCGGATCGTCGGGCCGGCAGGCGATCGGCAGCGTTGTCGAGAACGCAAGTGCGAGTAGGAGGACAAGCGGCTTCGCGGAGCGGATCGCTTCCCGGAGTGCTTTGGATGTGTCGCAGGGGAGCTGGCTCATGGGCGGCGAGACTAGCAGCACGCGCCCGCGCCCGCGCCCGCCGCGTTCTGGATCGGGTTCGCTAGAGTCGGCCCCCATGAGCAGCTTCAATCACCTCCTCAGCAAGCGGTGGCCCTGGTTCGCGATGGCAGCCGTCGTGATCCTCGCCTACCTCTCGACGCTGGTCGACATCAGCCTCGTGCCGCGCGACGACCGTCCGGCTGGATCCGCGGCCGACATCGAGGCGCTGCGGGATCGCTCGGACGTGAACCTGCTGTTCATCATGATCGATACGCTTCGCGCCGATCGCCTGGGAGCGTGGGGGTACGAGCGCGACACCAGCCCCTTGCTCGACCGACTCGCGTCGCAGGGTGTCCGTTTCTCTCGCCACCTCGCGCAGTCGTCCTGGACCAAGTGCTCGATGGCGTCGATGTGGACCGGCCTCTACCCGACTCGAAGCGGTGTGACCCGCTCCGAGCATGTGGTCTCGCCCGAGGCCAAGCTTCCGGCGGAGATCCTGCGTGAGGCGGGATTTCGCACCGCGGGCCTCTTTCGCAACGGCTGGGTGGAGAGCTACTTCGGCTTCGATCAGGGCTTCGAGGTCTACGCCAAGCCCGTGGGTCGTCCGCCGCCGGCGTCGGTTCGCCGTGAGAACCCCACTGTATCGGACGTGGGCACCGACCTGGATGCGGTGAGGGGCGCGACTGAGTTCCTACGCATTTACGGAAAGGAGCGGTGGTTCCTCTACCTGCACCTGATGGACGTGCACGAGTATCTCTACGACGACGACTCGGCCGTCTTCGGGACCGCCTACTCGGACGTCTACGACAACTCGATCCTGCGCGAGAACTACGTGATTGGCGAGCTCTACGAGTACCTCGCCCGCGAAGGTTTGCTGGAGAACACGCTGATCGTCATCGCATCGGACCACGGCGAGGCCTTCAGCGAGCGTGGCTACGAGGGGCACGCCCGCTTCGTCTATCGCGAGACCACCGACATCCCCCTGATTGTGAGCTTCCCCTTCCGGCTCGAGCCCGGTGTGGTGATGGAGCAGGTCACCACGAACGTGGACCTCTGGCCGACTGTGCTCGACCTGCTCGGGCTTCCGGCAATCGCCGGGGCGGACGGCCAATCGCAGCGGCCCGCCATTCTGGCCGCCGCCCGCGGCGAACCCGTCGCCGAGACGAGCAAGCCCGCGTTCGCGCACCTGGATCGCTCCTGGGGCCGCCGCGGCGTGGAGCCGACACCCACGGTCTCCGTCATCGACCAAGGCTACCGCTACGTGCGAACCCCGACCCCGGGTGGCGGCAACAACGAGGAGCTCTTCGACATCGCCCGCGACGCGGCGGAGCTCGAGGACGTGGGTCCGCAGCAGCCCGAGATCATCGAGCGGCTGAGCGCGCTGGCGGACAGCTACCTCGAGGCGAAGCCGTCGTGGCAGGGCGGGACGCCAACGCTCGAGATGAGCGAAATGCAGCTCAACCAGCTTCGGGCGTTGGGGTACGCGGTTCCGTAGGCCCTGAATCCGCAGCCCGCTAGAAGCTCAGCGTGACGTCCACACCGGCCGTGCGTGGCTCGCCGACGAAGTTGAGAACGACTTCGGCGAATATCGAGGCGTCGAAGGCGAAGGTCTTGTAACGCTCGTCCGTCAGGTTACGTACCCAGCCGGCGATCTCGAAGACGCCGTCGGCCGAGCTGTAGGCGAGGCGGAGATTGTGCAGCGCGTAGGCGCGCTGTCCCGTCGTGAAGTCTGGCCGCAACTCGCCCGGCCGGTTGACCGTGCCGCGTCCTTCATTGGGGTCGAAGAAGATATCATCGGTCCAGGTGAGGTCGTAGCGTGGTGTCACGATGCCATAGCGGCCGAAATCGAGTGGCCACTCGACGGTGGCGCTCACTTTGTACTCGGGTGAGTTGGGGAGCCGGTTCCCCGTGTAGTTGATCTCCTCCTGAAACGGAATGAAGCCGCTCGAAGCGTCCGCCCTCTCGATGAGGTTGACGAAATCCATGAATTGGCTCTGGAGCCAACCGAAGCGTAACGTCAGCTTCAGATCGCCCAAGAGCTCCGGCGTCCATTCCCAATCCTGAAGTGGCCGCAGCTCGAGATCGAGCTCGATGCCGTACTGCTCGGCATCGTTGGCATTGATGATCTCGAGGATGGGCGGCCGTGTGTCGCTGTTCTCGAACAGGAATACCTGATAGTTCCGATACTTGTAGTAGAAGACCGAGCCGCTGAGGTTGAGCCGGGCGTCGAGCCAGGAGCCCCGAAGGCCAGCCTCGACGGAATCGAGGGTCTCCGGTTTCGCGGGCGGAACATCCGCGTCATTGGCATTGAAGTGACCGCCCTTCCAGCCCCGGGAGTACTTCCAGTACGCTGTCACGTCGTCGTTGAAGCGGTACTTCAGGCTGATCAGGGCGGTTGGCGCAGTCCAGGTAGAGGATTGCTTGGCAGCCTCGGGCAGTCCAGTCACCGGCCGATCCAAGAAATCAAAGCGCTTGCGCTCCCAGTTGTAGCGAACGCCCGTGTCGAGGGTGAAGTCGTCGAGGAAGTCCCAGCCAAAGCCCCCGTAGAAAGCGAAGCTCCACAGATCCTGTTCGAAGGTTCGGTGGAAGTTGAACTGCGGATTATTCACCTGCTGATCGATTTCGGACTGCAGGTTCTCCATCAGGTAGTAGCCACCCAGCTCCCAGCGAAGCAGCCCGTCGTTCCGCTCGCCCGTCGCCTTCAGCTCCTGGAAGAGCTGCCACGCCTGGTCGTCCTGCTGGCGCTCGAAGAGCACGACGGGCGTGAAATCTTGGTCGGTATCGCGGACTCGTTGGTAGCCGTCGTAGGCGCTGATGCTGAGGAGCTCGACCGGGCCGAGGAAGCCGACATCGTCAAAGAGGAAATTGCCGGTCACCGATGTTCCCCAAGTGTCGCGCGTGGTCTGCCCGACCCGGTTGTAGTCGCCCCGAAAAGGCCGGATGTCGAGCGGTCGCCTGGTGAGGCTCTGCTCCAGGATCTCGTTCCTCTCATCCGCGCTCAGCCCCAGCCCCCTCGTCCACTTGAATTCTTCGAGCTGGTCTGGCTCGACATAGCCCGCGACGGTCTGTCGGCCGAGCGTCTGGAGGGTCCCCATCGCTTGCCCGAGCGTGGATTGCTGGTCGAGCCGGCTGCCGTGCACGTTGAGGCTCCAGTCCATGTCGAGGGCGCTGGGCTGCAGACGAAAGAGACCCCGCGCAGACCAGTTGCCCTTGTCTCCAACCGCACTGGGGAGCCCCTCCGCGATCGGCGAGACTGATAGATCCGGAAAGGTGCGGCTATCCCATTCGCCGCAGATGGATGCCTGGTTCCTGTTCCCAGTGACACTATTATCCCGAGGTATCCGCATTGCCATGGGCGGCGCGTCCCCGCAGCTATTGGTCATGTAGGGATCGGCCGACTGGACACGAAACGACAGCCGCGTCGAGAGCAGATCTTCGACGATCGGCAGCTCGAGCGCGCCCTCGTATGTCTGGATCAACGCCTTCCTCGCGTCATCACTCGCGTAGGCGCCGAGCGTCGTCGTCAGCTGGGCCTGATAGTCGCCGGTGGGCTTGCGCGACTCGATCTTGATCGCTCCCGCCGAAGCGTTTCGCCCGCTACCGCTGCCCTGAGGACCTCGCAGCACCTCGATAGAGGAGGCGTCGAAGAGGCCCACAAGCTGCATCGCGGTGGCGTTGAGCGGGACGCCATCCTGGTAGATCGCCACCGCGCTGGCCGAGTTCGCGCTGAAGTCCGCCAGCCCGACGCCGCGGATGAAGAAGTTCGCGGTCGTGGCGCCGGACACGCGTATCTCGAGGTTGGGGGTGACCTTCGCGATGTCGCTGACATCGGATACGCCGAGGGCCTGGATCTCGCTGGCGTCGAACTGAAGGGCGGACTGCGCGCTATCGGTCTCGATGAGTGGCCCCGCGCGTCCCTCGATGCGGATCTCTTCGATATCTGAGTAATCGGCCTCGCCTTCGCCCAGCTCCTCCTCCACCAGCTCTTCCGCTTCCTCAGCCTCTAGCTCTTCGTCCAGCTCCTGCTCCAACTCTTCGACCAGCAGCCCCTCGTCGGTCTCGCTTGCTTCGTCGTCGCCCACCGCGGCTTCAGTCGTCTCAGCCTCAGCCACGGGCAGCGCCTCGTCGGCTTCCGCGGCGCGACACTCGGCAGGCCATTGCACTACGAGCAGGAGAGCCAGCACGATCGAGAGCAAGATGCTGGAGCGGCACTGCAATAACTGCAATAAGATGTAAGATGATCTAATCGATTGCGGCCGGGATACGGGGTCGGCGGCGCAGATGTCGGATCGGTTGTCGACTCGCACTTCGTCCCTCGGCGGTGGCGCGCAGCGAGGATCAACCCCTCCGGCGTCAATACGCAGCAACAAGAATCACACTCCCACGCGCCATCCTCTTGCGCAGGACTGTGGAGCTGCGCGATGCTCGCCCGAATGGCGATCTGCGTCAAGACATGTCGGCTGTTGCTCTGGGGCACGCTGTTGCTGTGCCTCGGTGTCGGTGCGGTCGCGGCCGAGCCCGTCGATGAGCGAGAGCTGAGCCGCTGGGTCCCCTCGTTTGCTTTGCTAACAGGCATGAATGCACAACGGACCGAGGGCGGTCTCTTGACCGGCGACGTTCTGGGCCCGCAGCACGCCACCGCCGAGCCGCAAATCCTGTCAGACACCCCCCCCAACCCGCACGCTCGTATGATGACTCCCTTCGTGGGAGGCTCGATCGAGCTGATGACACCCGCCTGGGTATCCCTGCCCGGGCGACCCCGGGCGTATTCCCATGTGGATATCAGCTTCGGCTTCGGCCCCGAGTACAGGATCCCGAAGATCCGCGACCCGGGGTCGTTCAGGAACTCGCCCGGATCCGTTTCCTTCACGGAAGGAACGATCCTCGGGCAGGGAGGTCAGACCGCGGCAGAGGTCGAGCCTCTGCTCGTTGCAGCCGGAGCCGGATTCGCCTTCACGCTGGAGGCGTGGGATCGCGCCCTGCGGATCAAGCCCTCGTTGGAGTACTTGAGAGAGGAGATCGAGATCAGAGGCGTCGTGCGGCGGGTCGTGATTCAGCAGACCCCAGCAGGGTCCGTCAACCCACCCGACTTCCGACACATCACCTTGACCGCCAAGAAGACGCAGGTCTATCACGGCCTTGGGCCTGGCATCGAGCTGGAACTCGATGCTCGTCGCAGTGGTCCATTCGTACTATCGCTGTTCATCGGCGCCAAGGCGTGGGCGTTCCTCGACAACGAAAAGCAGGTCGTGATTGCCACGAACGAGTTTGGTGAGCACGCCGTATTCGAGTTCCTGAAGAACCGCTGGGCCTTTGCGGGAAGCCTTGGTCTGCGGTTCCGCTGGGTTCCCGAGTGAGCAGCGGGTAGCCTTGCCCGCGCTCCTCTCATGCGCCGGCTTCGCCGCGCTGGCCGTGCTGCTGCTGTTCACGGCGGGACAGCCGCTCATTACCGACGACACATGGCTGCATCTCGCGCTCGGCGAGGCATACGCCGCAGCGGGGCCCTGGCTGGCCGAGGATCCGCTTCTCGCCTCATCGCCCGGGCCACCGACGCCGGCCGCCTGGCTCTTCGACGTGGCGCTCTTCGGTGTCGAGCGCACGAGCGGCTTCGCGGGCTTGCGCGTCGCACACGTCGCGCTGGTCGCGGGCATCCTGTTACTGGCGTGGTCGCTGCTGCGCCGAGCGGGCAGATCGTTGTTGGTCGCCAACCTCGCAACCGGCCTCTTCGCAATACTAGCCACCTATCGGTTGATCCAACTGCGGCCGCATCTGCTCACGATGCTGGCGGCGCTGCTCCTCTACCGGCTCTTGCTGGAGCGCGACGAGGCGCCCTCGGCCAAGCGGATCGCGCTGGTCGCGATCCTCTTCGGCGTCTGGGCGAACCTGCACGCCGCCTTCCTGCTCGGGCCGCTGCTGGCGGGCGTCGCGCTCGGCGGCCTGCTGATCGCACTCTTGCTGCGCGCACCGGAGCGGCGGGAGCGGGACCGGACACGCGCGATCGCGATCGCTGTGGCGGGTGTGCTCGGTGGCGTCGCAACACTCTTGAATCCGACGGGCATCCGTCCGCATCTCGCCTGGTTCGTCGCGGGGCGCGATACGCCCGCCCTGGGACGCGTGGCGGATGAGTGGAGCGGGGTCGACCTCTTCAGCCTTCCCCTTCCGAGCCTGCCCCCGAGCCTGCTTGCGTGGCTGATCTTCTGGGCGCTCGTCGTCGGCACCGTGATCGCCACCCTCCACGCGGTGCAATCGTGGCGCCGAACGCCGAGTGCGGCCGACGCAGACGCATCGGTCGATCCCGTTCTGGTGGCACTCGCCCTGGTCTCGCTCGTTCTCCCGCTGATCGCCGTGCGATTTCTCTGGCTTGGGATCTTTCCCTTGCTGCTGCTCGCACAGGCCGGCCGCGCATGGCTCACATCGCGTCAGCACGATGCGCGGTTTGCACCCTGGGTCGCAGCGGTTGCCACGCTGCTCCTGCTGCCGGCATTCATGCAATGGGGGCCCTGGCCGATGGTGAGCGGGGCACTGCCCTCGACATGGATCGGTTACCGCCGGCCGTATCAAGCCGGCAAGTACCATGCGACTCTGATCTGGATGCTGAAGGACGCCGGGCTGCAGGGCACGGCGTACACCGACTACCACATGGCGGGCTTCGCCGGCTTCCAGCTCGCTCCGGAGATTCGCACGCTGATCAACGGCTCGCTCAACGTGTCACAAGAAGTGATCGCGGCCAACCTTCCGCTGCGCCAGCGCCGGGGTGAGCGAGAGGGGGAACGTTACACCGAGTTGCTCGACCGCCACGGCGTCGACCTCTTTCTCGGGATCCGGTTGCCGCGCATAGCCGGCGTGGCGAGGCCCTGGTTCTACAGCACCGGCCATCTCGAAGACACACCCGGCTGGATTCCCGTCTTCCGCAATCTCACCGGTGCCGTCTATCTCCGCGACAATGCGCGCAACCGCGCCAACCTCGAGCGCGTGGTGGACTACTACGCCGATCAGGGGATCCCCTTCGATGCGAGCCTGGGCTTCGATCCCGCGCAGGCCGTGCGCGGGGATCGCGGCTGGGCGATGCAACACGGCCTGATCCCCCTGCACTTCGACGAGATTGCACGTGTGGCCTATGGAGCCGATCCGCAGGCGAGGCTCGGGGCCCGCGACTTGCTCGCCTCGCTCTACGCGGTGCTCGGTCTCTATGAGCCCGCCATCGAGCTCGACCGGAAACGGATTGAAGCGGACCCGGATGTGTGGGGCGCAAGGCGGCGCCTGGTGTGGTGCCTGCTGCGGCTCCGCCGCATTCCCGAGGCCGTCGAGGTGGCGGGGCCCTTGGCTGAGAGACCCGCCGAAGACCAGCTCTCGCACCTCATTGCCGATGCGGCCCGCCAGGGTTCCGAGACGGCGGACGAGGAGACGCTGGCGGAACTGGTGGCTCGGCTGCCGCTCTTCTCACACGCCGAGGCCGATGTGCTGGCGGCCAACGTCCTCGTTCCGACTCCGCGGGTCACCCGCCGCTAACCCTCGCGCGATGGTGTCGCCCCGGCCCCGGTCTCGGCAGCCTGCGCCCGGGCGCTGTGCGGAGGAGGCGCGGCCCCCCGCGTCGAGCGGCGCTACAGTTCGTCGCATGAGCAAGACGAAGCCGGAAACTCCGCTCCTGAGAGGAATGGGTGCGCGCGATCCGCGTGCTCTCGTGCTCCGCGTCCACGCGGGCCTGTGCAGCGGAGCCAGGACAATGCTCTGCGCAGCGGTGGCCGCTTCATTGCTGGGCTGCTCAGGGCTGATGAAGCGGGAGCCCGAGGTGAGGGCCGATGCCAGCGGGACATCGGGACTCGAGGTGGTCGATACCCGTTTCTCCGGCGTGCTGTTCATCAAGCCAGACCACCACATGGGTAGCTACGACCGCTTGATGGTCGACCCGATCATCGTCACGTTCAAGAAAGGCGGGGCCACGCTTCGCGCGAACGAGACGCAGCAGCTGCAGGCGTACCTGCGCGAGGCGACCGCCCGGGAGCTGGTAAACGTCGAGCCCGAGATGATCGTCGCTGAGGCGGGCCCGTGCGCGATGCGTATGAGGATCGCGTTCGTGGATCTGGACCTGGCCCGTCTTGCGCGAGGGGCTGGCTCGTCCGCGACCTTCCTCTCCTCCTACGGGGCGGTCACGCTCTACCATGAGCTGCAGGACTCGATGACGGGCGAAGTTCTCCTGCGCTACGTCGGTCGGCGGTCCGCGAGAGGGGGCTCCTGGATCGGAGTTCAGGGCCGCTCCAACTGGCACACGATGAAGCCGACCTTCGACCGCATGCTGGCCGATCTACAGCAGAACCTGATCAGTGCGGTTCCGCGCAGCGTCGCGACGACGGGCCCACAGGCGCAGTGTGGGGGCGCGATCCTCAAGCACATGGAGAGCCTGTATTAGCAGCTTGCCCTGAGCGCACTCCTCCATCGAGCGTCGGGCATGGCCGTGAGACTTGGGAGGACATCGCATGCTGCGAGAGCTCGCCTCGGATCTGTGGGTCACGGAACGGCCCCTGCGCTTTGCGGGCGTCGAAGTGGGGACGCGAATGAGTGTCATCCGTCTGCGTGACGGAGGCCTGTTCGTGCATTCGCCGGTATTGCCGGACCCCGATCTGCGCAAAGAGCTCGATGCGCTGGGACCGGTTCGTTTCGTGGCCGCACCGAATCGCTTTCATCACCTCTACGTGGGCGACTTCATCTCCGCTTATCCCGAATCGGAGTGCTTCTGCGCGCCGGGCCTCGACGCAAAGCGAAGTGATCTGCCATGGGCGGGCACGCTCGCGGACGAGGCGCCCGCGGGCTGGGCCGGGCAGATCGAGCAGCGGCTCTTCCAGGGCTTCACGCTCGCGAACGAGGTGCTCTTCCTTCACCGGGCGAGCCGCACACTCCTGGCGACGGACCTTGTCTTCAACGTCGGGCCGGAGGCGCCGCTGTCGACGCGGCTGCTGTTTCGAGTGCTGGGCGGCTACGATCGCTTCGGATCGACGCGCCTCGAGCGGCTGCTGATACGCGACCGGCCTGCGGCTCGCGCGTCGCTGGAGCGGATTCTGGAGTGGGACTTCGAACGTGTGATCCTCGCGCACGGCCGTGTGCTCGAGGAGGGCGGGGTCGAGGCACTGCGATCCGGCTACGACTGGCTACTCGCCGCGCATTGAGCCCGGCGCCGGTCCGCTCGCATCACCCAGCACTTCCCTCTTGAGCGCCATCTTGTCGATCTTGCCGATGGGCAGAATCGGCAGCATGTCGCGCACGAAGACTCGCTTCGGAACCTTGAAGTTCGCCAGATGCTGCCGGCAGAAGCCTCGCAGCGCTGCTTCGTCGGGATCGCGCCCGGGCTCCCGGATCACGTACGCGTGCCCGACCTCGCCGTAAAGGGCATCCGCGACACCGAATACCGCGGAGAGCGCCACATCCGGATGCTGATCCAGTACCTGCTCGACCTCGGCCGGGTAGACATTCTCTCCGCCTGATTTGTACATGCCGGACAGCCGGCCCCGCAGCGCGTATCGGCCATCGGTGCGCAGGAGCGCCACGTCGCCCGTGTGGAGCCAACCGTCGCGATCGATCGCTTCTGCGGTCGCTTCCGGCCGCTTCCAGTAGCCGATCATGATGTGGTCACCGCGGACCTGAATCTCTCCCTCCTCACCCGGTGCCACTGGAACCCCGTCTGGGCCCGCGATCCGTACCTCGTAGCGCGCGTCTGGCGTACCGATGGTGTTCTGGAGCTCGTCCATGTCGGCTTCCCGATCGGTGTACGTCAGCGAGCCGGTGGTCTCGGTCATGCCATAGCTGGTCGCCAGCCGAGCGCCCGTTCGTGCGAGCTTGTCGAGCAGGTCGGCCGGGGCACGCGCGCCGCCCCAGATGATGCCCTGCAGGCTCGACAGATCGAATTCGTGATAGCGCGGGTGCGCCGCGGTGATCTGGAACATCGTCGGGACCTGCCCCCAGGCGGTGAGCCGCTCCCGCTGGATCAGCTCCAGAATCCCCAGCGGGTCGAATTTCTCCATGAAGAAGGCCGTGCCGCCTGCGACGATGCAAAAAGCGCACATGTCACCCATGAAGCCGATGTGGTTGATCGGCAGATTGACGAGCATTCGCAGCGGATCGACGCGCCAGCGATCCGCCTGGATGCGCGAGCAGTAGACCAGGCCGCACTCGGGCAGCACGGCGCCCTTGGGCCGCCCGGTGGTGCCGGATGTGTAGACGAGCAACGCGGGGCTGCGGCGCGTCGTGGTGGATCGCGCCGTCGTCAGCTCCCGATCCGTTATGCGGTCGCCCTCGGCGAGCAGGGCCGACCAGTCGTCGCCCGGCTCGGCGAGCACGACGACACGCTCGACGCTGCTGCACGATCGGCCCAGCGCTTCCAAGGTCGCGCGATGATCGCCTTCGCTGTCCGAGCCGAACCCGAGCAGCAGCCGCGGCTCGGAATCTGCGACAAAGTACGTCAGCTCTTCGAGCGGGAACTTCGGGTTGAGTCCCACGCTGATGGCGCCGATTCGCGAGGCCGCCAGCAGCAGCGTCAGACATTCGGGCCGCGGCGTCCCCATGATGGCCACACGATCACCTCGGCCGACGCCGTTGGCCAGCAACGCGCGGGCGAGGCGATCCACCTGTACGGCCAGCTCCGCATACGTCCAGCGCAGCGAACCGAGCACGAGGGCCTCGCGGTCCGGCTGCGTGGCCGCCCAGTGGTCCACGTAGTCGCTCAGACGTGCGAGCTTCGGGGGGATCTGCACGGGTCGGCTGTCGTCTAGCCCGAGCGTCAACTGAGCTGCACCAGGAACAGCCAGCGAGCGGCCACGTGCGGTGCGTCGCTACCCTCGGTCTCGAGTGTCACTTCGCTCTCGACCAGGTAGCGGTTCTCTCCCTTGGCGCGGACTTCCTTCAGCACCAGGCGCCCGCGCATGCGTGACCCGACGAGCACCGGACGAATGAAGCGAACGCGGTCGTAGCCATAGTTGAGCGCGTACGCGACCTCGGGTCCGGGGTCGGGCATCAGGGATTCGCCGATGTGGCTCATGTTGGACAGCAAGAAGTGTCCCTGGGCGATGGTCTTGCGGTCGAATGGGCTCTCCTTGGCGCAGCGCTCGGGATCGTTGTGGAGCCAGTCTCGATCGCCGGTGATCTCCGCAAAACCGTCGATCTTCTCCTGCGTGACGGCGATCCATTCGCTCACACCCAGCTCCTGACCGGTCCTTGCTTGAAGCGCAGCCAGAGACTCTCTCGCGGCCATGGTTCCTCCCCTATTTCGAGCGCGCACTCACGTTTCTCCCCACAGTGAAGCCGACCGAGGCACTTCGTGCCAAGAAGATGCTCTGTCCGCCGTGGCCGCACGAGCCATGACTCGTGGTAGGCTTCGCCCATGCCGAGTGCCCCCAGCCACGGATGCGAGATCTACTACGAGGTGCAAGGGGAGGGCCCCGCGATCGTATTCGCCCATGGCATGGGGGGGAGCGCGCTGAGCTGGTGGCAGCAGGTCCCGTTCTTCGTCGGGCGGGGCTACCGCGTTCTGGCATTCGACCATCGCGGCTTCGGCCGCTCGAGCTGCGAGACGGATGACTTTCATCCAGCCCGCTTCCCCGATGATCTACGAGCCATCCTCGATCGCGAGCAGATCGAGCGGGCCGCGCTGGTGTGCCAGTCGATGGGGGGCTGGACGGGGCTTCCGATGGCCGTGCAGAGTCCCGAGCGAGTCGTCGCACTCGTGCTCAGTGGGACGCCCGGCGGGCTCGACACGGAGAAGGCCGCCGAGGCGCGTGCGCACATCGGCAGCCGGATCGGCAGCGAGGGCATCCGGGGCAACGCGGCGTTGGCGCCCGATTACCCCGAGCGCGAGCCCGCCATGGCGTTTCTCTACGACCAGATCTCTGCCTTGAATCCGGGTCTCGAGCTGCAGGCGTTCGCGACTTTCTCCGATTCGGCGGCGCAGCTGCCCGAAGAGGCGCTCGCTTGCTACGACGTCCCGACGCTCGTCATCTCGGCTGCTCGGGATCAGCTCTTTGCACCCGCGGTGCTCGAGGACGTGGCCGCGCGTATTCCCGGATCCGAGCTGGCTCACTTCCCCGATGTCGGCCACTCGAGCTACTTCGAGGACGCGGACCACTTCAACGACGTGGTGGGCGCCTTTCTCGACAAGCAACAAGCGAGGTGGTCGTGAAGCGATTTCTGGTGATCGTGCTGGCGGTGTTCGGCATTCTCGTTGCCGTGTTCGCCGGCAACGCGCTGCTGCTCGAGTCGAGGCAGGGCAGCTTTCCCCCGGTCGCAACCATTGACGTGGACGAGAGCGCCGTGGTTCGCCGCCTGGCGGAGGTTCTGAAGCTCGAGACGATCTCCCATCAGAATCCCGCCGACTTCGATGGCGCGACTTTTCTGGCGCTCCACGCCCGGCTCGAGCAGCTCTATCCGCTCGTTCATCAGACGCTCAGCCGCGAGCGGGTGAACGGTTACTCACTTCTCTATCGCTGGCAGGGAACGGACGCGACACGCGAGCCCATCATGCTGATGTCGCATCTCGATGTTGTGCCGGTAGAGCCAGGAACCGAGGGCGAGTGGGTGCACCCCCCCTTTGGCGGCGTCATTGCGGATGGCTACGTCTGGGGTCGCGGTGCCATAGACACGAAGTCTTCCGTTACGGCGTCCCTCGAGGCGATCGAAGCCTTGATCGCCAGTGGCTTCACGGCTCCGGCGCGAACCATCTATCTCGCCTTCGGGCACGACGAGGAGGTTGGAGGCTTCGAAGGTGCCCTCCGCATCGCGAAGCTGCTCGAGAAGCGGGGCGTAAGGCTCGCTTACACGATCGACGAGGGAATGGTGATCGTCGAGGGCATCATGCCCGGCTTCGAGAAGCCCATCGCGTTGGTCGGTCTCGCGGAGAAGGGCTACGTCTCCCTGCGCCTCACCGCGCGCGTTCGCGGCGGCCATTCGGCGACGCCACCACGCGAGACGACGCTCGGCGCCCTGGCGCGCGCGGTCGCGGCCCTCGAGGCGAGCCCGATGCCGATCGCGCCCGACGGGCCGATCGAAGAGTTGTTCGATTTCCTGGTGCCCGAGATGGGCCTCGGCATGCGCCTGGCCCTCGCCAATCGCTGGCTGACGGGGCCGGTGATCACGACCGTGATGGAGCGAAGCGCCGCCACGAACGCCATGCTGCGAACGACCACGGCCCCGACCATCATTCGCGGCGGCGTCAAAGAGAATGTGCTGCCGACTGAAGCCTACGCCGTCGTCAACTTCCGGATTATGCCGGGCGACAGTCTCGAGAGCGTTCTCGCCCACGCGCGCAGCGTGGTCGAGGATCCGGCGGTCAGCGTGGAGCCGTTGGACGATGCGGGCAACGAGCCCTCCCGGGTTTCCTCGCCTGAGGCGGACGGCTTTCGCGTCATCGAGCGCTCCGTTCGCGAGGTGTTCCCCGACGTCGTGGTGGCGCCCGGCCTGGTGTTGGGCGGAACCGACTCCCGTCACTATGAAGTCATCTCGCGAGATGTCTATCGCTTTGTTCCCTGGCGCGTCAGCAAGGCAGACATGGCGCGGATCCATGGCACCAACGAGCGCGTCGCGGTGGCGAACTATGCCAACGTTGTTCGCTACTACGGCCAGATCATCCGCAATGCTGCAGACCCTTCGGCGGGTGCGGGAGCCCTGTAGCGCGAGACGAGTGCCGCAGCGGCCAGCTCTTCTCGCAAGTCCCGAGCCCGTCCAGCGAGACGGCGGCGGAGAAGATGCCAGAGCTCCCGATGTCCGGAGCAGCAGAGTGAGGAAGATATGAGCGCAAGACTCGAGGGAAGGGTCGCGATCGTCACCGGAGCGGGCCAAGGTGTGGGCCGCGGCATTGCGCTGGCGTTGGCGCGTGAGGGGGCGCGCGTCGTCATCGTCGATCTGAATGCCGAGTCGGGTACGAAGGTCGTCGACGAGATCGAAGCGCTGGGCCAGCGCGCGCACTTCGCCCGCTGCGATGTCAGCTCGCGAAGCAGCGTAGAAGCTGCGGTTGCGAGCGCGCTCGAGGCTTTCGGGCAGCTCGACATCCTCGTCAACAACGCGCACCGCGCTCCGCTCTTGCCGGTCCCGCTAATGGAGCATACGGACGAAATCGTCGACCAGTGTTTCAACACGGGATTTCGCGGTACGTACTACTTCATGCAAGTCTGCCAGCCGCATCTGAAGCAGCGCGGGGGACGAATCATCAACATCGCGTCCGGTGCCGGCCTGGACGGTATGGCGGGCCAGGGTGCCTACGGCGCCAACAAGGAGGCGATCCGCGCCCTCAGCAAGACGGCGGCGCGCGAGTGGGGCGCCGACGGCATCAACGTCAACATCATCTGTCCCTTTGCGAAGTCTCCCGGCGTCGCGGCGTTCCTCGAGAACGCCCCGCATATGGAAGAGCACATGACCGCGGGCCAACCCATCGCACGCATCGGCGACTGCGAGCGGGACATCGGACCGGTAGCGGTCTTCCTGGCGAGTGATGATGCCCGCTACGTCACGGGGCAGACGCTGCCGGTGGACGGCGGGGCGGTGATGATTCGCTAGCGCATCCAGAAGGCGAGAGGACGAGATACCGACATGTCGAATGCCAAGTGGGTACACCGGCTCGGCTATTCCTGCTGTGCACTGATCTTCACCGGCCTGGGACTCATGCTGGCGAATACCGATGCGCGTGCAGCCCTGGATCTCCCCGGCGTCATCGACTTTCAGAAGTCCCATGGCGGTGAAGAGGAGATCGCTCTCTATGGGGCGGGGCTTTGCGCGAGCTCGGCCGCCGTCTCGCGTGCGATCAGCAGCTCTTCGTCACTGGCAATAACCAGGGCCACCGGCGGTCCAGCGTCGCTGATGACACCCTTGGATCCCTCTCCATGCTTCGCGTTGCGCTCCGCGTCCACGCGCATGCCGAGGTGTCCGAGCAGCGCGAGTACGCGCTCTCGAATCCCCGCGGCGTTTTCACCGATGCCGCCGGTGAACACCAGCGCGTCCAGGCGCCCGAGTGGCACGACCAACGCTGACACGTACTTCGCCAGCCGATAGCAGAAGAGCTCGACCGCCAGGCCTGCGTCCTCGTCTCCACTCTCCGCCCGCTGCCAGAGCGTTCGCATGTCATTGCTCAGGCCCGATACGCCGAGTAGCCCACTCTCGCGATTCAAGAGGTCCGTGGTGCCCGAGATGTCGAGGCCGAGGCGTCTTGCGAGAAGCTCGTGCAGCCCGGGGTCGACATCGCCGGAGCGGGTCCCCATCACCAGACCCTCGAGCGGACTCAAGCCCATACTGGTGTCGACGCTGCGACCGCCGTCGACCGCCGTCGCGCTACAGCCATTGCCCAGATGCGCCGTGATGACGGCGCTCTCGGCGAGATCGAGGTCGAGGCGCCGAATCGCTTCGTGTGCGACGTAGGCGTGGGAGCTTCCGTGGAAGCCGTAGCGCCGCACGCCAAGCTCGCGGTAGAGCTTCTGCGGCAGCGCGTAGTGGAAGGCTCTCGGCGGCAACGTCTGGTGAAAGGCTGTGTCGAAGACCGCCACATGGGGCAGCGCGGGAAGAGCCTCTCGCAGCGTGTGTATCCCGAGCAGGTTCAGCGGATTGTGGAGTGGCGCAAGGGGCGAGAGGGCCGCGATGCGCTCCACCACCGAGACATCGATCAGCGCCGAGCGGGTGAACGCCTCACCGCCGTGAACCACGCGATGGCCGACGGCGTTGATTGCATGCCACTGTTCGCGGTCCGATCGCAGCAGGGCGCAGATCTCATTGAGGGCGGTCTGGTGATCGGCGGCTTCGAGTGCGCGCGAGTGCTGGCCGCCGCCATCTCTCCAACGAAGTCGGGGTGGATGGCTGGCGTCCAGATTCTCCGCCACGCCCCGGACTTGCTCTTCCTCCGTCGCTGCGTCGAGCAGTGCGAACTTGACCGAGGACGAACCGCAATTGAGCACGAGGATCTGCATGGGTTTGGTGCGTCTTCCCAGATCGGAGGCCCTTTGGGCGGTGAGCCGTGCCGCCCCCTCAGCGAGCGACGAAGTCTCGATACTTCTCGAGCAGCCGGACGGGGTCGCGTAGCGCGTCCCGACGGAACGGCTCGGCGAGCTCGCGGTCGACCATCAGCTCCAGAACCGTGCAGCGATCGGACGCCGTGGCGGCGCGCAGCGCGTCCCCCACCTGATCGGCTTGATCGACCGTGACGCCGTCAGCTCCCATGGCCCGGGCGATGGCGGCGAAGCTCGGGTTTTCGAGGTTCGTGCCCACGTAACGATCACCGTAGTAGTCGATCTGGTTCTTCTTCTCCGCGCCCCACTGGCCATTGTTGAATACGACCGCGGTGACGGGAATGTTCTCTCTCGCGC
This sequence comes from Deltaproteobacteria bacterium, assembly GCA_029261835.1. Lineage (GTDB taxonomy): Bacteria > Myxococcota_A > UBA9160 > UBA9160 > UBA4427 > JAJDAO01. Next base: position 223,124 of record JAJDAO010000072.1, on the reverse strand, counting down.
ACGTCATCACTTCGGTCAGGCTCATGCCCCAGGCGCCATCACCCACGTAGGCGACGGCGGGCCGCTCGGGTCTGGCAATCTTGGCCCCCATGGCGGTGGGGAAAGCGTAGCCGCAGTTGCCGAATTGCATCGGGGCGAAGAAGCTCTGCGGCTGCTCGAAGCGTAGGTAGCTGTTCGCCACCGAGCAGATGTTGCCGATGTCGGTCGTCACCATGGCGTTGCTCGGCATCGCTCTCTCGAGCTCGCGCAGCGCGCGGCGCGGCGGCATCGGTGTTCCCTGCCCACTCGACAGCTCGTCCAGCTCGCTCTCCCAATCCTTTCGCTGTGTCTCGATCTCGGCGGTTCGCTTCGCGGTGGTGCGCAAGCAGCGTACGCCTTCTCCCAGCGCGCAAAGCCGTTCCAGCAGTGCACCAGCCGTGGCCCGGGCATCGCCATGGATCCCCACAGCCACGTCCTTCACCAGCCCGAGCACGCGATGGTCCGTATCGACCTGCACGACGCGCGCATTCTCGGGCCAGTAGTCGATGCCATACTGCTGCAACGTGCCGAACGGACCGAGGCGGCTTCCCAGTGCCAGAATCGCATCGGCCTGCGCGATGATGCGCATGGCTGTCTTCGACCCTTGATAGCCGAGCGGGCCGCACATCAGTGGATGAGATGCCGGGAAGGCGTCGTTGTGCTGGTAGCTGGTGACCACCGGCGCTTGAAGGTGCTCGGCCAGTGCTCGAGCTGCGTCGCCTGCTCCAGACATGATGACGCCGCCGCCCATTAGGATGACCGGGAAATCGGCGGCAGCCAGGATCTCGACCGCCTGCGCGAGGCTCTCGTCGCCGCCCGGGCCGCGTTCGACGCGCTGGGCCGGCGCGATGTGGGCGTCGAATTCTCCGTAGAAGTGGTCGCGTGGGATATTGAGCTGCACTGGCCCGCGCTCCGCCATGGCGATGGTGAATGCGCGATGCGTGAACTCCGCGATGCGGTCCGGCCGGCTCACATGTGCCTGAAACTTCGTGATGTCGCTGAAGATCGGCAGCTGGTTGGTTTCCTGGAAGCCGCCGAGCCCCATGGTGGTGCTGCCCGTCTCCGGCGTGATGGCGACGACTGGGGAGTGTGCCCAGTAGGCCGCGGCGATGGCGGTGACGAAGTTGGTAATGCCCGGCCCATTCTGTCCCACGCAGACGCCGTGGCGATTGGTGGCCCGCGCATAGCCGTCGGCCATGTGGGCTGCGTTCTGCTCGTGCGCCACAGAGATGAAGCGAATCCCGGCGGGCGGGAATAGATCGAGCGCGTCCATATAGGCAGAGCCCACGATCCCGAATACGTCGCTTACACCCTCTGCGACGAGCTGTTCGACGAAGGCCTCGGAAGATGTCATTTGCGTCATGGTGTCTTTCCCAGTGTCAGGGTGAAATCACAGCGAAGTCAGCACCTGGGACACGATCTCCAGAATGCGGTCCAACTGTTCGGTTTCAGCGATCAGGGCTGGGGCCAGGATGATCGTATCGGCGGTGACGCGCACCACCAGCCCCGCTGCGAAGAAGCGTTGAAGTGCTGCGTACCCCCTGGCACCCGCGCTCTCGCCCGGTTCGAGGTCGATCCCAGCCAGCAGCCCATAGCTACGGATATCTTGCACGATCGGCAGCTTGCTCAGCTCGAAGACGCGCTGCTCGAAGTGGGGCGCGAGCCGCGCAGCGCGTTCGAAGATGCCTTCCTCGCGGTAGATCTTCTGGGCCGCGATTCCCGCGGCACAGGCCAGCGGATGTGCGGAGTAGGTATAGCCGTGGAAGAACTCGATCATGCCCTCCGGCGCCGCGGCGGTGATGCACTCGTAGACGTCCTTGGCGACCGCCACTGCGCCCATTGGAATGACGCCATTGGTGATGGCCTTCGCCATCGTGATGATGTCCGGAGTCACCTCGAAGCTGTCGGCAGCGAAGGCCTTGCCGGTGCGCCCAAAACCGGTGATGACCTCGTCGAATACGAGCAGGATGCCGTGCTCGTCGCAGATCTCGCGCAGCCGCTTCAAGTAGCCCCGCGGCGGCACGAGGATGCCGGTCGAGCCGGCGATCGGCTCGACGAAGCAGGCCGCGATCGTGTCGGCGCCGTAGAGATTCACGAAGCGCCGCAAGTCATCTGCAAGCTCGGCGCCGTGCTCGCCCTGCCCACGCGCGAAACGGTTGGCCTCGAGCCAGGTGTGCCGCATGTGGACGACTCCCGGCAGTCCGGGGCCGAAGCTCTCGCGGTTCTTCACCATGCCGCTGAGCGAGACGCCGCCGAAGTTCACGCCGTGGTAGGCGCGCTCGCGACTCACGAATCGCTGCCGCTGTCCCTCACCGCGGCTGCGGTGGTAGAGCAGCGCGATCTTCATGGCGGTGTCGACTGCCTCTGAGCCCGAGTTCGTGAAGAAGATGCGATCGAGGTGCGTGGGTGTGACGTCGGCCAGCATGCCGGCGAGCTCGAGGGCGCGCGGGTGGCTGTACTGGAAGGGGGGGCTGAAGTCGAGCTCGGCGTACTGCTGTGAGATCGCGTCGATGATCTCGCGCCGACCGTGGCCGAGCGCGCAGCAGAACAGTCCCGAGCAGCCGTCGAGGAGCCGGTCTCCTTGGGCGTTCCAGAAATACATGCCCTCGGCGCGCGTCAGCAGCCGCGGTTCCTTCTTGAACAGCCGGTTGGGCGTGAAGGGCAGCCAGTAGGGTGTGAGCTCTTCCATCTCGGCGTCCGCTGCGTTGGGGGTAAAGCGCTGAATCCCTGTGTGGGACGCGTGGTCTCTGACGCCGGGCATCGCGACGAGCCCATTCCGAGAGCCCGCTGGCCGCGTGGCGAGTCTACACGATGGGGGGCCCCGCTGCTCCGCCGTGATGCGAGCGCGACGCGGAGTCAGGTGCTCGGCGAATCCCACGGACCGGGGATCTTGCACGCTGTGGAGAAGACGCCCCAGGCTCCGCAGCGATCGCAGTCGACATCGTTTCCGTAGCAGCAGAAGGGAGTGGTGAAGTCGTCCCCCTCGATGTAGAGCGGAAGCGCCAGCTGTAGCAGCGGGCAGTTGTCGGTGACGAGCTTGGCGGTCGCGGGGCGCATCAGATCGAGGCTTCGGCTCGAGTTCCAGATGAATTCCGGATAGCGGCGCTTGAGATCGAAGACGATCTCGATCGCGGTCTCCCGTTCCTGGTTGTCCGCCCACGCCCTGGACGAGATCTCTCCGGCGCGCGGTACGTAGAAGCTGAACGTCAGTCCCTCGGCCCTGGTGGGGAGTAGCTCCTCTGCCAGCTCGGCGAGGTGGTCCTGGTTTTCGCGGTGCACCACGCACTGGATCATCACAGTGGGCCGGAAGTCGTCCGCGATGGCGGACAGCGTCTTCATCACTTGATCGAAGACGCCCTCGCCGCGTACCGAGTCGTTGATGGCTCGCGGGCCGTCCAGAGAGATCACGTAGATGAGGTCCGGCCCGAAGTCCTTCAGCGGAACGGTTCCATTGGTCGTGATGGTGTTGTGTTCGAAGAGCAGCAGGCCCTTCTCGAGCGTGCGCCAACGCAGCATGGGCTCGCCGCCCATCCACAGCATGCGGCGTAGCCCGTGTCGGTCGCGCAGGCGCCGCAGCTCGGAGAGCACGCGTTCGGGCTTCATCTCACCCGCGAGCTCGTTCGGGTTTCCGTCTCGAAAGACGAAGCAGTGCTGGCACTTCAAGTTGCAGCGATTCGTGACGTTCACCATCGCGCTCGGGTACGCGGGCGCCGGGTCCATTGTCAGGCGCGCGGCGCCCAGCGATACGGGCCGCGAGTCCGCGGACGTAGAGCTGGGCGCCGAAGGTGTCGTGATCGTCATCCCGTGACGCCCACTAGAAGGCTGCCCCCACACCGACAATCGCGTACCCGATGGGCGAGAAGGTCACGTCGGCCGCGTCGTTCCCGCCCACCGGCTGTGTCAGGAAGCCCGGCTCGAGGAAGACCGAGAAGCCGTTGTCCCAGCGAGCTCGAAGGTTCAGACCCAGGTTCAGGCCGAGGCCGTGAGCGTTGTCTCCCGCCTCTGGGAACGTGCCCCGGTAGCCGACCATCACGTCCGGGGTTAGGAGAAAGTCCACTTCCCCGACGACATTCTCGAGCGTCAGGCGAGGCTGAATCGAGATGCCTATTTCGGCGACGTAGATGTCGCCATGGAATCCGCTGCTCGCAGTCGAGAAGAGGAAATAGCCACCGAACCCGATGTGTTGCGACGGGAACCAATTGATGCCGAGCCTCTGCAGGAAGCCGCCGTCCGTCTCGATGTCACCGACGCCCTCGACGGTGTAGTCGCCTCCGAACTGCCCCCCCATGCCAGCGCTCCACTCGACCTCCGCCTGCCCACTGGCGGGGAGCCCGAGGGCCAGGACGAGCACGCAGCAGAGACGCCAAGCACGCATTCTTCTTCGCATCACGATCTCCCCCCTCCTCTTGATCTTCTGTTCGCCTTCGCTCGATGAAGTGGTCCGATCTGAGTCTCTGTCGCTGGCAGCCGGCTCGCGGCAGCGACTTCCCATGAGCGAAGGGCGTTGAACATGCGGCAAAAAGCCTAGCGATGTTCCGGTGTTCGCGCGACGCACTGCGCCTGCCTGGTGACCCCGCCTTGCGCGGCCGGCTCGGCCAGCGCGGCGGCGCCCACGGTGCAACGTCCGCCCGGAGGCGGCATACTCGCGCGGGCGCCCCTATCCGCGGCGCAGCGCCCGGGAGGAATGCCATGAGTGACCCGTACTCGGTTTCACGCGACTATATCCCGGTCGGGCAGTGCAGCAGTGACACCCGGGCCGAGTTCATCACCCGCACCTACAACCACCTGATGGGCTCCATCGTGGGCTTCACGCTGATCGAGGTCTACCTCTTCAGCAGCGGGCTGGCGGAGAGCATTGCAGCGGTCATGATGCGGGGTTCCTGGCTGATGGTTCTGGGCGCCTTCATGTTGGTGAGCTGGGTCGCCAGCCGGGTGGCCGCGAGGTCCGAATCCCTGACCTCGCAGTATCTGGCACTCGCGGGCTTCGTGCTGGCTGAAGCCATTATTTTCGTGCCGCTGCTGCACCTCGCCAACTCCGTGGCCCCGGGCATGATCACCAGCGCGGCCCTGGTCACGTTGCTCGGCTTTGCTGGCCTGACTGCGGTGGCGTTCACCACCCGTAAGGACTTCTCCTTCCTCGCAGGTGCGCTGCGCTGGGGCTTCGCCGTGGCGATCATCGCCATCGTGGCGGGGATCCTCTTCGGCTTCGATCTTGGCACCTGGTTCTCGGTGGCGATGGTCGGTCTGGCGGGCGCTGCGATTCTCTACGACACCTCGAATGTCCTGCACCACTATCCAGAGGACCGCTATGTCGCCGGTGCCCTGCAGCTCTTTGCCTCGGTGGCGCTGATGTTCTGGTACGTGCTTCGAATCTTCCTGGCGAGCCGGGACTGAGCCCCGCTCGCGGGTCGCGTCAGACCACACCGTATGCGAGCATGGCATCGCCGACTTTGACGAAGCCCGCGATGTTGGCCCCCTTCACGTAGTCGATGTGGCTGCTGCCCGCGACGCCACCATACTCGGCGCACCGGTCGTGAATGCCCGTCATGGTGTCTCGCAGCAACTTCTGCAGCTCGTCTTCCTTCCACGATATCTTGGCGCTGTTCTGGCTCATTTCGAGGCCCGACACCGCCACCCCACCCGCATTGGCCGCCTTGGCGGGACCGTAGAGGATGCGCGCGTCCTTGAAGACGCCGACGCCCTCGAGCTCGGTCGGCATGTTCGCTCCCTCCGAGACGCCGATGCAGCCGTTCTCGACCAGCATGCGGGCCTCGCTGCCGCTGATCTCGTTCTGCGTCGCGCATGGAAGGGCGAGCTCACACGACACTCTCCACGGCCGCTCGCCCGCGTGGAAGCTGCACCCGAACTCGTCCGCATACTCGGAAATGCGTCCCCGGCGTACTGTCTTGAGCTCCTTGACCCACTCGAGACGGTCCTCAGAGATGCCGGCCGGATCGTGGACGAAGCCCGATGAATCCGAGAGCGTGACGACCTTACCGCCGAACTGGTTGATCTTCTCCGCGGCGTAGATCGCCACGTTTCCAGAGCCCGAGACCGCGCAGATCTTGCCCTCGACGCTGTCGCCGATCCGCTCGAGCATCTTCTGCATCAAGTAGACGGCACCGTAGCCGGTTGCCTCGGTGCGAATCAGGCTGCCGCCGTACTCGAGTCCTTTGCCAGTCAGCACGCCGGCGAAGCGATTCGTGATTCGCTTGTACTGGCCGAACATGTAGCCGATCTCACGCGCGCCCACGCCGATGTCGCCGGCCGGCACGTCGACGTCGTCACCGACATGCCGGTAGAGCTCGGTCATGAACGACTGGCAGAAGCGCATCACCTCGTGGTCCGACTTGCCCTTCGGATTGAAGTTGGCGCCCCCCTTGGCACCCCCCATGGGCAGTCCGGTGAGGCTGTTCTTGAAGGTCTGCTCGAAGGCCAGAAACTTGAGGATGCTCTCGTTGACGCTGGCGTGGAAACGGAGGCCGCCCTTGTAGGGGCCGATTGCGTTGTTGTTCTGTACCCGCCAGCCACGCTGCACGCGGATGCTGCCGTTGTCGTCCTCCCAGCAGACGCGGAAGCTCACAACACGGTCTGGCTCGGCCATGCGCCGCAGGACCTGGTACTCGTGGTACGCCGCTTTGTCGGCAATGAAATCGAAGACATCCTCGGCTACCTCTTGAACGGCCTGATGGAACTCGGACTGTCCCGGGTTGCGTCGCTTGACGCCTCGCATGAACTGTTCGAGATCGACGTGATCTGAAACGGGCATGTTGTCATCCCTCCTCACGCGATCAGGTCGCGCGCGATTGCCGGCCTCCCCGAGCGGAGCGGGCGGTCGAGAGGATGCGGAAGCCCCCCCTCTCTCCGCCAGTCGCGCTTTCGAGCGCCGCAACGGGCTTCGCGATGCCATGTTGTCCGGGGACACTGGCGGTTCTGACCGAGGGGCGCGAGAATCGATCCCGGACCAGTATGGGGGGGGCATGAAGGACTACGACGTTTGCGTCATCGGGGCGGGCTACGGCGGTGCGACCGTAGCCGCTCTTCTGGCACTCTCGGGGCGGCGCGTGGCGCTCGTCGAGAAGACATTGGTGGCTGGCGGGAAGGCCCAGACGGTCGACCGCAAGGGCTACCGCTTCGAGATGTTCGGCGCGGTCGGGATTCCGGCCCGGAACTCGCGCTTTGATGAGCTCGTCGAGGCACTCGACATTGCCGATCGCGTGCCCTTCGTGATTCCAGAGGGTGAGGCCGCGTCGCTGCGCTACAAGGCCGTGAGCGGCGAGTGGCGCTCGATGTACAGCGCGCTCCAGCAAACTGGCAGCGCCGACGAGATGGACAACTTGCGCCGCGTCTTCGACGCCTCGGACGAGGATCTCGCCGCCCTCGGCAGGCTCTATGCAGCGGTGCTGACACTAGAGGGCGAGGATCTCGCCGCACTCGAGGATGTCGGTATGCTCGACTGGATTCGTCCTTTCGGGCTGTCCGCGGCGCTGGTCAGCCAGCTCTGCATGAACTTGAACACGCTCTTTGTCGTGGCGGTCGACCGCCTTGCCGCGTCGGAGGCGATCTATACGATGCGGCAGCAAGTGCTTGGCGGTGTGGGGCGATACCACGTTGGCGGCTACGGACGCGTCGCCGAGGCGTGTGCCGAGTACGTGGTGGAACGCGGCGGCGTGTACATTACGAAGCAACGCGTGGAGCGCGTCATCATCGAGGATGGACGGGCCGTCGGAATCGAAACAGACGAGGGGCAGCTGCACGCTCGCGCGATCATCTCGAACGCGGGTATTCAGCCTACGGTCTTGCGCCTGGCGGGAAGCGAGCATTTCCCCGCCGACTACGTCGCTCGCGTGGAATCGCTGGAGCCCAGTTGGGCGATCGCTGGCTGTCGCTATGTGCTCGATGCCCGCGTCTTCGATGCCGCCCTCATCCCCATTTTCTCCGATCAGAGCTGGCTCGACGACGAGCGCTTTGCTCGCATGGAGGCGGGGGACTGGCCCGATGTGCCGCTCGTCGCGATTGACGTGCCCTCGGAGTTCGACCCCTCGCTCTCGCCCCTGCCCGGTCACCAGATCGCGAACTGTCAGATGTTCTGTTCGCCCGATCCGGACTCGCCGATGGCCGAGGAGGCGATCCGTCGGGGTGAGGCGGTGATCGACGAGCTCTGGCCGGGTTTTCGCCGACACATCATCCGCCGCGAGCCCTACGGTGCGCGGCAGATCTCGGGCCTGAGCCGAGACTCGGTACTGCCTGGCCAAGGTGGTGAGGCAGTCGGCTTGGCGCAGATCGTGGGACAGGTGGGCAGGTCCAAGCCCGATGCGCGCACACCGCTGCCCGGCCTCTATCTCGTTGGCTGCGACGCTGGCGGCCGCGGTGCGGGCACTCATCAGGCCGTCGACTCGGGCTTCAACGTAGCGGCGATGGTCAACGACGACCTGGGGTAGCGTCGGGCTCGGCCAACGCGCCGCCAGCGCGGCGGTCGCGCGCGGCGGTTCGAGGTTTTCGAGGGAGGGTATATGTCCAAGATCATCCGCGATCCCAACGAGGTTGCGAGCTGGCACGAGGAGGTGGATGTCCTTGTCGTTGGGCTGGGCGCCGCTGGTGCGGCCGCCTCTCTCGAGGCGTCTCACGGCGGCGCACGGACGCTGGTGCTCGAACGGGCGGGCGGTGGCGGTGGCACTTCAGCCATGTCGGGAGGTGTCATCTACCTGGGCGGGGGCACCGCGCTCCAGACCGCGTGCGGCTTCGAGGACTCCGCAGAGGAGATGTTCAAGTATCTGATGGCGTCGTGTGGCGACAGCCCCGACGAGGCCAAGACACGCCTGTACTGCGAGGGCTCGGTGGCTCACTACGATTGGCTCGTCGCCCAGCGTGTGCCGTTCAAGCAGACCTACTACCACGGGTGCAGCGGCGAGCCACCCACGGACGATGGGCTGGTGTGGTCGGGCGCCGAGCGAGTCCATCCCTTCTGTGAGATTGCGAAGCCCGCACCGCGAGGGCACGTCCCGCAGATCGAGCAGCAGGGAGGTCCCCTCCTGATGAAGGTTCTCTGTGAGGCGGTGGACCGCAGCCCGGCGCGACTGGCCGCCAACACCCGCTGTACGGCTCTGTATCAGGAGCCCGATGGTCACGTGGTGGGTGTCGTGGCGGAGACGTTTGGAGAGGAGCGCAGTATCCGAGTCCGCGGGGGCGTGGTCATCACCACCGGTGGCTTCGTGCTCAACGACGAGATGCTCGAACACCATGCCCCGCTGGCGCGCCGCTGCGCGGCGCGAGTCGCCGCCGACGGTGACGACGGCAGTGGAATCAGACTCGGCGTCGCTGCGGGCGGCGCCACACTGCACATGGACGCGATCTCGATCTCGCTTCCCATCACCCAGCCGTGGGGTCTCAAGCGCGGCGTCATGGTCAACGCTCAAGGGCAGCGCTTTGTTCCCGAGGACACCTACTACGGACGCCTGGGTGAGCGGGCCCTGCTCCGGAACGACGGTCGAGCCTGGCTCATCGTCGACGATGAGATCTTCGAGAAGCCCGAGTACTTCGGCGAGGTGGCGGGGGTCGGCGAGAGCTTTGGCGAACTCGAGTCCGAGCTGGCTCTGCCCGCCGGGAGCCTCGAGGCGACGATGGCCGTCTACAACCGCCACGCCGAGCGCGGAGAGGATCCGGTCTTTCGCAAGAACCCGGAGTACATCCAGCCGCTCAACAAGCCGCCTTACGGCGCCTTCGACTGCACCACCGAGAAGGGCCTGTACGCCGTGTTCACGTTGGGTGGACTTCGCACCGACGTGGACGGCCGGGTGCTCGATCCCGTCGGCGATCCGATTCCGGGCCTCTTCGGAGCCGGACGCTCGACCTCGGGGCTGGCGGTCGGGGGCTACAGCAGCGGCCTCTCTCTTGGCGACGGCACTTTCTTCGGCCGTCGCGCGGCCCGCGCTGCCGCGAACTTCTGAGACAGGACACTCGCTGTTGTAGCGCCGTCTACTCCCAGACGATCTCGGCTGGATCGCGCGAGAGGTGACCGAGGCAGTCCTCCCAGCGGTACAGGATCAGCAGGTCCATCAGCTCCGAGTCCCGACCTCGGCGTTTGGCGTCGAGCTCCGTGCGAAGCACGTCCATGGCGCCGTGGACTCGATTGCCGAAGAGGTCTTCGAGGTAGCTCGGCGGGATGCGATTCCCGCCTTCGTCGTAGCTGCCGTCCTCACGCAGCGGGGCCGGCGAGAGCGGTGGCACGTAGTAGACGTTCGGCTTGGTACCCATCTCGGGATGGAGCGGGAGTGCGACCTCCCACTTCTTCACCAGCTTGTGGACGTAGCTCGCCTCATCGTCCAGGAAGCCGACGAAGGCTGCGCGGCCCGGGCACTGGCGAACGCAGGCCGGCGCCACGCCCTGCTCGAGCCGCGGGAAGCAGCCGATGCAGTGCTGGCTCACTTTCCTGGCCTCGTTGAAGTAGACCTTCTTGTACGGGCAGGCCCGCGCGCAATCTTGTGAGCCGCCGCACTGCGTCTCATCGCGCAGCACCAGCCCGTCTTCCTCGCGCTTGAACAGCGCGCCGCTCGGACAGGCCTCTACACAGGAGGGCTCGCTGCAGTGGTTGCAGAGGCGGGGTAGATAGAAGAAGTAGGCGTTGGGGAATTCGCCTCCCCCCTCGTCTTCGTCCCAGTTCATGCCCCAGGACTGACTGCCCGCCGTCTTCTTGAGGTGCACGCTGCGACCGCCACCGCCCCGCAGCACCTCGTCGTAGTTGTAGTCCCAGCCCCCTCCGAACTCCTCAGGAGACGGCAAGTGGCCGAGCTGCGGATTCCCCTGTGCGTCGTAGCCGCCGCCCATCTTCTCCCAGTCCTTCGGGGTTCCGGCGCCCGGCTTCGTGTTCACGGTCATCCACCACTGGTGGTCGGCTCCCTGTTCGCCGTCGTTCCAGAGCACCCGGCACGCCACCGAGCAGGTCTGGCAACCGGTGCACTTGTTCAGATCGAAGACCCAGGCGAGCTGCCGCTTGGATTCCGTCGTATTCCCCATCTTCCGTCGCTCCTCTCTCGAGTCCGGTCCTATCGGTGATGGCTCTTTCGTTCAGCCGACCTTTTCTACGTCCACTCGCACCGCGCGGTCTGCCGGAATCGGTTGCCAGCTGAGCGGCCGGTACTTGAGCTGCCCATAGTTGCCCACCAGACCGAGGTGCTTGATGTGCCCCGGCTCGATGTCGGCCTGGCTATACCAGTTCTCGTGCATGTACGGTTCGAAGCCGTTGTAGACGATGACTTGGCCGGGCCTGCACGAGGGCGTCAGCTTGGCGGAGATCAGCATCTCGCCCGCATTGCTCACCATCTTCACCTGCTCGCCGTTCTCGATGCCGAGCTCGGCCGCGTCCTTGTCGTTGAGGAATACGAAGGGCTCGCCGCGGTGGGTGTTCTGGATGATGTTGTTGGTCAGGTTCATGGAGTGGATGCTCCAGCGATTGTGCCCGCTGGTCATCATGAAGCGACGATTCGCTCCACCGTGATTGGGCGGCTCCTTGTGGGTCGGGAGTGCTTCTTCGGCCTCGAGGAACCACTCGTGGTCGATGTAGTACTGCGCTCTTCGCACCAGCGTGTCGTAGGGGACCTTGTCTTCGGTATGCCAGCGAAGCGGGTTGTGCACCTCGTCGGGTCGGATGGTCGAAGCCTGCGAGATCCCGTGTCCCACCATGCCCCAGTTGGTGAAGCGCACCTGTCCCTTCTCGCGCAGTGTCTCCAGATTCGAGCCCTTGGGCAGGACACCGTAGACTGCGTTGTCACGCAGGTACTCGTCCATGCGCTTTTCCTCGTCGCGAAGCACCCCGCCCTGCGTGGCGCGGTCCGCGAGGTTTTCGAGGCTGCGCGTAACGCCCTTGCGGTCCACGTAATCCTTCATGCCGCGCTTGCGCGCTGCTGCCTCGATCTTCTCGAGGAGCCGCACGCCGATTTCCCAGTCGGGCAGTGACTGATCCAGCGGTTCGACTGCGCGATCGCAGAGCACCCAGTTCAGGTGGTGGATGGAGGGCATGCTATTGCCCAGCTTCTCGTAGTGCTGCGCCGCGGGCAGGACGTAGTCAGAGAAGAGACCCGTGGTGCTGAGGCGGTAGTCCACTGACACGATCATCTTGAGCTTCGGCCACAGGTGCTTGAGCAGCATCTTCTGTCCGCCACGCTGCCGGCGCAGAATGTTGCCACCCGCTTCGAAGAGCACGCGCGGCTCCACGGTTTCGTAGGCCTTGGCATAGCTCTCGTCCCACCAGCCCTTGTCGGTGGCTTCCTTCAGATACTCGCTGAAGCTTCGCTTCATGCTGGGATCGTTGTTCTCCGGGTCGTCCCAGCGCTCCTTGTAGCCGCACTGGTGGTACCAGAGGAAGGCGGGCGGCATGGTGTTCCCCATGCCGCCGAGCTCGACCGCCTGCTCGGCGACACGATTCTGGATCATCTCCAGAGTCATCGTGGGGTCTGTGGAAGCGACGAGCCGTCGCATGGCGATGAGGCCGGCGATGTGCTTCTGAGCCGCCTCCTGTCCGGGTCCCTCCTTGCGTGACATGAAGACGTTGCCGTCCATCCCCATCACCGCCCAGGAGCGGGTTCCGGTTCCCTTCTTGCCCCAGTTCCCCGTCAGGCCCAGCAGCAGCGCCATGGCGCGCTCCATCAGGTCGCCGTGGTAGTACTTCCCCGAGTTCCAACCGATGAAGATCTTGGTCTTCCGGGTCGCGACCTTGCGCGCCAGCTTGCGAATGTTGTCCGGGTGGATCTCGCAGATTTCTCCCGCTCGCTCGGGCGTGTACTGCTCGAGGTGGCGCCGCAGCCGTGCGAAGACGGGCTCCACTTCCACCGTGCTGCCGTCCTTGAGCGTGGCCTGGAAGCTTCCCTCGAGCGCCGGATCCACGCCGGTCGTCGCCAGCGTGTGGCGCGGAGCCGGGGCGAGAGTGCCAGCGAGCGTATCCCACCAGAAGAACTGATCCTCCCGGTCTCCCTCCATGACCTCGTTGCCGCGCAGGAAGCGGTCGTTGTCCTTGCGAACGAGCAGCGGCAGATCGGTCTGCTCTTGGACAAACTGCTTCTTGTAGATGCCGGCGTCGATGATCACCTTGCACATCGCCAGCGCCAGCGCCGCGTCCGTCCCAATGCGGATGGGCTGATGGTAATCGGCGTGGGTCGCGGAGGGGCTGTAGTCCGGCGCGATGGTGACGACCTCGCCGCCGTTGTAGCGGGCCTCCGCGAGATAGTGATACCAGTGAATATTCGTGTAGACCGGATTGGCGTGCCAAATGAGGGTCAGATCAGCCAGGAACCAGTCGTCCATGGTCGCCGTGGGATTGAAGAGTCCCCATGTGACGTGCCAGCCGGGGCTGAAGTCCTGGAACTCCGCGTTGCCATCCGTTGAGGGGGTGCCGAGAATGTCCGAGAAGATGCGCGCGGGGATGGCGCCGAACTCGGGTGTGAGCAACGAGATGATCGATTCCGCCCCCTGATCCTCGATGGCGTCGATCATGGCCTCGCCGATCGCGCTCAGCGCCTCGTCCCAGGAGACCTCCTCGAACTTCCCCTCGCCGCGCTCACCCACGCGCTTGAGCGGCTTCGTCACGCGGTCGGGTGAGTAGTGGCAGTGGCTCCAGCAGGCCCCCTTCTGGCAACCCATGGGATTCATGTCGGGGATGCCGGCTTCGACCGGTGTGGAAATGGCCGACTGCTCCTCGCGGATGACCTTTCCGTCCTTCGAGAAGACGCGCCAGGAGCAGCCACCGGGGTAGCAATCCACCGAGTGACTGCCGAAAGTCACCTTGTCCCAGGTCCAGCGGTTTCGGTACCGGTCCGCCCATTCGCCGTCTGATCGCCGGTCGCTCCTAGCCCCTGCCGTCATGACATTCCTTTCGTCCTGGGCGACCGTCGGTCTGGCGGCAACGGCCGCAAGAGTATTTACTCTAAGCTCTAGAGCTAATACTCTAGGCCGGGCGGAGTGTCAATATGGCCACGGAGAGAGGGAGCCGGGTGGGGAATCGCGAAAGGATCGTCGAGGCAAGTCTGGCGCTCTTCAACGAGCGCGGCGTGAGGAGTGTGACCACGAATCACATCGCGGCCCACCTCGAGATCAGCCCGGGGAACCTCTATTACCACTTTCGCAACAAGGAGGAGATCATTCGCGAGATCTTCCCGCGTGTCGCTGAGACCGCCGCCGGGGCGATCGACCTTCCGAAGGGCCGGCCGATCAGCGCCGACGATGTCGGGCGCTATCACCTGGCGGGGATTCGCAACCTCTGGGAGTTCCGCTTCTTCTATCGCGACCTGAGTGAGCTGACCGCCCGGGATGCCCTGCTGGCCCAGTGGTGTAACGAGCTTCGTGAGGGGCTCCTGTCCGACTTCGAGGCACTACTCCGGCGGCTGCGCCGCCAGGGCTTGATGCGCGTGCACGACCCCGACCTCGAGCTGCACCGCGTGGCGGTCAACGCGGTGATCGTGTGGACGAATTGGGTGAATTTCTTCACGGCGGCGCACCCGACCGCCGAGATCGCACCAGGCGACATCCTGGAGGGTGCGCTGCAGAGCTTTCTGACGATCGCTCCCTTCCTCGATGATGCTTTCGCGGCCGACGTGAGGGCGGTGATACTTGGCCGCAAGCCGGAGGGGCAGCGCGCCGCCACCGCTTGATTCTCGCGCGGTCGCGGGGCGGAGACAGTTGGCAGCGACGGCCCGCTCCGCCCTTTCCGATGCGCCTTGCGTCTGCTGAGTGCTGCCGACATGCGATAAGCTGGCGCTCTATCTGGTGTGCCGGGTCGGTGTCTCCGGTCCAGCCGCTCGGGGGTCGCATGTCTCGTCCGGAACGCCGCCGGTTGGCCCTGATGGCACTCGCTGTGCTCCTCGTTGCTGCCTGGCTCGTGTTCTCGGGCGGCACGCCGGGGCCGGCGAGTTACCCCCCCGCCCCGCCCCCCGCCCCGGACACGAGAGCGAGCCAGGCGCCGCTGGCGCGCACTGATCCCGTGCGCGCGCAGGCCGGCCGCAGCGATCGCGCCACTCCGGCGGCCCCGAGATTCGAGTTGGTGCCCGTTTCCGAGCGGCCCGACGGTGAGCCGAGCCCGCAGTTCATTGACGCCGCGCTGCGTGCCGCCATCGAGGAGTACCTACCCGGCCACAAGCTCTCGAGTGATGAGTACACGCGACTCTCAGAGGCCATCATCGACGTGCGACGACTGCGTACCGAGATGTCGGCATTGGACGTGTCGCCGGAGAACGGCGAGCGGCTCCGCGAGCTGCGCGACGAGCTCACTGAGGCGCTGACGCACTTCGATGAGATCCTGGACATGAGTGCGGCTGAGTTCACCGCCCGGGTTCAGCCCGGTGCGGGTGTGACGCCGGAACTCGACGACGAGTCACCGGCCGAGCCGGAATATCTGAAGGACATCCCGCCCCGTGAGAACCGTGACTAAGGCGCCGGCGATCTTCTCCCGCCTCCTCTTCTTCTGCCTGCCGCTGGCTCTGCTCGGCCCAGCCAGCTCGCACGCGGACACCACTGCCCCCTGCCGGCCGATCGCCCGACTTTCGGGCGAGTCGATCTGCCAGAGCGACGTCAGCGCTCGTGTGGGCTTTCGCATCTATCGCAAGCAGGTGGATGTCTATTCTCTCCTCAAGGAGGAGACGGAGCGCTTGGTCGATCAGCGGGTGGTGGCGGCCGCGGCTGCTCGCGCGGGGCTCGCGCCGGAGGCGTTCCTCGCGCGCGAGATCGATGCCGCGGTGAAGCCGGTCGGCGAGGCGGAGGTGGATCGTTATCTGTCCGAGCATGCCGAGGAGGCCGCCGCCGCCGGAGACGCGGCGCGCGGGCGAGTCCTGCACTACCTCTCCGAGACGAGAAGGATCGAGCTCCGGCTGGCGCTACTCGAGCGTCTGCGCAGCGAGGCTGGTTACGCGCTCCTCCTCGAGCCGCCCGAGCAGCCGCGCATCGTGCTCGACGTAGCGGGTGCGCCCACGCGCGGAGGGCAGGGCGCGCCGGTGACGATCGTCCACTATGCGAATCTGCGCTCGCGATCCTCGGCGCGTTCGGTGCGCAACCTGGCGCAGCTCGTCCGCTCCCACCCCGGCGCCATCCGCTGGGTGCACCGTCATTTTCCGATGGAACGAGACGAGCTCGGGCTGTTCGCGGCACAGCTTGCCTTCGCGGCCCATGACGAGGGCCGATTCTGGCAGCTCCACGACCGGCTCTTCGCTCTGGACGGGCACTTTGATGAAGCGCAGCTCCTTGCCGAGGCTCGTACGGCGGGCCTCGCCGAAGAACGCATCGAGCGGGCGCGTCTCGACACGCACTTGCTGGAACGCGTCAGGAGCGACATTGCGAGTGCCCAAGCGGCGGGTGCCATCCGCGAGCCGACTCTCTTTATCAACGGGCGATACTTCAGCGGCCTATTCGACTACACACGCCTGGAGGGGCTCTTTCTCGAGGAGCTCGAACGGGCCAGCGGCCGTGGCCAATAGCCCACTGCGCATTCTCGAACCCATCGGCACAGGTTGAATCAAGGAAGTTCTTGACTTCTCCTGGCATTCAGTGCAGAGAGGGCTGGTGGTCGCCACTCGACTTGAATGGGTGGCGAGTCCATGAGGACTGTCTCATCCAGGAGGGAAGATCAGGAATGCGAATCTCACTGAACGGACTCGGAGTCATTCTCGTCGCGGCCGTGCTCTTCATTGCGGCGACGGCCTCTGCCAAGGATCCACAGCGTGTGCCGAAGCGACTCTCGAGCGTTGGCGACAGCATTACCGAAGCCATCAACGCCGAGGAATACAACATCTTCAATCTCGAGAATCCGAACCACTGGGCGAGCTGGGCCAACGGCTATCACGGCTTCTGGGAGTGGCTGTTCGGTCGGACCGATGTCGACAGCCACAATCAGCGGATCACCGATGCCTTTGGTCGCCGCAGCCGCAGGAACTACATGGAGGCGCTCAGCGGCGCAGACAGCTTCGATCTCGCCCAACAGACGGCGCAATCGGTAGGCCACTCTGCCGACTACGTGACCTGGTTCATGGGGCACAACGACGTCTGCCAAAACAGCATCCCCGAGATTCCCGACGACGCCACATTCGAGGCCAACTCGCGAGCCGGTCTGGAGAACCTCAGGACAGGACTTCCGAACGGCGCCACCGTCTACGTGGTGGGGCTGGTCGACGTATACAAGCTGTGGGAGCTCGGAGATGACCTCGACTCGCTGGGCATCATTCCCTGCAAGTGGATCTGGGCCACGACGCTCCTCAACATGTTCCCGTGTGGAAGCATGGTGAGTCCGGCCAATTCGGAGGCGGATCGCCAGTACACCCGCAGCCGCAACATCGCATTCAACAACATTCTTCAGAGTTTGGTGGCTGAGTACAACGCTGCGGACAGTCACCACTACTACGTGTATACCAACGAGGCGTTCGAGGCTCAATTCGTTCCGAGTGAGGTTTCGGGCTTCGACTGCTTCCACCCCTCCGCCGATGGTCAGACACGCCTCGCGGCGGAATCCTGGGCGGACGGCCCCTTCGCGGGCTACTAGACACGTTCCGCGTGGCGGATCAGCACTAGGCTCCTCGCAGCCGGACGCGCTCGCGCGTCCGCGGAGAAACGGCGGCCCCTCCTTCACGGGAGGGGCCGCTATAGCTTTGCGAGCACCATCGAGTGTGTATCGACACGCGCACGAAGGTGGACACAGAGCAGGAACGTGCCGGCGACCTTGCGGTGCAGGAAGATGGTCTCGGGGGGCGGGGCGCGCATGAAGCCCTCGCGAATGACCAGATCGAAGCCGGCATCGCGAGCGCGGGCGGCGAGGCGCGACTCTCCGAAGTCATAGAGCCCCTGCTGCCGGAGAGGCTCCGCTCCGAGGATCGCCAGGTCGACCAGCGCCGACGTGCTCGACGCCGATTCCTTGCCCGACAGATAGCCGATATCCAAGGCGGCCTGTCGCACTCCGTCGCGGTCGCCGTCGATGACGGAACGCACCAGATGACGGTAGTTCGCCACGAACTCCTCTGGGAACTCCCGGACCGAGCCGAAGTCGAGCAGAGCCAGCCGGCCAGAATCCGGATCAAAGAGGTAGTTGGCGAAGTTCGGATCGGTCTGCATGAAGCGAAACTCGAAGAGTTCGCGAAAGAGCAGCTGCTGCAGCTGCTCGCCGACTGCGTCGCGAATCTCCTGCGGATACTCCGCCCCCCGCAGATCGTCGATCGGGCGGCCATGCACGCGCTCCATGGCCAGCACTCGTTTCGTCGTGAGATCGTGATATACGCGGGGAACGAACAGACCGGCCTCGTCCGCGACGAGATCTCGGTAGCGCTCGAGGTGCTTGGCCTCGAGCTGGTAGTCGGCCTCCTGCCTGAGTTGGCGCTTCGCCTCGGCGAGAATCTCGCTGATATCGAGATCCACTGGCAGGATACGGGTCATGCGCAGCAGCCCGGCCAGGTTGTTGAGGTCGCTGTCGATGCTCTGCGCCACCCCGGGATACTGGATCTTCAGCGCTATTTCGCGCCCGTCCGCTGTCACGGCCTCGTGTACCTGACCGATAGAGGCGGCTGCCATGGGCTCGAAATCGAATTCGCGAAAGCGCGTCTCCCAACCCTTGCCATACGCGCGTCCGAGTGCGCGCCGCACCTGCGTGGCCGGCATTGTGTCGGCGCCGGCTCGCAGCACCGACATGGCATTCGCAAATTCCGGAGGCAAGAGGTCATCACCCTCGAGCGACAGCATTTGCCCGAGCTTCATGGCAGCTCCGCGCATATGCGACAGGTGTGTTGCGAGCTTCTCAGCGCGGAGCCCGGAGAGAAAGACGCTAGATGGGTCGAGAGACTTCGCGCCCGCCAATCGCTTCGCGCCATCGGCGAGCCCGCCCACGGCAAACTCACCCGCCATCCAGCCCATGCGCGCCAGTCGCTCGAACCGCCCGACGGGCACGCGTGTCTTGCGGCGCTTCTTGCGATCTTCCCCGCTCACAGGGCCCTCCCTCGTGGCCGGGAACGTAGCGCGGGTTCGACCGGGGCCAGGAAGTGATTCCAGGTCACCCATCGGCCGAACGCCGCATCAGCCCGAGGGCAGGGGCCAGACTCCTAGCCCGGGATGAGGGCCAAGCGTACCGGGTTGCCGCGCCGCGTGGCGAGGTCCTCGAGAGCATCGCCGGCTTGCTCGAGTGGATAGCAGGCCGTGATCGACCTCGACAGATCGAGGCTGCCGGAGGCGGCGAGCGCCACGACACGCTCGAGCTCGCTGCGGGTGTAGCCCATGGACCCGAGCACTGCGATCTCTCTTCCGACGAATGAGACCAAGGGCGGGAGCTGCGGTGCCTCCATCCCGACGCCACCCACGACGACGCGGCCGCTGCGCGCCACGCAGGCGAGCGCCAACTCGACAGAGCTCTTTCTCCCCGCGTACTCGATCACCACATCGGGTCCCTCGCCGCCACTGGCACGGCGGATCGCCTTGTGGGCGCCGTCCACACCTGCATCCACCGTGCAATCGGCGCCGGCGGCTTCGGCTTGGCACAGCGCGCCCTCGCTGGCGTCGACGGCCACGACGCTCTTGGCGCCGAGCAGACGGGCGATCAGGATTGCGTGGATGCCGACACCGCCGCAGCCGATCACAGCGACTCGCTCACCGCCGCTGATGCCCGCGCGTGTCGCGACCGCGTGGTAGGCGGTGGCGACGGCGTCCGCCAGGATGGCGCCGTGCTCGTAGGAGACGCTCTGCGGAAGCGGCAGGGTACAACTGCTCGGGACGACGATGTATTGCGCAAAGGTGCCATCGCGTGCCATGCCGAAGATCCGCGCTTTCGAACACAGGCCGAGATGGCCGTCCCGACATGAGGGACAGGATCCGCAGGTTTCACTCGGAAGCAGCAACACGCGATCTCCGATCGCGTGGTCGGAGACGCCCTCGCCCAGTGCGTCCACCTGACCCGCGCCTTCGTGCCCCATGATGATCGGAAGCGTTGGAACCGGCAGTCGTCCTCGGGCCGCGTGCAGATCCGTGCCGCAGACACCTGCGGCGCGGATCGCCACGCGGATCTGACCGGCCTCGGGAGCAGGCTTCGGAACATCTTCCACTCGTAGCTGTGATCCTTCGTGCAGTCGAACCGCCTTCATCGCTCTACCTCACTCCGCTCCATGGACGTCTCGCTCCTGACCCTTCCAATGGGGCTCGCGCAGTGCGCGGCGCAGGATTTTCCCAACCGCGGTCTTGGGGAGTTCCTCGACCACGTCGATCGCCTTCGGCACCTTGAAGCGAGCCAGGCGCTGCTTGCAGAAATCGATCAGTTCATCGGAAGTGACCCGCGCACCGGGACGAAGCGTCACCGCCGCCCGGATGGCTTCACCCCACTTTGCATCGGGCACGGCGAATACGGCGCACTCGGCCACCGCCGGGTGTTCTGCCAGGTCGTGCTCCACCTCGGCGGGGTAGACGTTGAAGCCGCCCGTGATGATCTTGTCCTCCTTGCGGTCGGCCAGGTAGACCCAGCCCTCCTCGTCCCGGCAACCGAGGTCCCCGGTGTGGAGCCAGCCATCCCGCAGGCGCTCGCGATCGAGATCCGGCCGCTTCCAGAAGCCCGGAGTGACCCATGGCGCGCTCAAGCAGATTTCACCCACTTCACCGGGTTCCGCCGCGCCCCCGTTGTCGCCGCGGATTCTCACCTGCACGAACGAGCTGTTCTCTCGCCCGACGGACGTGAGCGTCTTGCTTCCGGTCTCGAGGGCGGCCGCGTGCTCCTCGGGTGTCATCCACGTGTTGAGCGCGTAGGCCTCGGTCTGCCCAAAGCCCGTATAGAGAACCGGGCCGAGGCGCTCGATCGATCGCCGAACCAGGGCCGGCGCCGCCGGGGCCGCCGCGTATACGACCACTCGCAGGCTCGAGAAATCCGTCTCGCTGGCGTCGGGGTGATCGAGGAGCATCCGCAGCAGCGTCGGGATTACGAGCAGCATCGTGATGCGATGCTCGGTGATGGCGCCGAGCATGGTCTTCGGATCTGCTGTCGGGAGGATCACAAGGGTCGCTCCCGTCACCCAGCTCGTGTCCATGGCGCGCCCGCCGAAGTGGCTCAATGCCAGTTGACCGAGGAGCCGATCTCCGGGCTGAACTTGAAACGCGTTAGCCCAAGCCCCCATCGCACTCGCCACGCTGGCGTAGCTATGGGTCACGCCTTTCGGATGCCCAGTGGTACCCGATGTGTAGAGAATCTGGGCCAGCGAGGACGACGGGCGATCGACGTGGAGCTGCGTCGTCTGCGCACCCTCCAGGCGCGCTTCGAGATCGGCCGCGCCCTCCGCCCCTCCGAACGCCAGGACCTCCACGTCTCGACCCGCCGCCGCCCGTGCTCGCGACAGCGTCTCGGGCGAGAGTGCCATCACGAATCTCGCCTCGACGTCTCGTACCATGAAGGCATGTTCCGCCTCGGTCAGCGCGCCGAGCATCGGCACCAGCACGCCGCCCGCCCGCGCGATCGCGATCACTGTCTCCACGTACTCGACGCGGTTTTCCTGGACCACCGCCACGCGTTCGCCCGGCCGCAAGCCGGAGCTGACGAGTGCGAGGGCGATACGAGTCGCCTGCGCGTCGAGCTCGCGATAGGTGCGACGGCGCTCGCCGTCGATCAGGGCGACGCGCTCGGGCCAGCGCTCGGCTGCGCGTGCGGGATAGTGGTCGTAGGGATGAATCACCGTTTCGTCTCCGTCGACCGCGGGGGGAGATGACGCTCCGGCGGGCCCGCGTAGTGCGCGCCGAGTGCCTCCGGGATGATCCGCAGCGGTACGCCCTCGCTGATCTCCTCGGAGATATGGGCCAGAAGCGCCATGCCGTAGCTGAGCGCTCCGAGGCCACCGATGACGAGCGGCTCGAAGCCGAGATCGGCGAGCAGTGCCCCCATGGCACCCGCCAGATTCATCGGGATGTGCCGCTGCTTGCGGCGCGCGAGCGTTGCCTCGATGGTGTCGAGCATCTTCCCGTGCTCACGCCAGCCGTCGAGCTCCATCGAGAGTCGTCGCAGTGTGACGGCTCTCGGCTCGGCCTGCTTGTGGAGCGGGTGCCCGAGGCCCGGTACGCTGCCACGCCGTTCGAGCCAGGTGTCGACGGCCCGCT
Source organism: Deltaproteobacteria bacterium (assembly GCA_029261835.1). GTDB lineage: Bacteria > Myxococcota_A > UBA9160 > UBA9160 > UBA4427 > JAJDAO01. The sequence continues at coordinate 201,032 of JAJDAO010000072.1, read as the reverse complement.
CGGCCGCTGCGTCGACGGCGAGCTTCCAGCCCACAGCTTCACGCAACATCTCGGCGGGCTCCTGGGGTGAGCCCGTCACGGAACCGCTCGCCAACATTCCGCTAGCGAGCGCCGGGACCGGGGAATCGGGGAAGGCGGAGGCGGTGAAGCGAGCCGCGCAGGCGGCTGCGTTGATTAGCTGCTGGTCCATACCGCTGCGCATCGCCAGGTCGAAGAGCGCCGCCTCGCGCTCATCGGGTAGCTCGCCGCGCAGCAGCAGAAAAGCTGCCTCGCTATACGAGAGCCCGGCGATCAATTCCTCGACCGGGTAGCCGCGCACCCAGATCTTCCCGCCCTCGGCTCGGCTGATGCGCGTGGTCCAGTAGTCGCTCCAGTCGCCCGACTTGACGTACTGGCCGACGTGTCTCGCTGCGCGGTCGGTCATGGTCATCTTCCCTTGAATTCGGGCTTGCGCTTCTCGAGAAACGCGCGCGGTCCCTCCTGCGCGTCCTCACTCTGCCGAACGGGCTCGGCGACGAGCTGCTCCAGGCGCAGGCCCGCCGCCAGCGTCAGATCGAGGCCGCGCCAGACGGCATCCTTGGCCGCACAGACGGCGAGAGGTCCGTTCTCGGCAATCTGCGACGCGAGCGCGATGGCCTCCTCGCGCAGCGAATCGAAGGAGACGACCCGGCCGATCAGCCCGATCCGCTCGGCCTCGCGCGCGTCGATGCGCCGACCCGTGAGGATGAGGTCGAGGGCACGCTCCGGTCCGATGAGGCGAGGCAGTCGCTGGGTGCCGCCCGCGCCCGGGATGATGCCTCGCGTAACCTCGGGCAGGCCGAAGGTGGCATTCTCCGACGCAATACGCAGATCACATGCCAGCGCGATCTCCAAGCCTCCCGCCAGGCAGTGCCCATTGACCGCCGCGATGATCGGCTTGTCGACGCTGAGATTGCGCGTGATACCACCGAGTCCGGGCTCTTGCTCGGCGCGTCGCAGACGCTCGCTCGAGGTGAGGCTGCGATAGAACTCGCCGACACCTCGCAGGTCGGCGCCCGCGCAAAAGGCGCGATCCCCTGCGCCGGTCAGAATCGCGACCCGCAGCGCGCTGTCGTCGCGGAAGGTCTGCCAGGCCGCTATGAGTTCTGCACTCGTCTCGAAGTCGAGCGCGTTTCTTACCTCCGGACGATCGAGCGTCAGGATTGCGACCGCCCCCTCGCGCTCGAAGCGAATCGTCACGATGCACCTCCGGTCATGGTCAGCGGCTCGAAGCGCGGCAGCGTGAAGCCATCGACATCCTCGAAACGCACTCGAACCCGCATGTCGACGCGAACCTCTTCCGGCGCGCAGCCGACTACATTCGAGATCAATCGGGGCCCCTCGTCCAGCTCGATGAGAGCGACGACATAGGGCTCCGGGATCGCGGGATGGTACGTGCGACGGTAGAGCGCGAAGCTGTACACGCGGCCCTCGCCCGACACCACGCGGGGCGTCTGCCGAGTGGACCAGCAACGCGGGCAGCACGGCCCCGGCGGCAAGAAGAGATGGTTGCATTCTTCGCAGGCGCTCACCTGCAGTCTGCGCTCTCGACAGGCCTCCCAGAACGGCTGTGTCAGCACGTCGGGATTCGGGAGCGGAGGCGTAGTGTCGTCGGACATCCGGCTCACCTTCCCAGCACCAGTGTGGCATGCGTGTTCATTCCCAGGCCGTGTCCCGAAACCAGTGCCACGCTGGCCTCGGGAATCTGACGCTCACCCGCCTCACCGCGGAGCTGTCGCACCGCTTCGACCACGTGGAGCATGCCACCGCCATAGCCCTCTGCCAGCAGCCCGCCACTGGGGTTCACGGGCAGCTCACCGCCGGGCGCGATGCGCCCGCCCTCGACGAAGGGCCCGGCCTCGCCCCGCTTGCAGAAGCCGTAGTCCTCGAGCTGGAGCAACACCACGATCGTGAAGCAGTCGTAGAGGAGGGCCACATCGACATCGCGTGGGCCGAGGCCCGCCTGTCCGAGGGCTCGGGGGCCGCAACGGGCGGCGGGCAGCCTCTCGAAATGCTCAGGCGCTGCCTGAGTGCAGAGACTGTGGGCCTGCGCGTGTCCGAGGATTTGTACAGCCGGTCGCCGCAGGTCGCGGGCGCGCTCTTCGGTCGTCACCAATACGGCGGCCGCGCCGTTCGAGACGAGGCAGCAGTCGAGCTTCCGCAGGGGCTCCACGATGGGATCGGAGCTGAGATACTCCTGCATCTCGATCGGGCGACGCTTTTGTGCGTGAGGTGTGCGGGCGGCGTGGGCGCGCGCCGCGATCGCCACCTCGCCCAGCTGTTCGGGCTTCGTGCCATAGAGGTGCATGTGCCGCCGCGCGGCGAGTGCGTGCAGTCCCACCGCTCCGAAGAAGCCGTAGACGGCGTCGTCACCCCGGCCGTAGCGATAGGCGCTCTTGACCGAGGTCGTGCTGTCTGCGTAGATACAGAGACAGGTCGTACAGAGTCCCGCCTCGATCGCCAGCACCGCTCGCTCGACGACCGCGACACTCCCGGCACCGCCGAGAATCTCGGACCCCGTGTAGTCGGGGTCGAGACCGAGCTGGGCACCGAGCCGCAGATAATGCGGCGTAATGCCGTCGAGTACGCCCTGCATCGCGCCGGGATCGCTCAGCAGGCCATCCACCTCTGACGGAGAGACCCCGGCGTCTTCGACAGCAGACAGAGCCGCTTCAGTCTCGAGCTCCGATACCGAGCGATCTGTGCTCCTGCCGAAGGCTGTGTGCCCCACACCTGTGATCACCGCACGGCGACTCATGCTGACCCGGACGGCAGAAGCCGCTTGGCGATGATCTCGCGCATGACTTCGCTGGTTCCGGCTCCGATGCCCCAGTTCTGAACACCGCGCGTACAGCGCGCAACGTAGCTCTCCTCCATGAAGCCGTAGCCGCCAAGGGCGTGGCCGCAGTCCAGCACCAGACGCCGCGCCAGCTCGGCTCCCTGCAGCTTCGCCATGCTGACGCTGACTTCGCCTTCGGGCACGCCATCGCTGAGCTGGTCGGCCGCGCGGTAGGTGAGAAGCGCCAGAGCGTCGAGTTCCGTCAGCAAGTCGGCCATGCGATGCCGCCATACCTGCATCGAGGAGATCGGCTTTCCGAAGACCTTGCGTTCGGCCATGTAGCCGAGCGTCTCGTCCATCACATCCCGGCAGAGCGCGTTCATCATGGCCGCCAGTACCAGACGTTCGCCCTGAAAGGCTCGCATGATGTAGCGGAAGCCGGCGCCCTCGGCCCCGATGAGGTTGCTGCGAGGGATGCGCACATCGTCGAAGAAGAGCTCCGCTGTGTCGCTCGACTCGAGGTCGATCTTCTTGAGTCGCTTGCTCACCTCGAAGCCCTCGGCGTCCGTCGGACAGATGACGAGGCTGACGCCTCCAGGTCCGGGTCCGCCGGTCCGCACCGCCAACGTGATGAAGTCCGCGCGGGCGCCGTTCGAGATGAAAATCTTCTTGCCACGGATGACATAATCGTCCCCGTCCACCGTCGCCGTGGTCTGGAGCGAGCCCACATCGGAGCCACCGCTGGGCTCCGTTACGCCGAGAGCGGCGATCCGCTCCCCACGAATCGCTGGGACGAGCCACTCGCTGCGAAGCGCGTCGCTCCCGTGCGCATGGATCACCGAGGTGGCCATCTCACACTGGACCAGAAGCCCGACGACGCAGCCGAGATCGCGACCTCGCACGAGCTCTTCCACGAGAATGACCGTGTACCAGTAGTCGAGGCCGCTGCCGCCCCACTTTGGGTCGAAACGGATGCCGAGCAGTCCGAGATCGCCTGCCTTGCGGAACATCTCGTCCGGGAAGTATCCCTCTGCCCGCCACTTGTCTGCGTTCGGACGGATCTCCTCGAGTGCGAAGCGCCGCACCATCTCGCGGAAGACCTCGTGCTCAGCGTTCCAGTTCGGAAAGGCCATGGCCTGGATCTCCTGGTTGAGGGCGAGCTCGCTCCGCCTCCGGGCAGATTACGCGCTCTCCCGGCCCTGTTGCTGACGAGACTTCGCGATTCCCAGCGAAAACACCTCGTCCATCAGCGAGAGAATCTCGTCGAACGGATACTCGCCCATGCCCGATGTCTCGCGCTCGACGAGAACGCGTCCCAGATGGAACATCAGGTAAGCGACACGCTCCGGGTCGATCGGTCGCAGCGAGCCCTCCGCGACACCCTCCTCGAGGACGCGTCGTAACAGCTCGATGATGCGATGCTCCTGGTCGTGCGTGAAGGCGCTCGCGACCGGCTCGAGGCTCATTTCGGCATCGCGCGTGAGCGCCAAGCGCAGAACGGGGTTGCGGGCATAGGTGGCGCGCGTGATCTCCACGATGCGGCGGATCTTGCTGCCGGCTCGCCCACCGCTGCCGCGCACCGCGGAGGCCTCGCAAATGAATGCTTCGATCTCCTGTGTCAGGAGGCTCGCGTAGAGGTCCTCTTTATTGCGAAAGTGGGCGTAGAGCGTGGTACGAGAGCAGCCGGCTTCCCGCGCGACCTCGTCCATGGTGGTCTTGGGCGCCCCAAAGCGTTCGAAGCGCCTGCGTGCCGCCCCGAGGATGTCCTGGCGGGTGCTCTGGGGCGGCTCCGGAGCGAGCTCGGTTTCCGTGCTCATGAGAGCGCAAACTAACACTTGATGTCATTCTGTCAACCTGTTAAGGTGCCGGCCTGCACCGCGGTGGCAGACCGCGACGATTCGATTCGGAGGGCGCAATGGACAAGAAGACGGTGGGGGCGATCGACGCTTGGGGAACCCTGATGCTTCCCGGGCGTTTCGAGCTCTGGCCCGAGGAGTTCCGCCATATCTTCCGGCGCTACGGCGCAATCGACCTCTTCGAGCGCGGCATGAGCGCGGAGGAGATGATCGAGTACATGGACGCGGCTGGCGTCGAGCGGGTGATGCTCTCTGCCTTCGGCTATGGGGATCTCGAGCTCCTCAGCAATGAAGAAGTGTCGGAGATCTGCATCAAGCATCCCGATCGCTTCTCCGGCGTCGGCACGGTCGACCCGCGCGGCAAGCCGATGGATGTCGTGCGGGAGATCGAACGCCTCGCGAACGATCTGGGTCTGCGGGGAATACGGCTCGAGCCCTACGCCTATGGCGACGGCATGACGGGCGCCCCCCCGAACGAGAAGATGTACTGGCCCGTCTACACCAAGTGCGTCGAGCTGGGACTCCCGGTCTCGATCCAGGTCGGGCACACGGGGCCGCTGCTGCCGTCGGAGGCGGGTCGGCCGATCTACCTCGACGAGGTTGCCCTCGCCTTTCCGGAGCTCGTCATCATCGGCTGCCATCTCGGCCAACCCTGGCACGAAGAGATGATGATCTTGGCGTGGAAGCACCCAAATGTGTATGTCGAGACCAGCGCGCGTACCCCCAAGCACTGGCCTGAATCCTTCGTCAAGTTCGCCGGTGGCTACGGGCAGGACAAGGTTCTGTGGGCGACTGATTATCCGCTTCTCACCTTCGATCGCACACTCGAAGAATTGAGAGATCTCGGTGTGTCGGACACGGCGTACCGCAAGATCGTACGCGACAACACGATCCGAGCCTTTGGTCTCGAGGACTGAACATGGACCAGCGTGGCATGGCTGCCATTCTCGACCGGATTGCCTACACGCGCGAGATGAATCTGGTGATCGACAGCACCCGCGACGGCGAGGTTCGCATGACCCTCCCGGCTGCTGAGAGCACGAGCAACCTGATGGGCACCGTTCACGCGGGTGCACTCTTTACCTTCGGCGAGACGGTGGCGGGTGTCGCCGCCGGTCTCGAGACACTCGACCACGCGTTTCCCTTCGCGCAGCATGCGAAGATCCACTATCGGCGTCCGGCTCGGGGTGTCGTGCACGGCTACGCGGGCGTGAAGTCCAGCGAGATCCAGCGGGTGTTGGCTGAGATCTCGAAGGATGGCCGCTCGCAGCTCAGCGTGGCGGTGCGGCTCGAGGGTGCAGACGGCCGGACGGTGGCCGAGATGGATGTCGATTACGCCTTTCGACCCGTGGAGAAAACATGACCTCACCGCTTCGACTCGAGAGCAAAGATGGCATCGCGACGCTGACCCTGGCACGGCCCGACCACTTGAACGCACTGAGCCTCGAGCTGCTCGACGCTGTCGTCGCCGCCCTGGACACCGTACGGGCGGGGGACGATCGCGTGTTGGTCCTCGCGGCCGAGGGGCCCGCCTTCTGCGCCGGTGCCGACCGTGCGGAGATGATCGAGCGGCCACCGGCCGAGTGGGAGCCCATCGTCGACCACTATCTGGATCCCGTTCGCCGCATCGCCGACCTCGACATACCGGTCATTGCCCGGCTGCACGGAGACACCGTCGGCGGGGGCTTCGGCTTGGCGATCGCATGTGATTTCCGTATTGCTGCAGAGGGAATCCGGCTCGGAGCCCCCTTCATCCGCATCGGGCTGGCGGGCTGTGACATGTCGGCCGGCTACTATCTGCCCCGGCTCGTGGGACTGGGCGTCGCCACGGAGCTGATGATGACGGGCCGGCTGGTGCGCGCGGAGGAGGCACTGTCGATCGGGCTCGTGCACCGCGTGGTCGCGCCCGAGGTCCTCGACGCGGAGGTCGATGAGCTCGCCGGGCGCCTGCGCGACGGTCCGCCGATCGCGCTGGCGTTCACGAAGCGGGCGATCCGCCGCTCGTTGGACCGCGACCGCGACGCGGAATTCGATTACGAAGTATTCGCGCAAGTGCAGTGTATCCAGACGGAGGATCACCGCGAAGGTGTGCGGGCCTTCTTCGACGAAAAGCGAGCGCCGACTTTCAGGGGACGCTGACATGGCCGATGTCGATTTCTACTTGAGTGATGAGCAACGCGAGCTGCAGCGGGCGCTGCGTGAGTTCACGGCCAAGGAGATCGCCCCGATCGCATCGCAGTGTGATGCCGAGGAGAGATATCCGGTCGAGCTCTTCCCCAGGCTGGGCGCGCTCGGTTACCTCGGGCTCACCTTCCCCGAAGAGATCGGCGGCTCGGGCGGCAGCAGCCTCGACTACGCCATCGCATGTGAGGAGTTCGCCTACGGCTCCGCGGGAATCGCGCTGGGGATCTACGTTCACGTCGCTCTGGCGTGCTCGGCCTTGGCGGCCTTCGGCAGTGAAGACCTCAAGCGCAGGTGGCTGCCGTCGGCCCTGTGCGGCGAGAGCATCGGCGCTTGGGCCTTCGCGGAGGCCGGTGCCGGCTCCGACGCCAGCGCGATCGCGACTCGTGCCGTGGCGGACGGCAACGATTGGGTTCTGAACGGCTCGAAGCTCTACATCACCAACGCGCCCATCGCCGACTTTCTGGTCGTGGTCGCCTCCACCGCGCCGGAGCAGCGTCTCAAGGGGCTTTCGCTCTTTCTGGTGGAACACGACCGGCCGGGTTTTCGCGTTGCCGGCTCTCTCTCCAAGCTGGGGGTTCGCGCCTCTGAGATGGCCGAGCTCGTCTTCGACGACTGCCGAATTCCACGTGAGAATCTCATCGGACGAGAGAACCGGGGCTTTCTCGATGCGCTGCGCACTCTCGCGCTCGGCCGTATTGCCTCGGCGGCGTTCGCTATCGGCGTGGCGCGGGCGGCCTTGGAGGCGACTCTGGTGCATGCCCGCGAGCGCGTCCAGTTCGGCCAGCCCATCGGATCGCTCCAGGCGGTGCGCTTCGGGATCGCCGATATGGCGATGCAGCTCGAGGCGGCGCGACTCCTCTGCCATCGCGCGGCTGTGGCGGCCGACCGCGGACTCCCCCACGGTCGCGAGGCCAACATGGCCAAGCTCTACGCCACGGAAGCCTGTACCCGGATCACGGAGCGGGCCCTGCACTACCACGGCGCCACCGGCTTCATGTCCGAGTCGCCGATTCAGCGCTTCTACCGCGACTGCAAGGTCTTCGAGTTCGGCGAGGGCTCGAGCGAGCTGCAGCGCGAGATGATTGCGCGCGAGCTCGGGCTCTAGCCCCACTCTTTCCGCCGTCTCGCTACGCGACCTGGCCAGAGATGCGGGCTACGGTCGCGGGGTGGAACAAGCCAGCCCGCAACCCAAACCGACCCCGCTGCGCGTACGCCTGCTGCTCATCGGGGGCGGACTGCTGGCCGCTTGGGGCACTCTCGTCAGCGCGGGCATCGTTTTCGTAGCCGCGACCCGTGGTCCCGGGTCGGGCGGCTACACGCCGCTCGTGCTCGGCGGTCTCGTGATCGGTGCCTCGCCGATCTTCTGCGGCGCGATGCTCTTCTGTATCGGCCTGAATCAGCGGAAGCGAGAGCGTTCTTCCTCGCGCTGAGCGCTCTCACGCCTCACGCTCAATCGAGCTTAGGCCGCTCTGCACCGTCCGCCGCTTCGCGATAGCTGTCGATCTGGTCGAAGTTCAGGTAGCGATAGACATCGGCCGCCATGGTGTCGAGATCCGCCGCGTACGCCATGTACTCCTCGGGCGTGGGGAGCTTGCCCAGGATGGAGGCGACGGCCGCGACCTCGGCGGAGGCGAGGAAGACGTTGGCGCCGTCGCCCAGTCGGTTCGGGAAGTTGCGTGTCGATGTGGAGACCACCGTTGCTCCCGGCGCCACGCGTGCCTGGTTGCCCATGCAGAGCGAGCAGCCCGGCAGCTCCGTGCGCGCGCCCGCACGTCCGTAGATGTTGTAGTACCCCTCGCTCTTGAGCTGCGCCTCGTCCATCTTGGTTGGCGGCGCCAGCCAGAGACGCGTGGGGATTGTGCTGCCCGCGCGCTCGAGGAGTCGTCCGGCCGCCCGAAAGTGACCGATATTCGTCATGCAGGAGCCGACGAACACTTCGTCTATGGGCGTGCCCGATATCTCTGAGAGACGCTTTACGTCATCGGGGTCATTCGGGCAGGCGAGCAACGGCTCCGCGATTTCGGCGAGGTCGATTTCGAACACACTGGCGTATTCCGCATCGGCGTCGGGCTTCAGCAGCTGCGGGTTCGCCAGCCAGCCCTCCATCGCGAGAGCCCGGCGCTCGAGCGCGCGGGCGTCCTGGTAGCCCTGCGCGATCATCCAGCGCAGCAGCACGACGTTGGATCGCAGGTATTCGGCGACGGATTCTTCGCAGAGCTGAATCGTACAGCCGGCCGCCGAGCGCTCGGCCGAAGCGTCGGAGAGCTCGAAAGCTTGCTCTACCGTGAGTTGCGGCAGCCCTTCGATTTCCAAGACACGGCCGGAGAAGACGTTCTTCTTGCCCGCTTTCGCGACCGTCAGATCGCCCGACTGGAGTGCGGCATAGGGGATGGCGTTCACCAGATCGCGAAGTGTAATGCCCCGCCTCATCTCGCCCTTGAAGCGTACGAGCACCGATTCCGGCATGTCGAGCGGCATGACACCCTGGGCACCGGCGAAGGCGACCAGGCCCGAGCCGGCCGGGAACGAGATACCCAGAGGAAAGCGCGTGTGTGAGTCGCCCCCGGTGCCGACCTCATCGGGGAGCAGCATGCGGTTGAGCCACGAGTGAACGACGCCGTCACCCGGTCGCAGCGCCACACCGCCACGGCTCGTGAAGAAGTCGGGCAGCGTGCGGTGCGTGTCGACATCGACCGGCTTCGGGTAGGCCGCCGTATGACAGAAGCTCTGCATTACGAGATCGGCCGTGAAACCGAGGCAGGCGAGTTCCTTGATCTCGTCCCGCGTCATCGGTCCCGTGGTGTCCTGCGATCCGACAGTGGACATGTGCGGCTCGCAGTACGCGCCGGGTCGCACGCCCTCGAGACCGCAGGCCCGGCCCACGATCTTCTGCGCCACCGTGTAGCCCCGGCCGGTATCGCGCGGAAGGCTGGCGGACCGAAAGGCATCGGAAGCCCCCAGACCGAGCGCCTCGCGCGTCTTTGCCGTCAGCGAGCGGCCCACGATCAGTGGGATGCGTCCCCCGGCCCGCACCTCGTCGAGCAGCACATCGGTCTTGAGCTCGAAACTGGCGACCACCTCACCGGTCTCGTTGTTCTTGACCACCCCCTCGTACGGGTAGATGTCGACGACGTCGCCCATCTTCAGCTTGCTGACATCGCACTCGAAGGGCAGTGCGCCGGAATCCTCCATCGTGTTGAAGAAGATGGGCGCAATCTTCCCGCCGATGCAGACACCGCCGCTCTTCTTATTGGGGATATGAGGGATTTCACTGCCGAAGTGCCAGAGTACCGAGTTCGTGGCCGACTTTCGCGAGGATCCCGTGCCCACCACGTCGCCCACGTAGGCGACGGGATGTCCCTTGCTCAGCAGTTCCTGAATCTGTGCGAGCGCATCACTGATTCCCTCGCGCGGGTGCTTGAGCATCGCCCGCGCGTGCAGCGGAATGTCCGGACGGGACCAGGCGTCGGTGGCCGGCGAGAGATCGTCGGTATTGGTCTCCCCCAGCACCTTGAATACCGTGACCGTGATCTTCTCGTCGAGCTCGGGGCGACCGGTGAACCACTCGCCCGCGGCCCACGAATCCACCACGGTCTTGGCGTTGGTGTTGCCATGCTTCGCGCTGTTGAGGACCGCTTCCCAGGAGTCTCCCACCAGCAGCGTATGGGAGAGCTGCCTGGCCGCGAGTTCGCCGAGCGAGTCGTCATCGAGGAGCGACACCAGCGGCGCCACGTTGTAGCCGCCCAGCATGCTGCCCAGCAGCTCGACCGCCCGCTGCCGGGTGATGAGCGGAGATGCGACCTCGCCGCTAGCAAGCGATGCGAGAAAGCCGGCCTTGACCTCGGCTGCCTCGTCGACCCCCGCTGGAACGCGGTTGGCGACGAGATCAACCAGGAATTCTTCCTCGCCAGCGGGCGGGTCCTTCAGCAGCTCGACGAGCGCCGCAGCCTGCTCGCTATTCAGAGGAAGCGGCGGGATTCCCTCGGCGGCCCGTTCTTCGACGTGTTTGCGATAGGCTTCCAACATGGCGAGGCTCCTCATGCGTGCGAGTCGAATTCGATCTGACGTTCATCGATTCGAGCCGCTGACGCATCCATTCATTTCGTCCGCAATCGTGTACCGCACGGCGGCCGCGGGGGGTTTGAGCGTAGCTGATATTGGATTGCGGTCGGGTGCGCGATTCGCCCGGATCAATCCCTGCGCATGAGCTGATAGACGTCGGTGCGACGCACCATACCGGCCAGATGTCCATCCTCGACGACGGGCCACGACTGCACGCGGTGCCGGTCCATCACCTCGAGCGCACTCGCCAGAGAGGAGTCTAGCGCGAGAGCGTCGTCGACCGTGCTCGTCAGGTCCTCGGCGATGACCAGATTCCTGAGCACGGGGTCGTAGAGCGTATTCTTAACCTCCTCGTAGGAGATCACGCCCTTGAAGCGCCCCGCCTCGTCGACGACCGCGAGCAGGTCCGCGCCCGATTCGCTGAGGGCCTTCAGTACGCGCTCGAACGAGAGCGCCCCCGAGACCACGCGTGGGCGTCGCCTCATGGCATGCTGCACCGTGTGGTCCTCCTCCCGGGCTGTCGACTCGGCGCGCAGGAATCCGAGATTCCGCCGTAGCTCCAGGAATACCCAGCGAAGGGCTTCCGCGCCCTTCGCCTCGGTGTGGGGCAGGAGATTGGCGAGCTTGACCTCGCCGGCGCCCACCACCGTCTGACGCACGAGCCACGGACCGGCCAGCTCGAAGACCACCACCGAGGCGACCACCACGTGTCGCAGCTCGGCCGTCGCCTCCGGAACGGTCCACTCGAGCGTTGACACCAGCCCGAGCGCGATGCCGGCCTGGCACATCAGGCCGGCCCCGAGGGAGGGCGGCAGGCTCTCATCCCAGCCCGTCAGATGGAGCCCCCCCCGCGCCCCCAGTAGTTTGCCCGCCGCACGCGCGACAATGAAGAGCACACCCAGCAGGCCGCCCTGCAGGACGGCCTCGACATGCAAGTCACGGCCTGCCGCGATGAAGAAGAAGACATAGACGGGGTAGATAGTGTTCTCGAGGTAGCGGAAGAGCGTGCCGGAATGAGGTGAAACATTGGCGAGTGTCATGCCGGCCGCGAAGCAGCCCAGCATTCCGAGTCCGCCGGATCCCGTCTCGAACCAGTGTACGAGTCCCAGCGAGGCCAGGACCACGAGAAGGCCGAGCAGCACGAGCTCGCGGCGGCCCGTGATCGACTCGAGCCAGACCGCAGCACCGAATCCGATCACGCTCCCCCCCGTCAGCGCCACCAGCGCGAAGGCTGTGACCTGACCGGGGTGCCCCGCGCCAAAGGCCATGCTCAGCAGCAACGGGAAGGCCAACAGGGCCACCAGGTTGTTGAGGCCCACGCAGAGAATCAGACAACGCGAGGCTGGCCCATCGGCCTCCACCTCTCGCAGTGTCACCAGGGTGGCGCTCGGCGCGCTCGAGATCGCCAGGGCGGGTGCGATCACCGCGAGTCGCCAGTCCCCGGAACCGGCGTAGACGGCTCCCGCCACCAGCAGGCCCGTGGCGCCGATCTCGCTGGCGGAGAGCCGGAGAACGCGTGCTCCGACCTCACGAAAGGTCTCGAAGCGGAATTCCGCACCGATGCCGAACAGGATGAATCCCACGCCGAGCTGCTTGAAGACGGTCAGCGCTGAGGCTGTGTGCGGCCCAAGCATGAACTGCCCGACACCGGTCTCCGCATCGAAGAGGCGAAGCCCGGCGTGGGGGCCGAGAGCCAGGCCTACCAGGATGTACACGGTCACGCGCGGAATGCCAACGCGCGCGGCCATGCGGCCGAGCCATAGGCTCAGCAGCAGCGCGAGAGCGAGGGACAGCAGGGTGGGGAAGAAGGTATCCAGATCGTCGTTCCTCTGTGAAGCGTTGCGGATGCTGGGGTGGCGGCTCGAGATCGAAGCAATTGCCTCACGTGCCGGGCCGCTCTCTTCGCTGCTCTTCCCAGTGAACTGGATTCAACGGACTGCGCCACCGTCAGTCGCATGGCTACGGTACCGCACACTGAGCGGGCCCGAACAGTCCCGAACTCGTCACGCCCGAGCCGTGCTCCACGTGGCTGAGCCCTCTGCCGAAGACGAGCCGGCTCGGAGAGCCGATAGGCGATCGAGCCGCTCTGTGCGCATCACCACACAGAGCGGCCCAATGGGGCGTGGACGTCTTCATTCGGTACTCTCCCGTGCCGGTTGCACCGTTCGGTCGGCCATTCAGATCGCGAAGCCATAGAGGTGAGAGCATGGACAGGGGACGCGAGGTCGTGCGAGAGGAGATCTCTTGGTAGGCGAAGTCGAAAGCATACCCGTACGTCGCCGCCTCGAGGCGGGCTTCGAACGCTGGGGGCACGCGGTCGCTCGCCACCGCTGGCTCATCATCGCCTGCATGCTCGGGCTCAGCCTTGTTCTCGGCTCACAGATCGTGCATGTGCGCTTCGACACTTCGAGCGAGGCGATGTTCAAGCTCAATGACCCGACGCGCGTCACGTATGACGAGTTTCGCGCACAGTTCGGTCGCGAGGACATGATCCTGATCGCAGTGGAGTCGAGCGACGTCTTCACGTTCGAGTTCCTCGAGCGGCTGCGAGTGCTTCACGACACGCTCGAGAGCGAGGTGCCGAACATCGACGAGATTACGAGTCTCGTCAACGCTCGGTCCACTCGCGGCGAGGGTGGCGAGCTGATCGTGGGAGAGCTGCTGGAAGACTGGCCCGAGACCCCCGAAGATCTCGCGGCAGTCAGAGACATCGCGCTGGCGAATCCGCTCTACCGGGGTCGGCTGATCTCCGACGACGGCCGTACGACCGTCGTCGTGCTCAAGGTGAGCGTCTACTCGTCCGCCGTATCCGAGTCGGACGAGCTCGCGGGATTCGGCGATGAGGCCGTTTCCGAGGATGCACCTGTGGCTGGCACGGGGGCCCATCCGGCTTACATCTCGGGCGAGGAGAACGCGCAAGCCGCTCTCGCTGTCGGCGAGATCCTGGAGCGCTTTCAGGATGACGACTTCCGTTTGCACTACGCCGGAGGGCCGATTCTCCAGACGCGCATCATGTTCGACATGCAGCGAAACATGCGTCTCTTCATTGCGCTCATCCTGCTGACGATCGCGTGCCTACTCCTCGTGCTCTTTCGCCGCCTATCGGGCGTTCTGCTGCCACTTCTTGTCGTACTGCTGTCCATTCTCGCCACCTTCGGTACCCAGGGGCTGCGCGGTGTTCCGATCGGGGTCCCGACGCAGATCGTCCCGACATTTCTGCTGGCCGTCGGTGTTGGAGCGGCCGTACATATTCTCGTGATATTCTATCAACGCTACGACGGCGGTGATTCGGCAGAGGACGCTGTCTCCTTTGCGCTCGGCCACTCCGGGCTCGCGGTCGTTATGACATCGTTCACCACGGCGGGTGGACTCCTGTCCTTCGTGGTCTCCGACGTTGCACCCGTGTCGGACCTGGGTGTTCTCGCGCCCATCGGGATTCTCGCGGGCCTCGCCTATTGCCTGGTGCTGCTGCCAGCACTCCTCACAGCATTGCCCCTGCGTCGGCACAGGGGGCGCAGTAGCGCGGCCAAGCCCCGCCTGCTCGCGCGCGCGCTGGTCGCCTCTGGCGACCTCGCCGTGAGCCATTCCGCAGGTGTGCTCGTGGCCACGGCTCTACTCGTCGTTCTTGCACTCGTGGGCGCATCGAGGATCAGCTTCAACCACGATCCGATGCGCTGGTTCCCAGACGATGACCCGATTCGCGTCGACACCAGCTGGATAGACGCTGCGCTCGCGGGCACGATGGCCCTCGAAGTCGTGATCGACACGGGCCGTGAGAATGGACTGCAGGATCCCTCGCGGCTCGCCGGCTTCGACCGGCTCGCCGAAGACGTGCTCGCCATTCGGGGTGGCAAAGGGCTGGCGGTGCGCAAGACGCTGTCACTGGCAGATGTCGTCAAGGAGATCAATCAGGCACTCAACGAAAACCGTCCCGAGGAACACGCCGTGCCGGAGAAGCGAGAGCTGATCGCGCAGGAGCTGCTGCTTTTCGAGAACAGCGGCAGCGACGACTTGGAGGACTTCGTCGACAGTCAATTCAGACTGGGCCGTTTCACTCTACAGATGCCGTATGTGCCTCCCGAGAACTATCTGAACTTCATCGACGATGTCGAGACAGCCTTTCGAAGTGAGCTGGGGCCCGACGTCGAGATTCGCACCACCGGCTTCATGGCGCTGCTGGCCGCCTCGCTCCATGCCGTGAAGACCAGCATGGTTACGAGCTATACGCTCGCGCTTCTCATCATTACACCTCTGATGATGATCCTGATCGGCTCGCTGCGTGGTGGGCTCGCGAGCATGGTGCCCAACCTGGCGCCGATCGTGCTCGTGCTGGGTCTCATCGGCTGGGCGGGGATCGACTTCGATCTCTTCACGTTGCTGATCGGGAGCATCGCCATCGGGCTGGCGGTGGATGACACGATTCACTTCATGCACAACTTCTACCGCTATTTCCGGCAGAGCGGCGACACGCGAGCGGCGGTACGTCAGACGATGGAGACCACCGGCCAGGCGATGCTCGTCACCTCGATTGTGCTCGCGAGCGGCTTTCTGACCTACACCTTCGCCGAGCTCCACAACCTCGCCAATTTCGGCCGCCTGACCGCCCTGGCGATCGGTTTGGCATTCCTCGCCGATGTGACCGTGGCTCCGGCGCTGGTGACGCTTGCCACGCGCGGGAAGCAGAAGGGGTAGGGGCTCCTTCACCCGCTCTTTGCCGGCTTCTTGGGCCGGCTGCCGTAGTCACCGAAGGGATCGTCGCGGTCGCGAACGGCCTGGCGGAAGCCCGTCTGCTGGGAATGCTTCACGAAGTCCAGCCCCTCCTGGGTGTGGCGCGCGATACCGTCGAATAGAGTTCCGAGCTGACGGCTCGATGCGAAGCCCATGTTTTCGACCGTCTGGTTGCAGAGCAGCTTGAGCATGACCAGCTGTGTCGTTGGTACCTGCGCCATTCGCTTGGCGAGCCGCAGCGCGTGCGCTTGCAGATCTTCGTCCGGGACGGTCTCCAGGATGAGGCCGATGCGCGCCGCCTCCGGAGCGGGAATCTCGTCACCGGTCAGCAGGTAGCGCTTCGCCCGCTCGAGTCCCATGCGGTAGACCCACATCGCGGTGGTGGGCGTGCCCCAGACGCGCGAAGGCGGATAGCCGAAGCTTGCCCCCTCGCCCGCCACGATGAGATCGGCACACAGCACCATGTCGGTCCCCCCGCCGATGCACCAGCCCTGGACGGCAGCGATGGTGGGCTTTCGCGCGTACCAGAGCTTCATGTAGCTGTCGACGAAGCCGCCCATGAGCCGCATGTCCGCCACCGAGTCCCAGACGCGCGTCTCTGGCTGCGTTTCGCCCGCGTGCTCGTGCGCCTGGGCTGTCGTGGACCAGTCGAGACCGTAGCCCGCACAGAATGCCTTCCCCTCGGCGCGCAGCAGGATGACGTGGGCCTCCCTCGCCTGATCGCCCTGGTCGATCGCCTCGGCGAGCTCGTCGCGCAGCTGCGGCGTGATCGTGTTGTACTGCTCGGCACGGCAGAGCGTGATGATGAAGACGCCCTCCTCGATGTGGGTTCGCAGCGATACGGGTTGTGAGTTTGTCATGTCATTCCTCTTGGCTGGTGACTTGCGGGAGGCGGCTCGACCGCTCGGGCGACTCGAAGAAGCGCATCGGCTGGCGCCAGAAGCAGACCTGCCGGTCGGCATCGTCCGCCCTCGCTGTCTCCGATCGCCCGAAGGGCTGGCGAGCCCCCGCAGTCTAGCCTCAGCCGCCGGCGAGGAGCAGATGAATTGGCTTCGCCGCCGCGGGCGTGACCTGTTGTAGCGGAGAGGAAACCCGAGCTATTTGTCTCCCATTGGCCGCACTGTGTCGGATACGATAGGGCGCCGAGTGCCTTCGTCGCGCGTTGACCGGCCAGGAGATTGCAGCATGTCCGCAAGAGCCGCACGCCCGCGCAAGGCCCCCAGCCAGGCTCGCGCGCAAGCACTCGTCGAGGCCATCCGCGGCGCTTGTCTGCGGATACTCCGGGAGGAGGGCGCAGGTGCCCTCAATACCAACCGAATCGCCGAGGTGGCGGGTGTCAGTGTCGGCTCGCTGTACCAGTACTTCCCCAACAAAGAGGCAATCCTGTCCGAGATCTTCGAAGAGATCATCCGGCAGGAGGAGGAGGAGATTCAGGAGCACAAGGAGGAGCTGCGCACATCGCTGATGCGTCCGCTGCCCGAGGTGGTTCGCTGGCTCGTCGACCGGACTGCGGATCGCCACACGCGGCTACTCGAGCTGCACGAGGAGTTCTACCGCGAGTACACGGAGCAGTTCGACATTCGCGATCGAGTTGGCCGCGCCGAACTCGAGAGCTGGAGCGCGCAGACCGCCAGCTTCCTGTGTGAAGTCATCGAGCGCGAGGGAGCGACATTGCCGCCCTCCGATTGCCGCCGCGCAGCCGATCTGAGTGTTCGTGTGCTGGGTGCGACACTGGCCGACGTAGCTCGCGACGAGCCGGAGCTTCTGCGCCGGCCGGGCTTCCGCGAAGAAATGGCGCTCCTGCTGTGCCGCTACCTGGGCTGCGGCTGATCTTCTTGCAGCGCGGCCGCTTCCTCGATGTGCTCTCGGCAGTCGAGAGCGGGGGCACAGCGGTCGGAATCCGTCGGATCGCACCGTCTCGCCGAGAATGCGAGTAGCCGGTTCCACTCCCGGAGGCTAAATGGGAGGCCGGAGGTGCGCTGTCGTGACGGCATCTGGTCGAGTTCGGGGAGCGGGCGAGGGCGTGGGTTTGCCGGCGTCGATCGCGTACCAGCGCCGCCCCGTGCGCCTCGCCAATGCCCTGCTTCGCTCGCTTGGACGTCTGGGGATCGGCCGGGTGGACCTCACGGAGGCGGGGCTCGTGCGCGCTGCGCGCCGCGCTACGGGGTTGCACTATTTCGGAGACGAGAGCTTTCGGGTCCCCATGCGGATTCTGCTGCGCTCCATCGAAGAGGAGGCCGAGCTTAACCCCATCGGTCGCATGCTGACGCGTCAAAGCCTGGTGCGAATCCTCAAGCATCGGCTCTGGGCTCAGGATCTCTTCGATCGTCATCCAGAGATCCTCGAGCGTCGCCTGGAGCCCCCCGTCGTGATCGTCGGCCTGGCGCGAAGCGGGACCACGAAGCTCCACCGGCTGCTCGCGTGCGACCCGCGCTTTCGCGCCCTGCGCACCTGGGAGTCCCTCAACCCGGTTCCCTGGCCCGAGAGCTTCAGCGCGGCCCGCGATCCGCGCATCACCGTAACCGAGGTCGGGCTGCGGGTCGTTCTCTATCTTTCGCCGCAGATCGCGCAGGTTCATCCACTCGCCGCGGAGGCGGTCGAGGAGGAGGTAGGCCTGCTCGAGCACGCCTTCTCGAGTCAGCTCTTCGAGGTCACGCGCCGTATTCCCAGCTTCGCGAACTGGCTCACGACACACGACCAGAGGTTTGCCTACGAGTACATGGCGGACCTGCTCAAGCTCACCGAGTGGTTCCGCGGCGAGCCTCCGGGAACCTGGGTCCTGAAGTCGCCCCAGCACATGCAGGATCTCGACGCCCTGCTGGCCGTCTTCCCGCAAGCTCGGATCGTCTGCACGCACCGCGACCCGCTGAAGGTGCTGGGCTCCACCTGCAGCATGGCGTGGAACTCCATGGTGCGCGACAACGACAGCCTAGATCCGCACTGGGTCGGTGAGGAGTGGTCTCAGAAGGTGGATTCGATGCTGAGAAAGACACTCCAAATTCGCGACACGCGCCCCGCAGAGCAGTTCCTCGATGTGCTCTTTGCAGACGTGATGAAGGATCCCCTTGGCGAGATCCGCCGTATCTACCGCTTCATCGGCTGGGCGCTCGAGACGTCCGTCGAGAGCGACATGTTGCGTTGGCTGGATGAGCATCCGCAGCACGCCACAGGAGCACACCGCTACAGTCTCAGTGACTTCGGCCTTGATGCGGAGGTCGAAGAGGAGCGCTTTGTGGGCTATCGGAAGCGCTTCGCGATTCCGAACGAATGAGCCGATGCCGGACACGGCACAGGCGACAGGAGAGGGCGAGATGGTGAATCAGAAGGATACGCAGAGCTACGCCGCGTTTCACGGATTGCTCGACACGCTGCGCGAGATCGCCGATGTCCACCTCGGGCCCGAACGCGACATCGTGTTGGAAGAGCGTGACGTGATCGAGGGCTTGCGCAATGCGCTGCACCTGCTGTCCGCCGGCATCGACTTCTATCTGGAGGGAGATCCGGAGCGACCCGAGTTCGTAAAGATCGTATCGCCGACCCGGAAGTTCATGGGGGATAATCCCGACGCGATCTATCACTTCGCGCGTATTCGCGGCGACCGCGCCTACCGCATCACCGGACAGAAGCAGGGCGACGAGTGCTATATCTCGTTCACGGTGCACGGGCGTGCCGACGACGGCAGGCTTGGCGCCGCGGCGGAGCCGGTGCTGGCCGATGTCAATGACCGAGGCCTCGAGCTGGCGCCGGATGGCAGCTTCGAGATCATCCTGAGCGCCGATGAACGGCCCGGCAACTGGTTGAAGCTTCCGCCGAATGCGGCCAGCGTGATCACTCGCCACTATTGGGAGCGCGAGTGTTATCCGGGTGCCGATCACGGGAAGCAGGTGGCACTCCAGATCGAGCCGGTGGAAGACCCCGGCGCCCGGCCGCCACTCGATGACGACGGTATGGCGCTGCGGCTACGAGACGTGAACGCGTTTCTGCGTGGCGGCACACTCGAGGGCATCGACAAGTCGATGCCCATCCCGTTCGTGTCGCGCACGCCCAACGAGCTGCCGCAGCCGATGATCTTTCGCATGGCGGGCAGCGACACCTGGGGAGCGGTCGACATCGCCTACGCGATGGCACCCTTCAAGCTGGCCGAGGACGAGGCGCTGCTGATCGAGGGACGCTATCCGGACTGCGCGTATGCCAGCCTGGTGCTGTGGAACCAGCACATGCAGTGCTTCGAGTATCGGGATCGCCGCGTCTCCATCAACCGGGCGCAGACCGCCTGCGAGTCCGATGGCTCCTTCCGCATCGTGCTCGCCGCCCGCGATCCGGGGCTGCCCAACTGGCTCGACACCGAGGGCCACGGTGAAGGCACCCTGTTCTGGCGCTTCCTGCTGCCGGCGAGCCAGCCCGACAAGCCGAGCTGTCGCGTCGTGCCCATCGCGGAGCTGAGGTGAGCCAGCGGAGCATGCGTGTGGGCACCCTAGCGTCCTGTCCCATGCCGGAGCGGTGTGGACAGGCTAGAAGGCCGCCTTCCAGCCCTTCTCTTCGAAGGCTTCCTTGCTGCAATGCTTCGACTGGGGAACATGGGGCGCGATTTCGGGCGCGACTTCTCCAGTCTCGATTGCGTGCTTGAGCTGGACGAGGTTCTCTTCTCTTGAAAGCAACATGCGAAATGTGAGCTGACCGTCGAGGTACGTTCCCCAGTCGAGCCAGGTGACGCCGTGTTCCGCTGTCGCGTTGTCGGGGCGGTCTTCTTTGGACGAAACCACGATCGTGTAGTAGCCGTGCTCGTCCACGGGCATGTCGCTATCGACCACCGCATCCTCGCAGATGCCCGCCCAGAAGTTGTAGGTCGTGACCGTAAAACCGCGAATGTCCTTGTCGGGGGTGTAGACGGGCTCTCTCGGCGTGTCGGGTGCGGTGAATTTCTTGCCTCGTGTCACGTGAATTCGACCGAGCCGATTGGTGTAGGGCGTAACCAGATAGAGAATGTCCGCACTGGCCAGGATGTCGTACGGCAAACCCCAGTTGGATTTGGTGCTGTACTTCTCGGGCCAGCACAAGCCGCGGTGATCGGGGATGGGAAGCGGCGCAAAACGCGTGGTTTCGATCGGGGGCTCCGAGCCCTCGGGATGCGGATCCATCTCATCGTAGTGTAGTGTCTCGTTTCCGTCGGCGTCGTAGACCGTGATGGAAGGCACCCAGACTCCGCCAATATTGGGTGGCATGGTGCCGAAGTCCGAACCGGTCGTACGATAGATGCAGAACACGGCCGGATTGCGGCCACCGTTCACCTTGACGCCGGTGTACGTGGTGTTCTTCTCGGGATTGTCGGGCTTCTCGGTAAAGACGAGTTGCGCAGTGAAGCGTCGCCCCACGTCTTCGGGAACCGCCTCGCGGAACGGGTTCACGCTGCCCTCGTCGGGATCGAGATCCACATCCAACAGTGTCTCGAGATTGTTGGTATCGAAATCCGACGGGTGGAAGGCGAAATAGCGCGAATGGGGATACTCCCCCTGGAACACGGCCCTGCCCCCTTCGGGCACGGGAATGAACCCTGGCGGGCAACCGTCGCCGTGCCAGAACCGATTACTGAAATAGTTGGAGGCCGAAGTGTCGATCAGATAGGGGAAGCGATTATTCGTCAGCGGCGTCCCCACCCCCGGCCAACCCGGGCTGCGCGATTCGCCGATCGTACGGCCGACCACATACTCGAGGTCGCCCAGGCGAATTCCACAGTGTTCGGCGATGTAGTCGGAAATGCGCCCTTCGATCCCGGCCAGCTCCGGATCTGTGAGGCGCGGGAAGATCCCCAGCACTGCGGATGCAGTGGTATCGCGGGCGTCGGCCATCAGCGTGTGGAGGAATTCGAGATCGTCCCGTATTTCATCCGGCGCTACTTCGAGAAGCTGACGCACGACGTCTGCATGGCCGACGAATTCGTTGAAACCCCATTCGATGGAGAGCTCGCCATTGATCATCCTGCGCAGGGTTTGCTCGAATTGTTCATGATTGCTCATGGTGTCTCCACGATCGCCGCGAAAGCGATCAGTCGGGGGATTGACCGGGCTGCAAGCGCTCGTAGCCGAAGGCTTCGAAGGCGAAGTCCCAACTGTCGTTCACCGCGTTGACGATCTCTGCCGGAAACTCGAAACGATTCTTTTCGTAGCTCCCGAGACTCTCGAGGTAACGATTGAACACCGGCCGGACGACTTCGAAGTCGCCGAGCTCGAGGGTCTTGTAGGTCTCTTCGAGCTTGGCCATCGGACGGGCATCGAGATCTTCGTAGCGGATCTCAACCAGCCGACCGGGCGGAATCAGGCTGCGCTCGTCGAGGTACTTCCGCATCTGCACTTGATAGGCGTGGATGATCCAGGCATCGATGTCGTCCCACGCGAACTCCTGCAACACCGCGCCGGGCAGCGTCTTGCGATACATGTTGCGCATCGACTGATAGACGGGATACGGGTTGCGAACGATATTCACGAAGCGCGCATCCGGGAACATGTCGAGCAAGACTTTCACGCGAGCCGTATTGGGTGGCGTCTTGAGGACCAGGCGCTTGCCTCCCGAGAGGATCGTGGCCTTCTTCAGCACCTCCATGTACCCGCGCTTCCAATCTTCCAGGTCCTTCGGGTTCTCTCCGAGACCCGAAACGTAGCGGTCGTATAGCTCGGGGATCGCCTTGGGAAAATTCATCACGTGAAGCGGCGCGTGATTCGTTGCGTTGATCATCGCCATTTCTTCTTCCTGGGGGCCTTCGAGTGAAATCGCGACGTTGTCCATGGGTCGCTTGGACGGCAGCTTGCTCGCAAAGAGCTTCGGCAGCCAGTTGCGCCCGATCAGGGCGATGGGATGCATGCTGGCCTGATAGTTTGTCACCACGCCGAACTGCGGGTCTTGATGAAAGAGATTGTGCAGATGGGTTGTCCCGCTGCGGCCGAACCCCAGGAGGAACACCGGAGCACCGTTGAGTTCGGTCTTGCGGATGCGCCGTCCGTACCGAAGCTGCTCGGCCCAGCGCAGGGGTTCGATCAGGGTGCTGAAGATCACCCAACGGCGCGCGCGCTTGGCATAGCGCGGATCGACCTCGTGCTGCTTGAGCAGTCGGCGCACAGCCGAAATCGGAAGAAACTGCGACATCGAGCCCATCGGAAAACCTCTCTGTTGATTGCGAGGCCCCCTATTCGGGGAGTTCGAGCTTCCAGGCCACGCCGTTGATGTGCCCCCCGCCATCGACGTGGATCGTATTGCCCGTGACATAGCGCGAGTCGTCGCAGGCGAGGAACACCGCCACGGGACCGATCTCGCTTTCGCAGTCCCCCACGTGTGGGATCGGGTTGCCGAGTTCGATGCTGTGCGCGGCCTCGGCATCGAACTTCTTGAAGCCCTCCCAGGAAGGCGTCGCCGCGAAGGGGCACAGGATGTTGGCGGTGATGCCGTAGCGCCCCCATTCGACCGCCGCCGTGCGCGTCAGTGCGCGAACGCCTTCCTTGGAGCCGTTGTACATCGCCGAATAGCGGTGAGCATTGATCCCGTTCAAGGAACACATGGTAATGATGCGTCCCCAACCGCCTGCCTTCATGTGGGGAAAGGCGGCCTGCATGGCCCAGAAGCAGCCGAAGTAGTTGACGTCCATGTGGTCATGCATGGCTTCGTCCGTCATGTACTCGAGCCGGGCGGTGCCGCCGGTGGGCGTGGCGTTGTTGACCAACACATCGACCCGCCCGTTGGCGCGCACGGTCTCGTCGACCAGCGCGATGACGCTCTCTTTCTGGGAAACGTCGGTCCCTACATACCGGGCGGACGCGCCCCGGCCGGCGAAGTCACGTTCGATACCAGCGACCGCAGCCTCGCCCTTTTCTGCCGAGCGATTCGCGATGACCACGTGGGCACCTTCGGCCGCAAAGGCTCGCGCCACCCCGAGACCGACTCCCTGCCCCGCTCCCGTCACGATGGCAATGCGATCTCGCAGTTTCAGTGTCTGTCCCATTCTCTTCCCCGTTTCGTTCATGGTCTCACCGGCCGCTGGCGATCCTCATGTTATACAGTTGTAAAGTGATATTTCAATGATAAAATCAACCCGATCGAGGATTCTCCCCATGAACCGGTGCAGAGGCAGATGAAGACTGAGGATTCAGCACCTCCTGCGGCCGCGGTCGCCCCAGACCTCCCGATTCCGATCCGCGAGCGCCAGCGCCAGCAGACTCGGGACGTAATCCTGCGTGTCGCCCTGGCGGAGATCGCGAATCTTGGCCTCTCCGGCGTTCGCATCGGGCACATTGCCCGCAAGAGCGGTGTGACTCGCCCGACGGTCTACGCGCACTTTCCGACCCGGGAGGATTTTCTTCGCGAACTGCAGGCCCGCACTGAGAACAGCGCCTTGCTGGCCCTCCAGAAGCGTCTCGAGCCCGATGCCGGCACTGCGCTGCTCCACACCCTGGCCGACGCCCTGTTCGACATCCTGGCAGACACGAACCGCAACCTGCGGCGCGAGTCCTTTGCCTTGATGCTGCGCGAGCCGCGACCCGAACGCTGGATGGGAAACGATCTGTTCGTCTATCTCTCACAGCGCATTCGCGAAGCGCAAGCACAGGGTGAACTCGCCGGACATACTTCGTCAGACGAATTGACCCGAATCGTGATGACCGCGCTGTTTGGCTTCATCGTCATCGAGGGCAACGATCCGCAAACGCGCCGACAGGACGCGCATCGAATGCTGGATCTCCTGATCGGAAGTCAAGAGGAGTAGACGACCATGGGCGAACGACTGAAGGACAAGGTGGCGATCATCACCGGTGCGGGTCAGGGAGTCGGTCGAGGGATCGCGACGGCCTTTGCCAAGGCAGGCGCGCGCTGTGTGATTGCCGACTTCAACGACGAAACTGGCGGCCAGGTGGTCAAGGAACTCGAATCGCTCGGACGGGATGCCACCTTCGTTTCGTGCGATGTCACGAACCGCGAAAGTGTCAATGCAGCCGTGGCACACGCAATCGACACGTTTGGCTCTCTCGACATCCTGGTCAACAACGCCCAGCGAGCACCCTACAGGCCCACTCCAATTCTCGAGCACACCGACGAGATCGTGGACCTGTGTTTCGACACCGGCTTCCGCGGAACCCTCTACTTCATGCAAGCCGCCCATCCCCATCTGAAACAGAGCGGGGGGCGGATCATCAACATTGGCTCTGCGTCGGGGCTCGACGGAAGTGCGGGCATGGGGGCCTATGGGGCCGCGAAGGAGGCGATCCGGGCGCTCAGCAAGACCGCAGCGCGGGAGTGGGGACGCGACGGCATCAACGTGAACATCATCTGCCCGCTCGCGAGCTCGCCAGGAGTCGCCAGGCTGCTCGAGAACAGCCCGGACTTCGAGATGCGGGTCACCGCCGGACAGCCAATCGGTCGCATCGGAGACTGCGAAGACGACATCGGGCCGGTGGCGGTGTTCCTCGCCAGCGAAGATTCGCGCTACGTCACGGGGCACACGGTCCCGGCGGACGGTGGCGCGTGCATGATTCGCTAGTGCCCTGTCCCAGGAGTTCGGCGACGATATCGGCGCCCAGACGCCTCGCGTGCAGGGCGCGTAGAGAGGCGGAAGGTTGAAGCTCATGTGGAGCTCGTCGTTATCGCAGTAGTCGGAGACGTCGTAGCCGAAGTCGTGCGTGGGTGAGCGGAAGAACGGCGAGATCCAGATGGCGTCCACCCCCAGCCGCTCGATCAGAATCGATCTGAAGGCCAGAAGACACCGCTCTTCTCGCCCACCAGCGAGGCGAGCAGCTCGTCATCGTTTGCCTGTGGCGAGAGCCCGGCGAGTTGCTCGAGAGCCGGCCGATCGAGCACACGCCACATCGCGTCGGGGAACCGAATCGTGTCGACGGCGCCCGCTCGCTGGCCGAGTTCGCTGGCGAGTTCCTCGTCTCCTGCGCACGGTACGAAGAGCGGCTTCGTCGCCGGCGTCATTTCGAGCAACAGACGCGCCAGCTCGGGGGCGGCTTCATCTGCGCGCGCGTACTCCGTGACGCGTGAGAGCGTCATGAGCTCGATTTGCCTCGCGTAGGCCACCACCGTTCCCTCCCGCTCGACGACGCGGAAGTCCTCATCTGGGTTTCCCGCGAAGCGGAGCTGTCCCTTCCAGTATTCGGAGTTGCGAACGGTCGTGAGCTCGCGGTCAGCGCAGTACGCGTCATAGAGCCGCATCAGGTCTCGCAGATGGTGCTGGTTCCGCGGTCGTCCGAGGCCGCCGGCGGTGGGTGCCGAATCCCGATGAACGACCCAGACCGGATACTCGATCTGAGTCCATCCCAGCCGCTGATAGAAGCCCGTCCGCTCGGCAAAGAGCAGGCAGAGCGCCATTTGTCTCCGAATCATCTCGTGGACGGCGCGCCGCAGCAGTTCGGTCGCTATGCCGCGACCCTCGCGGTTGGGCCGGGTGGCGACGCTTCCGATGCCCCCCAGCTTGATGGCCCGCCGCTTCAGGCGAATGGTTCGAGTGAAGATCTGCAGACCCGACACGAGTCGACCGCCCTCGAGAGCCACCAACGTGTCGTGATCGCTGAGCTCGGGATCGTGGTCGAAATAGCGCTCGAACAGCTCGCGTTCCTGGAACGCCGTCTCCATCAGATCGAGAAACTGCGCTCGCTCGCCGGAGGGAAGTGTGCAGTACTCGATCACCGACATGCCAGCGATGATAGCTTCTAGTGTCCTGTCTCAGAAATCCGGCGACTATATCGGCGCCCAGACGCCTCGCGGGCAAGGCGGGAGACCGCAGGAATATCCGTCGATATTTCAAGGGATTCCCAACGCAGCCAGCGAGGATGGATGGTCGTCGAGATAGTTGGCGAACTTCTGAGACGGGACACTAGAAGCCATCTCACAAACCCCTCCCGTCACCTGGCACGCGCCTTCGGCCCGAGCTCTTCGTTGCGAAACCTTGCCGTAGCTACGGCTATGCCTGCGGTTTCGCGTCTCGACCTCGGGCCGAATTCACGCACCCGGCTCGGTCCGGGGTTTATGAGACAGCTTCTAGTCGTCGAGAGCCGCGGGACCGGCTCCGTGCTGCTCCACGATCTCTCTGAGATCCTCGAAGGCTGCCAGAGATTCGACGTACTCGGGCGGCGGCGGCGGCTTCTCGAGCCCGCGGCGCGCGACTGTTACGGCAGCATTCGGGTCGTGATAGTCCTCGATCAGGAGATCTGCCAGAAACTCGTAGTTGAGCGGTTCGTCGGGCGCGATCTCGATTGCCTGCTCGATCTCCTTGCGCGCGCGCTTGCGCCCTCCACCGAACATGCGCGGGAGTGCTTGGGAGATATTGGCGAGAATTCGATGCGCAGCCGCACCGCCGAAAGCCGGCTCGAGAGCCGCCGCGCGCTTCAGGTGGTGCCTGACTCGCGGCAATCCGACGAGCGCCCGAAAGATGCCGACTTCCTTCGCCCAGAGGGCGTGGTTGACTGCGGTCAGAAGGTGGCAGGGGCCACAGGCTGGATCGTGTCGGAGCGCATCGCGGGCGCGATCGCGTCCCTCGGCGAACATCCGCTTCTTGTCCTCCTTGGCACGGAAGACCTTCTTGCCAAGGTAGTAGCAGCTCAGTGCCAGGTGCCAGGCGGCAACGGAGTCTTTGGGGTGATGGCCGAGGTAGCGCTTGAAGATCTCGTAGGACTCTTCGGCGCGCTCGTGGTCACCACGTTCGCGGTACGCCTGACGTCCTTCTCCCAGTAGCCCATGGTCGAGCACCGGCGAGTAGTCGAGGCTGGACGGCTCACGCGCGAGTGCGGGTTCGAGCGCCAGGCACGCGGCCAGCATCACCAGACACAGGCGCGACAGGACGCCTCGCCCCGCGCCGCATGCAGAGCGGTTCCGCCTGGCGGTTGATCGAGATCCGCACACTGGCTTTGCCCTCACCCGACTGCTCTCCTCGCGCCAGTAGAGCCGTGCGGTTCTCGGCTTCCACTCTGTCGCTTCCGCGGCGCGCCCACTCATGGCATCGCGGCGCACTGGCGGGCCAATGGCCTCCCGGCTCATCGGCAGCACAGCGGGGGGATCTTAGCGTCCCAGAAGCCCACGGCAGCTCGCTTGTTGGGTCCTCGCAGGGAGAGGAGGTGTGGGGATCCCCGCCGGTGATAGAATGCCCCAGAGAGGGAAGGAGTGCGACATGCAGGCGACGGGCGAGTCGGATGGTCGGAAGTGCATTTTCATTACCGGTGCAGCGAGTGGCATCGGGCGTGCGACCGCGGAGCTATTTGCCGAGCGGGGCTGGTTTGTCGGGGCATATGATATCGATCAGCAGGGGCTGGCCACTATCGCGAGCGATATCGGTTCCGACGGCTGCCTAACGCGTTGTCTCGATGTCAGCGACAAGGTCGACTACGACAGGGCGGTCGCGGAGTTCGCCGATGTCACGGGGAATCGTCTCGATATCCTCTTCAACAATGCGGGTATCGGTGAAGGGGGCTGGTTCGAAGAGGTGCCGCACGAGGCGGCCCTGCGCGTGGTCCAGGTCAACTTCATCGGCGTGGTGAACGGCATCTACGCCGCGCTCCCACTGCTCACCCGCACGCCCGGTTCACTGTGCTTCAGTACTTCGTCTTCAGCGGCTACCTACGGCATGCCTCGGCTGGCGATGTACGCCGCGACCAAGTTCGCGGTCAAGGGGCTGACGGAGGCGTTGAGCGTCGAGTTCGAACGCCATGGCGTGCGGGTCGCGGACGTGTTGCCCGGTATCATCGATACGCCGATCCTGGATACCGGCATGGGACACGGGGATGATGGTCGTTCAACGGTCACGATCCGCGACTCGGCGACACCGGACGGCCCCTTCCGGATGATGCAGCCCAAGAGTGTGGCGGAGTGCGTCTGGCAGGCCTACGACTCGGATCGTCTTCACTGGTACGTACCTGAAGAAGTCGAACAGATCGACCGTGCCAAGGCGGCGGGAGCGGAGCCACTGAGGGAGCATCTCCGCAAGGTGCTCGAACGCGCTGTGTGACGGGCGGCCCTACTTCGTACCGATCAGACGAACACCGGAGGCCGTGAACCCGACGACACGCTGGGGGCCGTGGATCGCCGAGGGATCTCCGTCGCGCGATTCGCTCGCATAGTGGCGGGCCATCTTCTCGCTCAGCGTTTCGAGCTTCACGACGCCCTCCACGTAGGCCTGCTTTCCGCTGCAATCCTTCGGAAGGAAGAAGGCGTAGTCCTTGAAGCGAACTCGCAGAGTCGTATCCCCCTCGCTCAGTACGGTCCAGCAGCCGCGGCGCTGACAGACTTCTGCGATGCGGCCCCGCACCAGGACGGGCTCGTCGGCGTAGCGCTCCGGGTGAGCGACGACATCGCTCAGGTCGACCAGGTTCTCGAGCGAGAGCCCCGCGCCGAAGTCCTCGCCCGGCGGGATGGCGGTGTTCGGCTCGGCGGAGAGCGGCGGCGAGAGTGCGCTGCTCGAGACGAGCAGCAGGAAGAGCAGGCTCAGCACACTTCCCGGTGACACGATCGCCTGTTGCTCTGAGGCTCTTCTGATACGAGTGGCCATCTTCGATTCCCCGATGAGGCACCACGTGGGCGCCGAGAATGGGCCAACGGGCGCGACGCGGATCAGCTCGCGCGCAGAAACTGTGCGAAGCAGCGGCAAGCGTCCGTGGCGGTGAAAATGCCGGAGATCTTGTCGTTCTCGGTGATGATCACCGAGCCGATGTGTCTCTCCGCCATCTCCGTGAGTACGCGCTCCAGTGGTTCACTGACCTCGACTGCATACAGGTCGAGGGAACATACGTCTCTCACACGCAGGCGATCACGCAGACCGGTTTCCGGCGAGTTCGCCGTGAAGGCGATATCGCGATCCGAGATCACCCCGACGAGTGAGTCGGTATCCGTCACGGCCAGATGACGCACTTCGTTGTCAATCATCATGTCTTCGGCGATTCGGAGTGGCTGATCGATCGCGACCGCGAGGGCAAAGGGGGTCATCACGGATCCGATGGTCGCGATCTCTCCTGCTTTGTGCATGGGGTGGTCTCCTTTTCGCTCCAATCGATGCCCCTCTTTGGCCACAGGCTACAACGTCGCTTTCAGCGCGATCAAGCCCAGCTCGCCAGGAGCTGTCGCTCGCTGTCGAGCGGGGCGTCGGCGATGGAGCACTCTCGGCCGAAGATCATGGTGGCGCGCGCCCTGCCGTCGTACGGATCCCAGGAGGGCAAGCGCTCATGGCCTGGGTAGCCGGTGTGAGCGAAGCTGATCCACGCCTGCTGCATGCGGGTCGAGAGACGACTCGCCGAGCCGGCGAAGCCCGTGAAGGCGCGCGCCGCCGGGTGGCCCGTCAGACCAAAGATGAACGGCAGGTCGAGCGCGTGGCAGGCGCCGAGTGTTCGTCGCAGGGCGGGCGGCCGCCAGGTGAAGAGATACGAATAGACGTCGGCGCCAGAGGCCGCCTGGCTCTCGGCGAGCAGGGAGGCCGGAAAGTGGAAGACACGCGCCGACTGAAAGGCGCTCCAGACCTCGAAGGCGCTCGTCTTGCCGCCGCGTGAGCGCACGGCTTCACGATACAGTCTGGCGGCTGTTTCCGGCTCCGGCACGTGAGGGCCGACGGCGGGCAGCACCTGTGCCAAGCGATCTACGAGCTGCCCCTCCGAAAGAGTGGGGAGGCCGGAATCGATGGCACTGAACAGCTTCCACTCATCGAGCGTCGTTCCGATCAGCAGGGGAACGCCCGCCGTATCACCCCGTCGAACGGCCTCGATCGGGGGCTTTGGGATCAGGTCGTCATCGATGCTGGGGACCAGGACCATCAGATTGGCCAGACTCGTGAGACGCCGATTGGTGGCGCCCTGCGCCTTGAGTACGCGGTCGACCGGAATGCTTCCGAGCGTCTTGGGGTCGCGGGACGGGTTGCCCAGTTCGTGCAGGAAGATCTCCGCGATCTCGCGAGCACGCTCACGTGAGTGTACGTTGTGGGCCGCACCGCTCTGGCAGATGGCGCGCCGAAAGAGACCGCGCCCCTTCGGTGAGCCGAGCAGGGCGCCGATGCTCATCGCGCCGGCCGACTGCCCGCAGAGTGTCACGTTGCCGGGGTCGCCGCCGAAGCGTTCGATGTTGTCGCGCACCCACTCGAGGGCGGCGATCTGGTCGCGCACGCCGGCGTTCGTCGCATGCTCGAAGCCAGCGCCGCAGGCATCATTCAGGTGGACGTAGCCCAGTGCGCCCAGTCGGTAGTTGAGAGTGACGACGACCATGTCGCCGCGGCGAGAGAGCAGGCTGCCTTCGTAGACGCGGGTCGAGCCGGCGCCGATCAGGAAGCCACCTCCGTGCACCCAGACCAGTACCGGGCGCTTGCCATGGTCGACGCCTGGCGTCCAGACATTCAGATAGAGACAGTCCTCCGACTGCCGGGCACCCCCGGCGTTGAGGAAGCTGAGCCAGGGAACGCTGGCCTGAACGGGCACCGGCCCCGGGCGGATGGTCTTGCGGACACCGGTCCATGGTTCGGGCGGGCACGGCGGCTGGAAGCGAAGATGTTCCTCCGGTGGGCGGGCGTACGGGATCCCCTTGAAGAGCCGAATGCCACGGCTCTCGCTCCCGGAGATTCTGCCGCAACTGGTTTCGACCGTGGGCTCCATTCTGGCCTCCCGCCTAGCGGCGGATCTCCCGCCAGCCCGCCCGAACACAGCCGGGCGGGACATCGTCTCGCACCACGACGTTCCCCATGCGGTCGGGGAGTACGAAGCGCGTTCGCCCGCCCGACACCTTCTTGTCGAGCTGCATGGCGGCGGTGAGTTCGTCGTCGGGTGGAAGCTCGACTCGTACCGGCATGTCGGCCGCCTGCAGCAGTGCCTCCAACCGTTGCAGCAGTGCTTTGTCGCACAGATCGAGCTCCACGGCGGTGCGCGTGGCTGCCAGCATGCCCAGGCTCACCGCCTCTCCATGTTCGATCTTCCCGTAGCCGGTCGTGGCTTCGATCGCGTGGGCAAAGGTGTGGCCAAAGTTGAGATGAGCTCTCACACCCGTCTCACGTTCGTCCTGCATCACCACGGCTGCCTTGATCTCGATATTGCGTCGCACGAGCTCGACCATCGTCTCGGGGTCCGCCGCCAGAATCTGCGGCAGTCTTGCCCGTATGAACTCGAAGAGCGATTCATCGCGAATGACGCCGTGTTTCACGCACTCTGCCAGCCCGCAGCGAAGCGCGCGCGGCGGCAGCGTGGCGAGAACCAGAGGATCGATCACGACTGCGACGGGTTGGTAGAAGGCGCCGATCAGATTCTTCCCCTGCGGCACGTTCACGCCCGTCTTGCCTCCGACACTCGAGTCGACCATCGCGAGCAGCGTCGTCGGGCACTGGACAAGGGGTACACCACGTAGATACGTCGCGGCGACGAAGCCGGCGGTATCACCCGTCACGCCGCCACCGAGTGCGATCACCGGGGAACGGCGTTCGAGCCGCCCATCCAACAGCACATCGTAGAGGCGCTGCACGGTGTCAAATGTCTTGTTGGCCTCGCCGAGCTCGAGGGCACTCGTGACGGGCTCGTAGCCCGCCCGGCGAAGCGAGTGCTCGACCGATCTCCCGTGAAGATCGGACACCGTCCGATCGGCCAGCAGCGCGCAGCGATCATGGGGTGCCCGTGATCTCACCGTCTCGCCGACATTCTCGAGCGCGCCGGGCTCGATCACGACGTCGTAACGACACTGCGGCAGCTCGATCGTCACACGGGCCATGGTGTGCGCTTGTCTAGCACGGATGGGTGCCTCCGGCCCGCCGAGCCAGGGGCTGCTAGGCTCGCGTGCGCCCATGCGGGGTTTCCGAGGTTCGCCAAGAGCGCGTGACGCGGGGGTGGGGTGTTTCACGGTTGGAAGCTGGTCTGGGCTCTATGCGTCATCCTCTTCTTCACTGCGGGTGGCGGTCTCTACGTCTTCCCCGTCTTCATTGAATCCCTGCAGCAGGAGTTCGGCTGGAGCATTACCCAGATCTCGAGCAGCGCCGCGCTGTTCGCGATTACCATGGGTCTCTCGAGTCCGCTGATCGGTGGTCTGTTCGCCCGCTTCGGTGCGCGCGCCACGATGCTCGCCGGCGCGTTGCTCACCGTGCTGGTCTCACTCGCCTACGCGAATCTGCAGTCCCTGTGGATGCTCTACGTGATCACGGGCTTCTCGGGTCTCGCCGTCGGCGCCACCACGATTCTGCCCGCGCAGACACTGGTCACGAGCTGGTTTCGCGAGTACCGAGGCCGGGCGATGGGGATCACGATGCTCGGCATCGGAGCCGGCGGGTTCGTGCTGCCACCCTTCAATGAGATGTTGATTCGGCTCGTGGGCTGGCGCGCGGCCTGGCTCGTGGCTGCCGCGGTCATGGCGCTGGTCGTGGTTCCGCTGATTGCCGTCTTCGTGCGGACCTGGCCCTCGGATATCGGTCTTTCGGTAGACGGTGCGAGCCAGGACGATTCGGCGGGTACTGCCTCTTCGGCCCACGTCAAGGGGCTCTCCGTTGGCCTCGCCGTCCGGACGCCGACCTTCTGGCTGCTCGTGGGCGTGTTCTTGCTGCAGCTCATCGGTGTTTCGGCGATGAATTTTCACTTCGTTCCGCTGAGTACCCAGGAGATCGGATTCAATCTGCAGCAGACTGCCTTTTACTACGGGTTGACGGTGGGCTGCAGCATCGTGGGACGCCTGCTCTTCGGCTGGCTGAACGATCGGACCTCACCACGGCTGCTGCTGGTGCTGAGCTTCGTCCTGTTGGCGCTGGGGCCGCTATTGATCGAAGTGCTGATGCTGCGACTGGGTCTGCGCGATGTTCGACTGCTGGCTCTCTATGCGGCCTGCTTCGGCATCGGCATCGGCGGCAACGCGGTCACGATGCCGGTCCTGGTCGCCCGCTGCTTTGGCGAGTTGCACTTCAGTCGCGTCATGGGTGTGTTGATGAGCAGCTTCGCGGTCGGCATTATCGTGGGCATCCCGGGTGCCGGTCTGATCTTCGACCGCACGGGCAGCTACGAAGCGGCGCTGATCGCCTGCATCCTCGGGCTCTGCCTGGCCGCGATCTTCGTCCTGCTGATCCAGCCGGACCGCCATCGCGCGCAGTTCACTGCCGACGGCTAGCCGCGATCCGGATGCCGGATCAGGACTGCCGTACCCCGCAGGGTGGTATTGTCGGGCGACTGGTGGCTTGAGTTTCTACTTGCACGCAAGTAGAATTTTCGGATGCCCGCCACCTACCAAGCCGGCACCCGGGGAGAGCAGACGCGCGCCCGCATCCTGCTGGTTGCGAGCCAGCTCTTCGCCGAGCGGGGCTATGGCGATACCCGCCTCGAGGATGTCGCGAGTCGCGTCGGGGTTCAGCGGGCCGCCCTCGTCTACTACTTTCGCGACAAGCAGGCGCTCTACGACGCTGTGTCGACCCAGGCGACCGGCGATCTGCTCGAGCGCTTCGAGGCCATCTTCGAATCAGACTGCACACCCGCCGAGCGCCTCGAGACGATGTTCGAGACCTGGGTTGACGCCATAGCCGAACGCCCCTGGCTCGCGCGGCTGATGCTGCGCGAGATCGCGGGCGCCACACCCGATCGCGAACCGCCCTTTGCTCCGCACGCCCGCCGCATGCTGGCGCTGACCGAGGCGGTCCTGGCAGAGGGTCGGCGCAGCGGCGCCTTTCACCCGGTCGATGCGCTGCACCTGGCGAGCGCGGTAGCGGGCACGACCGTCTTCTTCGTCTCCGTGATGCCGATCGTCGCACCGCGTGGGACCTTTGATCCCCTGGCGCCCGAGCGCCTCGCGCAGCATCGGCGCGAGCTCCTCGCCATCGCCAGGCGGCTGCTCGGAACCGAGCCCCCGCCCCAGACGGCACCACGGCGTGTCGAGAGAGAGAGTACGTGAGCTTCACGAATGCGAGTGCCGCGCTGGGCCGAGCCGTGACCGCGAAGCCCTGGTTGACGGTTGTGCTCTTCACGGCGGCGACGGCCCTGCTCGTCCTGCGACTTCCAGAGCTTCATATCGACCCCGACGTGCGCGCCATGCTTCCCGCGGAGCACCCGGAGACCGCCTACAACGATTGGGCCGAGGAATACTTCGGCATTGCGGACCCGGCGCTGCTGATGGTCGTGAACGACGGCCCCCACGGCGTCTTCACGCCCGAGACGTTGGCGCTCGTGCAGCGGCTGTCGCAGGCGGTCGGGGAGATCGAGGCAATCGACGACGCGGACCTCGTCAGCCTCTCTGAGGTCGACGACATCATCGGCAAGCAGGATGTGCTGGAGGTCGAGCCCTTCTTCGAAGACCCCCCCGCCACACAGCCCGAGGCGGACGCCATCCGAGAGCGCGTGCTCGCGAACCGCATGATGCTCGGCACCGTGGTGAGCCGTGACGGCCGAGCCACGCTGATCATCGGAGAGCTTCGAAAAGGCTTCAGTAAGGTCCAGCTCTACCACGACTTGAAGCGGATCGTCGCCTCCGCCGGGCTGAGGGATGAGCGCGTCGTCATCGCGGGCCGTCCCGTCATCGAGGGCGAAATGGGTCGCCTCGCGGGCAACGACATGGCGCACATGTTCCCGCTCGTAGTGGTGGCCGCAGCCCTGCTGCTCTTTCTCTCGCTGAGATCGCTGCGCGGTGTCGTGCTGCCGCTCTTGGTCGTCGTCAGCTCCGTGCTCTGGACGCTCGGACTGATGGCCTGGCTCGGCGTCACCTTCTTCGCCATCAGCACGATGATGCCCACGCTTCTGGTCGCGATCGGTGTGGCGAACGGCATTCACGTTCTTCACCACTTCATGCTCGGTGTGGCGGCCCATCCCGAGCGATCGCCACGCGAGAGCGTTCTCGACACCATGGAGCAGCTCACGCCACCGCTCGTGATGACGTCGCTCACGACCGCGGCCGGCATCGGGTCGCTCGCCGTCTCTCCCATGAGGCCGATTCAGGGCTTCGGGATCTTCACCGCTGCTGGCGTGCTGGCGGGTATGGTGTTCTCGCTCACGCTGTTGCCGGCGATTCTCTGCCTGCTGCCTCTGCCCCATCGCGCCGCGCGCCGCACCGCGCGCAGCCAGAGCGAGAAGGGCGGCCTGGTGGCGCTGCTGCTCAACAGCGTGACGCCGTTGGTCTTGCGCCGACCGATGCTCGCGATCGGGGGTGCGCTGGCAGTCGTGGTCTTCGGCGGGGCGGGTATCCCGCGGATCGTCGTCGAGGGTTCCCTGCTGCGCAATTTCCCCAGCGACAGCCCGGTGAAGCTCGCCGACTCCGAGCTCTCGCGATATCTCGGCGCAACACAGCCGCTGCAGGTCGTGGTGGATGCAGGAGAACCGGATGCCTGGAAGTCGCCGGAGAAGCTGCGCGCGCTGGTGGCGCTGCAGCGCCACATGGAGGATTTGGAGCACACGGGCGAGACGCGCTCGATTGCCGACTTCATTCAGCGCATGAACGAGGTCATGAATCCGGAGGACCCGGACGCCTACCGCATTCCCGACAGCCGAGATCTGGTCGCGCAGTACCTGCTGCTCTATTCGATATCGGGTGATCCCGATGACTTCGAGGACGTGATCGACAGCCCCTACCAGATGGCGAACCTGCGCGCCCAGCTCGATTCCGATCAGAGCCGCATCGTCGGCGGCGTGGTGCAGGAGGTCGAAGCCTACGCGGCTCGCGAGCTCGCGCCCCTCGGCCTTGCGACACACGTGTCCGGCTCGTCGCGTATCGTCTACGAGTTCATCGATCTGATCATCGAGGGACAGGTGCGTAGTCTCGTGCTCGGGCTCACGATCGTGATGCTGCTCGCCGCTCTGCTCGTTCGCTCAGCCGTAGCCGGCCTGCTGACCGTGATGCCCGTTGCGGTGGCTACGTTGCTGAACTTCGGGCTGATTGGTTGGTCCGGCGTGCCACTCGGCGTGACCACCGCTCTGCTCAGCTCGATGGGTATCGGGATCGGTGTCGACTACGCCATTCACTTCGTCTTCCGCTACCGCCGCGATCGGCGATCCGGCATGTCGCCCGAGGTGGCGATGCAGGAGACGCTGAGCACTTCGGGTGTCGCGATCTTCTACAACGCCGTGGTGGTTCTGGCGGGCTTTCTGGTGCTCGCCACGTCCGAGTTTCCGCCGAACCGGGCGCTCGGCATCCTCGTGTCGATCAACATGTTCGTCTGTCTGCTCGGCACGGTGACGCTGCTCGCTGCTGCGTTGCACAGACTCCAGCCCGCCTTCGTGCGCCCGCCGCAGGAGCTGCCGGCAGCAGACTCCGAACCGCACTCCGGATCGGTCAGGACCTGAGTCTGCAGTCCGTCCTCAGAGCAGCTCGGCGACCACCTCCAGCGTTCGCTTCACCGAGGGGAGATAGGCGTCCTCGAGGATCGGGGCGAAGGGGACGGGTGTATGGGGCGCCGTCACCTTGCGCACGGGTGCGTCGAGGTGGTCGAAGCCACGGTCCACACACAGCGCCTGGATCTCGCTCGCGACCCCGCAGCGCGGCGTGGCCTCGTCGATCACGACGAGACGGCCGGTCTTCTCGAGCGAGCTCAGGATCGTCTCCTCGTCGAGCGGAGACAGCGAACGCAGATCGACTACCTCCGTCGAGATGCCATCCTGCTCGAGTGCCGCCGCCGCATCGAGCGCGGTATAGACTGTGGCACCGACGCCGACGAGTGTTAGATCCGATCCCTCGCGATGAATACGGGCACGTCCCAGCTCGACTTCGTAATCCTCTTCCGGCACCTCTCCCGTCTTGCCGTAGAGGGTCTTGGCCTCGCAGAAGACCACGGGATCATCGTCGCGGACCGCCGCCAACAGCATTCCCTTCGCGTCGTACGGTGTAGCGGGGCAGAGCGTCTTGAGCCCCGGTATCGCGCTCGTCATGCCATAGAGTGACTGCGAATGCTGTGCCGCGGCCCGCAGCCCTGCGCCCGACATGGTGCGGACCACCAGCGGCACGCGTGCCTTGCCGCCGAACATATAACGCAGCTTGG
Organism: Deltaproteobacteria bacterium; assembly: GCA_029261835.1. GTDB lineage: Bacteria > Myxococcota_A > UBA9160 > UBA9160 > UBA4427 > JAJDAO01. The sequence goes on along the minus strand of JAJDAO010000072.1, from coordinate 163,489 downwards.
AGGCCTGATTGAGGAGTGGATCGAACGCCACTCCGATGAAATCCATGAACATCAGCTCGACGATCGGTCGCAGCCCCGTGGCCGCGGCGCCGACGGCGATGCCCATGAAGCCCATCTCGCTGATGGGTGTGTCGATCACGCGCTCGGGCCCAAAGGCCTTGTACAGCCCCTTGGTGACGCCCATGACGCCGCCCCAGGCCTCTTCGATGCCCTGATCTTCACGGCCACCACCGCCGGCGACGTCTTCGCCCATGAGGATGACGTCGGGGTCCGACTGCAGGGCGATGTGCATCGCTTCGTTGACTGCCTGGTGGAAGCTGATTACGCGGCCCATGACTAGTACCTCACGTAGACGTCGGCGAGGAGATCCTCGGGCGTCGGGCTTGGGCTCTCCTCGGCGAACTTCACCGCCTGCTCGATCTCGTCCGCCACCGCTGCGTCGACCTCCCGCAGTTCGTCGGCGCTCAGCAATCCTCCCGAGACGGTCTGCTCCTCGAAACCCGTCAGTGGGTCGTGATCTCGCCGCATTGCCTCCTCTTCCTCTTTCAGACGGTAGGCGGTGTTGTCGCCGACGAAGTGGCCGTAGTAGCGGTAGGTCTTGAATTCGAGCAGGCTCGGCCCTTCGCCGCGGCGGGCCCGTTCGATCGCCTCGCCCGCCTCGGCGTAGACCTCGAAGAAGTCCATGCCGTTGGCCACCAGGCCCGGCATTCCGTAGGCGCTTGCCCGATCGGCGACGTTCGGCACGCTCACTGCGAACTCGGCTGGGGTCGCCTCACCGTAGCCGTTGTTCTCGCAGACGAAGACGACGGGCAGCTTCCACAGCGCCGCCATGTTGGCGACCTCGTGGAAGGCGCCCTGGTTCGATGCGCCGTCTCCGAAGAATGCGACCGAGACGGAGTCGCCGCCGCGTGTCTTGGCCGTGAGCGCGGCCCCGACCGCGATGGGGATGCCGGCACCCACGATGCCGTTGGCACCGAGCATGCCCTTGTCCACGTCCGCGATGTGCATCGAGCCGCCCTTGCCTTTGCAGGTGCCGGTTGCCCGGCCGAAGAGCTCGGCCATCATCCCATTGATGTCGACACCCTTGGCAATGCAGTGGCCGTGGCCTCGGTGTGTCGAGGAGAAATAGTCGCGATCGGTGAGGTGAGCGGCGACGCCGACTGCCACCGCCTCCTCGCCGGCGTACAAGTGCAGGAAGCCCGAGAGTCGCCCCGCCATCACGAGCTCATTGAGTTTATCCTCGAAGCCGCGGATCAGCCGCATTCGGCGGTAGGCGTCGATGAGCTGTTCGCGTGTCAGTTCCATGATGGGACCTCCGGAAGATCAGTTCTTGGCGAAGTGCTCCAGCAGCGCCGTGTTGACGGCGTCCGGGGCTTCAAGCGTGACCGCATGGCCCGCTCCGGCTGCGACAACAAGACGAGCATTCGGAATGGTGGACGCGAGGGCATCGCCATCCGGCGTCAGGCGATCAAGCCCCGCGGCAAGCACCAGCGTGGGAACGCGCAGTCGCGTCACCGCGTCACCGCGTCGACCCGACCAGGCTCTCAGCCCGGCGGCCGTCCGCAGCAACGTGGCTGCCGGCAGACGGGGCGCGACCTCTGCCAGACCCCGTACCGCCGCGCTGCGCCTCTGCTCCTCTTCCAGATAGGCCGACGAGAAGAGCCAGGGCACGATGCAGCGGGCGAGCGTTTCGGCGGAGGCCTCCTGCGCGCAGTGACACCAGGCGTCGATCACCGCCAGGAGCGTTCCGTTGGCCCGCACGAATGGCGTGATGAGACTGAGTGAGCGCACGCGTTCTGGCGAGGCCAACGCCAGCTCGATTGCCGTCGCGGCGCCGAGACTCGCGCCCACGATGTGGCTCGGCTCTTCCAGCACGGCGGCAGCATCGAGGCCGGCCGTCTCGAGCGTGTAAGCCTCTTGCTCCGGGGCGTCGGACAGGCCGACACCGCGCGGGTTGAGCGCCGCCACCGCGTACTTCGCCTGCAGTGCGGGCACCTGCTTCACGAAGGCAGAGAAGTCCGTGCCGAAGCCGGGCAAGAGCAGCACGGGGTCGCCCGAGCCGAAGCGCTCGAGCTCGAGCGCGACGCCGGGCGCCACCTCGACGCGTGCTGCGCTCGCCGCGACATGTGCCTCGACGTCCTCTCGCGTCACGCGACCACCCGGTCCACTGCCGCCGATCGCCGCCAGCTCGACACCCAGCTCGCGTGCACGCTTTCGGGCGGCCGGTGTCGCGGAGCCGCTGCGGCCCGGTCGTCGGGAGCGGCCCTCGGCACAGGGGGCCCGGCGAGTCGGCCGGGGCTCGGCGCTGCGGGCTGACGCTTCCGGCGTCTGCGCCGCGGCCAGCTCGCTTCGAAAAGCCTCGGCGTCGAAGGGCTCGTCGGATGTGGGCGTCACCGCGGCCAGCAGGGTGCCGCACGCCACCGTCTCATCCGGTTCGACGTAGATGTGACGCATCACGCCGGACTGCTGCGCCTCGATCTCGACCGAGGTCTTGTCACTCTCGATCACGAGCACGACTTCACCCGCCGCTACGGCGTCGCCCGGTGCCACGCGCCACTCGAGCACCGTACCCGTCTCCATCTTCAGACCGAGCCGCGGCATCGCGATTGCGCTCGCCATCGTCAGCTGATTCTCCCCGTCATGACGTCCGGTCGCGTCGAGCAGTCTAGTGTTCTGTCCCAGCAGCTCGCCAACTATCTCGACTACCCGGTCAGCGGGCGAGCTCGAACTCCACCCGCTCCAGCAGCTGGCGTGGTCCGGGGGCACCGGGTACGAGCTCTGCCAGTCTGCGAGCGTAGGGCAGCGCTCGCTCCCACTCCCCGCGCTGCAGGTGCAAGATCGCCAGGGCATGGACGACGGAAGGGTCTCGTGGATCGAGCTGGGTCGCTCTCGCGAGGGCGGCGCGGGCCGGCTCGAACTGCCCGGCGTGCTGCAGCGCGAGCCCGAGGTTGTAGTGAACGCGCGCCCGGCCGGGAATCAGCTCAGCCGCCTTGGCGAGAGCCGGCACGGCTTCGCCGAGGCGGCCGAGCTCGCCCAGTAGCAGGCCCAGCGAGTAGTGGAGCTCTCCCTCGGCCGGAGTCCGTTCGATCGCCGCCCTCAGAACGCGCTCCGCGTCTGCCCTACGCCCCTCGGCGTTGTAGAGATTCGCGAGGTTGACGCGGGCCGCCAGCGCGTCCGGGTCCATCTCGATCGCTCGCAGATAGCTGTGCTCGGCCTTGGTCGCATCGCCGAGATCGTCGTAGAGCAGGGCGAGGTTGACGCGCGCCGCGGGCAGGTCGGCCGTCGCGCGTTGCGCGGCTTCGTAGTCCGCGATGCCCGCCGCCCGCCGCGCCTGCTGATTGGCGTCGAGCGCTGTGGTGGGTAGGAGGGCGAGCAGGCGTGCCGCCTCGTTGCGCACCGCTCGAATGGGATCGGAGAGCAGCGGCGCGAGGATGTCTCGTCGCTGTTCGGGTGCCAGGCGCCCGAGGCCGCGAACGGCTGCCGCGCGAATCAGCGGCTCCGGGTCGGCCGTCGCTCGCACCAGGGCTTGCATCGCTTCCGTTCCGTAGCGGGCGAGCAGGTCGAGTGCGGTCGCTCGCACGATGGCGGGTATCCCCGGCTCAGCTGCCAGCTCGATCAGCCTCGCTTCGGCCTCCGGTTTGCCGAGGCGTCCGCCCTGCAGCGCTCTGGCCCAGTCGGCACCCCTCGTGCGCAGTGGGCCGTACCATTTCGTGATTGCATCCCGGGCCCAGGTGATCGACTTGTCGTCGTGGCAGCCGTTACAGGCATTGGGCATGTCGAGCTCGAGCGAGAGGTCGGGCCGCGGGACGCGCAGGCTGTGGTCTAGCCGCGCGTCGATCCCCATGTAGACTTGACTCGGCATGTGACAGGCCACGCAGCGCGCCGAAGGCGAATCCTGAGGATGGAAGTGGTGCTTCGGCGAGTCGTAACGCTTCGTCGTCAGCCCCTCGAGCTTCGTCTCTGGCTTCTCCTGATGGCAGCGCACGCACAGCGCATTGCCTTCGGCGTGGGTTTTGAGGCTGTGGGAGTCGTGGCAGTCGCGGCAGGTCACACCGACCGCGTACATCTTGCTCTGCAGGAACGAGCCGTAGACGTAGACCTCATCGAGGATCTGGCCGTCCCCATGGTAGAGCGATGCGTCCAGCGTCACGGGTGCGAAGTCGTCGAGCAGGGGACGGCCGTGGGCATCTTCTTCACTCACGCGGTAGCGGCGGGCGTGGCAGCGCGCGCAGGCGTCAACCACGGCGTGAGGAGCGGGGGCCCCGAAAGTGGGCACCAGGGCATAGGACGTGCCCTTCTTTTCGTCCGCCTGCGCCCAGGTCACGTGGGCCGCGCCGGGGCCGTGGCAAGCCTGGCAGCCGACGTTGATCTCGGCCCAGGTGGTGCGGTAGCGGTCGCTCTCCGGGTCGTAGCGCTTGCGCAAATCGGTCGAGTGGCACTCCGCGCACATCGAGTTCCAGCGCTGATAACGCCCCGTCCAGTGGAGCGCGTCGCCGGGCGCAATCCGCTCATCGGGATAGAGGTGGAACCAGCGCCGGGCCACGCTGTCCCAGGCGATACCCAGGCACTGCAGCCGGCCACCGGGGAAGCGCACGAGATACTGCTGCAGCGGTGTTACGCCAAAGGTGTAGGCGACCTCGAAGTCCGCCATGGCGCCGTCGGCGCCCTCCGTGTTGACGAAGAAACGCCCACCCTCTTGGAAGAATCGCGACACGACACCGAAGTACTCGAACGTGCTGCCGCTGAAGTCGCCCAACACGCTCTCGCGGCTCGCCGGTTGCATCGAGAGCGCGTGATGCGAAGTTCGCCACGCGGCCGCTTGCTCCGGATGGCACTCCAGGCACGACGCTTCGGAGACGAAGGCGATGCCCTGTGCCCCCTCGCGCCGCTCCTGCCGCGGCCACTGCTCCGCTTCAGCTGCTGCCGCCGCCCCACTCGAGAGCCCGATCAGCAGGAGCGGAAGCACGGTCAGGCTGCGAATCGCGAGGGTCGGCATAGCGCAATGATGTCACAGGACGCTACGGAGAGCCCGGCGGCACCTCGGCGAAGTCGCGGCCGGGCGAGCGCGGCACATATCCGGCGATGAAATCCTTCACGCGCGAACCGACCGGATCGTCGAGTTCGCGCTGGCCGAAAAGTTCGAGGGCTTCCTGTGCCTGCGCGTTGCTGTAGCCGAGGTACTCCATCTGAAAGACCGCGATCAGCATGCCGGTTCGGACAACGCCGTGCTGGCAGTGCACGAGAGCGGGCAGCCTGCTGTCGTCATCCAGCAGCGCGAGCCAGCGGCTGAGCGTCTCGCTCTTGGGGGGGTAGCCGGAGTACATCGGCAGATCGACGAGCTCGACCCCCCGGCCCGACAACAACTCCGTCTGCTCTCGATACCAATCGCCATCTTCGTTCTCCGGCTGGGAGCGGAGGTTGACGACACTGCGGATGCCATAGCGGTCGATCACCTCGTCGAGTTGCCATGGCAGCAGTACGCCGCTTCGGTACAGAACGCCGGGCCAGACGGTCAGCAGGTGCTTGGGGCCGAGTCGGTGATTGGCGATCAGGGCAACCGCGACCCCGACCGCGAGGGTCAACACGAGCGCCAGTTTGCGGATGGTGCGTCGTCTGCCACGGCCAATCGCTTTGCTCGCCATCGCCCCCCCGAATGGTTCCTAGCCGAGTGCGCCCGTCTCCTTGAGCTCGGCGATCCTCTTCGCGTCGTAGCCCAGCACTTCGGACAGTACGCGCTCATTGTGCTCACCCACAGTGGGGGCCAGACCCGGCGACGGCAGCTCTTCACCGACGATCTTGACCGGAAAGGGAAGCATATCGGCGCCGTGCTCTTCGTGTGGATAGAGGGGGAATCGGTCCCTGAATTGCGCGTCGTCAGCGAGCGTCTTGGGCGTATTGACCGGCGCGATCGGGAAGTTCTTCTCGTCTCCCAGTCGGAGCCATTCCGCGGAGGCCTTGCTCTTGAATATGTCACGCAGCTCACGCTGCAGCTCTCGATTGCCCCGGGCATGGTCAGCGAATTTGGAGCCAGGCCACTTGTCGAAGAGGTCCGTGCGCTCCACGCACTGACAGAAGTTCTTCCAGAACGCCTGCTCGGACGCCATGAAGAGAACATGCCCATCGGAGGATTCGTACATCTGATAGCGAACCCCCTCCTTCATGCCCGCCGTCCCAGGTGCGCGGCGCACGTAGTCGTCCGCCTTGTTGCCCGTTACCTCGTCTTCAGGCCGCTCGTAGGCCATCCATGATTCGCTGCGGTACCAGTCCATGTAGGCGGCGGCGTCGGATTGTCCGATCTCCATCAAACAGCCCGCACCACTCTCTCGAGCGCGGATGACCCCGGCGAGAATCGCCATGGCGCCGAACATGGGGCCGGCGTGCATGCCGATGGAGGCGTGCTCGGGGATGTAGCAGAAGCCCTCTTCGTCGTAGGCGGGGTTCACGATGCCCGCCCACGTGTCGAAGGCGATCCCGTGCGCGGGCAGGCTCTGGTAGGGACCCGTCATGCCGTAGCCCGAAATATTGCAGAAGACGATCTTCGCGTTGATGGCGCTGAGCTCCTCGTAGCCAAGGCCGCGTCGCGCCAGCGATCCGGGTCGCATGGCTTCGACCACGACATCCGCGTCCTTGACGAGATCCTTGTAGATTTGCACACCCTCGGGTTTGCGCAGATCGAGCGTAAGACTCTTCTTGCCGCGATTGATGTGAAGGTGCAGCAGGGAGGTGCCCTTGACGATGGGCCAGGTCATCTCGCGGACATAGTCGCCCGAGGGCGCCTCGACCTTGATGACCTCGGCGCCGAGATCGGCGAGATGGGTCGTAATGGCGGCCGGGCCGAGCAGCGAACTTTCGATTACCCGTAGGCCGGCGAGCGGTGGACGCGTCGCGTTCGTCATCTTCTTCTAGCCTCGATTCACCTGTCGTGTCTTCCGGGGGTGTCGCGCGCCGATGTCCTGGGACTTCCGGGGCGGCTCTCAAGCGAGAGGCAAATTACACCCCCTAGGATGCGCCCACAACCCGTCGACCTCGGCTCAATTCGATATCGCTGCACGCACGAAGGCGTAGTAGAGAAGCAGCAGGACGGCCATCACGATTGCGATCCAGTGGATCTCCCGATGTTTTCCGCCCGCGAGCTTGAGCAGTGGGTGGGCGATCAGCCCGAGCGCGATGCCATCCGCGATCGAGTAGGTTGCGGGAATACCCAGCATGACGAGCAGCGCGGGCAGGGCTTCGCCGAGATCGGACCAGTCGACGTTGACGACACTGCGCACCATGAGCGCGCCTACGATCACGAGGGCGGGTGCCGTGATGGGCGGATAGCTCCCCACCATGGCCACCAGCGGACTGACGAAGAGTGCCAGCAGAAAGAGGGCGGCCGTCACGAGTCCCGCCAGCCCGGTGCGGGCGCCTTGATCGATGCCAGTCGCACTCTCGATGAAGCTCGTTACGGTACTCGTCCCCAGACACGCGCCGGTGACGGTCCCGACCGCGTCGGAGAGCATGGCTCGGCTGGCGCGCGGCAGGCGCCCATCGCGCATGAATCCCGCGTGCTGGCTCACGCCGACCAGGGTGCCCGTCGTGTCGAAGACATCCATCACAAAGAAGATGAGAATGAAGGGCAGCATCGGCAGCGTGAGCGCCCCGGCGATGTCCATCTTCAAGAAGGTCGGCGCCAGCGAGGGCGGCGAGGAGACCAGCCGGCTCGCCACCTCGAAGCGCGTCAGCAACATGGACTCAGCCACGGCGGGTGAAGCCGGGAGCAGCAGGCGAAGCAGCAGAGCGAGCAGGGTGGCGGCCATGATGCCCCAGAGGATCGAGCCGCGGACGCCGCGGATCTGGAGCACCGCGGTCAGCAACAGGCCGAAGAAGAAGACGAGCAGATCCGGCGACGCGAGGTTCGGGTTCATCGACAGCGTCTGGTCGACCCGGACCAGGCCCGCGTTCTGAAAGCCGATCAGCGCGATGAAGAGCCCGATCCCCACCGCGATGGCGTTCTTCATCCCCGGGCTGATGGCATCGAGAATGAGCTCGCGCAGGCCGAAGAGGCTGACGAGGACGAAGAGCACGCCGGAGAGGAAGACCACACCGAGGGCCACCTGCCAGCCCTCACCCACCCCGGCCGCGGCCGCCGCCGGCACGACGGTGAGCACGAAGAAGAAGTTCTCCCCCATGCCAGGTGCCTGGGCGATGGGATAGCGCGCGTAGAGCGCCATGATGGCGGTGGCCAGTGCGGCGGCCAGGCAGGTCGCGGTCATCACGGCGCCGAAGTCGAGGCCCGTGTGCGAGCCGAAGAGCTGTCCGCTCAGCACCGCCGGCTGCAGGAAGATGATGTACGACATGGCGAGGAACGTGACGCAGCCGCCGAGCAGTTCGCGGTGCAGATTGCTGCCGTTCGCGGTGAGTCCGAAGAAGCGGTCGAGCGCCGACTGCTCAGACACGTTTGCCCGCATTCATCTTCGCATGCTCGACCTGCTTCGCCGGGCGTCGCATACCGCGGCCGATGCCGGGGCAGCAGCGCGCCTCGTCCCACCAGTTCGCACGCGAATGCAGTACCGATGGCCAGAACGGATAGCTGCGGCACTGGTCCGGCCGACTGCGGTAGACCACGCAGCCGCCGTCTCCATCGTAGAAGGCGCAGTTGCCACCGCTGCGATCGACCAGCCCGATGTGGCCCCCGCGCAGCCGCCGGGTGTAGCGCTCGCGAAAAGCGTCCTCGCTGATGCCGAGATCCAGGCTCAGCCGCTGGATCTCCACGTCCGAGACCTCGACCAGGCCCTCTCCCACGCAGCAGGCGCCGCAGCGTGTGCAGTCGAAGCGCAACCCACCCGCGTACCAGGGGGAGTTGGCCGGCTCACTTGTTGCGTTGTTGCGCTGATCCGTCACGACTCCACTCGTGCTCCCCGCGCGAGTTGCTCGAGCAGGTCGCAGGCCGCTCGTGCCAAGCCATCTACCTGCTCGCGAAAGACGTCGGTGTTGGGTGTGCCACTCATGACTCCCTTCAGGTAGCGGGAGAGCACACCCTCGACGATGGCGGCGAGCCGCCAGTACTGGAAGGCGCGATAGTAATCGATGCGCGAGACATCACGCCCCGTCAGTTGCTGGTAGCGAACGAGCAATTGCTCCCGCGTGGGAAAACCGCCCGCGCTGGTCGGCGACATTGCCGCCTCGCGCCCGGTCGGGCTCGCCTCACCGGGCGCGGCCCAGTTGTTGAGCACGTAGCCGACGTCCGCTAGCGGGTCACCGAGCGTGCAGAGCTCCCAGTCGAGCACCGCCGCGATGCCGGCGTCGTCATCGACCAGCATGTTGCCCAGTCGATAGTCACCATGCACGATCGTGGCAGCGAGCTGCTCGGGCATCCTGGCACGAAGCTCGCAGTAAGCTTCCTCCATGCTGGGGAGATCGCGGGTCCGGGTCTTTTCCCACTGGGTGCGCCAGCGCTCGAGCTGGCGGCTGAGGTATGCCTCCCTGCGCCCAAGGTTCCCCAGCCCAACGGCTTCGGGATCGAGTCGGTGCAGCGCGGCGAGGACCTCGACTACCTCCATCCCCAGCCGCTGCCGCTGTGCTTCGTCGAAGACCTCAGCCGCAACAACGTGGTCGACCAGTACGCGGCCCGGTACGAAGGCCATCACGTAGAAGGGAGCTTCGTTGACACCGCTGTCCTCGCACAGCCCGAGCGCGCGCGGGACGGGCACGGGCGTGCCGGCGAGTGCCGAGATGATGCGGTGCTCGCGTGCCATGTCGTGTGCCGTGGCGATGACGGCGCCGGTCGGCGGGCGGCGCAGCACGTAGCGTCGGTCCGCCGCATCGCTCACCTCGAAGGTGAGGTTCGAGTGCCCGCCGGTGATCAGCTTGAACTCGAGCGGCGGCCTGGCGCCGTCGATGTTCTTCTCGAACCACTCGCCGAGGTTCTCGGCATGGATACCCTTGATTGCCATCATCCGCCCGTCGTCGGCCGCAGCGGCGGCCCTCGAGAAAACCGGCGTGCAGTATACCCGAGCGGGAACGCTATCATGCGAGCCGTTATGCCCCGCTCTCGCGTACGCCGTCCCGCCGTTGCGGGCACCTTCTACCCACGCAATGCGAGCTCGCTCAGCGCGGAGGTGTCGCGCTATCTCGCCGCGGCCGAACGGGCGGCCGCGGGCGAGGAGAGCAGCGTGTGCCCGAAGGCGCTGATCGTGCCCCACGCGGGCTTCGTCTACTCCGGCCCGGTCGCCGCCAGCGCGTATGTGCGATTGATCGGGGTGGGGCAGCGCGTCGAGCGCGTGGTGTTGCTCGGTCCTTCGCATCGCGTCTACCTGGCGGGGCTGGCGACCAGTAGCGCCGACGTATTCCTCACCCCGCTGGGTGAGGTTCCGCTCGATCGCGAGGCCATCGAGCGCCTGCTGCCGCTTCCCCAGGTGAGCCTGCTCGACGCCGCGCACGTCGACGAGCACAGTCTCGAAGTTCAGCTTCCCTTTCTGCAGCAGGTGCTGGACGAGTTCAGCCTGGTGCCCTTCTCGGTGGGCGACGCCAGCGCAGCCGAAGTGTGCGAGGTGCTGGAGGCTTGCTGGGGTGGCGACGAGACGCTGATCGTGATCAGCTCCGATCTGAGCCATTACCTCGACTACGAGACGGCACGCCGCCTCGACGCCGCCACCACGAGTGCCATCGAGAGGCTGCGGCCCGGAGATATCGAGCATGAATCCGCCTGTGGCCGGATTCCCATCATCGGTTTGCTGGCCGCCGCCAGCCGCCACGGCCTCACGCCCCAGACCGTTGATCTGCGCAACTCGGGCGATACCGCGGGCTCTCGCGAGCAGGTCGTTGGCTACGGCGCTTGGGTCTTCTGCTGAAGAGGAGAATGTCAGCAAGGTCCTGAGCACCGATGACGCGGCCCCCACAGGGGCCTTCGCCGGCCGCGCGTGGAGTTGAGCGCAACTCGTGTTCGCCGGCGCGGTTTGAACGGGACAGGTAGCTCAGCTCGAGCAAGCTCGAGCCCGAGCTGACGTGGAGATAGTCGAACGTCGCCTCGCGCCATGTTCCATAGGTGGGCCTCCGCGCGCTCGATTTCACCGCTGCGGTAGAGCGCGATGCCGAGGTTCGCCTGCAGCCAGGGGAAGTCCGGTTCGAGCTCGGCCGCGCACAGCGCTCCATCTGTCTGACCGCGGATGATCTAGAGCGGCCGAAGGGGCTGCTTCTAGAAATCCCATTCCGCCCCTTGACCTTCGGCCGGCGGGGAGCCTTACTCGCCGGGTACCCGGGTACGGGAGCGGGAGATGACGACGGATGTGAGCCAGATCGCGCTGCCCATCGAGGGCATGACGTGTACCAGCTGCGCAGCGCGGGTCGAGGGCGCGCTGGGGGGACTCGCCGGTGTCGAGGCCGCGTCGGTCAATCTCGCCTCCGAGCGAGCCAGCATCCATTTCGATCGTGAGCGCGTGACGCCGCAACAGATCGTCGAGGCGATCGAGGGGGCGGGCTTCGGCGTGCCGAGCACTGCCCTGCGTCTGGCGATCGATGGCATGTCGTGTGCCACCTGCTCGCAACGCGTCGAGAAGGCCCTACGCGAGCAACCCGGTGTCGTCTCGGCCCAGGTGAACCTCGCCAGCGAAGTCGCGACGGTCGCCTATACACCCGGTGTCACCGAGCCGGATACGCTCGCCCGCGCCATCGAGCGCGCGGGCTTCGGCGCCTCGCCCATGCCGAGCGAGCACACGGCCGAGGCGGAGCGCGTGCTGGCCGAGCGGCGTCGAACGCGCCGCGAGATGGCGGCGCTGATCGTCTCATCTCTGCTCACGCTGCCGCTGGTCGCTCCGATGCTGCTGACGCCATTCGGAGTCGGTTGGATGCTGCCCGGCACTCTCCAGCTCGTGCTCGCGACGCCAGTGCAGTTCGTCGTCGGCGCCCGCTTCTACCGCGCCGCGTGGGGGGCCTTGCGGGCCCGCGCCGCCAACATGGATCTGCTGGTGGCGCTCGGCACGACGGCGGCCTATGGGCTCAGCGTCGCGACGCTCGCCCGGGGTGGGGACCACCTCTACTTCGAAGCCTCGGCGGCCGTCATCACGCTGGTGCTGCTCGGAAAGTCGCTCGAGGCGCGCGCCAAGCGCAGTACCACCGCGGCCGTCCGGGCGCTGATGGCCCTGCGTCCCGAGACGGCTCGTGTGCTGCGCGATGGGCATGAAGTCGAGCTGCCGGCGGAGGCGGTGGGGCGGGGCGAGGTGGTGGTCGTGCGGCCGGGAGAGCGGGTTCCGGTGGACGGGCGGATCCTGCGCGGCGAGAGCCAGCTCGACGAGTCGCTGCTCACAGGCGAGAGTATGCCGGTCTCGCGTGGCGAGGGCGATGTCGTGACGGGTGGCTCGATCAACGGAGCCGGCCTGCTGCACGTCGAGGCGACCGACGTTGGCTCGGATTCGCTGCTCGCGCGCATCGTCGCCCTGGTGGAGGGCGCCCAGGCGACCAAGGCGCCGATTCAGCGCCTGGTCGATCGCGTAGCGGCTGTCTTCGTTCCCGCCGTGGTGGCGGTCGCATGTCTGAGCTTTGCGGGTTGGCTGATCGCCGGTGCGCCGTTCAGCCAGGCCGTGATCCATGCGGTATCGGTGCTGGTGATCGCCTGTCCCTGCGCGCTCGGTCTCGCCACCCCCACGGCCCTGATGGTGGGCACCGGCGCCGCAGCACGCGCCGGCATCCTGATCAAGGATGCCCAGGCGCTCGAGCTGGCTCACGCGGTCACTCTGGTTGTCTTCGACAAGACCGGCACGCTGACGGCGGGTCGCCCGAAAGTGCGAGAGCTGCTGGCGACGGACGGGGATGAGAATGCACTGCTCGCGTTGACCGCGGCCGCGCAGGGCGGCAGCGAGCACCCGCTCGGCCAGGCCGTGGTGCGCGCCGCTGCAGAACGCGAGCTGGCGCTGGCGCCGCTCGACGGCTTCAGCGCGTTGCCGGGCAGGGGGATCGAGGCCTCGGTCGCGGGACGAGATGTCGTAGCGGGCAGCCACCGCCTGATGGCCGAGCGCGGCGCCCAAACAGCGGATTTCGAGCCTCGCGCAGCGGCGCTCGAAGAGAGCGGCATGACGGTCATCTGGGTGGGTGAGGGTCGGGACCCGACGAGGCTGCTCGGCCTGATTGGCGTGGGCGATGGGGTTCGCACCGGCTCCGCGGCGGCTGTTGCGCGGCTTGCGGAGCAAAGCGTCGAGGTCGTGATGCTGACTGGTGACAATGCCCGTACCGCTCGTGTCGTCGGCCGCGAGCTGGGCATCGAGCGCGTGATCGCCGAAGTGCTGCCCGAGGACAAGGCGCAGCGGGTTTCCGAGCTGCGCGAGCGACATCGCGTAGTGGCGATGGTCGGCGACGGGGTCAACGATGCGCCCGCGCTGGCCGCCGCAGATGTGGGCTTCGCCCTGGCGAGTGGCACGGACGTCGCGATGCACACTGCCGGTGTCACCTTGATGCGGCCCGAGCCGGAGCTGGTGGCCGACGCACTCTCCGTTTCGCGCGCCACCACGCGCAAGATCCGGCAGAATCTCTTCTGGGCCTTTGCCTACAACGCCGCCGGCATTCCGCTGGCAGCTTTCGGCTACCTGAGCCCCGTGATCGCCGGCGCCGCGATGGCGATGTCGAGTGTGAGCGTCGTGAGCAACTCGCTGCTGTTGCGGCGTTGGAAGTGCGGCTCGAATCGGAGCCACTCCAGCCCGTCGCCGAACCCTTGACAGCCAACCGGTCTGTCATCAGACCCGTCGCTTGACGACTGCTCGCGATCGCTCAGTCGTTGATGGTCTCGAGCTCGCGCCCGCGCGTTTCGGGAACGGCGAGCAGCGCCAGGCTCGCGATCACCAGCACGCAGGAGGTCAGTGTGATGGCCGGGCCCAGGCCATCGATGGATTCGGTCGCGAAGCCCACAACCAAGAGTCCGGTCGTCCAGCCGAGCGTCTGTACGAACATGATCCAGCCCGTCGACGTACTGCGATGCGACGTGGGGAAGAGCTCGGCAGACAGCGCTCGCAGAATCACCCCGCCGGCGGAGATGAAGAAGATGAAGCCACCCCACGCCAGCGCCAGGGCCGCCGAGTGGCTGCGGAAGAAGAGAATGGCGAAGAGCGGTGCGAGCAGCAGGCTCACGGAGCCGACGCGGCGGCGCCCGAAGAGGTCGCTTCCGCGCCCCCCCGCCACGCTTCCGCAGACGCCGATTGCGCCGCCGAAGAGCACGAGCAGCGCATAGTCGGAGGGGGACCAGCCGCGAACCTCCTGCACGAAGTAGCTGGTGTACTGGAAGATTCCGATCCCCCCCATGGCGCTGAAGAAAGCGGCGAGCCCGATGCTGAGGGCGCGGCGCGGATTCGCTTGCACTAGGCCCCGCATCGGCGCGCTCCAAGACTGCAGCCAGCCCTCCTCTGCAGCGGCCTGCGAATCGCGCTGCTGGTGTTCGAAGCGTCGCGTCTCTCGCAGCGACCTTCCGAAGAACGGGAGGAGCAGCACGGGAGCCACGCCGATCAGGTAGAGGGCACGCCATCCGTAGGGCAGGGATTCCACGCTCGCGTAGAGGATCGCGCAGAGTGCGTATCCGAGCCCGCCGAGCATCGTCATCAGGCCCAAGCCGGCGCCTCGCTGGTGCGCGGGAAACTCCTCCACCACGATCACCAGCGCCAGTGCGGATGCGATCAGCAAGAAGATGCGCGTCAGGAATTGCGCCGCGGCGAACTGCAGTGGGGTCTGGGTCAACGCAGTTCCGAGCGTTCCGATACTCATGCCGACGAACGAGGCCATGAAGAGTCGCTTGCGCCCGAGCCTGTCTGCCAGCGGCAGCAGCAGAAAAGTGCCGATTCCCCCCAAGCGGATGAAGCCCAGGTAGAGTCCGCTGTTGTCGGCGTCGAGCGAGAGGTCCGCGGCGATCTGCGGCAGCGCGGCACTGACGAGCCCCATGTCGTAGTTCTCGAAGAACAACCCCAGCGCCACCAGCCGCAGCGTGCGTCGCGCCTCGAGGGGCACGGCCGGCCCGCGGCCGAAGAATGGGCGAAGGTACCAAGGGTTTTCAGCCGTGGCCGACTCGGCTTCCGGTCGGGGCTGCGCGAGCATTGCGCCGCAGCGTAGCAGCCTCGAGACTTCTGGAAGCGATGCTACAACCCGGGATCGACCGCAGGACATGGATCGAAACCTTCGAATGGGCAAAGGGCAATGGGCTCGTTGCTGAAGACGGAGGGCGGTCGGTTGGCGGGCGACAATCTGGAAGATAGAAGGAGACAGTATGGGGATCGAAGATCTCGAAGCCCGGATCTGGCTTCTCGAAGACATCGAGGAGATTCGCAAGCTCAAGGCGACCTACTGTCGCCTGTGCGATGCCGGGCTTGGAGACGTCGAGATTCGCGATGAGCTGGTCTCGCACTTCACGGAAGACGCACGTGTGGACTTCGGACTGGGAGAGAGTTCGATCTTCGAGGGAAGAGAGGGGCTCGAGGTCTTCCTGGGTCAGGTCGTACCCGGGGCGGTCTCCTTCTGTATGCACATGGTTCACAATCCGCGCATCGAGGTGGACGGTGACCACGCCACTGGAGACTGGTACTTCGAAGCCCCCACCACCGACGCGGTGAGCGGTCGCGCGCAGTGGATGGCGGGGAGCTACTTCGAGGAGTACACGCGCGTCGCTGGCGTGTGGAAGATTGCGTCGATTCGCGTGGTGTGGAAGTACATCTCCCCCTACGACGAAGGCTGGGCGAAGAACCGCGGCGAGCTACTCGAGCTACTCGCCAGCTAGTGTCCTGTATCAGAACACCAGGGCACCAGGAGTCGTCGGTCCGGGTCAGCCCCCGCGACTGCGCTGGCTGGCGAGCATCCAGCCGGTGCTGACGACCAGCACGAGTGCGAGGGTCATCAGAGCCCAGGTGCTCAGCGTGGGCAGCGCCACGGCGTGGTCGCCGCTGACGGAAGTGAGTTCGCCCGACCCCAGCATACCGGCCAGAAGGCTGGCACCGGCGCCGAGAGCGGTCAGCAGCAGCGCGAGCCCCGTCACTAAAGATGCCGCGCTTTGCTTGGTGAGTCGCATTCTGCGCGACCTCCGCTCTGTCTGTCTCTGGTGAGCGGCGTCGGGCGCATGCCGGAGAGCACCTGCGGAGCGAGCCCGCGGTAGGTCGGCCCTGGCGCCAAGCGGCGCAGATTTCGTGCCGGCGACCATCGGAGCGGATTGTAACAGATGCAGCTCGCGCACTCGGGCGTGGAGACGTTTTTCGCCGCAGTATTCCGGTTCGATGGCACTCAGCCGCCGAAACCGTTGGGGTGTCGCGCCTTCGGGGGCAGTGGCTCGGGGCGCAGACCAACGGCGGTGGTGCGTAGTCGGCCGCCCCAGCGGCGATTGGGCCGTGCCGAACGTGCCGGGCCAGGGCCATTCTAGCCGCGTCGGTCGATCCGGAGGCGTGTATGGGTACGACAAGCCGGAAGTACGGCCTCGGGATTTCGCCCGATCCAGCGTAGGCTCAAGCGGCACGGGCTCGCGAAGCATCCCGGCCGGCTGCTAGGCTCAGCCCTCGATGCAAGTGCGACTGAGGAGGCTCTCTCCATGGCGGAGACGGCTCCATGATGACGAGGCGGCGGGTCTTGGCTGAGCGCCAGAAAGCGCGCGGACCGCGACGGCTTGCCGCTCTTCTGGTGCTTGCTCTCGCTCTCGTTCCGGTTCTGGTGATCGCTCACGGCGATATCCACCAGACGGGACAAATGAGCGCCGCGTGTGGTCTGTGCCTGCTCGGCGCCCAGACGGCGCGAGTTTGCGATCCCCTCACGCAACCCGCCCGGCCGTGTCTCGTACACACTCGCGTCGCCGCCATCCCAAGCGCGCCCTACACCAGGCTGGCATTCTGGATGCCCGTCTCGCGTGCGCCTCCCATCCTCTTGGCCCGATCCAACGCGAGCTAACGGCGGGTGACTCCGCTGTCGTATTTCGCGGTGGTCAGAAGCTGTTCTCGGTGTTGCCGACACCGGCTCTGACCACTGCTCCAGTCAAGTGGGAGACTTCATGTCACGAGGAATCTGCTCCGTGCGGGTGTGGCTCGCGCTTGCAGCGTTGGTTGCTTGCGCGCTGCCCGCGCGAGCCCAACCGGCTGATGCGGCACCGGAGTCGCGAGCGGGATGGGCCAACGCCTTCAATCCATCCATCAGTCTGATTTTGCAGGGCCGCTACGCACACCTGTCGGGCGATGACGGGCACCGACTGCTTCCGGGTTTCTCGCTGGGTGAAGAGACCGGTCGTGGGCCGGAGGGCATCTCGCTCGGGGAGTCCGAGCTCGATCTCAGCGCCAACGTCGATGACAAGCTCTACGGCTTCTTTAACGTCGCTTTCACCCAGGAGAACGGAGAGTCGCAGTTCGAGATCGAGGAAGCCTACCTCCAGACTCTGGCGCTGCCGTGGGGCTTCACGCTGAAGGGGGGGCAGTTCCTCTCAGCTATCGGTTATCAAAACGACCGGCATTCACATGCCTGGGACTTCGTCGACGCACCGTTGGCATACGAGGCGTTTCTCAATTCGCACCTGCTGGACCCGGGCGTCCAGCTTGGCTGGCTGGCACCTACGGAGATCTACATCGAGCTCGGAGCGGAGATCCTGCGTGGCGATGCCTTCCCGGCAGCTGGCGCTGCTCGCGGGGGCGTGGGTACGGTGACGAGCTTCGTGAAGCTGGGAGGCGATGTCGGGGTGAGCCATAGCTGGCAGGCGGGGCTCGCGTACCTCACGGCGGATGCGCGGGCTCGCGAATCGAGCGGGGACAACGGCTCGTCGCTGCTCTTTAGCGGTGACAGCGAGCTCATCATCGTCGACTTCGTGTGGAAGTGGGCGCCCGACGGAAACTACCGGGATCGCAACATCATCTTTCAGACCGAGTATCTGCATCGCTACGAGAAGGGGACGCTGAGTGTGGTGGATTCCGCGACTGTGACGGGTCGCTATCACGGAACACAGGATGGTCTCTACGCTCAGGCGGTCTACCAGTTCATCCCACGCTGGCGAGTCGGTGTGCGCTATGACCAGCTCTTCAGCGACAACGATGTTCGGGGTCTGCCGGAAACACCGCTGCATCGGCACGGGTCGTCGCCCCGGCGCGTCAGCACCATGCTGGACTTTTCGAATAGCGAGTTCAGCCGTTTCCGCCTGCAGTACGCCCACGAGGCGGGTGGTCTCTCCGGCGGGCACGCGATCTTCGTGCAGTACATCATCAGCCTCGGCTCCCATGGTGCGCATCAGTTCTGAGCGCATCGGCTCGCGTAGCGCTGCAACACGACTTGCGAGGTACCTGCAATGAACTCGACAACGGTCACGCTCTTCTCGCTCCTCTTGGGCGCGGCGATCACGCTCGGGGCGAGCGCGGTGAAGGCCGATCTTCGGGTCATGAGCTGTGAGCCCCAGTGGGCAGCTCTGGCCCGCGAGATCGGCGGAGAGCGGATCAAGGTCGAGAGCGCGACCACCGCCCGCCAGGACGTACACTACATCCAGGCCCGCCCGAGCCTGATCGCCAAGCTGCGGCGGGCGGACCTGCTCGTCTGCAGCGGGGCCGAACTCGAGATCGCCTGGCTTCCCGTGCTGCTTCGCCAAGCGAGCAACGGCAAGGTGCAGCCCGGGGCACCCGGTCATCTCGATGTTTCGCAGCATGTTCCGATGCTCGGTGCATCCAAGCGAATCGACCGCGCCGAGGGTGATATCCACCCTTACGGCAATCCCCACACCCAGACTGACCCACGCAACGTGTCCCGTGTAGCCGCCGCGCTGGCCGAACGCCTGCAGCAGCTCGATCCCGCCGGTGCGGACTACTATCGCGCACGCCACGAAGACTTCTCTGAGCGCTGGACCAAGGCCCTGGAGCGCTGGGAGCGCAGCGCAGTGGCGCTGCGTGGCACGCAGATCATCACTCACCACCTCGCCTGGGTCTACATGGCGAGCTGGCTTGGCCTCGAGGTCGTGAACCATCTCGAGGCCAAGCCGGGCATTCCCCCGACGGCGGCGCATCTCGCCAAGCTGCTCCACAGCCTCGATCGCCACGACGTGCGCGCCATCGTGAGGGCGACCTACCAGTCCGAGCGCCCGTCGAAGTGGCTCTCGGAGCGATCGGGCATTCCCGCGATCGTCGTGCCCCACTGCGTTGGAAGTACCGAGGGCGCGACGGATCTATTCGCCATGTTCGACGACATGCTGAGCCGCCTGCTGGAGGCCGCGAAATCTTGAATAGCGATGCCCTGGACCTATCGATTCTCGGGCCCGCCATGCTGGCGGGATTGTTGGTGCTGACGACCCACGTACCGATGGGACGCGAGGTGCTGAGACGCGGCATCATCTTCATCGATCTCGCAGTGGCGCAGATCTCCGGCCTCGGGGTGATCGCGGCACAGCGTATGGATCTGCACGTGGAGGGCTTCGGTGTTCAGCTGGCCGCCGGGGCAGCGGCCGTTTTCGGTGCTCTGCTGCTCACCTGGACGGAGCGCCGCTTTCCCGACATCCAGGAGGCACTGATCGGCATCCTCTTCGTGCTCGCCGCCACTGGTGGCATCCTGCTGTTGGCAGACAACCCGCATGGCGGTGAGCAGCTCAGAGAGCTGCTGGTCGGGCAGATCCTGTGGGTCAACCCGGCGTCGCTGTGGCCCGTGGCCATCCTCTACGCGGGCGTGCTGGCACTGTGGTTCGGACTCGCTGGCCAGATCGGTCGCATTGGCTTCTATCTGCTCTTCGCCGTGACGGTGACCGCGTCAGTGCAGCTTGCTGGCGTCTACCTGGTGTTCGCGAGCTTGATCATCCCCGCCGTGGCGACGCGAGCCCAGCCCGGCTGGCGCGGGCTCATCATCGCCTTCCTTCTCGGGGCGGCGGGCTATGGCGTGGGGCTTGTGCTCTCGGCTCTGCTCGATCTGCCAACGGGCGCGATGATCGTCTGGTCGCTGGCGATTCTCGCCGCGATCGCTCTGGCACGGCAGGGGCGTCCGACAAGGCCGTAGGCGGCCAGAATTGCGCCGGCATCCGTCACTCTTCGAGGTAGCCGAGCTGCTTGAGTGCCTCGATGGCTTCGGGTGTGAGATTGCGCTGTTCACGCGACGCACCGGTCGGGCTGCCAAGCGGTAGATCTCGGCAGCCCGCGAGGCCGAGCAATGGCCAGAGCTGCGCCTCGAGCCGATCCGCCTGTTCGCGTCGCTCGCCAGCGAGATTCTTCCGTTCTCCCGGATCGCCGGCCAGATCGTAGAGTTCGCGGCGGCTGCTGCCCTGGCAGTGCACGATTAGCTTGGTGTCCCCGTGCAGAATGCTGGCAGACTGTCGCCGTTGCTCGGTGTTGGCAACGCCTGCGAGTGTCACACGCTCGTCGCCGTGCCGCAGAAGATTGCGGCCCCGGATGGAGCGCGGAGGCTCGATGCCCGCCAGAGCGAGGAGCGTGGGCATCAGGTCCAGATTGCTGACACGCAGCGACAGGCGTTCGCCTCCGCGCAGAGCCGGGTGGCGGATCAGCAGCGGGATGCGGAGATTCTCCTCGGTGAGCCAGCCGTGCTGCAGGTGTCCGTGCTCCATGAACTCCTCACCGTGATCCGAAGTCAGCACGACCAGCGAATCGTCGTAGAGGTCAAGGGCCCGCAGCCGCGCGACGAGCTCTCCGAAGAGTCGATCGACGAAGTGGATCTCGCCGTCGTAGAGCGAGCGGACGCGCGCCAGTTCTTCGCTGTCGTCCAGCGTCAGTAGCCGCGCCGCACGACGTTCGAAGCGGCCGCGATATCCCTCCTGGTAGAGATGTCGGGACTGCGGTCGATAGTCCCAGGGCGCGTGGGGATCGAGTAGGTGTATCCAAACGAAGAGCTTCTGGCGCTGCTGCCCCCTCAGCCAGTTGGTCGCCTGGTTTACCAGCAATGCGTCTCGCAGCGTCGGAAGCACGCGGTAAGTCTCGAATCCGCGATCGAAGCCTCGTTCCGGTACCAGCTGTGGGTTATTGGAGAAGGCAGCCGTGCGATAGCCGGCAGCGGCGAAGGCGCTGGCGAGTGTTTGCTCCGTCTCCAGATGCCAGTCTCGGAAGACCTCCGTCGGGTACCGCCCTGTGAACGCGGCAGCGAAGGATGTCGGGGTCTTGGGCGCCACCGAGTAGGCGTTCTCGAAGAGCAGCCCTTCGCGAGCGAATTCGTCGATGTGAGGCGATGTCTCGCGGCCATAGCCGTAAGCCCCCAGCGCGTCCGGCCGGAGTGCGTCGAAGCTCACCACGATGACATTGATGTCCGACCGGGCGGGCAGCAGGTCGCCGAGTCGAGCCGCATCGCCCGGCGGCGGACCGCAGCCCCAGAGCGCTGCGCACGACAACATCACCGCGGCAGCGAGCAGAGAGCCGGAACTCATATCCTGCGGCTCCGCGGCATCGGGCTCATCCGCGGGAGTCTATCACCGAGCCCCGCGGTACCCGCCCCGTGGGGCGGTCCGCGTGATGGCTTGGGTTCGGCGCCGCGGCCGGGCACGGGCCTCAGCCGCTCTGCTCCGATCGTGTGGCAAGGGACTGGAGAAAGCGCCAGATGGCTCGCAGCTCCGTGTCGCTCATGCGCGAGTAGGCGGGCCACGGCATATAGCGGGCATCGAGCGCTCGACCATCGGGCGTGCTGCCCGTGCGCATCGCCCGCAGGTACTGCGCTTCGCTCCAGCCTCGCATGACACCAGACGAAGTCAGGTCGGGCGGTGTCGGCTCCTCGGGCAGTGCCAGTGGATGCCGGCCGCCGGCGAGGTTCGCGTGATGGCAGATCCGGCAGCCCGAGACGGCCACCAGGTACTCGCCGTACTCCGCGCTGGCCCGCTCTGGCGGTGCGGGCGCGGGGCCTTGTGCCCCGGCCCGCGCCTCGACGTACTCCGCCGAGAGCAGCTCGGGCGCACGTCCGAGGAAGACGGCGATGCGGGCCAGCCAGCCGATGCGCACGGGACGGTGGCTGCGATCGACTGGCGGGACGCTTCGCAGGTGGGCGAACATCGCCGCAAGGTCCGCGTCGCTGAAGCGGGCGTAGTCGCGGGCGGACATCATGAATACCGTCGTACCGTCTGCCCGCACGCCATGCCGCATGCTGCGCACAAAGTCGATCATCCCATAGTCGGACCCCAGGCCGCCTCGACCGGGTGTCAAGTTCGGCGCGTCGAGTCGCCCGATCCAGGGATCGTCGGCCATCTGGCGCCCACCGAGATCCTCGCCATGGCAGGTCGCGCACTGCGCGACGGTGTTCACGAGGCGCTCACCGCGAGCCAGCGAAGCCGCGTCGCTCGGAAGTTCGATGTCGGAAATCCCGGGCGAGTAGACGCGGTTGAGGCGTCTCTCCACGGAGCGATGAACGACCAGAGCCGCGGCGGTGGTGCCCAGGCAGAGTAGGACAGCGAGCACACACAAGCGTTTCGCGACACATTCGATCGATGCCAGCCCGATTGCCTCCCGGATGAGATCCGAAGGTAAGCGCATTTCAAGCGTCGGTGCCAACGGATGTTTATCCGCGCCTCGTCCAGTCGAGCAGACCGTCGGCATGCGGTATGGTGTCGCCCGCGCTCCGGCCCTGAGCGGTGGCGCCAGTGTTCGAAACGAGGCGAATCCAAAAGTGAAGAATCTGCTGCCCGAGCCCTTCGTCGACGACCTCGTCTTTCCGGAGGGTCCGCGTTGGCGGGGCGGATCGCTGTGGCTGTCCGACATGCATGGCGGCACGGTTCTGCGCTTTGACGGCAAGGGTGGGCGTACACGCGTGCTCGAGGTTCCGAATCAGCCCTCGGGTCTGGGCTTCCTGCCGGACGGTCGTCTGTTGGTGGTTTCCATGAAGGATCGGCGTCTGCTGCGTCTCGATGCCGAGGGCCCCGTCGTGGTGGCGGATCTCAGCGCCCTCGCCCCCGGCGACCTGAATGACATGGTGGTCGATGAGTGTGGGCGTGCCTACGTGGGGAACTTCGGCTTCGACGGCTCGCGCGGTGAGGCGCCGTGCACCACCTGTATGGCGCTCGTAGAGCCCGGCGGCGCGGCGCGCGTGGTCGCGACGGACCTGGCCTTTCCCAACGGCACGGTGATCTTCCCCGGCGGCCGAAAGCTGGTGGTGGCTGAGACGATGGCGGCACGACTCACGGCCTTCGACGTCGAGGAAGACGGCGCGCTCGTCGGACGGCGCGTCTTCGCCGATCTCCCCGGTCGCGTGCCAGATGGCATCGCGCTGGACGCGCAGGGTGCCATCTGGGTGAGCTGCTTCACCACCGACGAGTTTCTGCGTGTGCGCGAGGGCGGAGAGATCACGCATCGGATCGCGGTCGACGGCCGTCGGGCCGTCGCCTGCATGCTCGGAGGTGAGCAGCGGCGAACCCTCTTTCTCCTCACAGCCGAGACCACGCCCGAGGATCTCGCGCAGGGAATCTCTCGCGGCTTCGTCGAGAGGACTCACGTCGAGATCGCTGGAGCGGGGTTGCCGTGAGACCGAAGTACCCCATCGCGCATCTTCAGCCGAGTGATCGGCGCTCATGATTCAGTCGCGAGCACGCGCACTCGCGACGAGTCCGGCTGGCTCTGGGCCGCCGTGGCTCTGGCTCGCCGGCATCACCCTGCTGGCCGCGCTTCTTCGGTTGCACCAGCTCGGGGATCAGGTGGTGCTCGGAGACGAGGTCCACTCGGTCAAGGCGCTGCTGAGCCAGTCGTACACGGATGTCTTTGGCCACTTTTTTCGCCACGACATCTGCATCCCATTGACTTTGCTCGCGAAACTGATCTCCGACACGGTCGGCCTCGACGAGATTTCCCTGCGAATCGTGCCGCTCGTGGCCGGAATTGCGACGGTCTTCATCGTGCCGCTGCTAGCCCGCCCTTGGCTGGGGAATCGGGCGACCATCATCTTCTCGGCGCTGCTCGCGACCTCGCCGATGCTGGTCTTCTTCAGCCGCAATGCCCGGCCCTACTCCGTGAGTGTCCTGCTTGTTGCGATCGCGGTGCTTGCACTCGTGCGCTGGATGGAGACACCGAGCCCCAGGCTGCAACTCGTCTACGTCCTCTGCGGCATCATGGCCATCTACTTCCATTTGTTGTCGGCACCCGCCGTCGTGACTCCCCTGCTCGTCGGTCTCGTCGGATCCCTGCGCCCCTCCGGTCGACGCCGCGCCGCGCCGCGCGCGTTGGACTACCTGATCATGGGCGCCGGTCTCTGCTGTGGAGTTGGTCTGCTGCTGGCCGTTCCGGTCTATACGTCGGCAGACGTACTGATGGAAAAGGCCTTTTCACGTCCGATCGAGCCCACGACCGCGATTCGAGCGTTGACGTCGATGGCGGGCGTGGCGTCACCCTGGGCGGGAGGCTTCTTCTGGGGATGCGTGGGCAGCGGTCTCTGTATCGGCTGGTTCAGGTATCGCCGGCTCACTGTCGTGCTGAGCGTGACGGTACTGGTCCAGGTCGCCGCTGTCTTGATCGCGCACCCTTACGGGACCTACATCCCGTGGATACTTGCTCGCTACAATGTGTGGCTCGTCCCGTTCGTGCTGCTGCTGTGTGCGGCGTCCGTGAACGCGGCGGAGATGCTCCCGCGGCGATGGGGACGCTGGCTGCCGTCGTCGCTGGGCGTTGCTCTGTGTCTGGCGGTGTTTCTCGATGGGCCGATTCCGCGCATCCACTACGCCCCCAACAATTTCCCGAACCACGCCAGTTTTCGACTGTTCTACCGCGCGGCGACCTCACCCGTTCGAGTTCCTGTTCCCGAGTTCTACCGCGAGATCGCGGCACAGGAGGGATCATTTCAGATAGTGGAGGCTCCCTGGTCGTGGAAAGAGCCGCCGCTCTACCATCGCTTTCAGGCCGTACACGGCAAGCCGGTTCTGGTCGGCTTCGTCGGTCGGTTGATGGAGGAGAACGCGAGCCACGAGCTGCCGCTCGAGGACCCGCGGCTGCGCTTTTCCAGGTATGTGGACATCGCCGACATCGAGACCCTCGCATCGCGCAACGTGCGTTACGTCATTCTGCATCCCAACCCGCCGAGTGGCGGCTTCATTCGGCCTCCTACCGTGGATGTCTCTCCCGTGGTCGAGTACTTGAGCGAGCGCGTGGGGCGTCCGATCATCGATAATCAACACATTGTCGTGTTCGATGTCGGATCGCCTCGCTGACCCGCCTTTGCGAATTCATCGTTCGGCCATTGGGCGCCGAGAGTCGACCTGCAGTAGACTCGCCGCGGGTCGGATGGACTCTCGACGGATGTGCTCGTGATGGATGAGTTCGTGATGGATGAGTTCATGATGGATGAGTTCATGATGGAAGAGTTCGTGATGAGCAGCGTGTCGCTGAATCGGCTCTCGCGCAACGAGCTCTCCGAGCTCGTGCCCGTTTCGAAGCTGCGCTGTGCGGGGCTGCTCGTCTTGCTCATCGGTGCACTCTTCGTCGCCGCCTGTGGCGGAGCGCAGAGGCATTCGCCGCCGAAGAACGTCATTCTCATCACAGTGGATACGTGGAGAGGCGACCACCTGTCGGCCCAACGCGCCGGGCAGGCGCTCACGCCCGAGCTCACGGCCTGGGCCAGCCGGATGATTCTCTTCGCCGATGCGTCCTCCGTCGGCACGCAGACTTCTCCGGGCGTCGCGGGGATCCTGACAGGCCTCTTTCCCTACCGCTCTGGCGTCGTCTCCAACCAGCACGTGCTTCCCGCGACCGTGCCGACTCTCGCTTCGAAGCTGCGCGAAGCCGGGTTCGTCAACGCCGCGGTCGTGGCCAATCCACTATTGAGGGCGGGATTCGGCTTTGAGGCCGGCTTCGACCACTACGAGCTGGTCGAGAGAGCCAGTGGCGAGCCGAAGGCCCGCGCCTCCGAGCTGGTGCACCGCGCGCTCGGCTGGCTCGATGAGCGTCCGACGAGTCGTCGCTTCTTTCTCTGGCTGCACTTCATGGAGCCGCACGGCCCCTATGTTCCGCCGCAGGATGTTCTGGCGTTGTTTCCCAGCGAGCAGTTCGACGCACCACGTGAACTCGAGCTGCTCGCCAAGGGAGACAATTCAGGTCGTGGCGGGATCCCGCACTATCAGTGGAAGCCCATCGCGAGCCGCTCGCGCGACGGGCGGGACTACCTGGCCCGCTACGCAGCCGAGGTTCGCGATCTCGACGGCGAGCTCGGTCGTCTACTGGTGCGGCTTGAGCGCGATGGCCTGCTCGATGATTCCGCTGTCGTTCTCTCGTCCGATCACGGTGAGGCGCTGGCGGGAGACAATGGCTTCTACTTCAGCCATGGCAACGAGCTGACGCAGGATCAGGTGCATGTTCCACTCCTGGTCTACTACCCGGGCTGCACCCCCGGAGCAGTCGTTGCGAATCCGGTATCGACTGTCGATATCTTTCCCACCGTCCTGGCGATCCTCGGTCTGCCGGAGCAGAGAGACGTCGACGGCCGGAACCTGCTCGCGGAGGCAGAGAGCGATGTCATGAGTGAGACCCTGCACGAAGTCTCGCTGCGCGCCGGCTCCTGGAAGCTTCGCGCGGGCAAGACAGCGCCGAGAGCGCCGCGCTTCTTCGACCTTGCGCTCGACCCGCGCGAAGATGCCGTGCGACCCGTTGCTGCAGAAAGAGCTCGCGAACTCGGAACGCGCTTGCGTGAGCTGCGCGCCCGTCCGCGGCAGGCGCCGTCGATCTCGCGTTTCCATCTCGATGAGGAACGCCGCCGCGAGCTCGAGGAGCTCGGGTACCTATAGGGGCGCGGGTACGGGGGCGGGCTGACGGCAGTGTATGCTGCTTCTTCCGTCCCCGTCCGTCTTCAGGCAGCCCCAGCAGCTCACGCACTCGGCGGATTTCGTCTCGCCCTCGCGCCAGCGCTTGACGAGATCGGGCTCGCGGATGAGCGGGCGCGACAGGGAGACGCAGTCCACCGTGCCCGATGCCACCAACGCCTCCATCACGGGCAGGCTGCGCAGACCGCCGACGAGCCCGAGCGCGACCGAGGTCGAGCCGCGCACCGCCTTGGCATCGGGCAGCAGGTAGGCTTCACGGACCGGAGCCGTCTTCTTGCCTCCGCTCAGCTTGCGAAAGGCACGCCCTGTGTCTCCATGACTCACCTCGATGAAGCAGACACCCTCGCGCTCGAGCGCCGCCGCGACACGCGTCCCCTCACCGATCGTCAGCCCGTCGCTCTCGTCCAGGTAGTCACGACATCCCAGCTTGATCGTCAGCGGGAAGTCATCGCTGACATGCTGTCGGATCGAGCGCGCCACCTCGAGCACGAAACGCATTCGCTTCTCCGTGCTCCCTCCCCAGCGATCGCTGCGCTGGTTGCGGGCCGAGCTCAGAAACTGCGAAACGAGGTAGCCGTGGGCGCCATGGATCTGGACCGCATCGAAGCCGGCCTCCTCGACCCGGCCTGCTGCCCGCCCAAAGTCGGCGACGATCGACTCGATGTCCTCGTTCGACATCTCGCGTACCCCCTCACCCCGCTCTCTCTGCCGGTCGGTCAGGGAGACGACGAGAGGTTCCTTGCCGTCGCGGCGCAACTGAGTCGCGGCCGCTCCTCCGTGCGCAATCTGCATTGCGATGTGGCCGCCGCAGGCGTGTACGGCGTCCGTCATCCTGCGATAGCCCGGGATGTGATCGTCGCGGTCGATGCCATTCATGTCGGCGAAGCAGCGCCCAGTCTGCGACACGAACGCGTAGCCGGTGACGATGAGCCCGACCTCGTTGCTCGAGAGCGTGCGCATCAGCTCGACACTCTCGTCGCCGACGCGCCCCGCCACATCCGCCAGGCCGTAGTACGTGGCAGAGCGAATGAAGCGGTTCCTGATCTCCAGTCGGCCGATCCGAGTCGGCTCGAAGAGGATGGACAAGCTGTGCTCCTCCGAGACGGATTACTTTGTCGGCGTTGGATTCATGACATTGATGCAGTACGAGACGCCCTCCATGGCGTCCAGGGTCTGGAAGTCAGCGTTGATGTGCCGCCTGACGGATGGGCCCGTCACGCCGCCTCCGACCATGAGCTTGAGACGCTGCCGCAGCCCGGCCTGCTCGAGCAGTGAAGCGGTCTGCTTCATGCTCTCGAAGGAAGTCGTGATCAGCGCAGAGAGGCCGACGAAGTCGGGCGCCACTCGCTCGACTTCTTGCACGATTCGCTCAGGTGCGACATCGACACCGAGATCATGCACAGTGAAGCCGTGTGCTTCGAGCATGGTCGCGAACACGTCCTTGCCGAGGTCGTGGATATCACCCTTTGGTGTTGCGAGAACAACCGTGCCCGACGCCACACCCCGGTCTCTTCCCTTCAGCAGCGGGACGAGGAGATCGACCAGACTTCGCAGCAGCTCGCCGGAGAGCATCAACTCGGCGAGGTAGTAGTCGCCTTGCTGGAAGCGGTCACCGACCGCAGCCATGCCCCGGCGGCATTCGGCGAGGATCACCAGCGGATCGTCACCTTCCCGCACGCGGCGAAGCACCTCGGCCGAGGCCTCCTCCCTTCGCAGCTCGAGGATCAGATCAGACAGCTCGACGGCCATCAGCACCTCCAGTTCTCGCAGAACTCACCTGAGACACGAGAAGCTATCTCATAAACCCCTCCCGTCGCCCGGTGGGCTCGTCCGCCAAGCGGGGCCGCGTGGGGAAGCGACACGCGGGATCATTCGCCGCGGAAGACGGGCTTTCGCTTCTCGAAGAAGGCGACGATGCCCTCACGCAGGTCCTTCGTGCTGCTGACGCGTTCCATCGCCTGATACTCGATTTCGAGTCCCTCTTCGAGCGGCAGCGCTCCGCCGCGAATCACAGCTTCGAGAATGCCCGCGACAGCGATGGGCGCCTTCTCCGCGAGTTCGCGGGCCAGGTCCTGGGCGTGCTCCAGCAGGTCGTCGGGCTGACAGATCTCGTGCACCAGTCCAATGCGCAGCGCTTCGTCGGCAGTGATCTTCTTGGCTCGGAGAATGATGTCGAGCGCGTGCGCACGTCCCACCGCGCGCGTGAGGCGCTGTGTGCCTCCCCAGGCCGGGATGATGCCCAGCTCGATCTCCGGCAGGCCGATGCGCGCTCCCCGCGCCGCGATGCGAAAGTGACAGCCGAGCGCCAGCTCGAGGCCTCCGCCGACGCATGCGCCCCGAATGGCGCACACGACTGGCTTGGCGAGCTGCTCGATGCGCGCAATGAGTCGCAGGCGTTGCTGGATGAAGGCCTGGATTCCGACCTCACTGGCCGCCTTTCCGAACTCGCGGATATCAGCGCCGACAGAGAAGCTTCGCTCACCAGCGCCCGTGATTACGATGGCGCGCACGCTGGCATCATCGGCCAGCTGCGAGACGACCTCTTCGAGACGATCGATCAGCGCCATGCCGAGCGGATTGTGGGGCGGGTCGTTGAGCCTCAGCGTGGTCACGGCTCCACTTCGTTCGACCAGGACGGGATCCTTCGCTGCTGCGCTCATGCTCGCTTCCTCTCCTCAGATCGCCGACGTGGATTGCGGGCTCGGGCAACCGAGTCCTCGTCCGATGGTACACTTCTTCGACAGGCTCGATTGTCGGCGAGATGTCTCAGCCCAGCTTGGCCGCACTCCCCAGGATCAGCAGGACGAGCTCTGTCTGGCGGGAGACGCCTGTCTTGGAGAAGATCGCGCGCAGGTGGGCGCGGGCGGTATGGACCGAGATTCCCAGCGCCGCGGCGCTCTCCTCCACGCTCAGGCCTTCGGCGAGCAGACTCGCCACCGCCGCTTCGGCCGGGGTCAGGCTGAACAGGTTCTCGAGGACCTCCGGCGCGACCTCGGGCCGTTCCTCAGGCCGTCCGACGAAGATCGCCAGCGCGGGACAGGTGCGTTCATCCGACCAACGCCCGAGTGGTACCGGTCGCAGCAGCAGCGCAATGTGCCGCTTTCCCGATGGTCGCTCGACGCGCAGAGCCGCCACCACACTGGGGCGTCGAGTGCGCTGCGCCGCCGCCGCGCTGTCGATCAACCGCTGGAGCTGCTGCGAGCTCTCGCGGTCTTCGGTTCGGAGTCGTCCCTCGTGCAGCACCAGGCCGTCCCGCTCGTGCAGCAGGCTCTCGGCGATTCGGTTCATCTTCAAGACGTGGCCCGATGAGTCCAGCAGAATCGTACCGACCGAGAACTGATCGACCGCGTTGGCATAGAGATCGCGTTCGGACTCCGTCTGGCACAGCTTGCCGTGGATCTGTAGTGCGCGTTCGAGATGGGGGACGAGCCGTCTGAAGACAGCCTTTTCCTCCTCGCCGAAATCTCGCGATCCCTTCGGTCGAGCCGCGCGCAGCCGGGCCTCGAGTCCGCCCGGCTCCCGGACGTCCACCGCCAGCGCATAGAGCGCGCCCATCGGCTCCATGTAGCGGGTGTAGAATTCGCTTCGCAGCAGCTCCTCGACCGGAACCAACTCCTGCAGCGTCACCGGCTCTCCGAGCGGCAGGTCGACGAACGGATCGAGTGCGAAGTAGCGATCGCGGTAGGCGGTTCTCCAGGCCGGGCTGATGTCGCTCTCGTTCAAGAGGAGCCCGCGGTCGCCCTCGCTCGGTGGGCGCAGGATGAGCCCAACCGTCATGGCCTCCATTACGTCGCGAAATCGATCGAGAAACGAGTGCCAGGGGACGGGCTCGATCGGGCCCTGGTAGACGAGGCCGAGAATCTCTTCGAAATCCGTGGTGTTACGCTGAGCGCCCACGCCGGGGATTGTATCACTGGGCCGGCACTCGCAAGGCGGGGCGCTACGTCCGCCGCTCGCAGCTTGCGGCGCAAGGCCCCGGATAGTCAATATGGACGATGTTCGCCGAACCGGGTCCGCGTATCGTGAGAGGATGGAGGCTCAGCAGACGTCGTGAGCCGGGCGACCAGCTCACCGCAACCCACAGACGGAGGAGCGTCGATGGATCCTACTGCCAGCTCGGAAGCCTTTGCGACCATGGCCGAGGCCGCTTCGACGCTGGTCAATCCAGCGCTGCAGCGCTGGCGGGATGACGGCGGCCGCGTGATCGGTTTCCTCTGCTCGATGGTGCCGGAAGAGCTCTTCATGGCGGCGGGCTTGTTGCCCTTCAGGATGCGCGCCACCGGCAGCACGGGCACCGATCTGGCGGACGCCTACTTCACCAATCTGAATTGCTCCTTTCCTCGACATTGTCTCAACCTGGCGCTGGAGGGAGAGTTCGAATTCCTCGATGGTGTCGTGGGCATCAACAGCTGCGACCACATTCGCAGGCTCTACGATAATTGGAAGCGAAACGTCGACACCGGCTTTCTTCACTTCATCAGCCTGCCTCGCCAGTCGGGACCGGACCAGATCCAGTGGTACACCCAGGAGTGCAGGATGCTGCGCGATGCGCTGGCCGAGAGCTTCGCCGTCGAGATCAAGGATGACGATGTCAGGGCGGCGATTCGGCTCGCGAATCAGGGGCGGGGGCTCCAGCGCGCCCTGTATGCGCTTCGCAAGCAGGAGCGACCGCCGATCAACGGCGAGCAGGCCCTCGTGATCATGGTTGCCGGAACGGCGATGCCGAAAGAGGAGTACAACGCGCTGCTCAGCCGACTTCTGACGGAGCTCGACGGCGTGCAGGGCGAGGGGGATTACCGCGCCAGACTGATGATTACGGGTGGTATCTTGGACGATCCCGCCTGGGTGCGTGCGGTCGAGTCGGTGGGGGGGCTCGTCGTTACCGACGGGACCTGCTTTGGAGCTCGGCTGATGTGGCAGGACATCGACGAAGAGGCGGAGGATC
Organism: Deltaproteobacteria bacterium; assembly: GCA_029261835.1. Taxonomy (GTDB): domain Bacteria; phylum Myxococcota_A; class UBA9160; order UBA9160; family UBA4427; genus JAJDAO01. The sequence continues at coordinate 131,885 of JAJDAO010000072.1, read as the reverse complement.
CTCTCGAGGCGCTGGCTCGCTACTACCTGGCGGACCGGCCGAGTTGTCCGCGGCTCCTCGACACGCAGGAGAAACGCACCCAGTTCACGGTCAAGATGTGTCGTGATTTCAACTGCGACGGCGTCTTGGGCGAGAAGATGATGTTCTGTGATCAGTGGGACGTGGAAAACTACATGCTGGACATGGATCTTGCAGACGAGGGGATTCCCTTTCTGCGAATCGATCGCGAGTATCTCACCAGCGCAACAGGTCAGCTGAAGACTCGCGTCCAGGCATTCATCGAAAGTATGGGGAAATGAGCCATGACGACTGAAGAACATCGGGGCATCCGGTCCTATAAAGAGGATCGTGAGCGCTACGCCGGCTTCTACGCGCTCTCTCAGCAGAGTGAGAATCCCGAGATCCGTGTCGCGGGCAGGCTGGCCAAGTTCGTGAGCGAGGCTCGAGACACGATCCTGACCGCCCACGAGGAAGGCCGGCCGTTCGTCAACAACAACTACTGCACGGCCCCGGAGATCACCGAGGCCATGGACATCCCATGGCTGATGCTCTACGAGGCTCCCTTCATGGCTGTCAGCGTCGAGGGGCTCTCCGATCAGATCGACGAGACGGGCGCGATGGGACTGGGGACCGATCTCTGCACCGCGATTCGATCCAGCATCTACTACGTCGAGAAAGATCTGGTGCCAGTTCCGAGCGCGGTGATCGGCTTCATCTTCCCCTGTGACGGCATGCCGATGCTCCACCAGGTAATCAAGCACAGCAAGACCTGGGGGCACATTCCAATGTTCTGCCCCGATCCGCCCTACTTCAACGACGATCGCAGCATTGATTACTTCGCCAACGAGCTGAAGAAGATGACGGCCTTTCTCGAGAAGGAGACGGGCGCCAAGCTGGACATGGATCGCCTGCGAGAGGTCGTAGAGGAGAGCGACCGTCAGTATCTCCTGTGGCAGGAGTACAACGAGCTCCGACGCGCGGTTCCGTGCCCCCACGGCTATGGCCTCGGAGGCCCGATGTGCTTTGCGGTATCGCAGATGTTCAAGGTGGGGCACAAGGATGGAACCGAGTGGTTCCAGAATCTCGTCGACCTGACCGAGGAGAAGGTCGAGAAGGGGATCGGCGCCGTAGAGAAGGAGAAGATCAGGCTGTTCTGGTTCGACATCATGCCGAGCGGCTTCATCTTCGAGTTCATGCCGTGGCTCGAAGAGGAGTTCGGCGCGGTCGTCGTGATGGACATGTTCGGGAACCATCCCTATACGACGATCGACACCTCGGACGAGCAGGAAATCTGGCGAGGCCTGGCCAAGCGAGGCCTCTTCGACACCCCGATGGTCAGACAGGCGATGGGACCGGCCGAGGGCTTCGTCGACGATCTGGTGCGGATCGTCAAGGACTACCAGATCGATGTCGTCGTCTGGCCCGGCCATATGGGCCACAAGGAGACTCAGGGCACCTTCGGTATCATGAGAGAGGCCTGTCGTGAGCTGGGTGTCCCATTCATGGACATCCGCATGGACATCTTCGATCGTCGGTACACGACGCCGGATCAGATCAAGGACAAGTTCGCACGTTTCTTCGCCGGTATTGGTGTTGGCTAGTCGGGCGAGACGCAGCGCAGTGGGGAAGGGCGGGAAGTCATGATCGTCGCGGGCATCGATCTCGGATCGGCTACTGGCAAGGCCGTCGTCATGAAAGACGGAGACGTGATTGGCACGCACATAGAACCGTCGACGGCACACCCCTTGAAGATGGCAAATCGGGTGATCGAAGCGGCGTTGGCGGAGGCGGGTGTTCCCTCCGTCGACCACATCGAGAACACCGTGAGTACCGGATACGGCCGACTCGACATCCCGTTTGCCAACGAGAACGTGTCGGAGATCGCTTGCCATGCGAAGGGTGCCCACTGGATGGTGCCCAGCGTGCGGACTGTGATCGATATCGGCGGACAGGACTGCAAGGTGATCTCCGTCTCGCCCAAGGGCGGCGTGCTCGAGTTCGTCATGAATGATCGCTGCGCTGCGGGCACCGGGCGGTTCTTCGAAGGCATCTCACGTGGGCTCGGCTGCGGACTCGACGGGATCTCGGCCTTGGAGAACCAGGGAGAGAAGCCTTGCGTGATCTCCAACCAGTGCAGCGTGTTCGCGGAGTCCGAGGTCGTGACCCTCGTCAATGAGGGCACCGACTTTCGCAACATCATTGCCGGAGTGAACCTCTCGGTCGCCAAGCGGCTGAAGGGAATGGCGCGCCGCGTGGGCGTGATCGAAGACGTCGTGCTCACCGGCGGCTGCTCGAAGAATGACGGCTTGGTGAAGGCGATTGGAGAGTCGCTGGAGGTCGAAGTGAAGAGGCTGCCGCGCGATCCCCAGCTCGCGGGCGCGCTCGGGGCGGCCCTCCTCGCTCGGGAGAGGCTGGATGCGAAGCTCTAGGCGGGCGGGCGTGGCGATCGGGAAGGGCGAATGAGTGAGCCCGCGAGTCGCGATGTGGACGACGCCCCGCCCGGCCAGAGCTTCGACCTCCACATCGCAGAGGTAGCTCGCCTCGTCGAAGAACTGGGCGCGGCGGGTCGTCCCACTCGCGTTTGGCATGCACGGGGTGAGGCGGATGCGCTGCTCGAGAAGTTGCCGATGCGGGTCGGGCCCGGAGCCCACTCGGGACTGATCCTGCGAAAGGACGTCTTCGCGGAGCTGGGCAGCCCCGACGCGGGTTCCTGCCCGCTGCTGCTCTGGACCCGGCGGTCCGAGCTGATCGAGGACGGCCGAATCACGCTCGTCGGCCCCGGCTTGCAGGAGTCCGAGGGCGCCAGCCTGCCATTCGGCCAGGTGGTGATGGTGGGCGGCGAAGCGCTCGACAAAGGGGACCAGTCGGCGCTCGAACTCAAGCAGTTCGTCGCGAACCAGATCGAGGGGTACATGATCCGTCGCGCGCCGGGTCGGCTCTGGAGTCGCGTTGGCCGGGAGATCGCCGGCAAGGGATTCGACTTCGAGGCGCTCGGCGCAGCACTGATCGCGATCTTCAAGGGCGAGCTGCCCAAGATTCGGACGATGCAGGTGCTCTTCGTCACCTCGGGACGCGAGGACGTGGAGCGGCTGGGAGAGATCGCCGAAGAGGCCAGCTTGATCGGAGCGGAGCTGGCGAAAGAGGCGTGGCGCGCCAAGGGCTTCGATCCCGCCGCCTGCAGCGTCTCGCACGACTGTGGATCCTGCAGCGAGCAGCAGGATTGCGATGACATCCGCGAGGTCGTTCTGCTGCGCAGACAGGCGAAACGGGCGGCCCAGTCGGCGAAGAAGGCGAAGAGGGCGGAGGGGTAGGCGTGGTGGAGGCGGCCAGTGTGGGCACGAGTGGGCAGCAGACGAGGTTGATCGCCGTCTGTGGCAAGGGTGGCGTCGGAAAGACTGCCTTCACCGCGATGATGAGCAAGGTACTGCTGGACCGGGACCGCACGGGACGGCTGCTGCTGATCGACGCGGACCCGGCCAAGGGGTTGCCGCTGGCGCTCGATGTCGAGGTGAAGCGGACGATGGGAGAAGTTCGCGAGGAGATCATCGCCAGGTCGAGACGAGCCAATCGAGAGCAAAAGACTCAACTGATCGACATGCTCGACTACATGGTTCTCGAGGCGCTGAGCGAGCAGGAGGACTACGCCCTGCTCGCGATGGGGAGAACCGAGACGAAGGGTTGCTACTGCCCGGTCAACGACCTGTTGCGCGGAACCATCGAGGCGCTTTCGCAAGACTTCGACACGATCTTGATCGACGGGGAGGCGGGGCTCGAGCAGATCAATCGCCAGGTGATGCGACGGGTCGACACTCTGATCATCGTCAGTGATGCGACCTCGCGCGGTCTGCAGACCGCTTCGTTGGTGAAGCGAATGGTCGAAGAGGAGAACGTCATCGAGTGTGGTCGTCTCGGTCTGGTCCTGAACCGCGTTCAGGGAAACGAAGAGCTGGTCGAGCGGGCGGCGCAGTCGGTGGGGGTGGAGGTCGTCGGATTCATTCCGCAGGACGAGCGAGTTGCCTACCACGATCTGATCGGGAAGCCCCTCACTGAGCTGCCACCGGACTCACCTGGTATCGTGGCCGTTGGCGAGATCGTCGATCGATGGATTCTCTCGCGCGATCCGAGTTAGCACTGAGCGCATAAGTCTGCATATGGGAGCTGGGAAGATGACCACGGAGAGCAAAGAGGGCAAGTTGACCATCGTGCTCGAACACTGGATGGAGCACAACAAAGGGCATATGCAGGAGTTCCGAAAATGGGCAGAGAAGGCCGAGGCTTCGGGACACGCCGGCGTTTCACAACGCATTCTCGAGGCCGCGGAGCAGATGCGTCGGGCGAATGACGTTCTGCAGGGCGCCCTCGACGAGTTGGGAGGACCGTGACATGTGCATGGCGAGTGCGTACTTCGACGAGAATGGCGAGCGTGAGCTGGTACTCGAAGACATCGCGATGATCGAGTGCGATGGCAAGCGGATTCGCATCGCGACGCTCTTCGGAGAGACGAAAGAGATCGAGGGCGTGATTCGAGAGGTCGACTTCCAGAACGGCGCCGTCATTCTGTCCAGGCCGTCCTGACCGGGATCGACGGAGTCTTGGCGTGCGAGCCCCCATCACGCGGCGGCGCTTTCTGCAGGGCGGTGGCGGTCTGCTCGCCCTCTCACTCCTCCAGCTCCGCTGCGGCGAAGCGCGACAGGATTCATCTGGATCCGTCGCGCCGATCGTGCGCGAGATTCACTATCACGATTTCAGGGATGTCTACCGGCGCCAGTGGACCTGGGATCGCGTCGCGAAGGGGACCCACCACGGGAACTGCTGGTACCAGCGCTGCTGCAACTGGAACGTCTATGTGAAGGAAGGCGTTGTCTGGCGCGAGGAGCAGACCGGCAGCTATCCACAGACGAACGCCGACGTGCCGGACTTCAATCCGCGCGGATGTCAGAAGGGCGCCTCCTTCAGCGGACGGATGTATGACGCCGGTCGCCTGCGCTACCCGCTCGAACGCGTCGGCCCGCGTGGAGCCGGAAGCTGGAAGCGAGTCTCGTGGGAGTATGCGCTGCGCACGATCGCCGACCGGTGCATCGACGTTCTGGCGAGCGATGGCCCCGGGTCGATCATCTGGGACGAGGGCTCGGGAGGCTCCAACCTCGGTGTTCAGCGTACCCACGCGCTGCTCGATACTCACGTGCTGGACCTCGACTCGGAGTTCGGAGATCACCACCCGGGCGCCGCCGTCACGTGCGGCAAGATCTCCTTCTGCAGCTCGGCCGACGACCTCTTCTACTCCGACCTGATTCTGGTCTGGGGCGGGAACCCGACCTACACACAGATTCCGAACGCGCACTTCATCAACGAGGCCCGCTATCGCGGTGCTCGGGTGGTCGCAATCACGCCCGACTACAACCCCTCGGCGATTCACGCCGACCAGTGGATCCCGTTGAACATCGCCAGCGATGCCGCATTCGGATTGTCCCTGGCTCACGTGATGGTCGAAGAGAATATCTACGACGCGAAATTCGTGGCGGAGCAGACGGACCTGCCTCTGCTCGTATGCCGCGATACACGCCGCTTCCTGCGTTCCAGCGACCTCGAGCAGGGCGGCGAGGAAGATCGTTTCTGGGTATACGACAGGACTTCTGGCAGCATTCAGGCCGTTTCGCAGACGAGCCTCGCGCTCGAGGGGCTGGACCCCGCGTTGGAGGGGGAGTATCGCGTCGCCACGCCGCGAGGAGAGGTGCGGGTGGTGCCGGTCTTCGAGCTGCTCCGCGAGCGACTCGCGGCCTACTCACCGCAGGCGACGGCAGAGGTCACCGGCGTTCGGCCGCAGACGGTGCGCGAGCTGGCTCGAGCGATGGCGCGGGCGCGCGCTGCCACGTGCATCACACAGTCCAATTTCGGCAAGTACTATCACGGGCTCGAGATGGAGCGCGCGCAGTTCCTCGCCTTTGCGTTGGCGGGACAGTTCGGACGGAAGGGCAGCGGGATCAACGGTTTTCCAAACCTGTGGCTCTCGGGCCATGAAGGCCTGATCGTCGGATCGGGCTCGCTACCGCCGCGGTTGGGTCTGGTCGCCGAGGGACTCCCCGTCGCGCTGGATGTGCTCGAGATGAAGTGGGATGGGTACACGCCGGAGATGGTGATGTACGAACTGATGCGCCGGAGGCACGCCGGCGGTGGTCAACCCTCGAGCGCAATCTTCCTCTACGAGCACGCGGGGCTCGCGGACGATCTGGGCGGTTCGAAGAAGTGGGATCCCAGCCAGCAGCGCGAGTCGCACGAATACCTGGAGGAGGCTTTCGAGAAGGGCTGGCAGGTGCCCGCGCGCAACCGGCCACGCCTCTTCTTCGAGGCCGGTGGCAACTATCTGCGCCGCAACCGGGGCTATCCGAAGATCCTCGCAGAGCTCTGGCCCAAGCTGGAGCTGATCGTCACGCTCGATTGGCGCATGAACTTTACCGCGCTTCACAGCGATTTCGTGTTGCCGATCGCCGCCTATTACGAAGTCAATACGATCCCGTGGACGACACCGATCGCACCCTTCGCGCACGTCACCACCCAGGCCGTCCCTCCCCTCGGCGAGTCCAGATCCGACTGGGCGTTTCACTGTGGCTTCGCGAAGGCGTTGCAGGAGCGGGCCCGAGCGCGCGGTGTCAGTGAGTTCGAAGACCGTGCTGGTGAGCGCCGTCGTATCGACGACTTCTACGAAGAGTTCACTTTTCAGCAGCGCTTCGGGGAGAACGACTCCGAAGCGATGATGCAGGAGGCCCTCTCGCTGGCGAACAATCTCGACGGGATCGGGTGGGACGAGCTCAAGCAGAAGGGCTTCGAGCGCTACACCGGGCTGGGCTCCGGCTACATGAATCTTGGGAATGCCAGCGATATCGAGCCCGACCAGACGATCACGGCGAATAGCTGGCATACCGAGAAGAAGCGCCCCTGGCCCACACTGACGCGTCGCATGCAGTTCTATATCGACCACGATCTCTACTTCGAGCTCGGGGAGGAGCTGCCCGTTCACAAGGACCCGCCGCCCATCGGCGGGAACCATCCGCTGCAGATGACGAGCGGCCACACACGCTGGTCGGTTCATGCGGCGTGGCGTGACGACGTCTCGCTCCTGCGTCTGCAGCGCGGTGGGCCGCTGCTGACCATCGGGCCGGAAGACGCCGGTGCGCGCGGAATCGAGGACGGCGAGATCGTGCGCGTCCACAACGACGCCGGCTCCTTCGAAGTGCAGGCCAGGGTTTCACCCTCGGTGCGACCGGGGCAGGTGATCATCTACCACGCCTGGGAGCCGTACCAGTTTGCGGGTCACACGTCGCAGAAGGCCATCACTCCGAACCCCTTCAACCCGATTCAACTCGCGGGCGACTATTTTCACCTGCAGCCGAGACTCGCGGTAGGAACGCCGGGAGCCAGCGATCGCGGCACGCGGGTCGAGGTCAGCAAGCACACCTCCGCCAGCGACACCTCGATCTGACTGGATTCCACCCGAGGGGTGGGCTGGCTCCAACATGCCGCTGTGCTACGTCTGCGGCATCGCAGGCAAAAAGACGGCAGGCACGCCGGGCAGGGCCCGGCGCACATATGTCGAGCGCTCGCAGGTTCCAGCGGGTTGGCTCAGCCGCGCTCGGCTGGCGCGCGCGGCCGATGTGACCCGCGCGACGGTCAAGCATTACAACGATCTCGGTCTGCTGCCGCCCGCCCTGTTCACCGGGCCCAACATGGCCTACTACGATCCCGTCTGCATCGAGCGGATCGCGCTGGTGCGTGAGCTTTGCTCGCAGCGCCATCTGCCGCTGCGTGTGATCGCCCGGATGATCCAGCAGCAAGGCGCAGACCGCGTTGCGCGCGAGCTACAGCGTACGCGGGTATTGCGCGCAGATCTGGTCGAAGCGTTGGCCGGGGACCGCCGCACGCCGGTCAAGCGCTGCGAGCTGCTCGCGGTGCCCGGCATCGACAGCGACGTACTCAGCGCGCTGGAAGAGCTGCGACTGGTGCGACGGCTCGAGAGCGCCGGGCGGGAACGCTACGACCCGCTCAGCCTGAAGATCACCCGCGCGGTTGGCGGGGCGCGCGAGAGTGGACTGACCGAAGAGGTGGGGCTCGAGGTCAGCGACCTCGCGATCTATGTGAAGCGGCTGGACGTGCTCGTGCGGGCGGAGCTGCAGCTATTCAACTCTCGCGTGGTCGGGCGGTTCGATCCCGCTACAGAGGAGCGCTACACGCGCGCGGCGCTCGAACGCACAGAGGCCCTGGTGCTGGCTGTGCGAGATCGCCTCTTGGCAGACCTGCTCGAGGAGTGAGGCAGCACGCGTGTCGTCCCCGGACACGGCCGCGCCGAGCGGCGCTCCGGATTCGAGCCGTCGTCTCGCCGCCAAACTCTCAATACTTCCGTGGGTGAGCGCTCCCGGAAGAAGTTGCAGCCCAGCTCAGCATATCCATATCGATCGCCCTCCGGCATTCAACTGTGTCGAAACGGACGTGCTCGGCTCTCGGGCTTCTGAGCGCCCGGATACGTGTGCGCGCGCGGTGGATGCCGCAGCGTAGGACATTGCATCGCGCCGTCCCTCGCATGGCGGTAGTGGCTCTGCAGTGCCCGCGCGGATCAACTGACACGCGCGATTGGCCGATTGCAATACGTGGTTTGGCTCGCCGCCAGGCTAAGACGCCTGGATGCACGAGAGGAACGGCCCTGGATACCTTCATTCAGTTTCACTGGAGCGGTTACGGCGTTCCGCCTCTCGTAACCGGTGTCGTTCTCGCCGCGATGGCAGTCTATTCCTGGCGACACCGAGCGACGTCGATCGGAGCGCCCTTCGCGATCCTGTTGTCGGCGATCAGCATCTGGGTCGTAGCGTACGGACTCGAGATTCTCGCGGCCGATCCCGGCCCCATGATCGTCTTCGCGAAGATTCAGTATCTCGGCATCGTTCTGACCGCACCCATGGCTCTCGTGGTTGCGCTCTTTGCAACGGGCCGCTCGCACTGGCTCACTCCGGGCAGGCTGGCCGCAGGGGCACTCCTCCCGCTCGCGACGTTTCTGCTGGCGGCGACCAACGAGCTGCACGGTCTCATTTGGGCCCAGGTCGCGCTGAACGCGAACGGTCCGTTCAGGGCTCTGTCCATCATCCACGGACCTGCCTACTTTGGCTTCGTAGTCTACTCGAATCTGTGCATTGCCCTGGCCACGATCCTGCTCCTCGTGAAGTACGCGCGCGCCTGGCATTCGTACCGCAGTGAGGCGATTCTGGTGCTCACCGGCTTTGCAGCGCCGTGGGTCGCCAACATGCTCTACGTCCTGGGCATTGAGCTGGTTCCCAATCTCGACCTGACGCCCTTCGCCCTTGCGGTGACGGGAATCACCTGGGGTGCCGGTCTGAAGCACGGTTTGCTCGATGTAGTTCGTGTTGCACGCAGTGGGGTCGTCGATGGAATGAGCGATGGCATCGCCGTCATCGACGCGCGTGGTCGCCTGATCGATGTCAACGCGGCAGCGTTGCGCATACTGGAACTGACCGCATTCAAGCCGGAGGAGCCCTTTATCGAGGCGCTCGCGCATCATCCGCAGCTCGTCTACCTACTGTCTCGTCAGGTGTCGGGCCGCAGTGAGATCACGCTACAAGGAGAGAAAACCGAAGCGACGTATGAGTTGGAGTTGTCGCCCCTGGCCGATTACGAAGAGGAGGCGGCGAGCCGAGTTCTCGTGCTGCGCGACGTGACGGAGCGCGAGCGGGCCAGTGCGGCGCTGGTCCAGAGTGAGATCCGACACCGCATGCTCTTCGAGAGCGTGCCCATCTGCATCGCCGAGCTCGATCTCGCTGGACGGTTTGTCACGATGAACCCGGCAGGTCTGCGCATAGCGCAGATGCTGGGTCTCGAAGATCTCGTCGGCCACTCGTATCTGAGTCTCGTTGCAGTCAGCGACCGGCAACGTATTGGGGCGCTGCTCGGGCGGGCACTGGCGGGTGAGGCCTGTGAGTTCGAGGTCAGTTCGATCGGGGACGAGGCTGCGCGAGAGTTCGCGGCCAGCTTCATTCCGGTGCTGGGCGACGACGGCACAGTGATCAGGCTGATCAGCCACTGCCAGGATCTGACAGAACGAAAGCGCGCAGAGGAGAGGATTCGCAGTCTGGCATTCTACGATGCCCTGACTGGGCTTCCGAACAGACAGCGATTCCAGACTCAACTTCAACGCATGCTGCAGTCGGCACAACACGGAGGCCGACTGCTGGCACTTCTCTTCATCGATCTCGATGGCTTCAAGAGAATCAACGACAGTCTGGGACACAGTACGGGTGACCGGGTGCTCTGCGAGGTCGCTGCCCGCTTCGAGCAGAGCATTCGATTCACCGACTTCATCGGGCGAGGGAGCGACGGGCAGCGGTCGCACTCAGAAGATGCCGAGTTGCCGACTGAGCTTTCGCGATTGGGCGGTGACGAGTTTACGGTGGTCTTGTCGGATATATCTCATCCCCTGGATGCCTCCCGCGTCGCACGGCGCATCCTCGGGGCACTCAAGGAGCCTGTCGGTATCGATCAGCACGAGGTGTTCATCAGCGCGAGCATCGGCATCGTCATCTACCCCGAAGACGGCGATTGCGCCGAGACGCTGCTCCAGAACGCAGACGCAGCCATGTACGATGCCAAGAAGCGCGGCCGGAACAACTATCAGTTCTACACGAAGTCCATGAATGCTGCTGGTTTGCGTAAGCTCCGAATCGAGAATCGTCTGCGGCGAGCCCTGGAAAGTGACGCGTTCTCCGTCTACTACCAGCCCGTCCGCGACTGCCACGACACACGGCTGATCGGCGCGGAGGCTCTCCTTCGCTGGCGGGACCCACAGCTGGGCCAAGTCTCTCCAGAGGAGTTCATTCCCATCGCCGAGGAGTCGGGTCTGATCGCACCGATTGGCGTGTGGGTGCTGCGCACTGCCTGTGCGCAGGGTGAAGCGTGGCGCCGCCAGGGATACCGCGCGTTTCGGATGGCTGTGAACCTATCCGCCCACCAGATCCGTTATGCAACGCTGATCGAGACGGTGGAGCAGATTCTCAGTGATACGGGCTTCTCTCCGGGCCAGCTCGAGCTCGAAATCACGGAGAGCGCGATCATGGACGACGGCGACTCAAGCACATCCACAATCAATCGGCTGAGTGAGCTCGGCATCGGGCTGGCGTTGGATGATTTTGGGACCGGCTTCTCGTCGCTGAGCCACCTGCGGCGATTCCCGCTCGATCACGTGAAGATCGACCGCTCGTTCGTCGGCGATATCACCGAGAGTGCGGACGACCGCTCGCTCACCGCTGCGATCATCGCCATGGCTCATGGCCTGCGCCTGGCGGTCGTTGCAGAGGGCGTCGAGACTCGGGCCCAGCTTGAAATCCTGCGCGAGCAGGGCTGTGACGAGGTCCAGGGTTACCTCTTCAGCCCCGCGGTTCCGGCCTCCGAGTTCGTACGTTTCCTCGAGCGGGAAAAGAGCGAGTAGGGGGCGCTACGCCTGCTCCTCGCTCTCCAGGTAACCTCGCTCGCGGGCTTGCCGCACCATCTCGGGCTCGGGAAGTAGCTCGGCGCCGATGTCTCGTGCCACGACGCGCGCCGCATTGTAGCCGGCCCCCATCGTGACCATGCCGCCGGGATGGACACTCGAGCCGGCGAGGTACAGCCCGGCGATTGGCGTCCTGTAGCCCGAACACTCGGGTAGCGGCCGGTTGTAGCCCATCTGCAGGCTGGTGTAGGCGCCGTGCTTGATCGAGCCGCGCCTCATCGTGGGCAAGTGTGTCTCGATGTCGCGGGGCGTCCAGGTGATACGCACGCGCGACTGCGCTTGCTTCAGGTTGGGCGCGTAGCGGCACCAGAAATCGTAGCGCTGCTCGGCGAACTCCCGGCTGGCCTCGATGCTCCAGTCCGCTTCGTAGGGGGCGCAGCACTCCCAGCGCAGCACGTGATGCGGCCCGAATGGCACGTGGTCGGGCACCATCAGGGGATCGAAGAGGCTCGGCACCGAGCCGTGCCCCGCCAGGTGCGAGCGGTCCCCGGCTGCGACTGCCTCTTGGTGCTCGATCACGTCGTTTGGCGTCTCATAGCCCATCACGGCCATTAGAGCACGGCTGGCATCGTCGGGATAGCACTCGTAGATCGGCGGATCGCCGACGATCCCCTGATTGAATAGAAAGAGGCTCGTGGGCTCCCACTCCCACGCGGCCGCTGTGTCACTCAGTAGCGCCGTGACACGATCGCGGGGCATCAGATCGAGAAAGGTCTGCTGGGGGTTCAGCGTGCTCACCACCGTGTTCGCATGCAGCTCCGCCGCTCCATCGCGAGACAGGACGCGAACACCGATGGCACGCTCCTCGCGCACGAGGATCTCCTGCAATGCTGTCGACGTCAGAATCTCGCCAGCGTGTTCTTCGATCGTGCGGCGCAACGCAGAGGCGAGCTGGTGAGAGCCGCCGCGCACCAGGGCGGCCTTCATCATGCGCGAGACGTAGATCGGGACGAGGAAGCCGATGCCGCCCTCGGAGGCCTCCAGCCCGAACATCGTCGCGAGGTAGAGAAAGGCGGCTTCGATACGTGGATCGCGGAACTCGTAGCTTGCGATTACCTCGCGGGGCGACATCTCCGAGATCTCCGAAATGCGCCGGCCGAGCTCACCGGCCTGGTCGAGTGCGATCGTCTGATCCAGCGGCGGCAGCGGTGGGACGTAGCTGGCCGGCAGCAGAAAGGCCTCGCACATCTGCTCGAACTCATCGTACATTCGTCGAAAGCGGGCACCGTCACCGGGCGACAGCGCCTCGACGGAGGCTTCGCTGCCCGCCGGATCCGAGTAGAGAAGCAGAGACTGCTGTCGCTCGAAGAGAAACGCCGTCTGCACCTTTGGCCGGATGAAGTCGACGCCGCGCTCGCGCAGCCCGAAATCGCGATAGGGCGGTAGCAGCTCCGCCATCAGCATATAGGTGGCATGGTGATTGAGGCGGTAGCCGCTGAGCTCCTGCGTGGCGAGCCCACCACCCGTCTCGACGTCTTGCTCGATCACAGCGACGCGCTGCCCCGCCGCGGACAAGTATGCGGCGGCCGCGAGCCCGTTGGGGCCGGCACCGAGCACGATCGCGTCATAGCTCGTGTTCACGCGCTGCCCCCTGCAGTCTGCTCCCGTTCGAGCATCAGCTCGAGATAGCGTTGCATCGGTGCGCTCTTCCACCACGGCTGGTCGCGCACCTCGAGATCTGCAGCAATTGCGCACGCCGTCGTGTAGGCGCTGCCGAGGTGTGTCAGCGAGCAGGGCCAGACACCCTGCGAGAAGTAGAGCCCGGGGATCGCCGAGCGGTTGGGCATGCGGCCCTCATACCACTGCGCCCCACTCACGTCCCCGCCGAGCTCGTGGCCCAGCACGGCCGAGGGATTGCGCCGCCAGTTGTCGATGGGCGTGAAGTACATGGAGTCGATCAGGTCGACGTCGAAGTCATCGATCATGTCGCGAAGATCCTGCAGGTGCTCATCATGCAGCCGGTCGGTGATCTCGCGGCGATCCCAAGCGGGCAGGCCTCCGTGGCGTCGCATGTTCACGGGGTACTCGACCTCGTAGACGAGCACGGTCTCTCCGCTGGCCGGCACGCGCGAAGGATCGACAGCACCGAGCTGGTAGATCTCGCCGACGTCTCCCGCCACACCGAAGACTTCGTCGTTCTTGGCGTATTGAAAAGAGCGCTTGGCGTGCTCCCAGGAATCCCAGGCCCGCAGCGGAAAGGCGCACTCCTGGATGTCGGGATTCCAGTGGCGTGAGGCCCAACGAGCCGGGCCGCGCAGCAGGGCGTACGACGTGAAGGCGCAGTGCCCGGTCATGTCCCAGTCGTTCATCTTGCGCCAAAGGGCGCGGTCGTGTTCCTGCAACGGGTCGTCACCGAGCAGCTGGAGTGCGACCGGTGGGCTCACGTGCATGACGACCGCGTGGCGAGCACGCAAGGCACGCTCGGGCAGCACGGTGCGTTCGGCCAGCTCGACGCCGGTCGGGCGTCCCGCCTCGAACGTCACGTGCTCGACCGGGGCGTTGAGGAGCAGCGTTCCGCCGTGGTGCCGAAAGCAGCGCACCAGTGCGTGAACGAGCGTGTGCATGCCGCCGCGCGGCACTGCAAAGGAGCAGGCTTGCCCCATGAGCGCCATCACGGCGCCTTCGCCCTTCTCGGACGGGTCGCCAAAGATGCCGATGGCCGCCTGCCCGAGCAGCGAGCACTTGACCTTCTCGTGCTCGAAGAGCAGGTCGAGATACTCGAAGCCGTTCATGGTGCGAAAGTCGTCGGGTGAGAAGCCGACGAGGCTGCCCAGGTTCCACAGGTACTCGAGTCCTTCCTCCGAAGGCGCCCGAAAGACACCGCGCTCCAGGATTTCGACCGCGCGCTGCAAGATGCTCTGGCGCGTCTCGCGATAGGTGCGGGCGTCGCGCGGCGAGAAGCGGGCGATCTCCTGACAACTTCTCTCGATGTCGGGGTAGTAGATGAGGTTGCTGCCGTCCTTCGAGACCGTACCGGTCGGGACGCGCGGAAAGATCAGGTCCAGGCCGAAGCGATCGAGCTCCAGATCTCCCAGCACCGGGCTCATCGTGATGAAGCAGACGCCCGCATGGGTGTCGACGGGCACGCCGGCGCCGAAGAGATCCTCCGTCAGCGCGAACGGGCCGCACTCGTTTCTCGCCTCGGCCACGGCGACATCGAGCCCGGCCCGCGCCAAGTAGGCCCCGCAGGCGAGGCCGTTTATCCCGGCCCCCACCACGATCACGTCGAAGTCTCGCTTCATCCGACTCGTCCGCCCGTTGCCCGGACTGCCTCGTACCCGCTGCATCCGGGAAGGAAAAGTGATATGTACTACCTATCACTTCTACGAAGATGGGTAAAGCGAAAAGCGTGCGGGCGCCGAGCCGCGCTGCATCGGCGTGCTGAGCGGGCGCCTTGCTACGCTGGCGTTTCGAAAGGGGATCGAGCATGGCAGAGCATGTGGCGCGGCCAAGCATTGCCGGCCGCTGGGCGAATGCATATCGCGACAAGTGGAAGTGGGACGACATGGCGTGGGGCTGCCACTGCGTCGACTGCTATCCGAGCAACTGTCCACATCGCGTCTATGTGCGAGACGGCCGCGTCGTGCGCGAAGAGGCGGCTGGCAACTTCGAGTCGGTCGAGGAGGGTGTGCCGGACATGAATCCGGCTGGCTGCCAGAAGGGCGCCTCCTGGAGCACGATGCTCTACGGCAAGGAGCGCGTGCTCCATCCGCTGCGCCGCGTCGGCGAGCGCGGAGAGGGTCGCTTCGAGCCCATTTCCTGGGATGCGGCGCTCGGCGAGATCGCCGATGCCATGCTCGATGCCATCCAGGAGTCGGGTCCGGAGACGATCGTCAAGATCGGCACGCCCGGTGAGGGCGGCACGCAGAGCATGGTGCTGGCCAACAACGTCTTTCAGCGCCTCGGCACGACCTCGACCGATGTGCAGTCCGAGATCAACGACTTCAATCCCGGTCTCTATGCGACCTTCGGCCGCTTCGATCCGGTGCCGAGCAGCGACGACTGGTTCCACTCCGAACTGTTGCTCATCTGGGCCAACAACCCCGCCTACAGCGCGATTCCCTGGTACCACTACATCGTCGAGGCTCGCTACAACGGCAGCCAGGTCGTGACCATCGCGCCCGACTACAGCCCTTCGGCCATCCACGGTGATCACTTCGTGCCCGTGCGAATCGGCTCGGACGCCGCCCTTGCGCTCTCGATGTGCCGCGTGATCGTCGACGAGGGGCTGGTGGACGAGGACTTCGTGCGAGAGCAGACGGACCTCGCGCTGCTCGTGCGCCGCGATAACGGGCGCTTCCTGCGTCAGTGTGATCTCCAGCAGGGCGGCTCCGACACCGTCTTCCACCTCTTCGACACGCGCAGCGGCGCGATTGCCGAGGCGCCGCGCACGCTCGATCTCGCCGGGCTGGAGCCGGCCTTGGAGGGCAGCTACAGCGCCACGCTGTGCGACGGCGAGGCGGTGGACGTAGAGCCGGTGTTCGTGCTGCTGCGCCGCTTGCTCGAGGACTACGGTCCGGAGCAGGCCTCGGCGCTGTGCGGCGCTCATCCGGACACGATTCGCGAGCTGGCTCGCAAGACAGCGCGCAGTCGCACGCGGATCCTTCTGGGCTGGACGACCGGCAAGGCCTATCACGGCGATCTGATGGAGCGGGCCATGTGTCTGCTGCTCGCGCTCACGGGCAACTGGGGCAAGAAGGGAGCCGGAATCCGCAGCTGGGCCGTGGGCATGTTCGACGGTCCGTTCATTCTCTCGGGCAAGCCGCGCCCGGGCCAGCAGGCCACCGAGGAGATCGCCCAGGGACAGCAGGCGATGATGGACGGCTTCCTGGCACAGGATCCCACGCTTACCGAGGAGATTGCGATTTCGGAGCTGAGCTACCTGGGCCTGCTCCCGATGGGCGCAGTGCCCTCCGCCTTCTTCTGGTATCACCACTGCGGCTATCGCGAGGCGTGGAACAAAGCCGACTGGAACGACCCGGCCATGCGTCGCTCCTTCGACGATTACATTCAGGAGGCCGAGGAGAAAGGCTGGTGGCAGGGGACCGTCCAGCCGCCGCCCGACAAGCCGCCCCGCGTCCTCTTCGAGATCGGTGGCAACCTGCTCCGGCGCCAACGGGGCGGACAGCGCATGCTGCTCGAGCATCTCTGGCCCAAGCTGAAGCTGATCGTCTCGATGGACTGGCGCATGTCCACCACCGGCCTGTATTCGGACATCGTGCTGCCCGCGGCGCAGCACTACGAGAAGCCCAACTTTCCCTACACGACACCCGACGTCATGAACCTAACGCTGTCGGATCGCGCCGTGGACCCGCCCGAAGACGTGCGCACCGAGTGGCAGTTCACGCTGCTGCTCGCCAAGAAGCTCTCCGAGCGAGCCAAAGCGCGCGGTCTGGCGGAGATGGTCAAGCCGAACGGCGAATCGGTCCGGCTCGATCGGCTGTACGAGGAGATCTCCTTCGATGGCGCACTGGCGGACGACGACGCGGTGATCGACGAGATGGTGCGCGACTCGGTCGTGCTGGGAAACCTGCCGGAGGGAACCAGCCTCGAGACGCTGCGCGAGACGGGTTGGGTGCGCTTTACCGGTTGGGGCCGCTCACCGATGGCGTTGGCCCAGGCCTCGGATCTGCTACCGAACGAGACACACTCACCATTTCGCTGGCAGACCGAGAAGAAGGAGCCCTTCCCGACACTCACGCGCCGCGCCCAGTTCTACATCGACCACGAGTGGTTCCTGGAGGCGGGTGAGGAGTTGCCGGTCCACAAGGAGGCGCCGGCCCAGGGAGGCGATCATCCCTTCCAGATCACCAGCGGGCACCCCCGTTGGAGCGTCAACTCCATGAACAGCACGAGTCGTATCATTCTGGGTACGATTCGCGGTGAGCCCGTCGCGCACATCAACGACAATGATGCAGCCGCCCGGGGAATCGAGAACGGGGCCCCCATGCGCGTCTTCAACGATCTCGCTTCCCTCGTCGTTCAGGCGCGGGTGACACCGGCCGTGCAGCCCGGGCAGATGATCATGTACAACGGCTTCGAGCCGTATCAATTCGAAGGCTGGCAGGATTTTTCGAATATCGAGCCGGGCATGGTCAAGTGGCTGCACCTCGCGGGCGGCTACGGTCATCTCCGCTATCGCGCGCTGCACTGGCAGCCGGTTCCCATCGACCGCGCGGTGCGGGTCGACATCGCGCCCGTCGATCGCGGGGCGAGCGTCAACTCACGGTAGTGCGATCCGTTCCCCACCTGTCAAGCCGCTCAGAATCTCGACGGAGCCCGGCTGCGGTGCGGGTCCGGTGGTGACGAGGCGTCTGTGTGCGTGACCGTCCTCGGCCACGACCATGGTGAATTCGAGCTGGCCGATACGCTCGACGGCCTCGGCGGGCAGCAAGAGCCGCCGCACAGTGCCGGCCGGAATCTCGACGCGACCGAACATGCCGGCGAACAAGCGCGGATCGTCGGGCAGGCGCACCTTGACCAGGAAGGTGCGCGCGCCGGGCTCAGCGGCTGGCACGATCTCTTCGATCTCGCCAGTGAGCCCGAGATCGATTGCTTCAACGTGAACCCGCAGCCGGCGACCCGGTGTCAGCCGCGTCGCGAGTCCCTCTCGAACGGGCGCTTCGAGTCGCATGGTGCCCGGGTCGTAGACACGCAGCAGCGGCACGCCCGGCGCTGCCGTGTCGCCCGGCTCGGCCAGACGGTCGATCACGCGCCCGGCGACCGGTGAGCGGATCTCGCTGTGCGAGACCGCCACCTCAGCAGTTGCGACGCTCTGCTCCGCCCGTTCGAGTGCGGCCATCGCGACTTGCTGGCTGGCCCTCGCACGATCGAGCTGTTGGCGCGACGCGACCTTCGACTGATAGAGACCGGTCACGCGCTCCCGCTCGGAATGCGCCAGCTCGAGTGACGCCCGCGCGGCGGCAGCGTCCTCGCGCGCCGCCTGCAGCCGGGCCTGAAGATCGCGGCTGTCCAGCCGCACCACGAGCGCGCCTTTGCGGATTTCATCACCCGCCCGCACCGGGATCTCCTCGATCCGCGCCAGTATCTTCGACGAAACCGTCGCATGCCGCGCCGAGAAGATGGTGCCGCTGGCTTGCTCGAAACGTGCGGTCTGTTGCTCGACGACCTCGACAAGCTCGCGGGAGCTGGTCGGTGCTGCCGCCTCGGGCACCGGGTCGTCGGGTGCAATGCGCTCGCCGCAGCCTCCAGAGAGCCCAGCGATGACCGCCACCAGCGTCGCCCCCCCCGCCAGCGCCTGCACGATACTTCGCAGCGGACTATTCATGGGTGCTCTCCTTTCCTTGCGAGGCGCGCAGTCCGTGCCCGGGCCGGTTGCGATAGACCAGGTCATAGGTCACCGGCACGACGAATAGCGTGAAGACCGTCGAGACTGAGAGGCCGAAAATGAGCGCCCAGGCCAGACCGGAGAAGATCGGGTCGAGTGTGATCGGAATGGCGGCGAGCATCGCGGTTCCCGCCGTCAGTACGATGGCTCGCGCGCGAACCGCGCCCGCCTGCAGCAGGGCTTGGCGCAGAGACGTACCGTTCTGCAGTGCGACGTGCACGAACTCGATCAGCAGGATCGCATTGCGGACTGCAATGCCCGCGAGCGCAATCATGCCGATCATCGCGGTGGCGGTGAAGAAAACCGGATTCGGATAGCCACCCACGACGCCGCCCGTCAGTGCGTTGAGGAGCCAGAAGCCGGGCATGATGCCGATCAGCGTGAGGGGGATCGAGATCATCAGGATGAGAGGCATGGCATAGCTGCCCGTCTGATAGACCAGCAGGAAGTAGATTCCGAGCACGGCCGCACCGAAGGCGATTCCGAGGTCGCGAAAGACGTCCAGAGTGATCTTCCACTCACCCTCTCCCGTCCAGACCGCACGCGTGCCGGGTGGCAGCGACCAGGCGATATCACCTCCGTTCGAGAGGAAGCTGCGTTCGGCCAACGGCCGTGCGACGCGCTCATCCCCGTCCGACGGCCTCGGAAGCATTTCGTCACGAAAGTCGCTGCCGACATCGATGATGGCCTCTGCGGGCGCCCGTCCAACGGTCTCGGCATACACATAGGCGACGCGTTCGAGGTTCTTGTGGTAGATGACCCGCTCCGCCGGCAGACTCTCGAAGTGTCCGAGTTCACCGAGCCGGACGAGCGGAATCGGCGCATCCCGCAGCCCCCCGGACTCGCGCACCTTCGTCACCCCCGGCCTTCCCTTGACGGCGAGCGCCTTGAGCCACTCTTCCCCCGAACGCATGCCACGCGCCAGCCGCAGGCGGATCGGCAGCGGGTTCACCTCACCCGGCTCGTGGAGCTCGCTCGCGTCCAGCCCGCCGAGTGCGAGGGAGAGAGTTCGCTCGACATCGTCGGTCGCGATGCCCGAGAGCGCCGCCTTCTCCTTGTCGGTGACGAAGACCAGGCGCTCGTGTTCGTGCTCGACGCTGGTGTCTACGTCTGAGACCAGTGGCTCGCGGGCGAGCCGCTCTCCCACCATCAGGGCTGCCTGCCTCAGTCGCTCATACGGCATCTGGGGATCACCGTAGACCTCCGCCACCAGGGTCGAGAGCACCGGCGGGCCGGGCGGCACCTCGACAAGCGCGACTTGCACGCCTTCGCGCTTTGCGACCGCCTCGAGCCGATCGCGCAAGCGCAGCAAGATTGCGTGGGACTGCATCTCTCGCTCGCGCTTGCCGACCAGGTTGACGCGGATCTCCGCCACCGTTGGACCGCGTCTGAGGAAGTAGTGCCGAACCATGCCGTTGAAGTCCATGGGGCTCGCCATGCCTACGTAGAGCTCGAAGTCCCGCACCTCCGGTACGCGAGCGAGCTCGGCAGCGAGTGCCCGGGTCGCGGCGTCTACGCGCTCGAGGGTTGTTCCCTCGGGCGCGTCGATGAGAACTTGAAACTCATTCTTGTTGTCGAAGGGCAGCATCTTGAGCGGCACGGCTCGCAGTGCTCCCAGCAGCGCCGCAGAGAAGAACAACAGCATCATGATCACAAGCAACGCCCAAGCACGCGTCCTGCTCGCGAGCAACGGCTCGAGCAGTCGGGCGTAGATGCGGTAGAGGGTCGAGTGCTCCACCGACCCGGCGGCTTGCTCTTCGCCGCGCTCGGCGACTTTGCGCAGTGCGCGGTAGGCGAGCCAAGGGGTCACCATGAAGGCCACCACCATCGACATGAACATGGCCAGCGGCACGTTGATCGCCAGCGGCCGCATATAGGGTCCCATCATTCCTGTGATGAAGAGCATGGGGAGAAACGAAATGATGACAGCCAGCGTTGCGAGCAAGATTGGCGGTCGCACCTCGTTTACCGCGGTGCGAACCGCCTGCAGGGCCGGTTGCGCACGCATGCGCAGGTGTCGGTAGATGTTCTCGACATCAACGATCGGGTCGTCCACCACCAGACCGAGTGAGAGAATCAGCGCGAAGAGTGTGACGCGGTTGATCGTGTAGCCAGCGAGGTAGTTCAGCAGCAGCACAAGCGAAAACGTGATCGGTACCGCGACCGCTACGACCAGCGCTTCTCTCCACCCAAGCGCAAATGCGATCAAGCCGACCACGATCACGATTGCCACCAGGAGCCCCTCGACCAGCTCATTCACCTTCTCGTTTGCGGTCTCGCCGTAGTTTCGTGTGACGCGCAGATGAACACCGGCGGGCAGGTGACTGACCTCGAGTTCCTCGAGCTTCGTTTCAACGTCGTGCGCTACCCGTACGGCGTTGGCACCCTTCTGTTTCGCTATTGCGATGTGGACGGCGGGATAGAGCTCCCGCGAAAGACCGGCGCTGTTCTGCTCGGCCGGCCCGAATCCGATCCAGCTGTACTGATTGGCCTCCGCCGGTCCATCGATGACGCGTCCGACGTCCTCGAGGAAGACGGGTGAGCCGTCGACGACGCCGACGACGAGCTTGCGAAGCCCGGCAACGCCGTCGATGAACTCTCCGACGTCTACCGGTACCCGCTCGTCGAGCCGATCGAACGCGCCGGCTCTGCCGCGCGTATTCGAGACTTGCAGCGCCCAGGCAACCTCGAGTGGGGAAATCTGCCTGCCCGCCAGCGCCTCGGGGTCGAGCTCGACTCGTACCACGCGGGGCCGGCCACCCATTACGCGGACTCGGTTGGTTCGCGGTACTGCCTGAAGCTCGATCTCGAGCTCTTCGCCGATGCGGCGCAGTGCGAAGTCATCGAGTGCTTCCGGGCGCTCGCTCCACAGCGTCACGATCAGGATCGGCACGTCGTCGATTTCGAGCGGCTTGACGACCCAGCCCGCGACGGCCTGGGGAACGAGGTCGACGTTGGAGTCGATCTTGTTGTAGATCTTGACGAGGCTGTCTTCGCGGTCTTCACCCACGTAGAAGCGAACGGTGATGATCGCGCGACCGGGTTGGGACATGGAGTAGACGTACTCGACGCCGTCGATCTGGTGCAGCAGCTTCTCGAGCGGAGTTGCGACCTGCCGCTCGACCTCGGCGACCGGGAGGCCCGGCGCTTCGACGATTACGTCCGCCAGCGGCACGACGATCTGGGGCTCTTCTTCGCGGGGCGTGACGTAGAGCGCCACCGCTCCGCCAAGCAAGGAGAGCAGAATCAGCAGGGGGGCGAGGTCCCCCTGCAGGAAGACGTCGACGATGCGAGCCAGAAACGAGCTTTCGGAGTGTCCGCCTGACTGGCTAGCCGACATGGCATTCCTCATGGGCGCGAATATGAGTAAGTAAGCATATTGACATATGATAGATTGTCAATATACTGGGTCATCATGCCGAGAAGAAAAGCCGCTCATCCGCCGCTGCACGAGGATGCCCTCGAACTCGTGGCCGCTCGTTTCCGCTCGCTCGGGGACGCCTCGCGCCTGAGGCTGCTGAACCTGCTGATGCCAGGAGAACGGTCGGTGCAGGAGCTGGTGACGGAGTCAGGGCTGAGCCAGACGAACGTCTCGCGCCATCTCGGCCTGTTGCGCCGCGAGGGGCTCGTGGGACGCAGCCGCGAAGGCAATCGGGCCTTCTATCACATCGCGGATCCCAGTGTCGAGCAGCTGTGCCGCATCGTGTGCGGAGGGCTCAGCGATCAGCTCTCCGATGGACTCGATGCTCTCCAGGGAGCTGACATCTGAACCTGCTCGCAGGGGTTCTGCCTCTCGAGAACTCGAAAGGGGAACTCGCAAGGAGAACTCGAATGAACATGGAGCAGTACATTCGCGCGATCGCCGGCAGCTTCGTGCTGATCTCACTGGCGCTCGGACACTGGATCACACCCTACGCCTACCTCTTTACGGCCTTCGTAGGGCTCAATCTGCTGCAGTCCGCCTTTACGCGATGGTGCCCGATGGAGATCATCCTCGAGCGTTTCGTTCTGGCGGAGCGCGGGACGGCCCGGGGACCCGGCTGAGAGGGCCGCGGCGTGCCGGCTCGGTGCTCCTATTCGCTGGTGGCCAGCTGCGGCAGCCGACTCATGGCGTCTTGGATGGCTTCTTCTGGGTATTCATAGTCGACGAGATCGCCGGCCAGATAGCGATCGTATGCCGACATGTCGAAATGCCCGTGCCCTGAAAGATTGAAGAGCAGCACCTTGGGCTCGCCGCTCTCCTTGCAGCGCAATGCCTCGTCCATCACGGCTCGGATCGAGTGGCTCGACTCCGGTGCCGGCACGATGCCCTCGCAGCGGGCGAAGACCACGCCGGCCTCGAACGTCGCGAGCTGTGGCACCGCAACGGCCTCCAGCACGCCCTCGTGGTAGAGCTGAGAGACGAGTGGCGACTCGCCGTGGTAGCGCAGACCGCCGGCATGGATACCCGGAGGAATGAAGTCGTGACCGAGGGTGTGCATCTTGACGATGGGCGTGAGGCCGGCGGTGTCACCGTAGTCCCAGGTGTAGGTCCCTTTGGTGAGCGTGGGACAGGAGGCCGGCTCGACCGCGACCAGACGGACATCCTTGCCCGCTGCCTTGTCCGCGAGGAAGGGGAACGCAATGCCGCCGAAGTTCGAGCCTCCACCGCAGGACGCGAAGATCGCGTCGGGGTAGTCGCCGACGAGTTCCATTTGCTTCTTGGCTTCGATGCCGATCACGGTTTGATGCAGGAGCACGTGGTTCAGCACGGAGCCGAGCGAGTAGTTGGTGTCGTCCCGCGAAGCCGCCTCCTCGACTGCTTCCGAGATGGCGAGGCCCAGCGACCCCGGATTGTCGGCATCGGCAGCCAGCGCGTTTCGACCCGCCTCCGTCATGTTCGATGGGCTGGCGAAGACCTCGGCCCCCCACGTCTCCATCATCGATCGGCGGTACGGCTTCTGCTGGTAGCTCACCTTCACCATGTAGACACGCACATCGATTCCAAAGAACTGACCCGCCAGCGCCAGCGCCGAGCCCCACTGTCCGGCTCCCGTCTCGGTGGCGAGCCGCCGGATGCCGGCCTGCTGGTTGTAGTAGGCCTGAGCGACTGCCGTATTGGGCTTGTGGGAGCCCGCCGGGCTCATCCCCTCGTACTTGTAATAGATGCGCGCAGGTGTGTCGATCTGCCGTTCGAGGCGAGACGCGCGGAAGACCGGCGCCGGACGCCACAATTGGTAGACCTCTCGGATCGCCTCGGGAATAGGGATCCAGCGCTCCGCTGACATTTCCTGCTCGAGCAGAGCGCCCGGGAAGATCACCCCGAGCGCCTCGGGTGGCAGCGGTTGCCCGTCCGGCCCGACGGGTGGCGTCGGCGGGTTCGGCATATCGGCGATGACGTTGTACCAGTGGGTGGGGATTTCGGACTCGTCGAGGAGAATCTTCGTCTTGCTCATATGTGCAGTTTCGCAAATGCGTGGTGCCAGGCAAGATCGAACCAGCTACCGCGGTCGGGTAGCCAGACGGAATCGATCCCCATGGCCTCGGCGAGCTGCGGGGTCTGGTCGCTTGGCGACAGCGGGTGGATCCGAGCGCAGAACGCCGACGATCAGCTCGGGCAGACCTCTTCGAGTTGCGGAGCCATCTCGGCGAAGCCGCTGAGGTCGAACCTCATTCCGACGGTCTTCGACGAGCGCGGCGTGAAGAAGAACTCCAGAGTGGCACTCGAACGCATCTCCGTCAGTATCTCTGATACGGGCTCGAGCAGCAGGCTTCTGTCTTCGAAATCGGCAGCCGTGCGAAACTCGCGCAGGGGCGAGTCGCCAAAACGAATCGCAACGCGGTACCGCCGGTCGGACTCCGGTTCTTGCTGGGCCGGAAGCCCGGTGGCGACGAAGATTCGCAGCGCCGGCTCGTCGCAGTGCAGCACCAGGGTAGGCCTGAACGAGGCGTCTCGAGTCCTGATTACGTTTCCTGCACTCGTCCTCAGCTGCACGATTCGGTGACCCGTGATGAGAGATCGGCTCGAGGAGAGCTGCCAGTTCGAGCCTGCTGCTGCGGTAGCCGCTGGCGGCGATTCGCTCGCTCCGGGTGCATCCACAGATGGTCGTGCCCCGTTGGATTCGATCTGGAACGAGTACTCGGTGGTCGGGCGCATCCCCTCGTAGATGAAGTAGGCGCTCGAGAGTCCCAAGACGGCTGCGATTCCAGCCAGTCGCCATAGCGCATCGCTTCGCATGACAACACCCTCCATTCCAGGAACGCGAGCGACCGGTGGTCGCTGGCTTCCGCTCTCCCCTAGCGACACACTAGACACAATCCCACTCGCTTGTGAAGCACTTTCTGGCGCCGCCCACGAGAGCCCACGCAGCACGCTGCGCACGGCCGCGATTCCGGCTTCGGCGAGCACGCCATCGAAGCGGGGTCCAAGGGCTCGTGCCGGCTCTCGAAGTGGAGGTGGCGGCAATTCTGGTTCGAGGATGGTGTCGAGAGGGACTTTGCGGAGTATCGCGATCGCTTCATCACGCGAGATCGCTAAGATTCGACGGGTGCAACCGGGGGTGGAGAACAGGTGGAGCGAAGCATCATCAGCGGGAGCGGCCTCTATACGCCGCCGGATTCGGTCTCGAACGACGAACTCGTAGAGTCGCATCGAATCGCGGTCGAGCGCTTCAACCGCGAGCACGAGAGTGAGATCGCGGCTGGAGAGGTCGAGGAACGTGATTCCTCGAGCGATCGTTGGATCATCAGGGCATCGGGAATCAAGAGTCGGTACGTGCTCGACAAGCAAGGTCTGCTGGATCCCTCCCGGCTGCGGCCCCGCCTTCTAATGCGCGGTGAGGACGAACCCTCGATCCAGTGTGAGATCTCGCTAATCGCGATCGATGAAGCACTCGAACAGGCGGGTCGCGAGCGTTCTGAAGTTGATGCCGTGCTGGTCGCCTGCTCCAACCTGCAGCGGCCCTACCCAGCGGTTGCGATCGAGGTTCAGGAGGCCCTCGGGGCAGGTGGCTGGGCCTATGATCTCAATGTCGCCTGCTCATCGGCGACATTCGGAATCCAGGCCGCGGTCGACGCCGTAGCGATGGGGCATGCGCGCTGCGCAGTCGTGGTGAACCCGGAGATCACCTCGGGGCATAACAACTTCGAGTTGCGCGACTATCACTTCATCTTTGGTGATGCCTGCACTGCCGTCGTGATCGAGCGAGCGGAGGACTGCCGCGTTCGAGGAGGCTTCGAGGTGCTGGGCAGCAAGCTGCGCACCAAGTTCTCGAACAACATCCGCAACGACTTCGGCTTCTTGAACCGCTGCGAAGAAGGCGAGCGGCATCCTCACGAGCTCGTCTTTCGCCAGAACGGGCGTCAGGTATTCCACGAGGTGTGCCCGATGGTCGCCGAGCACATCGTCGAGCATCTCGCCGAGACTTCACTCGGGGTCACTGACCTCAGGCGGATGTGGCTGCACCAAGCCAACCTCGGCATGAACCAGCTCATTGGCAAGACCGTCTTGGGTCGAGAGCCCCTGCCCGACGAGGCACCGGTGATTCTCGACGAGTACGCGAATACGAGCTCCGCAGGGTCCGTGATCGCCTTTCATCAGTACAAGGATGACCTGCTCCCGGGTGACGTCGGCGTGCTCTGCTCCTTTGGAGCCGGCTATTCGATCGGCAGCATCATCTTGCGCCGGGCCTCCGTCTGAGTCCAAATCGGGCAGTGCGTCTCGTCAGATCTTCCGTTCGATCCGAGAGCACGCCTGACGTCTACCGCGTCCAGCCTCTGCGGTTGCTCCGGATTTGCTGCTCCCAGTCCGCCATCGTCTCCGAGAGGCGCCGGGCCACTTCCGGGTGCTCGCTCGCCACGTCGTAGGCTTCGCCCGGATCCGTTTCGAGATCGAAGAGCAGGGGGAGCGGTCCGGTCGTGTGGTTGCTCAGACGGCCCATCTTGGTGTTGACGGGCATTGGCCAGACGTAGTGGTTGAAATTGCGAAAGTACTTCCAACGACCGCTTCGAACCCCCTCCAACTCACCCTGGTGATAGAAGAACAGATACTCGTGGGGGGGCTGAGTCGAGTCGGCCGTGAGCAGGTCTTCGATGCTCTCACCGTCGATGATTCGGTCGTTGGGCAGCGTCAACCCCGCCAAGGCCAGGCAGGTTGGGAAGAGGTCGATGTTCATCGCCGGCTGCCTCTCGATTCGCCCCTGTTGGATGCGGCCCGGCCAGCGGACGATGAACGGCACGCGGTGACCGCCTTCATAGCTCTGCCCCTTACGGCCGCGATGGACTCCTGGGCTGCCTTGATACCAAGGGCCGTTGTCGCTGGTAAACATCACGATCGTGTCGTCTTGCAGGGAGAGTCGCTCCAGCGTGGCGAGCACCTGTCCGACACTCCAATCGAGTTCCTCGACCGTATCGCCGAAGACCCCACCTGCCGACCGGTGTCTGAATTCGGCTGAGGCGTGGAGTGGGCGATGCGGGAAGGTGTGGGCGAAGTACAGAAAGAACGGTTCGTCTCGCGATGCTTCGATGAACTCGACCGCCTGAGCGGTGTACAGGCGCGTCAGCCCTGACTGATCCGCCACATGCGATTCCAACTCATCCTCGTTTCGATAGAGCGGGAACGGATGCATGTCGTTGCTGTAGGGGACACCGAAGAAGAAATCGAAGCCGTGCCTCCGCGGGTTGTGCCTCGGGTTCGCCCCGAAGTCGCCGAGATGCCACTTGCCCACCATGCCTGTCGCATAGCCCGCGACCCTCAGCGCCTCCGCGAGCGTGATCTCGTCGCCCCGTAAGCCGGCTTCTCCCCCTTCCGTCGCGAGATCCATCAAGCCGATCTTGCCGGCCAGATAGCCCAGGCTCACAGTGATCGTCTGCCGCAGGGACATCTTCTCGGGGTGCAGAGGAACGTCGAGGCCCATCCTCTTGGCGTATCGTCCGGTCAGAAGACCGGCCCGAGAGGGTGTGCAAACGGAGTCACTCGAGTGGAAGTCACTGAATCGCACGCCCTGGGTCGCCAGGCTGTCGATGGCAGGAGTCTGAATCGCCTGGCCCCCGTAGCATCCCGGGTCACCGTATCCGAGGTCATCCGCATTGATGATGATGATATTGGGTGGCCTCGTCGAGCTGGCCCGAGCTTGGCCGATGACGTCACCCACGTCTGGAGCCGGGTCGATGCCGGTGTCATTCGAGCAAGCCTGCAGCAGAGCCGCCGCCGCCAGCGCGAGCCCGAGTGCGGCTGCTCGCCGTAGGAGATAGCCGTGGAGCGTGTCTTGCTGGGGCATTCTTCCGAATCTCCCATCACGAGTTACGGAAGGCCTCACGTTCACCGTGAACCTGAGGCCGGTGCACCTCGTAGATCTCGTGCGAGTCGCTCCATCAGGTCTCCAAGCTTCGCGAGATCCCGCTCAGACCAGCCCGCCAAGTGTTCGAGGAAGATTTCGTCCGCGGCCTTTCGCAGTCTCTTCGACGCGCGCCGGCCTGCTGCGGTTGCGTGAACCTCTGCGACGCGCCCGTCTTCGCGACTGGCAGAGCGCCTCAGCAAGCCCTGCTCGGCGAGCTGGGTCACCAGACGACTCACGGCGGCGTCGCCCGAACCCGTGGCGCGAGCCAGATCCGAGATGCGCCCGGGGCCGTGCTCGACGACCTGGCGCAGCACGCCTTGCGCAGCGCGCGGCAGATGGACGCCGGCCCGGGCACTGCGGAGAGCGTCGGAGCGTCGACTGCGACCGATGCGGTTGAGCTGCTCCATCGCCGCCTGCACCCGCTCCAGATCCTTTCCGATTGCCATGCTGCCATGCTGAGGAAATATTTGCATTTGTCAAGCAAATGAATGTATACCTCTTCCTGTCGAGTCGAGTCGAGTGAGGAGGGCTGAAATGTCCGAGCTGAGGGACAGGGTGGCGCTGGTGACGGGCGCCAGCCGGGGGATCGGCAAGGCGATCGCGCGCCGCCTCGCGGCCGAGGGTGCAGCGGTTGCGGTCGTGGCTTCGCGTTTGGGCGAGCGCGAGGGTCTCGAGGGAAGTCTCGAACAGACGGTGGCGGAGATCGCACTTGCGGGGGGCCGCGCCGAAGCTCTGGCCGTCGACCTGCGCTTCGAGGAAGCGCGCGAGAATCTGATCAGTCGGGCCGAAGCGGCCCTCGGCCCGCTCGACATCCTGGTCAACAACGCAGCCATGGGGATCTGGGCTCCCGCGAGCGCATGCAGCCTGAAGGACCGCCGCGCCATGCTGGAGGTGAACTTCAATGCACCGGTCGATCTCATGCAGCAGGCGTTGCCGGGCATGCGGGAGCGCGGGTGCGGCTGGATCCTCAACATCGGAAGCAGCGCCGCACGCCAGCCGGCCGTGCCCTACCGCGACACGCCCGAGGCCGCACACGTGATCGCGCCCTATGGCGCGACGAAGCTGATCTTGGAGCGCTATAGCGAGGGCCTGGCTCATGAGCTGTGGGACGACGGCATTCGCGTCAACTCACTTGCACCCGTCTCGATCGTCCTCACGCAGGAGGCCTCGCGCTTCGTCGGGCATATCGCCAAGCAGAACCCCGATATGGCCGAGCCCATCGAGGTCATGGTCGAGGCGGCCTTGGCCCTGGTGACTGGCTCCCACACCGCTCAAGTGGTCGACAGCCGTTCGTTTCTGCACGCCATTGGCCGTTCCGTGCGGCCGCTCGATGGGGGACCAGTGATCGGCGACGCCTTCATGCCGGCCGACCTCGGGGCCGTCGTCGCGTGAGGTCCCTCATCGCGCTCAGCGGGAGACTTCGAGTCCGATGATGTGTTTCGGTTTCAGAAGCTACCGACAGCCGAGCTTGAACCGGCACCCGCCCGACTGGATACCGACGGCCAGCTCCGCGCCGTGATCCGCGCCGCGGTCATTCGCGTACCTCACACGGCGACGCAACCGATGCCCGCTGAAAGGCCTGTAAGGCGGCGCAGCCGCGCCCAATTGTTGGCGTCCGCGATTGCAATGGCCAGGTCGAGGATGCCGAGGTCGTCATAGCCCGCGAGACGCAGGGCATCGATCATCTGCTTTGTCGTCCGGCTGGCATAGCGCGTACCGACGAATGCAAGCGCGTGAACGGGATCGGCGGGGCGCTCGTGGAAGCCCTCCAGGTCCTCGGGCCTATTCGGCAGTGCCTCTTCGACGATGCGGTGAAGGTCCACCATCACGGTGTGCTGGAGGCTGCTTCTCTCCAAGCGCTCTTCCAGCATGAGCTGCAGCGCTTCGATGATCTGCGGTCGCTCGCGCAGGCGCGCAAACGCCTCCCCCGGCTCGCACCCCAACGCCTCTCGATAGGCCGGCGCGATGGCCGCGACGACCTCTTCGTAGCTTCTGCCGTAGGCGCGATTCTCGAGGTTCATCATCTTGCGCAGCAGGATGCCCTGCAGCCGGGTTGCCAGCCTCCGGACCAGTTCGAGGCGCCGCAGGGGTGCGGGGAGGGCCTCGGAGCTCACGTCGAGCAAATCGGCCATCCGGTTGATGAAGTGGAACGACCCGAGCACGAACGCGTAGTCGAGCGCGCCCGCTCCAACGATCGCTCGCAGGGGATCGAGATCCGCCGGCGTGAGGTGGCGAGGCTGCTCGTGGGCCTTCTTCGCGAGTGCCACCAGCGCTCGCTCGAGAGGTGTCGCGTCGGTCGTCGTGCCATCGATCAGGCGCGCAACCCGGCTCGCGTCTCCTCCTGCAGCCTGCAGGAAGGCCTCGTGGCCATCCGTTCAGTAGTGACAATCTGCATAGCGAGAGACGGCTGCCGCGATCAGCTCGCGGTTCGATCGCGGCTCATGGCCGCACCAGAGTGCGAGCTCCCAGCTCCGGATCATCCGTCGCATGGACGCCGGGCGGAGGCTGAAGAGTTGCACGATGTTCGCCGCCTGCGAGGAGCCCCCGACCTCCTTCATGTAGCGGTAGGTCGATGCTGTTTCTGCATCGGCTCGACTCGGCGGGACGGTGCGGATGTGCGGCACGTCTATTCTCCTGGCTTCGCTCCCACGCCGATTGCGACACTCGCTTCAGACTATTCGAGGCCCACGCCAGACACAAGACCGCCCTTTGCATCTGATCCGCAGACCCTCGTCGTTTGCGGTACTCTGACTTGCATGACGGCCCAGGCGGGTGAGCAGGGCGACCCCACGACCGGCGCCGCGGTCTCGCTGGAGCGCCAGCGGCTGCAGTTTGCCAGCGATAACGCAGCCGGAATCTGCCCGGAGTCATGGGCCGCGCTCGAGAGGGCCAAGAGCGGCTTCGCTCCCGCCTACGGCGAGGACGCTTGGACCCAGCGAGCCTGCGAGCTGCTGCGCGAGGTCTTCGAGATCGACTGTGAGGTCTTCTTCGTATTCAACGGCACGGCCGCCAACTCGCTCAGCCTGGCGGCTCTGTGCGAGTCCTACCACAGCATCATCTGCCACCAGACCGCGCATCTCGAGACCGACGAGTGTGGCGGGCCGGAGTTCTTCTCGAACGGCACCAAGGTCTTGCTCGCGGCTGGCGAGCGGGGCAAGGTCGATCTCGCCGACGTGAGAAACACCGTATTGCGTCGAACGGACATCCACTACCCGAAGCCGCGCGTATTGAGCATCACCCAGGCCACCGAGTTGGGAACCGTCTACGACAAGAGCGAGTTGGACGCCGTTGCCGAGACGGCGCGCCAGCTCGGACTGCGACTGCACATGGACGGTGCACGCTTCGCCAACGCCGTCGCGACTCTCGACGTCGCACCCAAGGAGCTGACCTGGAAGGTGGGCGTGGATGTACTGTGCTTCGGCGGTACGAAGAATGGCATGGCGGTGGGCGACGCGGTCGTCTTCTTCGACCGCGAGCTGGCTCAGGACTTTGCGTACCGCTGTAAGCAGGCCGGGCAGCTCGCCTCGAAGATGCGTTTCATTGCGGCACCGTGGGTCGCTCTACTCGAGAACGGCGGTTGGCTCCAACACGCGAAGCACGCCAACGCCTGTGCGCAGCGGCTCGAGTCGGGCCTGCGCGACGTGCCCGGGGTGGAGATCCTGGCTCCCGCCCAGGCGAACTCCGTCTTCGCCAAGCTCCCGAGCCCCGTTCTCGATGGACTGCGTGAACGTGGCTGGGTCTTCTACACGTTCATCGGGGCTGGCGGCGCCCGCTTCATGTGCTCCTGGGACACGTCGGACCAGGACATCAGCGCGCTGCTCGGCGATGTTCGCGCGCTCGCCGGGTGCTGATGCTACCCGCCTAGACGCCCGTTCTCGCGCGAGGTTCAGCCGATCAGCTCCGCATCGAAGGAGTTCGACCCCTCACCCCGCAGCTCGTTCTTCAGGATCTTTCCCGATGCGTTGCGGGCCAGTGGTGTATCGGTGAACTCGACCAGCTCCGGAACCTTGTAGGCGGCCAGGCGTGCCGCGACATGGGCACGCAGATCGGCTTCTTGGGGCTGGGCCCCCGGCATACACCGCACGATTGCTTTGACTCGCTCACCCAATTCGGTGTCGGGAACGCCAATCACCGCCACCTCGTCCACCTCGGGGTGTTCTGCCAGACAGTTCTCGATCTCGATGCAGTACACGTTCTCTCCGCCGCGGATGATCATGTCCTTGGCCCGGTCCACCAGGTGGTAGAGGCCGTCGGGCGCCCGGTAGGCGATGTCTCCGGTGTGGAACCAGCCATCGCGAATTGCCTCAGCCGTCGCTTCGGGCTGATTCCAGTAGCCGGGTGTTACGGTGGGACCCCGCAGCAGGATTTCGCCGAGCTCACCCTGCGCGACTTCGCGACCGGATGAGTCGACCAGTCGGATATCGAAGAAGGCGGAGGGGCGGCCGGCCGATGTCGGATTCTCCTCGAGGTCGCTGCCGCCGGAGAGCATCACGATGCCGTGTGTCTCCGTCAGCCCGTACCCATTCGTGAGTGCGGGTTTCACTGGCAGAACCTCGCGGGCTCGCGCCATCGTTTCGGGAGCCGTCGGGGCACCGCCGAACGAAATGCGCACCAGACTCGAGAGGTCATACTTGTCAACCACCGGAGAGTGAACCACGCGGTGCAGCATGGTGGGGATGGCGCTCCACGTGCTGACGCGCTCTCGCTCTATCAGAGCGAGCACCTGATCGGGATCGAACCGGCCCTCACTGAGCACGACCTTCGCGCCAGCCGCCATCGCCGTACAAAGACCGGTATGAATGCCCGCGACGTGAAAGAGTGGCGCGGTCATGAGCGATGTGGGCTGGGATCCATCGGCGGGCAGTGGGCTCGGCTCTCCGAGTGCAGCCGAGACCATTCCCTGTAGCAGGATGCCCATCACCTGCGTGATGGTTCCGCGGTGGGTCGTGATGCAGCCCTTCGGCCGGCCCGTGGTACCCGAGGTGTAGAGGATGACGAAGGGATCATCCTCGTCGATCTCGTCCGTTGGTGGCTCGTGGCCTGGCTGGATCAGCTCGGAAAGGGCGACGGTTCCAGGCGGGGGAGCGCTGGCACCCGCGAAGAAGATTTCCTCCAAGCTGTCGACCCGACCGATGAGACTACGCACGCGCTGAAAGAGGCGTTCGTCGACAATCAAGAACCGACTGCCGGAGTCCCGCAGTGCGTAGTCGAGTTCCTCCTCGACCCACCAGCCGTTGAGCGCGACCGTGATGCCGCCGACACAGGCAGTGGCGAAGACGCTGACCACGTAGTCGAGGCTGTTGTAGGCGAGGATGGAGATCCGATCGCCGCGCTCGAGCCCGCGCTGCTTGAGGCGCGCCGCTGCCCCCCAGACCAGACGGGCAAACTCGCCGTATCCGATGCGACGCTCTCCCTGAACGAGAAACTCTCGCTCACCTCGTCCGCCCGCTGCCGCCACCAGCTCTCGCAGTGATCGCGGACGCGTGGCGAAGTTTCGCACTGCGTACCCCCCGACATCTTCGCTCCTCAGCTCGAAGGGGGCGCCGGGCGCGGTGAGGGTCGCGACGGCTTCGTCGTAAGCCGCTCGGCTGCGGGCGCCACCGTCACCATCACGTGAGTGACTCAGGGCGCCATTGGTTTCGGTCTTGTTGTCACCCATCGATTCCAGTCGCTTCCTGCCAGTTGTCGGGTTTCGAGTTCAGTGGAGCTTCGCTTGTTTCGCCATTGATGCGGCCCAAGAGCTTCGTCGCGTTGCGGGCGACCAGGGCGTAGACGGAGAGGCTCGGGTTCACGCCGAGGCCGGTCGGAAAGACGGAGCTGTCGAGCACCATCAGGTTCTCGATCTGATGGTGCCGACCGTCGCCGTCGACTACCGAATGGCGAGGGTCGTTCCCCATCGCGCAGCCGCCTATGGGATGCGTTGAGTTCAGGAAGACATTGGGCGAGCGCAGGGGGAGAGACTCGATTGCCGCTCGCGCCTCCGGCCAGCTGCTGTACGGCTTTGCGTCACTGCTCGCCGGCCGGACGTTCACTGCGCCGGCAGCAAACTGGCACTCCGCCATCACGAGGTACGAGCTGCGCACGCCATGCCAGATGTAGTCGTTGATCGGGTAGTCGAGCACGGCGCTGCCGTCGTCGCGCAGGCGCACCTCTCCGCCGGGGCTTTGAGGATGAAAGCCGTCGCGGATCTGAGCGACCATGGTGTGCAAGTTCGAGAGGCCACGGGCCAGCTCTTCGAGCGCTGGGCCCATCCCCTTCCAGAAGTTCATCATCACCAGCGGTTGCGCCCCCACGGCCTCGAGGTTGAAGCCGGCGCTTCCCGTCACGCCGTCGCGCCATGTGAACTCGTCGCAGTACACCGATTGTGGAGCGCCGTAGAAGGGGTCCAGCCGCTCCGGCATGCTGGCCAGACTGTAGTTGTGCATCTGCAGAAAAGTGCGTTTGCCGAGTCGTTCATGGGGATCGGGAGCCCGAGAGCGCATCAGCAGGGCGGGGCTGTTGATGGCACCGCCGGACACGACGATCCACTTCGCCCGGACACGCAGCGAATGCCCACTCGGATGAACGCCGCGTTCGTCCAGGGCGAGTGCTTGGACACCGAGAACGCGATCGCCGCTCAGCTCGAGTTTCTCGGCGCGCACGCGCGTTACCAACACTGCGCCTGCATCCAGCGCCGCGGGTATCGTCGTCACCTGCATGCTCTGCTTGGCAATCGCTGGGCAGCCGAGACCGCAGAGGCCCAGATTCAGGCAGTTGAGGACGTTGCGCGCGATCGCACCATGGCGCCATCCCAACTTCTCCGCTCCCCGCGCCAGGACCTCGTTGTTGCGGTTCGGCGTCTCCCAAGGCTGGATGTGCAGCCGCCGCTCCATCCGCTCGAACCACGGCTCGAGCTCGGCAGGTCGATAGTCCGCCAGCCCGAGCGTCTCACTCCAATGGCGCAGGGTCGGCTCCGGTGTGCGGAAGCAGCTCGTCCAGTTGACCGTGGTCGAGCCCCCCACCGTGCGCCCCTGCACGACTCCAATGGCGCCGTCTTCGGTGGGGCGCAGCCCCCCGTCGAAGTAGAGCCGGGCGAAGGAGGGTGCCTCGCGCAGGCCGAACTCCGCGGGCTTCGAGTCGCTTCCCTCTTCGAGGATGATGACGCGCAAGCCGGCGCGGGCCAAGATCTCAGCC
Organism: Deltaproteobacteria bacterium; assembly: GCA_029261835.1. Lineage (GTDB taxonomy): Bacteria > Myxococcota_A > UBA9160 > UBA9160 > UBA4427 > JAJDAO01. The sequence continues at coordinate 96,505 of JAJDAO010000072.1, read as the reverse complement.
GTGACGCCGCCCCCAGCACCGGACCCGACGATGGCCACATCGCCTTCGAGCACGAGATCGCGTTCGAGATCGCACCCTACGATGATGCGTCGGGTCGTCACCGCGTCTCCTGCAGTACTGTGGGTGGCGCCGCCAGCGGGCCGGGATAGCCGACTGCCTGCCAAGCGCTGGGCTGATCGAAGAAGCTCAACACGACCATGGATTGCAGGAAGGAGTAGACTCGTCGCAGTAGCAGCAGGCGGCTCTCCCGGGCCGAGCGCAGAAAAGAATCGACGCTCTGCAGCGGCTTCTCGCGCCAAGGCCGGCTGTCTCCGGTCAGCAGCAGACGGACCGGCCATAGGTCGAGCATCCCGAAGACGTCTCTGACTTCCCGTTGCAGCCATGGGGAAAGGTGAGCGACGTAGTCGTCGAGACTCGCGATTCCATCATCGATTATGCGCTCGCGGGCGTCTCCAGTCGCGGGAATCATTCCCCCGAGCACCACCGGCGTCACCGAGCGCAGGATCTCTTCGCCTGCTGAGGAGATCGCGACGCGGTTCCCACTCGCGGCGGACGCCACGCCCCGGTCGGAGCCGCATGCCAGCAGTCCGCCCCCCCACACAGCGACCGAGCCAAGCAGGCCGGCGCGCAGCACACCGCGTCGCGACACGGCGAGCACGTGGTCGAGCTCCCGCCCAGTGGTCGAGCGCCTGCCAACCGTGCGAGCTTGCCGCCGACTCTTCACTTGCGTTGGTCGAAGCGTCGCCCGAGCACAGCGGACGCGATGATGATCTTCTGAATCTGGAGCGTTCCTCCAGCCAAGGGCCACCCGCGACTGTCCCGGAGCATTCGCTCCACCGGATACTCCTTGGTGTACCCGTAGGCGCCCAGGATCTCCATCGCCATATCGGTCACCGCCTTGGCGGTCTCGTTGGCGAAGACCTTGGCCATGGAGGTCTCCTTCACCGAGGGGAAGCCGCTCTCGGCCCCGATCGCCGCGCGGTGGATCAGCAGGCGCGCGGCGTCCACCCGGATCGCCATGTCGGCAAGCATCATCTGAATCGCCTGACGTTCGGCGATCGGCTTGCCAAAGGTCTCCCGCTCGAGCGCATAGGCGGTCGCCGTCTCCAGAGCGCCGAGAGAGATCCCGAGGGCCATCGTGGCGTTGCCGCAGCGTTCGATGTCGAAGCACTGCATCAGCGAGCGAAAGCCGCCGGCAGGCACGATCAGGTTGTCGTCGGGAACCACGCAGCCGTCGAAGACGAGATCGGCGCTCGGGAACCCGCGCAATCCCATGAACTCTTCCTGCTTCCCGAAGGAGAAACCCGGTGTTCCCTTCTCCACTATCACCGCCCCGATACTCTTGGCTCCGAGCTCGTCATTCATGCGGCAATAGACCATATATGCCTCGCTGTGCCCTCCGCCGGTGCAGAAGATCTTGCGGCCGTCGATCCGCCATCCGCCGTCCACCTTCGAGGCGCGCGTGCGCAGATCCGTCAGCGCGCTGCCGGCCTCGGGCTCGGTCATCCCGATGCTGATCTCCAGCTCGCCGCGGCACACGGCTGGCAGATATCTACGCTTCTGCTCCTTGTTTCCGAAGCGCTCGATTACACGGACGGGGCCGACATTGCTCTCGAAGACCGAGCTTGCACAGAGTGGCGAAATCCGGGCGAGCTGCTCGATGCACAGAAGTGCGGAGACCAGCTCTTGGCCCCCTCCACCGTATTGCTCGGGCAGGCACATTCCGACCAGGCCCATCTCGACCAACTGGTCGATCACCTTCTGGTCCGGAACCCGCGCCTCATGGTCCCAGGTTGCAGCCAGCGGCCTCATTTCACGGTCGGCGAAATCGCGCACGCTGCGGAGCAGAACGAGCTGCTCTTCACTGGGCTGAAAATCCATGATCCGACTGCCTCCTTGCTACCAGGGCCTACATTCAGGCGGCATCCACGGCCGCTGCGTTGCGCCCGAGTTCGGTCAGGGCGTCCAATACCTGGCGCCTGGCACCGTCGCCCATCGCCGCCAGGGTTTCGTCCACCAGCACGCGGTAGAAATCGACCTCGCGCAGAAAAGCGGTCTCGCCCTTGCGGCTCAGGCTGACAAGAGTGGCTCGGCGATCACTTGGATGCGGCAGGCGGCTCACGAAGCCCTGTGCCACCAGGCGGTCCACGAGCCCAGTCATTGCCGAGGGCGTCAGTCCGAGCTGCTGTCCGAGGGCCGCCATATGGAGCTCTCCCTCGAGCCCGAGCCTCTGAATGATGAGGCGCTGACGGACGTTGAGTCCCAGAGTCGGCCGCTCAGAGTGGGTCGCCGTGACGCGATGGATCAGGCCCATCAGAGCCTTGCCCTGCCGATCGTTTGCACCCGAGCGCCGCTTCGCCATGGTCAGCTTCGATCCCCTGTCCCGCTTGATCTCCGGAAGCCTGATCTCCGGAAGAGAAATATACAGTTTCGAAATTATTTGGAATCTGTAGTATCTTATCCATCGCATCGCGGACCGTCAAGCGGTGTTCAGCCACCTGCCGGGTCGAGATCCGGGCGTGTCAGGGAGACAAGATGGGCAGAATCGTGATCGTCAACCCCACGAGCGGTCCGCCTCCGCCCGAGACGCTCGGCGAACGGCTCACGAGTCTGGCGGGGGCGAAGATCGGACTCTTCAGCAACAACAAGCCCAACGCGGACGTGCTCCTGGAACGGGTCGCGGCGGGGCTGAGAGAGCGCTTTGGGGTTACGGTGAGCCACTTTCGGAAGGACGTTCCCTCTCTGGAGGCCGCACCCGAACTCATCCGTCAGTGCGGCGAGTCATGTCACGCCGTGGTGTTGGCTGCCTACGATTGAGGATCGTGCACGTCGTGGAGTATCCACGACCAGATCGAGCTCGCGCGAATGGGATGTGCGGTGGTGGGCCTCGTGACCGATGCGTTTCAGGATTTCGCCAGCCAGTTGCTTGAGCAGCGCAACGCCGGCGCTTTGCCGCTGGCCGTGGTGCGACATCCGGTCGGCGGGATATCGCCCGAGCAGGCGGCTGCGCTGATTTCAGACAAGGTGCTCGAAGACGTGATCGCGGCGTTGTCGAGTGGGGGCGAATCGTGAGTCGGCGAGACGACGCGCCGTTGGCCGAGCAGATCGAGTTCGACGGCGATGATGTTGCTGCGCTGGAGCAACTGCACGCCTGGGGCTTTACGGATGGTCTGCCGGTGGTGATCCCGACGCGAGGGCGCGTAAAGGACATGTGCGACGGTGCGAGTCACTACCCGATGGAGAGCTTGGGTGACCTGTCGCCGCGCAATGGCACCGCCACGCTTCAGCGCGTCGCCGCCAACGCCGTCATGGCCGGCTGCCTGCCCGAGCACATGCCGCTGCTGGAAGCGGCGATCGCTGCGATTCAGGAGCGAGACTTCAACCTGATCGGAATGCAGACCACGACCCATCCATGTGGCCTGCTGGCAATCGTACATGGACCGGTCGCCGATTTGCTGGCCATGAACGCCGGGCATGGCTGCATGGGTCCGGGTAACCGGGCCAATGCGAGCATCGGCCGTGCTCTGCGACTCGTGCTCCAGAATATCGGAGGGGCGATTGCGGGCGAGACCGACAAGGCGACCCAGGGGAGCCCGGCCAAGTTCGGTTTCTGCTTTGCGGAGAACGAAGAGGCGAGCCCGTGGCCCGCTCTGCGCACCACGCTCGGCTTCGGGGTCGAGGACTCCTGCGTCACCGTGGCGGCCGCCGAGGGGCCACACAATATCAATGACCATGGCTCCTGTGACGGGGAGTCGATCTTGAACACACTGGCACAGACGATGGCTACGGTCGGCAACAACAACCTCTATGTCGGCGGCGACCATTTCGTGGTCTTTGGTCCGGAGCACGCTCGGGCAGTAGCCGATTCGGGCTTCTCGCGCGAAGACGTGCAAGGCTACCTATTCGAGCACGCCCGTGTTCCGCTGGATCGGATTTCGGCGCAGAAGCTCGACGAGCTCACATCCTGGGGTGGCTATGCGGACCAGCTCGACGAGTGGCGCGGCAGGATTCCGTTGGCTCGCGAAGCGGCGCTGTTGAGAGTGCTCGTGGCGGGGGGTGCCGGCAAACACTCGTGCTGGATCCCGACCTTTGCCGTCGGATTCAGCCAGACCCGTCGCGTCGAGCTCGCGGCGGAGCTCTGCCGCTTGTGATGCGTAGCGACGGAATCAGCCTGGTGACGGGTGCTGCCGGCTTCCTCGGTGGTCACTTGATCGAGCAGCTCGTCAGCAGGGGGGGGCGGATTCGCGCCACCGCGCCCGCCTGGGAAGATGCCGACGATTTGCGGATGCGGCACGAGGCGGGTGAGATCGAGTTCGTACGCGCAGACCTCAGGAAGCCGGAGACATTGCCGCCCCTGTTCGCCGGCCGGGTGGAGTCGGTCTTTCATCTGGGCGCGATCTGCAATTTCTCGAGCCCCGATTCGGTGCTGCAGCCCGTGAATGTCGCTGGCGTCGCGCGCATCACCGAACGCGCCCTTTCTGCCGGAGTCCGCTGCTTCATCTACATGGGTTCGACCAGCGTCTACGGACCCTGCCGGGGCAGATCGCTCGACGAGGACGCCCCCCGCGAGCCCTCCGACGCCTACGGGCGAAGCAAGCGAGATGGTGAGGACGTCGTCTGGCGCGCGATTCGCAGCGGGCTCCCGGCCGTCATCCTTCGCCCCTGCACGATCTACGGCCCGGGCCACACGGATGGGGCGGGGAAGGTCTTCTCACGCAGGAGCTCGCTGGCGGCCATTCCGGGAGACGGCCGACAGCGGCTCTCGAATGTGCGAGTCGAAGACGTAGCCGGCGCGGCCATCCATCTGTCTCAGCGGGAGCAAGCACGGGGCCAGGCCTTCAATGTCGCCGACGACAGCCACCCGACGCTGGAGGAGGCTCTGGTCTTGGCGGCAGATGCGTTCGGTGGTCGACGGCCGAGAGTACATCTTCCGCTGTCGCTTCTCGCGCTGATCGCGCGGGTCGACGGCGTGTTGGCGCGACTGCGCGGGCGGATTCCGGATCTCGAATACGACGCGCTGCGCTACCTGCACGCCGACTACGTGGTCGACAACCGAAAGCTGAAGCAGGCCGGCTATCGGCTCATCCACCCCGACTTCGCGGAATCGATGCGAGAGCTGGGGCGGCGGGACCCACTGCAGAGAAGGAGCGTCTGATGCGAGTGGTCGTGATCACGGGCCTCGCCCAGGGGATGGGCCGCGAGGTGGCACTGAAGCTCGGCGCGATGGGAGTCTCCGTGGCGGGCTTCGATGTCGATGAGGCCGGAGTCGAGCTGCTCAGGCGCGAGCTCGAGGCGGCTGGGTGTGACCCACTCCTGTCCACGCTCGATATCTGCGACCGCCCGAGCATCCTGCGGTTTCGAGACGAAGTACTGCGAAAGTACGGCCATGTGGACGTCGTGCTCTCGAACGTCGGGATCGGCTTCTTTGGCCCTTTCGAGGAGCTCGATCTGGAGCGTGCCAAGCGCTGTCTGGAGATCAACGTCCTCGGCACGGCGGCGATCCTGCAAGCGTTCATCCCCGCCATGCGCGAGAGGCGTTCGGGCAGGCTGATTGCCGTCTCTTCGCTCGTGGGGCAGATCCCGTTTCCCTTCGAATCCCTCTACTCGGCCAGCAAGTTCGCGGTCGAGGGGATGGTGCTCTCGCTGCGCTACGAGGTGGAGCCATTCGGCATTCAGGTCGCGCTGATTCAGCCGGCCCAGGTCTCGACCGGCTTTGCCGCCAAGATTCATGTTCTGCCGCCCGATGGCTCTCCCTATCGAGAGCGAGTGCGCCGCTTCATCGCCCGCGATGAGGAACTCATCCAGACCGCTCCGGACGCGACGACTGCGGCGGCCGAGATCGTCCGGGTGGTTCAGTCGCCCAACCTGAAGCGCCACAATGCGATCGATGCCAAGAGCCGGTTCTTCATGGCCCTCAATCGCTTCCTTCCGATGCGACTGCGCGATGCCTTGCTGCTGCGCCAAATGGACATTCGCTGAGGCGTAGCTTCATGTTGGGCGCAAGCCGGTCCAGGCCAGGGAGAGCGTGATACCCGATGTGGCGGCGAGAGAGAGCCACATGAAAGCCTGCCCCTGCACCGGCCATGAGCCCCAGCTGCCCGCAATGCCATGAAGCGCGAGAACGACAGATGCAAGGCCATTGCTCGTCAGACCCACCCAGACCACAGTGAGAGGGCGAGCACCGCGCCGAGCCTCGAGCAGCCCAAAGTAGTAGGCGACGAGGAGGGCCGCATAGGCGGCGCCGAGCAGTCGCGCGAATACCATCGGCTGCGGGGTCGGGAGTCCGAATAGCGCGAACATCTCGGGCGAGAAAGTCAGCAGGGGAAGGCACCAGAGAAAGGTCGTCAGAAGAATCTTGACCGTGAGGACATGTGAGAGCTTCATCTCGTTCTCTCGCTCCTGCTTGGGTGGAGGCGTCGATGCGTTGAACTCATGGTCCGTCCGCATGCTCGCCGGCGAGGTTGACCATCACCTTGCCGGCCTTGTCGGACTGTTTCGCGGTTTCGAGTGCGGCTTCGAAGTCGTCGTAGTCGAATCGGTGCGTGACGATCGGTGAGGGGTCGACATCGCCCGAGGAGAGCATGTCAATGACCGACTGAAACTCGTTCGGATATGCCATGGAGCCCCTGATGGTCAGCTCCTTCATCATGACCTGCAGGAAATGCAGTGATGTCTCGGTCTTGTGAACGCCTACGACGACCAGCCGTGCGCCGAATTTCGCGTTGTCGACGACGCCCCGCACGACAGTCGCTGCCCCGGATGCATCGATGAATACGTCGCTGCCCACCACGGGGATGAAGCCCAGCGCCAACTCCTGACCGTGTGCCGCTCGGATATCGTCCCAGGGCTCGCCGTCGGTCAGATCGAGCACCGCGTCGGCCCCCAATTCCGCCGCGATCGCCAATCGCTTCCGAGAGTAGTCCACCGCGACAATGTTCCTCACGCCGCGATATCGCATACAGACGATGATCCCCAACCCGATCGGGCCGGCGCCGAAGATCACAACCCTGTCGTCGGGACGCAGCTCGCACTGGTTCACCGCATGCATCGAGACCGCCAGCGGCTCGACGAGGGCGCCCTGTTCGAAGCTGAGAGTGTCCGGCAGCGTGTAGAGGCACTCGTCCTCGGTCACGTTGCGGACGAGCAGGTAGGGAGCGAAGCCCCCCTGCGTCCCGCCGTTTCCGATCCGGTTGCCGGCCGCCTCCGGGTTGACGACCACCCGTTCACCCGGCTTCACGGCGTCGACCGCTTGCCCGACCGAATCAACCGTGCCGGCCAGCTCGTGCCCCAATGGCATGGGTCCGCTGTCGGCCAGGGGCAGCCCGCCCATCGCGACGTAGCCGAGGTCGCTGCCGCAGATTCCGCAGGCCTCTACCTTGATGACAGCATCTTTGGGACCCGGCAGAGGCTTCGTCGCTTCGACCTTCCGCACATCGTTCGGGGCGTGGATGGTGACCCTTCTCATGTCCCATTGCTCCTTCGTCTCGTGCAGCCCGCTCGTCGCCAGGTCATTCTCGCCGATTCGGTTCCCAGCATCTGCCGCTCGAGGCTAACCTGCGCCGCGAGGGGGGAGTGTCATGTCCGCAGCCACCGTTTCGCGATTCGGCCCCGAGACCACGACCTCGGACGTGTTGAAGGGTATCGATCTCACGGGTCGCAACGCCATCGTCACCGGAGCCTCAGGCGGTCTCGGGGCTGAGACCGCCCGGGCGCTGGCTGGGAAGGGCGCTCGCGTCACACTGGCGGCGCGAGATCTGGCCAAGGCCGCAGCGGTTGTGGAGCTGATCCAGTCACAGGTGGACGACGGCTCGGTCGAGGTGGCGGAGCTGGACCTCACCTGCTTGCGGAGTGTTCACAGCTTCGCGGCACGCTTCAAAGAATCCGGTCGCGATCTGCACATTCTGGTGAACAACGCGGGAATCATGGCCTGCCCCCTGGCGCGAACGGAGCAGGGCTGGGAGCTCCAGTTCGCCACGAATCATCTGGGGCATTTCCTGCTCACGGGTTTGCTCGTGCCCGCGCTGCTCGCCGGTGCGCCTTCGCGTATCGTTGTCGTCAGCTCGGCCGCCCACCTGCTGTCCCCCGTGGATCTCGACGACATCCACTTCGAGCGACGAAGCTATGACAAATGGCTCGCGTACGCGCAGTCGAAAACCGCCAATGTGCTGTTCGCGCACGAGCTGAACGAGAGACTCCAGGCGCATGGTGTCGTGGCGAATGCGGTGCATCCAGGCGTCATCATGACCGAGCTCGCGCGAGACCTGACGCCCGACGATATCAAGAGCATGATGGAGATGTCTCCGGATGCGGCGCCGCTGCGATTCAAGACGATCGAAGCCGGAGCCGCTACGTCCGTCTGGGCGGCGTCTGCGCCAGAGCTCGCGCATCGAGGTGGGCTCTACCTCGAAGACTGCGGCATCGCCGAGCCGGCTGGCGGCGAGGCTGTGGGCTCGGGATACGCTCCGCACGCTTTCGATTCGCAGACAGCCAAGGAGCTGTGGGCACTTTCGGAGGAGCTGGTGGGGAAGCGCTTCGAGCTTGCTCCTGCTTCGGTCTGAGACAGGGAGCTATCGGTAGAAGTGGCTCTCGATCGCATCGAGCAGAGATCGCAGCGAGGCGTCGATCTCCTGGAGCTTGGCGGGTGAGATCGACTTGAGGAGGTCTTCCGTATGTGACAGGAAGACCTTGAAGATCTGCTCCTGCAGCTCGACACCTGCTGGCGTGAGGGCGACGAGCGTGGCGCGTCCATCTTCGGGGTGGGGCGCGCGCTCCACGAGGCCGAGCTGCTCGAGGCGCTTGAGCATCTTCGTCATGCCGCCCGAGGATCGCTCGAGTGCCGTGTAGAGCTCGCTCGGCGAGAGCTCGTACGGCGGGCCCATGCGGCGCAGTGTCGATAGCACGGCGTAGTCGCTCGGTGTGAGTTGGAAGGGCTCGAGCGTCTCCTGCTGGAACGTGGTCATCAGCACGCCCAGTCGGACCAGCCTCAGCATCGGTGGCAGCGTCGAGGTGTCGACGTCCGGGTACTCGCGAGCCCATGCTTCCGAGAGCTCGTCGATCCAGTCCATCCCCGGCTCGTCCGGCCGGCTCATCGTCGAGCTGCGCTGCTGCTTCGCCATCGTCAATACCATTAACACGCAACCATTACCACGCACCGCACCGATCGGGCCGGTTGCGCCGATCCCCCAGACGCCTAGCTGGAGGCAGCGAAAAAAGCCACAGAACAACAATTTAGCTTGCCCGAAAGCTTTCGCCAGCTACCATCGCGGTGTCGGTCGGTTTCGCTCCAGCTCGGGGCGCTCCTTGTCGGCCGACGGGTCCCACGGTCGCGCAGGTTCGACTCTCGGGCTCGGGCGGGTTGCGAATCCGCCCGGGCGAGGTGTCGCAATGGCTGACAAGACGTTCGATGCCGTGATTGTCGGCGGCGGGAACAAGGCTCTCCTGCTCGCCCTGTACCTCGTCAAATACGGCGGAATGCGCGTCGGCGTATTCGAGCGGCGGCACGAGATTGGGGGCTGTCTCGCCACGGAAGAAATCTCGGCGCCCGGGTTTCGCGGCAACACGCACGCCAACATCATCCTGCCCTGGTACTACGCGCCTGTGTGGCGCGATTTCCCCGATTTCTGGGACTACGGTGCTCGCTGGGAGCAACACACTTGCAGCGACGGATTCGTCTTCAAGGACAGCGAGAGCTGCCTGGCGATCTACAGTGGCAAGCACGATCCCGCCCAGGAGAGAACCGCCGCTGAGATCGCCCGTTTCTCACAGCGGGACGCCGACACCTGGGGGCGCCTCTGGAACCTCGCGCAGAGCGAAGAGCTGTTGCGCGTAACCACGGATACGCTGTTTCGCCCGGTAGAAGAACAGACGACACCCGATGTTGCCGCCCGACAGGCCGCTCTGTTCCCCAAGCTGATCGAAGCCGGCTTCGGCCCCGATTCCCTCACGATGAAGGCGAGCACGCTGCGCGCCTCGCGGGAGTGGTTCGAGAGTCAAGAGCTTCAGTCCTGCATCCTGCGGTTCGCCGTCTCCTCGGTCATCGACATCAACGAGCCGGGCTTGGGCATGAGTCTGCTGGGCATGGCCATGGTTCTGCCCACCATCGGCTTCAACCGCGGCGGGACCCACCAGATCGCACATGCTGCACATCAGCTCCTGGTGCAGATGGGGTGCGAATTCTTCACCAATAGCGAGGTCGACAAGGCGATCATCGAGAACGGTGTCGCCACCGGGATCACGTTGACGGACGGCAGCCAGATCGCAGCTCGAAAGCTGGTCGTGAGCACGCTCTCACCTCACCAGCTCATATTCGATCTGATTGGTGAGGAGCACGTCGGCGATCAGTTGAAGAGGCGGGTGCGACTGCTGGAAGATACCTTCGGCTGTCTCATGTGGTACAGCTTCGCTGTCCACCAGGCGCCGATCTACAAGGCCGAGGCCTTCAACCCGGACATCCACGAATGCCAGTGGTTGGGCATGCAGCCCGACCCCGACCCGATCCACATCTCCCGCGAGTGCTTGTACCAGAAGCTTCGCAGGTTCCCCCCGCTCGAGGACTACGCTCCCACGGTCGGCTGCCACAGTCTGGTGGACCCGAGCTTCGCGCCTCCGGGCAAGCACGTCGTACAGAACGAGCAGCTTGGTCCACCAGCTACGACGTATAGCGAGCGGCAGTGGCTCGAAATCAAGCGTCGCTACGCGGACGAGCTGCTCACCATTTGGCAGGACTACGCGCCCAATATGACATGGGACAATGTAATCGGCGTCGACACCAACACCGCCTTCGACCACACGCGCATGAAGAACCTCGGACCGAACGGAACCATGGCGGGTGTCGACCGGCCGCCGCATCAGGTCGCCGAGAATCGCCCCACCCCGGAGCTGGCCAACCACCGCACGCCCGTCGAGCGGCTCTACGCCACCGGCGGCTCGTGGCACGTGGGGTCAAATGCCGGATCGACCGAGGCATATAACTGTTACAAGATCATCGCCAAGGACCTCGGGCTCGCCAAACCCTGGGAGGAGCCCGGCAAAGAGGAGCCCGACTCGCTTGTCGAGCAGCAAAGGATCGTGCGCAGACGCGTGCGCGACTCGTTGCTGGAGGGCAGGCGATGACGCAGAGCTACGATGTCATCATCATCGGTAGCGGTCCCAACGGGCTCGCGGCGGGTGCGTACCTGAGCCGTGCCGGGCAGCGTGTCTTGCTGCTCGAGAAGCGTTTCGAAGCCGGTGGGGGGTTGGCGACTGAGCAGGTGACGCTTCCCGAGTACTATCACAACACCCACGCGATCTACAAGATGATGGTCGACTACGCGCCCGTCTACCGCGACTTCGAGTTGGAGAGCCGCTACGGCGTGAAGCACATCCAGCCCGAGCCACAAGTTGCGATGCCGCTGAAAGACGGGCGGTGCCTCTGCATCCACAGCGACATCGAGAAGTCGTGCCAGTCGATCGCGCGCTTCTCGAAGCGGGACGCCGAGAGCTATCGCGAGATGCGGCACGATTTCGCTCGCATGATGCGACACATTCTCGCTCCGCAGACCTACGTTCCCATGGAGGGCGCTCTGGAGATGGCGGCTCGGGCAGAGGAAACCGAGCTGGGTCGCGCTCTCTCCGAGTACGCGGAGAAGACACCACAGGAGATCGTCTTCGACCTGTTCGAAGATGATCATGTTCGCACGCTGATGCTCTACATGGCCTGCCATTGGGGCCTCGAGCACGACCAGTCGGGCGTCAGCTACATGGTCCCCATCTACCTGGATCGAATGGCGAACTACCGACTCACGGCCGGCGGCTCACACCGCGTTTCGAACGCACTGCTCAAGTGCATCTTCGAGCACGGGGGGCAGATCCGAACGGGAGCCGAGATTCGGCGGATCGTCGTCGAGCGGGGACGGGCTTGCGGGGTGGAGATGCAGGACGGCACTCACCTGTCGGCCGAGAAGGCCGTGGTGAGCACGATCGATCTGCACCAGACATTCCTCGCCTACGTTGGAGAGGAGAACCTCGAGCGGGACTTCGTCGAGGGTCTTCGCACTTGGGAATGGGAGGAGTGGAGCCTCTGCAACCTCCATCTGGCACTCGCCGAACCTCCGCACTTCGCCGCCGCCGAGAGTGAGCCCGAAGTCGACCGAGCTTTCATCTATCTGATGGGCTACGAGAGCCTCGGCGATCTGCTCGATCACTGGGGGGCGATGAGAGAAGGCCGGCTTGCCGCCGATGTCGGCTTCAACGCCTGCTTCCCCAGCGTCCATGACTCCTTCCAGGCACCCGTGGGTCGCGCCACGGGGCTCCTCTCACAGATGGCGCCGTTCGATCTGGCCGACGGAGGAAGCGAGCGCTGGCTCGCGCATGAGACGCGCGAAGAGATCAGCGAGCAACGGCTCGCGTTGCTGCGGCAGTACGTGCCGAATCTGTCCGCCGACAACGTGCTGTGGACCTATCTCACCACGCCGGCTGATATCCAGAACAAGTTCGCCAACATGGTACGGGGCAGCTACAAGCAGGGCGCTTATCAACCACTTCAGATGGGGTACCTCAGGCCCAATGACGAGTGCTCCCACTATCGGACCCCGATTCAGGGGTTGTACCTCGGAGGGGCGAGTGTGGCCCCGGGTGGGATGGTGCTCTTCGGACCGGGATACAACTGCTCCAACGCCATCGCTGAGGACTTCGGAATCGAGAAGTGGTGGCAGGAGCTCGACTACGTGACAGCGGCGCGTGAGGAAGGATACATCTGATGCTTTTGTTATCGGCTCCGCCTGCGCACGGTCCGTACGCGTTCGGTTGAGAGATTGGAGGAAGAGCCATGGGTAAGGACGAGAGATTCGACATCGTCATCGTGGGCGCGGGTCCGAACGGAATGACGACGGCCGCCTACTTGGCCAAGTGCGGGCTCAGTGTCTGTGTTCTCGAGGAGAGAACCGAGTGCGGTGGCGCCTGCGAGACCCAGGAACCGATACCCGGCGTGCGGATCTATCCGCACGCCATGCTGATGTACGCCTCAGCGGCTCCGGGTTTCGAGCAGCTCGAGCTCCACAAGTACGGCTTCCGCATGGAGTGGGAACCGACGAATCCGATGGAGGCCGCCAATGCAGGTCTGGCGTGCACGGATGGTTGGCGTGCGATTTCGGACGCGGACAAGCTCGGCTGGGCCAAGATCGGTGGAATGCTGGGCCAGCCGCCGTTCACCCGTGAGCTGTTGCGCGCCACGTTCTGGTGTCCGCCGCATCCGTCCGACGTCGAGGTGACGGATGAGAACACGCCGTACATGCAGGTCTACAAGAAGCATCAGCCCGACATCTGGACGCCGGAGCTGCGCGAGATGACGATGTTCGACCTGATGGACGAACACCTCGAGACCGAGCCGTTCAAGACCGGCATGGCCTTTGCGGCTTGGGCTTCGGGAGCGGCCGGCCACTGGGAGGGTGTGGCGATCCCGGCGGCACTCTGTGTTCAGCTTCTGACGCTGCCCAATACCGGCAAGAACAGCATTCCGCGGGGCGGTTTGCACGGCTACTTCCACGCCATTCACCGCGCCGCCGTGCACCGCGGGGCCGTGATCCGAACGAGCTGCCCGGTCGACGAAATCCTGATCGAGGACGGCCGCGCGGTGGGGGTGCGACTGCGCGAGACGGCGGCCGCGGGAGGCAAGACGATTCGGGCCAACAAGGCCGTGATTGCCGCCTGCGATGTACATCAGGCATTCCTCAAGATGGTCGGCCCGAAGCACCTGGACCCCGCCCTGATTCGCACGATCAAGGACATCAGCCTGAAGAATCAGACACTCTACGTATCGGTCTTCCACACGAAGAAGCAGCTCACGTACAAAGAGAGGTTCCGGGAACTCGGCGAGGCGCGCTACGTCGGCGAGAACCGCCAGCCGGGCCTCGGCATCTACCCGTGCGACTCTCGCGAGATCTACTACGAGAACGTGAGGGACGTGGACGGTCGCAAGGGGCAACCGACGGTGCCGCCCGAGCGCGCACTCTGGTTCCAGACACCGCCACAGTCGTTCGACCCGACGGACTGCCAGGCCAGCTATCCAAGGGGCTACATCTCGAATGCCTTCGAGATGGCCGTGACGTCTCCGGACTACCACACGGAGGGCGAGGACGCGCTCGATCGGCACAAGGACGAGATGGACCGATTCATGCGCGAATCCTACAGCCAGATGGTGGACGGTCTCGACGACGACAACCTCATCCACCATTGGAGCGCGACGGGTCGCGATATCGAGTTTCGCAATACCGGACTCATCGGGGGCACATGGTGCGGCAGCCGACACGATGAGGATCAGCTCTGGACCAATCGGCCGCTGCCCGAGCTGGCCCGCTATCGCACGCCGATCGAAGGTCTGTATCACGCGCATCAGACATCGGGCCATCCCGGTGGACTCTGCCTGATGGCCATTCCGTACAACCTGATGCACATCCTGATCGAAGACGGAATCGCGGAGCCCGGCAAGTGGTGGTACGCGTCGCCGTACTACATCCCGCAAGAAGGCAAGATCTCAGCCAGGCGCCCCTGAACAGCGCAGCGGCCCGCAGGTCGCCGCAGAGGAAGCGAGCAAAGCATGTCGAATTTCAGCTACGAGTCGAAGTTCAAGTACGATCCCAGCGACCTATTCGGCCACATGCAGGAAGAGTTCCCGCAGGAGAGCGAGTTCGACGTCGTCATCATCGGCGCCGGCCCGAACGGATTGATCGCGGCGGCCTACCTCGCCAAGGCAGGGCTCAGCGTGGCGGTCTGCGAGCGTCGCTTCGAGGTGGGCGGCGGTCTGGCGACAGAGGAGAATCTGTATCCCTGCTACGCCTCTAATCCGCACGTCCTCTATCACATGATGGTCGACTACATGCCGGCGATTCGTGACTTCGATCTCGACGGTCCGGCGCTGACGTGGATCAAGCCGAACGCCCAGACCGGCATGGTGTTCGAGGATGGTTCCTCCATCCTGATGAGCCGCATGGTGCAGGACACGAAGGACTCGATCAGCAAGTACTCGTTCAAGGATGCGATCACCTTCGGCTCGGTGATCCGGAAGTGGCGGAAGATCGTCGACGAGATCGTGGCTCCAGCCACCTACGTACCGCCGATGGCACCAATCGAGATCACGATGGCGATGGAGAGGACCGAGCTCGGTCGCGAGATGTTGGAGCTCGGCGAGTACAGCCCGTTCGAGATCATCACGAACACCTTCGAGCACGAGAAGGTCCGCACGATGATGCTCTACGCGAGCTGCATGTGGGGACTCGATCCGCACGAGACGGGCCTGGGCTTCATGGTGCCGTTGATGCTCGATCGAACAGTGAACAAGTGTTACTGCTACGGTGGCTCGCACAAATTCGGCAGCGCCCTGGCGCGCGAGGTCGTCAAGCACGGCGGATTGATCCTGGAGGCGGCCGGGGTCGACAAGATCATCATGCAGAACGGCCGCGCCGTCGGCGTGCAGCTGGCCCACGAGGGGCGCGTGCTGCGCGCCAAGGCGGTGATGTCCACCTTGGATCCCCACACCACCTTCCTCGACCTCGTGGGCCGGGAGCATCTTCCGGACTCCATCTTGGGAGATGTAGAGGGATGGGCCTGGGACAAGTGGAGCTTCAATACGCTGCATATCGCCGCCGATGAGCCGCCGAAGTACGCCTGTGACGATCCGTGGATCGATGAGGCCTTCGCCACGGTGATCGGGATAGAGAGCGTCGATCAGCTGATCTCGCACTGGGACAACGTGGCGGCCGGCCGACTCGACCTCACGAGCTTCGGAGGCCACTCGACCTGCGAGAGCTTGCTCGATCCCACGCTGAGCGACCGGCCCGGAAAGTACGTCTCGATGTTCCAGATCCACGCTCCATACGGCATCGAGGGCGGCTGGCTGGACCGCAGGAAGGAGGTCCAGGAGGCGATGCTGTCGCGCTGGCAGAAAGCGGCCCCGAATCTGACGCACGACAAGATCGTCTCGATCGGCATGGAGGACCCCGAAGAGATCGAGATCCGCTTTCCGCAGATGCGGCGTGGTGCCATCAAGCACGGCGACTACGGCCCGCTTCAGATGGGCTGCTTCCGACCCAACCAAGACTGCTCCGGCACCGACACTCCGATCGAAGGCCTGTACGTTTGCGGGGCCTCCACCTATCCCGGCGGGCTGGTCCTGGGTGGCCCAGGCTACCTGGGGGCGAACAAAGTGGCCGAGGACATGGCCATCGCGAAGTGGTGGCGACCGACCTCCGAGATGGAGCGGTACATCAGGATCTACTTGCAGGAGTAGGGCAAGTTCAGTCCGCTCCGCCACCTGATGGCGGCCGTGTCCGCGGCTGATCCGGCTCGCGGCCCACCTCCCCGGTGCATCACCCGATCGCATCGCCTGATGGTTTCACTCGAGGGCCGAGCAGCCCCGACATCCTCTGCTCGGCCTCAGTAGTGAAAAATTCTCAAGTCGGTCGTTCACAATCGCCGATTAGATCAGACGAACGGTCTCAGGGCGAGATTCCGAGGAGGGGATATGCCCACTATCCGGGGATCTGCACGCGCGTTGCTGGTGGCCGCGCTGGGGGTGTCGTTCTCCAGCGCGTCGGCCGCCGCGACCGACTCGGCCGCGGTGCTGCGAGAGCAGGTCGACGAACTCCAGAGCACGGTCGCTCGGCAACAGGATCTTCTGGATGAGCTGGCCGAGCAGCATCAGGAGGACGAATCGTTCGAGTCCGAGATCGGCTCGGAGCGTTCCGACTTCCATCCGTCTCGGAGCTGGCGCAAGCTCTACGGAATTTCGGACATCCGTGTGGATGTCCACGGCTTCATCAATCTCGAGTTCATCGACGCCGGTCCCGACGGCTCAGAGAGTGGCCACCCCACCTTCGATCTGCACCACGTCAACGTTTTTGTCGACGCGCTGCTGCACCCCAATCTCCGGAGCCACGTCGAGATCGAGTTCGAGCATGCCTTCGAAGACGTGGAGATCGACCAGGCGTTCCTTGCGTGGGGTATCGCAGATTGGCTGACCTTCACTGCGGGTCGCTTCTACGCGCCGTTCGGGATAGAACGCTTCGTCTGGTATCCTTCGGTCAACCACCTCGTTTCCCGTCCGACTGCCTTTCGTCAGATCATCCCGGGGAACTTCTACCAGCACGGCCTGATGCTCTCGGGTGATGTGGGGCCAAGTGATCAGCTCCGCTTCACGTACGAGGTCTCCGTGTCCAACGGGCTCGGCGGTACTGAATTCGAGTCCGATCCCCTGACCTCTCGCCGCTCGAGTCGCCAGAGCAGGAACATCAACACCGGCCTTGCCGTGACAGGCCGATTGGCCGCGGTCTTCTGGCCGTGGGTCGAGGTTGGTGCATCCGTGCACCACCAGAAGTTCAGGAGGACGGGTGGCGACCCGGAGTTACTCTTCCTCGGCGCCGATACGGCCGCCCGCTGGCAGGGATTCGAGCTACGAGCCGAATACGTCTATGCCAAACTGGATCGCGCTGGTTTGGCCACGTCCGATACCTTTGCCGCCTTCTTCACAACAGATCTATACCAAGCTGGTTGGTACGCCCAGCTCGGGTACACGCTCGACGTCGACTGTCGCTTCCTCGAATCGACCCTCTTCGTGGCTCGAGTCGGCCAGATCGAGCTGGATCGCCACGCAAGTGATGAGCAGACGCACCTGTCGCTGGGCGCCGCCTTTGAGATCTACCAGCACTTTCGGATCAAGACTGAATATCGATTCGCGTTCGAGAACGGACCATCGATGGACAACGATGCCTTTCTCGCGGGGTTCGTGGTCGATTTTTGAGCATCGATCCAGTGACGGCATTCTCCGCTTGGACCCTCGGAGATTGGCAAGCGGGCACACGCAAGGAGAGCGACTTCAATGATGGGCTGGCGAGAGGGGCAGACGATTGTGGCGCTGCTGGTGCTGTCTCTACTGTCACCCCTGTCCGCGCTCGCAACCGATGGCTTTACGGTCATCGTGAATCGGAACAATCCGGTCTCTTCACTGTCGCGCGAGCGCCTCGTGAGGATCTTCACCGGGAAAGAGACGAGCTGGCCGGACGGCATCGAGATCAGGCCCGTCGACCTCATCAGCTCCTCCTCAGCCCGAGCGCGATTCACCCGAGATATCCACGGAAAGCGTGTCAATTCGATCAAGAGATACTGGCAGAAGCAAATCTTCACCGGCCGTGCGGTGCCGCCCCCCGAGAAGTCGACGGATAGGGATGTCGTCGAGTTCGTGAAGACGAATCGAGGTGCGATCGGATATGTGTCCAGGCAATCCGATCTCCGCGGCCTCAGGGCCGTCAAGATCGAGCGCTGAAGGAAAGATGGAGCAAATGCGGATTCTGAGTCGCCTTAGGTTTGGACACAAGATGGTCGTCATGCCGATCGTGGCCGGAGCTGCCTTCTGTCTGGTTCTCGCTGCCAGTCTCGTGCTCGGGAGCAAGAGTCAGCATGCGCTCGAGTTCATCGAGAGCGGCCACTATCCCGCCGTCGAGCTGAATCGCGACCTCGAGAATCTGCTTGCCGGCATTCAGAGGCAACTTCAGGATGCAGTGGGTACAGAGAATGTGGTCGAGCTGGCGGTCGCAGATCTGCTGCGCGACGAATTCCTGGAGCAGCTCGCGAAGGGCCGCGACAACCCGATGATCGATCGGGGTCATCTGGATCAGCTGGAGCACCAGTTCATCGCGTACTACGAACTCGCGAAGCGTACGAGCGAGGGAATGATCGGCCGTGACTTCGCGGAGGAGTTCACTCCGGCGCTCCAGGCGATGTCAGATGGACACAACGAGATCAGCAGCGTGCTGGAGGCTGACACGATTGGCGCTCAGCAGGACATCCGAACGGCCTTCGCGCGAGCGAGAGGCGCCCAACGCGATCTGACGGTCTCGATTGCTGCGATTCTGGTCATCTGCCTGGTTGCGCTGGGACTTACAGCCCGCGCGGTAGCGGCCGCCGTGACGAGCCCTGTTACGGACGCCATACGGATCGCTGGGACTCTCTCTCGGGGCGATCTCAGCGCCGGCGTCGAGGACATCGCGAAGTCTGTCCACTGCGAGCAAGAATCACAGGATGAAGTCACTGCATTGCTCGTCACCCTGGGTCAGATGGCCCAAGGTCTGCTTGATCTGGTGCGCGGAGTGCATGCACACACAGAGGCGGTAAGCGAGGTGACCGCCATACTTCACGGCGCCAGCAGCGAGATGTCTTCGAGCGTGAGCCGTCAGGAGCAGGCCGTGGGAGCGGCGAGCAGCTCGGTCGAGCATGTCGGCCTCGCGGTGAGTGAAGTTGCGTCGAACGTCGACTCGCTGTCGTCTGCTGCAGTGCGGGCATCGACCTCGGTGACGGAGCTCGATGATTCATTCAACGAAACAGTCGCACTCGTCGACCGCCATTCGGAGAGCGTCGACGGTGCTGCCTCGGCCGTGGGCGATCTGACGACTTCAATGAGCCAGATCGCGAAGAGCGCAGAGCTCCTGAGTACGTCGACCGATTCGACCGCGAGCTCACTCCAGGCTCTCGGCAAGGCCGTGGTGGATGTCGAGCAGACTGCTCAGCAGACTCACGAGCTGACCCAGGCCGTTCGGGAGCAGGCAGAGCGCGGCATGGAGAAGGTCGACGAGACCTGCGAGAGCATGGATGACATCTTCGCCAGCTATCGAGGCCTCGAGAAGATCGTCTCGAGTTTGTCGGAGAAGTCGAACTCGATTGGGGAGATCAATCGAGTTATCGAAGGTGTCCTCGAGCAGACGCACCTGCTGGCACTCAATGCGACCATCATCTCGGCTCAGGCCGGTGAGCACGGCCGGGCCTTCGCCGTGGTGGCTCAGCAGGTCAGCAGCTTGGCCGACCGTACCACGAGCTCCACCCAAGAGATCCGCGCTCTCATCGAGGACGTGCAGGAGGAAGTCGACGGTGCTGTGGAGGCCATAGCTGGAGGCTCGAAACGCGTCGATCTGGGCGTCGCGCTCTCAAAGGAGGCGGGCAGCCTGCTGAGCGGGATCAGAGAAAGCACGCAAGAGTGCATGTCGAACGCAGACGAAATCGTGATGTCGACGTCGCAGCAAGCCCGCGACATCGGTCAGGTGAGCAAGACGATGGTACGGCTGCGCGACGTCGCGGAACAGCTCGACAACGCGACCCGTGAGCAGGAGAGGGCAAGCACGCAGATTCGAGGCGCCATGGACGAGCTCGGTGGGCTCGCGCATCAGATCAAGACGGCGAGCCACGAGCAGAGCCAGTCCAGCCAAGTGATCACGACGGTCGTCGAGGAGGTCGCCAGCCGCATTCAACAGATTGCCGATGCGGCCGAGGAGCAGGGCAGAAGCGGCAGTGAGATACGCCAGGCGATCGAAGTGTTCGGTCAGGCCGTCTCTGAGAGCACTCAGCGGGCCAGCGTGGTGGCCGAGACGGTAGCCAGCCTCCGACAGAAATCCGAAGATCTCGAGTCGGAAGTCGAGCGCTTCATCATTTGACCTTCTTACATCGTGCTCGTATGCGACGAGAGCAGTGAACCCTCGCCCCCGTCCCCCTGCGTTCGTTTCGCATGACGCGGGCGCCGTGCCCCCAGCCCAGGTGCTACCGTGGCGCTCGTGTGACTGCGGCGATTCGCCAGCGCTATAGAGGGCGCGAGGGCCGGCTCGCAGCGATCGCACTCATCGAGTACGTGTCGTGCACGATCTCGAGAACGACGTCGAATAGGCGGTCGATCGCACTGAGCGCGGCAACCAGGAGACGCAATTGAGAAAGCTGCTCATCTCACTCCTTGGACTCTTTCGCAAGATCTCGCTCTATTCGAGGCGCGTCCGGAGAGTGGACGACGCCGATCTCGCTGCGGAGCGGATTCTCAGCGGAAAGGCCTGGGAGGAGTTCTGTGACACGCTCAAGGCCGCGGGTGCCTCGCTCAGCTTTCCCGGTACGCCGCGCGATGCGTTCAACCAGGCCGAGGGCTACCGCTACCTGACCCGGCTGGCTCGCGCGGGACTGGAAGCCTTCGTCGAACACGCGGATCCGATGGCGCCCGTGCTTCATCGTGTCGTGCACGAGACCACGAAGATGGGGGCGGACAATCCGGACAACTACTATATGACCGCCCGCATCAGTGGCGAGTACGAATACCGCATCAGCGGCGATCGTAGAACCGTGAAGTACCTCGGATTCGGCACCCAGATCGGCCATTACGGCCAGGGGGGGAGCATGCCTCCCACCGGCTATCTGGAGGGCTCAGAGATGGAGATCGCCGACGACGGTCGCTTCACCATTATCCTGAGCAGTCGCGAGCATTCCGGCAACTGGCTGCCGATGACGCGCGAATCCGGAACTCTCATCGTTCGGCAGACGTTCCTGGATCGCGAGAACGAGGAGCCCGCCGAGCTCAGCATCGAGTGCATCAGCGGTGCCAGCCAGCCGGGCCGCGTGACGCCACAGCTCATCGACGAAGGTCTGCGCTCGGTCGGGACACTGGTGGTGGGTGCGTCTCTTCTCTTCGCCAAGTGGGCCCGGGACTTCAAGCGCCACTCCAATCAGCTTCCGCTCTTCGACCCGGAGATCTCGAAGGCGGCGGGCGGCGACCCACACATCACCTACTACCACAGCCACTGGCGTCTGGATCTCGACGAAGCACTCGTCATCGAAGTGACGCCGCCCGAATGCGAGCACTGGAACTTCCAGCTCAACAACTACTGGATGGAATCGCTGGACTACCGGTACCACACCATTCACGTCAACAAGCACACGGCGCGCTATCAGCCGGACGGATCGGTCCGGATCGTAGTCGCACATGTCGATCCCGGTTGTGAGAATTGGATCGACACGGTCGGCCATGACTGCGGAACCATGTGCTTTCGCTGGGTGCGAGCAATCGATCATCCACAGCCCCGAACCCGCGTGGTCAAGCTGGAGGAAATCAGAGCCACCGCCTGAATGGGTTCGAAGTGGCATGGGGTGAACCATGTGCAGCCGTCAAGAGAGCACGCAATGCAGCAGCCCGTAGTCGTCGCCTGGTTCAACGGTCTGGGGAGGTTGGCGGAGCGCGCCGGCTTCTCGCCCGAACTGAACATCGAGTCGCTGGTCGCGGCGGCGCGGCGCAAGACCGGCCTGCACGACTTCGGAGACGAGTGGTTTCGGGAGCCACTCGGCGTGCTCGTGGATTCCATCAACAGCGAAGCGAGGCTCACGCCGCTGGGTAGGCTCATCCAGCGCGGCCGACTGGTGGAGTTATTGTCAACGCGGTTGCGTGTCGAATCCTTGTGCCGACGCCAGCCCGAGATCCTCGAGCGGGATCTCGGGCCGGTTATCGTGATCGCGGGCTTGCAGCGCACCGGTACCACGATGCTGCACCGCCTGGTCGCCGCCAATCCTGACATTCGCGCGCTCCTCTCCTGGGAGGCGCTGAGCCCCCTGCCGCTCCCCGGCGAGCGGATGGGCGAGCCAAAGGCACGCCGTGCCCGAGCTCGCTGGGCACAGCGGGGTCTCGCCTATCTGGCTCCGGAATTCTTCGCCATTCACCCCGTGGAGTTCGACGCACCGGAGGAGGACGTTCTGCTGCTCGACCTCTCCTTCATGAGTCAGGCACCCGAAGCCACTTTGCGGGTACCCAGCTACGCCGCCTGGCTCGAGGAGCAGGACCATACGCCCGCCTACGACTACTTGCGCAGGCTGATGCAAGTGTTGCTCTGGCAACGACCGGCAAAGAGCTGGGTTCTGAAGACGCCGCACCACATGGAGTACTTCGACACCCTGCTCCAGGTCTTCCCGGAGGCGAAGATCGTGCAGACGCACCGCGATCTTCGCAAGACGATGGGCTCCTTCTGCAGCATGGTGACCCATGGGCGGCGCATCTTCAGTGACGATGTGGACCCGATGGAGGTGGCTGACCACTGGGTTCGCAAGGTACGCCGGATGATGGAACGCTCGATCGACGTCCGCCAGCGCCTGGGTGAGGACCGCTTTCTCGACGTCTTCTATCATGATCTGCTGAGCGATCCGATGGCCGAGCTGGAGAGGGTCTATCGCTTCGCCGGAGTCGAATTCGGCGATATCGCGCGTCGAGCCGCTCGTGCAACTCAGCAGCGAAACGTGCAGCACAAGTACGGTCGGCACGACTACCGATTGGAGGATTTCGGCCTCTCAGAGGAGAGAATCGACAGCGCGTTCGCCTTCTACCGGGAGCGGTACGGGATCCCGTTCGAGACAGCTAGGACTTGATTTCCACAGCGATCGCGCTCATGACGAGGCCCGCACCCAGTAGCTCACGCGGGCCGAGTGGCTCGTCCGTCAGCAGTGCTGCTGTCAGCAAACCGATTACGATCTCGAACATCAGCAGGATCGCCACGCGGCCGGGGTCGAGGCGGCTGGCACCGAAGATGGTGAGCCAGACGACCGGAAGCACCCAGATCAGCGCGAAGCCGAGTATCCAGGGGAGCATCCCTTCGTTCACGAACAAGTCGAGCCCCGATGAGACGCCGCTCTCGGGGATCAATGTCACGACGAAGAACACGGGCGCGAGGAATACGAAGTGGACGAAGACCCGGTCGAAGAGTGGTCCGGGCTTGTGGCGATTGAACGCCACCATGGCGACGGCCCATGAGAAGCCAGCCGTGAGGCCCATCCAATCCCCACTCGTGTGCGGTACTGGCATCGCACCGCCGATGCTGAAGATCACGAACATGCCCGCCAGCCCGAGGGCGATCGTGGCGACGCGGCGTCCGGTGATTGGCTCCGCAAGGAAGAGCCGCGCCAGCAGTGTGCTCCACACCGGTGTGAGATAGAAGAGCAGGATCACGTGCGCGATCTGGCCACGCACGACTCCTTCACTGTAGAGGGCGATGCCCAGGGCCAGGCAAGAGCCCGCAACGGCCAGCTCGCGAAAGCTCCGCAGCGTCTGCCGCCATCGGCGGAGAGCCACCGGGAAGAGTACGAGGAGTGGGATCAGGAAGCCGATGGTGGTGGCCCAGGATCCGCCCGAGCCGGCCTCGCGCATCTGCCGTATTGGAATCCACAGCGTGCCCCACAAGACGGTCGATACGAGAATGGCGAGACCGGGAGCAGAGGTGTGTTGATGCAGCGTCCAACGTGATGACGGACTCATCGGCGAGGCAGGCCGGCATCGCGCGGTAGCGTGTCGAGTCCGCGAGAGCGTGAAGTTCTCAGGTCGGGGGGCTCCGCGCGCGCGTGACTGCCTCGAAGCAGAGCTGTGACCCGGACCAATGCGACGCCGAGCGATCTCATCGTAGGCCTCCGAACCAATCAGAGCCCGAGCCGCCGACGCCACGCGGCCCGGCGAAGCGCACCCGCAACAGACGAATGCAAGTATGGCAGCCCTCGGGGCGCTTGGTCACCCGGCGATGAGCCCATTCGAGGCGGGGGGCAGATGGTGCACAGTGGCTGCGTATCCTCTGCCCGTCACGTCGGGCGGCATGGCCGGGCGCCGGTGTCGCGGGTATCCTGGCGAGTTCATCCCATTGATTGCGGGAGGGACGAGGGTGAGACTTCTTGGACTTCGAGCGATGGGCTTCCCATCCGAGCGCAGCCTCACCTGCGTGCTCGCGGTCTCGCTCGTGCTTCTCACGCTGTTGCCGTCGCTGGCCGGGGCGGCATCTCCCACTGCCTGCTTTGCACCGGGAACACCCGACGTCTTGATGGACCGCGTGTCCGCCGAGTCCGGTCTCTTGCTGGCTCCCAGCGCGGTGCCAGCTCACCCGGCCTCCGTGATTCCAGGCTGGACCAATACGGCGACCGACCCGCCCGGCCTGGTTCGCGGCGAGCCGATCACGCTCACCTGGAGCGTCATACCCGATGGGGTCACTATCCAAGCGGGACCGGGGGTTGGTGACGTCGAGAGTGTCAGCGACCTGCGCGCCTTTCTGGACGGCATTTACGGCAGCGAGGCCACGTGGCTGCCGCTCATCCAGCAGGCGCTGCAGAGCTGGAGCGTCTACGCCGGTGTCCGCTTCGTGATGGAGAGCAACGACGATTTGCAGCCGATCGGCGCTAGCTCCGCGCCGGGTCTGCTCGGCACGCGCGCCGACATCCGAATCGGAGGTCACGCCATCGACGGAAACAACAACATCGTCGCCTACGCGTACGAGCCCGGGGGTGGTGACCTGGTGATCGATACGGTGGACAGCTTCTACACCGCGAATACCAGCCTCAACTCGCGCCGCCTGCGCAATACGGTCGCCCACGAGATTGGGCACGCCATCGGCCTGCTGCACGTCTGGCCGACCGACAGGACGAAGCTGATGGAGCCCATCGTCAACACCACCTTTGATGGTCCTCAGTTCGACGATGTGCTGGGATCGACCCGCAACTACGGAGATCCCGACGAGCCCAATGATTCATCGGCCAACGCTCCCGACGTCGGCGTCGTCATGGACGGCAGCGCCGACACCGTGTGGCTGAGCCTGGACGGCAGCAGCGACGAGGACTGGTTCTCCGTCGTCGATGCACCGGGCGCCCGCCTGTCTGCCAGCGCCTCGCCACAAGGCGGCAGCTACCGGGTCAGCGATGCCGACTGCACGGGCGAGAGCTGCCCCTTGTTCGCAGCCGGCAGTCAGCGAGACCTCGCGATCGAGATCTATGCTTCCGACGGCAGCACGCTGCTGGCGAGCGCCGACTCGGCCGGCTTGGGGGCGAGCGAGTCGTTGACCAACGTCCTGCTACCCGCAGGCGGCGTCTTCGTCACCGTGGCCGGTGATGTCGTCGACGTCGCCCAGCTATATGACCTGCAGGTATCGCTGGTGCCCGAGCCGGCGACATCGCTGCTCGGGCCCGTGGCTCTGGTCGTACTGGCCATTCTGGCCCGCCGGCGCTGATGAGAGAGGACTGACTCGCGCCGCACGAAATGGGCCGGCAGAGCGACGCCACGGGTCACGACTCCGGGTACAAGCGTCTCGCCTCGCTGAAGGATCGGCCGACGCAATCCTCCAACGCCAGCCCGGCAAAGAAGTTGCCGCCGATCGAGAGCCGCGTCCCGGCCGTCAGATGATCGATCTCACGAGCGATGTCTTCGTGCCCGAGCGTTGGCGCGGGCAGCTGCACCTGCCTCTCGACTACGCGCTCGAGGTGCCGTCGCTCCACGCCGAGGACCTCGGTGATTCGCTCCATGCGAGCCTCAGCGTCGTGGCCCGGCCGCAGGTGAAACGTGAAGGCCCGGTAGCGTTCGTCGGGCACCGTGTCGCGGCTGACGGCGGAGTAGAACAAGTCGCCTCGTGCGATGATGCCGGCGACGGGTGGCGTCGCGAGCATATCGGCCGCGACCACGACGCCAACACTCTTGACGGTCGTCACCCGGATTCTTTGCAGCGGCTTGGCAAGCTCGGGGAAGTCCCCGCACAATAGGTCAGCCGCCTGTGTTGGGGGGATGGCAAGCAGCAGCGTCCGGGTCGAGAAGCGTCGCCCGTCGCCTGTGTGTACGACGAAGCACGAGCCTGTCCGCTCGACTCGGCTCACCTCGACATTCGCCGTGGTCTCGATCTCCGCCCGACTCGCGAGCCCATCGATCAGCGTCTGCAATCCACCGGTCAGCGTGAAGCTGCGCAGTATGTCCTTGCGGCGAGGGCGCTTCTTGAAGAGCATCGTCGCCGGGAAGTCATCCGCGTCTTGCGAGGGCACGGCGGCGAACATCGGCGAGAGTACGCGCTCGTAGTTCCGCTGGCCGGCGAGGCGTGAATAGTAAGACCTCACCGTCTGCCCCTCCTTCTTGGCACCGAAGATTCGGGGGACCGAGCGGGCGATCTCGAGGAAGCTCAGCTCGCTCGGGATCGACCGAAGCTCACCGTCTCGCAGCAGGCGGAAGGACACACGCGCGCGCGGCGTGATCTGGTCTCGCATGCCGCATGCTTCGATCATCTCGATCACGCCGTTGTAAGAGTTGTAACAGGTATGCGCGCCCAGCTCGAACCAGAAGCCGTCCGCGTGTCGTTCACTGTGTACGCATCCACCGAGCTGGTCCGACTTCTCGAGCAAGAGCACACGCTGCCCCGCGGAGGCCACTGCGTACGCGAAGCTGAGCCCGCTGATTCCGCCGCCGATCACGATCGCTTCGTGGTCCGCCATGGCTCTCCTTGCCGACTCTGCTCGGATGACTCGATCCGCTGCCGGCGGATCAGTGCTTGCCTCCGCGACGGGATTTGCTGCCGCGGTGCGACGGGCTTTCGTGCGTCAGCTCGAGGGCCTTGTCGACAACGGCCCGGGCGGCCTCCTCGGTGCTCGCGAAGGATTCTTCCTGCAAGCGCCGTCGGGCGATGATGAAGTCGCCCTGCCGGAAGGATGTCGTTACACGGGGGCGCAGCGCGTAGATGTGGCCGAGGTTGACGCTCATCGAGGAGACTTCGTCCTTCGCCTGCTTCGTCACTTCCTGCGGCTCGGGCGGGGTCGCTTCGGGGGGCGTCCGCTTCGCGGCGGCCTTCTTCTTGCCGGCTGCCTTCTTCTTGCTACTCACTCCCGCGCTCGCCTTCTTGGCCGCGGCCTTCTTCGCTTTCTTTGCCGGCGCTGCTCTCTTCTTCGCGCTCTTCTTCGCACTCTTCTTGGCTGCCATGGCCGAGAGCTTAGCTCTCGCGGCAGGAGGCGGGGCAAAACACTGCAACATCTGGAATATGCAAAGCAATATGGAAGCTTCGCGGGCCGGAGGCCAGCTCGTGCGGGCCTTGCCCGATGGGCTCAGCTATTGTGCCGCCCGTGCCGCCCCGGGCCGTTTCGTGACTGCGCTGGGCCGCAGCCGCCCGGCCACCCGTCAGTCCACTACACGCCCCGCCCGTCGACGAGCGATGTCCCAAACCCCCGCACCCACCGCACTGCTTGCCGATGGCGACTACGGCCTATTCGAGGGCGCACGTGAGGACCGCGTCGTCTTCGAGCACTACCGGCGTCATGGGCACTTCTCGCCTCGTATCGTGGATCTGATCGTCCGGCTACTCGACGGCCGCGCGGGTACGTTTCTCGATGTCGGCGCGAACATCGGGCTCATCACCGTACCGGTCGCGGAGCAGAGCCGGGCGCGCTGT
Source organism: Deltaproteobacteria bacterium (assembly GCA_029261835.1). GTDB lineage: Bacteria > Myxococcota_A > UBA9160 > UBA9160 > UBA4427 > JAJDAO01. The sequence continues at coordinate 68,525 of JAJDAO010000072.1, read as the reverse complement.
CTCGCGTTCGAGCCCGAGCCGCGAAACTTCGACTTCCTGTCGCGCAACGTGCACCGCCACGGTCTCGCCGGGGGCGTCGAGGCATTTCGCGTTGCGCTGCACTCGCAGCGGCAGACCTTGTCGCTGGCACTGTCGACCGACAACTTCGGTGACCACCGAGTCGACGCGGGGCGGGGCAACGACGGGCGACACCAGGTCAGCGTTCGTGGTGAGTGCCTCGACGACCTGCTCGCCGACCGGGAGCTGGCCGGACCGGTCGTCATGAAGATCGACACCCAGGGTTCGGAGCTCCGGATTCTTCTGGGTGCCGAGCGGACGCTTCGCAGCGTGGACTACCTGATCCTGGAGTACTGGCCCGCCGGTCTCGTGCGCATGGGGGATCGGGCAGAGGCGTTGCAAGCGGTGCTGCGGAACTTCTCGCACGGCGCGGTTCTGGGTCAGTGCGAGGAAGCGAGTGCGCTTCGAACGCTCGATGAAGTCTTCGAGCAGCTCGCTTGGGTGGCGACTGACGGCTCCGATGAGGGATTCTTCGACCTGCTGCTGTCGCGCGCAGCCGGCTAGAAACGGCCAGCATGGCCGCCCGGCGCAGGCGGGGCCGATGCGATATCAGTCGAGGACGCCGTCTCGCTGGAGCTGCTCGATCTCGGGGCGCGAAAGGCCGAGGATCTCCGATAGCACGTAGTCGTTGCCCTCGCCGATCAGCGGCGCGGGCCCGCGCACCTCGGCTCCCGCGAGCTTCCAGGGTGGGCCGAGCACGATGCGCTCGCCCACCACGGGGTGCTGTACGCGCCTGAGAACGCCGCGCTGCTGGACGTGTTCGTCCTGCGAGAGGCTCGCCGTCGTAAGCACCGGGAGCGCCGCCACGCCAGCTCGCTGGAGGGTCTCCGCCGCCTCGGCGGGCGTGCGGCTGCAGGTCCAGCGCACCAGGATCGCATCGAGTCGCTCTCGCTCGCACTTGCGTCCCTGCGGTGTCGCGAAAGCCTCGTCCGCCAGCTCGGGATCTGCAAGCACGGATCGCAGTGCCGTCCACTCGGCCTCGCTCCCGACCGCGATGCTGACCCACTGCTCCTCGCCGGCACAGTGATAGCAGCCATGCGGTGCCATCAGCTCATCCTCATTGCCTCTGCGCTCGGGAATGCGCTCACACATCTCATACTCGAGGAATGCGTCTCCCATCATGCAGCTCATGACTTCGGTCGAGGACAGGTCGATGTGCTGTCCCTCTCCGCTGCGATCACGCTCGTAGAGCGCGGCCATCACTGCGAAGGCGGAGGCGCTGCCGACGCGCAGGTCGACCGAGCCGCTCAGCGGGATGGGCGGCTGGTCGGGATAGCCGGTGAGGTCGGCGATGCCGCTCAGCGATGCGAAGGTCGGGGCGTAGCCGCCGTAGAACTTCTCGGGTCCGCTGGCGCCGACCGCCGACGATGACAGCATGATGATGTCGGGCTTGATGCGTCGCAGCTCTTCGTAGCCGATCCCGAGCCGATCGAGCACGCCCGGTCGCATGTTCTGGACTACGACGTCGCTCTTCGACACGAGGCTGCGAACGATCTCACGCGCCTCTTCCCTGCGTAGATTGAGCGTGAGTGAACGCTTGCCGAGATTCAGGTCGTTGAAGATCGTCGAGGCGTCGGGCCCGCTATTCATCGCCCCAGCCATGATCGAGCGCACGCGGCTGTGATCCAGTCGCGTGCGGCTCTCGATCTTGATGACCTCGGCGCCCAGCATGGCCAACAGCAGGGTTCCGTGCGGGCCCGCCCAGGCCCAGGTGAAATCCGTCACGCGGATCCCCGCGAGCGGTGCCTCCTGCGAGCCGTGCTCCGGCATCAGATCACCTCCTGCGCCGCAAGCTGCGCCAGCTCCTGCGGCGAGTAGCCAAGCTGCTCGCCGTAGACCGCTTCGTTGTGCTCACCGAGACGCGGGGCAGCCCGCCCGACCCAGGGTGTCCGCGATAATCGATAGGGCGCGCTCGGATAGGCGTGCTTCCCCGCCTCGGGGTGGTCCAGCTCGACGAAGAAACCACGTGCGTTCGCCTGGTCCCAGGCCCGCACCTCAGCCACGTTCCGCACGGGTCCCGCCGGTGTTCCCTCGGTCTGACAGCGGTGGTAGATCTCATCGCGTGTGAGCTGAGCCGCCCAAGCCACCACATGCGGACGGATCTCCTCAGCGTGTTCCATGCGCCCGACTTCGCTCTGACACCACTCGGCCCGCGACCACTCCGGGTCCCCCATGGCGCGCATGAAGCTCTGCCATTGGTGGTTCTCGAGCGGCGTGACGAGGAAATAGCCGTCCTTGGCCTCGAGCAGGCCACCGACGGATGGCCGCCAGGACGTGGGGTCGGGATCGTTGGCCAGGCGTGCGATCTCGACGCGCTCGAGCCCCATCATGGCCTCCTGCTTGGAGATGTCGACGTGGCGACCACGACCCGTGCCGCGGCGCCCCATCACGGCCCCGAGCGTTCCGACGGCGGCGGTCAGCCCGGCGTCGTACTCGCCCAGATAGCCCCCGCCCGCGGCGGGCGGGCGCACTTCGGCCTTGTCCGGCGTGTAGAAGGAGGACGCGTACCCACCAACGTGATAAAGGTTCAAGGGGTGAGCTCGACGATCGCGGTTCGGGCCCGTCTGGCCGAAGGGTGTGACGGAGGTCATGACCAGGCCTGGGTTCGGCCGCGAGAGTTCGGCGTAGCTGAGCCCAAGGCTCTCGAGTTGTCCGGGTGGGCAGTCCTCGATCAGAACGTCGGCCTCTGCGACGAGCTGATGGAGGATGCGTCCGCCGGTCTCGGAGGTCGCATCAAGCGTGATCGAACGCTTGCTGGTGTTGAGGTACAGAAAAAGCGCGCTGCGCTCGGGGTTCGGCTGATCGTTCGCGAAAGGGCCGCGGTGGCGGGCCGGATCGCCTGCTCCGGGTGCCTCGATCTTGATCACATTCGCGCCGAGATCCGCGAGCAGCTTGGCGCAGTAGGGAGCGGCGACCATGCTTCCGAGTTCGACCACCGACAGCCCCTCGAGGGCACCGCGTTTCATCTGTCTGGCTCCTCCCTATCCCGTCGCAGCCCCAAGTGGGCCAGCCCGCCTGTTCCGAACGGATACGAGCGAGCTGCTGTGTGGGCGCTGGACGCCGGAGTGCACGCCGAGTCAGGTGCGACCCGCGTGCGGGCCCCGGATGGCTCAGGGGACGAGCCCGTCACCGGTGGCACTGTATCGCAGCTCGGACGCGCTGCGAAGTCACGGATCGTCGCGGCGGGACACAGGCGGCCGAAGATGCGCTGTGGTAGTTTCTTGCGCCGCGGGGCCGGGTCTCGCCTGCATGGATCGACGCGCGAGCCGGCCCGGTGCATTCGCGAGTTCGTCGAAGGAACGCGGTCGTCCACCGGCCGCCTCGAAACATCCAATCTTGCGTTCAGTCGCGCCTCAACCCCTTTCCCACTCGTCAATCGAGAACTATCTGTCTTGGTGTCTTCTCGATCCCACGGATCGTCGACACCCGTTGGACAGCACTGGAACCAGGCAAGTGGGGCTGCGGCCAGCCGGCGCGAATCGCTTGCCAGGCAGGGGAACATGAATTCACACGACGTCGTAATCGTAGGGTCCGGTCTCGCAGGGCTACGGGCCGCAATGGAGCTGGTGGGCCATCTCGACGTGGCCGTCGTTACCAAGGTCTATCCGAGTCGCAGTCACTCCGGGGCGGCCCAGGGAGGCGTTGCGGCCTCGCTTGGGAATGTGGATGACGACTCGGTGGAGGCCCATATCTACGACACGGTCAAGGGCGCCGATTATCTGGGCGATCAGGATTCCATCGAGATCCTGTGCGGTGATGCGCCGCGCACCATCTATGAGATGGAGCACCTGGGCTGTGCGTTCTCGCGGACCGAGGAGAACAAGATCAACCAGCGCGCATTCGGCGGTCACTCTGCCCAGCGCGCTTGCTTCTCGGCCGATCGCACAGGCCACGCCCTCCTCCACACGCTTTTCGAGCAGAGCTACAAGCAGCGGGGCAAGCTGCAGATCTACTCCGAGTGGCACATGAACCGCCTGATCGTGGAAGACGGCGTCTGCCGCGGCGTGGTGGTCATGGACATCAGGACCAGCAAGCTGGAGGTTCTGCAGGCCAAAGCGGTGCTCTTTGCCAGCGGCGGCTATGGCCAGGCGTTCAAGATCACCTCCAACGCCGCTGCCAATACGGGTGACGGAATCGTCGCCGCCTACCGAGCCGGTGTCCCGCTACAGGACATGGAGTTCGTGCAGTTCCATCCCACCGGGCTCTATCAACACGGCATCCTGCTCACCGAGGGAGCTCGGGGTGAGGGCGGGTACCTGATCAACGAAGACGGCGACCGCTTCATGTCCAAGTATGCGCCCTCGAAGATGGAGCTCGGGCCGCGCGATATCGTCTCGCGCTCGGAGCAGACCGAGATCAACGAGGGACGCGGGGCTGGGCCCAACAAGGACTACGTGCTGCTCGACCTGCGACATCTTGGCCGGGCGAAGATCATGGAGCGATTGCCGCAGGTCTTCCATCTGGCGCAGGATTTCATCGGCGTCGACTGCATCGAGAAGCCGGTTCCCATCCAGCCAACGGCCCATTACTCGATGGGCGGGATTCCGGCGGACAACGACTGCCAGGTCTACCTCGACGACAAGGGCGCGCACGTGACGGGCTTCTTCGCCGCTGGCGAGTGTTCGTGCATCTCGGTGCACGGCGCCAATCGCCTTGGGACGAACTCCCTGCTCGAGGCCCTGGTGTTCGGGCGTCGGGCCGGAAAGAAGATGCTCGATGTCGTGCCGGGGCTGCAGCTCGCCCCGGTCGACGAGGAGCGCGAGCTGGCGGCCGCCCGGCGTGAGATCGATGAGCTCTACGCCGGAGACGGGACCGAGGACATCAGCGTCATCCGAGAGGAGCTGAAGCAGACGATGACGTTGCAGGCGGGTGTTTACCGCGATGCCTCCCGCATGGAGCCCGCCCAGACGAAGCTCGACCAGCTTCGCAAGCGGTTCGCGAAAGTGTGCGTGAAGGACCAGGGCAAGAGCTTCAACTTCAACCTGCTCGAGGCGCTAGAGCTCTCGAATATGCTCGAGTACTCGGAGCTGATCGTCGACGGCGGTCTCGCCCGTCAGGAGAGTCGTGGCGCCCACTTTCGCACCGACTATCCGACACGGGACGACGAGAATTGGATGAAGCACACGATGGCCTTTCGAACCGAGGATGGTGGCCACGAGCTGCGCTACAAGCCCGTGAAGGTCACCCGGTTCGAGCCTGAAGAGAGGAAGTACTGATGGCGAGTAGCAAGGTCACATTCAGGATTCAGAGGTTCGATCCGGAGAAGGACGAAGCACCTCGCGATCAGGACTTCCAGCTCGAGCTGGAGCCCGGTATCACCATTCTGAAGGCGCTCAACAAGATCCAGGCCGAGCTCGATCCGACACTTGCACTGCGATACTCGTGTGGCTCGGCCATCTGCGGTTCGTGTGCCATGAAGGTCAACGGACACGCGCGACTGGTCTGCAAGACGCAGGTCTCCGACTGCGTGAAGGACGGTGTTCTGCGGGTGGGCCCGATGGGCAATCTCCGCGTGCTGAAGGATCTGGTGGTGGATATGGAGCCCTTCTGGGACTCCCTCGACAAGGTCAAGCCATACCTCGCCCCCGATCCCGCCCAGGCCGCTCCGGAGAAGGAGAGACTGCAGAGTCCCGAGGAGTTTCTGCGTATCGATCCCTCGACTACGTGCATTCTCTGCGGCGCATGTTACTCGGATTGCAACGTGCTGGAGGTCGACAAGAGCTTCGTCGGCCCAGCCTCGCTCGCCAAGGCCCATCGCTTCATCTTCGACTCGCGCGACGCCGAGACGACGGAGCGGCTCCGGAAGATCTCGGAGAAGACGGGGGTCTGGGACTGCACGCACTGCGGCGAGTGCTCCACCCGCTGCCCCACTGAGGCAAAGCCGTTGGAGCGCATCGAGGAGATTCGCGTCAAGGCGATGACCGAAGGGCACCATGGCAACGCCGGCGCACGTCACGTGCTGGGCTTCCGCGAGACGGTCGGCAGGCGAGGTCTGCTCGACGAGAACTATCTCCCGGCTCGCAGCGTCGGCTTCTTCAACATACCGGGCCTGCTCTCGATCATACCCGTCGGGCTTCGTATGATGAAGCGGCGCAAGAATCCGCCGCTTCGCCCGCATTCCATCGACAAGGTCGACGAAGTCAAGAAGACCTTCGCGCGCTTCGAGGAGCTGAGAAAATGAAGTACGCCCTATACACCGGCTGCGTTGCCAAAGGCGCTGGGCGAGAGCTGCTGGTCTCCGCCAAGCTCGCCTGTGAGAAGCTCGGAATCGAGCTGGTCGAGATGACGGACGCCGCGTGCTGCGGCGCTGGCGTGATCGGCGAAGACAATCCCATCGTCGCTGATATGCTGAACGCGCGAACGTTCGCTCTGGCAGAGGAGCAGGGCCTCGACATCATGAACATCTGCACCACCTGCCAGGGTGTGCATCGCAAGGCACAGCGAAAGCTGGATGGCGATGCCGACTACAAGGCCCGCGTCAATGCAGAGCTCGCGAAGGACTGCGGCAGGGAGTACAAGGGTTCCGTCACGGTCAGGCACTTCTACGAAATCCTGCTCCAGGACTACGGTCTCGAGAAGCTCAAGGAAAAGGTCGTGCAGCCGCTCGAGGGCATCAAGGTTGGCGCCTTCTACGGCTGCTACGCCTCCCGCCCGCCCGAGGCCAGTGACTTGGAGGATCCCGACGATCCGGACGAGCTCGAGAAGCTGATCGAGGCGCTCGGCGCCACGCCGGTGGAGTACGACGAGCGACTGAAGTGCTGCGGTTTCCCGATCATCATGGCGAACAAGAAGAACTCGCTGCAGCTCTCGGGCAATGCGATCGTCAGTGCCAAGGATGCGGGTGCGGACATCATGGCGACACCCTGTCCCCTGTGCCACTTGAATCTGGACGCCTATCAGCCGGAGATCAATTCGCGCGTTGGCCAGCGGCTCGACATGCCGATCCTGCACATTCCGCAGCTCGTCGCACTCGCCCTCGGTGTGCCGAAGAGCGAGCTGAGGCTCAAGACGCACATCGTGAGGCCTACGGGCACTCTGGCCCCCTGATCTCGCCTGGCCCAGTCTTGGGTCAGGCTCCTAGCCGCCCTTGGGCTCGATCAGCTCGAAGGTGTTGCCGAAGGGATCGCGGCCGTAGACACAGTAGGCGGCTCCGGTGTCGAGCGGTGCGCTGTTGAAGCGGATGCCCGCCTGGCTGAGGCGCTCGTACTCGCTGTCGAGATCCGAGACGCGTAGGCAGATGTGTGTAATCCCGTGGTCATTGACGGGACGTTTCGGGGCTTGCGGCGCGGGCTCTGGGCTCTGGAATTCGAAGATCTCGATCTGTGCCTCACCGAGCTGGAGCATCGCCACCTTCGCCGAGGATTGCTCCAAGCCGATCAGCTTGTCGAGGGCCTCTGCGCCGGCCGGCCATTCGAACTGGAACAAGACCTCGAAGCCGAGCAGCCCGGCGTAGAAGGCCAGGGCTCGGTCCATGTCGGGCACCGAGATGGCGGTGTGGTCGATCCCGTGAATCATCTGTCGTCACTCCCGGTCCGCTTCTTTGTCTGCATCGCCCGCCCGCAGTAGCGGGGAGGACTCGCCCGCTGGCCGAAGGCTATGGGACCCCGGTCGCTACCGCCGCCGCGGCGAGCCGTCTCGTTCTCAGACCGCTGCCGATACCAGCTTCTCGAGACGTGCGGGAATCGCCTTGTGGTAGGGCACGCCGCTCAGCGCATCGCGGTGTGACGCGCGGATCAGCTCCTGAACGTTGACACCGTTGGGCTCGAGCTTTCCGGTCTCCTCATCGCGAGTCAGCAGACCATAGCCATGAGGCATGCTGAGATTGCCGGGATAGATATCGTCGGTCAGCATGGCTGGCACCGCCGCCTCACCGTGCTCGGTCACAAGCAGCACGCGTTCTCCTTGGGCGATGTCCAGTCGCTTGGCGTCCGACTCGTGCATGCGCAGATAGCTGGTCTGCAGCGCCCTACGCCATGTCGGGTCGCGATGGATCGTATTGGCGTTGGAGTCGGTTCGCTCGCCAGTCTGCAGCATGAAGGGGAATTCGGAGTTCTTGCGAAAATCGGTGTCCTCGGGAATCTCGACCGCATGAAAGAGGTCGAGTATCTCGGGTGCGTCGAGAATCGCCTTGTTGTCCGCCGTGCGTACCTGGCGCCAGTTGTCGTCCGGATCGACTCGGCAGAGCAGCAGCCCCTCCGGATGCTGGAGCAGCCTTTCGAAGAGTGCGTCGCCCGCGTCCTCCCCTTCGTCGATCGTTCCCTGCTCGATCAGCGCATCGCGGTGCTGGGCGGCGAAGGCGGCGCAGACGACCTTGATGAATGAGAGCACCGGCGCCGACTCCCCCCGAGCCATCGCAGCCTGCAGCAGGCCGAATAGGGGATTCGCTCCGACGTCGAGTCCCATCGCTTTGGCGATCTCGTAGAAGATGATGCACTCCTGTCGCGCCTCCGCGGGCCCCTCGAGTACGGGGGCCCGCAGATGCATATAGACCTCGGGATGGCCCTTGGGAAAGACCGAGGCCTCCCACTTCTCGTAGCCCGTCGGCGCTGGCAGTACGTAGTGGGCCAGTCGGGCCGCTTCGCTCATGGCCGGGTCGATCACCACAAGGAGTTCGAGGTCTTCGAAGGCGCGCGTCATCGACTGCGTATCGGCATACGAGCGCAACGGGTTGCAGCCGCTCACGAAGAGGGCGCGGATGCGCTCAGCGCCGGCGCCGAGAATCTCTTCTGCGAGCGCGTTTGGGGGGAAGATTCCGCGAATCATCGGGATCCCGGCCACGCGTGTGCACGGCTTTTCGCTACTCCTCAATCCGCTCAAGGCGCCGCTGAACATGGACACCGGAAAGTGTGCTCCCTCGGCTGTGCACATGTTTCCCGTCACGATGTGGAGCAGCGTCAGGAGATAGCAGTTCTCCACCATGTGACGGTTGTGGTAGATCCCGAGATCCGACTTGATGCTCGCGCTACGGGCCGTCGCGAAGCGGCGGGCCAGCGACACGATGTCCTGCTCGTCCAGATCGCAGAGCGCGGCTGCGCGCTGCGGTGTGATCAGGTCGGCGATGAACGCGGTTCTGCTCCAGCCGTGTGCGTGCTCGGCGAGGAAGGCCTCGTCCACGAGCCCCTCGCGAACGATCACGTTCAGCATGGCGAGCAGCAGGTAGAGGTCGGTGCCGGGCCGGATCTGCAGGTGGCGATCGGCCAGCTCGGCTGTCTTTGTCCGGCGCGGGTCGACGACGACGAGTGAGCGAGCGGGATCCTTGGCGATCTCCTTCAGCACGACACGAGTCCGCTGGACGCCATGGCTCATCCAGGGGTTGGAGCCGATGACCACCAGCAGCTCGGACTCATGGAAGTTCGCTTCGAAATCGATCGCCTCGCTGCCGAAGACGTGGCCATTGACCCAGTACTTCTGCGTGAACTCCTGTGCCAATGCGTTGAAGTGCCAAGGCGAGTCGATCAGCTGCAGCAGGCTCTTGCCATAGACGAAGTCGAGGTGGTTGGCTTGGCCGCCGCCTCCGACGAATCCGACTGCCCGGCCGCTGTGGCGCGCGATGATGTCGCTTGCCTTCTGGGCGATCTCCGCGATTGCCTGATCCCACGAAATCGGGCGATGGCTTCCGTCCTGCATGCGTACGAGCGGCTCTCGCACGCGCTGATCATGATGTGCGTATTTCCCAACCGTGAGCCCCTTGCTGCAGGTATATCCCCGGCTGAAGGGATTCGATTTGTCGCCCCGCACCTTCGTGATCTTGTCGTCCTCCACCTTGACCAAGAGGCCGCAGTTGATCGAACAGAGTACGCAGGAAGTCGACTGCCATTCACGCTTGTCTTCGGGGCTCATTCGGGGCTCCTCCTGACCTGAGACCGCTCGCAGGCCGAGGCCGGGCCTTCGAGCGTCGTCGGCGGGCTGACCCGCAATTATACGCCAGGAGGACGGTCTTCGAAGCCCGATCGCGATTGCCCGTACCGGGTTGACGAGCCACTCCACATTCCCCTTAACTCTTCGGATGCCGGATTCAATGCCCGAGGTCAGCGCGATCTACCACCGTACCAAGCAGGTCGACATCTATCCGATGGGAGGGGACCGCTTCCTGATCGAGGCGATTCTGCAGGATGAAGTTCACGACGTGCACGTCGAGGTGGAGATCCTGCACCCTTCGCTCGAGATCGTGGCCGCTCGCTCTGAGATCCGCAACGGTCCGTTCACGAACATCTGCAACATGACCCACGGCAACGCCGAGGCGCTCGTGGGGATGCGCGTTGGCAGGGGCTTCACGCTCGATGCGCGCAAGCGGGTCGGGGGGCGGGGCGGTTGCCACCGCGTATCCGAGCTCGTCGTGGAGGTCGCACAGGCGGCCTATCAGCTCCACTTCGTTCGCTTCTTCTCGGCACTCCCGCCCGAGGTGCGAGAGCGCGAAGACAATCCGGGCCTGCGTCACAAGATGGTGACCTCGACGATCCCCGGCATGCTCAACACCTGCTTCGCCTATGCGGAGGAGCAGGCCTCCGTGGTCGCCGAGCGCGGTGATCAGCTGAGGATACGGCCGCAGGAGATGCCGCGCCGCCCCGTGGTGCAGCGAGTCGGCGAGAAGGCGGAGCCGAGCGACTGAGGCAGAGCCGCTTGTGGCCGAGGTCTACGGCTACATGTCGTGACACGAGAAGCAGAGATTGCTGCCTGCGTTCGACACGACGAGCAGGTTCCGTTCCTTGGAGAACACGCTGTGACAGCTTCTGCACTCGATCTTGCCGGCGAACAGTCGGATCCGGTAGTCCAACTCAGAGATCGAAGTCATCCTCGACTTCGCTCCTCGATCCGCATGGAGCGGGTACGCAACCCCGACGGGGTGTTCTCCACTGCGCATCCCACTCCCAGTTGAGACCGTCTGGGCGTCTCCGGCGATGTCGCCATCGTGACAGCTGAGGCACGTGTCCTGAGCTCGAGCAGCTTGACGATGTCTCTCGCCTCCCCATCCGACGTCGAACGAGGCCCGCTCATCCGGCCCGCTAGACCACTGAAGGTGCGCCCGGCCTGTTCCCATGCCGTGAACCGTCGTCGGGTCCCTTCCATTCCCGAGGTGGCACTGCATGCAGAATCTCACCGCCGCGATCTGCGGATTGCGCAATAGCGACGGGTGTAGCCTTGTGGCTTCGAGGTGATCCTCGCGGCTCTCGTCGGTGTGACAGGTGCCGCAGGTGATCCTTCCGTCGGTGAGCGGAAAGCCGCGGGGAATCGGAAACGAGGGGGTGACGCCAACGGGGTGTGAGAAGAGAGGCTCGGGCAGATGGCAACTGCTGCATTCTTGGCCGGCCCAGGAATCCAGGCCGTTGGCGCCGCTCGCGAGCCCGAAGGGCAGCACGCAGATCACGAGACCGAGTAGCCTGAACGCAATCCGCGCACCCATGGAGCCCCCCCCAAAGAAAGTTGACACACCACTGTTGCACAAGAAGCGCAGCGAGCCGTCAGCTGAGCTGTGCAAAGCGGATGCCATTGGCGGGACGTGGATTCAGGGCATGGATGCATCCCCAGCGGCTGCAAGTGGTGACAACGACTGTTGCCCAGATGATGCCTATGGTCTTGCTTGTGAATGTTGTTGGATGTTGCTTGCACCTTGAGATCGGCGTTACACAATGAAACTCATCTCAAGATGCCGCCCTCTTGGAGAGGGCCGTCCTGAAAGATGTTGGGGTGTTTGCTCTTGGGGACGTTGCTTCTTTCCCTTGGCCCAACTTCTCAGTGCTACTACCGCGGCGCCACGGCCCTGCCGGTCCGTGCGACGATCTCCTGGATGGCTCGTGCTGGCCCCGGCCCTCAGTACTCCTCGGGTTTGTGTTCTTCTCCGTGGCACGTCAGGTAGCAACGGCCGCTGTTCTCTCCCAGATCTTCGAAGCGCAGGACACCGTTTCCATCCGGGGTCACGACCGAGATGTCGAAGTTGATCAGGTGGGAGCCGGTACTCGCGCCCGCCTGCGCCGCGCTGATTCCGTGTGGGTCATGGCAGATCGAGCAGGGGGTCGACTCTTCGTCTATGTGCTTGCTGTGTTCCTTGAAGGAGTTGTCGTTCAGGATATTGAGACGGTCGTGGCACTTGTAGCAGAGGTCGTAGGCATTCTCGCTCTCCGGTGTTCCGTCCTCGGTCCTGTACTCCCGCTCCAGCAGAAAACGCCAGTTGGAACCATGGGGCCCCTTCGGCCCGCCTCCGCCCGCCCCCACACTGCTGTCGCTGGCGTGGCAGTCCGTGCAATAGATCACGGAAGAGGCGACCAACGGAGTTCGCAGGCTCGGAACATTCGTATTGCGACCCTGTTCGGCGATCGGATGGTACGAGGGATTTCCGGGGTCGATCTTCAGTCGCAGATTCAGCTCCGAGTGCAGTCTCTCGATGGCCGGCGACGGCTGCCCGGCGCTGTCTCCGTGACAGCGAAGACATATCTCATACTCAAAGCTCGCGGCCTCGAGCTGGCCTCCAGCAATGGAGACGCCGCCCGCTCCATTCAGGGCTCCGCCGACGTTGGGCGCCGAGGCGGCCCAGGCAGCGGCCGCGTGTGGGTTGTGACAATCATGACACTCGACGTGCCGGGGCATGCTGTCGAACTGTTCCGCAGAGTCGTGGGCATGGAAGAAGGAATCGACCGGGTGCCGGTAGACCTTGCGAATGTCCGCTGCGATGTCCTTCTGCGCAAGGCTCCCGTCGTGACATACGAGGCAGTTATCCTCCTCGAAGGGGAAGCGCAGAAGCGTTTCCGGGTAGCCCGCCGCGTGCGACGAGTGGCAGTTGCTGCACCCGTTGGCGGCCACGGTCGTCCAGTCCGTATCCGGCCAGGGGTCCTGTCCGCCGCCGAGGTATGGTGCAGGAGAGCTGTCGTGAGAGGATCCGGCCCAGCCCGTTCTCTCGTGGCAGCTGTTACACAGAATGGAGAACTCACCGTCCACCACGAGGAAATCGCCGTAGCGATCCGAATGGGCATCGTGGCATGAGGTGCACTGCATCTCTCCCCGAAGATCGAGCTGCACGACCCCGGTCAACACTGCCGGGTGAACGAGCTGCCCGTCGTCGGCCGCAAGAGCGCCGTCATAGACGAAGGAGATCGGATGGTCATCGGAGAGGTCCGTGCCCAGGTTCATGCGTCCGCCGGCGTGGCGGACCCGCCCCGCCACTGGGAAGGGGCGGGTGGCGATCTCGTTGACCGCGATAGTCCCGTCGTGGCAGCTGAGGCAGAGCTTCGAGGCCCCGGTGGGTTGGCCGGGAGTGGCCTGCATGGAGGAGCTCGAGTACGGGGTGTAGACAACATTGCTGGGGTGTCGGTTCCAGAGCGGGCGTGAGAGTGTCTCGGTGTGGGGTGCGTGACAGAACACGCAGCTTTCGCCGCCCTGTCCGCTCGTCACCGAGAAGTCGTGCTTCGTCCCCCGCACACCGGCGTGGGCCGCTGCGCCACAGAGGAGGAGAGCAGCAACAAGAGGCAGAGCACTGCCAGTGAATCTCACCGCCATTCAATCCTCCAGCAATCGAAACGCTTGCACGCGCCTGTTGTAGGAATCCGCCACCCAGATGGTGCGGGTCGAATCCAGGAACAGGCCGACGGGTAGGTTGAATTCTCCCGCACCGCGCCCCGGGGCGCCGAAGGTCAAGAGGAGCCTACCTGCGCGGTCGAAGATCTGCACGTTGTCGAACCCGCCGTCCACGACGTAGAGGCGGCCGGATGTGTCGTAGGCGATTCCCTTGGGGCGCGCGAAATCGCCGGCGCGGTTTCCCACACGGCCGAAGGAGCCGAGCGGTGTGCCGTCCGGCCGGAAGGTCTGAACTCGGAAGTTCAGCGTATCGGAGACGGCTAGGTTGCCATCCGGACCGACCGCGACGTAGGTCGGGCCGTTCAGCTCACCGCGCCCCGCCCCGCGACTTCCGAAGCGGCTCACGAGCCGCCCGAGCAGGTCGAAAGTCAGGACCTCGCAAGCGATCGTATCCACGACGTGGACCCGCTCCTGGGACGGGGCGAGCGCGATGCCGGTAGGCCGCTCCAGCAACCCCTCGCCGAACTCGCGGATGAGCCGGCGCTTGACGTCGAATACAAAGACCCTGCCCCGCGCCGAATCGGTCACGTAGGCGTTCCCCTGGTCGTCCAGCGCTACACCGACGGGCGACGCCAGCCGTGAGGCCAGATCTTCCTCCAGCCATCGGTACTCTCGTCGCTGCAGATCGAAGAAGTGAACGGTCGGGAAGCTTGGATCCGCCACCACCAGCAGGCCGTTTCGATTGCGAGCGAGGGAGAGTGGCTTGACCAACGACATCGGCTCTTTGCCGAAGATCTTGTCCACGAGCCTGCCCGCCCAGCTCTGCTTCCGACCCAGATCCTCCGAGGAGCGGATCTCTCCGAGATAGGCGATGCGGGCCTTGTCTGGAGGAGGCGGCCACACGCGATCCAGGCTCGTGCGCTCCCACGCAGCGGGTTCGGGTGTTCGGGTCGCGCAGCCCGGGCTGGCCCAGACGAACCAAGCCATCGCCGTCCACAGAGCCACGACAATGCAAGCTCCCCGTAATCGCCCTGCTCCCGTGTGTACCATCGATCCTCCGGGTTTCTCGAAGCGCCGTTTTCGCCGCTCTAGAAGTAGCGCCGCACCTGCAGGAAGTAGCGGTCGTGCAACTCATCGAGCGCCGGCCGTTCGAGGCGGAAGATGGACGCACCCATCTTCACTTCGACCGCCCGGAAGGTCCACTGAATCGAAGTCGAGCCGCCGACGGCCTCGAGATCACGGGCCTCGGCGGAGAATCCGCCATTCCAATCCTCCTTCCGGTACTCGGGGCTGATCTCGATGACACCGCTCCTTCCGATTCGGAGATTGAAGTTCGCATTCAGTCTCCAGCTCTCCAACTCCTCGCTGGGATCGTCGAAGTCAACGCCTCTGTGGGTCGCCGTCACAGTTCCATGCCACCTCCCAGGCCACGGCGTCGAGAGCGAGAGCGACTGGAGCGAGCCGGTGGAGGATCGGAAGCTCGATCTGTCCCAGTCGAAGGATACGAGCGCAGAGAACCACCGCCGGCGCGTTCGAAGCCCGATTACGTGCCGATTGCGGTCTTCGAGCCGGCGGTTCGCAGTGCCAGAGACTACGTCCTCCCGTTGCGTGAAGGAGTTGGCAAAGAGGCTCCCCCAGTCGCGATAGGAAATCTCCGCGTTGGAGTTGTAGCCGTACGCCAGCAGATCGTGACTGCCCGTCAAGCGATACTGGTAATCGACCAGCACCACTTCGCCAAGCTGGATGCCCACGCTGCCTCCACGGTCTATGCGCTCCATCTCGGTTCGGCGATTGATGCTCCGGATCGTGTAGTCGGTACCCTCCACGTAGGTCGTCGCACCGTTCAGAGAAGTGACCACGATGGTCGTGATCTCGATGTCCGAGCGGCGCAGCTCCACGGGGTTGGCGTCCGGGAAGACCACGCTCTCGTCGACGATGAAGGCCGTATTCTGCTTCGGCCTCGTCTGCTGCAATCGAATGAAGGGACCCAGGCCGAGGTCGAGGCGCCCCCAGCTTCCCAGTCGCTTGGTGTAGCTCTCGTTGATCCCCATCCCGTACTCGCCGAGCTTGCCGAAGGTCGCGTCCTGAACGTTTCCGAAGACCGTTGCGGTGCTGCCGAGGCTGCCGTAGAGCTGGTGCGAGACGGAGCTCTTGAAGTTGTACTGGTCGCTGGCCTGCGTGTTGAACTTTCGATGTTGGTAGTCGAAGTGATAGCTGCTGTCGAGGTGACTCGTGTGCTGCCAGTCGTAGGTTCCAGACACGGTAGTGTTGGAAGTGTCTCCTCGCCCGGTCCACGCGTAATAGCGGGCGACGCCCGTGAACCTCTTGCGCCTGGCGGAATCGAAGTACGTGTTGTTGTTCAACAAGAACTCGTGCCGCTGGCGCTTCTGTCCGCGTTCTATCGAGTCTGAGAACAGGTATCGGACGTCGCCGTCAGAGCCTTCTCGGATTCGATAATCTCCCGAAAACTTGATCTCGTCTGCCTTCTCCACGAGATCGACAGTCGGGTCGCCGCTCCGTTCTCGGAAGCGGTGCGTATAGCGGAGCCGGAAGGGCAGGGGTCCGAGCCCATAGCGAAAGCCCGCGCCGTAGCTCTCGACGCGGCTCTCGAAGCTTCGACCGAAGGTCTCCTCCACTTCGTCCTGGCTGACGTGGCCGAAGAGACTGAGACCATAGGGCTTCGACTCGAGGAAGTTGAGCTGCAGGTCGCCACCCGGGAGGATCAGGCTGTCCCCTCTCTGCACCTCCTGCAAGAAGTGGAGGTCGAGCCCCGCGTTGAAGCGAAGGAGTCTCGGGTAGTAGACGAATCCCTCGACGTCCAGATGGAGGATCTGGTCGAGCTTCAGCTCGTTCCGGCTGAAGGACGTGCCGGATCCCCGTCGGCTGCGTCTGTCGTTTCGACCGCGCAAGCCCAACTCCACGTATCCATCGACACGCTCTGCCTTCAGGAGTGCCGACTCGGGCCCGTTCCCATTTGTCGCGGCTGGAGCCGCATTGGCGGCGATGAGCAGCACGAGGAGCAGGGCGAGTCGCTTGCTCGCACTCATGGCGCCGTCCCCAATGTGCTCGCCAGGGTCGTCGTGGCTCGAGCCGTTGGCGCTGCTGCAGCAGGCTGCAGCATGTACTCCTCAGGGCCTGCATGGGGATTGTGACACTCGACGCAGTCCTCGCCCTGCTCCGCCTGATGCTCTTCGACTTCTGGAAAGGTCGTGTGGTCGTGGCAGCCTGTGCACAGCTCCGGTACCGCGTGGACCAGGAGGCTCGCGTGCTCCGACTTGTGGGGCGTGTGGCACTCGAGGCACGCTCCCTCGGCGAAGGGGCCGTGGGAGACGTCGTCGGCGAAATCCTCCTCGTCGTGGCAGTCCCAGCAGAGATCCGGCGCGTCGGCGTAGGGAAGCGGCGTCTCCTTCGAGGCATGGCACTCGTCGCAGTCGGGATCGTGGGTCACCCACTCGAAGCTCGGCCGCTTCGGACGGATGGACACGCCACCCTGGTCCCCGATCGCAACCTCCTCGGGAGTGGGGGGCGGGCGCATGCTCTCGGGCAGCGGAACATCGTCCAAGAAGAAGCTCAGTACGCGATAGCTCTCTTCGGGTGTGGCACAACCGATCGCGATGCAAAGAACGATCGGGACCGCGAGGTGATACAGCAGGCGGAGAGCCTTGCCGAGCAAAGCCTGCCTTCCATCGATGGACACGAGATCTGCAGTTCCGCCGGATTCGGAGCTCGCGCGCAGTCGCTCTCGCGATCCCGAGTCCGGGTGGAACCAGCCGCCTATGCTATTCCCCTGCACTCTGCTTCAGCAATCCGTAGATGTTGACCTTGTTCGGGCCGTACTGGTTGGTCACCAGAATGAGGTATTCCACCTCATGTCCGGGAGCCACCCGGTCGGCGAAGAGCTCGAGGTTGTCGTAATCGATCTTGATCTTCGCGGGCAGATACATATCCCCCGGATTGGCCCCCCCACCCCCGCCAAAGACGAGCAGGAGTCGGCCCTCGGCGTCGAACACTTGGACGTTCATGAAGGCGGCGTCGACCGCGTAGAGGCGATTCTCGCGGTCTACGGCGATCCCCTTGGGCCGGGCGAACTGGCCCAGCCCGTCCCCCGCCTCGCCGAACTGCTGGAGCGCATTACCCATCGGATCGATCTTCTGGATGCGGTAGTTGAGCGTGTCGGAAACGTAGACGTTCCCGTCGCCGTCAATCGCCAGGTTGGTGGGGAACATGAACTGCGCGACACCGACTCCCTCGCTCCCCAGCCGCCGCAGCACCTCGCCGCTGGACTTGTCGAGTACGAGGACCTGACCGCTCTCGCGGTCGGCTACATAGAGCTCATCGTCGGCAATCTCGACGTCGGTTGGTGCCCAGCTCTTCGGATCGCCGAAGGCATTCAGATAACGGTTCTGGTCGTCATAGATCAATACGCGCCCCAGGATCCGGTCCGTCACGTAACGGGTCCCGTCCTCGTCTACCGTGATGTTGATCGGCTTCCTGAGACGGCCCGGCGCCTTGTTGCCGAGCGTCTCGGTCTTCTTATTGGCGATGTCGAGGATGGCGACGCCGGCGGCGATGGTGTCGACAACGAAGATCTTCCCCTCATGAATGTCGAGCCCATAGGGCTTCATCAGCGGGGTGGGGGCTCGCTCTCCGTAGAGGAAGTCCTCGAGCCAGCTGATCGGTCCCTTCACGTCCAAATCCGTGCCGACGGTTGCGAGAAACTGGATGCGGGGAATCTCGGGAGCGGCCGGGTAGAAGACGTACTCCACCGGTTTCTCCGGGCCTCGTGTGCCGGCGCAGGCCGCGGCCAGCAGGACGGCGAGGCCGATCAGGAGCCGGCGTCCGCCCAGCCGGTCGTGGTGGCTGCGAGCCAACGCCCTCGTCGTGTCGCTCGCACGGACCCGTTCGCAGTGACAAGCCACGCTACGTCTCTCCTCGGTCGCAGAGCCACCCACAGCCGGGGGGAGAAGGCTCTCGCCGTCACGGGCCCTGGCGGGCCCCAGCATCTGGTTGCCTAGACTAGCCACTCCGAGCGGATTGAGAAGATTGGGAAGCGTTGCGCTCGACCCCGCAATGCGAGGGCGGGCATACTCTTGGTCGTGTACGCCCGCTCGTTTTTAAACCGCCTTCTATAGTTGCGCAGTAGCGCCACCGTACGAGCTTCGGCGATGCCAACCAGGCAGCGCTGGGCTCGCTAGAGGTTGTGGCAGGTGATGCAGAGCTCACTCGAAGCGTTGCTCTTGCGCAGCAGGGGTCCGACCACGCCGGCTCCGTTGTGCACATCGTGGCAGGACGCGCACTCCATCTGGTCATTGCCGGCGCCGAACAGCATGTCGGTGTCGATGTTGCCGCCGAGACCCGAAGCCGTTGTGGTCGGATTGTTGAGCTCTCCGTCGGCCGCCGCCAGGATCGCGTCAAAGGTGAAGGACACGGGGTGGTCGTTCGACAGGTCCATGCCCACTAGCGTGGTTCCGGTCAGCGTGACCGCCGCTGCGCCGACCGTCTGGGTGCCGGCGCCGAAGGCGTCCAGCGCCGCGCTGCCGTCATGGCAGGACAGGCAGAGGAGCGAGACTCCCGCCGGAGCCCCCAGGTCCACGGCCTGGATGCTTCCGCCCGACGGATACGCGCTGTGGCCGCCGCCGCTCGCCGCGTGGTTCCACAGCGGCGCCACGGTGGAGTTCGCGTTGTGCGGCGTGTGACAGGCTACGCAGATGCGACCCTCTGGCATTGCGATCGGAGCAGCGGCATAGACGTTCAGATCGTGCACGGAGAGGGCGATCTGAGCGGTAGCCGGCTGTGCCAAGCAAAGCACTGCAACCGCCAGCGCCGCGAGCTGCGCACGGTGTCGTAGCAGGGCGTGAATCTTCATCTTCTCCTCTTGCTGCTCGTATCTGCTCGTATCTGCTCGTATCTGCTCACAAAACAGCGAACCACTCCCGAGCTGCCGCAACTCCGTGCAGCCGCCGGTCGCCGAGGACCCGTGCGAATTCCGTACCAGCCAGTGGGGTCTTCCCCGTAAGTTGCTCACCAACGCGTATTGGCCTCGATGATCACAGCAGAGCCGGCCGCACCTGATCACCAAGACTACGGCCATAGGGATATCGCCACACAGGAGACAGATCGACGGCTCACGACCGACGTCAAGGCAATCGACGGCATGACCCGCCACGACCTCGCCAACACCAAGGGAAACCGCGCAAGCCCTTGATTACGCTAGCCCTCAGCGCACTTGGTGCGTTCGTGACTGCAGTCTCTCGGACGAAACAACAAGCCGGTTCGACTCGGAACCCAGGCGGTCCAGCCAAGCGGTTCACATGCTCACGAGCCGCCCTTTCTTTGGCCGGGTTCCATGTGATCACGCGCCGCCGGATCGAGATGATGAGCGAGGACTAACCGGCAAGAATGCCTCGCAGCTTCACTCACTCGACTGGCCGGACATGATCGATTGTCCACAGATGTCACACTCTCGGGCGTGACAGCCATCTCTTGGCCGCGATCCAGGACGGAAAGGTATCGCTCGCTACTCGGGGCCCGGGCCGACGTGTCGTCATCTGCGAGAAACGCACTGCTGACTTTTCGTTAGGAGACATCCGGGCTTGCGGGTCTCGCGGAGTGGCCTGGAGCGAAGTACGGAGTCCGCCACGAGATCGCAGAAGAGATGTCGAACCACGGCTCCGGCATCTTGTGGAGCACTATGCCACACCGGCTAGTCGATAGTGGCAGTCCGCCTCACATGTCATTCAAGTGATTCGCCCCGGTGATGGCCAGGCGTATCCCGAGGAGACGATCGCGGACATGGACCGCACCATCGGTCTGTCCAAGTTCCACAACCCGAACGAAGCATTCTTCCTGGCCATCACGCCCCGCCCCGACGCCGATCTCTTCGAGGACGTGAGACACCACATCGCCGTGCGGGGCTGCCGAAAGTGCGACCCGGGGGAGCCGATCATCAAGCCCCGCGCCATGACGCTGGAAGAGGTGCGCGAGAAGCTCTTCGACGGTTTCCGCGAGTTCCATCACGGCAAGATGGAGCCGCTCCCGTCCATGCCCGAGTAGAAGCAGGAGTCCATGAAGGCGCTCATGGAGCACTCCTACCTGGGAGACCAGATGAAGGAGCTGGGGCATCCTCAGGACGATGTCGAGCAGGCATCGAGTGACTCGGACTGAGCCCGCGCCCGAACGTTGCGAAGGTTCGTATGAAGAGGTCGCTCCATCCCGGGCGCCCCGATCCGCGGGAGACGCAGCCGCCCGTCCGGCGCTACCCTCGCAAGATTGAAGCAAGAGCCTTGCCGCAAGAGCCTTGTCGCGAATCTTGCGCGCTGCAGCGGAGACGAGTGATGAGTAGCCAGGCCCCGACTACGAGCGAGTCCAAGCAAGAGGTTCTCGATCTCGCCGCACGCTTTGTTTGCCCGAACCGCGTGGAAACGTTTCAGATGCTCGGCAGCCCTCCCGTCATGGGCCGGCGCGAAGGGCACTACTTCTGGGACTTCGACGGGCGAAAGCTCTTCGACGTTCACATCAATGGCGGCACGTTCAGCCTGGGTCATCGAAACCCGGAGATCGTCGCCGCGCTGCATGAGGCGATCGATCGCTACGACGTCGGCAACCACCACTTTGCGAGCGAGGGCAGGGCGCGGTTGGCCGAGACGTTGGCGCGAGTCTCGCCGGGTGCACTGCGCTATTCCGTGTTCGCGGCATCGGGCGGCGAGGCGAACGACATCGCGATCAAGAGCGCGCGCTGGGCTACGGGCCGGCGCCGCATCGTGAGCCTGATCGGCAGCTTTCACGGACACACGGGTCTGTCGCTGCCGGCTGGAGACGTCGAGAACGCGAAGCTCTTCCTGTCCGATGGTGCCGGCCGCGAGTTCGAGCAGGTTCCGTTCAACGATCTGGCCGCCATGCGCAAAGCGCTGGCGGAGCGTGACGTGGCTGCAGTGATCATGGAGACCATCCCAGCGACCTACGGGTTTCCGCTCCCGGAGAAGGACTATCTGTCCGCCGTGAAGTCGCTGTGCGACGAATACGGCAGCCTCTACATCGCCGATGAGGTGCAGACCGGTCTGGGCCGCACCGGGAAGATGTGGGGTGTGGAGTGGTACGGCGTCGAGCCGGACATTTTGGTGACGGGCAAGGGGCTGTCCGGTGGCATGTATCCGATCGCCGCCGCCGTCTTGAGTGAGCGCGCCGGCGGCTGGCTGCGCGAGAAGGGCTGGGGGCACGTCTCGACCTTCGGCGGTTCCGAGATCGGTTGCCACGTGGCCCTCCAGGTGTTGAAGATCCTCGAACGGCCGGGCGTGCTGGAGAACGTACAGGAGATGTCGGAGTACCTCGGCGAGGGCCTTCTCCGCCTGCAGCAGCACCATCCCTTCCTGAAGGGCATTCGGCGCTGCGGTCTGGTGATCGGGCTCGAGTTCGACAACCCGCTCGGCGGCGTCTTGATGAGTGCGGCCGGCTATGAGGTGGGGCTCTGGGCGTTCTTCGCCGGCTTCGAGCGCTCGGTGCTGCAGTTCAAGCCCGGCATCCTGATCGAGCGGAACGAGTGTGACGAGCTGCTGTTACTGCTCGAGAAGGCGATCTGTTTGTGCGAGGAGCGCCTGGAAGCGGGCGTCGAGGGTCCGTCCGTGTGATGTGTTGGCCGGGTTGCTCTCCGGCGCTGGGCGAGCCGTCCGGGTTTACCGGGCTTTGCCTTTTCGGAATACTCTCGTGATGCATGATTTTCCGATCGATCCAAAGGATGAGGGGCGCCACGAGCCGTCTGACGAGCGCTTCTGGAACGAGTCCTACTACTTCGACTTCCACCGCGACGAGCAGGGCGAAGAGGACACGTTCGGTGGTTACGTCCGCGTTGGATTCTATCCGGCACTCGGCGTAACGTGGTACTGGGCCTGCGTGGTGGGGGCGGGGCGCCCGCTCGTGATGGTGGTGGATCACGACGTACCCATCCCCGAGCCGCCTTCGCTGGATCTCGAGCATGGCTCGCTGCGAGCGACGCACCGTTGCGAAGAGCCCAATACGCGCTTTCGAGTTGGACTCGAGGCGCAGGCGCGCGTCTTCGAAGATCCCGCCGATGTCTATCGCCCGCCTCAGGGCCCGAAGCGAGAGCTGAGTCTGGATCTGCTCTGGGAGACCGACGGCCCCGGCGGCTATCGCTTCCGAGATATGACGCGCTACGAGATCCCGTGTCGTGTGAGCGGCCGTATCCGCATCGGAGACGAATCACTTGAATTCAGTGGCCACGGCCAGCGCGACCACTCTTGGGGAGCACGCGACTGGTGGGAGACTGCGTGGTGCTGGAACGCCGGCTGGCTGGAGGACGGTACGCGCTTCCACTCCGTGGCGCCCCGCACCCTGGACGGCCAGGACTTCCCTTGGGCGGCCGGCTACGTGCAGCCGTCCGGGGCCGTGCTCGAGCCCATCCACCACTCGCTCGCCCGCGAAGAGCTCGGCCCGGAGGGCCTTCCCACGTCGGGCAGGATCGAAGCGGGAGACCTACACTTGGATGTATCGCCGCGGCACTTTGCACCGGTGCTACTGGTCGACCCCGACGGCCGCGTCACGCGCTTCCCGCGGTGTCTGGCCAACTTCCAGGCTGCCGATGGGCGTCAGGGCCTCGGCTGGATCGAATGGAACCAGCCGCAGTAGACGCCGCGCCATTCGGGGTAAGGCCCTGATCCGAATGCCGCATCAGGGCCAGGTCGACGGGTATTCCGGGCCGAGCTGCTAATGTTGCCCGCCATGGCTTCCATGACAGTGGGTCCGACTACGGGCGTCGTGATTACGGGCGGTGCATCCGGCATCGGGGAGGCATCCGCCATCGCGCTCGCCGAAGTCGGACGGCCGATCGCGATCTGGGATCTCGACGGAGACAAGGCCGAGGGGGTTGCCCGGTCTCTGAAGGAGCGATTCGATGTCGCGACCGTGGCGGTGCAGATCGATCTCACGGGAAGCGATGCGATCGAGGCAGCGCTGGAGGTGACTCACGGCGAACTCCCCTCGATCGGCGCATTGGTCCACGCGGCAGGCGTGGTGCAGGTAGCCCCGGTCGACGATCTCACCGAGCAGAGCTGGAGCGCCGTACTGGACGTCAATCTCCGCGCGCATGCGTTTGTCGTCCAGTCGCTGCTGCCCGATCTGTGCCGGAACGCGGGCTCGGCCGTGGTCGGCATTGCCTCGATCGACGCGATGCTCGGTCACGGCGCGATACCGGCCTACTGCGCCTCGAAGGCCGGCCTGCTCGGCCTCACACGATCTCTGGCTGACCATCTCGCACCACACGGAGTTCGGGTCAACGCCGTCTGTCCCGGCTACGTCGAGACGCCGATGCTCGAGCTGGCCCTCTCCGTTCCTGGCCTGCGCCAGAATCTCGAGCGTCAGACCTTGCTGGGGCGCCTCGCGCGACCCGAGGAGGTCGGCCGAGTGGTGCGCTTCCTTCTTTCCGACGAAGCGAGCTACGTCACGGCCACCGAGCTGGTGGTCGACGGCGGAGTCGTGAGTTCCCAGAGATAGGCACCTCTCGTCATGCCCGATTCGACCGTTGCGCCCAG
Source organism: Deltaproteobacteria bacterium (assembly GCA_029261835.1). Lineage (GTDB taxonomy): Bacteria > Myxococcota_A > UBA9160 > UBA9160 > UBA4427 > JAJDAO01. The sequence continues at coordinate 44,421 of JAJDAO010000072.1, read as the reverse complement.
CGCCGTATCCGAATTCGCCCAGGCGCTGCCCCTCTATGTCGCGCTTGGCTGCTACGCGGCCGCGCTCCTCGCCACGTTCGCTTGGTCAAAGATCGCGGTTTGGCTGCTCCGGGTGGGTGCCGTGATCCACTTCACCGCCATGCTGTATCGCGGCTTGGCCATCGGGTTCTTTCCGCTCACCAACAAGGTGGAATCGTTCTCCACCGCTGCCCTCGCCATCGCGTTGGTGACGGCCGCCACCTGGCGTGATGTTCGCTGCTACGCCGGATCGCTGTTGGCGCTGTGTGTCATCACCTTGCTCGTTGCACTGCAGTTTCCGCTGGGCCTGAGCTTTCCGCCACCACTGATGCGAACCATCTGGTACCCGCTGCACGTGCCTCTCTCGTTCACCGCCTATGCGCTGTGGGCCGCAGCGGCGGCGGCGGCGCTCGTCTGGCTGCGTGAGCGCGATCCCGCCTGGCTGCTTCGTGTCGACCGGCTCGCGCTCCAGGGCTTCGGCGTCTGGTCGGTCTCCATGGTCTGCGGCGGTATCTGGGGTGTGGTGGCTTGGGGCGCCTACTTCATGTGGGATGTCAAGATCATCTGGTCCGTGATTCTGTGGTTCCACTACGCGAGCTTCATCCACCTGCGACTCACGCCCTCACTCAGTGACAAGCCCTGGGTCCGGCCATTGCTGGCGCTTGTCGGCTTCGTCTGGGTCTTGGTCGCCTACGTGGGGACCTCGTTCTTCTTCGGGAGGTCGAGTCATGCCTTCTGATGCCGCCGCCACCTCCTTCGAGCAAGCCAGCCGCGAGCCGCGTTGGGCCTGGCTCTACTCGCAGGGGCTGGGTGTGCTGTGCGGTCAGCTCACGGTGCTGCTGCTCGCCGTGGGCTCGGTCGTGCTGGCGGCCACACGTGACGGTGCTTCGGCCATGATCGCGATGGACGATATTCGCGGCTTCTTCGCACCGCCGTCCGCCGTACACCTGTGGTTCTATCTCTTGATTCCGACTCTGGGTCTCTACGCCCTGAATACCCTGCTCGCCACCTGGCTGAACGTCGCGCGCAGGTGGCGGGCCGGGATTCGGGCCTGGCACGCGTATGCCGCCGCGGTTGTGCACGTGGGCTTCCTGCTCGGGCTCCTGGCACACGGCGTAGGCGGTCTCTGGGGCGGAGCGCACGGCCAACTCGTGCTGGGTTCAGCCTGGCAGAGCCTTGACGATGGCCGGCAGGCCCGCCTGGTCTCCCTCGACGCCCCGCGGCTACCCGATGGCGGCCTCAAGCAGATTTGGGCGGAGGTCGAAGTTCGCGATGCGGCAGGCCGCCAGACGACATCCACGGTGAGCTACAACGGCCCGCTCTCTTCCGGCCTGGGCAGTCACCTTCTACTGCTCACTCGCCCGGTGTCGCTGCCGGTGGCGCACTTCGAGCGCGCGGGGACGCGTTGCCAGTTGGAGGTCGACGGGCACTGCGAGCTCGCCCGCGTCGACGTCTCGCTCCTCTATCTGCATCCTCCAGCGGCGGGAGGCGGCGGCGCCCTGGCGCGTGTTCGCGTCGAGATACCGCCCAGCCATGGCGCAGAGGAGGGCGCAGAGGAGGGCGCGGGGGAGGGCGCAGAGGAGTTCTGGCTGGCCGAACGCCAAGCGACTCGGTTGGCAGACGGCTCGAACTTGCTGCTCGAGCGGATCGAGCGGCGGCCCGGCATCCTGCTTCAGCGGCGCTACGCCCCGGGCAATCCGTGGGCTCTGGCTGCGAGCATCGTGATGATCGTCGGCCTGGCACTGATGTGGCGCCGTTTTCTGCCGGCGGAGCGTCGCAAGACTCAGGCGACGAGCACAGCAACCAACGAGGTACTGTAATGCTCAGGCTTCACGGCTTCTCCACCAGCAACTACTACAATGTGCCCAAGCTCGCCATGCTCGAGAAGGGGATCGAGTTCGAAGAGGTGTTGGTCTACACCGGTGCGGGTTCCGCGTACAGACCGGACTACTTGGAGATGAGTCCACTGGGCAAGGTGCCGTGCCTGCAGACCGATGAGGGCTTCATCTCTGAATCGCGCTGCATCGTCGAGTACCTCGAAGATGCCTATCCAGACGTCCCGCTCTTTCCGAAGTCGCCTTTTCAGCGCGCGAAGCTGCGCGAGCTCAGCCAGATCATCGATCTCTACCTGGAGCTCGCCGCGCGTCGCATGCTGCCCGCGACACTGATGGGGGTCGATGCGCCGGAAGTCGTCAAGAACGAGGTGCGGGAAACCATCCTCAGAGGCATCACGGCACTGCGGAGTCTGGCGAGCTTCGACGGCTTCCTGCTCGGCGGTGCCTTCAGCGCGGTAGACGTCAGCGCCGTCTTGCACTTTCCCGTGGTGAGCCTGGTCGCGACGGCGCAGTTCGGGAAGGATCCGCTGGCCGACGTGCCCCGCCTCGAGGCCTACATGGAGCGCCTGAGCGAGCGCCCCACGCTGCAGCGCGTGCGGGCGGATGCGGCCAACGATGGCCCGGCGTTCTTCGCGCACCTCAAGAAGCTCTACGGCCTCGCTTCGAACCCTCTCGAATAGCCCGATCTGGAGGGCTGCGGGCCAGAAGTCGACTGTGGGCTCCTCTGTCCTGATCTCAAAATGAAGAATTGCGCATAAATGAAGAATTCTTCATAATACTGCCCTAGCCACCGGGAGGCGAGCGCGAGCATGGGCCAGGCAGCCTCAGCAGTGGAGACCCGAGCCGGGCGCCGCCGCCGGCAGACGCGCGCCTGCCTGATCGACGCCGCACGTCGTCTGATCGCGATCCGGGGCAGCCTCGAGCCGGTACCGATCAACGAGATCACCGAGCTGGCAGACGTCGCGATCGGCTCCTTCTACAACCACTTCGCCTCGAAGGAGCAGCTCTTCGAGGCAGTCGTCGCCGAGACGATCGAGCAGCACGGTGAGTTGCTCGATGCGCTGGAGGCCGACATCGCGGACCCGGCCCACGCCTGTTCGCTCGGAGCTCGCCTCACGGTGCGCATGGTGGACAACGACCCGGTCTGGGGCGCCTTCGTCGTTCAGACCGGCCACTACATTGCACAGCTCGAGTCGAGCCTGCTTCATCGTCTCGCCAACTCGCTCGAGTCCGGCTTCGATTCAGGTCGCTTCAAGAGCACAGATCGAATGACGAGCTTGGCTGTTGTCGGCGGAGCCGTGCTGGGCACGATGATCGCCAAGCGGCTGGGAGTCATGCCCGGCAATGCGGACTCGCTGATGGCGCAGCAGCTGCTCGAGCTGCTCGGGCTGCCGGCCGACGAGGCGCGCGAGATCGCGAACCGGCCGCTGCCCGAGACTCCGCCCTGGGGCGGCAGGGACGAGACAGCGGAGAGCGTGAGAGATGAACCCGGACAGGGGAGTGCAGCGCAATGACAACCACGTTGGATGAATCGTCCGCCCGCCCTCAGGTCGCCCTGGTATTCGACCTGAACAAGTGTATTGGATGCCAGAGCTGCAGCGTGGCCTGCAAGATGCTCTGGACCCGGAAGACGGGTGAGGAGTACCAGTGGTGGTGCAGCGTGAACACCATTCCCGGTCGCGGAACGCCAAGAGATTGGGAGAGCATGGGCGGCGGCTACCGGGATGGCAAGCTGGTGCTCGGACGCGAGCCGACCCGCGAGGAGTTCGGTGGCGGTTGGTCCTTCAATCATGCAGAGGTGTTCTACGGCGGAAAGGGAGAGTCGGTCCACCTGCAGCCGAGTCAGGAAGACCAGTCGCCCGCCACCTGGGGGCCCAACTGGGACGAAGATCAGGGGGCGGGCGAGTATCCCAACTCGTTCTTCTTCTATATGCCGCGTATCTGCAATCACTGCACGAAGCCTGCCTGCGTCGAGGCCTGCCCCAGTGGTGCGATGTACAAGCGCGAGGAGGACGGCATCGTGCTGCGCGATGAGGAAACGTGCCGCGGCTCCCGCGACTGCATGCGAGCATGTCCTTACAAGAAGATCTATTTCAATCACAGCCTCGGCATCGCGCAGCACTGCAATCTCTGCTTTCCGCGTCTCGAGCAGGGCGTGGCCCCCGCTTGCGCTCGCAATTGCCCGGGCCGCCTCGCATTCGTGGGTCGCCTCGACGACGAGAAGGACACCGTTCACCGGCTCGTCTATGAGTGGAAGGTGGCTCTCCCGCTGCATCCCGAGTACGGCACCGAACCGAATGTCTTCTACGTACCTCCGCTCTCCCCCTACCGGCTGAACGAGGATCGCTCCATCGACCTGGAGACGCCGCGAATCCCGCCAGAGTACATGGAATCGATCTTCGGACCGTCCGTGCACGACGCTTTGTCGACGATTCGCAGCGAGATCGACCGTGTGCGCCAGGGTGGGAAGTCCGAGCTGCTCGACGCACTGATCGTCTACGAATGGAAGAGTCTATTCGGGCCCTTCACTCGAGAGCCCGCTACGCCCGAGCCCAACACCACATCCCCGATCAGCGGGAGCGGCGCAGAGGAGATCGGCGGATGAGCGATGTCGAAGCGAGAAGTGCCAGCGAGGAGAGGCAACGAAGACACGTGAGCGAGGAGTGGGACGCAGTCGCCTTCGGCACCCACTGCGTGAACTGCATGCCGGGCGACTGCCCCCTCTATGTGTATACGAAGGACGGCAAGGTCGTACGGGAAGAGGCTGCCGGTGTGATCGAGCCGAACGAGCCCGGCGTGCCCGACATGAACCCGCTCGTCTGCCAGAAGGGCCTTGGCTGGAGCCGAGAGCTCGAAGGGCCGGAGCGCCTGCTACATCCGATGCGTCGCAGTGGTGAGCGCGGTGAGGGGCGCTGGGAACGGATTTCCTGGGATGAGGCCCTCAGCGAGGTCGCCGACGCCATGCTCGATGCCATCGAGGAAGTCGGCCCCGCTGCAATCGTGACAGAGATGAGCCCCGAGATCGTGACGGTTCCACCGACCGCCCGCTTCACCGGGATACTGGGCGTCACGGTGCTCGATGTGGACGGCACGATCAACGACTTCTTCACCGGCTACCAGCAGGTCTTCGGGAAGTTCTCCTTCGCGGCTTCGATGGACGATCTCTTCCACACCGAGCTGCTCCTGATCTGGCACTCGAACCCGGCGCACACCGTCATTCCGAGCTTCCACTTCATCACGGAGGCGCGCTACCGGGGCGCGGAGGTGGCGCTCTTCTCGACCGACGTGAATCCCTCGCACAGCCATGTCGACTACCACGTTCCAGTGCGCCACGGCAGCGACGCCGCTCTGGCCCTGGCCATGTGCCAGGTCATCGTCAGCGAAGGGCTGGTGGACCGCGCGTTCGCCTCTTCGCAGACAGATCTCTCGCTTCTGGTACGCACGGACACCGACGAGTTTCTGCGCGAGGGCCATGTCCAAGAGGGTGGTCGCGACGACCGTTTCTTTCAGCTTCACCCGGAGAGGGGCCTGGTGCCCGCCGAACCCGCCAACCTGTTGCTCGATTTCGCGCCGGAGCTCGAAGAGGGCTGCGAGGTGAAGACCCTCGATGCCGGCACGGTACTCGTCGAGCCGCTCTTCGCTCGCGTGCGACGCCTGCTCGACGCGCACTACACACCCGAGCAGGCCAGCAGCGTTTGTGAGGCCCATCCCGAGACCATTCGCATGCTGGCGCGCAAGGTGGCGAGCAGACGCACGCGGATTCTTCTCGGTGCTGGTGTCTGCAAGTACTTTCACGGCGATCTCATGACCCGCTCGATGCTGCTCATGCTCGGGCTCACTGGGAACTGGGGCAAGAAGGGTGCCGGCGTCGGGGGGTGGTGCTCGTCGCTCTTCGATGGCCTGTCGACGGTCATGGGCAAGACCAAGCCCGGTGTCGAGGGCGGCAAGGAGCTGCTCGACGGCAGCCGCATGATCCGTGATCACCTCGTGGCCCAGGATCCGAGTCTCACCGGAGAGCTGCCAGACCGCGAGCTGCTGAAGGCGGTGACCAGTCGCTCGATTGTTCCGCCGGCCTTCTTCTGGTACGAGCACGCCGGCTACAAGGAGCGTTGGAATCGCAGCGATTGGAGCGATCCCACGATGGTTCGCAAGTTCGACGACTATTGGCGAGAGGCCATTGCATCGAAGGCCTGGGGAGAGGTGGCCGACAGCACCCCGTTGACTCCACCCAGGGTGCTGCTCGAGATAGGGGGCAACACGCTGCGGCGTACGCGCGGCGGCAAGAAGGCACTGCTCGAGAACCTTTGGCCCAAGCTCGACAAGGTGGTGTGCATGGACTACCGCATGTCTCAGACTGCGCTCTATGCGGACATCTTGCTACCCGCCACACAACACTACGAGAAGACATCCTTCAGCATGCCGACTCCGTGGTCCATGGTGCTCGCGATGGGGCAGGCCGTCGCGACACCGCCGGGCGAAGCGCGCGGTGAGTGGCAAGTGCTGGGGGATCTCTGCAAGAAGCTGGCAGAGCGCGCCGAAGCGCGCGGGCTCGAGAGCTACCCGCACTTCAGCGGCGAGACGCGTCGCTTCGACGCGTTGTGGGATGCCTTCACGTTGAGTGGCACGATGGCGGACGAGGAGAGCGCCGCCGCGGCCATGCTGGCCGACGCGGTGACCTCCGGCAACATGCCGCAGGGCACGACGCTGGACACCTTCCGGCGCAAGGGTCACAGTCGCTACGCGGACTGGTCCTTCATCGCGCTCGCGAAGGCGAACGCCTCCCCGTTCCCCAAGAACGAGACACACTCGCCGTTGCGCAATCACATCGAGCAGGGACAGCCCTACCCCACACTCACGCGGCGTGCTCAGTTTCTGATCGACCACCCCTGGTATCGGGAGGCGGGGGAGGACCTACCGGTGCACAAGGAGCCGCCGCCCATGGGAGGCCAGCACCCCTTCCGCCTCTCGGGTGGCCACAGCCGCTGGAGCATCCACGCGATGAACATGTCGAGCCCACTCATGCTCGAAACGCACCGCGGCAAGCCGTTTGCGCTGATCAACGAGGCCGCGGCCCGAGAGAAGGGAATCGAGGACGATTCGCTGGTGCGGATCTGGAACGACGTTGGCGAGTTCATCGTCAACGCTCGTCTCAGCCCGGCACAGCGGCCCGACGGTCTGACCGTGTACAACGGTTTCGAAGGCTTCATGTTTCCGAGAGGTCGAGGTGCCAACGAGGTCGAGCCGGGCATGGTGAAGTGGCTGCATCTGGTCGGTGACTACGGCCATCTCTCCTATGCCCCCACGGAGTGGCAGCCGGTTCCCTTCGACCGCTGCATCAATGTCGACTGTGAGCCCTTCACGGGTGAGCTGTGAGGCAGGCGTGACGGTCCCCGCCGCTCGTGAGCGCGTCGGGGTCACACCGGAGAAAGGAACGACATGAGTGCTCGCACCATGCGCGCCGCGCGCTTTCACGGGCCGAGCAAGCCCATCCAGATAGACGAGGTTCCCTATCCCGTTGCGGGGCCGGACGAGGTCGTGGTACGCGTGGAGGCGTGTGGCATCTGCGGCTCCGACCTGCACTTCTTCAACGACCTTCCGTCCCTCATGCCCCCGCCCTTCATCCTGGGCCACGAGCCCGCCGGTCTGATCGAATCGCTCGGGTCCGGCGTCGCCGACTGGGCTCCGGGTGATCGCGTCGCTCTCCACGTCGGTCGCGGCTGCGGACAGTGCCGGGCGTGTCTCTCCAATCATCCCACCTGTTGTCCATCGCTCAAAGCGCCCGGTCTTACGATCGATGGCGCTTTTGCCGAGGCGGTGTGCGTCTCGACGAAGAGTCTGGTGCGTGTTCCGGACGAAGTCTCGCTCGCCGCCGCCGCCGTGGCGACCGACTGCGTCGCCACGCCGTATCACGCGCTCACCTGTCGCGCCGGGCTTCGCGAGGGCGAGCGCGTGGCCGTCATCGGCGCGGGTGGTCTCGGCGGTCAGGCACTGAGCCTGGCCCGCGTCCTGGGTGCTTCGCAGGTGATCGCGGTTGACATCTCGAAGCCTGCCCTGGAGCGTGCTGCGAAGAACGGCGCCACCGATAGCGTGCTGGTCAGCAGTGGCGAGGAGGCGGTGGCTCGCGTCGTGGAGCTCAGCCAGGGCGGGGTCGATGTGTCTCTTGAATGTGTTGGAATGCCCGACACGACGGCCATGGGTGCCGGCATGCTCCACGCGGGCGGCCGGCTCGTGATTATCGGTGTCGGGATGAAGCCCCCGCGGATCGATCAGCCTCAGGTGGCCTTCCTGGGCGCTGAGCTGAGCATGCTCGGAAGCTTCGGCTCCCACGCCGCCGACCTCGCGCAGGTGCTGCGCCTGCAGGCCAGCGGCGCTATCGACATCGACTCAGCCATCACGCACCGTCTGGCTCTCGAGGACATCGCCGTCGGCCTCGAGATGCTGCGGACCAAGCGAGGCGATCCCGATCGGATCGTGGTGGAGCCCGCTCTCTGAGCAGCGCACGCGAGTCTTCCGTCACAAGACAGTGCGATTGAGTCCCCGCTCCGAGTTACGCACTTGCGGTCGACGCCGATGTAGCCTTTCTCTACGCTCAGTCGCCCGACTGACTAGTCGGCACGAGCAATTGCATCGAGGGGCTACGGCATGACGAGGTGGCGGAGGAAGGCATCTAGTCGCTTGTTGAGGGTTTTTGCTGCGACACTGTTTCTTTGTGCCGCATCATCGACTGCGGTTGACCGTGTTCCAGCAGCCGAGCCCTCGGCCCTGCCATTCGAGCGCACGGAAGATCGCACTCCCTGTGAGAGTTTCGATCGCCAGCGACGCCCCTTCTTCGGCGATCTGCACGTGCATACCCGCTACTCGTTCGACTCCTACATTTCGAGCCAGCGCAACGATCCGTGGGGTGCCTACCGCTATGCCAAAGGCGAGCCCATTACCCTCTCCGACGAGGATGGGAACCAGAGCCTGATCGCACAGCTGAGGCGACCACTCGACTTTACAGCCGTTACGGACCATGCAGAGTTTCTCGGTGAGATGAACATCTGTACCCGCGATGGCTGGTCTCTAGGGAGCTTCTGGCCCCTCTGCCTGATGACTCGCAGCAACATATTCTACGTGCAGCTCCTGGCGGCGAGCTGGTGGAAGAACATCGGCGTGACGGATGCGAGCAACCAGAAGCAGCGATCGATCGTCTGCAGTCTGCCGGGCGAAGACTGCACACAGAGTATGTCCCAGTTCTGGGACAGTATCCGCCGTGCCGCAGAGGAGAACTACGACCGCTCCGCCCAGTGCTCCTTCACGACTTTCATTGCGTACGAGTACAGCGATGCGCCGAACTACAAGAACCTCCACCGCAACGTCATCTTTCGAAATGATCGCGTGCCGGCGCTACCGATCAGCACCTACGACACGGGTACGCAGAACGTTCCCGAGCTGTGGCGTCGCTTGAGGGAAGAGTGCACGGATGCCGGTCGGGGTTGCGACGTCCTCGCAATCCCCCACAACCCGAATCTCAGCGGTGGCCTGATGTTCCCCGATCCCTCTTCCCCGGAAGAGGCGCGCGAGCGTCGGTTCTTCGAGCCGCTGGTCGAGCTGACGCAGCACAAGGCGAGCTCGGAGTGTCGTTTCGATCGCCTGGCCGGCCGCGGCCTCGATACGGAGGACGAACTCTGCACCTTCGAACAGAACAAGACGGACAACCTCTCGTCTCTCGGTGTGGTCTTCGGCGAAATGAGAGCCGAGACCGGTCTGCCGGTCCCGCTCGACGAGTTCGGGCGACGCAATATGGTGCGGAACGTGCTCAAGGATGGCTTGGTCTTGCAGTCCCGCTTGGGTATCAATCCCTTCAAGCTCGGCTTCATCGGCAGCACCGATACGCACAGCGCCACACCCGGTGGCGCCGACGAGGATGCCTTCGTGGGTCACCTGGGTCGGCGCGATGCCGGTTATCGAAATGTCCAGGATCACTTCGAGGACAACCCGGGTGGCCTGGCGGTCGTCTGGGCTGAAGAGAACTCCCGGGATGCACTCTTCGAGGGGATGCGGCGCAGGGAGACCTACGCCACCAGCGGCACCCGTCCGATCCTTCGTTTCTTCGCCGGCTGGGACTTCGGCCCGGACTTCTGTGGTGAGAGTGACCTCGTCGGTCGCGCCTATGCGGATGGTGTTCCGATGGGAGGAGATCTTCCGCCCCGAGCAGGCGATGCAAAGCCGCGCTTCGTCGTGACCGCGCTGAAGGATCCCGGCAGCCCGGGTCATCCCGGTGGTGATCTGCAGCGCATCCAGCTCATCAAGGGCTGGGTCGACGAGGCAGGGAAGACACACGAGAGGGTCTTTGAGATCGCGGGCCGTCCCGACAACGGTGCCGGTGTGGATCCGGACACCTGCGAGCCGGTCGGCACAGGCTACAGCGACTTGTGTTCTGTCTGGCGAGACGAGTCTTTCAATCCGCGCGAGCGAGCCTTCTACTATGTACGCGTTCTGGAGAACCCGAGCTGTCGATGGTCCACGCTACAGTGCCAGGCCGCTGGCGTGAGCCCCTTTGCGACCGAGTGCGGAGCACAGGCCGAAGCCGCCAGTACCGAAGCTCGGGAACGAGGCGCCATCGGCGACGTCTACGGCCGCTGCTGTCTGGCGCAGGCGGATGAGCCCTTCTATTCGCCCGTCATTCAGGAGCGGGCCTGGAGCTCTCCCATCTGGTATCGCCCCAGCGAAGGGCGTTCGCCGTGATGTCGCGACTGCGCCGCATGATGCGTATGCCGCTCGCCCACTTTCTGCTGCTTGGACTGCTCGCACAGGTGTCTGCCCAGGTTATGGCGGGTGACCCGCGTCGGGATCTCGTCATCGACCCGGCTCGAGTCGCCGAGCTGCGCGAGAGCTGGCAGCAGAGCACGGGCCGCGCACCCGGAGAGGCGAAGCAAAGCGAGCTGATGGCCGAGGCAGTGGACGAGGAGATCCTCTTCCAGGAGGCCCTGCGACGGGGGCTCGACAGACTGCCGGTGGTGCGTCGCCGGCTGGTGCAGCTCGCCCGCTACCTCGAGCTGGGCGAGGCGGAGAGCGAAGACGGGGAGTTCGCGAGGCGGGCTGTCGCGATCGGTCTCGACCGTCGCGACAGGATCGTGCGCCGCTATCTCGTCGCGGCTGCTCGTGAGCAGCTGCGCGCCGAGCAGAGAGTGCGTCCTCCGAGTGAGCAGGAGCTGGCCGACTATCTGCGAGATCACATCGAGGAATATGCTCTGCCGCGCCGGATTCGTCTCAGCCATGTCTTCGTCGGCGGCCACGGAGAGGCGAGTCTGAAGCGCATCGAGGTGCTCCGGCGCCAGATTCTCGAGGGGACACTCGCGCCGGGCGAGGCGGCCGAGCTGGGCGATCGCTTCTACGGCGGCCACGATCTGCCACTCCAGAGTGGCAGACGTCTGGCCGCCACACTCGGGCCGGAGTTGGCCGCTGCGGCTTTGTCGCTGCCCGTCGCCACCTGGTCGCGGCCACGGACTTCGCCGTATGGCCATCATCTGCTGTGGGTTGGGGAGGTGGCCCAAGAAGCCGCTCCCGAGCTCGCCGCGGTACGCGAGCGGATTGCCCGCCAACTGACGGCACGGCGTATCACGCTCCAGCTCGAAGAGGTACTGCGCACGCTGCGCGAGCGCTACGTTGTTCGCCTTGCGGATGATCGTGTGGCCGGCACGGGCATCACACCGAACCCGAGCTGAGCGATCGGCGCGCGACCGGGAGGCATGAAATCATGCGCATCGAGTTCACCCCTCGGCAGCGGACGCTACAGAAGGAGCTGCGGGCCTACTTCGAGCAGCTGATGACGCCCGAGCTCCGATACGAGCTCTCGCAGGGGACGCGGGAGGGGGGTGGTCCCGAGTTTCGCAAGGCGCTGCGTCAGATCGGTGCCGATGGCTGGATCAGCCTGGGCTGGCCCGAGGCGCTCGGCGGCCAGGGCGCAACACCGATGGAGCAGTACATCTTTACCGAGGAAGTGATGCGAACGGGCTTTCCGTATCCCTTCCTGACCACCGACGCGATCGGTCCCGTGCTGGCAGAGCACGGCGATGAAGAGATCAAGCGGACGGTGCTCGACGGCATTCTGCGCGGCGAGATCGTGATCGCCATCGGCTACACCGAGCCGAGTGCGGGAACGGATCTGGCTTCCCTCACGACCCGCGCCGACCGCGATGGCGATGATTGGGTCATCAACGGACAGAAGACGTTCACCAGCCTCGCCGACTTCTCCGATTACGTTTGGCTCGCCGCGCGTACCGACCCCAAGTCGAAGAAGCACCGAGGACTCTCGATGTTTCTCGTGCCCAGCGATGCCGAGGGCTATTCCATTTCTCCAATCTGGACACTGGGCGTTCGCACGAATGCCACGTTCTACGATGACGTGCGGGTGCCTGCGAAGAATCTGATCGGAGGAGAGGGCAACGGCTGGGGGCTGATCACCGGCCAGCTCAATCGAGAGCGCCTGTCGCTCGTGAACCATGGCTCCGCCGATATGCTCTATCGAGAAGTGGCGAGCTGGGCCGGAGCAACGTTACTCCCGGATGGGAGTCGAGTGATCGACGCGCACTGGGTACAGCACAACCTCGCGAGGGCAAGGGTCGGCCTCGAGGCGCTGAGGCTGCTGTGCTGGAAGCAGGCGTGGCAGATGACGGAAGGCACTTTGCAGATGGCCGATGCCTCCGTGGCCAAAGTCTATGGCACGGAGTTCTTCATCGAGCTCTACCGGCTTCTTCTCGAGATCCTCGGACAGGCGGGGACTCTCAAACAGGATTCACCGGGGGCCATCTTGCAGGGGAAGCTCGAGTTCCGTTACCGCGTCGGATCGATCCTGACTTTCGGTGGCGGGACCAACGAGGTTCAGCGGGACATCGTAGCGGCTGCCGGGCTCGGCATGCCGCGAGGGCGATAGGCGCTTCGCGATCGCCGCACGAGGGGAGAGATGGACTTTTCGCTGTCGGACGAGCAGCTCGAGCTGCAGAAGCTGGCACGCCAGATTCTGCTCGATCAGACGGGCAACGAGCGTCTGCGCGAGATCGAGAAAGAAGAAGATCGATTCGATGAGAAGCTGTGGCGTGACCTCGCCGAGGCGGGATTGCTCGGGATTGGCATCGCTGAAGCCCACGGCGGGATGGATCTCGGTTTCGAGAGCCTGTGTCTGCTGATCGAAGAGATCGGAGCGAGCGTGGCTCCGGTGCCGATCGTGCCCGTGCTGGTGCCGACCGCGCTCGCCATCCAGCGTTTCGGGAGCGAAGAGCAGGCTCGGCGATTTCTTCCCGGCGTAGCGTCGGGTGAGACGCTGCTGACGACCGCACTGATCGAGAGCGGCAACGAAGAATTCCGGATGCCGACGACGAAGGCCGGGCGGGTGGGGGCGGGCTGGATTCTGAACGGCAGCAAGACCTGTGTGCCCTTCGCACATCGCGCGGAGCGCGTGCTGCTCGCAGCCGAGATGGACGGGGGCGTCGGAGTCTTCCTGCTCGATCCACACGTCGCGGGCGTGGAGCTGAGGCGACAGCAGGCGACGGCGGGTGAACCGCAGTTCGAGGTCATCCTGACCGACGCCGAGATTGCCCCCGATGATCTGCTTGCCGGGCCTGAGTCGGCGGCTTCCGTACTGGGCTGGATCGAACAGCGGAGCATGGTGGCCCACTGCGCCCAGGCGCTGGGTGTCGCCGAGTGCGCCACTCGCATGACAGCGCAGTACACATCCGAGCGCGAGCAGTTCGGCGTCAAGATCGCCACCTTTCAGGCCGTCGCGCAGCGGGCTGCCGATTGCTACGTCGACACTCAGTGCCTGCGTGTGGTCACGCAACAGGCGATCTCTCTCTTGGACGCAGAACGCGATGCGTCAGAAGCGGTGGCGATCGCGAAGATCTGGGCCGGAGATGTCGTCCACCGCGTCAGCCACGCTGCCCAGCACCTTCACGGCGGGATCGGCGTCGACCGCGACTACCCGCTCTTTCGCTACTGCCTATGGGCCAAGCAGCTCGAGCTCACGCAGGGCTCATCGAGCCGGCTCCTGTCCGGGCTGGGGGAGCGAATCGTCGCCGAGTTTCGCGCGAGCGACTGACCCGGTGAGAAGAGCGGGCTAACTGCCCAGCTCACCGACGAAGGCGCGTAGTGGGCTCGCGTCACTCGCGATGCCAGCGGCCTGGCGACGACGAGCGTGCTCATCCGCAAAGCGGCGATAGAGAGCCACGACCTGCGGGATCGCATTGCTCGCCTCTTCGCGGCTACCGGCCGTCACGAGGGCCGTTGCGGAGAAGAAGATGGGCGCCGCCAGTAGGCCCACCAAGGCGTTCTCGACCTCGTCGAGGTGTTCTGCCAGACCCACGGCCTCGTGCGGGCGCAGGTCGAGCAGATAGGCCATGTGCCGGTGTCCGTACGAGAGCGAGCGAGACACATCCTGCATGCCGAAACGCGCGATCGTCTGATCCGCCGCATTGTCCGAGACGGCGCCGATGTGCCGCAGCAGCGCTTGCATCAGCCCACAGAGCAGGATGTGTGCGGCGGCTGAGGCGTGCGGATGGCTTCCAGAGTCGAGCACACATTTCAGCAGCTCACCCAGCGGGGCGTGGTCGTACCCCAATCCAGTTCCCCCCGCGATTGCACGTTTTCGGAAGACGTCCGCCAGCTGCGCCGCGTCGAACATCTGCGCGCAGTGCCACATCTTGAGTTCGATCAGCTCCTGATTGATTTGCCACACCCATTTGGACGGGACATCCCCCAGCGCCGTCGCCATGCTGGTGAGATCGGTGTAGAGCTGCGCGAGTCCTCGCTCCAGCTCTTCGGAGTGCTCCAACTCCTCGACCGCCTGCCAGGGGACCTCGCGCGATGGTATCCAGTGACGAGCCTTGGATTCTTCGTAGAGGGCGGGCGCGTTCTCGGCCCAGACCTCGCTCTTGCGATTGATGCTGTAGCCGAGATGGGGCAATCCCGGCGGTAGCACTGCACCGCGCGGCGCCATCGAGTAATTGTGACGGATCTTCTCCGGGATGTGGTCCCAGCCATAGCTCCCGACATTCGTGTCATCAAAGGTCAGCCCCCGCCTCGGATCGTTGGGGCGGCACTTCACTCTCTCGATGTCGAGCTTCATCCAGTCCAGCGTCAGGTTTCCCTTGAGGATCTCCACCGACCGGTCCAGCAGCTCTTGGTTGTTGAAGAAATCGTCGCGCGCGTAGTAGGCCATCGTATTCTCTCCACTTGTCGACCAGCCCGGATACCCGGTGCTGGCGATGCCTCGATCCCAGAGCTTCAGGAAGCCTGGATCATTCCAATCATCCGCTCCTGAAGCTCCAGCAGTGGGCTGCGATCTCGGCGCTCGGGCAGCCCGGCGCGGTCTGCTCGCTGAAAGTACTCTTGAATCTGCTTGCCCTGAAACGCCCCCACGACCTCGATGCCTCGCTTGATACACTCGGGGCTGGTTCCCTTGCCGCCCAGGACGATCATCGATTCGAGCTGGTCGGGGTTGAAGAGCCCCGTGAGGTGCCGCTCGGCCTCGTCGAGAAAGCCGTTGATCTGAGGCCGGATTTCCGGGCAATTGTCCATCAGGTATCGAAGGTGCTGGAGGCCATAGGACACGTGCCTCGCTTCGTCCTGCATGACGAGCTGGAACATCCTCTGCTCGACGGGTGTCGGCGAGATGAATTCGCTGGAGCGGAAGAGAGTGAGGATGAAGCCCTCGCCCAGCACGTGCAGGAAGACACTGCCCTCGCTGTAGCTGTCTGCCTCCAGGATGCCCTTGAGCGCGTGCTCGCCACGAACACTGGCGCGCAGCAGGCCCACGCCATTGGCCAGCGCGCGCTTGCGGAAGACCTCCGCGTGACGTGCTTCGTCGACGCATTGAGTGGCGATGAAGCCCTTGACCTCCTGGAAGTAGCTGTTCATGTGATGACTCCACTTCGCCGGCAGGTCGGTGGCGATCATCTCGACCTCCGAGAGCAGAGTGCAGAGCTGACAGAAGGCGAGCTCCACTTCGTCCGGTATCTCGTACTTGTCCATGTCCTGCCAGGGAACGTCTGTCGTGACATTCCACTGCCGGCTCATGGCCTCTTCCCAATAGCTCTGCACCCGGTAGCCCCAGACATCGGTCTTTCGGTTGAGCGTGGGACCGAGGTCAGGTTGGTCGCTCCCCTCGGCCAGAATCGCCCCGCGCGGCGCCAACCCCCGGTTGTCGCGCACGATCTCGGGCGAGTTCTCGATCGAGTAGGGGCCGACCTCACAGTCGCTCAGCGCCAGCCCGCGTCGCGCGTCGCGGCGGCGGATCTCGACCTTGTCACGAGTGTTATCCAGCCAACCGAAATCCAGGTTTCCCTTCTTGATGTCGCGGATGCGGAGGTTGAAATCGGAGTTGTACGAGAAATCAGTCGATCCGTAGTAGCTCATTGTTTCTCCTTTTGGTTACAGCCCTCAGACCCACTCGATCTCGAGATCAGAAGCCAGATCAACGAACGCCTGCAGCGTCGCCATGAAGCGATAGAACTTGTCGTGCCCCTCTGGATCGTCGTACACCACCTCCATTCGGTCGCCAACGTGCGAGAGACTGTTCAGCGTATAGCCGGGCTCGGGCTGCCCATGCTTCTGGATCGACTCGAACATCTCGCGCCACAGCGCGCGGGGGGCCGCGAGAGTGAAATCGAGCTCGACATCGCCCGCATGCGAGATCTCGCGTACGTTGGAGCACTCGAAGACGTCGAACGTCAAGGCGTAGAGGTGCGAAGTATCACCCTCTACTCTCACGCCCATCACCGTGTCACAGAATCCAAGCTTCTCGAACTCTGCACTCTTCGCCTCCATGCGTCGTGCCAGCTCTTGAAAGAATTCCACCGAAGGAAACTTGATTGCCATTTCACTCTCCTGTTGTTTCAACCGAGTGTTTCGACCGAATGTTTCGACCGAGCGGCGGCTTCAGTGCCGCAGCTCGACACCGAGATAGCCCAGTAGCGCGCGCGTGAGTTCGCTCGCGAGCTGGTCGTCCGAAGTCGGGAACCCGCTGCTGCTCCGACCCTCGAAGAGAATCGCCTGCTCGAGCGTCCCCAAGACCAACCGCAGCCCGAATGCGGCGCTCGCCGCGGGATCGGGATGCGCGATTTCGTGGCGCCGCTCGAGAAGCAGCGCAGCCAGTAGCTGGCTGACGTGCTCGATGAGGTCCTTCTTGCGCTCCGTCGCGCCGGCGTCGCTGTGAAGTCGGCCGACGAGTTCGCGCAGGATGCCGATGCGCTCGCGATGGATCTGGACCAGAAAGCTGATCAGATCGCGCAAGACCGCCTCGATGCTCGCCCCCTGCCAGCGCGCAGGCGCGAGCGACTCATCCGCAGTGGCGCATGCTTCGGTTACGAAGCGATCCTGCAAGCACTGCAGGACACCGTCCTTGTCGCAGAAACGCGAGTAGACCGCCCCCACCGAGAAGCCGGCGCCAGACGCGATCTCGGCGACCGTGACCTCCTCGAAGCCCTTGTTCTCGAGTAGGGACTCGGCGCTATCGAGCAGCCGCTCGAATGTCTCTTGGCTGCGCGCTTGCTGCGCCGGGCGGACCCATTGGAAGGGCGAATCTGTCGTCACAAAACTCAACCTTTCAGTTTATTTAAGAACCATAATTCTTATTCGTATTCTGTCCAGCTTCCCCTGGGGGCAGAGAGGGGTAGAGAGGGGCGGATCAGGGGCGGAGAGGGGACAGAGGAGGGGCCCCGATGGGCGGTGGAGTGGGGCGGCGGCGGCGAGCCCCACAGTCAGTCAGCCGCCTGAGCAAGATCCGGGCTAGCGCGAGTCCAGGGAGCGCAGCTCGCCGGCGCCGCCGACCTCGACCCTTCGTCCGCAGAACTCGCCCGCCAGCATGGCGCCCACCAGCGCCGGCTCGCTCGTGCGGGCCAGCGTACGCGCCCCGCTCGGCAGATCGCAGACCGCGATGCCCGCCGCCGGGTCAGCACCCGCGTAGATGACCGTGTAGCTCGCGACGCGGGCCGGTCCTCGGTACTCCCCTACGACCGGCAGCGTCTGCGTGCCTGCCGCCACCTCGTCGCTCACGTCCGCGAACTGGAATCCCTCGCAGGGCGACTCGCTCGACCACAGGGCGAAGCCCTGCTTGTTGACGAAGCCGCTGATCGCGGTCACGAGTCCGCTGGCACCGGCGTCGCGGCGCAGGAGTTCGGCCATGCGGGCCGTCGCCTGGAGCACGTAGTTGTTGAGAGGCCCTCCAGCAAACGTCATTCCGCCCGTCACTGTCAGCGGTCGGCCGAAGCCGAGTCCGAGCTCCCGGGCGAAGATTCGAACCGGAGCCGGGAAGCAGCTGTAGAGGTCGATGTGGTCGACATCCTCCTTGCAGCGGTTCGCCAGGTCCAGGGCTCGGGCACCGGCGATGGCCACGCCGGGACAGCGATGGATCTGTGCGCGTGCGGACACGGGAATCGCTCGATTCGATTCGGTCGCCGAGAGCGGAAACACCCAGCGATCCCGAGGAATGCCGTGCGCGCGGGCCGATGCAGCCGAACACAAGATCAGTCCCGCCGCCTGGTCGACGTTCCAGTGGGCGCTGTGGAGCTTGGTATAGGGAAAGGCGAGCATCGTGTTTTTCGCGGACGGATTACGGATCTCCTCCGCCGAGACGGCCGTCTGCTTCCATGCGTGGGGATTGCGTGCCGCGACCCGACTGAAGCCGGCCCAGAGCGAAGCGACTTCGTCGCGGTGTCGTTCCAGCCCGAGACCTTGGTCGAAGCGCAGAGCGTTCTCGATCAGGCTGAAAAAATGCACCGGCATGACGAGGCCCCGTTCTGCCTCCATGTCATCCCACAGCGCGTCGTCGGGCCTGAGGGTGACATCGGGCTCGACATCCGTCTGGAGCGTCTCACTCGCTTCGCAACCGGCGATACTCGCTCGCAGGGCTCGGTACCTGGCTTCACCGCCGGTGACGAGGGCGATGTGCTCCTCGCCCGCTGCGATGGCTCGGCAGGCGTCACTCAGCAGCGTTTGCTGGAGGATCCCGATCTCGGCGAGGTAGGTGCGCGCTCGGCTGGCCCCGACCCGGTCTGCCACGAGACGTCCGGGATCGGAGTATTGCCAGAATCCTCGTGGCACGCGCAGCGAGTCGGCCTGCGCGAGCAGCCGATCACAGCCGGCGTCTCTCGCAGCCGATTCGAGTGCTTCCACCATGAGCTCGAAGGCTTCGAGTCCATCCGCCGGGTCGTCGCAGTGTCTGCTCGCGACTCCAGCGCCGACCAGCACCGGCGTACTGGGTTCGATCGTCATCTGCACATCCTTGCTCGATAGACAGGGGCGGCGCTGCTTTCTCGTTCGCGCTGTAGGATAGTATCTCCCTCGGTGGCTGGGCCCGGCTGCCGAGATCTCCCGGACAGCTGGAGGGGAAGAGCGATGGTCGAGCAAGAGAGCACCTGCTCGTCGAGAAGCAGGATGGCCTGATGACGCTCACGATGAACCGCCCAGCGGCCCGCAATGCACTCAGCCCGCAGATGCTGGTGCGCTCGCGCGGCCTTCCCCCGGATCGGGCACTGCAGATCGAGGAAGAGGTCTCGGCCGTGGTGATGTCGTCCAGGGATGCCCGGGAAGGGCCGCGGATGTTCAAGGAGAAGAGAAAGCCGCGCCTCATCGGAGCGTAGGCGCAAGACGGACTTCGGCCGGGCTTCCGTCCGGCGTTGGCGAGTAGAGGAGAGAGGAAGGCGACGATGAAGCGAACGACACGGATCGGGCTGCTGCTCCTGATCCTTCTTCCGACTTGGGCCGCGCGTGCGCAGTCGCCCGTGACGACGCTCGAGAGGCTCGATATCGCGCTTTGGCCCGATTACGATCGGCCCTCTGTCCTGGTGTCGCTGACAGGGGAATTGGGCTCCGACATCCCGCTGCCGGCGATCGTGACCGTGCCGTTTCCGGCCGATGCTCAGCTCAATGCCGTGGCCCGTATCGACGAGCGCGATCGCATGCTCGCCGACATCGCATACAGCACTGATGCGGGTGCGCTGACGCTGACGACGCCGAGTCCCCTCTTCCACGTCGAGTACTACGTTCCGTATCGCGTCGAATCTGGTGAGCACGCGATCACGCTGACGTGGCTCTCCGGTCTGTCGGTGGAGCAGCTTCAGGCGGTCGTGCAGCGCCCTGCCGCGGCGGCCTCCCTGCTCAGCGAGCCGATGGCGGCCGAAATCCTGACGGGCAAGGACGGGCTGATGTACCACCGACTGGCGCCACAAGCGGTTCCCGCCGGCCAGCCGTTCTCGGTCTGGGTGCGCTACCCGATGGCCTCTACTCGGCTCTCGGCCGATCCTCAGGACAGCTCGCCGCCCGCTGCGGCGCCGGCCGCGCCGGCGTCCCCATCTCTTGCTTCCGAGTCCGACTTCAGCTGGCTGATCGTTGCCACAGCCGCCGCGGTGGGGCTCGTCTGCGCCTTCCTGGCGCGGCGGGTCTCCAAGAGCCGTTCCGAGGCTGCTCCGCGGGGTGTTGCCGGCACGTCAGGCGTTGGTGCTGGTGCAGCCCGCTTCTGTCATGCCTGCGGTCGGCCCGCAAGAGGCGAGGATCGCTTCTGCTCTGGCTGCGGAGTTGAGCTGGTGGCCTAGGAGCCTGACCCAAGACTGGGCAGCGCGTCCAGCCGTCCATCCATCCCCGCTGGCTGCGTTGCGCTCGGTCACCGTAGCTACGGCTATGCCTCCCTCGCGCGCCTGGCCAGCGGGGCGTCTTGACGTCTGGGCCGCACCACCCAGTCTTGGGTCAGGCTCCTAGTCTGCGCCGTCTGCCGCGCAGGCTCCTGGCACAGCAGGCATTGCGGTATAGTACGCGGCGCTCCGGCGCCACAGCCGGAAAGCGCAGAGGGGCAGTCCGATGGCGGTCATCCGCGATTACGACATGAGCAGGCGTTTCAAGGGCAAGGTTCGATCGAGTACTCGAATCACTCCGGCCGAGCAGGCTGAGGAAGTGCGCCACATCGTCCTGGAGGTGAATCTCTGGGGCCATGACTTCGAGGAGTACGAGACTGTCGGCGTGCTGCTGCGCGGTGCGAAGGAGCTCGGACGCCCGCTGATCCTGCGCCTCTACTCGATCGCGGGGTGCACACAGGGGGAAGGGGAAACCAATCCCGTCATCGAGCTGTGTGTGAAGCGTTGCTGCTATATCGATGAGTTCAACGGCGAGCGGTATCCCGGTACTGTTTCGAATTTTCTCTGCGACCTCACGCCGGGGGATGAGGTCGAGCTGACCGGCCCATTCGGAAGCGCATTCCCGGTTCCTGGAGATCGCAATGCGGATCTCGTGATGATCAGCCAGGGGACTGGGATCGCGCCTTTTCGTTCTCTGATCCATCGCATATACAGGGATGTCGGCGAGTGGCAGGGCAGGGTTCGACTCTTCTACGGCGCGCGTACCGGCCTCGAGCTGCTCTACATGAACGACGAGAACCGGGATCTCGGCGTGTACTACGAGAAGAAGACGTTCAAGGCCTTCGAGGCCCTCAGTCCGCGTCCACACTTCGACGAGCCCGAGGCGCTGGACCGTGCCCTGGCGGACAACGCCGCCGAAGTGTGGGACATGCTTCAGGCGCCCTCGACGCAGGTCTATGTGGGTGGCCTCGAGAAGATGAACGCGCAGCTCGACGCAGCTCTATGCAAGATTGCCGGCTCCGAAGAAGCCTGGAACCGGCAGAAGTCCCAGCTCATTGAGAGCGGTCGCTGGAACGAGCTCCTCTACTGAGGCCGTGAGGCCGGCGGCAGGGGGCAGCGGAGCGCAGCCAGGTGACGACAGGGCGAGCTTGATGCTGCAGAAGAACTTCCAGACGAAGCGACTTGCCGCCGCCGCACTGCTCATGTTGGCCTTGGTCGTGGTCGCTCACGCGCTGTGTCTGCATTTCTTCCCGAAGCCGGAGCTCGATCCACCGGATCTCTCCGATTTCTGGCCGATGAGCGTCTTCAGATTCCGTATTCCGTCCTGGACCCAGCTGGTGTGGGGCGCGGGGGTCGGGCTGGCCTTCCTCTCGACGAGGCGCCTGCTCGCGAAGCCCGGCGTTTCGATCGTCCTGCTGTGGGTCGCCGGGCTGGTGCTCGTAACCGCCACCAGCCTGTTGCACGGGGCCCAGTTCGGTCTGGAGGTTCCGACAGCGGGCTCGGGGGCGTCGGGTATCGAATACTGGCACGACGCCGTGCTGATCAAGAGCGCGGGTTGGTTCCTGCGGAACTTCAACGAGCTCCAGCCTGTGCTGCTGGAACATGCCCGGACTCATCCGCCGGGCGCGGTCCTCTTCTACTACGTCCTGCATCACAGCCTGCGGAGCTTCGCGGCCATCTCCGTCGTCGTTGCCGGATTGGCCTTGGGTCTGGCTCTGCCGGCATGGCGCAACCTGCTGCGACGCGAGCTGGGTCGCACGCAACACGATAGCTGGGCGGTACTGCTATTCGCGGTGCTGCCGGCCGTCCAGATCTACTTCTTGGCTGCAATCGATGCGGTCGTTGCGGGTCTCCTGCTGGCAGCCCTGGCCCAGTTTCTTCGTCGCGACAGTGCGGCGTCACTGCTGTTGAGTGCCCTCTGCGTTGCGGCGACCTCCTTCCTCACCTATGGCGTTGCCTTTATCTTCCCGGTTCTGGTGGGCTTCGAGCTGCTGCAGGAGAGGAGTCTCAAGCGAAGCGTCGCCGTAGTCGCATTCGTGTCGGTCTTCTACGGGCTCCTCTACGCGGTCTTCGGCTACAGCTATTGGACGTCTTTCGAGCTGGCCACCGCGATGGAGAACCAGGAGGGGTTCCTACTACTCGCCCACCCGAAGCAATACTTCTGGTCTCGAGTGGGCTCCGTGCTCGAGATCGCGATCTTCTTCACGCCCTTCTTGTGCTTGCAGCTGCTCGGTGGGTATCGTGAGCTGCGTCTGCGTGCCGCGAGGTTGTACACCCTCTCTTGGCTCGGCTCAGCCACGCTGTTGGCCATGCTGTTGGCCGGCGCTTTTCGCATCGGTGAGACGGCTCGCATTTGCATGTTCGTTCTTCCTTGCCTGCTGCTGCCGGCTGTCGCTGCCGCGACAGCGGAGGGCGTGAGTGACAGAGCTCGTGACCGACTGCTGGCTTCGGTGCTGGGAATGGCGCTCATCATGCAGCTCTTCGGGTTCTATCGATGGTGACGATTGCGGGTGACCGTTCGTGCGAAATGAAATGAAAGTCCTGCTGGCTCTGCTGAGCGCGCTCGCAGTGTTGGGCTGCACCGAGACCTCTGTCGAAGAGGCTCCCGCCCTACACCTGCGCGGCTTCCGCTTGGTGGACCCGCACGCCAGGGAGCAACGGCAGGCGGATCTGTATCTGGTAGACGGTCGAGTCAGTCTCGAACGGCCAGCCGAGTCGACGAAACTCAAAGTCGTGGAGGGTGAAGGTCGTTGGCTAATACCGGGGCTTCATGACTTGCAGGCGACACTCTGGGGAAACGCATCCAGTCAACACCACAGCAAGCTATTCCACCACACCCGACTGGATGTGGCTCTGGGCATGAATCTCTACTGTGGTGTCACCTACGTTCTGACCGCTCGCCATGTGCCGGAGCGGATGCGCGATCTGGCCAAACGCGTGCAGCTACTCGGGCTGCAGGGCGCGACGATGGGTCGCGGTGAGATGCCCTTGATCGGCGGCACTCGCAAGCTGCGCTTCGGGTGGCCTGTGACGTCACCTATGGCGGTGCCCGGCACCGTCGCTCGAGTGAAGAGAAGCGGAGCAGCCGCTCTGGCGATCTCGTATCGCACGAAGGCAGATCCAGTCAGGCCGTCCGTGTCACCCGAGGTCATGCGAAAGGCCGTGGCGGAGGCGAGGCGCCAGAGCATCCCGTCGATCGTCGAAGTCGTGGATTGGAGGTCGGCCGAGGCAGCTGCGCGAGCGGGGGCAGATGCGATTCTGGGGATGCCGTTGGGCCCTCTTCCCCCGGCCGTTCTCAAGCGCTTGAAGGGGCGAGGCGTCGCCATGATTCTTCCGCTCGTGCCCCTCACGGAGTTGGCGCTGCTTTCGAAGGATCCTTCACCGCTCGACTCCCCGTTGCTGAAGGCGACCGTCCCGAAAGATGTTCTCGATTCTTTTCGAGACCCCGCCGCCTACGGCAAGAACGCGGCCATGGCCGCACGTTTGGATCGCACGCGCCTGCTGGCGAACGTCGGCAGGTTGAACAGCTCGGGAATCACCGTGCTGGCCGCCTCCGAAGCCGGGTGGTCGCAGGGCTCTTTTCATGGGCACTCCGTTCACCGCAGTATGGAGCTGATGGTAGAGAGCGGCATGTCGATCTGGGATGCCCTGGCATCGGTCACGAGCGAAGCGGCTGACTTCATGCGAAGACCGGTCGGTTTTCGGACGGACGACCTCGCTGACTTCGTCATCCTGGACGCCGATCCCCTCGTCGATATTGCCAACACGCAACGTATCGTGGGTGTCATACACGGTGGCGAAGTCGTGGATCGCGACCGGCTGCGGCCGGACTTGCGGTATCGTACGTTCAAGGGCTCATGGTGAATCGTGTGTGTGTACGCACAGCTCACACGGCAGACACTCGCATATGTTCGTATCCAGGATGCCGCTGTGAGGTGCCGGCAACGTCGCATGAGCTGCAGAAGTGCCAAGCGGCCAATGCCTCAGAGCGCGCTGAGTCGAATCGCCCAGATTGGACGCGAGCAGCGCGTTCGCGGTTTGGGCGCGTTCCGATCACGTTTCTCTGCCGTCGCAACACCTCCACTCAATCGATAACATTGGGTTGATCAA
The DNA here is from genome assembly GCA_029261835.1 of Deltaproteobacteria bacterium. Classification (GTDB taxonomy): domain Bacteria; phylum Myxococcota_A; class UBA9160; order UBA9160; family UBA4427; genus JAJDAO01. The sequence continues at coordinate 19,856 of JAJDAO010000072.1, read as the reverse complement.
GTGTTGCAGCGATCACCAGGAGCCTGACCCAAGACTGGATGAGCGAGACGGACCCAAAGCCTTACGCGGACGGGAACGGCGGGATCCTGCGATTGCTCCGGAGCGTTAGCTCCGGCGAGTACGCGGTGCTCACGCTCGCATTCGTCACGCTCTTGGTCTTCGGGGATCTCCTTCTCCAGCAGACGAACATCGCCAGTCACGACTTCGGCGATACCGTCAATTACTATGTCTACTCGCGCCCCTTCGCGTTCAGAGAACTCAGCGCGGGCAACCTGCCTCTCTGGAATCCACATACCTTCTCGGGCACGCCATTCCTCGGCGTCTTCCAGACATCGGTCCTCTACCCGCCGAATCTCTACTACTTCTTCCTGCCGCTGCCGCTGGCGATCAATCTCGAGTTCGCCCTCCACGTCTTCCTCATGGGCTTCTTCACCTTCGGCTGGGTCCGCTCCCGGGGTCTGCATCCTCTCGCGGCGCTCGCCAGCGCGGGCATTGTGGCCTTCGGCGCGACCACGTCTCTGCGCGTCCTGGGCGGGCAGCTCAGCGTCGTCGACTGCCTCGCCTGGCTCCCTCTGCTGTTGCGCTGCATCGACGAGCTCTCGAAGCGCGTGAGGCTGGGCTGGACGCTGACCGGCGTCCTGGCGACGACGATGATGTTCCTGGCCGGGCATCCACCCGTCGCCTACGTGAGCGGATTGACGGCCGCGCTCTACTGCATCCCCGCGCTCTGGGCCAGCCAGAATCGGCTGCGCTTCGTCAGCGCTCTGGCGGCCCTGGTCGTTTCCGCATTCGTACTGGCGGCCGTGCAGCTCCTGACGGGCTTCGAGGTGCTGAGCGAGAGCGTCCGCCAGGGCGGCGTTTCCTTCGACTATGCGACGTCCTTCTCCTTCCCGCCCGAGAACGTGCTCGCGCTGCTGGTCCCGAAGCTCTTCGGCGAGCCACAGCAACATACGGTTCTCTACTTCGGCCGGTGGCACTACTGGGACGACATCGCATACATCGGCCTCGCGGGACTGATTGCCGCTCTGGTCGGTGCCACGATGGGACGGGGCGCCGGTCGCAGGACGGCTGTGCTGCTGTGCGTCCTTCTCGGTCTCGTGTCCTTCGGACGCTACACGCCCCTCTATGCACTGATCTTCGACTGGGTGCCCGGCCTCGACCTGATCCGTGCGCCGTCGAAGTTCATGTTCCACGCGATGCTCTTCGCGGCGTTTCTGGCAGGGATCGGAATCGACCGGCTGCTGCGCGACGAAGGGACGATCCGCCGGGCGGCCTGGCTCTCCCTGGGCCTGGCCGCGATCCTGGCCTTCTGTGCCTGGTGGATCCAGCCGGATGGCACTCCCGACGGAGTCAGCGCGCCGATTCGCTACCTGGCCGAGCTGAATGAGCGAGAAGCCGCCACGACGCACGCGATGGGTGTCCAGGTTCGCCGCGCCACGCCCGACATCATCCAGGCCGCCGTCGTTTGCGCGGTGCTCGCCGCGCTCTTCTGGATCGCGCGCAAGCGCCGCTGGGCCATCTTCGTCGTGGTCGCGATCGGCCTGCTGGACCTCGGCCTCTTCGCCCGAGCCAACCGGGGCTCCACGCCCGTCTTCTACTACGCGCAGATGCGACCTGGCGTCGCGGCGACCTACCGCCGGGCCAGATCGGACCGGGTCCTCGAGGTCGCGCGGCGGACCAACCTGGCCGTTCACGTGCGGGGATACGGGACTTGGGGCTACGACCCGGTGGTGCTCGGCCGCTATAGCGAGTTCATCGCGCGCACGCAGCGGCGCGCAGTGGACGAACTCGACAACGTCGCGGGAGATCCTCCGGACATATTCCATCCTCTTCTCTCGATGCTGCGCGTCAAGTACTTCGTGGCGCCGAACGGCAAGGTGACCGAGCATCCCGGCCCGCTTCCGCGCTTCGTCCTGATCGGACGCCATACGGTGGTGGAGGGGTCAGCCGCGATCCTGGATCGAATGGAGCAGGAGGATTTCGACCCGCGCGAGCTGGTCGTTCTGGAGTCCGAGCCCGTGCCCCGGCCGACCGGCGGTCGTCCCAATGGCAATCTTCGGCTGCTCGATCAATCCACCGATCACATGACGATTGAGCTGGACGTCGATCGTCCGACCATCCTGGTCGTCACCGACGGCTATGCGCGGGGCTGGCGCGCCACCGCGCTGCCGGGAAGTGTCCAGGATGAGTACCAGGTCGTTCCCGCGAACCTCGTGCTTCGTGGCATTCCCGTCTCGGCCGGTCAGCACCGATTTCGGTTGGAGTACGATCCCCTCCCCTATCGGATCGGACGCGCGCTCACGCTCACTGGCATCGTCCTCTACGCCGGCGCGGTGCTCTGGTGGTGGTGGCGCCGGCAAAGTGCCGACCCGATAGGGGATGCGCAGAGCGAATCGTCTCGGGCTAGCCCCGATCGGGCGTAGTCAGGCAGAGCGCCCGTTCCCCTGTCCCCTGTGGGCGATTCTGGCATGCGGCTGGTCGATTCGAGGTGATTCGTGATCTCGTGCCCAGGAGTCACTCGAGTAGGGATACGCATGCGAGAGCAGAGAAGGGGAACGCGGACGCCTTGCGATTCACTGTCGTGAACGTCCCGGAGACTGGATTCCGCAGTCTCGGGCACAGCTGCCGCCGGCCGCGGAGCACGCGTTGCGTCGCGGCGCTTTTCTGTGCGAGGCTGGAAGCGTGAGCCAACACCCCGGAGACAACGCAGCGGACTCGAACGAACGCCCACTGCGTCTGGGCGTGGTTGCGATCTTCGGCATCACTGCGCTGGCCGTCTATGCCCGACTCTACTTCGGCATCGACTTCACCGATGAATCCTACTACGCGGCGCTCCCCTATGCGTTCAGCCTGGGACATCGCCCCCTCCAGGATGAACTCGCGATCCACCAGTTTGCGGGTCTCATGCTGGTGCCCGCCGAGAAGGCCGCCTAGGAAGGAATCCAAGACCGTCTCTTAGCGGAGGCATCTCAAGTCCGAAATACTTCGACGACGTACAATGGTGGCGATCAAGGCTTCTTGATTGCTACTCGGATTCGTGTCTTGGTCCACTATGGTTGTGACTGCGGAGTTGGAGGCGCGAAAGAGGTCTCTCGCTGAGAGCGACAGCCCCGCTGACGGCGCCACCATCCGATAGCGGCAAAGCCCAATCCCAGAAACGCAATGGGGGCAGGCTCAGGAATCGCCATGATGGTTCCGGCGAGAGCCTCGGCGATGGCGCGGTGGCCGCGAGCATTGGGATGCAGGTTCCAATTCTCGAAGTCACGAGCCAGATCCAACAACATGAACACGTCTGGTCCACAAACCACACCAGCAGTCACGACACACAAGTCGAGAATCTCGGCGCGATATCCGATCAGGCGAGTGCGCCTGGTCGGATCGCCCCAAATGTGATCGGGGGGGGGCATCAGGATCACCTTCTCCGCCCCTTCGGCCAGAACGAGCCCGACGATCTCCTCGAGCGCACTGCGATACTCTGCGACCGGAACAGGCTGTGGCTCATAGAAGCCGCTCGCATCGTTCGTCCCCAACATGATGGAAACGATCTCGGCCGGGAGATTCGGCGCAGCCATAACCTCGTACATGCTTCCAGGAAGAACGCCGTACCCTCCGCACAGGGCGCTGGGCCGGCTCAGCGTCCAGTCCCAAGACGACGCCCCGCCGCATCCCGCGTTGACGACCTCGTAGTCATCCCCGAGGAGAGCCGGGAGCACACTCGCATACGCCTCCCCACCGGCACCCGAAACCACTCCCGCGGTAATGGAGTCCCCGATCAGTAGCACCCGATTCGGTAGAGCCAAGGCTGCTCGCTCTCCCGCAAGCAGAACAATCAGCAATAAGGGGAAGACCCTCATCACGGAAGGCCCCTGCATCAGCTGCAACTGTGCCAATGGAGTGGAGGAACTTGAAACGACCTCATACTGCTGAGTGTCTCCGAACCCAAGCAAGTGTCAGAGTATTTCGACATTGTTCTGAAGAATGGCACGCGCAAGAGTCAGCCTCCTCAGGAGTGGGGCCTTCTCACCATCTTGTTTGGGGCGATGGAAGAGAATGCCCAAGCATGAAGCTGGCTCTCTAACGCAAGACACTCATTGCCGAACCAACGAAGGCCGGTTCACGTCATGAGATCCGCTCTACTAGCGGTGGCTCGATCAGAACTCCCGACTGCTGAATCACAGTCGGGAGGGGTATTCTCACCCCGGCTGGCGTCAGAGGGCGATGAGCTTAGGAGTTCTCGGAGCTTCCAATTCCCTGCGTGAGCAGACGGAGGTGGTGACCCGCTCGTCGTCCGGCACAATGGTGACCGAACCGAGCAGCGCGCTATTGAGCAGCAGGTCCGTAACGGCGTGCCCGGCCTCATGGTGCGCCACGCGAGAGAAATCCGTCTTCATCCGGCCCTTCCCCTCATCAACCCATCCACCTCCCCCGCACACTGCTCCGGCTGATCGTAGACCTCGGAGCCGGCGAACCGCACGACCCGAAAGCCCTCCGCGACCATCGCCCGGTCGCGCCGCTTGTCGCTGGCCGCTTGAAATCGAGTCTGCTCGTGGAACGCATGGCCGTCCACCTCGACAACCAAGGGGGACCGCAGCGTGCGGCGCTTCTCGTGGGACTCGACCACATAGACGAAGAAGTCGGCCCGGTACCGCGCCCCTCCGGTGTAAACCGCCTTCTGCAGCTCAACCACTACGCCGTACCGTCCGCCGCCGAACTGCCCCTCTTCGAGTGTGGCGTGCATCCCGTAGAGATTCTCCGCCACCTTGCAGTGCCACAGGCTCCAGAGGGAAACCAACATCACCTGCTCGATGGGGGCGCAACGCTCCAGGCGTTCTTCGACCTCCCGCCGCTGCCGGTCCAGGGCCTCGGTTAGCATTTGCTCAGCACGCTCACAGAGCGGAACGCTACCCCCATGGCCCAAGGCCCTGGCCGGACTTGGTTGCGGTGGGGACGTCACGCGGGTGCCTCTGCGTTGGATGCATTGGCCACAGAGGCCTCGAGCGCGGTCCTCATCGTCTCCTGGCACTCTTTGCGAGCAGCCTCATGAGCGCTCTCACAGGCGCTCTCCTGCTCCCGGTTGGCGACCCGAGCCATGAGCAAGACCAAGCCCTCCAGTACTGCAGGGTCTGGTCTGTCCGTGCCACAGCCAAACTCCGCGATGACCGATGCCAGATCCTCGCTACTGGGCTCGGTCCACTCGTTCACGGACACCGCCTTGCCGCCGAGGAGAACCGCACAGCAGCCCTGATACAGACCGAGTAGGTCGTTCATCGTGTACCCGACCGACCCACGTGCACGGCGGTCACTGGTCGCACCCATCGCTACGGGCAGCTCCTCTCCCCATGGCTTCAACTTCTCGAGAAGCTCAGGCACGCTCTCTGGTGTGATCTCATCAACGAGCTTCGGCATCCCCATGAGCCCGCCTTCGCCCATCACGCTGCCTCCTTCTGCCGCTGCTCTTCAACTTCGAGCCGGTGCACGAGTTCGGTCGCCAGTTGGTCGTAGGCCCAGTTGAAGGGCCCCGTACTGTGCCGGGTTGCCTTCTCGGTGGCGACGAGCCGAGAAAGAGTCCGGGTATCGTTCTTCCATTCCTCGTGCTCCAAGCGCCCAATTGGCAAGTGCTGACGCCGAAACTCCGTCGGCCTGCGACGCCTGATTGCCTCAGCGCAGGCCTTGACCATGGTCGTGATGTCTATGGCGAGAAAGCTCAGAGAATCGCGCTCTTGTGTGTCCTCCGTACCGCTGACGGCGCCGATGATTACACCCTGGTAGGCAGGGAAATCCTCCTCAAGCCATCGCTGTGCTTCTTCCGGCGATGTCTCGCCACCCTCGGGCAGCGGCATGATGATGAGCTTGTGGGGTTCACTCATTGCTCTCTCCTCCATTGGTGTTTGGCGTCCCAGGCACTCGCCTGGCGACATACGGGAAGTGCAGCAGCCCTGCGGCCTCCCGTTTCTCCTCCTCGGGTCTTCGGTCGTAGCCTTGGGTCGTGGACACAGAGGCATGCCCGGCAAGCTACTGGGCGACGCTGATGTCGGCGCCAGCGTCGAGTAGGTCGCCGATGAACGTGCGGCGCATGTCGTGGGGACTGAAGGGCTGGATGCCCGCTTGCTCGGCACGCTTGCGGCAGACGACGAAGACGACGTGGTCGGAGATGCGGCGTAGCGTGATCGTTCCGCCTCGATTCAGAGGGCACAGGAGCGGCCCAGCATCGTCTCCACGCTCATCGAGCCAATCCGTCCAGAGCAGCCCGGCAGCCGGTAGAGACGTGGACCAGGCGCGCCTTGCGCCCCTTCCCGCGGCGAACTCGGAGCTCGCCGATCTCGTGGTCGTAGTCCTCGAAATCAAGCGCTGCCATCTCGGCACGGCGGAGCCGTTCGGGCGCAGCGCCCCCATCGCCCCGTTCTTCTCTGCCTCGATACGGGGTGCCTTTGCTGAAAAGGGGGCTTGATTCGCTCAGCCCTGAGCAGGGCGACGTTGATGGCCGGGACGGGCGGAGCTTGCGCGCAGCAGTCCGAATCTGCTTCGGTTCCACGGAGGTCTGCGCGGTGGCCAGACGAGCTCCGCCTCAAGACACGGGCGGCGGGATGGCGTCTCGGATCGCATCGGCTACCAGCGGCGCAAGAGATCCGGCGATGTAGCCATACAGAAGACCGGTTGGATGGGGCCCCGCCTTGTAGATGATGAGGTCGGTGTGGCTGTGGCCGTCTTTCAGCGCGCGCGCGTAGTCGCCGGCGGTGGCGAGCACGGGAACGCCGAGACGACGCCCGTTGGACACGATCGCAGCGTTGGGTCCGTTCATTTGGGACAGTGGATAGGTGAGGAAGATGATCGGCGTGGCGGCGGCCCGTGCAATTGCGACCATCTGCTCCATGTCGTGCCGAATGCCGAACTCCACCTCGCTGTTGTCGAGTCGTCGCGCCCGTCGCTCGATCGGCATGCCCTGCGTGGGGTGGGAGTCCGGCGAATCGTTCTCGGCTGCCGTCCTGTGTATCCACCATACCTTGGCGAGCCGGTAGAGCTTCAGCCGAAGCAGCGCTCGATCCAGCGCGCGTAGCGGCCCGGCTTCATCCCAGGACTCTGTCTCGAGCGAGTTCCAGCGATTGTTGGTTCCCACCCAGACGATCACCGCGTGTGGCCGGATCTCTGCGAGCTGGGCCTCGAGGCGAAGCGCGACGAAGGCCGTGTTGACACCGGGGAAGCCGTGGTTGATGACATCGACGTTTCGCGGTGCGTATCGGCGCTGCAGTCTGGAGGCGAGCTGCACCGGATAGGCTCCACTCGGCGGAATGCTGGCGCCGAAGGTGTGCGAGTCGCCGACGCAGAGGATGCGGATCCCGTCGCCACTCCCCTCCGATTCTGAGTTGCTGCTAAAACGCTCTCTCGCGACGTGGGCGAGCAGCTGCAGTCCGAGCTCGGTGACTGCGAGAAGGACGACGAGCGAAACCAGGGAGAGCACGATTCGCCGCTGCATATTGGCTTTGAAGTTTCGCACAACGCGTGCATTTCGCGCAACACGATCCGGTCTGGCCTGCATGCTCGCTGCTACGGAATTCGCTCGTTGCCCAGGGCTTCGGCCAGCAGCCGTCGAGTGTAGAGTGGTGCGAGGTCATAGCCGCGACTCGCCCGGCGGGCGGACGCGTGTCCACCCGGGAGTGTGACTTGGTTCGAGATTCCGGCCGGCAGCCTCGACGACGGCGCAGGGGTCATGCCAGACAGGCACATCTTCGTCGAGCTCAAGGCCCCGTGGTATGACATCAACGACGATCTTCCACAGCTCAGCAAGGGGCGCTGATCGAGCATCGCCGCAACGGCATCGACCATGGCGATGACTGAGGTCCTGCGAAAGGGCAAGCCCCCGAGTTGGCCGGATCCTACGATAGACCCTGGCTCGCTCTAAGGGGGCAGGCCAAGCGCTGTTGGGTCCATCGACTGGCCAACGTGCTCGACAAGCTTCCGAAGCGGCTGCAGCCGAGGGCGAAGAGTCAGCTCCATGAGATCTTCAAGGCCGAAACGAAGGAGATCGCGGAGGAGCAGCTTGCCAAGTCCGTCCAAGAGTACGAGGACAGGTACCCCAAGGCCGTTGCCTCGTTGCTACGAGATCGCGAGAAGCTGCTCACGTTCTCTGACTTCCCCGCGGCGCACTGGCAATCGATTCGAAGTACGAACGTCACCGAGTCGGCGTTCGCGACGGTGAGACTCCGTCAGCGGGTCACAAAGGGGGCGGGCTCGCGGGGCAAGGGTCTGACGATGGCGTTCAAGTTGCTCGCAATGGCACAGAAGCGTTGGCGTCGCATCCGCAGCCCACAGCTCGTCCAAGAGCTTCTGGAAGGAACGAAGTTCGTTGATGGAGACTCCATCGTGAACGACACTCAGGAGGGACGGAAGATCGTTGCCTGATCCGATTCCGATCCCCAATATTTGACAATATCTCGCCACCGAGGGTTTTGCCCGGTTCAGTCTCTAAACCCCGGACTCGGACAGATTGTTCACCGGGAACGGCCAGAAGTACCCGAGACTCGGGTTTGAAGCCGCATTCAAGAGGTTTCCGTCGGGGTCAAACACCTTCATGTCTTCAATTCCGAAGTCAGAGAGCTCGAATACAGGTTGGCCGTCGGGGCGTGTTCCTGAATTCTTGGCGAAGATAACGTCAATTAGCGGCCAGCGGCCCGAAAAGCAGAACCCCCCACTGCAACCCGCTAGCGTAGCCGGAATCGAAAAGCCCTCCGGTTTGAGAAGCGTGATCTTCCACCGCTTCGTGGTCGCATCCGTCTCCTCAGGGCCCGCCATGACGAGCGCGGTGGGGGCATCGCCATTCGGGAGCGGCTGAGGATTGGACACACTCCAGCCTCCTCCAGCCGGAAGCGTGTAGATCAGTGTGAACTCCAACGCGCCGATATTCCAGCTCGGGTCGAAGCCGCCATTGTTGGTCGGGTCCCAGTTCGGTCTCAATCGGACCATCGGCTTTAGCTGGAAGGCCTCTATCGGCCCAGACGTCCCGAACTGCGTAGCTGAACCGCCGCCTCCGGTAACAAGTAGTGAGTTCGTGAGGAACGTAAACACGCCGGGGCCGAGCTTCGCCTCGACGGTTAAGGCGCCGGTCCATTGACTATCTGAATTCCAGCTCCCAGGAAGTTCGAAAATCGCCACAACCCCGGTCCAACTCTGTAGATTGGGACCTCTCATCTTGCTTCCGAGTGCGGTAGGCACCTCGATGATGGCCGAGGGGGTGACGGTAGCAGAAACGCTCAACGCGTCGGTGAGTTTGATAGTGACGTCTTCGTTCTTCCAGAACGTGTAAGGATGTTGCCAGCGCCAGTTCACGTCTGTCTCGGTGGCCACGAGCACCGCCACGGAATCGCCGAGGCGTGCCGCCTGTGGCCAGATCATGTATTCGCCGGCCTCGTTGGACGGTCCCTCGCAACCCATGGAGATTGCCAGCAGGTAGGAGCAGATGAGTGCTGCTAGGATCGCTCTCGGCCGCCCGCTCTTTCGAGTCATCTCGGTCCTCCCAATCACATCTGTCGGCATGAAGGAGGTCTCCAGTCGGGCGCCACTGCGCCGCCGTCTAGTCGCTCCCGTCATCTACGCGTCGTTCCTGGCAGCGCTCACGCTCTTCCTCAGCTATACGCACACATGTTGTTCGGAGAGAATGCGCTGGCTACAGCTGCCGGCAGCTGTAGTAGGCCTGTCCGCAACCCAGACTGTCGTCATCGCAGAAGGCAATCCGTGCGTACCCAGCTGGGCAGCTGACCTTCGGATCTCGGCCTTCGCATGCGATGACCGGGTTTGTCGCTATCGGACTCTGGTTGTAGAGGGATTCGCTGCGCAGCAAGTGGCTCAGCCCACACAGTGTTCCGCTGACGTCCGGATCTGAGCTTGATCCGGTCTTTGCGCAATGGGAAACCTGCTGACCGCAACCGCTGGCGTTGTCATCGCAACGCTTGGCTAGCGTGTATCCGGTCGGACACTCATCATTGAGGACGCTCAGGTCCTTGCCGCCGCATGGCAGGCTGCGCGTCACCAACTCAACTTTGTTGCCGACACCACCGCCATAACTATGGTAGAAGCCGCATAGAGTGCCGTGCTCGCCGAACGTCGCACTGCTCGTGGCCTTGACGCAAAACGAAGTAAGTTGACCACACCCATTAGTGTTGGTGTCGCAGAAAGGCAGCGCCAAGTATCCTGCAGGACAGCTGACAGCAGGGTCCAGGCTGCTGCACAGCAGTGCGTCTTGCGCACCGCCAGCCACAACATCGAGAGTGTGGTTCCATCCGCAAAGTAGTCCCCCGGAGCCATCGTCAACAGCAGCGCTGTAGGTGCCGGACTCCGTAGCGATAGGTCCCCATCCGCCTCCGCGACAAATCTCAATCTGACTGGTGGAGTCTACACTGCGAACCGCACCTTCATTGTTCGCATCGCACGGCACCGCCCCAGTGGACCCAATCTCAAGTCGCTGCGCCCTGTCTGTTGACATCGCATACGGCACACTGGCGATCTCCTGTCTAGGCATTAGCACCTCGTTAACTGGGCCGCCTGGCCCGCTCACAACTGTGATCTCGAGAAAGCGAGATGATTCACTAAAGGCCGCGCTCAGCTCCCCGGTTGTTGCCGGGAACAGGGTCAAGGTGTACGCACCCCCCGCGACAGACACGGTTGTATCCGCGCTGGTCCAGACCGCGGTGCCTGTTGAGGCGTGCGAGTAGATCGCGGCCCGAAAGACGTAGCTACCGTCAGTGACGGGCTGGCCCCCCAGGCTGGAGATCACGCCGTGGAAGCGAACGACCTCCGGCGGCGTCCCAGTTGCCGAGTCGACGAATCCCAAGACTAAGAAGACGAGTAAGGCGGTGATGGTTACGCTGCGAGATCCGCTCATGGGTACCTGTTCCTCCTCCTGAATCACCATCATGCCCGGCAGGTCTGGTCCACGAGAGCCATTGCAGGCATTCAGATGGGCTGAGCTGGACCAGCCTCATCTTGCTTCTGCGGATCGTATGTCACGACGCATCCCAGACCAGGCAGTCACTCCACCAGCCGGACGCCAGCCCGCTTGCTAGTGACTGCTATGGATCACCCAAATAGGTGTTGAGAACACTATCCGCAGTGTGGTAGGTATTCAAGAAATATTTCCGATATTTCTCGCGAGGTGTGTCATGAGGGTTGACTGCCACACCGCGCGTGGTCGTAGTTCGTCGCATGTCTGGAGATGAGGTGCCCGTGTGCTGCCAGAAGATGCGCCAGGCGCGGTGTTCGTCCCGATCGAGCCCGCGGTGTCCGTTGTTGTCTGTGCCGGCCGTGTGCCCGAACCGCAGAGAAAGGGAAGAAGGTGCTTGGCACGGTGCGAGTCGAGGTGCGAGGAGGCAAGGCGAAGAGCGAGTGCGCTGGCTGGCGGAGAAACGCTCTCGTGTCGGGTGGGCTACCCGGGAACATGTGCGTGCCCAGCCGTGCGAAGATCGCCAGGCGTCTCGCGCAGTTTGGGAGTGGGGACTGCTCGGTGCAGAATCTGCTGATGAGCGAAACGGATGGAGCGCCACATGGACCCATCGATGGGTTCGGCGGGGAGGCGAGTGATCGCTATTCCACGCTCCTTGCGTTGCCGGTGATGCCAGGTGGGCGCTGAGTGAGGCGACTGCAGCAGCCAAGTCGTCCAGGGGAGAAGACAATGTTTTGCTGGAACGCAGATCTCGCCAGGCGCCAGAAGGTCGTATCGGGGTTCAAGCGAACGGTTGCTCTCTCGTTGGTGTTGCTGCTCGTCGTGCCGCCAGGTGCTTGGGCCGAAGGCCCGCCGCTGCAAGAGGCCAAAGCCTACTCTGCCTATGTGCCGTCAGCTGGGGCGGTGAGCGCCGGCGGTGATGGCGTGACGCCGACTGGTGCAGCAACGCAAGCGATTCCAATCCAGGTGCCGCTTGGACTCGGTGGGCTTCAGCCCAAGATCGCGTTGCGGTATTCAAGCGACAGTTCCGCGGACTCCTGGGTTGGCTACGGGTGGGGTCTCAGCCTGGGGGAGATTCGCCGCTCGCTGAGGCAGGGCACGCCCAAGTACGACGGTAGTGACGAATTCGAGCTCGATGGGCAGCTTCTAACAGAGCCCAACCCCAATGACTACCACACCCGGAAGGAGAGTTTCCGGGAGATCCGCCGGGGCAATTGGGATGGGTCCAACTTTGTGCCAGACGCCGTTGGAACGGCTTGGCGGGTGCGACTGCCCGACGGCACGACCCAGCTCTACGGAATTGACGCGAACTCCCGGATTGAGCGAGCACCCGATCAGATCTTCTCCTGGCTGCCCGCGCGGGTGATCGACGCCCGAGGAAACGCGATGGAGATTACGTACTCGCCGGAGGGCGATTCCGGCATGGCGTATCTCACGAGCATTCGTTACGGCATTCGCGACAACGGGGGCGCTCTCGAGAGTCTCGACTCCTCTCGCCAGGGAGACCGAGTGGTGAAGTTCACTCTAGAGACTCGCCCGGACCAATCGACCAAGTACACGGCGGCACTGCCCCAGACCCTCGGGCATCGACTCACGCGAATCGATGTCGTGACGGGTGTGGAGCCGGATGAGAAGCTGATCAGGAGCTACCAGCTGGACTACGAGCAGAGTCCGGACAGTGAGCGAAGCTTGCTCTCCAGGGTGTCCGAGTACGGTGCTGATCGAGGTGCACCGAACGAAACAGATCCCTTCATTCACGAGTTCAAGTATCGATCGAACGTGTCGGCTGGCACGGTCGGCTGGGGGGAGGACGCAAGCTGGAGCTTTGAACCTGAGACCTGGTTCGTAGTCGCATGGCCATATGGCGGAACACAGGCAGGATTGTATCTGGTGGACAATGGGTATCGTGTTGCCGACATGAATGGTGACGGACTGCCGGACCTTGCCAATGTGGGATCGATGGTCTGTTACACGGATCAGGGGGAACTCGAGTGCATCTCATTCACCCCAAGAGGCAAAGTGTTCCTCAATGATGGAGAGGGGACCTTCTCGCTGGCTTCGATGGTGGTGCCTGAGTCTGAAGGACAGCCCTGGAATTACCCCTATACGTATAGCGGCCGTCTTCTAGCTGACATCAATGGAGATGGCAGAGCGGACCTGCTGGACCTCACTGCTCACAGGGTCTGGGGCGCGGATGGTGCTCTCTTGGGGCAAGGCACGATGCACAAATCCTTTCGAAATACTGCAGGTGGCTGGATCGAAACCGATGATTCCGGGGTTACACAGTCCACCTACAACTTGAACAATCTTGGTGCCCATTTTCTTCACCGGGGCGACGCGAGCTTCGCAAGTGGTGATATCAAGGTATCGCGCGGTGCCACACAGCTGGGCGACTTGAATGGAGATGGCAGGCCAGATCTCATCACGAGGCTGAACAGTAGCGACGGTGTGGCACCAAGTCGGTGGGTGACATCGCTAGCACGAGAAGACGGCAACGGATTCGAGTCGCCGTCGGAGCAGGATTACGATCTGTGCTCCGGCGATTCCCCCCCTGGCGGCCTTGCTCACTGTCGTGAGATTGGTGGCGCGCTTCGCTTGTGGGTGCATGGAGCCGGCCCGACGTATGATGCAGCGCATGAGGGCAAGCGAATCGTCGACATCAATTCGGATGGCCTCAGCGACGAGGCCGGGCAGAATGGCTTCTTCATGTTCATCAACAAGGGTCTGGGTTCGTTTCAAATGATCCCAGACTGGAAGGTTCCAGCGGAGGTCGAGTTCGAGGACCCACAGGGGAACGACAAGGGCGCTCGCTTCGCGGATGTGAACGGTGACGGGCGGCAGGACATCCTCCTGGCGGTCGAGGGAACCCCGGGCCAGGGCTGGCTTAACCAAGGTGATCCAGGTAATGGCAGCCCAGCCAGTCTTTGGAAGCTCGCCCCGGAATGGGCTCCGCCGCTCGCCTTCTCGGACGTTCAGGGGCGTGACCTCGGCCTGCGAGTGATGGACATCAACGGCGACGGTATGATGGATCTGGTTCGTTCTCGTAGGGTCGAGCAGCGCGTCTTCATCAATAGGGGGAAGGTTCCTGACCTGCTGCAGAAAGTGACCAGGCCCTATGGCGCAGCGACCCAGTACAGCTACACACCTTCAACCCGCCTTGACAACCCCGAGCTTCCTTGGATCGCCCATGTGGTGACTGGGGTTGCAACCGACGACGGGCGTGGCAACAAGAGCACGACTACATACGACTACAAAGGTGGCAAGTATGATTCTCTGGAGCGCGAATTCCTGGGCTTCGCGGAAGTAAGTGTCACGAATCCGGTTGGCACCGTTACGAAGACGATCTATCACCAGACGACAGCCCTGGCAGGGCTTCCGGATCAGCGAGAGGTGCGGGATGCACAGGGCAATCTGTACACGGCGGAGATCTTTGAGTACGAGAGCGACAGCGAGCCACCCTATCGGCGGCTGCTGACAAGACACACGACTCAGGTCTATGACGGCGACGCTCCGCCGGAGCACCTTGAGGCTGTGAAGGAGTCGACATACGACGAGTATGGCAATGAGACGCTGCGAATCGAACGCGGCGACACCACGCGTCCCGGCACACCGGATCGAATCCGACAGATCGAGTACACGGACCCCAACCTTGATCTCTACATCGTGGACCGCCCGGCCTACGTGCGCGCCATGGATCCCTCGCAGACAACCGTCCTCGAAGAGACACAGTCTCACTATGACGATGCGTTGAGCCCAACGGCGGCCCCGACAAAGGGGCTTCTGACAGAGCGCGTCGAGCTGAATGATGCTGGTCAAGCCAATCTGGTCGAGACCTTCGACTACGATGTCTACGGCAATCAGACATCGCACACTGACGCTTGGCTGCGCACCACGACAACGGCGTACGACAATACATTCCAGGTCCTCCCCGTAAGCGTGACAAGCCCAGCTCCGTTTAGCTACGTCAGGACAACCGAATACAGGGGTGATGGCGGAACCCCCGCGGATTGCTTCGACTACCCACGAGGGGGCGGTCTTCCGCACGTAATCGCCGACTCCAACGACAAGAAGCGCCGGCGCTGCTACGACGCCTTCGGACGGCTGACTCGCGAGCTCGAGCCCGAGGGCCTCGGGGATACAATCATCGAATACAACGACACTGTTGGCGAAGTCTCGGTGACGAAACGGCAGCTCCTGGACAGCGGAGGCTATCGCGAAACAACGGAGCACCGAGATGGGCTCGGGCGTCCGTACAAGACCGACGTAGATGGACCAGGCGGCGCTCCACTTGAGTCCTGGACCTATTACGACGCGGCAGGGCGGGTGGAACGGACCTCCGGCCCAGCGCGCCCGGATGAGATCCCGCCAGAAGAGCACTGGACCTACGACGCCCTCGGGCGAGCGACGAGTCACACACTACCCGGCGATCGGGTCGAGACGACCACCCAGAAACGTGGCGTTATCACGGCGACCGACCCCAACGGCAACAAGCGTGTGACCGAAGAGGACATCTTCGGCGACGTGCGCGAGGTACGGGAATACCCGGACGGTCCAACAGGGACTGGGGTCGTTACAGAATACACCTACGACCACGCCGGGCGACTCATGACGGTGCACCCGGCCCCGGCCGACACCGGTGAGCCGACGGTCCCGGACACCGTCATCGAGTACGACCGGCTGGGGCGCCGCAGGTCGATCGACGACCCCGATGCCGGACTCACCACGTTCTCGTACGCCGCCTTTGACGGCGGGGAACGGACCGAGTACGAAGAACACGCCAACGGCATTGTGACGACAACCACATACGATGCGCTGGACCGCATTAGCAGCGTCACGACGGATGGCCCGAACGCCGTCGCCGTGAACTACTTCTATGATGAAGGCGGCGTTGCCATGAACGCTCTGGGACGTCTCACGAGGGTCGAGGACGCCGTGGGCGTGCACCGATTCGAGTACGACGCCGTCGGCCAAGTAATCGACGAAGAGCACGATCTCGACGGCAACCACTTCGCCTTCTCACAGCAATACGATGCGCTCGGCCAGCCGACCGTGCGCACATTCCCCGCGCAGAACGGAGAGGCCCCGATCTTCCGAATCGATAACGAGTATGACAGCATGGGGTACCTGAGCGGTGTCAAGGACTTCGCGAGTGGCGTATCGCTAGTCCGCGACATCCAGTACGACGGCCGCCCGCGGATCGTTGATCTCACGAGCGGGGACGGTGTGAAGCTGAGTGAGCGATACTCCCCGACGACGGATCTCCTGGACTCCATTGAGATGCGCCGGGGAACCCGAGTGCTCGAACACTTGAGCTACGAGTTTGATGCCGGCGGCCGCGTTAGGGCGATCCGGGATCGTCGCAACTCTCACTGTGACCGAGAGTTTGATGCCCCCGGTGACTACGATGGGCTCAACAGGCTCATACACGCAAGAGGTCCTTTCGGGCCGGACTTCGGGTGTACCGACCTCACATTCGACTACGACAAGTACGGCAACCTGACGCTCAAGGACGGAGTCAGCCGCAGTTACGGCCGCACCGACATGACGGGCCTGCCCGCGGCGGCACGGAGCGTCCCCCACGCAGTGACCTCAGTGGGAGGCACAGCGCTCGCCTACGATGCTGTCGGGAGTCTCCTGACCTACGGAACCCGGGAGTACCGCTGGGACGATCGGAGTCGCCTGTCGAGCGTCCTGGAGGGAGGCCAGCTCAAGGCCACGTACACCTACGATTACGCGGGCCGGCGCGTGAAGACCACGGAAGCCGCCAAGACCCGGTACTTCGTCACCCCGGATTTCGAGTGGGACGGCGTGGAAGCCACGATCCACGTCTTCGCGGCGGGACGGCGCATCGCAAGCCGCTCATTCCCATTCAGCCCCGAGCAGCAGGTGGCGCAGCAAAGCGCGCCCCGGGGTTTCGAACTGGCAGCTGGCCCGGTGGTCGCGGGCGTCGTATTTGGTCCGCCACTGCTAATGCTGCTCGGTTGCCTCTGGGACTTCCGGCGTCGGGGGCTCGCAATGCCGGCTCCGAGGCGAGCCTTCGCAACGGCCACACTTGCCCTGTTCTGGATGGCGATTCACGCACCACCGGCCGGGTCGCAAGTCGACAGCGATGGGGATGGTCTCTCGGATGTCGACGAGGTGTACCGCTACTTCACAGACTCTGAGCTGGCGGATAGTGACGGTGACGGCCAGCGCGATGGTCAAGAAGTGGCAGCCGGGAGCGATCCCTTGGACGCGATGTCGATACCGTTGACGCAGGGGCTTCGAGGAACGGCAAGCGTGAGCGCCCTGCCAACAGCCTCGGGTACGACTGGTTTCGGTTCACTGACGGCGGTAAACGACGACGGCACGCCGATGGCGGGGGCGACCCTGTCTGCGCGGCTTGGCTACGAGGCTGCTCGAGCCGCGGCGATGACAGACGCGGACGGCGACGGTGTCGGGGCGGCGTGGGATCGCGATGACACGGATCCGAGTGAGCACCGCCACAAGATCGGTGACCTGGATGGTGACGGGATTCTCAACCCTCTAGACGACGACGTGGACGGGGATGGGATTCTCAATGCCACCGATCCGGATGATGACAATGATCATCTCCTCGATGTGTTCGAAGGGGGAGTGGGGACGGATCCCTACAACCCGGACACAGATGGTGATGGTCTCGGAGATGGGGAAGAAGTGAACTTGGGCTCAGATCCGCTGCTCGCGGATACGGATGGGGACGGA
Source organism: Deltaproteobacteria bacterium (assembly GCA_029261835.1). Classification (GTDB taxonomy): domain Bacteria; phylum Myxococcota_A; class UBA9160; order UBA9160; family UBA4427; genus JAJDAO01. The sequence continues at coordinate 2,203 of JAJDAO010000072.1, read as the reverse complement.
GTGTTGGATCCGGATGACTTCGCGCCTCTCGATCCCGGCGCGACGACTGCGGCCCAAGCCATCCCGATCGGAGATCTCAATGGCAACGGCGATCTGGACGCGGCGGACGGCATGCTGGCCTTGCGCATTGCCTCGGGCAGACTCGCACCCACTCTGGCGCAGGTTCAGCAGGCAGATGTGGTGCCGCATTCAGTGTTAGCGAACAAGGACAGCTGGGGAGACGGCGAGATCAATGTGGCTGATGCCCTGCTGATCCTGCGCGCACTGTCGGACGAGGATGTCGACGGGGATGGCCTGGCGGACAGCTTGGAGGTAGCGGCGGGGGCTAGCCCGTTCCTGATTGACAGCGACGGAGATCGCCTACCGGATGTCGACGAGATTACGCCTCCCGCTGGAAAGCCTGCGACGGATCCGGCCTTACGTGACACGGATGGCGATGGTCTGTCGGACCTCTTCGAGTACGAGTACTACCTGAGCGTGCTGAACGTGACCGGCGCGGAGCTGGACCCGACCAACCCTGACACGGATGGAGACGGTATCCTGGACGGCGAGGATGGGGAGCCGGCGCTCGCCAGCTGGGTCTTCTACCACACGGATCACCTGCAGAGCACGACGTTGGTGACCAACATCCGGGGGGACGTACTGAGTCGGGTCCTCTACAAGCCGTACGGTAGTCCACTGGTGCAGAGCGGGGAGACGTCCGAGTTCGGGTTCACAGGACAGCGGCTCGAGGAGAACCTCGGGATCTATGACTACGGGGCGCGGTTCTATGACCCGGAACTCGGGAGGTTCCTCTCGGCAGACTCCGCTGGCCTAGATCCCCTTAACCCGCAGAGCCTGAGCCGGTATAGCTATGTTCTCAACAACCCGCTCAATCTCATCGATCCGAGCGGTCACAATCCTCTCGCCGCTTTGGGTGGAATGATCGCCGGCTTCCTCGGAGGCCTGTTCGGAGCAGTCGGCGCTTTTGTTTCGCTGGTGTTCGCGGGCTTCGGAGAGCTCGCAAGTTTCACCGGTCTTCCGATCGTGATCGGTGGCTACTCTAGTGCTGAGAACCACGGCTTCTCTGCGTCGATCGGTGGTACCTTCTCGGATTCTTCCAATGTGTCCAGGACCGGGTCCCAGAGTAATGCGTCTACGGTTCCGGAGTCTCAACGCCGTCAGATATTGAGGAGCTTTGCGAACACCATGTCTAAAGAAGTAGCTGCGGGTAACAAGACGAGCCTTGAGGCGCTAGGACACATCGGCGACCTGGCGGCATCTTTCGGAACGGACGGCGAGACGTTCGTGAACGACTTGGGAGCGACTCTTTCAGGAACATCGACGTCGAACCTCAGATCACCAACCGGAGGGGTTCCCCTTTTCGACGCATCAGGATTCCGTGCGGACTTTCAGGATAGAAGCAACCAAGTTCGCCACTTTACCGGCGCGTTGGTGGCTGGAGCTTCACTTGGATCAATAGGCGGTCAGCTCGCCAACACCGGCCGAGAACTAACGGCCTTTGGGACCGGCGCGTTTTCGAGAGCGGATATTTCCATGGGAAATGCGGCCGCTCGGCTCGGCGCAGGATTAGCGTCGGGTCGGGTTTCTCCCAGCCAGTTCAGTGCAATCGTGCGGCGGGAGTTCTGATGATATGAGGGGATTCCTTTCTCGCATATTGCTTTCATTGTTAGTAGGTTGCGCTTTGGCATGCGGGCAGCCGAGTGCTGAAGTCGAAGAGTTCGTGCCTCTATATCTTGAATCTGTCTACGAAGGAACAGACTTCCATGAGCAGTACACGTCGTCTGGAGACGATTCTGTTCTCAGAATATCTAGAACAAATATGGCGAGTGAGTTTGAGATCGTTGGTTGGGACCGCGCTGCTGGCGGAGAGTTCGAGTTCGCCATCCGGTTTTCGAATGGTGCCAGCGGAATCGTCACTGTGAGCGAACGAAGTGGCGCGATTGTCTCCGCCGGACTGTTCGTGACTCCGCCGCGATGACGGTCAGCTGCCCAGTCGCCTAAGTGGAGTTTCCGCGGTCTCGTGGAGGGTTCAGCGCTTGGGACTCGGTGTCAGGCAAGCGTGGCAAGCCCAAAGAACCGCTACCAGCCCTTCAGTTCGGGATTGTGCCTGACCATCAGGCTGCTTCCCTCTCTTGCTCGTCCTCTTGTTCGAAGAACTTGGAGGGCGTGAGCCCTCCCAGCGACCCATGGGGTCGCTCCT
>JAJDAO010000071.1 GCA_029261835.1 Deltaproteobacteria bacterium | reverse complement strand
GCCCAAGGGCGAGCGGGTGCGCGTGGAGGTGAACAACGGGGAAATCGTGTGGGTCTCGCCCCTGTGGATCACGTACGAGCCGTGAGCGGTTGCGCAGGACGGACGGTCCGCGTGGCGTTTTTGGTCTTGGGTGCCCTGGTCGTGGGGCGACAGCGGTGGTCGGTTGGGGCGGGAGTAGACTCTTTCTTGGCTTGAGCGCGGGGCAAATGGCCAATAACAAGGGGTGGCCAATAAGGCCTTGTGGCGGGGGCCTAAGATGGTAGTATCGAAGAGGTTGGGTCGAGGAGAATGGGCCGAAAAGGGGTGTCGAACTATTGTGGGCGCGGTTTTGGGGGACGTTGTAAGGTGCGGCGAGGAAGAGGTTTACGGCGAAGTAATTTGTTGAACGGGGTTTGGGAAAGGTGTGCATATTCTTGAAGTCGTTTTGGGGAAGGGGTTTGCGTCGATCGGGTCGAGCAGAAGTGGTGTTTCTGTCGGGAGTTACCGTGTAGGTAAGTGGCCCGTGGCTATATGGTAAGTACCGTATGGCTATACGGTGAGTACCGAAACCTCAAACAATCTTGTAAAAAGTGGCCCCGCCTAGCGGGGCCGTGGACAAAAGGGTGAGGTTGCACCTTGTAGGCGATTCGGATTTCATCCTCGTCCACTTCAATGCGGTGGATCAGCAGACGAAGGAGTTTGCGCTTGGTCGCGAAGTCCGCGTCGGCCAGACTGCCGGTGATGCGTTCGGCAAACGCTTCGAAGTGACCGATCAGCAGACGCAGCTCCTCTTGGCTCGACCGATCTCGCTCGTGCTCGGCAACGGCTTGTTCCTCGCGTGCCAGACGCTCCTTCACGCGACGGATGCGTGGCTCGAAATCATCTTTGTCCAACCAGCCGTTTTCGTAGGCGTCGATCAACCGGCCCATGCGACGCTTCAAACCCGCAATCGAATCCTTCCATTGCGAAGTCGCGAGTTCGTCGGCAGGCGTGCGTGTCAAGCGGCGTTCAAATTCTCGCTTCAGTCGTGCCGGCTCCCGGAGCAAGGCACAGACGTCCGACCACACCGACGTTTCCAGGCGTTCACCGTTGAGACTCTTATTAGTGCAAATAGCCTCTCCGCCAAAACGGTACTTGTCCGTTCCGATGCAACGGTAGTACACGTAACGCATCGGACTTCCTTTTCGTGGCAGACGCCGTCCGCAGTAGGCGGATCCGCAACGGTGACAAACCAGCAGGCCGCCCAGCAGAAACTCGGTGCCTTTTCTCTGTTCGCGATGGCGGCGACGATTCTCTTCGAATTGTTGTGCCACCGCGTCGAACAAATCGCGATCAATCAACGGCGGGACGGGAATCGACTCTTGTTCAGCAGGCAGAGTGGCGGTAGCCACCTTCGGGCGACGCGGTATTTCCGGTTGGCCTCGCTTGGGACGACGGCCCGGTTTTCGCGGCAAAAACCTTGTTTTCCCGTACTTTGCCGTGCCCGTGTAGCCCGGGTTGAGCAAGATGCCACGCACGGTGGCGCGGTCCCAACGAGGCTTGCCCGTGGGCGAAGGAATCTGTCGCTGTTCAAGGCGAAGCGACACTTCACCCAGCGACAGTCCCTCCACGCCGACCCAGGTGAACATCTCCTTGACTAAACTTGCCTCCGGCAGAACAACATCCCAGCGTGCTTCGCCGTCGCCTTCCTGCTTGGAAACATAGCGATAACCGTACGGCGCGTGGCCGAGCACGCTGACTTTGCCCTGTCTTGCGGCGTAGCGGCGGCCTCGTCGGGTTCTCTCCAGAATCTTCGCCCGCTCGTATTCGGCAACCACTCCTTGCATCTGCAACAGCAGATCGCCTTCGGCCGAGGCGTGTTGCCGTGGATCGTGATTCATAAAAACGACCTCCACGTCATGTTTTTGGAACTCTTCCAGCAACACAACCTGGTAGGCGTACTTGCGAGCCAAGCGATCGGGCGAATGGACATACAAACGGTCCAGGCCACCGGCCCAAGCCAAGTCACGCACTCGTTCCAGTGCCGGCCGAACCAACATGGCGCCGCTGTATCCCTCGTCCAAAAAACACGCTTCCTCGGCGATCCGAAGACCGTCTTCGTCGATCCGTTTCTTCAACGCCGCCACTTGGCTGGCGATGGTCAGTTCGTCGGCCTGCCGCTGCGAACTGACACGCGCATAAAGCGCGGTCGTTTGGGTGTCGTCCATGACGTTAAGCTCCCTTCGACAAAGGTTGGGCCTGCTCGACAACCGAAGGAACGTCCTTCCCCTCTTGCCGGATCAACCGGCGACGGAGCAACGGCCACAACTGCTCGTAGGCCATGCTCCACAGTTGTTCTTCAACGCGATTGCATTGATAGCACCGCTTCAATCTGCACTCCCGCGGCTCACGGTCACCCTCCATGACATCTTCCTCCCCCGAAACTCTTGCCTGGGCTTGAGTTATTGCCGACGCCGCTGCGGCAACAACACGGTTCGAGGGATGGAAATATGAAAACTCAGCGCCCTTTTTACAACATCGTTTGGTGTCCCCCGTGTGGCTATATGGTAAGTGCTCACCCGTAAGTGACGGGGGTTGTGCCCCTAGTTGGGGTTGGTGGGGGATTTGGGAGTGGGGGCGGCGGTGTCCAGGAATTAGGGGCCAGGGACGAGAGGAGAGGGACGAGGAAATTGGGGGCAGGGATTGTGTTGTCCGGTCGGAGGACCGGCGGGGACGTTATTGGGCATCCGGGGCCGCTTTGTGTCTCGGGCGATGCTTGGCGTGGGGGCGC
>JAJDAO010000070.1 GCA_029261835.1 Deltaproteobacteria bacterium | reverse complement strand
ATGCCGAGCAGCGCCGCGAGGAGCGATGAACATCGGGGGGGCATTGTCGTCGTCTTGTCGTGGTCTTGTCTTTTCACCCACCCCGAGGACCGGCGAGGGTGCGGATTGCGTGCAGCAATCTCCAGCGAGAACATAGCAGCTACGCTCCAATGATTCATGCAGTTGCATCAAGATTGTGCTCTCCTTACCGCATCAAACGTGACTGCAACCCACGCTTATCCGCCTCCGCCTCCGCCTCCGCCTTCGCCAAAGCCGGGGCACTCCAGAGTGGCGTGCAGAAGCAGGTACTTCCGTAAGGTCCGCGAGCGGGCAGTCCCCGTCCGAGCAGCACGAGGGACAGAGCGCACGAGACGAAGAGCACGAGCAGTCCTGGGGTGCGCTTCGTAGGCCTGTCGCCCGCCGGTCTAGTTCCCCACTCCGAAAGCCAGGCCGTGAGAGCAGAGGATCTCCTGCCATCTCGATAGCATCTGCCCGTTCGGCTCCGCACCACCCACTGCCGCCTCGCTCTCGTAGCACCTTCCGAGCCGCCTGTACTTGTCCCTGGCCCAGTGGTGGCAGGGCAAGAGGGAGACCTTCTCGGCGCCGACCCTGACCGCAAGCTCTGCCGTGCTGTGCATGTTCGGCTCCGAGTCGTTGAAGCCCCGCACGATGGGCACTCGCAGCCAGACCTTCGTCATGCTCGCCGCCCCTTCGAGGTTCCTCAAGATCTGGTCGTTGGGCACACCCGTCTTCACCCTGTGGCGGTCTGGGTCCGTGTGCTTGACGTCGAAGAGCACCAGATCGGTGTGGCGCAGGACCTGTTGCATGCTCTCCCAGGCGCAGTAGCCCGTCGTGTCCAGTGCCGTGTGGAGACCCGCCTGCTGGCACTTCTTCAGCAGATCCCGGACGAACTCCCACTGCAGCAGTGCCTCTCCTCCGGAGACGGTGACCCCGCCTCCGGAGGTCTCGTAGAAGTCCCGGTCACGCTCCACGATCCGGAGAGTCTCGTCGACGGTCTTGTACTCCCCGACGGCCTCCAGGGCGCGGGAGGGGCATACCTCGGCGCAGGCGAGACAGCCGCTGCAAAGCGCCCAATCAATCTCGCGGATGCCGGCTCGGAAAGAGATCGCGTCCGAGGCGCAGGCCTCCAGGCATTGCTTGCAGGCGATACACTTGCGCTCGCTCGGCATGATCTCGGGAGCGCTGCCCATCCCCTCTGGGTTGCTGCACCACGGGCAGCGCAGCGGGCAGCCCTTCATGAATACGGTGGTGCGAATGCCGGGACCGTCCTGGATCGCGAACTTCTGGATATTGAAGACCAGGCCCGTCAGCTCGTGCCCACTCGCCTTCATTGCTTCCTCTGGCGTGGGACGGCCCGCCCCACGCCACCGCGCGGCTCGCTAGCCGAGCTCCTGCTCCGTGCGGGCAATGATGCTGTCCTGGCTGTGATCGCCCAGATCGACGAAGTGGGCGCTGTAGCCCGCGACCCTGACGATCAGATCGGAGTGCTCCTCCGGCTTGGCCTTGGCCGCATGGAGCTCCTCGCTGCTCACCGCGTTGAACTGGATGTGCGGGATCGTTCCCTTCGCATGCCACGCCCTCAGGTACGCGGCGAAGAGTTCCTTGTTCTCTCCCTCCATGAAGGTGGCCATGAAGCGCTGGTTGAACAGCTCCGTGTGCAGGAAGGGCAGCTTGGCCGCCGAGTTCATCACGGCGGTCGGACCCTCGCTATCGCTTCCCGCCATTGGTGACAGAGAGCCGTCGGCCAGCGTGGTGCACGCCAGTCTTCCATCCGGGCTGGCACCGGCCGTCAGGCCGAGCATCGTGTACCCGGTGGCAGTGCTGCCGTCCATCGTGAACGAACAGCCCCAAGCGTCCTTGACCGTGCCGACGGCCTCGTCGAGCCCGACCAGCAAGCGCACGGCCCAGCCATCGGCGAAGTCGTCGTCGTTCCCGTACTTCGGTGCATTGAGGAATTCCTGCCGCATTGCCTCGCGCCCGGACCAGTTTGTGTCCAGTACCTGCACCAGCTCCTCCAGGGTGTATCTCTTCTGCTCGAACACGAGGCGCTCTATCGCGGCAAGTGCGTTCGCTGTGTTGATCCCGCCGAAGGGCGTGACGACCGGCCAGGTGTCGCCTTCCTTGTGGAAGCGCAGCAGGTCGATTCCTCGCTCGAGCGTCTCGTCCATGAGGAACGAGTTGCACGGGTCGGCCTTGTGCTCCATCAATACCTGCTGTGCGATGTTCCACGAAACCGCGGTGATCTTCACGTAGTACTTCACGCGCTCGAGGTAGGCCTCCAGCAGCTCGTCCGCCGATTGCATCTCGGTCGCCTTCTTGCCGGCCGCGAGGACCACGCTGCCGCAGCGGGCCTCCTGGTCGTTCTGGCGAAGGACTTCACCGAGGACGTTGAGGCTGTTCATGCAGGCGGCGCTCGCCAGTCCGGTGCTCTGCATGGCCTTGCCCATCACGTTGTTGGCAGCACATGCGCACACCTGAACCTTCTTGGCGTCCTCGGCGCTCCACCCTCTCTTGAGCGCCCATGTCTGCAGCAGGTCCTCGTTGAAGTACGAGGGGTGCCCGAGGCCCATTCGATCGAGGTCGATCGCCGCCGAGACGACCTCCGGCGAGATCCCGGCGTGATATCGGAGCGCTATCGGTGGCTGGGAGAGGTGCAGGTTGCCGAGCGTCTCCATGATGATGAGGCTGAGCTCGTTGGAGGCGTCTTGTCCGTCGGCTGTCGTGCCGCAGATGTCGGCCGTGTACAGGGTGCAGGCACCGGATATGCCGGCGAACTTCGGCGGCCAATCGAGCGCCGCGCCGATCTCTTGGATCTTCAGGAAGAGGCACTCGACGAGCTCGACCGCGCCCTTCCGTGTGATCTGCCCGGACTCGATGTCCGCTTGGTAGTACGGCCACCAGACCTGATCCAGCCTCGTGCCGCAGCCGTTGCCCCATCGGGCAAAGTAGTGGGCGACGACCTCGACGGTCCAGTAGAACTGCAGGCACTCGTGGAACGTTCGAGGTGGGCGGGCGGGGACGCGCTCGAGGATGTCCGCCATCTCCTCGAGCTCTCCCCTGCGCTTTGCGTCGCGCTCTCGCGCGGCCTCTCGCCGGGCCATCTCGGACAGCCTCTCGGCGTAGCGAATGATCGCCCTGCCGCAGCGCACCATCGCCTGCCACTGGTAGCGCTTCGCCAGGTACTCGGCCGGATCCAGCTCCTCGACTCGGGCATCCAGCTCTGCGAGCTTGGCCTCGGCCGCGACGATCCTCGCCTCTAGGCCTTCGCGGAAGAGCACCTCCCAGTCGTAGGCCGGGATGACGAGCCCCTGCTCCCAGATATTGGAGAGCATGGCTCCGTAGGAATTGATCTGGGGCGCCATCTCCTCCGGCAGTGAGGACTTGATCAGTGCCGCCATGCTCCTGCGTTCCCAGAAGGGACAGATCTCGTCGACGATCTCCCGTCTCTCCTCCTTCGTGACGAGTTCGGAGAAGCCTCCCGTGGTGACGGCCTCGGGCATCCAGTCGACGTTTGCCTCCGGGTGCCATCTCACCTTGTTGGCGCCACCGTTGGGGTCGCCGACGATCAGCTCCCCGTCCTTGATGAAGACGGGCATCTCATCGCACAACCTCTCCACCATACGGGCATACTGCAGTGGTACCGGCTGGCCCTCGGTTTCCCTGAAGGCGTCGGTGACGATCCGCGCCCTGGCCATGTCGATCTTGACACCCTCGCGAAACCGGACCCTCGGGAGGCCGATCGCCGCGTTCTCCAGCTCGCTCTCGGAAACTGCCGCCTTCCAGTGCAGCCCGCCCCTCAGCATGCTGGTCCGGGGTGTGGAGCCATAACCCCAGTCGAAAGGCAGGGGTTTCTTCGATCTCTCGTCGGCGGGGAGAGGGTGTGCCGTGGCCATGAATCGCTACCTCCTGGTCGTATTGCTGGCAGCGAGCCGGACTACTCCACCGACACCACCGCCTAGCTCGCGAGGATTCGGATGCATTCCAAGGAGAGCTCTGTCTCTTCTATCGCACGATGCAGGATAGAAGTCCATCGGGGGGAGAATCCTGTCCGGGCCGGTCACATTTTCTTGTCTGTTCCGGCCAACGTCGAGTTCTCCCGCCACCCCGACGGGGCTATCCAACGGGCTGCCGGCGCGAGATGTGGGCAGACCACGGATAGCGCTTCGTGTCGGGGGCGGTGATCTCGACTGGCTCGGACATCGCGCCGACACCTTCTCTCCGGTGTACCCGTGAACCCGGCCGGTGGCTACAGTGACTCTCGACCATCCGGCCACGGGCGGTGCCCGTCGCGCTCGATGAGGAGAGCATGATGGGCAAGGACGAGAGATTCGACATTGTCATCATCGGGGCCGGCCCCAATGGGATGACGACGGCGGCCTATCTGGCCAAGTGTGGGCTCAGCGTTTGCGTGCTGGAGGAGCGAACCGAGTGCGGCGGTGCTTGCGAGACCCAGGAGCCGATTCCCGGGGTGCGCATCTACCCTCACGCCATGCTCATGTACGCATCGCCCGCGCCGGGCTTTGAGCAGCTCGAGCTGCACAAGTACGGCTTCCGTATGGAGTGGGACCCCGCCAACTCGATGGAGTCCGCCAATGCCGGCCTGGCGTGCACCGACGGCTGGCGCATGATCTCGGACATCGACAAGATGGGTTGGGCCAAGCTCGGCGGCCTGCTCGGGCAGCCGTCCTTCACCCGGGAGCTGATGCGCGCCACTTTCTGGTGTCCGCCCCACCCACCCGAGATCGAGGTGACGGACGAGAACACTCCCTACATGCAGGTGTACAAGAAGCACCAGCCCGACATCTGGACCCCCGAGCTGCGCGAGATGACGATGTTCGATCTCATGGACGAGCACCTCGAGACCGAGCACTTCAAGACCGCCATGGCCACCGCGGCCTGGGCGTCGGGCGCAGCGGGCCACTGGGAGGGCGTGGCGATTCCGGCGACCCTTTGTGTGCAGCTTCTCATGATGCCGAACCTGGGCAAGAACAGCATTCCGCGCGGCGGCCTGCACGGTTACTTCCACGCCATCCACCGGGCCGCGGTGCACCGGGGTGCCGTCATTCGAACGAGCTGTCCCGTCGATGAGATCCTGATCGATGACGGCCGCGCCGTCGGCGTGCGGCTGCGCGAGACCGCCGCCTGCGGAGGTAAGGTGATCCACGCCAACAAGGCCGTGATCGCCGCCTGCGACGTGCATCAGGCGTTCCTCGAGATGGTGGGGCCGAGGCATCTCGACCCCAGCGTGATCCGGAAGCTCGAGGACATCAGCCTGAAGAACCAGACCCTCTACGTCTCGGTCTTCCACACCAAGAAGCAGCTCACCTACAAGGAGAAGTTCGCGGAGTTCGGGGAGGGGCGCTACGTCGGCGAAGCCCGCCAGCCCGGCCTCGGCGTCTACCCGTGTGATTCACGCGAGATCTACTACGAACACGTCATGGACGTCGACGGCCGCAAGGGCCAGCCCACTGTGCCGCCCGAGCGCGCGCTGTGGGTCCAGTGTCCGCCGCAGTCCTTCGATCCGACCGACTGTCAGGGCCGCTATCCAAGGGGCTACATCTCGCAGGCGTTCGAGATGCCCGTGACCTCGCCAGACTATCACGTCGAGGGAGAAGACTCCCTGGACGGGCACAAGGAGGACATGGATCGCTACATGCGCGAGTGCTACAGCCAGATGGTGGACGGTCTCGACGACGACAACGTCCTCCACCACTGGAGCGCCAGCGGTCGCGACATCGAGTTCCGCAATACCGGGCTGATCGGCGGCACGTGGTGTGGCAGCCGACACGACGAGGATCAGCTGTGGACAAATCGGCCGATCCCGGAGCTGGCTCGCTATCGCTCGCCGATCGAGGGTCTATACCACGCGCATCAGACGTCTGGACACCCCGGCGGCTTGTGTCTGATGGCCATCCCTTACAACCTGATGCACATCCTGATCGAGGACGGTGTCGCGGAGCCGGGCGATTGGTGGTACGCATCGCCGTACTACATCGCGCAGGAAGGCAAGATCTCGGCGCGGACGTCGTAGGAATCGGTGCGGCACAAGGAGCGCGCGTTCAGGCGCGGAGCCCATCTTGCTCTCCGAAGTTGGCGGCTTCGTCCTTCTTGGATTCGCCTCTGCTGCTGCGCTCAGTCCGCCTTTCGCGGGCTCGCGGCCCCGCCGCCACCGTGGCTGGCGCCCGCTGCGCCGAAGACGCTCCAGACGCCGTTCTCGAGGAAGTAGTAGTCGTCGTAGCCTTGCTGCTCGAGATGGTACTGCAGCCAGCGGACTTGCTTGCCGGCGGCGTCGAAGACATAGAGCGTCTTGCCCTGCGTGTTCTTCCGGAAGTCTCTCCCCCGCAGACGGCTGGCGAGCTCGATCATGTAGAGCTTGGCGGGCTGCGTGGAGCCGAAGTCAGGTGTCTGCGCTCGCTGCATGGGCTCGCGCACGTCGATCAGGATCGAGGAGGCGTCTTGCGCACCCTCGATGAACGCCTTGGCGCCGAGAAGGCGACGCCGGAATTCCTGCTCGGGAATGAGCCTGGTTCTATCGACGGGCGTCTCGCCCAGCAGGACCGCCTTGTCGGGGTGGGCGTTGGTCCAGTCGAAGACGCCCGCATCGTAGGCCAGCGCCGGGCCGTACCCCAGCGCCACCGCTCTGCGGACGGCCTTGTAGCTCTTCGCGCAGGTGTGACCGTTGCAGTAGAAGATCAGCTTCGCGCTCTTGTCATGACCCGAGATCTCGGCCAGATTCGAGTCGAACGTCGACCTTGCGATGGGGTTGTTGATGGCCCCCTTGATGTGGATGACTTCGAACTCGACTGCACTCCTCACGTCGATGATGGGGGTCTTGCCGAAATCGGCCGCCAGATCATTGGTGGAGATCCAGGGGACGTCCGCGTACTCGGATCGCAGCGGGAAATCGCTCGCCCACGAGGTGGGTGTCAGGACCAGTGCTCCCAGCAGAACGACGCATACTAGTGATATTCGCATGTGATCCTCCGATATGTCCCCAGGCTTGCTTCGAGGTGGTCGCCATGTCCTCGGCTGCGCGCGCTCTCGCCGAGTCGAGGGCCGTCTCCCCATCGTCCACCCAGGCAGTTGACCTGAGGCCGAAGTCAAGCCTAACCCCAGCTGGTGTCTCCCCCTTGGCGTAGGAGCGCCGAGACGGAGACAAGGCCCTTGATGCGCTGGCTGGGAGCGGGTTCACACTCGGCTGCGAGAAGCGTCAGAGGTCTGCGACCGGCGGAGCGCTACAGATCGACGTTCGTGCCGATCTTCGCCGCGACGGCCTTGTCATAGACCAGCTTCGCGGTGGCGACGTCCTGGATGGCCAGGCCGTTGGACTTGAACAGCGTGATCTCCTCGTCGTCGATCCTGAAGGGTCTCTTCCCCGTGACGACCTCTCCGAGCTCAGCCTTCATGTGCGACTTGTCGATGGCCTCTTCTTCGATCGGGATCATGATGTCGCCGGCCTCGCTCAGGCAGGCTTCGTACGAATCGGCTACCAATGTCGACCTTCTGATGATCTCCGTGTCCAGCTCGCGGGCCCCCGGTGTGTGGCTGCCGATGCCGTTGATGTGGGCGCCCTTCCGAACCCTGCTGCCTTCGAACAGCGGATCTGCGGAGGAGGTGGCGGTACAGAGAAGATCGCACCGTTCGAGGATCTCGTCTGTCGATTCCGCGCGTATGATCTCGAGATGGAGCTTGTCGCCCATCTCGTTCATGAACCTGTCGACTGCCTCTGAAGAGATGTCGTAGACATAGGCTTTCGACAGATTCCGCACGGCCGCAACGGCCCAGAGCTGCATCTGAGCCTGTACACCAGCACCGAAGATACCGGCGACCTGGTCGCTGCTCTCGCGAGCCAAGTACTTCGTGGCCACGCCGCTGGCAGCTCCGGTTCGAACGGCCGTGAGATAGCCGCCATCCATGATACAGATGACGTCGCCCGTCTTCGGATCTTGCACGAGCACCTTCCCGATGACGGTGGGCATCCCGTGTTTCGTGGGATTGTTCTTATAGACAGTAACCACTTTGCAGGCCAGTGCTCCCATCTCCTTCAGGTAGGCCGGCATGTAGAGCGCCAAGCCATCCGGCGGCGTGATACTGGTCCGAAGCGGCAGGACCGCCGTTCCGGTGGCCAACTCGGCAAACGCCTGCTCCACTACCTGGATGCAGTCCTTCATCTCGAGGACTTTGATGACATCGTCTCGCGATAGCAAAAGGGGCATTGGATCCTCTCAAGCGATCATTACGGGAAGACCATAGCAGGCGTTCCGGCCACGCTCCGAGACATTGGTCTACCAATCCGATAGACCTCGGGCGTAGCCGACACAGTCTCTAGCTTTGCTTCGAGTGTGGCCAGCTCGGGCGAGGAGGCCGTCGCGCTCAGCTTGGCCTCTCTACGGATTCGCCTTCCTCATCTGGTGATAGCGCTGCACCACATTGGCGACGTTGATGCCGGATTCAATGGCCTGCTGGGTTCCTACTCCGGTGCCACCAGCGTCGGCACCCACGAAATAGAGACCGCGGATTGGAGCCTTGATCGAAGGCTTGGTGGGACCACACTGGCCCACAAACTGTCCCAGACCGATCGTTTCCCCACCTGCTCCGGGGACCACAGAGTCGCGGGTCAGATTGGATACGTGGCGGGTCGTGTAGAGATGCTTGCCTTCAATGGCACCCTCGAACTCTGGGAACGCCTTGAAGAGGATCTCCTCACCAGCGTTGGCCCAGGACTCGACCTCTTCTCTGCCCATGTGCGGATTGGCCGGGCAGTAGGAGCCTGTCATGAAGATCTGCTTGCCTTCGGGTGCGGCGTTGGGGTCGTAGTTCGAGGGGACCTCGAAGTAGAGCACTCCTTCCTTGGAGGCCTGCCCCAGCTTCGCTTTGTTGAATCGCTCGAGGCTCCATGGGCTGTCATTGGAGAACACAACACCATAGGGAGCATCAGTGACAGGTTTCTTCAGGAAGTAGCGGTAGCCGAGCAGTGCCCAGGAGGGGATCAGGTCTTTCACATAATTCACGTAGCCCTTGTCGAAGTGCTCTTCGCCCGCCAACTTGAGGACGGTGGGTTGGAGGCCCGCATTGCTGACGACAATGGGGGCCTTGAACGCACCCTCGCTCGTGACGATCCCCGTCACCTGCCCGTCTTCCACGCTGATTTCGTCGACGCGAGTGTCCATCAGTACGTCGCTGCCATTCCGGCGTACCGCTTCGCAGTACGCTTCGGCCACCCGGCCGAAACCACCCTCGCAGAATACGCCACCATTCCGGAGGAACATGTCCTGGAGGCTTGCGATCATTTCAGCCGCGTCTACGCAATCCGGGGGTCCCATGAACAGGCCGTCAGAGCAAAGGCTCACAACGAAGGCGTAGAGAGATCTGGGAATGTCGTAGCCGGTGATCCATTGCTCGAAGGAAGTGTCGTGCAAGGTGCTGAGCTTGTCGGGGGGCATCATCGTGAGTTCGACGAAGAACTTGAGGGCATCTTCCCGCGCTGATTCCTCGATCTCCAACCAGTCGAATAGCCGATTGGGGTCCATCGCCTGTCCCTCTGGCATCGGCGGGAGTCTGACGTACTTGCCGGTGGAGGTCTTGTAGTAGCTGCCCTGGGTTCCGGGGACTACGAGCTTCGCCAGATCTTCCACCTCCAGTTCTTTCAGAACCCGCTCGTAGTAATTCCCTTCCACGGGTGCGCCGATCACCACCCAGGCGGTGTGGGTGTACCCGTGCCTGGAAAGGGACATCGCCTTTCCACCCGCGTTGTCGTTCTTCTCCACGAGCAGGACCTTGAGCCCTCGTTTCGCCAGCAAGCCGGCGCACGAGCTTCCGCCGAACCCCGCTCCAATCACGATCACGTCATAGGTTCTGTAGGCCATCTTCTCTCCGCCCGTCTTCCATGAGCCGTTCTTCTTCCGACACTAGGTCCCCTTCTCGGTCGCCTCCATCAGCCGCGCCAACCTCTCCGTGGTGTCGATGCACTCGTCGACCAAATCGGAGACTACCTGCCGCGCCGGGCGCATCTGCTTCATGCTGCCGACGATCTGGCCCGCGGGTGTGACTGCCAGCTGCGCCGCGGTCGGGCTTCCCGCCAGCGCGGCCCTGCGCACGCGCTGGTGGGCCTCCGCGGTGGCGAGATGTTGCAGCGGCATGGGCAGCGGATCCGGAGCATCGGGGGCGCCCCACTCCTCGGTGTAGCTGCTGCGCAACATGCGCGCCGGCTTGCCGGTAATACAGCGCGTGCGCACGGTGTCGTTCGAGGTGGCCGCGAGTAGCCGCTCGGTGATCACCGGCTCCTCATTGGCCTCGTTCGTCGTGAGCCAAACCGAGCCCATCCACACGCCCTGTGCACCGAGCGCCAGCGCTGCCGCCACCTGGCGTCCGGAGCCGATCCCGCCCGCTGCGAGCACCGGCAGGGGCGCCACCGCATCGACCACCTCCGGCACCAGCACCAGCGTCGAGATCTCCCCGGTGTGTCCACCTGCCTCATAGCCGGCAGCCACGATGATGTCGACGCCCTGCGCCTGTTGCCGGAGTGCCTGATCCGCGCGACCCACCAGCGCGGCCACCTGTACCCCCGCTGCGTGCGCGCGGTCGATCACATCGGCTGGCGGTGGACCCAGAGCGTTCGCGAGCAGCTTGATTGGGTAGCTCATCGCGACATCGACCAGCGCCCGGCCCATGGTGTCCGACCAGCCGAAGAGACCCTCGGCGTGCGGCACGTCCTCCGGGAGGGGTGGCACGTCGTACCTTGCGAGCAGCTCTTCCAGGAATCGTTTGTGCTCGTCGGGGACCAGCTTCTCGAGGTCCAGCTTCTCGAGGCCGCCCTGCTCCTTGCCCACATAGGCGGCGGGAATCACGACGTCTACGCCGTAGGGCCTTCCGTCGACGTTCTTGTCGATCCACTTGAGCTCGCGCTCGAGCTCGTCGGGCGTGAAGACCAACGCGCCGAGCACGCCCATGCCCCCCGCACGGCTCACGGCAGCGACCACATCACGGCAATGACTAAAGGCGAAGATCGGATACTCGATCCCGAGTGAATCACAGACCGCGGTACGCATCTCTTCTCCTCCGCAGCCGGGGCGGCATCAACGGTTCGGGCTATTCGAACGTCGGGTTCGGTTCTGAGCTCACGATCCACATGGCGAAGTAGTTTGAGGGGCCACCGTAGGCCTGGCCGAGGGCGACGCGTGCGCCCTCCACTTGATAGTCGCCAGCGGTGCCGCGCACCTGGTTCGCAGGCTCCAAGAGGCGGAGCATTCCCGAGGCGCCGATCGGGTTGGAGCAGAGCACACCGCCCGACATGTTCACCGGGAAGTCCCCGCCGATCTCGGTGGCGCCCGAGTCGACCATCCTCCAGCCCTCGCCCTCCGGGCAGATCAGGTGGCCTTCGAGCCACATGGGTTCGAACCAGCTGAAGGGGACGTAGAGCTCGGCGCAGTCGATCTGTCGTCGCGGGTCCGTGATGCCGGCCTTCTTGAACAGGGCCCTCGCGCACTCCATGCCCGCCACCGGCTTCACCGGATCGCGACCGGGGAACACGCCGAACTCGGTCCGCTTCGCGTGAGCGATCACCCAGGCAGGAGGTCGTGGTGCGCGTTTTGCACCCGCGGCGTTCGTTATCACCATGGCCGCCGCACCGTCGGAGGAGGGACACACCTCGAGGAAATGGATGGGATCCCAGATCATTGGGCTCTCCTTCACCGCCTCGATCGTGATGTCCGCCTGACTCACATGAGCGTAGGGATTCTTGGCCCCATTCCTGCGATCCTTGGCCGCGACCTTCCAACCGATGTGCTCTGGCGCACCACTCCTCCTCATGTAGTTGCGGATCCACGGAGCGAAGGAGCCCCCGGCACCCGCTCCGCCACTACGGCCGCCGGAAAGCGCCCACATGAAGTTGCCATCGCTCTGCTTCTCGTAGGCGACGGTGAGTACCGTGTTGTACATGCCGCTCTCGATCAGCGTCGACGCGCTAATCGCTGTGGAGCCCCCCACCGATCCCGCCGTGTGCACGCGATGGATGGGCTTGCCCACTGCGCAAAGAGCGTCACAGAGTGAGAGCTCGGGCATGATCACACCCTCGAGTGCGTCGGGCGCCTTGCCGATCACAATTGCGTCGATATCCGCGAACGTGAGATCCGCGTCCTCGAGCGCGCGTAGCGCAGCCTGGCGGACGAGGCCGTCCATCGAGACGGGGAGGCAGCGGTCGTACTTGGTCTGTCCGATTCCAACGACGGCAGAGCGTTCGGCCATCAGGCGTCTCCTTCCAGCACGCAGAGCAGATTCTGCTGCAGCGCGGGGCCGCTGGTCGCATGCCCGAGGCCGCGGGCCGCCTCACCGTTGCGGATGCGGCGCGCTACCTCGCCGACACGCGTGAGACCGCTCGTCATCACCGGGTGCCCGCAGAGTGGACCGCCGGACGGGTTGATTCGGGTGCCGTCGCCGAGCGCGAGCGCCTGGCGCAGTACGATCTCCTCGGGGCTGTAGCGGACGCAGAGCTCCGCCACGTCGAGGGATCCCGCGTCGAGGCCCAGGTTGCGCGCGGCGATGCGCGTGGAGGGCGAGTCCGTCAGGTCGCGCAGGCCCAGGTGGTGGGACTCGATGCGGTGGTCGATGCCGCGGATCCAAACCGGCCTCTCGCAGAGCTCCCGTGCGCGCTTGCCGCGTGCGATGAGCATGGCAGACGCACCGTCGGAGATCGGCGGCAAGTCGTGCTTGCGCAGCGGCGAGCAGTAGTACGGCTCCTTCAACAGGGTATCGACGGAGACGTCCTTCGCGACCTGAGCGAAGGGATTCGAGAGCCCGTCGCGACGGCTTCGCGAAACGACCTCGGCGAAGTCGCGCTCCGTGGCCTTTCCGGAATCGAGCAACGCGCGGGCCTGAAGCCCGGCTACAGAGACCGGATCGAGACCGAGCGGCGCGCCAACGTAGGGATCAGTCTGGAGCGGGAAGATCTCGCGCGGTGCGCCCGGTGACGACTTGCCGGAACTCACGATCAGGGCGGAATCGATGTCGCCCATCTGGAGACGCACGAAAGCCTCGAAGAGCGCCCAGGCCCCGTCCATCTCGACGTGGGACTCGTAGACCGGCGGCCAGGCTCCATAGCCATCCACATTCGCAATGAATGCAAAGGCCCGGCCCGTGAGATAGTCGCAGCTGCCAGCGATCGTGAAGTCGATCTCGTGCCGGTCGATCTCGACCTCCTCGACGATCTGGTTCACGAGCCCCAGAATCATCGACGGTTCGGAGTCATTGTACTTCCGGTAGCAGGGCGTCTGCGCAAAGGCGACGATGGCAATGTCTTCGGCCATTACATGCTCTCCGGCAACTCATCCAGGGCAACATCGGGCTCGCCGGTCGGTTCCCAGCGCTCGACCACATCCCCGATGGATGGGTACATCCAATCGTTGTCCACGTCGTCGACCCTGCGCTCGGCAGCGGGCTTGAAGATCGCACGCAGACGCATGCCCACGCGGAACTCGTCCAAGGGGATATTCCGGATGTCCTGCTGGGTGAGCGATTGGCCCGCGCCGTCGAGGATGATCGTTGCGCTGAGATAGGGCTCCGTCTCCGTCTGGCCACGGTACTTCACCGGCGTGAGCACGGTGTAGGAGAGGACTGTGCCCGTCGTCGCAAGCTCTACATCGTCGGCCTCGGTCAGCATCACGCGCGCGAGCGCGTCGTAGCCCTTGCCCGGGATGGCGATCTTGTCACCCGAGATGCGCTGTCCGATGAATTTTCCGTCGAGCAGCCCTTGGGCATAGCGGGCGGCGTGCGGGTAGAGCGTATCGTCGTAGGTGAGCGAGATCAGGTGTGTGCTGATCTCCACCTCGCCCTCACCGGGCGCGATGGACTGATCGCGGGCGTCGTCCTCGGGTACAAAGTAGACGTCGCCAATGGAGCCGGTGCGCTCCTCTCGAAACTGCGCTCTCACCCGCATGCCGGTCGACATGGCGGCCTGGCCCACGGCTTTGACGGCGTGGGTCATCGTGGTGTCGGCGCCGTCTAGCTTCACCTGCGCAAATGCGAAGGGCTCCTGGAAGGGATGCTTGCGCGAGGGCTCGGCGACCCAGGTCCAGTTCTCGACGGTGCCCGAGGGCCCGACCTCGACGAGGTCCGGACGGAGGGTCTCGCCCGTGTCCGGGTCGAACTCCATCGGAGGGCAGAGGACGCGGTCGCCGCAGCGGATACCCAGGATGCGGCCATCGCGAAGCGCCGTCAGGAACGGCCCGATCACGGGGCCGAGGGTCCTCGTGTACGGGTACTCGAGGGTGAAGGAGATAGGGAATTCCGCCATGATCACCACCCCTTGTTGCGAGAGCAATGAAGAGTCGGCCACCGGCGGGGGCAGGATCTTGTCCGGTCCGGTCCCACGCTTGGTCGATTCCGGCCAGCGGCGAGGATACGCATGCTTCGCGGCGAGCACTATCTTCTTCTATGCGGCGAGCGAGCAGCCGCTGACGGATGGCCGCTTCAGGGTCTGAACGGTCGGACTCAACTAAACGAGTGGTGTGCCCCAGGTTCTTCGGAGGCCGACTTCTGGACTCATGCTGCCGTTGACGATGCGTACTGTAGTTCATACTCGACCGCGGATGATGCTGGTTTGCCGGCGTACAGCGCCCACAAGCCAACCTCCTGCCGTGGTGACGGTTGAGGGTCATCGGGATGTCGCCCCAATCGAATCACCTACCCTCTGAACAGCGTCTCTCGGCAGGATCGCACCGCTCTTCGCATCTCCTCCATTCCCAGTCTGAGTGCCCCCGCTTTCTTCCGCCTCTTGCTCCAGCGGGGATTCTCGAAGACGCAATCATCTTCGTTGACGTTCCAGGCTCGTGCCCGGAAGTGCTCGACGATCCTCGCACGGTACTCAGCGATGTCCTCGGGCCCCCACTCGTCGGTCCGAAGGCCCGAGTGGCGTTTCTCGTTCAACTCCTCCCAGTTGTCCGTCAGCATCCAGTTGTTCTCACGTGCTACTCGCTCGAAGATCGTCCCGGGCCAAGGCGTGCCCATGGAGAATCCCACCGATGCCAGGTCGTGGCTCTGGGCGAACTCGATCGTCTTCTCAATGTCCTCTTTCGTCTCTGTTGGAATGCCAATGATGAACCACCCGTGAAGTGGCATTCCGACCTCGACGGACTCTTGGATCAGCTCCTCCGCCTTCTGGAGGTTGATCCCCTTCCTCAAGAATTTGTCCAACAATTCCTGGGAGCCTGACTCGATCCCGATTCCTACATTCATGCATCCCGCCTTTCTCATCAAGGCGAGCAGTTCCTTGTTCAGAGTGTTGACTCGTCCCTGGCAACCCCAGCGGAGGTTCAGATCCTCCTCCACGAGCCTCTCGCAGAAACGGACGATCCACTTCCTGTTGATGGTCAGGTCGTTGTCGACGAAGTGGACGACCTTTCCCACGGCGACCTGCTTGAGCTCGTCAACGACGTCGTCCACGCTACGCGTACGATAGGCACAGGTCTGCAACGAAAGAGCCGGCTGGCAGTTAGCGCATTTGTATGGGCAACCACGCGTAGCGCATACGGTCAGCGACTTGGTCCAGTCAAAGTCGAAGAGATCTCTATCCGGGAAGGGAATGGTGTCCAAATTGGCTATGTAGCGCGTCCTGGGGTTGATCTTGAGCGCGCCCTCGACCTTGTAGCCGAGCCCATCGATCTCCGAAACGTCTCCCCCGCTCATAAGTGCCTCAATGAGGGCAAGAAGGGACTCTTCCCCCTCCGACAGGATCACGTAGTCGACGTCGGGACTCGCCAGGACCTCTTCAGGGAGGACGCTCGGGTGCGGACCTCCCATGACGACGATCTTCTTCGCTCTCTTGGCGCGGCTAGCCACGTCCAGCGCGGGTCTGAGAGCCTTGGTCGAGCAGTAGACCCCTACCACGTCGGAGCTTTCGATGGCGGATTCAAGGCCGGCGGGATCGTCGATGTTCAGATCGACTCCCGTGATGTTGGTGATGCCTTGCCGCTTGAGGTAGGAGGAGAGATAGCACAATCCCAACGCCGGACCGTAGACGGTAAACGCCTCGAGCGGCTTGGGATTGACCAAGGCGATCTTCACTGAATTCTCCTCGGCTACCTCAGCTTCGCGGCGATCCTCGCGCGCTGTGCAGAAACGGAGTCTCCGCCTCGCGGACGCCGGCCCCCTCCAAGACGTGAGGGCTTCAACCGTCGCCTCGGAGGGTGTAGGTCGTCAAAGTACTTCGGACAAGAGACGGCTCTGGCCAAGAGACAGTTTTCGGTTTCTGCCTAGGCGGCCTTGCTGGCCAAGTACTCCTTCCTCTGTGCGTCGCCGA
Organism: Deltaproteobacteria bacterium; assembly: GCA_029261835.1. GTDB lineage: Bacteria > Myxococcota_A > UBA9160 > UBA9160 > UBA4427 > JAJDAO01. Next base: position 191 of record JAJDAO010000070.1, on the reverse strand, counting down.
AGGATTTCGGACTCGAGGCGGCTCCTGCTAAGAGACGGTTCTTGGCTTCAGCCTAGGGAACCTCTGCACAGGCGGCCTTACAGCGGCCGTTGGCAGAGAGGGGTTCGGGGATGAAGGGGCTTGCCCCGCCCTGACTGGGCGTTTGAAAGTGACTTGGTCGCAGTCGATCGATCACAGGGCGCACCTCACCT
>JAJDAO010000069.1 GCA_029261835.1 Deltaproteobacteria bacterium | reverse complement strand
ATGCCGAGCAGCGCCGCGAGGAGCGATGAACATCGGGGGGGCATTGTCGTCGTCTTGTCGTGGTCTTGTCTTTTCACCCACCCCGAGGACCGGCGAGGGTGCGGATTGCGTGCAGCAATCTCCAGCGAGAACATAGCAGCTGCGCTCCAATGATTCATGCAGTTGCATCAAGATTGTGCTCTCCTTACCGCATCAAACGTGACTGCAACCCACGCTTATCCGCCTCCGCCTCCGCCTCCGCCTTCGCCAAAGCCGGGGCACTCCAGAGTGGTGTGCAGAAGCAGGTGCTTCCGTAAGGTCCGCGAGCGGGCAGTCCCCGTCCGAGCAGCACGAGGGACAGAGCGCACGAGACGAAGAGCACGAGCAGTCCTGGGGTGCGCTTCGTAGGCCTGTCGTCGGCCCTTCAGGCTCCTTGCTCGGTCACAGTGAAAGGCCAGTCTCCGGCTGGAGGTCTAGATCTTCAACGGGCTGCTAGAGTATCCGAGTGAGGCCTGAACGCTCCAACCGATCTCGCCGAGCAGCCAACGTCGTCGTCGCCGCGGCCCTGCTGGCGTCTCTCGCCCTCGCCCTCGTCATCGGCTGCTCGGAGTCCGCCGAGTCGAGTGCGAACGTTCGACCGGCGGTCGTGGTGCAGACTGTGGTCGCGACTTCGACAGAGCTGCCGCAGACGTTTTCGGCGGTGGGGACGCTCGAGAGCCCGGAGATGGCCACTGTGGCCTGGGAGATCGCCGGTACGCTGGTTGCTGCCGACATCCCGGAAGGCCAGCGCGTGCAGGCGGGACACGTCTTGGCGCGCATCGATGATGCGCAGGCGCGCGCGGCACTCAGCGTCGCCGAGGCGCGTCGCAAGAGTGCCCGCGATCGCCTGGCCCGGCTCGGCAATCTGCGCGCCGAGAGCGTCAGCTCTGCGCAGGCGTTCGACGATGCGCAGGCCGAGTTCGATGCCGCGCAGGGCGAGTTCGAGGAGGCGCGCACCCGCCTCGACAAGACGACCGTCCGAGCACCCTACGCCGGCGTGCTGGGCTTGAGCCAGGTCCACGTCGGTCAGTACGTCGCGGCGGGCACGCCGATCGTCGAGATCACGCAGGTCCATCCGCTGGAGCTGCACTTCAGCTTGCCCCAGAGCTTCGTCTCGCAGCTGGCCGTCGGCCAGACGGTGCTCGGTGTCGTGGGCCGCTGCGGCGAGCGCTTCGAGGGGCGTGTCGAAGCGATCGATCCGCGCGTTGATCCGGGCACACGCACCGTTCGTCTGCAAGCCGTCGTGCCCAACGAGCGTGGCGAACTCTACGCTGGCATGGCGGTGCGTGTGCGTCTGCTGGTTGGGCACTTGGCCGACTCGATCGTGCTGCCTCAGGAGGCGGTGGTTCGGCAGGGGACGCGGCACTTCGTCTATACGCTCGACGAGCAGCAGCACGCGCAACAGAACGAGGTGCGGCTCGGCCAGTATTTCGTCGATGGCGTGCAGATCGCCGAGGGCATCGCGCCGGGCGATACCGTCGTCGTGGCGGGCCAACAGAAGCTTCGTCCCGGCACCCCGACGCAGCCCCAAGCGCACGAGCCGACGCGCAATCCCAACGTCGATCTCGGCCGCTTCGGTCCGCTGGGCTGCGACTCGACGTGAGGCTCTCGGAGCTTTCGATTCGGCGGCCGGTGCTCGCGAGTGTCATGAGCCTGCTCATCGTGGTTGCCGGCGTTGCATCTTTCTTCGCCCTTCCGGTGCGCGAATACCCGGATGTCGACAGCCCGGTCGTCTCGGTCAGGACGGTGTACCTGGGCGCCAGCCCCGAGACCGTCGAGGCGAGCATTACCGAGCCGCTCGAGCAGGTTCTGAACGGGATCGAGGGGATCCGCAGCATCGACTCCTCGAGCGCCTTCGGCGTGTCGGCTATCGATGTCGAGTTCGAGGCGGGGCGTGATGTCGACTTCGCCGCCAGCGATGTGTCAAACGCGATTCAGCGCGCCATCGGCCGCCTGCCCGATCGTGCCGAGCGGCCGGTCGTGCGCAAGGCGGGTGCGAACAGCTCACCCATCATGTGGCTCAACGTCTGGGGCGAGGGCTATTCGGCCGTCGATCTCACGGATGTCGCCGACCGTCTGGTGAAGTCGCCGATTCAGCTATTGCCTGGCGTTTCGCGTGCGGTGATTGGCGGAGAGCGGCGCTACGCGATGCGGGTCTGGCTCGATCCCGCGCGCATGGCCGCCCGCCGAGTCGATGCGCTCGATGTGCGGCGCGCCATCGAGGAGAGCAATCTGCAGCTCCCCGCCGGCCAGATCGAGGCCGATTCGCGCAAGTACACCATCAATGCGGATGCGCAGATCGCGGACCCCGAAGGCTTTGCCGAAATCGTGATCCGCGAGGACGGGGATGTCCCGGTGCGCATCCGCGATGTCGGCTGGGTCGAGCTCGGGTCGCAGAACTACCAGGTCATCGCGCGCTTCACGCGCCGTGATGTGGTGGGTGTCGGCGTCGTTCGCCAGTCGCGCGCGAATGAGCTGGCGGTTTCGCAGGCCGTCAACGAGGCGCTGCCCGAGATACGGCGCACCCTGCCCGAAGGTGCCGGCGTCTCGGTCGCGACCGACTTCACGATCTTCGTTCGTGAAGCGCTGAGGGAAGTCTCGTGGACGCTGCTCATCGCCTTCTCGGTGGTGGTCTTGGTGAACCTCATCTTTCTGCATTCGCCCACCACGACGGCGATCACGAGTATCGCCATCCCCGTCTCACTCGTCGGAACCTTCTTCGCCCTCGAGACGCTGGGCTTCTCTGTCAATATTCTGACGCTGCTGGCGCTCGTGCTTTCGATCGGCCTGCTGGTCGACGACGCGATCGTCGTGATGGAGAATATCTACCGGCGCCAGGAGTTGGGTGAGGGCCGGTTTCAGGCTGCGCTGAATGGCTCCAAAGAAGTGGGTTTCCCCGTGATCGCCACCACCGCGGCCGTGGTGGCGGTGCTGATTCCGCTCTCGCTCATGAGCGGCGACACGGGGCGCCTGTTCCGAGAGTTTGCACTGACGGTGGCCGTCTGCGTCTCGATCTCGACCTTCGTCGCTCTCACGGTTGTGCCGATGCTCTGCTCGCGTTTCTTGCGTGTCGAGACGCAGCCCGGCGCGGTCGGCCGCGGCATCAACCGCTCGCTGGAGGCGGCTCGCCGCGCCTACGCCGGTGTGCTGGTTTTCGGGCTTCGGCACCGTACGGCGGTCGCACTGCTCTTCTTGGCCATGCTCGCGGGGGTGGCGGGCCTCTACGGGCTCTTGCCGCGGACGTTTCTTCCGATCGAAGACCGCGGCCGCGTCGTCACGATGATTCGCGCACCCCAGGGCTCGACTACGGCATACACGCGCCGCGCCCTCATGCAGGTGGAGGAGAAGCTGGCCGCTACGCCCGAGGTCGCCGGCTTCTTCGCCGCTATTGCCATGGGCTTCGGAGGCCCCGGCGACAGCGCTTTTGGCATGGTCTTCACGCGGCTGCAGCACTGGGACGAGCGCACGACCAGCCAGCAGGAGGTCGTGGCCGGCCTGCTGCCGCAATTCAGGGCCATTCCAGAGGCGCTCGTCTTTGCCATCAACCCGCCATCGCTATCGCGACGCAGTCGCCACGATGTCGAGATCGTGCTCAAGAGCTCGAGCGCGAGCCTCGATGAGATGGCCGAGGTGACGGAGCGGATCATGGCTGGCATGCGTGAGCTGCCCGACCTCGTCAACGTGGACAGCGACATGCGGATCGAGAGCCCGCAGCTCGATATCGTCTTCGACCGCAATCGCGCCTCGGATGTCGGCGTGCCCGTGAGCGCGATATCCCAGAGCTTGCGACTCCTGGTGTCGCAGGGCCCCACGGACGATTTCATCCTGCGCAACAAGCAGTACGACGTCGTGATGTCACTGGCCTCGCCGTTTCGCAGCGTGCCCGAGCAGCTCGGCGAGGTGCACGTGCGCGGGCGCAGCGGTGCCATGGTGCCGCTCTCGGGCCTGATCGAGGCCCGGCCGCGCATCGGGCCGGCGACCCTCAACCACTACGATCTGCAGCGCTCGGCCACGCTGACGGCCAACCTTGCGCCGGGCGCCACGCTGGCCCGGGCGCTCGCCCGGGTCGAGGCGCTCTTCGACGGAGCGCTCTCACCCGGCTTCGGAAAGGCGCTGCGCGGCACGTCGCGCGAATTCGTCGAGTCGTCCAGCCAGGTCTATCTCACCTTCGGTTTCGCGCTGCTGATCATCTACCTGGTGCTCGCAGCGCAGTTCGAGAGCTTCCTCCACCCGCTGACCGTCATGTTCAGCGTTCCGCTCGCCACCCTCGGAGCGCTGCTCGCCCTGCGGATCAGCGACAACACGTTGAACCTCTACAGCCAGATCGGTGTGATCCTGCTGGTCGGGCTGGTGACCAAGAACGCGATCTTGCTGGTGGACTTCGCGAACCAGGAGCGCGCTCGCGGCACGGAGCTACTCGAGGCGCTGGAGCGTGCGGGCCGAACGCGCTTTCGTCCCATCATGATGACGAGTGTCACGTCGATCCTGGGCGCCATGCCCCTTGCGCTGGCGGCCGGTGCCGGCGCCGAGAGCCGCCAGGCGATTGGCATTGCCGTGGTGGGCGGCCTCATCTTCTCGACGATCTTCACGCTGGTGATCATTCCGGTCGTCCACTATGCGCTGATCCGTATCTGTGAACGCATCGGCTGGAACACCATCCCGCCGCTCGTCGAACTCGGCTCGCCTTCCGAGTAGTGCTCGGCGCGACGCAAGGTGGTGATTGAAGCTAGGCGTGACGACTCTTTTTCGCCGAGAACTGAACAAAAAACACAAAAAATGGGTATTATTCGTCATACTTTCGTGCCTTCGGAGAGGGGATCCTCGCTTCCGTGCAGTTCCACCTGTTGTCGTTCGAGGGACCGGACCCGTACTCGCGTGCCGGCGGGATCGCTACGCGTGTCGATGGGCTTACGGAGACGTTGGCGAAGCTCGGCTTCGAGACTCACCTCTGGTTCATCGGTGACCCCGATCGGGCTGGCCACGAGACGCGTGGCCAGCTGCAGCTCCACCGCTGGGCGCAGTGGATCAGCCGATATCATCCCGGCGGTGTCTATGACGGCGAGGTGGGGAAGTGCGAGGAGTACGCGCGCACGCTTCCGCCCAATCTGGTGTCCTGCGAGCTTCTGCCCAGCCTGAAGGAGGGTGGACGCGCGGTGATTCTGGCCGAGGAGTGGCAGACGGTCGACGCCGTGCTCCACCTCGACTGGCTGCTGCGCGTGGCCGGTATCCGGCACCGCGTGAGCATCCTGTGGAATGCGAACAACACTTTCGGCTTCGAAGGTATTCCCTGGCATCGGCTTCAGGAGGCCGCCGGCATTACGACCGTGAGCCGCTACATGAAGCATCGCATGAGGGCCGAGGGTGTTGACTCCCTGGTGATCCCGAACGGCCTGGCCAGTGACGCCTTCGATCCGCCGGATCGTCTCGCGGTGGCCGAGCTGAAGCGGCGCTTTCGCTGCCGCACGGTGCTCGCCAAGATGGCGCGCTGGGATCCGGACAAGCGCTGGATTCCGGCGTTGCAGAGCGTCGCCGAGATGAAGCGCCTGGGGTGGCGCCCGCTGCTGATCGCTCGGGGTGGTGCGGAGCCCTACGGCGAGCACGTTCTGGCGGCCGCCGGCGCACTGGGGCTGCGCGTGATCGAACGGGCCTGGAGCAAGCCGGGCGTCTCGGGTCTGCTGGAGGCGCTGCAGAGCATCGGCGGCGCCGATGTCGTGAACCTCCGCTCCCACGTCGACCCGGAGGCCCGGCGCGTGCTCTTCCGCGGCATGCACGCGGTGTTGGCCAATAGCGAGCACGAGCCGTTCGGACTGGTGGGCCTCGAGACGATGGCCGCGGGTGGCATCGCCTGCACGGGCTGCTCGGGCGAGGAGTATGCGATCGCGGGGCAGAACGCGCTGGTGCTCGAGACGGCCGATCCGCAGGAGCTCGTCGGTCAGCTCGGCACGGTACGCGGCAGTCCGGCGATCGCGATGGCACTTCGCCGATCGGGGCGTCTCACGGCACGCCGCTATGCCTGGCCCGAGATCGCGGAGAGGGTGCTGCTGCCGAAGATCGAGTTGCTTCAGCCTACCGGCTGAGGTCAAGGGGCGAGCACGGCCTCGCGAGAGGTGGGATTCCGCTCGATGGATAGGGTGAGCCACGCAGCGCACGCGTCCTCGACGAGCTCCCCGACATCGTGGGAGAGCGAGGCGCTGTACCACGCGATGCTGGACTCCGTCTCGGATGGCATCATCGCTATCGACGCGCGCGGCGTGCTGCGCTGCGCCAACCGCGCTGCGCTGACGCTCTTCGGCTATGCATCACGCGAAGTCGTCGGACGAGACGTCTCGCTGCTGATTCCGGCGTTCGAGCGCGAGCAACCCGTCTCTGCGCCCTCGCGCTGCGACGTCGTCGGTCGCCGCAGCGATGGAGCGCAGCTCCAGCTCGATCTCACGCTGAGCGAGGTCACTTCGAGCGCAGCCCCGCTCTTCGTCGCGACCCTGCGTCAAGCCGGGGACCGGGCGGACGAGCAGGCAGGCTTCTGTGCCGAGCACGAGTTCGTCTCTGCCGTGCTCGAGACGACCGGTGCCGTCGTGGTGGTTCTCGACCCGGCGGGTCGTATCGTGCGCTTCAACCGCGCCGGGCAACGCCTCACCGGCTACTCGCTGGAAGAGGTCGCGGGCAGGCTGATCTGGCATCTCTTCGTGCCGTCGGACGAGGTCGAGCAGGTCGAGCGAGCATTCAAGTTGCTGGCCGGCAAGCACTACCCGAATCAGTTCGAGAGCTGCTGGGTCATGAGAGATGGCAGCCGTAGGCTGCTCGCCTGGTCGAATACGGCGATCGAGGATGCCGGGGGCTCGATCAAGTACGTGGTGGGCACCGGCATCGACGTCACCGATCGGCGGCAGGCAGAGCAGGCGCTCTACCGCAGCGAGGAGCAGCTTCGCGAATCGCAGAAGCTCGAGACGATCGGTCTCCTGGCCAGCGGCATCGCACACGATTTCGGCAACCTCGCCAGCGTGATGCTCGCTTCGTCGGCCGCTCTCGAGGCCCACATCGGCGATGATCGGGCGGCACATGCGGAGCTCGACTTGATCCGTCACGCTGCCGAGCAGGCGAGTGGGATCACGGGCTCGCTGCTGACGTTCAGCCGCGATGATCCCGTGGACAAGTGCCCGGTTCGGCTCCAGTCGGTCGTCACCGCCGCGGCCGATCTGCTCCGTCGCATTCTTCCGGCCCGCATCGATCTGATCGTGCAGCTGCCCGAGGACGATGATTCCTGGGTGAACGCCGACGCCAGCCAGCTTCAGCAGGTTCTGCTCAACCTCGCGATCAACGCGCGCGACGCCATGCCCGAGGGCGGGATGCTCCGCATCGATCTCGCTTGCTCGTCGCCGGCGTCTGACGTCGGCCTGCACCGCGATACGGGCCGCGTGGGTCGCATCAGCGTGAGCGATACGGGCAGTGGCATCTCGCAGGAGCTGCGTGCGCGAATCTTCCAGCCCTTCTTCTCGACCAAGGCCCGCGGCCAGGGCGTCGGTTTGGGGCTCGCACTCGCGCAGGGCGTGGTCAGCGAGCATGGGGGGCGGATCGAGGTCCGCTCGGAGCCGGGCCGCGGGACGACTTTCGTGGTCGAGCTGCCCTGTATTGTCTCGCCGCCCGTCGCGCCGGACGACGAGCGTACCCGAGCGGCCCTGCGAGCGGAACGAGCGCGCGTCTTGCTGGCAGAGGGGCACGAGCAGGTGCGGGCCGCGCTCGCGGCCACGCTCGAGGCGCTTGGCTGCGAGGTGGTTCAGGTCGGGGATGGCCCGGCGCTACTCGAGCGCTTTCTGGAGCAGCGTGATCGGGTGGGGCTCCTCGTCGTGGACGACGCGCTCTTGGACCACAGCGAACTCATGAGGCTGGCGGCGCTGCGCCGAGCGAATGCCTGCGCTCCGGCCGCTGTGCTGACCGGCGGTGCGTCGACGGTGGCTGACTCATTTGGCGGGACGATGGACATCGTGCTGCGTAAACCCTTCGAAATGTCGGAGTTCACCGAGGCCGTTGCGAAGCTGCTTGCGGCGTCTGTCAGGGAGGAGCCTGCGCGATGACGTCCGCGATTTCGCTCTTCGTCGCCGATGACCATTCGCTCGTGAGGGAGATGCTCGCCGGCCAGCTCGGCCGGGAGCGGGACATCGAGGTCGTGGGCTCGGCGGCCAGCGCGGAGGAGGCGCTCGAGCGCGCCGTCGCGCTGGAGCCCGATGTGGTGCTGCTCGACATCGACATGCCGGGAATGGTGAGCTTCGACGCCGCGCGCGAGATCCGGCGACGCTGCGGGAGGACGCATATCATCTTTCTGAGCGCATTCTTCCACGATCGCTATATCGAGGAGGCGCTGAGAACGGGGGCATCGGGGTACCTGACCAAGAACGAGCCGCCGGAGTCGTTGATCGACGCGATTCGCAAGGTCTCACAAGGGGTCTCGTGCTTCTCGCCCGAAGTGCAGACACGGCTGGTCGTCGATGTCACGGGTCTGCGGCTGCGGAGCTCTCAGCGCACACGAGCCTCGATGCTGACGGACCGGGAGCTCGAGACGCTGCGCTACATCGCGCGCGGGATGGCGAAGAAGGAGATCGCGGAGCTGATGCACCTCAGTGTTCGGACCGTCGACTCCCACGTTCGGCACATCATGAACAAGCTGAGCATCCATGATCGCGTCGAGCTGGCCCGCTTCGCGATACGCGAGGGTCTGGCAGAGCCCTGAGCCGCCGCTGGCTCAGTCGCGCGAAGCTGGCACCACCTGCAATTCGAGGCGCTGACCGTCGCGCAGGACGACGATGCTGGCTGGCTCGTCCACCTTGAGCGCATCGAGCGCATAGGTGTAGTCGTAGATGTTCTCGATGGTTCGCCCCGCCACTTCGACAATGATGTCGCCGCTCCTGATGCCCGCCTCTTCCGCCGGCCCCTCCTTGCCGACACCGGATAGCAGGACGCCCGCGAGGTCGCTCTGCGAATAGTCCGGGATCGTGCCCAGGTAGACGCGCACGCGGCTTTCGCCCTGCGAGCGAGCGGGCATCGTCGTGGCGATGTAATCGGGGCGCTCCGCACGTCCCACCAGCGATCGAGTGACTGCGGCGATGAGCCGCGCAATGTCGCGCAGCCCCGGATAGTTGAGCTTCTCGGCGCGATCGCGCGGCGTGTGGTAGTCGACGTGCGCGCCCGTGGAGGCGCTGAGGATGGGCACACCCTTCATATAGAAGGGTGTCGCGTCGGTGGGGAGGTAGCTGTCCTGCTGCGGGCTGATCGAGAGTCCGATTGCGACGTTGCTCTTCTCGACTTCACGCTCCCAAATCGAGCTGGACGACATGCCAAAGAGCGATGCATTCTTCTCCAGGCGCCCGATCATGTCCATGTTGAGGTAGGCGAAGATCTGCTCTGAGAGATCCTGCTCTTCAGCGTGCGGATCGAGCAGATCGTTGACGAAGTGGTTCGAGCCGAGCAGCCCGATCTCCTCTCCCGACCAGGCGGCGAACAGGATGTCGCGCTTGGCGAGCAGCTCGCCGCGGTCGCGAAGTGCCGCCATCTGCTCAGCGATTTCGAGCACTGCGGCCACGCCGGAGGCGTTGTCGTCGGCGCCGTAGTGGATCTGGCCCTTCTCTTCGGCACGGGCCAGCGAGGACGCGCCTTCGCCGTGTCCCAGATGGTCGACGTGGGCGCCGACGATGACACGGTCGGGAGTCGGCTCCGAGCCGACCTGCAGACGGGCGAGCACGTTGCGCCCGCGGCTGCGCTGCTGTTCGAGAGCGACGTTGGCGGCCAGCCGCACGCCATCGAGCACGAAGCCCTTCACCGCGGGGCCGCGGTCCGCCTCGTCCTGCAGCCGCTCGAGGTGCTTGCCCGATTCGCGGAGCAGCGTCTTCGCCACATCGTCGGTAATCGAGAGGGCCGCGATGCTACTTCCACTGAGCGATACGTCGAAGCGCAGAGGGGCGAGCTGTTCTCTTACCTTCGAATTGGGACCGCTAACGACGAGAATGCCTGCAGCGCCGAGATCGCGTGCCACCATCGCCTTGTAGCGCCGGCTCGAGTAGCGGTGCAGATGCTGGCGAGCGGACTGCGAGAGACCTTCCGGCACATAGCGGAAGACCAACACCCAGCGTCCTGTGACGTCGAGATCCGCATAGGCGTCGATCGCCGGGTGGTCGCCCTCCGCGGGCGCCACGATCCCGTAGCCGGCGTAGACCACCTGGCTGGCCTCCACGCTGCCCAGGTTCGAGAACGCGAACGGGCGCCACTCGCGATCGACCTCGAAGTCCAGTCGCTCGTCGCGGCTGGTGGACTCCAAGCTCAGACGGTTGTCCTCAGCCAGCGAGACGCCCGCCGTGAAGCCGAACTCCTGAAAGTAGGTTCCGTTGTCGCCGGCGGGCTCGAGCCCGAACGAGCGGAATGCCCGTGCGACGTAGCTGGTGGCAATGCGTTCCCCCGCCGTTCCCGTCAGCCGCCCATCGCTGAAACCGCTTGCCAGCGCGCCGGCATGCGCGCGCGCATCTGCCTCGCTGATCTCCGGCGAGCTCTCCTCGGGGAGCGGGAGGAGCGGTGTGACTTCGGGACTCTGGATGGGTGGCAGGTCGAGTAGCTCGCGCGCCAGCGCGTCGTTCCAGCGCGCGCTGAAGAGCTGGGCGGTCGCGTTCAAGCCTTGCTTGCTCGTCCAGATGATGCGCTGCCCATCGGGCGAGAAGACCGGCAGCCCGTCGAAGCCGCTGGCATGTGTCGCTCGGACAGGCTCGTGCTGCCCATCCGTGTCCACCAGATAGAGCTCGAAATTCTCCATGCCGTGGACACTGGTCGTGAAGACGATGTACTCGCCCGACGGATGGTAGAAGGGTGCCCACGACATGGCGCCCAGCCGGGTGAGCTGACGAACATCGCTACCATCGGTCTTCATGCTGAAGATCTCAGCCTGCATGCCATCGGGTGAGAAGCGGCGCCAGACGATGCGGCTGCCGTCCGGGCTGAAGAAGGGGCCCCCGTCGTAGCCCGGCGTTTCGGTGAGGCGTCGCACGTTGCGGCCGCTGGCGTCCATGATGTACAGGTCGACGAAATGAGACGGCTCGCGGGCAAAGTGCTCGGCGTCGACCACGAGGCCCTGCTCGCCCTCGCCCTCTCGATAGGCGTGCCGGTTGGAGGCGAAGACGATCTGCCGCCCATTGGGCGACCAGGACGCCTCGGCATCGTAGCCCCTGGCCTCGGTGAGTCGCTGGGGCACGGTCTCCGGCGCTGACTCCGAGGTTGAGAGCGAGACGGAGAAGAGATCGTAGGATTCGTCGTAGTCCCAGGCGTAGCGGCGCTGCTCGCCCTCGGCGCGCGCCGCCAACTCCTGCTCCTGCTTGGACTGCGCAGCGGGGTCGAGGTGCGTGGAGGCGAACAGCACCCGCTCGCCGCCGGGATGGATCCAGCCACAGGTCGTCTTGCCGATGCCCGGAGAAACGCGCTCGACGTCCCCGGTGACGAGATCCATCAGGTAGATCTGGTAGAACGGATTTCCCGGCTCGCGCTCGCTTTGAAAGACCAGCTTGCTGCCGTCACGGCTGAAGTAGCCCTCTCCGGCGCGACGTCCCGAGAAGGTGAGCCGGTGCGTTCCGCCAAACAGCGCCGGTCCGGGATCCGCGCCCTCCTGCTGGCTCTCGCTCGCTGTGGGCTCGTGGCTGGGGGGCGTGGCGCAGGCCGCCAGCACAGCCAGGCAGAGCAGTGTGCGGATCTGGTAACGACGCATGATCAAGGGTTTGGCTCCTCGCGTATACGAACTGCGGGCACAGGTTGGCGTGAGACCGGACACTAACTTGAGCGCGCACCTTTCTCAAACGGATCTTCTACCGGCTTCGCATTTCGTGTATCCGTGGGGATCTCTCGTACGATCATCCCCACCCCGATACGGGATCCTATGTATCGGACCCCATTGATGCGGAGGGGCATTCCTCTTCCTGCTCTTGGCCGTTGCTGGCAGGCTGCGAGGGAATCCGCAACGACGTCGGAGAATGACCTGTTACCTGCCGGCCGCCTGCGAACGAGTTGCCCGAAAGGCGTTCGCAAGTCAGCCGCAAGCGAGTCGCACAAACCCTCTCGGCGGAGCAATTGCGTCAGTTCTTTCGTTCTTTTGCGGCATGAGTATAAACTTCGACCAGCAGGCGCCGATGAAGACCATTGCAAGCTGCAAGGCACCTTCGTCGAGCGACCGATCAAGGCAATACCCAGACCGCTTGCAGGCAGGTGACACCAACCAGAGAAGACCAACGGGCAGGCAGCACCAATGGACGCACGTGCCTGTCCCCACGAAGAGGCAAAACCGCGGAAACGTGGTGACGCAAAGCCAGTGCCCTCTCGCGATGACGTCCATCGCGTGGGTCGAACGGCTGCCGAAGGGGGTGGGAGCGATCCATCGAATGACCGCTACGCGATTCAACTGCTGACAGCCTGACCTCGATCGACGCAAAGCGATTTGCGCCTCGATCCTGCCTCGTGGTCCGAAATCCAAATGCTCGCGCCGCGGCATGCCCATCTCCTCCTCGGAATCTACTTTCCATGGAGGAAGCAATGCATCATCAAAGAGTTCGACTCGGTGTTGGACGATGCTGGCAGGATTCCTGGCGGACCACCTTCGTGGCACTCTCGATCGCTCTCTTGTCGCTGGGAGCGATCGGATGTGGCGGGGGAGATGCAGGCGTTTCGAGCCAGACTGAGGTCTTCGGCACGAACGGGATCTCTCTGCCCTCCGAGGTTTCGGCAGTCTCCTCGCTGAGTGAGCCCGAATCTCCGGAAGGGATGGCGAGCATCATGTCGAGGCTCGAGCCCACGATCTCTTCGCCTCGAGCCCTCGGCGATCTCACCTCGGACGCCGACTATCACACGGTCGTTGTTCGGAAGTTCGTTGAGATCAAGGCGCTGGAGGTCTTCCAGATCCTCTCGAGCATCTTCGACGGTGTGCGCCAGACCCACTACGAAGATCACGCGGGAGGCGGCTGGTACAAGACCATGGTGGCCTTCCAGGACACCGGTGCCGATGGCACGAACCAGACACGTCTCGAGGAATGGTACGTCAACTCGCGCATGTTCCAGGACCCTGACGGGACGCTGGTCAACCGCGTACAGCTCAAAATCATGAGCAACGACGCGAGCAATGGCGAGCGGTTCATCCGCGTCGAAACCGACATCACCCAGGCGCCAACCCAGAACGCCGACGGCACCCTGGCCGATATGGGCGCCTGGGAGATTCGCGCAGTCTTCGGCGACGAGGGCGCGAGCAGTTTCCACGCGACGGCCGAGATCCTCGAGAACGGCCAGAGCCAGGTTACGCTGGAGGAGTCGTTCAGCGAAGGGGTGGTGGGAGCCGTCACTACGAATACGACCCGAGCGCTGATCGTGCGGTCAGAATCTTCGGGCTATGGCAAGGTCGAGTATGCGGACTGGGATGCCTGTATGCCCAACGCAGACGGAACCGTTGGATCGCCGATCACCGGCGGTCGCGGTGGCAACCCCTGCGAGAACGGTGCGCCGAGCGTCGAGGTCCAATTCTCCTACAACGACCGCTACCTCAAGCTTCAGGTCGGAACAGAGGCGGCCGTTTCCTACGACCGTGAGGATGCGCATGAGCTCGTCCATCGCTACGGGCTCTTCGAGGCGACCACGGGTGAGGATATCGACAAGACCAAGAGCTTCGGCTTCCCGGTTCTGACCGCGGACGGCGACCACGGGTGGTACGGGGCCTGGCAGGAACGACACGAGCTCTGGCTACGCGGTCAAGCCGCCGAAACCGGCATCACGGTTACGCGAGAAGGACTGCCCTCTGCTCAGGTGGCCCCGACATTCACCACGAAGCGCTTTCAAGGAGTGCTCACCAAAGCGGGGCTCGAAGAGGGCAGCATGAACCAGCTCGACGGTCTCGTGACCGAGATCTATCTCTGGAATTCCTTCCGGCTGCGCTGGAACGACAGCGAGGGACGCTTCGACGAGTGCATCGGCACTTCCGACGTCACTCCTATCAGCGCCACGGGAGAGCAGGGCTGCGACACGCAGACCGACTTCACCGAAAAGCTCGCCATGCTCCAGATGCCCGGCGAGAACGATCAGCGCTGGGTCTACATCGGCGGTTGCAACGAAGACAGCCCTGGCAACTGGACTTGCACGAACTACGTCTACGACCAGGGCGCCTTCTGGGTCGCGACCCAAGGCCAGACGCGAATGGAAAAGTCTACCACCCCCATGGACACCGAAGCATTCGAAGACGGTCACGAGCTCTGGGCATCCGTCGGCGGCCAGATCTATATCGAGTACACCGGCGAATTCGGCGGCACCCCAACATCAACCGGCTGGGTGCAGAAGGCGATTTCGAGCTTCGATGATCAGAGCTGGATTCCGACCTTCGACGACGCTTCCGACTCGGAGTTCGTGTTCGAGCTGGGTCGCGAGTACTTCGTGAACCAGCGCGGCAGTAACCTTCGGGTGACGCGCGTGGCCGAGAATGGTGACGTCGACGACTACGCCGTCTACATGGAAGTCCACCGTGTGGCGAAGCCGGTTGCCGACCTTACGTCGTTCCTGGCCGCCGGGGCCAAGCTGGTGGATGCCTGGGATCCGGAGAACAGCTCGAAGTACGTACTGAATCGCGATTCCAGCTCCGACAACTATTTGCTGCTCGAGTTCGACACCCTGAGCGACCCGGACGAGGGTGACGGATTCTCTATTGGCGACGTGGTCCCCAATGACATGTGGGGCCTGCGAATCGACGGGGACGACAGCATGCTCGCCAACGCCACTCTCTACAACTGGGAGTATCAGGACACCGGCGAGAGCTGGGGCGGTGTGACCTATCTGGTCGACCAATTCGGTGATTTCTTTCTGCTCGACGAGCCGCTCCACTTCGATCCCATCGCCCTGGCCCGCGCGGACGACTTGGTCCAGTCCCGCCCAGAGGACGACTGGCTGAGCTATTCGCTGGGCTATGACGGCTGGCTTCATGGTGTGCCGGACCCCTGGTTCGAACTCCAGCGAATCCGATTCACTGGGGATGGCATCAGCGCGGTCCTGGCCAACAATGTGCGCATTCCCGACGGCACGATCCTCACGGCCGAAGACAGCTCCACCTATTTCGTCAAAGCGCTCGACATCGGGATCTTCCTGGGCGAGGTCACGGCCTTTCCCAACGGCACCGAGCCGAGCCTGACGAATGCGGACGCCGTGGACCTCGATGCGGCCCTGCCCGTGATGCCGGCGGTCACGATGGACACGACCCTGCCGTCCAGCGCCGAGTTGCTCTACGTCGAAGGATTGCCGGTCGACGACGGCGAACAGAACTGACCCAGGCCGACCGCAGACTCGATCCGCTGAGCCGCACACCGCCGCAGCGGGAGCGGGACTGCAGCTGGCTTGCTGCACCTGTCTTCTCCAGCCTGCAGCAGCCGCACCCAAAGCGAGGCCAGCGGGCCGCTTGGGCTGGCTCAGCGCTGGCACGGCGATTGCTCTTCTCCCAGCCCATGTTGTGGGATCGTTCGAGAGCTGCCGAGCATCGGCCTTCCGAGCCGGGCGGCCGGAGGGCCAAGCGGTCCGGGGAACGAGCGAATTGGGAGGTGTGAATGATGACCTGGGATTACGACTTCGAGCCCGACGTGGTGGTGCAGCGCGCGCCGAGCCCCGGCATCGCGGCGGTGCTGTCCGTGCTTCTCCCCGGGCTGGGGCAGGTCTACGCCGGCCGACTGCTGGCCGGCGCCCTCTGGTTTCTCGCCACCACGGTCTCCTATTCCCTGATCCTGCTGCCGGGCTTCCTGGTGCACGCGCTCTGCATCTGGTCGGCGTATCGCAGCTGTCGCTGGTATTGACCGGCGCTCTTTCGGAGGCAAAGCAGCCTGAAATCACCGAGTTGCGCCCGCGTCCGTTTCGTTCGGGTGCTCGGGATGGCGAGCTGTGGAGTGAACGACTAATTAAAGGGGCTCGCGACTCGCCCGCGAGTGAGGGCCCCGAGGCATGTTCCATCCCACAGACGATCTCCGAATCGAGAATCTTCGCCCCCTGATCTCGCCCGCGATCTTGATGGAGGACCTCCCCATCACGGAGGCGATCTCCAGCACCGTGGCGGGTACGCGCGACCAGGTGGCGCGGATTCTGAGGGGAGAGGATGATCGGCTGGTCGTCGTCGCGGGCCCGTGCTCGATTCACGACCCGGTGGCTGCCCTGGAGTACGCGCAGCTTCTGGCCGCCAAGCGCGCAGAGCTCGAGACCGATCTGTGTGTCCTGATGCGCGTCTACTTCGAGAAGCCGCGAACGACGGTGGGCTGGAAGGGGCTCATCAACGATCCGGATCTCGACGGTAGCTTCTCGATCAATCAAGGCTTGCGCACCGCCCGCCGCTTCCTGCTCGACCTCGGGGAGCTCGACCTACCGGCCGGCAGTGAGTTCCTGGATCCGATTACACCGCAGTTCTACGCCGACCTGGTCAGTTGGGGAGCCATCGGTGCTCGCACCTCCGAGAGTCAGGTCCATCGTGAGCTCGCCTCCGGCCTTTCGATGCCGGTTGGATTCAAGAACGGGACGGATGGCAGCGTGCAGGTCGCCATCGACGCCATCGCGTCCAGTGCCCGCGCGCACCACTTCCTGTCGGTTACCAAGCAGGGTGTGGCCGCCATCGTGTCGACCCGGGGCAATGGCGACTGTCACGTGATTCTGCGCGGTGGCGGCAACGGTCCCAACTACTCCGCCGTTCACATTGCGGGCGTGGTGAACAGGCTCGAGGCCAAGGGTCTGCCGGGGCGTGTGATGGTCGATTGCAGTCACGCCAATAGCGGCAAGAACCACCGCGTACAGCCGGTGGTGACCGGTGAGGTGGCGGGTCAGATCGCGGCGGGCAGCAAGGCCGTGTGCGGCGTCATGCTCGAGAGCTTTCTGATCGATGGCCGGCAGGATCACTCGCAGAGCGACGCTGGCGAGAACGGACTCACCTATGGCCAGAGCATCACCGACGCCTGCATCGGCTGGGATCAGACGGAGCCTCTGCTCGAGGAGCTGGCGCGAGCCGTCCGCAAGCGCAGGGGCGACTAAGCTGCGCGGCAGAAGGCCCGCGGACTGCTCCGCCGCCGGGTTCCTCCTCTGCCTGATGGCCGTGTCGACGGCAGCGGCGGAGGTCCTGAACGGCTTTCAGCTCGAGCCCGCGCTGATTCCGGTAAAGGAGATCATGCGCGGCGGTCCGCCGCGCGACGGCATTCCCGCTCTCGATCACCCCGCGCACATCGCCGCTGCCCAAGCGGATTGGCGGGATGATGAGCTGGTCGTGGGGGTCGAACGCGCCGGCGTGGCGCGCGCCTATCCGTTGGCGCTTCTCGTCTGGCACGAGCTCGTGAACGATGAGATCGGCGGTGAGGCCATCCTCGTCTCCTACTGTCCGCTCTGCGGCACTGCCCTGGTCTTCGATCGTCGGCACGGCGGGCGGGTTCGGCGTTTCGGGGTATCGGGCCTCCTCTATCAGTCGGACCTCCTGATGTTCGATCGGGAGAGTGAGAGCCTGTGGTCGCAGATCACCGCGCGTGCCGTGACGGGGCCGCTGGCGGGCCAGTCTCTGAGCATCCTGCGCTCGAACATGGTGCCGTGGGGTCGCTGGCGACAGGCCCATCCCGAGACCACCGTCCTGTCGCGCAAGACCGGCCATCAACGCGATTACGGCCGCTCGCCCTATGGCGACTACGCCACTTCTGAGCGTCTCTACTTCCCAGCCCCGCTCGACAGAAGCCGGCATCCGAAGACGCCCACGCTCGGCCTGCGCGTGCAGGGCGGTGCGAGTCGCGCCTATCCGGGCGACGAGGTCGCCCGCGCTGGAGGGCGAGTCGCCGAGGCGTTCGCCGGCCGGCGGGTCACGGTCGGCTACGACCCCGAGACAAAGGTTTTCAGCTACGAGGTGCCGCCGGGGATCGACGTGATTGAGGGCTTCTGGTTCGCCTGGATGGCATTCCATCCAGCGAGCAGTGTCTTCAGCGCGAAGAGCGTCGGCGAGACCGCTCCACCCTGAATCCGACGGGCCCCTGCAGCAGCGTGGCGAGCGACTCTTCGGCAGAGTAGGGGGGATGCCAAGACGGGTGTGACGGTGAGAGTGGCGGGCGTGATGAGGGCGGAGGAGTGCGAGCGATGAGTCTCAACTCGGTGATCTGCGATCTCTTCGGCATCGAGGTGCCGATCGTGTTGGCGGGAATGGGAGAGGCCAGCACACCCGCTCTGGCGGCGGCGGTCTCGAACGCCGGTGGCCTTGGCATCATCGGCGCGGCCGCCACGGGGCCCAACGGGCTGGTGAAGCTGATCGCCGAGACGCGGCGCCTGACCGATCGCCCGTTCGGCGTCGATACGCTGCTGCCCGCCTCCGCGCGCCGCCGCGGCGCCGGCCCGGGGCAGGGCGGCATGCCCGACCTGACTCCCTATCAGCGCTTCACCAGCGAGTTCATCGAGAAGCAAGGGCTCACTCCGCCCGTGCCCAGGGACTTCAAGGCGCTGGCTCCAGATCGCGACGGGCCGATGATCTTCACGAAGGAGTTCTTCGAGGCGCAGATGGAGGTCATCATCGAGCAGAAGGTGCCCGTCTACGCGGCCGGGCTCGGCGACCCCGCGCCCTGGATCGACCGCCTGCGCGCCAATGGCACCCGCGTGATGGCCGTCATCGGCAAAGTCGTGCACGCGAATCGCGTGGCGCAGAGCGGCGTCGATGTGATCGTCGCTCAGGGGCACGACGCCGGTGGCCACAACTCACCCATCGGGACCATGGCGCTGGTTCCCCAGGTCGTCGATGCGGTGGACGTTCCCGTGCTCGCCGCCGGGGGCATTATCGATGGCCGTGGCGTGGCGGCTGCAATGATGCTCGGCGCCGCGGGTGCCTGGGTGGGGACGGCCTTCCTCGCCACCGAAGAGGCCGGCATTTACGACTTCCAGAAGCAAGCGCTGATCGATTCGAGCGAGGCAGACACGACTATTTCGCGTGCGCTCACGGGCAAGCCCGCACGCATGATCAAGAACCGCTGGACCGAGGCCTGGGAAGAGGCCGAGATCGAGCCGCTTCCGATGCCCTTCCAGTCCATTGTCGCGGCGCCCGCGATGGCGGCCGGCATCCGAGCAAGGCGCGCCGACATCCTGCCCGGCTTCGCGGGCCAGGGCGCCGGCGCGATCCGAGAAGTCCGCCCCGCCGCGGAAGTGCTCCGCGATCTCGTCCACGATGCCGAGGCCGTATTGAAGAGCGCCTCGACGTTCATCTAGCGGGCGTTCTTCATGAAGGCCTGTCGTGAGCCAGCGCGATACGTGCGTCTGCCGCAGGACGCGCATGAATAGTTCATGCTAGTCGCTGTCTTGCCGCCATTCGCCCTCGGCAGTTCCCCGCACGACTCCTCTGCACCTTTTCCGTTCGTTTCTCAGGTGTTCTCGTGCGTTCGAGAGAAGACTCCCGAGAAGAGCGGCCTCCCGCACGCCGCCATTTGTCACGCCGCCACGAATGCAGGTCAGCCCATGGTGCGAGCTTCCGATAGTCAGTTGACGAAGCCACCTCACCGGGGACCGCAGCTTGGAAGAGACACACAAGATCGAGAAGCATGAGATCATTGATCTGGCGAGCGAGTACCTCGTGCTCTGTCGACGCTGGCGCGGTACGGGCGCTCGCCTCTCGGAGCCCGAGGTCGAGCGACTGCTGGAGCTACGCCGAGCGCTCGAGAGTCTGCTCGGTGCGGGCCCTCCACGCGGCGTTCACTACACCCTGCGCAAGGGGCTGCGGGTGCCGCTCGTGCTCGAGGTGCGTTTTCGTAGCGGCGTTGAGGTCTACGATGGGCGGCTCGTGGAGATCGCCGAAGAGGGCGTCTTCATCGCGACCTCGGAGACCGCGCCCCCTGGTACGCGCATTCGTGTCGAGTTGATCAATTGCGACGAGGTGCTCGAGGGCGACGTAGTTCGCATTCGGGGGCCACACGATCCGAGCGGCCCGCCCGGCATCGCGATTCATCTCAAGAACCTCACCCCCACTCAGGGCTCCCTGATGCTCGATCTGGTCGAAGGTGCACTCAGCGTGCGCCTGGGCGGCGACTGCGGATCACCGGATCAGCGGGACGGCTGACGCGCGGTCTTCTCAGCCGCCCGCGGCGGCCTTGACGAAGACGACGGTGTCGCCGTCCGCCAGCGGGGTCTTCATCCCGATACGGTGATTGACCAGCACGCCGTTGACCGCGATGGCCGCCAGCCGGCTCAGCCCCTCGAAGTCCTCTCCTCGCTCCAAGAAGATCTCGCGGACGAGTTGCATCAGATCCTTCACGCTCTTGGCGCTCTCGAACTCGATACGCTGCTCGCCGAGGGCCTTGCCCATGTCGTACGTGAGCTCAACGCTGATGCTCATGGTTTCGTCCTTTCAGACCCGGACCTGCAGTCGCGCGAGGGTCTTCTTCGTGGGCACGCCGTTCGAATCCCAGCCGCGGTTCCGATAGTAACGCGGGAGAAGCTCGCCGAGTGGATGGCCCGACTTCATGTGGGGAAAGATCGATTCGTTGAGCATTCGCTGAGGCAGCGTGTCGTCCGCCCCGCTCAGCCCTTCGCGCAGATTGTACATGCGCTCGAGGTTGAAGATCCGAGCGCCGATCTCCTGCAGGTGCCCCGAGGAGAAAGTCTGACCGGTGATGTAGGTGAGCCACTTCTCCCACCACAGCATCGGCCGCCCCTTCATCCCCATGGCGAGGCGCATCATGGGGCCGGAGTTCTCGAAGAGAGTCGTCATGATCTTGTACGGCAGCGAATTCGGACTCATCGCGTGGATCGCAGCCGGAAACATGCCGTAACTCGTGAAGATGCAGAGCACCATCGAGTTGATCGCGCAAGCGGTGTTCTGCATCAGCACCGGGATGTCGGCCTTGAGCTTCAGATTCTGTGGATTGATCGTCAGCGGGCCCACCGATTCCATGTACATGCTCCCGCCCTGCACGTGGCAGCCACCGCGATTCGTGGTGGCGTATTCGACACCTTGCGCGAAGGAGCCGCGTGGATCGTAGGCCGAGAGCTCGAGTCCCTTGACGTGCATGGCGAACTCTTGGCCGCCGAACTTCTCGCTCATGCGCTTGGTGCCGTCAGCCAGGTCGTCGCCGAGCCCGCGGCGGTGGGCGATGTCGTCGATCAGCTCACTGACACCGGCGGGATCCCCGAATTGAATTCCGGCATCGAGCATTCCGCGTTCCTGCAGCTCCATGGCGAAGCTCAAGCTGGCCCCCAGGCTGATCGTGTCCATACCGAGGTCGTCCGCCTGGTAGTTCCACTCGTTGACCCGCTTGAGATCCGGGATCTCCAGATTGCTCCCCATCAGAGCGAGAGTCTCGTACTCGGGTCCCTTGACTCGGCCGATTCCCTCCACCTCGACTTCTCGCCCACAGGTAACGGGGCAGTGGAGGCAGCTGCTCTTCACGCCGACCAGCTCGTGGTCCTCCATGTATTCGCCAGAGAGCTTCATGGCGTCCGGGAAGTGGCCGTACTTGAAGTTGCGTGTGGGGATGATGTTGCGTCCATTGGCGGTGTTGACGATGGCCCCCGTGCCGTAGCGCTTCATCGAGCTGCCAAGCACGGGATGCTTGGAGAACAGTTCGCGCACCTCTTTCGTGTACTTCTTGAACGACTCCGGATCGTCCATCTCGAGCTTGCGTGAGCCGCTCACGCTGATGGCCTTGAGGCGCTTCGAGCCCATCACGGCGCCAACGCCGGTGCGCGCGGCGATGCGCTCATTGGAGACGATGCCGGCGTAGAGAACCATGTTCTCTCCGGCCGGCCCGATCACGGCGTGAGACATCTTCTTGCCGAGGATTCGCTGGGTCTCGTAGCTTCCCTTGCCCCAGAGATCGGCCGCATCGATGAAGCGCACCTCGTCCTGATCGCCCGCGACCTCGATTCTGACCGGCCGCTCCGATCGGCCGTTGACGATCAGGAAGTCGATGCCGGCCCGCTTCATCCCGTAGGCGTAGGATCCGCCGCAGGTGGCGTTGCCGATGCCGCCCGTGAGCGGGCTCTTGCACACCACCGCGAAGCGATTGCTCTGTGGGGCGACCGATCCGTTGAGCGGCCCGGTGGCGAAGATCAGGGGGTTCGCCGGGCCGAGCGGGTCGATGCCGGGCTCGGTGAGGTCGTAGAGGAGTCGCGTCCCGTATCCCTTGCCGCCGATATAGAGACGCGCTGTCTCTTCGTCGAGGGGCTCGAAGGCGAAGCTCTGCGCCGCGAGGTCCACTCGGAGGATGCGGCCCGCATAGCCTTTGATCATGCCGAGACTCCCATCGAGTTCATCAGAGCGCGACGAGCACCCTGCTCAATGAGACTAGCAGTCCGACTGCAAAAATCAGCTCGACGATTCAGGCGAGTCGCTCGACCTCGACTCGTGTTCCGCGATCCGGACAGCCCGGCTGCCCCATCAGCAGCGTGGTCTGGAGCTGGAAGTATCCCCCGGCGAGGTGGATCGGGTTCATCGGGCTCGGAATCAGGGACTGATGCGATTTCTCCCGCTTGAACTGGAAGGGCTCCCAGGCGTGGTAGACGATCACCTGGCCCGTTCGCACACTGGGGGCGAGCTTCGCGAGAACCTCGAAAGAGCCGATATCGTTGAATACGCGAACGCGATCACCGTCGGCGATCCCGCGCGCGCTGGCATCTTCGGCGCCGAGGTAGATCAAGGGCTCACCCCGCTGCAGGTTGAGGAGTTCGCGGTGGTCGCGCCATGAGGCGTGGATCGACCAGCGGTTGTGGCCGCCCGTCATCTGCAGCGGGTAGTCGCCGCCGAGTGGCGGGTTGTCCTTGTGAACCGGTAGTTCTTCGCCGAGCTCCATGAAGAGGTCGTGGTCGATGTAGAACTGCATGCGACGGGTGGCGGTCGGCCACGGCTGCTTCTTCTGGACCTGCCATGTGTTCGCCGTGATGGTCTCGTGTGGCTCGATGTCGGTGGCGTGGCCGATCTGCGCCGGGTTCATTCCGACGCCGGTGTAGCGCGCGTAGCCCTTCTTCTTGAGATCGTCCCATGTTGCGTCGCCGAGATTGGTGGTCAGGGAGAGCATCTCCGCGAGGAACTCCTCGGTGTTGGTTTCGTTGAAGCGCCCGCCGAAGGTGAAGTCGTCATACACCTCGTCGAGTCGACGCTGCTCGCCCGAGCGATCGGTGAACTCGCGGATTTCGCGCTCGACGGCTCGCTTCTGCAGCGTCTTCAGGAACAGGCAGTGGAATTCCCAATCCGGCTTGGATTCGGCCAGCGGCTTCACCGCGCTTGTGGTGATGTGGCAGAACGGAGTGATGGGAGAGCCCCAGGTGATGTCGTCCTTCTCATACCAGCCCGCCGCGGGCAGCACGTAGTCGCTGTGGCGTGCGGTGTTGCTCATGCGCCAGTCGACCGTCACGAGCAGGTCGAGCTTGGGGAGTAGGCCATCGATCATTCGATCGTAGCCCCTCACGCGGCGCAGCAGGTTTCCCCCGACTTCGAAGAGGATGCGCGGCGGTGTCTGGGGGACGACCTGCCAGCCCTTCTCGACGGCCTCATCGAAATACTGCTCGAAGTCGCGCGGCAGAGCCGGGTCCCAGCGCTTCGCGCTTCCGTAGAGCTCCTTGAGGCCGCCATAGAGGTAGAGGAAGAGCGGCGTGGCGAGCATGCGTCCCTGCTTGTACTCGAGTCGACCCAGAGCGGAGAGCATCATTTCGGTCGAGTACTCGTTCCAGGTCATCTTGGCCATGGCGGGCAGCGCCTTGATCGCCAACGCCGCGAGGCCGAGCTTGGGCGGCAGCTTTCCGCTTGCCACGGCGAGGGCATCCGGGCCGGCGATCGACATGTAGGGGAAGGCGCCGATGCCGGCTCCCTTCCTGCCAATCTGGCCCGCGAGCGTGAACACGAGAATCTGGGCGCGCTCCATTTCAAGGCCGTGGTAGTACTTGGAGAAGTTGGTCTGCGTGATCGAAGAGGCGGCCTTCGCTTTGGCGATCGCGCGCGCGAGGCTGCGAATCTGTTCGGGGGGAGTGCCGCAGATCTTCGAAGCCGCCTCTGGCGTGTACTCCGCGAGGCGCTTGCGAAGACTCCTGAAGACCGGCGCCACCTTCACCTTGCCGTGGATCGTGGTGACTTCGTACTCCCCGTCGAGCGCCGGGTCGAGCTCACCCAGCGCCAGACTCTTGCGTGGCGCAGCGGATACTTGATTGCGGGCGCGGTCGAAGACGTAGTAGACATCGTCGGCCCCCCCCGCCTCGATATCGCTCTCCCGCAGGAAGCGGCGTGTGTCGCTGCGCACGAGGAAGGGCAGGTCGGACTGCTCCGCGATGAACTTCGTATCGTAGATTCGCTCCTCCACCATCACATGACAGAGCGCCAGACCGAAGGCCGCATCGCTGCCGACATTCACCGGAACCCACTCATCGGCGTGAATGGTCGACGCATTGTAGTCCGGGGTAATGGTCACGACCCGCGCCCCGTGGTAGCGCGCCTCGTTGATGAAGTGGACATTCGGGATCTGCGTGTAATTCGGATTCCCGCCCCAGATCAGGATCAGATCCGAGTAGAAGAGATCGTCGAACGAGCCTGTGAAGCAGATCTTTCCCGTGGTCGCGGTGGCGCCGGGATAGTGGTCGCCGATTTCCGTATTGGTCTCGAGCATCGGCGTGTCGAGGACCGAGACGGTTCGCGTGAGTCCGAGTCCGTGACATCCGTTGGTGACCGCGCTCCCCATGTCCCAGATGATCGAGCCGGGGCCGTCTTCGGTGAGGGCATCGATGCTGGAGTCAGCGATCTTGCGCAGCGCTCGCTCCCAGGAGATGCGCTTCCAGCGGCCGCCACCGCGGGCGCCGACGCGTTCGAGCGGATGCAGCAGGCGCGAAGCGTCGTACATGCGGTCGCTGTAGCAGGCGCCCTTCTGACAGCCGCGCGGATTGAAGTCGGGCACGAAGTCGTTTGTCTGCGGGTAGTCGGCGACCTGCTCCTCTCGCCACACGACGCCGTCCTTGACGTAGACGTTCCACGCGCAGCCGCGCTGGTAGGCGCAGTTGACGTAGTGCGTGCTCTTGCTGATGCGATCCCACCGCCAGCGCTTGCGGTAGACGTCCCCCCAGCCGCGGTAGCGCTGGGCGACTCGGTCGCCCGGCTGCGCGCTGGCCGGCTCGTTGCGGAGGCTCGTGAGCGAGAGCGCAAGGACCGCGCCCGCTCCCTTGAGAAACGCGCGGCGACTGATGGCGCCGTCTCTGCTCGCTCGTTCGCTACTCAGCATTTCGGTCTCACCGCCCTCCGCACCTCGCCTTTGGCGGCGGGGCGGCAACTCAACGGTGTTGAGCTGCTACTCTACACCGTTGAAGCCGCACTTCAACGCTGTTGATGAAACCTTCCCTTGGGGGATCAACGGCTCGATCGGTGTACGAATGACAGTGGACCAGAGCCTCCAGCACTGGACGCAGAAGCAGCGCCGAATCCTGCAGGCCGCGCTCGTGCTGGTGGAGGCGGACGGCGTCGACGGGCTCAGCATGCGCCGTCTGGCGGCCGAGCTGGGTGTCGACCCCGCTGCGCTCTACTGGCACTTCCGCAGCAAACAGGAGCTGCTCTCAGCCCTGGCCCTCTTCAACCTGGAGCGCGTCGAGCTGGAGCCGCCGCCGGCCGGCCCCTGGCGCGAGCGCTGTGCTGCACTCTGCCAAGCCATGCGGGCGCAGATCCTCGCTCACCCCGAGATCGTCCTACTCGAAGCGCACGGCAACCTGCTGGCGCCGTTCAACGTGCGGGCCAGCGCGCTGGTGACCCGCGTGCTGCTGGAGGCGGGCTTCAGTGGGCGTCAGGCGATCCTGGCGGGTCAGACTCTGGTCTGGCACGTCGTCGGCGTAACGAGAATCGAGGTCAGCATTCCCGAGGGCCCGCCTCCGACGGAGGTCGTTCGGGCTCTGGCGAAGGAGACCACCGCGGCCGAGCCCGATGGCCTGGCGGAGCGCGTGCGAGCGCTGGCCGACGACTACGAGAAGATCAGCGTGTCCGATCTCTTCGACTACGGTCTCGCGTGCATTCTCGACGGCATCGCGACCGAGTCCGGGCAGGTGCTCGGGCCAGATCGCTGATCCGCAAGGCCGATCAGAGAAGTGCCTCTGTCTTGTTGCAATCGCGGATCTTGTCGAGTCCGACCTGTCGATCGACGAGCTTGAGCTTCGGACCGCCGAGAGAGCCGAATTCGAATTGCACGAAGTACGTCTCCCCGCCGACTACATCGAGCGCCAGCTCGGGCTGGGCCGTGAAGGTGATACCAAGACCGAAGTTGAGCGCATTGGCCTTTATCTTCGCCTTCAGCTCGAGCTTCCCGGCCGCAGCAGAGTACGGGTAGTAGCCGCCGTTGGACATGTTGGTGATGTGCTCACCGTTGGCGAAGATCTTGAAGGCACTGGCACTTCCCCCGACGGCGCTCTCGCGAAAGATATAGACCAGGGCGCGATCGCCGGTCACCGCTTCCTCCTGGAAGGCGGGTCCAGACGTGCTGCAGCCCGCAACTCCCAACAGCGCCGCGAGCGAAGATGTCAACAAGAAGGTGATGAGCGTGCAACGCATGGTTGGAACCTCCGTGACAGCTTGACCGGCTCGTCGCACAAGAGGCGCGTCGGCCACCAGCGGTCGCAATCCTACCATGTTCGCGGTCGCCAGAGTAAGCCCGGCTAGCCAACCGCCAGCAGCACGGCGCCTTCTTCCACCTGGTCTCCGGGGCGGGCGGAGAGCTGTTCGACGACGCCGTCGCCCGTGGCGCAAAGGGTGTGCTCCATCTTCATCGCCTCGAGCCGAATCAGTGGCTGGCCGCGGCGCACGCGGTCGCCCTCTGCCACCAGAACATCGATGATCTTGCCCGGCATCGGGGCACGCACCGCACCGCCATTCGCCGCCTCCTCATCCAGTCCGGCGGTCTCCGACACGCGGGCGAGTTGCAGGTGCCGACCCGCCTGAAGGATGTGGAGCGAGCTGCCGTCGTCCACGAAGACGCCCGAGTGGCGCACGTCGTCGATGGTGGCGCTGACGCGGTCGCCCTGCAGGCTGATATCGCGCGCGAGCAGCGAATGTTCCTCCCAAGCGAGCGTCAGCGCATCCGATCGAAAGTGAATCGCCACCTCGAGATCCCGCTTGCCGCAACGCAGGTGGAAGAGATCAAAGCCGTCTTCGTTCAAACGAAAGGCGTCTGTTTCGGCCCACGGCGACCACCGGTCCTCGCGGGCTTCGGCTCGTGCGGAAACCGCGCGCGCCTGCAACAGCCCCAGGCAGGCGAGCGCCACCAACTCGGTCGGCGCGTCGTTCGCATTGGCGAGTAGCGCGTCGGCGTGGCGCTCCAGAAAGCCGGTATCGAGCTCGGCTCGTGCGAAGGCAGCGTGTGCCGCCACAGCGCGCAGCAGAGCGAGATTGGTATTCGGCCCGACCAGCTCGAAGCCCTCGAGTGCGCGGCGCAGTCTTCGCAGTGCGCTGTCGCGGTCGCGGTCGTGCACGATCAGCTTGGCGATCATGGGGTCGTAGTAGACGCTCACTCGATCGCCTTCCGCGACCCCGATGTCGACGCGAACATGCTCGTCTTCGAGGGGCGGCCGCAGCCGCACGAGCTTGCCCGTCTGGGGCAAGTAGCCGCGTGCTGGATCCTCGGCGTAGACGCGTGCCTCGATGGCGTGACCGGCGAGCACGAGATCCGATTGGCTGCACGGCAATGGCTCCCCGGCCGCCACCCGGAGCTGCCACTCCACCAGATCGGCGCCGGTGACGGCCTCGGTGACCGCGTGCTCGACCTGGAGCCGCGTGTTCATTTCCATGAAGTAGAAGGGCGCCTCGGTCAGGCCGTTTGCCACATCGACGATGAATTCAACTGTGCCCGCGCCTCGATAGCCAATCGCCTTGGCGGCCTGGACTGCCGCTTCACCCATGGCTCCGCGCATGGCGGGCGCAACCCCCGGCCCAGGTGCCTCTTCGATCACCTTCTGGTGCCGGCGCTGTAGCGAGCAGTCGCGTTCGAATAGGTGCAGCGTATTGCCGTGCGCGTCGGCGAAGACCTGGATCTCGATGTGACGCGGCGTGGTGAGGTACTTCTCGATCAGGACACGGGCATCGCCAAAGGCCGACTCCGCTTCGCGCTGGGCGATCGCCAGCGCGGCGTCGAAGTCCGCGGCGCTCTCGACGCGGCGCATCCCCTTGCCGCCGCCGCCCGCGATCGCCTTGATGAGCACGGGGAACCCGATGCGCTCGGCTCTTCGGAGCAGCTCGGCGCTGTCCTGTGTCGTGCCGTGGTAGCCCGGCACCACCGGTACGCCGGCCTCCTCCATCCGCAGCTTGGCGGCATCCTTGAGCCCCATGGTGCGAATGGCGTCAGCGGGCGGGCCGATGAACTCGATGCCGGCCCCGACACAGGCCTCGGCGAAGTCGGCGTTCTCCGACAGGAAGCCGTAGCCCGGGTGGATGGCTTCAGCGGCGGTACGCCGCGCTGCTTCGAGAATTCGCTCACCGCACAAGTAGCTCTCGACTGCGGGGGCTCGGCCGATCGGGATCGCGACGTTCGCGGCGCGTACGTGCAGCGCATCACGATCCGCCTCGGAGAAGACCGCCACGGTGCGAATCCCCATGTGTCTTGCCGTGCGGATGACGCGACAGGCGATCTCGCCTCGGTTGGCGATGAGAATCGTCTCGAACATCGCTACATCCGGAAGACGCCGAAGGGCGTCTGCGAGATGGGGGCGCACAACGTTGCACTGATTCCCAGCGCAAGCACCCGTCGTGTGTCTCGCGGGTCGATGATTCCGTCGTCCCAGAGTCGCGCGGTGGCGTAGTACGGGTGTCCCTGATGCTCGTACTGCTCGCGGATGGGCGCCATGAAGGACTCCTCCTCGTCGGGGCTCCAGCTCTCGCCCCGCGCCTGCATGGCTTCCCTCCGGACTGTCGCAAGCACGCGAGCAGCCTGCTCCCCGCCCATGACGCTAATGCGGGAATTGGGCCACATGAATAGCAGGCGCGGGTCATAGGCGCGGCCGCACATGCCATAGTTGCCGGCGCCGAACGAGCCACCGATGATGACGGTGAGCTTGGGGACCCGCGCACAGGCCACCGCGGTGACCATTTTGGCGCCATCCTTCGCGATGCCGCCCGCCTCGTACTTCTTGCCCACCATGAAGCCGGTGATGTTCTGCAAGAAGACGAGCGGGATGCCGCGTTGGCAGCAGAGCTCGATGAAGTGTGCACCCTTGAGCGCGGACTCGCTGAAGAGCACGCCGTTGTTGGCGATGATGCCCACCGGGTAGCCGTGGATGTGGGCGAAGCCCGTGACCAGCGTGGTGCCGTAGAGCCGCTTGAACTCGTCGAGTTCACTGCCGTCGACGATGCGGGCGATTACCTCGCGCGCGTCATACGGTGTGCGGGTGTCGCTCGGGATCGTGCCGAGCAGCTCTTCCGGGTCGTGTGCGGGCGGCCGTGGTTCCCGCAGCTCGATCCCCACGTGCTTGGGTCTGCCCAGGTTTCGCACCACGCGGCGCGCGAGCGCCAGGGCGTGTTGGTCGTCCATGGCGTAGTGGTCGGTCACGCCGCTCGTGCGTGAGTGGACATCGGCGCCGCCGAGCTCTTCGGCGCTCACCTGCTCGCCGGTGGCCGCCTTCACGAGCGGCGGTCCGGCGAGGAAGATCGTTCCCTGTCGCCGTACGATGATGCTCTCGTCTGCCATGGCGGGGACGTAGGCACCCCCCGCCGTACAGGAACCCATCACGACGGCGATCTGCGGAATGCCGGCGCCGCTCATGGTCGCCTGGTTGTAGAAGATGCGCCCGAAGTGATCGCGGTCGGGGAAGACATCGTCCTGGTTGGGTAGATTCGCGCCGCCGGAATCCACCAGGTAGATGCACGGCAGCTCGTTCTGCCTCGCGATCTCCTGCGCCCGCAGGTGTTTCTTGACCGTCACCGGGTAGTAGGTCCCGCCCTTGACGGTCGCGTCGTTGCAGATGACCACGCACTCGCGTCCGACCACGCGCCCGATGCCAGTAATGATACCGGCCGCGGGCACTTGATCGCCGTACATGCCGCCCGCGGCGAGGGGCGACAGCTCGAGGAACGGGGAGCCGGGATCGAGCAGCCTTCTGACGCGCTCGCGCGGCAGGAGCTTACCGCGCGACAGGTGCCGCTCGACGGCGCGCTCACCGCCGCCCTCGGCGACCCGTGTCTGCCGGGCTCGCAGCTCTTCGACCAGACCTTGCATCCGCTCCGAGTTGGCTGCGAACTGCTCACCGCGGGTGTCGAGGGTCGTGCTGAGCTGGGACATGGCTGGACGCATTGTACGAAGTGCTCCGCCCGCGGCCAACCCGCGGCCCGCAGTCGGCCACGATCGGGATTTCACTCGGCTTTCCAGCAGCTTGCCCATGATCGGCCCCCGTCGGAAGATTTCTCGAAGTGAGCCTCCAGCGCGGCGCCCCCACTTCGTGGGCACGATCGAACACTCACTCTCTGGGGACGTGCGGCTGACGACATGAGATACTCGAGGCGATGCCGAGTCAGTGGCGTTCGGCTTCTCGAAGTGGAGTGGGGTCGCATGCGGATGTCGATGCGAGTGCGGATACAGGTGCTGATGCGAGCGGGATGCTGGACGACTCGCCCTCGATCGCGGGTCGCCGCTCTGGCGCTCGCGTTGGGATCGGCGGCCCTGATCGTCCCGTCAGTCGCCGCTACCGAGCCCCGTCCGCTCGATGCGGTCTTCGTGATCGACAACTCGGGCAGCATGAAGACCAACGACCCGGGCTTTGTCACACGCCGCGTCGTGACGGACTTCGCCGAGCGACTCTCGTCCGAGTCGCGTCTCGGTATCGTGCTCTTCGACGAGGAGGCGCGGCTGATCGAGCCGCTCTCGCCGGCCAACGGCACGCAGAGCGCCGCCCGCTGGACGGCCAACGTGGCGAGCATCGATTACCGCGGGCTGCTCACCGATAGTCCAGCAGGAATCGAGCGGGCCATCTACGAGCTCAAGAGCCGCGGCCGTGCCGAGGCCGACAAACTGATCGTCTTCATCACGGACGGAATCATCGATACGGGCGATCGCCAGCGTGACGTCGAGAGGAAGCGCTGGCTCACGGGCGACCTGGCCTCGGAGGGAGAGCGGGCGGGTGTTCGCATCTTCGGCATTGCGCTCAGCGAAGAAGCGGATGTCGAGCTCATTCAGGCGCTGGCCCTTGCGACTCAAGGCGAGTACTTCCGGGTCTACCGAGCCAGCGACATCCCGGGCATCTTGACGCGGATCGGCGAGATCGTGGCGACGCCGCACCGCCGCGAGCACTCTCCGCCCTCCGGGCGGGCCGGGGGCGGCGCGTCCGCGCCGGTCTCCTCTGCTCCGGCCGCTCGGACGTTCGACGCCGTGTGGCTCTCGTTCGGATTGCTCGCGATCCTGCTCGTGGTGGCGGCCCCGCTGCTGCTGCGCCGCTACCGGCGTGAGGGCGCGGCGTCGCAAAGGCACGCCGAAAGTCTCGGACCGGAGCCCGCCCCGCCGCTACGCTCCAGCCCGAACCAGCCGGGTGCCAGGCTGGTTGATGTCGCGAACGCCAGCGTCAACGGGCTCCTGCCCATCTCGTTGGACAAGCAGCGCTTGAGCATCGGGCGTGACGGGAGCAATGATGTCGTCATTCGGCGTGAGACGATCTCCAGCTTCCACGCCACGATCGACTTCGTCGACGGCTACTTCCGGTTGGAGGATCATCGCAGCACGAACGGCACCTATTTGAACGGCGAGGAACTGCGCGAGAGCCAGCCGGTCCAGCTGAAGAGCGGCGATCGTGTCGACTTCTCCGACTTCGAGTTCCGCTTCATCATTCCGGACCACGAGCTGCGCGGCCGAACCGTCGCGCTCGACGGCTCGTCGCTTCCGGCCCCGCCCAGTTCGACAACCGGAGAGTGGCCGGAGGAAGGCGCCCTGTCCAAGGCCGCACCGCCCGATTACGCGGCCGCGTTCGACGAGTGCCTGGCAGCGCATCTGCAGAAGATGCGTCTCTTGGGCCAAGAGCATCGAGAGTTTGTCAACGATTATCTTTCCTCCGAGATGACGTCCGTGCTCTCGCAGAGGGCCAGGGAGCTGGTCGAGCGCTGTCAGGAGGTCGAGAGCGGCCAGGTCGCTCAGCTCTCCAAGTCGGGTATCCACTACGCGCTCTGCGTGTTGCCAGCACGCATGGGCGACGCGGCGGTCTGGTTCAAGCAAGAGCACGGCGGCTACGCGAAGTTCCTGGTGGAGCTGCTCGGCTCCTGGGCATCCGCAGGGCGAGAGTGCAGGGCGCTGTGTGTCATTACATACGGTGTGGTCGGCGACCCCTGGATCAGCGTCACGGTCGTGCCCGCTCGGGAGGACTCCGAGGCGATCGAGGTCATGTCCTTCGAGTTCCTATCGGAAGAGGAGCGGCGGCGCGCTTTGTCACTCGATATCGTAGATGTCGGACGCGCGGACTGAGGGAGCGGCTGGAGGTCCAGGGGAGGTCGCGCCGACGGTGCTTCGACGGGGGGCGAACGGAGAGCGACGAGCGAGCGAGCCGCCGTCTGCGCGCGGCCTCGGTCAATGGCTGCCGAACGATTCGTACGTCTCCGCTTGGTTGCTGGTGGCGGTGCTGGCGCCTCTTGCCGGCTACGCACTGTTGAACTCGTACCTGCTCCCCGAGAACAGTCAACGCCAGCTCGGCTGGCTCGACGCGGGCTTCGCTGCGCTGCTCGTGGGCACGTTCGTAGCCGGCGGCGCGCTGGCGCAGCGACCGCGCATGCGGCGCCAGCAGGAGCTGATCGAGGAGCGCCTGGCCGTCATGTCGGCGCTGCCTGATCTCTTCTTCAAGATGACGCTCGACGGCACCATTCTGGCGTATCAAGCGGGCGTTGAGAGCGACCTCTATCTGCCACCAGAGGGTTTTCTGGGTCGGCGCATGCAGGACGTTCTGCCGGCGGACGTCAGCCGCCAGTTGGCGCAAGCGCTAACTGAACTCGCCAGCGGCAAGCGGCACGTCTGCTTCGAGTACACGTTGCCGATAGCGGGAGAAGGTTGCCCCTTCGAAGCGCGGATAGTGCCGTTTCGCAACGACAAGGTGATCGCCGTGGTGAGGAATATCCGGCGGCGGCGGTATGCCGAGGCCGAGCTGCACCGCCATCGAGAGAAGCTGGAGGAGCTCGTCGAGGCACGAACGAAGGCGCTCATCGCCTCGCAGAAGTTGCTACACAGCTCGGAGAGGCTTGCGGCGACGGGGACACTCGCGGCGGGTATCGCGCACCAGATCAACAACCCGGTCGGTTCGATCCTGGCCGCAGCCCAGTACGCGCAGCGCTGTCACGGCCAGCCCGACGCAGCCGAAGTCGCGTCGCAGGCGCTCGACGTCATCGTCGACGAAGCGACCCGCTGCGGCCGCATCGTGAGGGACGTGCTCAAGTTCTCCCGTGGTGAAGAGACATCGCGACAGGTCGAGAGCGCCGGCACACTCGCGCGCAGAGCCTGCAAACTGTGCACCGGCTACGCGTCCGAGCGAGAAGTAACGCTCGAACTCGCCATCGACGAGTCCAAGATGCCCGTTCTCGTGAGCATGATCGAGCTCGAAGAGACTCTCGTCAATCTGGTCCACAACGCCATTGAGGCCAGCAGCCCTGGCGGTCGCATCGAAATGCGGGCGCGACTCTCGAGCGAAGGGGTCGAGATCGTAGTCCGGGATTGGGGTCGCGGAATCGGAGCGGAGGCGCTGAAGAATGTGTTCGACCCGTTCTACACCACACGGTTTCTCGAGGGCGGGACCGGACTCGGTCTCAGCGTCAGCCATGGTGTCGTCGCAGCACACGGTGGCAAGATCACGATCGAGAGCGAGCCCGGTCTTGGCTCCACCGTCAGCGTAACGCTGCCGCTGGCGGACTCAGCTGCTGGCTGACGTTTCTTCGCGCGCCCCTTCGTCTCGCGTGGACGCCGACCGATGTCCAGATCGGAGGGCGTCAGCGATTTCGGCTCAGCTGGATGAGCTGTCATGACGTTCGATCGCTCGTCCCGCGGGCTTGCCGCATGACTTGCCGGCCCGGTCACTTCGCGGCAGGCGGTCAGCAACAAGTCATCAGGGGGCGGCAAAACACTGGCGCGAAATCGGCCCGCTGGCGACCAGAGCGAGATTCGCCTCTTCCTGAGGTGTGTTGCGTCGATACATACCCAGGAGTACTCCTCTTCCGGAACCATTGCGGAGGCGCTCGTGATCGGCGCCGAAGTGAGGTGAGCATCATGACCGTCCTTCGTCTCGTCCCGCTCATGTTCGCCGGCCTGTTCTGGCTCTCGAGCACCGCGCAGGCGGCCGCCGTCTTCGTCAGCGGGGAGGTTCCGGACTGGAATCAGCCCTACACGTATGTGGGTCCGCCCGACGGGCCCGGGCCGAATCCGACTGCCGGCGCGGATCCCTTCGATGCCTGGTGCGCACCGGCATCCGCCTCGAATCTGCTCGGCCACTGGGAAGACGTGCGCGGTGTTCCGGTGGCGGACGGTGTTGCGTTCTCCGTGCCGGGTGCGCCGATTCCCTGGCCCGCACCCCCCATCTGGCACGATTGGAACCTGGGAGATCCAAGGCCCGCTCCTGGGGCTTCGCCCGCACCGATGGACGCCGATGTCGGCTGGTACATGGACACGAACAACTCCGGCTCGACGATGCGTGCCAACCTCGCACATGTGGGCACCTATACGAAGGACATCCATGTCGGTCTGCGTGACCTGATCGTCCAGGCGGCGGCCGGGGCGCCCGGGGTCGGGATCTGGAGCACCGGGACGCGCGGGGCGAGCTTCGCGCTGGGCAGCGAGTCGTCTGGTGTGCTCGCGACCGCCCACCCATCGGCGGCATCTGCCTTCGCGGAGATCGTGACCGAGATCAACGCCAATCGCACTGTGCTCGTCTCTTGGTCCCACTGGAACGTGGGGCTGCAGGGCACCCTGGCGGCGCTGCCGGGTGCTTCGGATGAATCGCAGTTCGGTGGCGACTACTACGGCTTTCTCGCCGGTCCCCCGCCGGCCGATCCCTGGGGCAACGACGAAGAGTGGTCCGAGGGCGGACAGGATCCGAAGCTTACGCTCGGGCACGTCACCACGGCCGTCGGCTACATCGCGGCCGGCGATCCCGACGACATCAATGCACCCCAGAACCCGACCGACTGGGTGATCGTGCATGACAACGCCGCTGGGACCGCGCGCAACGTCATCGTGCCCCTGACCGCGATCGAGTACGCGGCCAACTGGGTTGCCAACACCAATGCCAACCAGCAGGTGGCGGTGGCGGTCCCCCTATTGACGACGACGAGCCGCTTCGCACTGGCTGCACTCTTCATCGCATTGGCCGTGGCCATGACGGTGGGCTGGCCGCGTTCGTCGCGCACGGTCGCGTAGCAAGCGGCGCAGAGCGTCCCGCCGGGTAGCGGCTCAGGGCCGCAGAGGTCGTACGTTCGACGCTGCGTCTTCTGTCACCACCGGTGCGCTCCATGGCTCGAGGCTGCGAATGACGACCGCTTCGACGCTGAGGAGCTGAAGCGTGCACGGCAATACCGCTTTCCACGTGAGCAGGACGCGGCTCTCATCGGGCTCGACCAGCACAGTGTCGAGGCTGGGCTCGAGTGGCACGCTCTTCTCGTCGACGATGCCGTAGCACTCGAAGTGCACCCCCGGCAGATCGAATTCGAGATCTCCCTGTGCCGATAGGCCGCAGGCAAGCACACGCTCATCGCCGGCCAGTGCGGGCCGGGCGATCAAGTCGGGGTGAGCCGCACTGAAGAAGTGCTCGTCGAAGTCGTGCGGGAGTAGCGGGCACCGATCGCGTTGCCAGCCTTCATCGTAGGTGCCCGCATACCCTAGCCGCGGCTGCCAGCTTGGCGGAATGAAGCCGAAGCCGACCGGCACGGGATGCTTCCCGGGCCGGCGCAGCATCTGGCCTGGATCTTCGATGTTGGGCAGCTGCAATCCGTTCACCCACTTGCTCCGGCGCGACACCGCGTAGCCACGGCCAATCGGATTGCGGGACTCGAAACCGTGTTTCTTCTTCTTGCGATGCGATTGGTCGCCACCTCCGTAGGAGCGCTCGTACACGAGCGGCATCGTCTCGAAGGGCTCGGGACGCGTGCGCAGGCGAAGGCCGAGTCGCTTGCGCCACTTGCGGTCGCCGACGACGCGAAGGTGCTTGCTGACAGGTCCGATACTGAGGCTGACCTCCATCTCGCTGCAGTCTTCCGTTGTCGCGTAGGCTTGCCCCAGTAGCGCGATGTCAGTGCAGCCGTTGGGGGGCGTGGCCTCGGATTTCCGCTTGAGACTCGACTCGCCCGCCTCGCCGTGGTAGTCGTCGGCGAAGACGATTGCGACCTGCTCCTCAGCGAGCCGCAGCTGGCTCTCGCCGGGCGAGATCGTGAACGTCCCCTTGGCGACCAGTGTCAGGAACTCATCTCCTTCGCGATTCCGTCCGGGAACCAGCGCCACTACGAACGGGCTTCGGTTGACCACACCGAGCATATTCTCAGCCGCCGCCGTCCTTGACGGCCTTGCCCGACTTGAGTCCCCAGCTCTTGCTGTCCTTTTCCTGGCTCGGATCCGGAATGTCGATGACGACGATCGGGGGCTGGATCTCCGCCATCGGAGGCGTGTTGAACGTGCCCCCCTTGTTGTGGAGCATCATGTCGCCCAAGCGGCAGGCGCTCTTTCCTTCCACCTGCACATCGAACGAATAGGAGATGAACTCGGCCGGGCCCTTGATCTTGTTCGAAACCACGCCCTGCGCCGAGCCCGCCTCGTCACCGGCACTCATCTTGAAACTGGACGATTGCAGCATGATCGGCTCACCGTCCATCTTCACCTTCTTGCTCCCTTTGTCGGTATCGGTGGACTGGGCGATGTTCGGATACGGGATCGGGATCGGCCCGACTGGAGTCGGTGTCTTGCAGACATCGGGGAAGGCAATCGACATTCCCGTGCTCTTCTTGTGCACGATCGTTCGAAAGTTCACGTTGACAGTTGCCGGCATGAGATCGACTCCTCTCAGTCCTCTTGCTGCTTTGCGCGCACGCAGAGAGAGGCACGCAGGCCGTCATCGGAGGCAGTCCACAGAAGCGCCTGTGAATCCCCAGCGTAGCCCCGTTCTAGCGCCGCCACCGCACAGCCCACCAGGATGCCTCCTGTCGCCGCGCCGACATCACCCAGGCAGTCGGCCGGGTGTACCAGCGCAATGTCGTCACAGAGCTCCGCCGCAAGGCGCGTACGCATCAGACCCCACTCAGCGAAGCGGTAGCTCTGCCCGTTGAGATCGCAGTAGACCCGGCCCCAGCGTCGGCCGTCGCTCATTGCCCGGATGCTCTCAGCAAGCCCCTCGCCGGTGCTGTGACGGCCTCCGCTCACCGGCTGCGGCTCGCGTCCGAACGTCGGACGCTCGAGAAGGGCCCGAGCGCTCGCCGCCCCGGGGAGAGAAAGGCGCAGCAGCGATGCGGCTTCGCCGGGGATGAAGCCGTCGTGGTTGCGACTGCTGCGGAGGGACTTCGACTCATCGAGGAGTGCGACTCTCGCATCGGCGTTGTAGCTGTCCACGCCTGCCACGAAGCAGCTTGTTGCGGAGCCCTCCATCAGCAGATCGAAGGCGCGCTGAATGAGCTCGCAGCTGCCCGTATGACCCGACTGATTCGTTTCGAAGACAGCGGGCGAGGGGAGCCCGGCACGTAGCCAGAGGTCGCTGCCGAATGCCTCGCCGAGACCCCACTCCGCCACCGCGACGTCATTCGCCGGCAGCGCGAGCAGAAAGGCGGAGCTCGCCAGGTCGTCGGCGGCGATCTCTTCGCCGAGGAGCATATCGCCGAGGCAGGCCAGCAGCATTGAGACGAGGCGCTCGGCACCTTCGAGCTCGCTCGGAAATCGTCTGCAGAGCCCCATCACGACGGGCTCACTCGGCTCCTCGGACTCGTGGTCACCGCTGACACACTCGAGTGCGGGATGCGGGGCGAAGCGGTTGACTCGCGCCCTCACGGAGCTGGCGGTTTGGCGCAGATCGTTGCCGACCGGAGAGATGGCGGCGAGCGCGTCGATTCCGAGTACGTCAGCCATTGCCGTCCCTCACGGTCTTCCTCGCACTTGCTCGAGGGTTGCACGTGCCGGGGCGAGTTCCGCCTCGGCCTGCGCCAGCTCGCCCTGGCCCGGAGCGATACGCCCCGCCGCGCGCACGAGCTTCGCCTGGTCTTCGACTGTCGCTACCGACTGCGCGAGTGAGGTCGAGAAGGTCTCGACTGCCCACGCGTGATCGACGCCGGCAGCGCGCAGCGCCTCGACGATTTGTCGATCCGCTGCGAGTCGCGGTAGCGCGCCGCGCAGGATCAGCAGCGCGTCCGGCTCCTCGGGCTCTCCACGCGGCGTGTCGAGCTCGTCGCGTCGGCGCTCGATCTCGCAGCGCAGCACCTGCTCGAGTGCTGCTACGAGCGGCGAGTTGCCGAGCGCACTGCTGACGTCCGGAGAGAGGGAATCGGTCTTCGACTCGAGTGCGTCGAGCTTGCGCTGTGAGCCAGTCTCACGGATCGATTCGAAGAGACGCTGATAGCGCTTCCAGAGACGGCTGCCGTCGAAGAGTTCCACCGACTTGTTCATGGTCACAGGCTCCGTTGTCGCACACGCGACGGCGAGCAGGATCACCCATACGATGCGAAGGGCGTTCATCTATGTCACGTTGATCGTTACGACGCGAGAGCGATACTGCCGCGCCGATATCTGAAAGAAGTATCTCGCCGTCTCCAGCTTCACGCCGAGCTCCTGGGCGAGATCGAAGTGCAGGGGAATCCGCAGTGCCGGACCGCCGTCACTCTCGCAGCGTTCGACGGCGTCCGCGGCCACGATGCGATCCTTGAGTAGGTTGGCGAGAAGAGGAGCCTGGTCCTGCTCCGAAACGCAAAGAATGAAGAGTGACCGGCACCAGTGCCTGACGTCGCACTCCGCCTCGGCGGGAAAGAGTGCGGCGGCATCGATCCAGATCGGCTCGCCCGATTGGCACTCGATCGCCTCACCGGCCGCGACCGCGATGCCGGGCGAGTCGAGTGAGGGCGTGCGCTCGGTTTGCTCAAACATCTCCGTCCTCTTCCTCGCCCAGCACGTCGGCATCCTCGTCGGCCAGCAGCCGCGGCTGCCAGGGCTCGGCGTCGAGGTACGAGATGCTGCGCACCTCCTCGACGTCGATCGCGACGACGTTCGAGCCGCTGGCGAAGAAGTTTATCGAGACGAAGATGGATGGCCCTCGAAACGACGGTGGGGAAGCTTCGAACACGATGGGCAACTCGATGTAGCCTCCAACATCGCAGCCTTCGCGCTCGGTCGCCTGCGGCTGCGGCTGGAAGTTCGGTCCCTCGAGCGGTTCGTACTCCTTGTGCGGGTCCAGCAGATTCAGCGCTCCGGCCCGGCCGCTGGCGGCGTCTTCGATCGTCATCACGAAAGCCGCCTCGAGCCGCTGCAGGCTGCACATCTGCCAGTGAGTGACGTTGAATGTGATGAGCGCGCGGAAGCTCAGCACCGCCCCGTCGTAGGCGAGATCCACCAGGCGAAGCCGGGCTCCGGTCTCGGGCGGCTCGAGGCTCGGAAACTCGGGCTGTGGATCATAGAGAAAGAGCTCCGGGATCTCGAGCTCGAGCGGTTCGCGCCAGCTGCTCACGGCTCAGTACCGATGCCAGGAGCGCCGCCTCATGTTGGCGCTGTTCATATTGGCGCGCCTCACGCGGGGCAGGCAGGTGGGGCAGAACTTGCCGTCGACGACCGTGTTGACGCCGTAGAAGATCATCACACACGGGACCGAGCCGGCGTTGGCTCGGTATTCTTGACGCGAACCGACGTTGACCAATGTGCAGTTGTGAGAGCAGTGGTTGCCGCGGCCTCCGCGGTTGTCGGTGTGCCACAGTGCGTTGGTCTCCCGTCCTGTCGCGATGCCGTTCGCATTATAGAGCCGCTCGCGCCTAACGGCCTGCTGACAGCCGTGTCCAACCTCGTGGACCAGCGTCTTCAGCACGCCGTTGCGGTTGCGCGTTGCGCCGGTGTCGTCTCGGATGCGAACGCAGACGAAGTTTCCGATGCTGTGGCCGTTGTAGCTGTCGCGAACCTTGAGCCGGAACCGGAGGTTCACCGTGCCGCCGTCGGCGATAGCCCGCCGCGTCCTGGCGTGTGAGTCGTCGCCCGTCAGCCTCACCGTCACCGAGACATCGGTGTTCTGCGTCGCGTAGCGCGTGACATCTCGCCAGGGACCGGTGCCGTTGATTCTCGCGCGCACCCAGACGATGCCGTTGTTCTGCAGGTGAAAGACTTCTCCGCCACTCGTTGTCGGCGTATAGGTGTGGGAGGCTCCGCTAATGCCCGCGGCGTTGAAGTTGCGCGTCTTGCGCTCGTAGATGTCGTTGAGGATCACCACGCGCAGGTGAAACGGGCGATCCGAGAGCCGCGGGCGCCGATTGTAGAGGTGCGTGAGCGCGTTGGTCGATCGCGTGTGCGCCTCGTCGACCCGCGTTCGGTCGGTCGTCACGTTCTCGAGTTCGACGTAGCCCTCGTCGACCGCGGCCTCCATCTGATCCTTGACGGCGTTGAACTCGGTTTCGCAGGCGTCATTCATCAGGTGCACGGTGTAGAAGAGCTTGCGGTAGGTGATGACCTCGTCCACCTCGAGATCGTCGTTCCCGCGTTCACCGCGCTGATTGCACATGATCTTGTAGACGTCGCCGCCAACGTGGGGCAGGTAGACACGGTTGCGAAAACGCTCGCGCCGATTGCGGACCTGCCCGTTTCGCACGCGCGCTCGCTGCGCTCGCGAGAGGTACTTCTGATCGACGTTGGGCGGCTGGGTCGGGTTGTCGGGCGGCACGGCGTCGATCCACCACTCGGTATGGCCGATATCATCGCCCGCGAGCTCAGAAGCCTCGACCTCGTAGTTGATATAGGAACCCTGCCGCTCGTCCTCGTCGTACGGCAGGTTCACGTATTGGACTCTGCGAGGCATGTAGTTCCTGCTCCGCCGCTCGCTGCGACTTCGGTGATGAGTAGCATGTAGGTGTCCGCGCAGAGGCGAAAAGTGGGGATAGGGCGGGCGCCGGGCGACTCTGCAAGGCGCTCTCTCGTAGCCGCTGGCTGCGCGGAACGCGCGCTCGCACGGCAGTGCCGGGGCGCCGGTTGGCGCGCAGGATCGGCTGCAGCGAATGGTCGGTGAGAGGGGAAAACCACCCGAACGAGGGCGCGTGGGACTGGCCCGCCGCTTGCGCTGTCGCATGCGCGCCGGCGGGACCGCCCGCGTGGATGCCCGCCCGCAAATGCGGTAGAACCAGCCGCAACCTCCCCGGGGCCGGCGCGAATCAGGCCGCGCGGGCCGTGAGCCAGAGCTGGAGCAGGAGTCGGAGATCGTGGAGTCGGGGGTGCGCGACGAGCCCAACCGCTACCTGCGCCTCCTGGCGTCCTGGGTAGCCCTGCTCGCGCGCCATCCCGGCCGCGGCCTGGTGGTGCTGGCCGTCTTGACGCTGGCCTCGTTCGTCTATTCAGCGCAGACAGTGCGGATGAACTCCGACGACTCCAAGCTGATCCGGCAGGACGAGCCGTTCCGTCTGGACTATCAGGAGTACGTGCGGGCCTTCCCGCAGTTCGACGAGACGAGCCTGATCGTCGTCACATCCGACTCCATCGACCTCGTCCAGGACGCGGTCGAGCGCCTCAGCGCAGCCCTCGAGCGGCGGCCGGACCTCATCAGCACTCTCTGGGCGCCGGGCTCCGACCGATTCTTCGAAGACCACGGCCTGCTGTACCTCGACCAGGCGGATCTCGACGACGTCGTCGAGAGGCTCGCCGAGGCGCAGCCCGCACTGACGGCGCTGGTCGAGGATCCCAGTCTGCGCGGCCTCTTCAAAGAGCTCGAGCTGAGCCTCGAGGAGCTCGCCGAGGAGGGCGAGCTGCCGCCCGGCTTCACCAGCATGGTGGAGCGCCTGAACGAGGTGGCCGAGGCCATGTTGGCCGGAAGGCCGCACACGATCTCGTGGGCGGACGAGTTTCTCGGCACGGACGAGCAGGTCTATCGCCTGATCATCGTTCAGGGGCGCAAGGACTTCGACGACGCGATTTCGAGCCGCAGCCTCATCGACGGGATCCGTCAGACCGCACGGGAGCTCGGCCTCACACCCGAGAACGGCGTTCGCGTGAGGTTGACCGGAATGGTGCCGCTGTTTCATGACGAGCTGGCGAGCCTGCAGCGGGGTCTGGCGCTGGCAGGCGTCCTGTCGCTGTCGTTGCTGGGCCTGATCCTCGGCTTCGGCGTGCGTTCGCTGCGGATCATCGTCGCCACGCTCGTCACCCTGATCGCGAGTCTGAGCTGGACGACGTCCTACGCGATGCTCACCGTGGGCGAGTTCAACATCATCTCCGCCGCATTCGCAGTGCTTCTGATCGGCCTCGGCGTCGACTTCGCGATTCACATTGGCCTGCGCTACGAAGAAGAGACCCGTCGCGGACTCGCCGTGCCCAAGGCGATGCGCCGCGCCGCCGAAGGCGTCGGTGGCGCGGTCACGCTCTGCGCACTGACCTCTGCCATCGGGTTTCTCTCCTTCGTCCCCACTCCGTACCGCGGCCTCGGCGCGCTCGGAATCATTGCCGGTGGGGGCATGTTCGTCTCGCTCGTGGCCAGCTTCAGCGTATTCCCCGCTGTGCTCGCTCTGATGCGGGCGCCCAGCCGGCAGCACGTTCGCTCGCAGCCGGTCCTGGCCCGGCTCTACCCGGCGCTGGCTCGGCACGCGGGTGCCGTGGTGGCACTGGCGGCTGCATTGGCGGCTGCGTCGCTGGGCGTCGCTGGTCGAATGACCTTCGATTTCAGCACGCTGGGGATGAAGGATCCTCAGTCGGAGTCGATGACGACGCTGCGCGAGCTGCAGACGCAGGACATCGTTACCGACTACGCGGCCACGGTGCTGGCGCCCGATCGCGCTTCAGCCGAGGCGCTCGCTGCGCGGCTCGCCACGCTCAAGGAGGTCGCCGAGGTGCGCCCGCCCTCCTACTACTTGCCGCGGGACCAGGACGACAAGCTCGAGGTCTTGGAGGATGCGGCCTTCTTTCTGGAGCCGCTCCTCTACCCCGAGCCCGCGAAAGAGCCGCCCAACGCGGCGCAACGGCTTGCCGCGCTCGAGAGCCTGCGCGGCAAGATCGCCGACCTGCCGGAACCGGATCGGCTGGATGACGCGCACCGCGCGGCTCGGCGCCTCGGTGCCGTTCTCGAGCGCCTCTCCGCCAGCCCAGACCCGGCCGCGCAGGCCGCCGAGCTCGAGAGACGCGTGATCTCCGATCTCGGGGAGCGCATCGCCTGGCTGCGCCGAGCGGTGACGGTCGATCGGATCGACTTTGAGGATCTGCCCGAGAGACTTCGTGAGCGCGCGGTCGCCGCAGACGGACGTGCGCTCGTGGTCGCTCTGCCGCGAGAGGATGTCAGAGACGTGGCGGCCCTGAGCCGCTTCGTCGACAGTGTGGCGACGGTGGCACCGCGGGCCACCGGTCGCCCGGCCGTGGAGGCCGGCATCGGCCGCATCGTCGTGCGCACCTTCCGTATGGCCATCGGCATTGCCTTCGTCGTAATCGCTGCGCTTCTGCTCGTGACACTGCGCAGCCCCGTCGACGCTCTGATGGTCTTACTGCCGATCAGCCTGGCGGCCTTGTTCACCATCGCCGTCGGGGTGCTGATCGACGTGCCGTTCAACATGAGCAACGTGGTCGTGATACCCCTGGTGCTGGGGCTGGGCGTGGACAACGGTATTCATGTCTACATGCGACTGCGCCACGACCGCTCACTGGCAGATGTGATGAACTCGAGCACACCCCGCGCGGTGTTGCTGAGCGCGCTGACCACGCTGGCCGCATTCGGCTCGCTCTCGGTTTCCCACCACCGGGGTATTCACAGCATGGGGCTTCTGCTGTCCATCGCAGTGCTGTGCCTGATCGTCTGTACGCTGGTCGTGCTGCCGGCGATGATCCTTCTGAGGCAGCGCTGGCGCGGCGAGGAAGACGTCTGAGCGGGCCGACGCTCGGGCGGAGTACAGCGCGCCGTATCACACGGCTCCGCTGGTCTCGCGTCGCGCTGCGGCCTTCACATCTCCTCTTTGAGTCGCACGTCACCGAATTGTTCTGGGTAGCGGCCGACCTTGTCGGAGTAGAAGTCGCGGAGTTCGTCCATGTCGCTCGGAATGTCGCCTGTCGGAAGGAGCGAAGGCCCGAAGCCGCCGCAGCGCCGAGAGTAGTCGAGATAGCTCGGAACGATGGGGACGTTTGCGGCTCGGGCGATGTGATAGAAGCCGGACTTCCAATGCGGGACGTAGCTGCGGGTTCCCTCGACCGGCACGACGAGCGCAATGGAATCGGATTGGTCGAAGAGCTGCGCTAGATCGGAGACCATGTTTCCGCGGCGATGGCGTACGACGGGGATCCCACCGAGAAAGCGCATGATCCACCCCATCGGCGGGCGAAAGAGCGCGT
Organism: Deltaproteobacteria bacterium; assembly: GCA_029261835.1. Lineage (GTDB taxonomy): Bacteria > Myxococcota_A > UBA9160 > UBA9160 > UBA4427 > JAJDAO01. Next base: position 208,539 of record JAJDAO010000069.1, on the reverse strand, counting down.
GCTTGCCCATCCACGAGATCTTGACGTCGAATACGACCGCAAGGGCGAGCAGATACGGAAGGTCCCAGTTCGACGTGTGGGGCGCAGCGATCAGCACGAATCGGGATTCGCTCGGTCTTGCGCCCTCTGCCGTCCAGCCGGTGAGCTTCAGAAACGAGCGGGCGATGAGCTTGGCCGCGAGTGAACCCATTACGTCGCGAAGGCTAGCCGCTGGCACCTGCGGCTGCCCGGCGCCGCCGGCCCAGTCGGTGTGAAAGATTTGTGAAAGTCGCCCGCCGTGCAGCCTGTTAGACCACACCGCGTTCGAGGAGTCGATCGGCGAGGATCAGTGAGAAGGCCGCGATCGTCTCCGAAGGATCCACCGACGGCGCCGTCGGGAACACGTTAGGGTCGGCCACATAGAGCCCGCGCACCTCGTGGGCTTCGCCGCTGGGCCCCACCACCGCATGGGCTGGATCCGGCCCCATACGCAGTGCGCCGGCCGGGTGGGGCGCGGCGAATGCCATGGCGCCCGGGCCGATCTCGACGCCGTCGATGCGGTCGAGGTCGGATGCGTCACGAATCTGTGTCCCCACGGCATCGGCCAGAAAGACCTTGCGCGCGCCCGCGGCGAGCAGCGCGAGCGCTCCCTTCTTCATCGAGTCCCGCAGCATGAGGGCGTTGCGGCCCGCGATCGGGATCGCGTAGCGGCGGCTTCCGTCCGCGGCGAGACTGATCCGCCCGCTCTCGTGATCGTCGATCCAGGCGATGGTGCCACCGATCTGTGGCATCGCGGCCATCAGCCGCTGGTGGTCGGCGCCGAAGCCGGGGAGCACCGCGGCCAGGGTCGCGGGGCCGAGCTGATTCGGCATCAAGAGGTAGCCGCCCTCCTTGTAACGCCCTGCCTCCTCCCGGGCCAGCCGCCACTCTTCGCAGCCGTAGGCGGCGGGGATGCTGCGCCACATGCTGACGTCTTCATCGAAGAGGCCGAAGACCATCGAGCATGGATTGCAGTGGAGGTTGCGACCGACTTGACCCGATCCGTTGGGGAGCTTGGAGCCGAGCCAGATGGGTGCCGAGCCGTAGCCTCCCGCCGCGAGCACGACGATCTCACTGCGCACGGTCAGGCGCCGGCCGCTCGCGCGTCCCGTCGAGTGGTCGATCACCTCCGCGACGGCGCCGGTCGCGCGTCCGCCCTCCGTGGTGATGTGGGATACGCGGCAATTGGCAAAGACCAAGGCACCCGCGTGCAGGGCCCGCGGCAGATAGGTGACGAGCATGCTCTGCTTGGCGTTGTACGCACAGCCCTGCATGCAGAAGCCACTCCTGAGGCAGCCCTTGCGAGCTTGCGGGACGCGCTCTGCGTGCCAGCCCAGGGCGTCGACACCGCGGCGAAACAGCCGGTTGCAGCCGTTGAAACTCTCGTCGAGTGCCCTGTGAATCGAGAGGTCGCGCTCGATCTCATCGAAGTAGGGTCGTAGCTCGTCCTCGCTGTGCCCGGTGAGGCCGAACTCCCGTTCCCAGCGGTCGAGGCGATCCGGCGGCGTGCGGTAGCTGTCCGCCCAGTAGTGCACCGTGGCACCGCCCACACAGCTGCCGTAGGTGAGGTTCACGTTGCCATCCTCGCTGGTGTCGAGGCCGCGCCCGCCGTCGATGCGGACGAACATGTCGTCTTCGCGCTGGTCGAGAGTGCCGCGGCCCGGGCGCGAGGGGTCGAGCGGGTCGACCAGGCCCGTGTAGTAACCACCGCGCTCGAGTACGACGACTCGCTTGCCCGCTTCGGCCAGCCGCATTGCGACGCTGGCGCCGCCGGCGCCCGAGCCGATCACGAGCACCTGCGTGTGCTCGAGTCGGTCCCTACCGGCACCCGCGTCTTCGATGATCGCCATGCTGCGTCTCTCCGGTATCAGGCGAGTGTCGCCGGGGGCACCCGGGCGACCCACGGGCCGTGGTAACCAATCACGGGCCAGGAGGCATCCTGGGTGTAGTGGAAGAACATGATCAGGAACTTGAGCCCCTGGAATGCAGCGCGGCGCCAGACCAGGCGGCTCGTCATCATGGCGCTGAGCTCGGCATCCTGCTCTGTATCCGAGAGCGCACTGAAGCGCGTGAGCCGGGTCAGCAGCGGCCACCACTCGACCAGCAGCAGCGCGTCTCGCACGTCATTCTGCAGGGCAGGTCTGTGGAAGGAAAGCTCCCGGTCGATGCGCGTCGGAACGGCGAGGGAGTCGGCCCCCGGGTTTTCCGCGTCGCCGGGCAGAATGCGTTTGCCAAAGGCACGCAGAATCGCGAACTCACGCGGCGCGAGAACCAGCGGCGCATCTCCGGCGCGTAGCAAGCGCCCGTAGTGGTCATCATCGCAGCCCAGGACCCCGCCGCCTGCGAGCAGCGCACTTGCACCGGCGCTGCGCACCAGGAAGCCGCGCCGCGAGATGGGGTGCAGCAGGCTCAGTTGGGCTCGATCGCAGTCGATCTCGTTCACGGTCTCCATCGTCGGCCTCCACTGCTCGCGATTCTAGGAGACTGGCCTCGGATGGGACACTTCTGTTCAGGTGCTCAGCCATGCCCGCTCGCGCGGCCCAGCGGGGAGCTTCACTCGTTTGACTGGCGACTGCCGACATTCGACTGCTGGCACGCAACCTGCTTGTTCGGTCGGCGTCGGGTCCTGCTATGATGCCATGGGGCATGCCACTGGACAGTGGCGCCTCCTGGTAGTGCGGATCGTCCTTATCTGGAAGCGAAAGTCTGCAAACTGCAGAGGTCGGTTGGGGTGCTCCCATGGCCTTCTTCTCCCAGAACAGGACCAGTCTGGTGGCGGCGACTGCCGGCGTTCTCCTCATGCTGGCGCTGTCCATATCCTTCTACCAGAGCCATGAACGGCTCGAGCGCGAGATGGTTGCCACCTTTCAGGAGCAGCAGCTCGCCGTCGCCCGCGCTCTTGCCTCCTCGTTCGAGTTCACGCTTTCCGCCATGGTCGACGAGACGATCGCGCTGGGCGAGATCGCGGCGCTCTTCGCTGAAGAGAGGCGGGAAGCGGACGCCGCGCAGGCGTTCCTGAACCGGCGTCGGCAGGCTCACGGCGGCTTGCTCACGGGTCTCGCGTTCGTGAACGCCGAGGGAAGGGTGCTACTCGACAGTCCACCCGGCTATCTCCTCCACCCCGTATCCGCACTTCCGGAGTTCGCCGAGGCGGTCCGCACGCTCGAGCCCACCGTCGGTGATCGCCTTCACGCATCAGGCGGCGTCCCCCGGTCGATGCTCTACGTGATCGTTCCGCTGTCGCGGGAGGGCAGGTTCAGCGGAGCCGTACTCGGGGAAGTCATGCTCGACGATCTGTGGACGAAGTATCTGCCACGCTCCAGTACCGCCGGGCAGAACTCGTTCTGGATTGTGACAGACGGAGACCTGCTCGTATATCACTCGGCCGAAGAGTACCGGCTCAGGACATGGGAAGACATCGAGCACACGTGGCTCGCCTCGCGCGGCGAGCTGTCGGCCGAAGAGAAGGAAGAGGAGCGGCTCGAAGTTCTGCTGCGTGATCGCGTGGGGCGTGGTGAGACGGGCTCCGCCTGGTACAAGAACAATCTGGAGGGCGTCGTCGAGCTGCTGGCCTTCTCGCCGATTCGCGTAGCGGGTCAGCTCTACGGCTTGGCCGTGGTGACGCCGATGTTGGCCATCGAGACGCCGATTCACTCGAGTACGCGTGCGCTCGTGGCCCTGACGGGCTTGGCGGTGATGGTTCTTGCCGCCCTCGCCATGCTCGTCTTTCGCGAGACGCGCATGCGCTTGCTGCTGTCAGCCGAGAGGCAGCATGCCGCGGACCTGGGCGAGTCTAGACAGTCGCTCCAGAAGGCCCACGACTACCTGCAGACCGTCGTCGACGGAATCGCCGCTCCCGTGATGGTCGTCGCTCGTGATCATCGGGTGGTGCTGGCCAACCGAACGGCCTGCGAGCTCTCCGGCATCGGCGATCCGGTGTCGAAGGGGCTCATGTGCCACCGGATTTCCCATGGCTCGGAGGCGCCGTGCCGAGGCCGGGATCACGTTTGTCCTCTGGCAGAGGTGATCGCAACCGGGCGCAGCGCTACTGCCGAGCATGTTCATATCGACCCGGACGGCAGTAAGTCGATCGTCGAGATCACAGGCTGGCCGATCCTCGACGAGGACGGTGAAGTCGCCGAGATGATCGAGTACTGCCGGGATATCACCGAACGGACCCGTCTCGAGGGCCAACTCCGACAGTCGCAGAAGATGCAGGCGATCGGCCAGCTCACGGGCGGCATCGCGCACGACTTCAACAATATCCTCACTGCGCTGATCGGCTTCGCGGATCTGGCTCGCGAAGCGCTGCCCGATGGTACGCAGGCCCGTGAGGACATCGAAGAGGTGATCGAATCGGCCGAGCGCGCGGCCGCACTCACCGGGCAGCTCTTGACCTTCAGTCGCCAGCGCCCGCTCGAGCGCAGTCGACTCGATTTCAACCGCCTGATCGGCGACACGATGAGTCTATTGCGCCGCTCGGTCGAGGAGCATGTAGAGATCAACTTCATTTCGGGCGCCAACCTGGGCCTGGTCCACGCCGACGGTAGCCAGATCCAGCAGATACTCCTCAATCTGGCGGTCAACGGGCGCGATGCGATGCCGAAGGGCGGGCGGCTCACGATCGAGACACGCTGCGTAACGCTCAATGCGGCTGGCGCGGAAGCACTGGCTCTGCGGCCGGGCCGCTATGTCCAGCTCAGCGTCAGCGACACGGGCGTCGGCATGGACGAAGATACCCAGGCTCGCATCTTCGAACCGTTCTTCACCACCAAAGAGATTGGTCGTGGCACGGGTCTCGGGCTCTCGACCGTCTACGGAATCGTCAAGCAGCACGGCGGCACCATCGAGGTCGACAGCGAGCCGGGGCGCGGCACAACCTTCGCGATCATCCTGCCCCAGACAGAGGCCTTGCCGCCGGCGGAGGTGATCGATGAACATCTCTCCGCCCTGGCCGGGGGAGATGAGACCATCCTGCTGGTCGAGGATGAGGAATCGGTACGCATCTTTACGACTCGGCTGCTGGACCAGTTGGGCTACCGCGTGATTCCCGTTGCCTCGCCGGCGGGGGCGGGAGAGGTCTTCGAAAACGCAACACACAAGATCGATTTGCTGTTGACCGATGTCGTGATGCCCGGCCTGAGTGGCAAGGAACTCCATACGCTGCTCGCGAAGAAGGATGCTTCACTGAAGGTCGTCTACATGTCTGGCTACGCGTCGAGCGTGATCGAGGGCGCGGGACTGGAGCTGGGTGAAGCACAGATCCTGCACAAACCCTTCCGGGCCGAAAGCCTGTCGAGAGCCGTCCGGGACGCCCTCGAAGACCACGCCGATACCTAGCCCGGATCGTTCATGCTGGCTATCTCCCGCTTCAGGGCGACGTTGTCGACCTTTCCGTTCGGGAGCAGCGGCAGCGCTGGTAGGAGGAAGATGAAGTCGCGCCAGGACAGACGCTCATCCTCGAAGACGAGCGCCTCGGCGTCGGGCCGTTCCTCGGCCTATCGCTCCACGGAATGCCAAATCTGGCTCAGTGCCTGCCACGTATCCGCCCCCGCGCCTGCAGCGCCGAATGGCCCACGGCTCTCATCGCTCGAAGAATACCGCCAAGAGTGATTCGCGCCTCAGCCGCCCAGATGATCGCGCACGTAGTTGTCGCGAAGCACGAACTTCTGGACCTTGCCGGAGGCCGTCACGGGAAGCTCGTCGACGAAGACCCACTCGCGAGGCGTCTTGTGCGGCGAGAGATGTTCGCGCACCAACAGACGCAGCTCCTCCGCGCTCACCTCGCCGCCCGGCACCCGGCGCACGAAGGCCACCACCTGCTCGCCCCACTTGGGGTCGGGAACGCCCACCACCGCGACGTCCCCCACCGAGGGGTGACCGAAGACCACCTCTTCGATCTCGCGCGGAAAGATGTTCTCGCCGCCGCGGATGATCATGTCCTTCAGCCGACCGACGATCTTGCAATAGCCCCGCGCATCCATCACGCCAAGATCTCCGGTGTGGAGCCAGCCATCGGCGTCGATCGCGGCCGCCGTGGCCTCGGGCATTTCGTGGTAGCCGTCCATAACGGCATAGCCGCGCGTGCAGATCTCGCCCGACGTACCGCGCTCGACCACGGAGCCCGTGTTGGGGTCTACGATGCGCAGCTCGGTCTGGGGTAGGGGAAGGCCCACCGTTTCGGCCTTGTCTTCGGGCGCGTCGCCCAAGCGGGTTCGCGTAATCGAGCAGGAAGCTTCTGTCTGCCCGAACAGAACACAGAACTCGAGGTCGAGCGTGGCCTCGATGCGCCGCACCAAAGCCGCGGGCACCGATGCACCGCCGGCCGCTACGGCCCGCAGCGAGGAGAAATCGCTGCTCGCGAAGCCGGGATACTCCATCATTGCGATAAGGACTGTCGGCACCCCGCCCATCACGGTCGGCTTCTCGCGCTCGCAGAGCTCGAGCACCAGGCCCGGCTCGAAGGCCTCGAGCTGGATGAGAGTCGCGCGGCTTGCCAGGCTGCCGAGAACGCCGACCACGCAGCCGGCCACATGAAAGAGGGGAAGCGGGTTCAGCCAGCCTTCACCGGGCTGCATGCCGAGGCTGTCGAGGACCAGCCGGCCGTTGTTCGTGATTCCCCGGTGATGCAGCAGGGCGCCCTTGGGCGCCCCCGTCGTCCCCGACGTGTACTGAATCTGCGCGGGGTCGTCCGGACGAACTTCGGGCAGCGCCTGGCTGGGTGAGCCCGAGTCGATGAAATCCTGCCAGTCGTCGAGAGACACCGTGCTGCGAAGCGCGGGCGCCTCCGCGTTCGCCTGTGCCACCCACTCGGCCATCGGATTGCCGCGATACTCGCGAGCATGGAAGATGCCCGCTGCCCCGGACTGCTTCAGCGCATAGCCGAGCTCGCGCTGTCGGTATGCGGGATTGAGAGGCACCAACACCAGGCCCGCCAGACCGGCCCCGAGCTGGAGAAGCACCCATTCCGGCTTGTTCGGCGCCCAGACGCCCACACGCTCGCCCGGCTCGAAGCGAGCGAGCAGGGCGCGGGCCACGCGCTCGGCGTCCGTGCGGAGCTCCGCGAAGGTCCAGCGACGTCTGGCGTCGGCGTCTGGGCAGCCCTCGATCAGGCCGATGGTGTCCGGGGACATCTCGGCGGCTTCGCGCAGCACGCTCCCGACCGTGGAGTCGCGAATCGGCTGTGACGTGTCGGCCGGCAGGTACGAAAGAGACGCGGTCATCTGCTTCCTCCTCCATGTTGTGATGGTTGCAGATCGCATGCGGGGCTGCCCGGGTGTCTCGGCCGGGACCGCGCCAAAGCGCCGGACTTCGTCGTTGGCGAGGACGCGCCATGAGTGTCCGCGACGGTGATGTGAAATGCTAGCCTTGGGTCCAGTGGAGCAGCGATGCCCGACTCCGAGGTTGAGACTATGAATGAAGCTGTGAATGAAGCTGTGAGTGAAGAATACGATGTCATCGTCGTGGGCGCGGGCATCGGCGGCGCTACCTGCGCGGCCCTGCTCGCCAGACGCGGCGCACGCACCTTGCTGGTGGACCAGAACGCGCGCCCCGGCGGCAAGGCGATGGTAGGGGGCCGCGAGGGCGGCTTTCGATACGATCTGTGGCCGATCGTGGGTGGTCCGAGTCTCGGCTCGCAGTTCGCGCGAGTGCTGGACGAGCTGGGCATGAGCGACGAGCTCGAGATCCTCACACCGAGCCAGAGCAACGTCATTCTCTATCGCAAGGAGGGGGGTGGCGCCTACGCCAAGGTCGTCGGATCCTCCGTGCCCGATCCGCAGACAGCCGCTCAGGTCTTCAACATGCTGGGCCTGCAACCCGCGGACCTTCCAGAGACGCTGCGGCTCTTCGAAGACGTTAGCGGCATGTCGCCGGAGGAGATCGACAAGCTCGACCAGGTGAGCTTCGCCGACTTCCTGTCGGGCTATCGCATTCCCCAGTCATTCCTGAGCTATCTGGGCATGCAGGCCAACATCATCTTCGTCGTTCCGATCGATCAGGTGGCCGCCTCGGAGATGATCCGCGTGCTTCAGGACTTCGGGGCGGGGGGGGCCGGGCGCTATCACGCCGGTGGCTTCGGGCACATGGCGGAGGTCTTCTGCCGAGGGGTCGAGCGTTACGGTGGGCGCGTGCTTCTCGGCACGCGGGTGACCAAGGTCCAGGTGGAGAGTGGAGCCGTGCGCGGGATCGTCACCGACGCGGGCAGCTTCCGGGCGCCAGTGGTCGTGAGCAACACCGGAATCCAGCCCACCGTGTTGAAGCTGGTGGGCGAAGAGCACTTCGACGACAGCTATGTCGGCTACGTCCGCGAGCTCGTGCCCTCACAGGCCATCATGGGGATCCGCTACTTCCTCGACCGCCCCTTCTTCGAGCACGGCATGTACATCGCCTTCTCGGACGAGAGCTACCTCGACGCCGATCGCTTCGCACGCCTGCAGTCCGGCTGGCTACCGGACGATGTGCTGGTCTTCAACACCGTGCCGGCCTTCTACGACAAGAGCCTGGCACCCGAAGGCAAACAGTGCGCGGTAATGGGAACCTTCTGCGCGCCCGATCCAGACCTCGCCTACGCCGAGGCGCTGTGGCAGCGACTGGACGAGACGGCCAAGCGCCTGTGGCCCGGCCTGGCGGAGTGCGTCGAGTCCGAGACGCGTTTCGGCAACCGCCAGGTCTCGGACCTCACGCGCGACTCGGTTCTCCCCGGCCAGGGCGGCGAGTGCATCGGCCTGGCACAGATCGTCGGCCAATGCGGCAAGCAGAAGCCCAACGCCGCCGCCCCGATCGGCGGCCTCTACTACGTCGGCTGCGACGCGGGTGGCTACGGCTGCGGAACCCATCAGGCAGCGGACTCGGGAGTCAAGGTGGCGGCCTTGGTGCAGGAGCAGCAGCTGCGATAGCCCGATTGGGCGCTGGTCACGTCGTCCTTCGTCCGGCGTGCGTGCGCTACGAGCGCATCAAAACGTGCCGAGAAGAGAGTTCACGTCTTGCCGTGCAGCGCAGCTTCTTGCGCAAGCAGTAGCTCGCGAAACCACCGATGAGGAGCGCTCTGATGCGTCCGTTCGTGCCAGATCAAGTCCACTTCGATCGGCGGCAACCTGAAGGGCGGCTCGACGACGCGCAGATCGAGCCCCTTCGCAAACATTGTCGCAACCCGTGACAGAGTGGTGTGTATTAGATCCGTCTGCGACGCAATCATGAGACATGCCAGCGGGTCCCGAGACGAAAGCACGGAATGCAGATGCACCCCTGTCTGCTCGAGGAGACTTCGCGCCATGGTCTCGGCCAGGTGCGATGTGGTGGGCACGATGCGAATCAGCCCCTCGCGCTTCAGGGTGCTGGCGGTGAGCCTTCCGCGTACGCGTGGATGTCCTTTTCGCAGGAGGCACACGACGTGATCGCGGGTCAGGACCGCGCGGTGAAAGCCATCCGGGAGGCCCTCGAATTGGCCGACGGCCAAGTCCAGCTCGGCACTGCGCAGCTTCCGAAAGCCCTCGGCGGGTTTCAGGGGCGTGAAAGCCTCCACTGAGGCGGCCGAGGCAAGGCCCGGAAGCTGGCGCAACAGCGGTGTGAGATGTGTGAGCTGTTGGACGCTGCTGATCGAAATGCGAAAGACCGTATCGCAAGAGCCGGGGTCGAAAGCGTCGCTTCGGCGAATCGCCCGGCGCAGGGTCTCGATCGAGTCGTGCAGCGGTGCTTGCAGTTCCTCCGCCCGTGCGGTGGGTATCATCCCGCCTGAAGTCCGTACGAAGAGTGGGTCGTCGAAGATCTCTCGCAGCCGCGCCAGGGCGTAGCTCATGGAGGATTGCGCCATGCCAATGCGCTTTCCAGCCCGGGTCACGTTGCGCTCAGCCAGCAGCGCATCCAGGGCCAACAAGAGATTCATGTCCAGGGCTTCCAGATCGAGCATAATCGATACCTCGATATTGCAGTATCATGATTATCCATTTTACATATATTGCTGAATCGCTCAAGATCCCCCTCGTGGGCGCTTCTCGTCCGCCCAAGGAGAGGCCCGATGAAGACCGCTCTCGAAGCGTTGATCCGCGCGCATTCCTTCACGGTCGTTGCGGTGATCCTGGTCACCGCCGCGCCCACCGGCTGCAGCGAGGAACGGAAAGCCCCTCGCTCCCTCACGGCCGAGTTGGAGGTGGTAAAGCGCGTGGAGGGTGAGGGGAATGAAGTGGACACCGCAGACGTGCGGGGCGCGGATACCGGCGTGGGCGAGTTGATCAACATCCCCATCGAGGTGATTCGGATCAACGACTTCATCCATATGGCTACGGGGCTCGCGAATACCTATCTGGTCAGCACGTCCGAGGGCAACGTACTCGTGGACACCGGCTTCGCCTTCCAGGCCAGGCAGCAGTACAAGGCGCTGCGGGAGATCGACGACGGACCGGTTACCCACATCCTCCTGCCGCAGGGTCAACACGACGATATCGGTGGGCTCGGGCGCTGGAAGGATTCGGACACCAAGATCATCATGACGCGCACGACCATGGAGTACATGCGTTGGCGCGAGAAGATCAGCGGGTGGCTGCTGAACCACTTTGCCGTGCTCTATAACTGGAGCACACAGTTGCTCGCGGTGAAGGACTTGCTGTACCCCTATGAGTCCATCACACCTGACATCCTGGTGGAGGATCACGCGGGCTACTCGTTCGAGCAGGGCGGCATCCGCTTCGAGGTAATCGCTCTGCCTGGGGCTGAAGGCACCAACTCCACGGGGCTGTGGCTGCCGGATCACAAGATCCTGTTCTGTGGCGGCGGCTTCGTCGGGCCGCATTTTCCCATGTGGCCCAACCTCGGCACAGTGCGCGGCGATCGCAACCGCCTGGTCGAGCCCTACCTCGACTCACTCAACAAGGTGATTGCCCTCCAACCAGAGATCCTTCTTCCCGGCCAGGAAGTGGCTGTGGTCGGCAAAGAGAAGATCGAGGAACAGCTGATCTTGATTCGCGACGCACTGCAGTACGTGCACGATGAAGTGATCGAAGGTATGAACGACGGAAAGGACGTATACCAGCTGATGCAAGAGATCGAGCTACCTAGGCGTGTCGCTCATCTCTCGCAATCCCACGGCCGTGTGGATTGGGTCATCCGTAACATGGTCTACGAGTACGGTGGCTGGTTCCAGTACCGCAGCACCAGCGAACTCTACCCCTATCACGTCTCCGACGTCTACGCAGACATCATCGAGATAGCCGGTGTGAAGCCCGTGCTGGCGAAGGCGGAGGTGCGCCTGCAGGCCGATGAGCCCGTGCATGCTCTGCTCCTGGTCGAGATGGCGCTGGAAAGCGAGCCGGAGAACCCGGACGTGCTACGAGCGCAGATCCAAGTGCTCACGACCCTGCTGGAGAGATCCCGCGCCACAACCAACAACTTCAGCGAAATCGCCTGGCTAGAGACCGAAATCTCGAAGGCAGAGGACATGCTGGACTGAGACCGGGCCGTCCTGTGCATAGGGAGTTCAAGCGGGGAATTCGCTATGTCCGACAAGTGGAACGATGACGAGTAGGCCAAGGTTGGGGCCATCGGACCCGGTGGCGGATCTCACGCACTGCTGCTTCGGTGGATTGCTTCTGCCCTCCCGCCATCTTGAGACTCTCCTCGGGGTCCAAGACCCCGCAAAGTGTCTCTTGGATTAGGCCACCCAGATATCCAACTTCTGCTGACGGGAAACACGTCGAATAGCTTACCAGGAGGCCTTGCACACTCCCTCGGACCGCGACAACTTGCACGCAACTCCGAGCTATCAGCATGCGTATTATCGGACCCAAGAAGTGCGATTGAGCCGCCGCTTCGCCCATTGCGATGGGATCACCAGGAGGAGTCGTGCCATGACGAGGAGTGGTGTGCAGCGTCTGTATGCGCGAGCAGGGGGGCGCTGGTGGGATCTCTTCCGCAGCGTCTGGGAGCCAACCACAGCGAGAGCAGCCGTCCGTGATCTGTGTTCGCTCCTGGCCGAGTACCTCACGGAGCATTCGCGCATTCTCGACCTCGGCTGTGGCCCGGGGACGAATCTCGGCCGTATCTTGGACCGGACACTGCCGTTCAATCGCTATGTTGGAATGGACTTCTCCCCATCGATGCTCGCCCTGGCGGAGAAGAAGTTCGGCGACGTGAAGAACGTGTCCTTTCTTGAAGTCGACGCGATGGCGCTAAGAGACGATGGCGATCGCTATGATCTCATCGTTTCCACCTGGCTCCTTGATCACCTGGACGAAGCCGCGGAGGTTGTCAACAACGCCCGGCGCCTGCTGGCTCCGGGCGGACACTTGGTCATGCTCTACTATGGATATCCTCGCTGGTACGTGGCCTTCTGGCAGATTCCTTCTGGCTGGCTGCTTCGCGCGGCACCGGTATCAAACGAAGAGGTCTCGCGCTTCCAGGGGGTCCTGACCAAGCGGCGGTACCGTGCCGGCGCGGTGGTTCTGGTGGACATCGAAGCACCGGCTCCGTGAACGGGGACGCTCTGCTGGGAGCGGTCCGGTGCGGGTGCAGAGCCGTCGCAACGGCGCGTCACGCAGTCAGCGTCGTTGACACCGGCGGAACACTCAAACGCAGGTGCTCAACCCGCGGATATCATTGCGAAATGCAAGTATTCATCGGGATGCATGCCGAGAGTTGCCGTCAGACAATCAACGAGGGCGTGGAGGGCCTTTGCACTTCCCGATCCGATCCAGCGCATAGGGAGTTCAAGCGGGGAATCCGTTCGCAGACATGACTACTCCTCCGCTATAGCCGTCTCGTCTTGACCGCCGCGTTTCTGGTACTCGATCGGCGCTTTCTCGACGATCGCCGAGAGCCAGTGCTCGGCCTCCACTGCGTGGGCTCATTCCACGTAGCCAAGGGAACGCAGGCCCTGAAGCTCCTCCTCCGATAGCGAGGCCGGGGTGGATTGCTCGGCTGAATGGGCGGCCTTCCATTGATGCAACTTGTCGGCCATGAGTCGAGCCTGCTCTGGGAATTTAGATAGTACGTTTGTCTGCTCCGCGGGATCCATCCCGAGATCGAAGAGCTCCTTCGCAGATACCTGCTTGGACCACGTGAGTGCGTCGGTGCGCTGTGGCCCCTCGATGAATTTCCAGCCGTTCCAGCGAATTGCAAAGTCCTCTCGGGCACTGTGGTCTTCGCCTTCCACCATGGTCGGCCGAGAAATGGGACTGTCGGTTTGCAGAAAGACGGCTCGATGGGGGTCCAGCTGGCCCTTTCCCTCGAGAGCGTCTGTCCAGGTCCGGCTCTCGAACAGGGGGCCCTGACCCTCGATGTCGAGAAGGTCCAAGATGGTGGGTCCGAGTTGAAGCAACTCAGCCGGATTCGAGACCACGCTGTTCTCGATGACGCGACCGGGCCAGCTGATCAACAGCGGGACACGCACCGCCTCTTCGTAGAGTTGAACCCCGTGAGTTGGCCAGCCGTGCTGGGACAAGCCCTCCCCGTGGTCGCCTACGATGACAATCAGCGTATTCCGCTCCAGACCGGACTTCCGCAGGGCGGCCAGGAGCTTTCCGATCTGGTGATCGGTAAACGCGATCTCCGCGTCGTAGGCTGCCTGGACGCTCAGTTCATCTTGTCCCTTGGCGGCCGTCGAGAACCGCGACCGAAAGGGCTCTGGCGGAGCGTAGGGAGCGTGAGGGTCGAAAAAGTGCACGAAGAGGAAGATCGGGCGCCCTCGATCCCGTGACTCCAGCAGGCGAATGGCCCGCTCTGTCGTGTGATCGCCGCGTCGATCGAATGTTCCCGACGGAATGGGGATGCCCTCCCACTCCTGCCCGTGAACAACACCCTCGCTGGGAGAAAACTCGTCATCATAATGCTGAAATCCCTGCGAAAAGCCGAACTTCGAATCGAGAACAAATGAGCTGACCACCGAGGCCGTCTGGTAACCCCGATCTCTCAACACCTCGGCCAGGGTCACGTGCTCTTCGCCGAGCGTCAGCGTGTTCTTCACCAACCCATGGGCGATGGGGTACATCGACGTAAACATCGTCGCATGACTGGGCCCCGTGCTGGGAGACGGTGCGAAGGCCTGCTCGAAAGAAGCTCCCTGCAGGGCCAGGCGCTTCAAGTTGGGAGTCGTATCGATTCCGTAACCCAAGAACGAACAGTGGTCCGCTCTGGTCGTGTCAAGGGAAATCAAAAGGACGTTCGGCGGTTCCTTCGACACCGCGACGCTTCGCTCCGACGCGTCGCAGGTAACCAGCGCGAACAGAAGGATCGCGCAAGATGCCACGTCCAAAAGGCTTCTGACCATCTCGGCACGATACCATGCTGAGCCGCGGAGGGTTTGGGTCGGCGATGGCATTCGCTCGATCGCATGCGGCGCATGTCGGCCGCAGGAACGTAGCTATGACGAATAGGCCAAGGTTGGGGGCCATCGGACCCGGTGGCGGGCTGCGACGGGTGGCTGCGACGGAGCGACGGGCCAAGAAGCTCCGCATTCCCTCTCCCAGTTCGGGCCGCTCGCTCGACAGGTATACCGAGTCGTTGATCGAACTCATTCTCGGTGGCGTCGCAGCATCCGACTAGCTCCCGGCCTCTCTCATCCGGCACGAGCCAGGCCCGGTTGTCCTCGGCATGCGGGGTAAGCTGTGACTCGCTCTCACCCGTCTCGCGCTGCTCGTTCACCGGACGCATCCGCAGCGCCACCTTGCGGGCGAGGTCTTTGGCATAGGTCTGCTGGTTTGGCCTCGCGGGCCGCATTCTGTGCGAAGAGTCTACCGAGCCGGAATCGCTCGCGTTTCAGGCGGGCTGAGTTCTGGCACACTACGAGGTGTGAATTCTGCCACGGTGACCTGGGGGACAAGATGGAACTCGGTACTGAATCGAGCGCATTCGCGCAGATGAGCCACGCAACGCAAACGTTGTGCAATCCAACGCTGCAGAGCTGGAAGGGACAAGGCGGAAAGGTCGTCGGTTACTTCTGTTCTTTCATGCCGCTGGAGCTCATCACGGCAGCCGGACTCCTCCCCTTTCGAATCCGCGGTACCGGAAGCACGAGCACCGAACTGGCCGACGCGTACCTCAGCAACTTGAACTGCAGTTTCTCGAAACACTGCTTCAATCTCGCGCTCGCCGGGGAATACGATTGGCTCGACGGCCTCGTCATGTTCAATAGCTGCGATGCCCTCCGCCGAACCTACGACTACTGGGTGCGGCGAGTCGATACGCCCTTCGTGAAGCTCTTGCATCTCCCGAAGAAGACCGATGCGCCGCAAGTAGCATTCTTCCGCGAGCAGCTTGCCGACTTGCGCACCCAATTGGAACGAGAATTCGACGTCGAAATCAGTGACACCAGGCTCCGAGAGGCCATTGGACTACACAACGAGACGCGTCGTCTGTTGCGCCAGCTATACCAGTTGCGACGGGTCAAGGTGCCACCGATTACCGGTAGTGAGGTGCTTGCAGTCACGGTCGCAAGCACAGCAATGCCGGGCCAGGAATTCAATGCGCTCCTGAGAACGCTCCTGAAAGAAATCGAGAGCAGGCAAGCGACGAAGGCGTACCGAGCGAGGCTGATGATCATTGGCTGTGAGTTGGATGACCCTCGCTACCTCGAAGTGATCGAAGGGCTAGGCGGACTAGTGGTGGGAGACTCGCTCTGCTACGGGTCGCGAACTCTGTGGCACTCGGTCGACGAAGCCGCGGAGGACCCCTTGGGTGCGCTCGCCTCCTACTACCTTGCTGGGCGCCCCTCATGCCCTCGCATCTGCACCCAGTATGAAAGTCGGGATACCTATGTCATGAAGATGATCCGCGACTTCCAGGTAGATGGAGTAATCCTGGAGCGCATCACGTTTTGTGACACCTGGGCATTCGAGGGCTACTCCCTCGAGCACGACTTCAAGGATCGAAAGATTCCACTCCTCGTCTTGGAACGCGAATACAACCACCTTGGCGAGGGCCAACTACGAACGCGTGTGCAAGCGTTCCTCGAGTCAATGGAGGGCTGAGTGATGGACGCGAGGAAGAGGAAGAGCATATCGCGCTCACTCGAGCGAATTGCCACGCTCGAACTCATGCTGGAACAAATCGAACAACAACCGACCGAGCTAGGCCACCTGTACAAGCCGCCTCTCGAGAACATGCTGCGGCAGGATCGAAAGACCGTGTCGTGCGTCGAGAACGATGAGCCCTTCTTGGCGAGTGAGTTTACGACGCCCGTCGAAATCATGACGGCTATGGGGGTTCACTGGTACTTTCACCTTGAGCGCGCGTTTTCAACCGGCGGAATCCCAGACTCGCACATGCAGGAGGACCTGGAGGCGATCCAAAGCATGCCGGTTCCGATGGACCTGTGCACGTTTGTACGGCTGTCGTTCCACTACCTGGAGCTGGGCGTGCTTCCACGCCCTACGGCCTACATCTCCATGGTCCATCCCTGCGATCCCATTTCCAGCATGCACGCGGCGTACATGCATCATTCGCAGTGGCGCGATGTTCCGATGTTCATGCCCGATGCTCCGTATCACATGGATCGCGCCAGCATCGATTACTATGCCGATGAGCTAAGACGCACCGTTGATTTCATTACCGAGCACACCGGAAAGACGCTGGAGATCGAACGCCTGCGGGAAGCAACGGAAGAAACCAACAGGTGCTACCGGCTCTGGCTGGAGTACCACGACCTGCGCCGCGCCATTCCCGCCCCGCACGGGCCAAACCTTGCGCGGGCATGCACGGGCATGGTCATGACAGAGGGCGCAGGGCTCAGAGAGCACGGCCATCTAGAGTGGTTCGAAGATCTGGTGGCCGATGCTGAGACGCGCGTAGTAGAGAGTCGCCCTGAGGTTCCGGACCAGAGGATTCGGGTGTTGTGGTTCGATTTCCTGCCGGTCTTCGCGGATGAGATCCTGCCGTGGATGGAGCGCGAGTGCGGGGCTGTCATCGCGATGGACATGTCGGGCAACTGTCCGTTTCAGCTCATCGACACGACGAGCGAAGCAACGATGTTTCGCGGGCTCGCAAGACGAGCGCTGCGGGATCCTGTCATGGTGCGTCAGTCCCACAGCACCGCAGGGGAGATCCTGGCCGAAATGGCCCGGCTCGTAAGAGATTTCCGTATCGACGGCGTCATCTTCCCCGGACACATGGGGCACAAGGACCAAGCCGCAAACATCAGCCTCATGCGAGAGACATGTCGGGAGGCCGGGGTCCCCTTTCTATCGATTGGCATGGACTCCTTCGACCCGAGCTATACGAGCGTAGATGAGATCAAGAATCGGATTTCCCGTTTCTTCGCCGGGGCGGGATTGAACTAGCGAAGAGACGGTCCTCGCATAGGGACCGGTACTTTCCCTCGTCAGTGGCCCGTCAATAGGATTCGGGCTCTCGGGTGCCCTGAGGTGTGAAACGGTCTTCGATTTCAGTTGAGGCTGCCCTGGCGGGGTATTACTCGCCTTTCTTCTTTCGCATCGTGAGTCGCTTGATCTTCGCTCGCTTCGTCTGCAGCGCGTAGTGCCGACCGAAGTGGGCCGGGAGCCTGGGAACCGCCTCACTCAAACTTCGCGAGCCCGTCGTCTCTTCGCGCATAGGGAGTTCAAGCGGGGAATCCGCTATGTCCGACAAGTGGAACTACGACGAATAGGCCAAGGTTGGAGGCCATCGGACCCGGTGGCGGGCTGCGTCGGGCGGTTGCGACGGGATTCGCTTTGGATCAGGAAACGGGGAACAGGTCAGCAACAACGAGAGGCTGGCTCGCCAAATGCACTAGCGCGTAGTGGGGGCCTGGGAAGCCTCGGTGCGAAGGAGCATTGCGCCGCACGCCGCGAGGAGCGCGGCTGCGGCCACCATACCCCAGACCTGCAGCCCGGGTACGGCGAAGGGATCGGTCGCCCGAACCATGTAATGGTCGATCGTGGGATCGACGGACGTCGGTGTATAGCCGGTCGCGAAGGTACCGGCGTAATACGCCGGCACGCTTTGCATCACGGCACCCAGATCGGGCGGCACTGCGCCGGCGGCGAAGCCCGCAGTCCCTGCGCCGATTCCGTCGTCGAAGCCCGTATTGCCGAGGAACTGAAGGAACGTCGCGACCGATGCCGAAGTCGCCGCGGTCGGCGGATCAACGCCGATGAGCGGACAGCTCATGGCGGGCGGGAAAGCGGGCACCAGGTATCGCTCGAATAGATCGCACACCTCGTCGATCGTCGCGTGGCGCCAGCCGGCAGCGGCAAGTCCGCCGGCTCCCGCCTCGATGTCGGCGTACGAAAGCCCGGTCGTCTCAGTGAGATCGAGCCAGTATGAGCCGGTGTCGCTATCGAGGGTCACCACCGCAATCGACGGAATCGGGTGGCCGACGGGAACCAGTGCAGCGTCGGCGACACGTCCCCAGCCGACTATCACGGCCAGTACTGCCAGGCCGAGCATCTCAATTCGGAGAAATGACGGGAGTCTCTGTCTCATCGCCATGCCCCACCGTCCCGCGTCTGGTCACGTGCTGCAAGAGAAGATGAATTGCCCCGGCTTTTCCGGAGACTCTGGCGTGTCCTGACTTTTGGCACAGTACGGGTAAGGATTGCACTGATCCGGGATCGGAATTCGCCGAGCGAGGCCGTGTTTCACTCTGACACGAGCCGGGCTGTGCCGAATCGACCAATGAGTCGGCTGCGGCCGTGGTGATGCCACGAAGTTGCGGCGGCTACGTCCGCGACGCCGCAACTCCGCGAAAAGGCGGGTGGCCCAGGACAGAATTGAACTGTCGACACCGTGATTTTCAGTCACGTGCTCTACCAACTGAGCTACCGGGCCACAGCTGGGTGCCGGAGGATAGCCGGCCAGCTCCGGCCTGCTAGCCCGCCGGCTGCTCCGGGGCTGAGGCCGGGGTGATGGTCACGCGCTCGATCACGACGCTGGCGATGGGGCGCTCTGCGGGGCCCCAGCGGCCGTGCTTGTCGACCTCCACGCTGGCGATCGCATCGACGACGTCCATGCCGGCTGAGACGCGGCCGAAGATGGTGTGTTGGCCGTCCAGCTCTCGGACGTCGCCCTGCGCGATGAAGAACTGGCTGCCGCCGCTGTTCGGACGGCCGCTGTTGGCCATCGAGACGATGCCTCGTAGATGGGAGGCAGCACTGAATTCGTCCGGGATTCCGTAGCCCGGGCCCCCCTGGCCGTCGTCTCGCGGATCCTGGTTCTTGGAGTTCGGGTCGCCTCCCTGGATCATGAAGCCCGGTATCACGCGATGGAAGGTGGTGCCGGCGTAGAAGCCCTCTTCGGCCAGCTTGCTGAAGTTCGCGACGGTTTCCGGGGCGAGCTCGGGGTAGAGGTCGAATTCGATGTTGCCGAAGTCGGCCACGTGCAGAGTCGCCCTCGGCCGCGGGCCCGCGGGCCAGACGAATGCGGCCCCCGTCGACTCGTTGTGGGCCGCCTCTTTGGCCTCGTCGCCAGAACCACACGCCAGCGGCCCTGCGGTCGCTGCGACAACGGCGAGGAGCACGATCGCCGCTGCCGCGGTGACCGATCGTCCGGGGCGTTGTGATAGCTTTCTCTTCATGCTGATGCGCGCTCGCATTCTCGACGTCCTGCACGGGGTTCGCTCTACACTGGGCATATCGGCCCGATCTTCCGCGGGTTTGAGGACTTCTGTGCGCCGCCCGCTGGCCGCTGCGCTCTCGCTCGCGTTGCTGCTGGCCCCCGGTCTGACAGCGGCGGCCTCACGCGCGCCTGCCCACAGCCGTGGCGGCATGGTGGTGAGCTCTTCGGTCGATGCGGCGGCGGCTGGGGCCGCCGTGCTGCGCGCCGGTGGCAACGCGGTCGATGCGGCGGTGGCGACCGCCTTTGCGCTCGCGGTGACGCAGCCCTTCTCGGCGGGTCTTGGCGGCGGGGCGTTCGTGCTGCTGCGCCGGCCGGACGGCGAGGTGATCGCGCTGGACGCGCGTGAGGTGGCGCCCGCCGCGGCCACGCCGGACATGTACGTCCGCCCGGGCGTGCCGGAGCGGGCTTCGCTCCTCGGGGCGCTGGCGGTGGCGGTGCCCGCCTTCAGCACCGGGCTCGAGCTGCTGCTCGAACGCTGGGGGACCATGCCACTCGCCGAGGTGTTGGCGCCCGCCATCCGCCTGGCCGATGGCGGCTTCACCATCGGCCCCTACCACGCCGGCGTGATCAACCATGTGCGCGCGCGCTTTGGCGCGGAGCGCTTCCCCGAGACGGTGCGCATTCAGTTCGCGCCGGCGGCGGGCGGGCGAGCGGAGCCCGGCCAGCGGCTGGTGCAAAAAGACCTGGCGCGCACGCTTCGCGCCATCGCGGCTGAAGGCGCCGACGTGATCCACGGCGGCGAGATCGGCCGGGCGATTGCGGCCGAGGTGCGCCGTCGCGGCGGGATACTCACGCTCGAAGATCTCGCACACCATCGTGCAAAGCTCCGCCAGCCGGTCGCGGGCAGCTACCGCGGCTATCGTGTCTACTCCTTTCCGCCGCCCTCGTCCGGCGGCGCGGTCTTGATCGAGTGTCTCAACATCCTCGAAGGCTTCGATTTGGCGCGCGACAGGGCGGGGAGTTCCAGCCATCTGCACCTCGTCACCGAGGTGATGAAGCTCGCTTTCGCGGATCGTGCGGCCTATATGGGTGACGCGGACTTCGTTGACGTTCCGGTCGAGCGGCTGATTTCGAAGTCGTACGCCGCGGAGCAGCGCGCCCGCATCGATCTGGCTCGCGCGAGTGAGGTGAAGGCGCCCGGAAACGGCCTCGACGATGCGGGGACGACACATCTGTCGGTTACGGACGCAGCGGGCGGAGCCGTGGCGATCACGATGACGATCAACACGAGCTACGGCTCGGGCATCACGGTGCCGGGGACCGGCATCTTGCTCAATAACGAGATGGACGACTTCGCGCTGGCGCCGGATACACCCAATGTCTACGGGCTCGTGGATACGCGCGGCGCCAACGCGATTGCGCCGGGGAAGCGACCGCTCTCGAGCATGACACCGACCATTCTCGTCAAGGAGGGCAGGCCCTTCATGGTGACCGGTAGCCCGGGCGGCCCGCGCATCATCAGCACGGTGCTGCTCAGCATCATGAACGTGCTCGACTACGGCATGGACGTGCAGCAGGCAGTCTCCGTGCCGCGCTTTCATCACCAGTGGCTGCCCGATACGCTGCGCGTCGAGCCGGAGACAGCGCGCGATGTGGTCGAGGCGCTGCGCGCGCGCGGCCATGTGGTCGAGGTCGAGCAGCGCCATTGGTCCGCTGCCGAGGCGATCGTGATCGATCCCGCGACCGGCTTTCACATGGGCGGCAGCGATCCGCGTACCGACGGCGGAGCGCTGGGGCCGTGAGATAGCTTCAACGGGCCGCTCAGGAGCTCAGGGCCGCACGAGCGCCAGCGTGTAGGCGTCGAGCCGCAGGATGCGGCGCGCCACTCGCAGCACGTCTTCGCGTGTCACAGCCGCGATCTCGTCCGGGTAGCGCAGGTGCGCGTCGGGGCCGAGGCCGTAGAGGCCGTCGAGCGCCATCTGGGCGGCGATGGCGGTGTTGCGCTGCTGGTCGATTACGAAATTGCCGAGCAGGTTGCGCCGTGTGCGGGCCAGTTCCTGCTCGTCCGGAGGCTCGTGCAGCAGCCGCTCGAGCTCTTCGAGGATGCCCCTTCGCGCATCGTCGACCTTGTCGGGCGCGGTGGCGATGTAGACGGCGAAGAAGCCGGGCTCGGCACCTTCGATGTTCATCGCACTCACGGAGTACGCCAGGCTGCGGCGGTCGCGCAGCTCGAGAAAGAGCCGCCCGGCCTGGCCCGCGAGAAGCTGCGAGATCAGTTCCAGCGCGTGGCGATCCGGGTCGTCCACGCTGACACCCCGAAAGCCGATCACCATGTGGGCCTGTGCGCGGTCCTTGCGATAGCAGGCCTCGCGGATCTCGCCCGAGGGTGGCTCGGGTGTGTATGCCAGTGGTTCGAAGGGGCCGGCCGGCAGGTCCGCCAGCCGTTCGGAGATTGCCTGCGCGACCGTGTCCGGGTCGACGTCTCCCGCCACCGCCATCACCAGATTCGGCGCCTGGATCAGCCGGTCGTGGTGGGCGCGCACCCCCTCGGCGTCGAAGTGCTCCACGCTGGGCCGCTCGCCGAGCAGGGGTAGCCGGTACGGGTGGTGCACGAACTCCGTCTCGGCGAAGAGCATGAAGGAGCGCTGCGCGAGCTGATCCTCGCGGCGGTCGATCGCGGCCAGTGTCTCTCTCTGCTCGCGCTCGAACTCCTGCCCGTCGAAGCCCGGCTCGAGCATCACCTCCGCAAACAGGTCGAGGGCTGGCAGGAGGTTGTCGCTCGTGACGTCGAGCGTGAGCCCGAGGCTGCTGCGGCCGGAGAAGCCGCCGATCTCGGCGGCGAGGTCCTCCACCGCACGTGCGAAGTCGGCCGCCGAGCGACTTCGAGTGCCGCGCGTCCACATCGAGGCGAGGAAGCTGCCGAGCCCCGCCCGCTCGCGGTCCTCCGCCAGCAGACCGCCGCGAAAGGCCGCCCGGGCGGCCACGACCGGGATCTCGCGCCGGGCTTTGACGTGCAGTTCGCCACCGCCTTGGAGCGGGTAGCTGTGGATCTCGCCATTCGCCGAGGCCGGCGCCGGCAGGCGGGCCGCCGCGTTCGGCAAGCGCGTGCGCGGCGGCCGAGCGCTCGGCTTGGCGGCGCGAAAGCGCCGGCGGGATCGCTCGATACCGTGCGACACCGCTGTGAGTATCGCTCGCTCATCGAGCGTCTCGCTCGGCTTGTCCGGGATCAGCGCGGCCGCGCTGAGCTGCTCGGGCGAGAGGTACTCGCGCGCCGCGCGCAGTAGGTCGTCCGGCGTCGCGTTGCGCAGCGTCTCGAAGTATTTCTCCTCGCTACGCCAATCGCCGCCGAGCACCTCGAAGCTTCCCAACTTGCTCGCCAGGCCCGAGACGCTCTCTCGCTCGAAATGCTCGCTGGCGAGGAAGTTTCTGCGCGCCCGTTCGAGCTCCTCGCTCGTGACGGGCTCGCGGCGCAGGCGCTCGACCTCTTCCACCGCGGCCTCGACGGCCGCCCGCGAGCGCTTCTCGTCCGACTCGAGCCCGACAGAGAAGAGGCCTCGGTCGAGCGGCGTGAAGGAAGAGGAGTCGACGCGGTCGGCTAGCCCCTCGCTCTCGCGCAGCCGCTGCACCAGACGACTCGATTCGCACTCGCCCAGCAGGAACGACAGCAGGTCGAGATGTGTCGCCGCTTCGTCGCGAAAGCGCGGCGCGGGCCAGCAGAGCTCGATCCGCTGTGCTTCGAAGGGGTTTCGAAGTACGCTTGCGTGTGTCGTATCGTGACACGGCTCGGCGGGTCGCGCGCGTTCGATGCCGCCCGCCCGGGCGTCGCCGAAGGCTTCGCTGATGCGTTCGGCCAGCGCCTGGCTCTCGAAATCACCCGCTGCGATCACGCTGAGATTGCCGGGCGTGTACCAGCGCTCGAAGAAGCGCAGCACCTTGTCGCGCTCGAAGCTGGCAACGCTCTGCTCCGAGCCGAGAATGGGAGCGCGGTACGGGTGTACCCGGTATGCCTCGCGGAAGCTGAGATCGCTCAGCACGTGCCCGGGCGCGTCGTGCGAGCGCCGGATCTCCTCGAGCACCACCTCGCGTTCGCGCTGCACCTCCTGCGCCTCGAAGAGCGAGCCGCGCACGGCGTCGGCCAGCACGTCGAGCCCGGTCTCGAGAGCTTCGATGGGCAGCGTGGCGTAGTAGACGGTGACATCGAACGACGTATAGGCATTGATGCGTCCGCCCACGCCCTCGATCTCGCCCGCCACCTGCCCGACGCCCCGTCGCTCAGTGCCCTTGAACAGCATGTGCTCGTGGAAGTGGGCCAAGCCCTCCTCGCCGGGACGTTCGTCCGCCGAACCGACGTGTGCCCAGATCTGAATGTTCGCGACCCGCGAGACGTGGCTCTCGCGCAGCAATAGCGTGAGGCCGTTGGGCAGGCGTTCGTGATGAATCTCGGAGCTCGGCAAGGGGGCCGAAGCTTAACCGAGCCCGCCAACGGACGCCCACAGATGCGCCGCCTCCTGTAATCTCACGCGATGCCAGATCCGCAGCCCGATTCCGACACGGTCGGCGTCTATCTCCACGTTCCGTTCTGTCGGCGCGTCTGCCCGTACTGCGATTTTGCCGTGGTGGCGGCGCGATGCCTGGAGGCGAGCGAGGAGGAGCGCTATCTGACCGCGCTGCTGGCCGAGCTCGAGCGCCGCGCGCCCATCTTCGCCGGTCGCCGGCTGGTGAGCCTCTACTTCGGCGGCGGCACGCCGTCGCTCCTGCAAGCCGAGTCGCTGGCACGGCTGCGCGAGGCCGTTGGCGCTCTCTTCCCGCCTGCGCCCGGCGGCGTCGAGATCACGCTGGAGGTCAATCCGAGCACGCTCGAGCGCGAGCGGCTGCCCGCTTTTCGGAGCGAGGCGGGGGTCAATCGGCTGTCGCTCGGCGTGCAGTCGTTCGATGATTCGCTCCTCAAAGCGCTTGGTCGGGCCCATCGCGCCGAGGAGAGCCACCGCACGTGGGCGGCGGCGCGGCGGGCGGGGTTCGAGAATCTCTCGCTCGATCTGATCTTTGCAGCGTTGCACCAGACGCCCGCCATGCTGGCGCAGGATCTCGACGAGATCTCGGCGCTGGCGCCCGAGCATGTCTCAACCTATGAGCTGACGCTCGAGCCACAGACGCCGTTTGGGCGCGCGGCGGAGCGCGGCCGAATTCGGCGCTATCCAGCGGATCGGGCGGCGGATCTGCTCGACACTATTCAGAGTCGCTTGACCGCAGACGGCTTCGAGCAATACGAGCTGACCAATTTCGCCCGGCCCGGCTTCGAGTCCGTTCACAACAGCCGTTATTGGACGCGCTCGCCGGTGCTCGCGCTTGGCACCGGGGCACACTCGAGTGATCCGCCCAGCGAGGCACGGCCCTACGGGGCTCGCCCGGCCAACCCGCGGTTACTGGCCGCCTACCTGGCGCGCGTCGAGGCGGGCGAGCCGGTGGCGGAGGCGGTGGATGTGCCCGACGCTGCACAGGCGCGGGCCGAGGCGGTCTTTCTCGCGCTGCGCCGCCGCGTGGGTCTGTCGGCCGAGGCCTTTGCAGCGGAGTTCGGGGCGGCGCCACGGCATTACTTCGCGTCGGCGATCGAGCTGCTGGCCTCGCGTGGGCTGCTGATCGAAAGCCCCGAGGGGGATATGCGACTGACACAGCGCGGCCGGCTTCTGGCAGACACAGTATTCGAGTACTTTGCCTGACGGGGCCGGAGGCGCGCACCGAGTTTGCTCAGATGGCTTCTGTCGATTGACGCCCACGCGGCCGAATGGTAGACAGGAGTCCCTGAATTCATTGAGATTTTCCCGTGACCCACGACAGAGCGGACAGGCGCGGTCGGCCCTGCATCGCAGAGGCTGACGTCGAACTCAGCGAGCGACAGCAGATGGTGTTGCGGGCGGTGGTCGCAGCCTACGTGGCCGACGCCGTTCCCGCCTCGTCCGCGGTGGTCTCTCATCTGCTGCCGGTGCCCCTCTCCAGTGCCAGCATCCGAAACACCATGGTCGAGCTCTCTCGGCTCGGCCTGATCGAGAAGCCCCACTCCTCGGCGGGTCGCGTTCCCACGGAGCTCGGGCTGCGGCAGTTCCTGGATCGCTTGCTTGGGCCGGCTGAGCTGGCCGACTACGAGCGACGCCTGCTCGAGCGATCCTTCGAAGACGTCGAGGGTGAGGCGATCATGTACATGGCCTCCCAGCTGCTCTCCGAACGCACGCGCCAGCTCGGCTTCGCCCTGGCACCGAACGTCGAACGCATGAAGCTGCGCCATGTGAGCCTCGTCCGTGTCGCCCGAGACAGGGTCCTGGTGGTACTGGTCCCGCAGATGGGTCCGGTTCAGCAGTGTGTCATCGAGGAGGCGGGGCAGGGAGATCAGGCCGAGCTCGATCGCATCGCGTCCACGCTCAACGAGCGCATGGCCGGACATACCCTGGCCGAGATGAGAGGGTTGCTCGAGCTGGAGCTGCGGGATCTGCGCAGCCGGGCCGGTCGCTTGCTCGCCCGGGCACTCTCGCTCGGCCTGCGGGTGGTGAGCTCGGCTCATCCAATCGAGGCCAAGTTGGTGATCGCCAGCCGCCGGGCCTTGTTGAGCCAGCCGGAATTCGAAGATCCCGATCGCATCCGCGGCGTTTTCGCGGCGGTCGAGACCAACGAGCGGCTGATCGAGGTGCTGACGTCGGTGCTGGAGGGGCAGGAAGATGCCGTTTCGGTCTCGCTCGGTGAAGACCTGGAGGAGCCCGGTCTCAGACAGTGCGCGCTGGTGGCGGTTCCCTACGGTGGCGCCACACTCTCTGGTCGCGAGTTCGATGGGGTCCCGACGAACCAGCGGGCCGCGCGGCATGATCACCTGGGCGTGCTGGGCGTGATCGGTCCGAGTCGGATGGACTACGCCCGCATCATTCCGCTGGTGGGTTATTGCTCCCAGCTCGTAACGGAAAAGCTGAACGCGTGACACGAGATCCCGAAGCTACAGTGAACGGCGCCGAGAAGGCCGACGCGGACGAGGGGGGCGAAGGCCCGAAGATCGCGACCACCGACGAACTCGAGGCGGCGCTGCGCGAGGCGAGCGAGGCCGTCGACGAACGCCGCCGGGAGGCGGCCGAGGAGGTCGAGGGGGCCGAGGACCGATCGCCTGACAAGCTCACGATCGAGCTGCTCTCCCGAGAGCTTCAATCACTCAAGGAGGAGTTCGAAGCTCGTGGCAAAGATCTCGAGGAGGCGAAAGAGCGCCATCTTCGGCTGCAGGCGGAGTTCGAGAACTTTCGCCGACGAAGCCTGAAAGAGCGTCAGGACTCTCTCCAGTACGGCCACCAGAATCTCGTCAAGGATCTCCTGACAGCGGTCGATAACCTGGAACGCGCAATCGAGCATGGCGAGCAGAGCGCCGACGCGGATTTGCAGAGTCTCTTGCAGGGTGTCGAGCTGGTGCGACGCGAGCTACTCGCCGCGCTCGGCAAGTACGGCCTGAAGATGATCGAAGCGGAGGAGCAGCTCTTCGATCCGACATATCACGAAGCGATGGGGCAGGTGCCCGCAGCCTCGCTGCCAGCCAATACGGTGGTCCAGGTACTACAGCGTGGTTACCTGCTCCACGATCGCATGCTCCGTCCGGCGCGGGTGATGGTTGCCGCGGGCGAGGGCGAGACTGGCGAGCAGACGAGCGAAGAAGAAGCAGAAGAATAGACTCCGGGGCCGTCATTCCCCGGGCCGAAGTCGACGGGGGAGCGGCTGCCAGATGAGCAAGGTGATTGGAATCGACCTGGGGACCACGAACTCCTGCGTGGCCTTCATGTCGGCTGGTCAGCCAGAGGTGATTGCCAACAGCGAGGGATCTCGCACCACGCCCTCGATCGTGGCCTTCACGCAGTCGGGCGAGAAGCTCGTCGGGCAGATCGCCAAGCGCCAGGCCGTGACCAACCCCGAGAGCACGATCTTCGCCGTCAAGCGCCTGATCGGACGCAAGCTCGACTCCGAGGAGGTGAGGGGCTTTGCCGCGGTCGCGCCGTTCCCGATCGTGGCGGCCGACAACGGTGACGCCTGGGTCGAGGTCGCGGATCGCCAGTGCTCTCCGCAGGAGATGTCGGCCATGGTGCTGGCGAAGTTGAAGGATACGGCCGCGGACTTCCTCGGCGAGCCGGTCGAAGACGTGGTGTTGACCGTCCCCGCCTACTTCAACGACGCCCAACGTCAGGCGACCAAGGAAGCGGGCAAGGTCGCCGGCTTGAATGTCCTGCGCATCATCAACGAGCCCACAGCTGCCGCTCTGGCCTACGGGATCAACGAGCACGAAGACAAGAAGGTGGCGGTCTTCGACCTGGGCGGAGGCACGTTCGATGTCTCGATACTCGAGATCGGCGATGGTGTCTTTCAAGTGCTGAGCACCAACGGCGACACCTATCTCGGCGGTGAGGATTTCGACAACGTGATCGTCGAGTACATGGCTGCCGACTTCGAAGCGGAGCACAGCATCAATCTGCGCCAGGACGCAATGGCGCTCCAGCGCCTCAAGGAGGCGGCGGAGCGCGCCAAGCACGAGCTCTCCTCCGCGACCGAGACCGACGTGAACCTGCCCTTCATCAGCTCGGATGACTCCGGCCCGAAGCACCTCGCGATGACGCTGACGCGCGATCAGCTCGAAGAGCTCGTCGCAGACTTGATCGAGCGACTCGAGGGGCCGTGCCGTACCGCACTCGAAGACGCCGGTCTGATGGCCGACGGAATCGATGACGTGATCCTGGTCGGCGGCATGACACGCATGCCGCGAGTTCACAAGAAGGTCGTGGAGATCTTCGGTCGCGAGCCCAACAAGGGCGTGAATCCCGACGAAGTGGTGGCGGTGGGCGCCGCCATTCAGGGCGGCGTACTCAAAGGTGAGGTCGAGGATGTCTTGCTGCTCGACGTCACGCCCCTCTCGCTTGGTGTCGAGACCCAAGGCGGTGTCTTCACCAAGATCATCGAGAAGAACACGACGATTCCGGCGACCAAGAGTCAGACCTTCTCCACCACCGAAGATGGCCAGGACGTCGTACGGATCCACGTCCTACAGGGCGAACGCGAGCTGGCCAGCGATAACATGACGCTCGGGCGCTTCGAGCTCGTGGGCATCCCCCCGGCTCCCCGGGGCGTGCCCCAGATCGAGGTCGCTTTCGTGATCGATACCGACGGCGTGGTCAACGTCTCGGCCAAGGACCTCGGTACGGGCAAGTCGCAGAGTATCGAGGTCGCCGCCTCCAGTGGCCTCAGCGAGGAAGAGGTGCAAACCCTGGTCGAGGAGGCGGAGAAGAACGCCGCCGCCGACTCGGCGCTGCGCGAGCTGATCGACCTGCGAAACAGGGCCGAAGGGCTGGTCTACTCCACCGAGAAGACGCTCGAGGAGTTCGCCGAGGATGTCGATGAGGAAGATCGCGAGGCCATCAAGAAGGCGCTGGTTACCACCCGCGAGAAGGCCGAGGGCGAAGACGCGGTAGAACTCCGAACCGCCGTTGACGAGCTGTCGGCCCTCACCTACCAAATGACCGAGAAACTCTACGCCGCGCTGGGTGGGGAAGAGGGCGGCTGAGTCTTCTTCCGTCTTGGCTATCGGCCGCTTGACACCGCCCATCCGGGTGTCTAGGCGTAGCCGATGTCTCGCACCGCGGCCGCTGTCGGTTTCGCAAAGCGATGCGAAACGCCGGCGAATCGGGGCTGAGATTTGAGCAAGCGCGACTACTACGAGGTGCTCGGCGTCCCCCGCGACGTATCGGAGGCGGAGCTCAAGAAGGCCTATCGCAAGCTGGCGCTGGAGTGTCACCCCGATCGCAATCCCGACGACGCGGTCGCTGAGGAGACGTTCAAGCAGGTCTCCGAGGCCTACTCCGTGCTCTTCGATCCCGAGAAGAGGTCTCGCTACGATCGCTTCGGCTTCGCTGGCCTCGGGGGCTCCGGCGGCGCTGCCGGTGCGGATTTCGGCGATCTGGGGAGCTTCAGCGATCTGTTCAGCGATCTATTCGGCGACATCTTCGGTGGTGCGAGTCGCGGCGGTCGCCGCCGCGGGCGCGGCCAGCGCGGGGCGGATCTCCGTTACAACCTCGAGCTCGATCTGCAGCAGGTTCTCACCGGAGTAGAGCCGAGCATCAAGATTCCCAAGATGCGCCCCTGCGAGACCTGCTCGGGCAGCGGCGCCGCTCCGGGCAGCCAGCCGGAGGCCTGCTCGCGTTGTCGAGGAGCGGGGCAGCTCGTCTTCCAGCAGGGCTTCTTCCGTGTGAACCGTCCGTGCGATGTCTGCGGCGGCGCTGGGGAGGTGATTCGCAATCACTGCCCACAGTGCCGCGGAGGCGGGCGGGTGGAGGGGCAGCAGACCATCCAGGTGCGCGTGCCCGCCGGTGTCGACGACGGGGCCAGACTGCGCCTGGTGGGTGAGGGCGAGGCGGGGATCGCCGGCGGCCAGTCGGGCGACCTGTACGTCGTTATCTCGCAGACTCCGCACCCGCTCTTCGAGCGCGATGGCACCGACCTGCACTGCGAGGTCCCTGTGACGTTTACCCAAGCGGCGCTCGGTGCGGAGATCGAGGTCCCGACGCTGGAGGGCAAGGTGAAGATGAGCCTTCCCGAAGGCACGCAGTCGGGTAAGGTCCTACGTCTACGGAGTAAGGGCCTGCCGCCGCTGCAGCCCCGGCTCGATGTCGAGCAACTCCACCGAATGCGGGGCGATCTCTACGTGCGCATCTTCGTCGAGGTACCGAGCAGGCTTACGGCTCGACAGCGCGAGCTGCTCGAGGACTTCGCCAGGGAGAGCGGCACAGAGGTGTCGCCGGTCCACAAGACCTTCATCGACAAGCTGCGGGATTTCTTCGACTGACGATGCCTGGGCGCTCGCCTCTCATCCCTCTGTTGGGCTTGGCTGGTTTCTTGTTGCTGTCGGCCTGTGCCGGGCCGGCGGGCTTGCTGCGGCGCGTGAGCAACGAGGAGTGGCAGGCCTACGAGGCCGCGCTCTCGCAGATTCCAGATGACCGTGTGGGCGCCGGAGAGGGCCTCGAGTCGTTTCTGCAGGCCTGGCCCGAGAGCGAACTGGCCGATGATGCGGCCGAGCGCCTGGCGCGCCTCGCCTTCGAGGACGGGCGGACCGAGGACGCCTTTCGTTGGCTCTACTACGTCGTGGACGAGCACCCGGGTGGCGACCGAATCGACTCGGTTCGGTTGCGTTTGGCGCGTTGGGAGAGCGAGCGGGGCGACCGCGAGAAAGCACTGGAGCTGGTCGAGCGCGTGCGGGCGAGCCGGCTTCGCGACCGCCAACGGCGTGCAATGTACCGCCTCTTGGCCGATCTCTCGGAGGACCCGGTCGAGCGGCTCGGTCACCTGGCGCAGCTTCGCCGGCTGGTGCAGGCGGAGCTCGAAGCGCTGGCGTCGCAGCCCGATTCCGCTGCCGGAGCCCGTGCGCGCAGCGGCCTGAAGCAGGTCGACGGTGAGATCGATGCGCTCTTGCAGAGAATGTCGCGCCAGGAGCTCGAGCGGGCCGTGGCCGGGCTGCGCGCGCGGGTCCCCGCGGCGGCCGCGCGTCTGATGCTCGCCGAGCGATCATTCGAGGTGGGCGATTTCGAGCACGCCAGCTCGCTGCTGAATGAGGCAGAGCGGCACGACCTCTCGGCGGCTGATCGAGAGTGGCTGGCCAGTCTGCAGCGTCGTCTCGGGCTGCTCGAGGGACCGATCGAGGCGGGAGATCCACTACCGACATTCCGCGAGGCGATGGCCTTCGTGCGGCCTGCGCTCGACGGCGCCGTGGGCACGATCGGCGTTGTGTTGCCGCTGTCCGGTCGCTTCGCCTCGTTCGGCGAGGAGAGCCTGCGTGGCGTGCTGCTCGCGGCCGGCGTCTTCGACGCCGAGCTGCCGCCGCCCCCCCCCGTCAGTCCGCAGCTGAAGCCGGTCGAGCCGCCGGTTCCGTTGGCGTCTGAGGCGAATGCGCCCACTGCGCCCGGTCTGCGCCTTGTCGTTCGCGACACGCGAGGCGATGCCGCACGCGCGGTTGCCGCGGTGCGCGGGCTGGCGGGTGACGATGAGGTGTCGGCGATCGTCGGGCCGATCTTCTCGGCCGAGTCGGAGGCGGCGGCGCAGGAGGCGCAGAGCCTGCGGGTTCCGCTCCTCACCCTCTCCAACAGAGAGCAGATCTCGACCGGACGCGACTACGTCTACCGACTGCGCACGGTGCCCGATGACGAAGTGGGCTTTCTGGTCGACTACGCGGTCGACGTGCTCGGGGCCGAGCGCTTCGCGGTGCTCTACCCGAAGAGCCGCTACGGACGCGGAATGCGCAAGCGCTACTGGGAGGCCGTACTCGAACGCGACGGCAAGATGGTCGCCACGGCCAGCTACGAGCCGGATGCGACCGATTTCAGCGAGCCAATTCGCAGCATGATCGGCTACTCGCTGCTCACCGACCGAGAGCGAGTCGCGCTGCAGGAACGCGCCGATGCGATTCGTCGGGGGCGGCGCCTCGAGCCCGAGCAGGCTGCCTTGCTGCGCCAGGTGCTGTATTCGCTCTACGGACCCGAGCGGGAGCTCTTGCCCCCGCTCGTCGACTTCGATGCCCTGTTCATTCCGGACTCGCACGAGAAGATTCAGCTGATCGCGCCCCAGCTGGCCTTTCACGAAATAGAAGACATTCAGTTGCTCGGATCGAGCGAGTGGAATCATCCCGATCTGGTGAGAATTGCCCGCAAGCACGTCAGAGGCGCGGTGATCTCGACGTCCTTTCACTTGGAGAGCGAATTCGAGTTCGTGCGCTCTTTTGTCGAAGCCTACCGGCTGCGATTCGGGAGCGACCCCGGCGTATTCGCTGCCCATGCCTTCGATGCGGCGAATCTGGTCGTGATGCAGATCGCAGCAAGACGCAACTCGCGTCCGCAAGTGCGCGATGGAATCCTGCGTGTTCGTGGGTATCCCGGTGTTTCGGGCGTGATTAGCATGCTGCCGGATGGGAACGCGAGCAAACGCCCTTTCCTGCTCGGCGTCAAGCGCCGTGGGATCATCGGTCTCGACTAACAAGCTGCGTGTTACATACGTGTTCTGCCGGAATCCTGGCGTCTGGGACTCTCCCCCTGCTCCTAAAGTCAGTCCATCGCCGCGTCGAAAAACGGCTTCATGGCAGATGTTCCCCCCGTTCGAGACATGCCCGAGGAGCTACCCGTCCTCCCGTTGAGGGAGTTCGTCGTATTTCCTTACATGGTTCTTCCTCTCTTCGTCGCGCGAGAGCGTTCAGTCGCCGCGGTCGAGGATGCGCTCGCAGGCGACCGCTTGATCCTGCTGGTCGCACAGCGCAACCCCGAGACGACCGACCCCGATCCCGACGATCTCTATCGAGTGGGTACCGTGGCCATGGTGATGCGAAGTCTGCGCATGCCGGACGGTCGGCTCAAGGTGCTGGTTCAGGGGCTTGCCAAGGTGCAGATCGAGTCGGTGATCGAGCACGATACGAGCACCTGGGTGCGCGTCGCGGCGCTGCCGAGTGATGATCTCGGCGACTGGAGCGTCGAGAGCGAGGCATTGATTCGTGCGGCTCGCGGTCGCGTGGAGGAGCTGCTGCCGCTCAAGAACCTACCGCCGGAGGTTCTCTCGGTCACTGCGAGTGTCGACAAGCCGGGACGGCTGGCCGATCTGGTGGCCTCGAATCTCCGCCTGCGTCTCAGTGAGGCACAGGAGGTGCTCGAGACGCTCGATCCGCTGGCTCGGCTGCGGCGAGTAGACGCGATCCTGCGGCGAGAGCTCGAAGTATCCACGATGCAGGCCGAGATCCAGACGCAGGCCAAGGAGGAAATGTCACGGGGGCAGAGAGAGACGTTCTTGCGCGAGCAGCTTCGCGCCATCCAGGGCGAGCTGGGAGAAGTGGACCCGCGCAGCGACGAGAGTGACGAGTATCGTTTCAAGGTCGAGGAGGCGAATCTTCCGCCCGACTGCTACGAGGAGGCTTTGCGCCAGCTTCGAAGACTGGAGCGGATGCACCCCGACGGGCCCGAGGCGCAAGTCGTGCGCAACTATCTCGACTGGATCGTCGAGTTGCCCTGGAACCGGTGCTCGCCCGATCGGCTCGACCTCGAAGCCGCCCGCGAGATTCTCGACGCCGATCATGCACACCTCGACAGTGTGAAGGACCGCATCCTCGAGTTTCTCGGCGTTCGAAAGCTGCGACAGGACAGTCGCGGTCCGATCCTGTGCTTCGTCGGTCCGCCCGGCGTCGGAAAGACATCGCTCGGCCGTTCGATCGCGCGCGCCATGGGGCGGGAGTTCGTGCGCAGCTCGCTGGGTGGCGTGCGAGACGAGGCCGAGATCCGCGGACATCGCCGCACCTATGTCGGCGCTCTGCCGGGCCGCATCATTCAGGGCATGAAGCAGGCCGGCACCAGCAATCCGGTCATCATGCTGGACGAGATCGACAAGATTGGCGCCGACTTTCGCGGCGATCCCTCCTCGGCGCTGCTCGAGGTCCTGGATCCCGAGCAGAACGCCAATTTCAGCGATCACTTCCTCAATATCCCATTCGATCTGTCTCGCGTTCTCTTCATCGCCACGGCCAACATGCTCGATCCGATCCCCGGCCCGCTGCGCGATCGCATGGAGGTGATCCGCCTGCCGGGCTATACGCCGGAGGAAAAGGTCGAAATCGCCACGCGCTTCCTGATTCCGCGCCAGATCAGTGAGCACGGCCTCATCCCGTCGCAGATCAGCTGGTCGCGCAAGGCCGTCGAGTTGCTCACCTGCGAGTACACCCACGAAGCCGGCGTGCGAAACCTCGAGCGGGAGGTGGCTGCTGTCTGCCGCAAGGTGGCCCTGCGAACGGCGAAGGGAGATGCGTCGAAGGTCGCGGTCAACCAGCGCACACTCTCCCGCTACCTCGGTCCGGCACCCTTCGAGCGGGAGCCGGCCAGCAACGCGTGTGAGCTGGGTATCGTGAAGGGGCTGGCCTGGACGGAAGCCGGCGGCGATGTGCTCTTTGTCGAGGCGACACTGACGCGTGGCAGCGGCCTGGTGCTGACCGGCCACCTCGGTGATGTGATGAAGGAGTCGGGGCAGACGGCTCTCTCGTACGCACGCTCGATCCTGCGGGACATCGACGTTGATGAGAGCGTCTTGATGAGAAGCGAGGTCCACGTACACGTGCCCAACGGCGCAACACCGAAGGACGGCCCGTCGGCCGGGGTGGCAATCGCCACCGCGATCGTGTCTCTGGTGACGGGAACGCCGGTGCGGGGTGACGTGGCGATGACGGGTGAGGTGACGCTGCGGGGTCGCGTTCTACCGGTCGGGGGTGTTCGAGAGAAGGCCCTGGCCGCGCTGCGCTCGGGCATCCACTCGGTCATTCTGCCGAAGCAGTGCATGAAGGACATCGAGGAGATTCCCAAGGAGCTTCGCAAGAAGATCACCTTCACGCCGGTGAGCGACATGCGCGAGGTGCTCGACGCTGCACTCGAGCATCCGCCGACCTGGCGCCGCACGGCCGAGACACCTTCCTCTCCTACCCGCCACCAGCCCTCGGCCGCCTTTCGTCGGCGCGGCTAGGAGCCTGACCCAAGACTGGGCAGCGCGTCCCGCCGCCCATCCATCCCCGCTGGAGGCGGCGTGACGGCTTCCTTGAACCCCCGGCAGGCGACCGCCTATCGTGCCGGGTATGGGGCAGCTCTCGGAGTTGGGTGAGTTCGGCCTGATCGAGCGGATCGCCCGTCTCGCGCGCCGCCAATCCGCCTCTCGGGTCGTGATCGGGATCGGCGACGATGCGGCGGTCGTGCGGCCGCGCCCCGGTGAGGACCTGGTCGTTAGCAGCGATGCCATGGTGGAGGACGTGCACTTTCGCTGGTCGACCCAGGCACCGCGTACGCTGGGACGGCGGGCGCTCGTTGCGAACCTCTCGGACCTGGCCGCCATGGGGGCCAGACCGCTCGGCTTCACGCTGGCGCTCTCGGCGCCGGGCACCCTGCCGCTACAGCGGGTCGACGGTCTGCTCGCGGGCCTTCTCGCGGAGGCGCGGCAGTACGACTGCCCGCTGGTGGGGGGCAACCTGGCCCGAGCCCAACAGACGAGCCTCGTGATCAGCGTGCTGGGAGGAGTGGCTCGCGGGCGAGCGCTGCGGCGCGACGCGCTGCGCGCGGGAGATCGCCTCTTCGTCACCGGCACGCTTGGGGCCTCGGCGCTCTCGCTGGCACGGGCGGAGCGCGGCGCGGGTGCCATTCGCCGGGTGCCGGTGCCGCGTCTTCGGGTCGGTCGGGCGCTGGCGGCGCTGCGGGGCAGGGGGGGGTGCATCGACATTTCGGACGGCCTGGCCGCCGACCTCGCTCACCTGTTGGCGGCCAGCGGCGTCGGCGCCGAGATCGATCCAGCCCGGCTGCCACTCCCACGGGGCTTCAGGCGAGGCTGCCGGGAGCTGGGCCTCGAGCCCCAACAGCTGGCCTTGGCGGGGGGCGAGGACTACGAATTGCTCTTCAGCCTGCGCGGGTGGACCCGCCGGAGCCTGGACGCCGCCACCCTGAACCGCCGCCTGGCGGTCCGCGTGACCGAAATCGGCCGCGTCACGCGGGACGCCGGACTGCACGGCCTACCCTCCGGTGGCGGCTGGCGACACTTCTAATCGCGCCGTCGCTCAGCAGGGAAAAAAGGCGTCAAATCCGGCGGTTTGCGCGCTCTCGCCGCGATCAAGCTGCGGTCGCGCCGGGCCGATAGACCGAGGGTGCGAATCAGTCTGACGACCAAATTCGTCTTGGGATCTCTCGTCGTGGCGGGGGCCACCTTCGGCGTGCCCCTGTTGCTTCGAGGCCAGGGCGTGGACTTCCCAACCTGGGGCTCGTTGTTCGTCGCCTTGGGTGTCGGTGGCGGGATCGGCTTCTTCCTCTCCCAGGTGCTCGGGGGCAACTTCGAGCGGCTGCGTGAGGTGACCGAGCAGATTCGAGAGGGCGACCTCAGCGCCAACATCGAGCCGACGCCGCGTTCCTACTGGCCGGACGAGACGGACGCCCTCGTCAAGAGCGTCGCCGGAATGCTCGAACACCTACGTGTACTCGTGTCCCACGTGCAGAACACGGCCGCCTCAGTCACTTCGGCCGCTCGCGACCTCAAGGAATCCATCGATGCCGTACGCAGTGGCAACGAGGGGATCTCCACCACCATGACGGATGTGGCGGTGAGCGTCGAGCAACAGCAGGCACTGATCGACAGTGCTACGAGCCAGATCCAAGAGATCTCGTCGCAGATCGAGCTCAACGCCGGTCGCGCACGTGAGGCATTCGGCTTTGCGGCAGAGGCGAATCAAAAGGCCGGGACGGGCGTCGGAGTGGCACGACTTGCGATCGAGAAGATGCGCAGTGTCTTCGAGCGCGTCGAGATGACGGGCAACAAAGTCTTCGATCTCGAGGCCAAGACTCGGCATGTCCATCAGATCACCGAGATCATCACGAGCGTCGCGCATCGCACGAACCTGCTCTCGCTCAACGCTTCGATCGAAGCCGCTCGTGCGGGCGAGGCGGGGCGCGGCTTCTCTGTCGTGGCGGACGAGATTCGCAAGCTCTCCGAGAGTGCGGGGCGCAGCGCCGACGAGATCTCCGCACTGGTCCACGAGATTCAAGCTGACACCAATGACGTGGCGGATGAGATGCGGCAGTCCAGCCAGGTGATCGGCGAAGGCCGAGAGGATGTCAACACCATCGCTTCTTCGCTGGAGCAGATCAGCATGGCCGTGGGGGAGGCTGCCGCACGCTCGGAGGAGATCTTTCACGGCGCCGATAGCCACGCTCTGCATGCGGACAGCATGGTCGCCGCCATGAGTGAGATTGCCAAGGTCGCTGCCCGCAACGGCACGGCCATCGAGCAGGTGTCGCATACCGCGGATGAACAGCTCTCGAGCGTCGCCACCATCGCCGATCGTTCCAAGGCTCTGGCCAATCTCTCGCAAGAGCTGCACGACGGTCTGCGAAACTTTCGCGTCGCCGAGCAGAACGCGAGCGCCGAGGCAAGGTCGATGCCCGGTGGGCAGGAGGGGGACGTGTGACGAAGTCGGCCTCAGCCTTCGTGCCGAGTGGTGACCGGTTGCTCACCTTCGAAGTCGCCGGCGCTGCGTACGCTCTGCCGATCGCCGCCGTGCTGGAGGTCGTCGAAGCCGATCGCGCCACGTGTGTGCCCGGGTTGCCGCAGGATCTCGCCGCCGTGATGAACTGGCACGGTGATGCACTGCCTCTCGTGGCCAGCAGTCCTCTGCTGGAGGGCACGGAGCCCGACGGTACGTCGCCGGTCGCCGAGGACGTCGCCGCCGACGCAGGGGGGCCGTCGATCCTGAAGGCGCAGGTGCTCGTCGTGTCGGATCGCTCTATCGAGTCGGCTCGGCTGGGCATGCCGGTCGATCGCGTGCTCGGGCTCGTCGACGGCCGGGCCAAGCCAAACCGCTCGCAGAGCGTCGTGGTAGAACGGCGGCCGGTGGACGGGCGGGTCGTCAGTGTTCTGGATCCGCGTCGATTGGTGGCGCGGGCGGAGGAGATCATCGAGCGCGCCGTCGACTAGAGGGTGCGCTGAAACGAGGGGAGAGACCACATGGCGCGAGTTCTGATTGCAGACGACGCATCTTTCATGCGGCAGATGATCCGCGAGATCATCGAGCCCGAGGGCCACTCGGTCGTAGGCGAGGCGACCAATGGCATCGAGGCAGTGGAGCAGTACGAGGAGCTCCAGCCCGACCTCGTAACCATGGACATCGTCATGCCCAAGCGCTCGGGAATCGATGCGGTCAAGGGGATCCTGGCGAAGCATCCCGACGCCTGCATCGTGATGTGCAGTGCGCTGGGCCAGGAGACGTTGGTCATGGAGGCGCTCCAGGCCGGTGCTCGGGACTTCATCGTCAAACCTTTCAAGCCCGACAACGTGGTTGCCACGATCCAGAAGATCCTCGAAAAGGAGAGCTGACTTGGCCTTGGACGTGGCCAAGTATCGGAAGCTCTTCCTCGAGGAGGCTGCCGAACAACTCGGTGAGTTCAGCCGTGCGCTCCTCGAGCTCGAGAAGGACACAGGCGCGACCGAGTCGATTGACGTCATCTTTCGCATGGCGCACTCCATCAAGTCGATGGCAGCGTCGCTCGGATATGACTCCGTGAGCGAGTTCGCTCACAGTCTCGAGGACCGCATGGAGGTGATCCGCAGCGCCGGGCGGATTGCGAGCGGCGAGGAATTGAACCTGCTCTTCAGGGGACTCGAGCGCCTGGAGAGCATGATCGAGGTTGTGCGTGAGACAGGGGAGCCGCCTCCCCCGGAGCCGGAGCTGCTCAGCGAGCTCTCCGATGCCCGCGCCTTCGATCCGTCCACCCAAATCGTGGAAGCAAAAAAAAAACTCCAGAGCTAGACGAGTTCACGCCTCCGGCCCCTGAAGAAGAGCCTGCGCTCGAGACGGCAGCCGAGAGAACCGCCCCCGCCGAATCGAGCCCCGAGCCCTCTATCCCAAAGATGGAGCCGCCCGTTCTGGCTTCCACCGTTCGCGTGCGCACCGACACGCTCGATCGTTTCCTCGGCGCCGTGGGCGAGGTGATCCTCAGCTCGAGCCAGCTTCGCAGCGCCGCCGGCCAACAGGAGCAGAACGCCGAGGTCGCGGCCGGATTCGACCGCGTCGACCGCCGAGTCGCGGAGCTGCAGCGGCGGGTGCTCGACCTGCGCACGACACCGCTGGCCCGGGTGATGGACACGCTGCCGCGAACGGCGCGACAGATCGCCGGGCGTCTGGGCAAGCGGGTTGAGGTGGATCTGCTGGGTTCGGAGATCGAGCTGGACCGCTCGATTCTCGATCGCCTGGGAGAGCCGCTGCTCCACATGCTGCGCAACGCGGTCGACCACGGTCTCGAGACGCCAGAGGAGCGTCGGGCGGCCGGCAAAGATGAAGTCGGTCGCGTAGTGATCGAAGCCCGTCGCAAGAAGGATCACATCTTGATCGACGTGCACGACGATGGCCGCGGAATCGATCTCGACTCGGTTCGTCGACGTGCGGTGGCGGCTGGGCTGCTCCACGCAGATCTCGCCGATGACCTGCCGCCCACGGAGATCGCTGGCTTCATCTTCAGGCCGGGTCTTTCGACCGCCGAGCAGGTTTCGGACGTCTCGGGTCGCGGGGTCGGAATGGACGCCGTGAAGGCGACCATCGAATCGCTCGGCGGATCGGTGGAGATTCGCACTGAGTGGGGTCGTGGTACGACCACGACTCTGGTGGTTCCGATCACCGCTGCGGTGCAGCGGGTGCTCATCGTCGGCGTGGGCAAAGAGCGCATCGCATTGCCGATCACGAAGGTGGAGCGGATTCTCGAGGTGCCGGCCGAGACGGTGGAAGAGGCCGGCGGCGAGACGTTCACGTTGGTTGATGGCGATCCCGTGTTGGTACTCGGTCTCGCTGACAGCGTCATGCTGCAATCGAACGGTCCATCGGGTGAGACGGTGCCGCTCGTCATGACGCAGCTTCGTGGTGAACGAGTGGCCCTGCGCGTGGACCGCTTCGGTGGCCAGCAGGAGATCTATGTGAAGCCGGTTCCCGAGCTTCTCGCGAAGGTTCGCTTGCTCGCCGGATTGACAGTGTTGGAAGACGGAAGTCCCGTCTTCCTGCTCGATCTCAACCATCTTGCCTGACGTCGGAGAAACGCGAGTGGACGAGGAAGAGCTGGATCGCCTGAAAGAGCTGGCGAATATCGGTGCGGGCCACGCCGCCACAGCGTTCTCCAATCTGACCGGGAGAAGTATCTGGATGCGTGCTCCCAGAGTCTGCAAGCTCGAGGGGGAGCGACCGCTGTCGGCAACCGAGCCGCAGGTGGAAGAGACGGGCGATTGCGATTGGACGATGGGTGTCTTCTTCGAATTTGAAGGCTACTTGAACGCGTTGGTTGGTGTCCTCTTTCACCACTCGGCGAGTGAGGCCGTCGTGCGCCATGTGGTAGGAATCGCTGACGGTGAGCTGCCTCCGCACTGCATCGAATCGGCGCTGATGGAGGTGGGCAACATTCTCGCCTCGCACGTTGCTTCCGCCATCGCAGATACCGTCGGCCAGCGCCTGCTGCCCTCCATCCCGACTCTGGCCATGAACCGCGCCGAGGAAGAACTCCGCACTCTGATCGGTCTCCGCGACGGGGTTCATCCTATTCGCATCGACTGCGAGCTGATGGACGAGGTCGGTGAGCTCGGCGGCTTGCTCGTGCTCGTTCCGGAGTCGACAGTCGTCTGACCGCGAGCAGCCCGTCGAAACGGGCTGCTGCGACCGCTCGCTTCTGATACCGTGCCGTTCGTGCGCAGCCGGCGTGCACAGGAATGGGCGGGGTCGTGACGCGGGACCGAATTCGTGAGTTGCTCTCGGCGATACAGCAGGGCTCGGTGGAGATCGATGCCGCCGTCGAACAGCTCTCCAGGCTGCCCTTCATCGAGACCGAGAACGCGCGTGTCGACAGCCACCGTCTGCTGCGTCAGGGGATCCCGGAGGTGGTTTTCGGGCCTGGCAAGAGCGTAAGCCAGATCATCGAGATCGTGGGCGCGCTTTCCGGGGTTGGCCAGGACGTGCTCATCACGCGGATCGAGGCCGATGTGGCCGCCGACGTGCAGGAGGGCTTGCCGGGAGGCGAGTACGACGCGATGGCGAGGTTGCTCTGGTTCGGCGGCGAATCGGGCGCGGAGCTCGGCAAGGGGACGATTGCCGTGATCTGCGCGGGTACCGCCGACCTGCCGGTGGCCGCCGAGGCGGCGGGTGTCGCACGTCGCTTCGGCAATCGCGTGGAGACGCTCAAAGATGTCGGTGTCGCGGGCATTCACCGCCTGCTGGCCTCACAGGATCTCTTGCGCTCGGCGCGCGTGCTGATCGTGGTGGCGGGGATGGAGGGAGCGCTTCCATCGGTGGTCGGTGGCATGGTGGACAAGCCGGTGATCGCTGTTCCGACCAGCGTTGGCTACGGTGCCGCTCTCGGAGGTCTGACGGCGCTCTTCGGCATGTTGACGAGCTGCGCCTCCAACGTGACGGTGGTGAACATCGACAACGGCTTCGGAGCTGCCCATGCCGCGACGCTCATCAACCGGCTCTGAGGCCCGCGCCCGCCCGCCCGCTCGCATCCTTCACCTCGACGCCTTCTCGGGGATGGCGGGCAATATGTTCGCCGGTGCGCTTCTCGATTTGGGCCTCCCGCGGGCCCAGCTCATGCGTGATCTCGAAGGCCTCGGCCTGGAGTTCAAGCTGCGAGTGAGCCGCGTGAAGCGCGCGGGCCTGGCCGCGCGCTATGTCGACGTTTCGCTTCCCGGCTCGCCCGCCCGTCGCCGCGGACGCGATCACGGCCGGAGCCATCGCGAGATAGAGCGCCTGCTCGAGCGTGCTTCGCTGCGCGAGCCCGTGCGGGAGCGCGCCCTGGCGATCTTTCGGGCATTGGCTGGAGCCGAGGCACGGGTCCATGGAGTGAAGATCGGAGAAGTCCACTTTCACGAAGTGGGGGCGGTCGATGCCGTCGTCGACGTGGTCGCCGCTGCCATCGGGCTCGATCGGTTGGCTGTCCAGCGTGTGACCTGCGGTCCGGTGGCACTGGGCCACGGCAGCACCGACAGCGATCACGGCCGACTTCCGCTGCCGGCGCCGGCCACGCTCGAGCTCCTGAAGGGCATCCCGACGGTGCCTGCGCATGTCAGCTGGGAGACGGTAACACCGACGGGTGCTGCCATTCTGCGCTCCATCGTGGATGACCACTG
This sequence comes from Deltaproteobacteria bacterium, assembly GCA_029261835.1. Taxonomy (GTDB): domain Bacteria; phylum Myxococcota_A; class UBA9160; order UBA9160; family UBA4427; genus JAJDAO01. The sequence goes on along the minus strand of JAJDAO010000069.1, from coordinate 166,344 downwards.
TCCGATGCCGGCCATGGCGATCGAAGCCGTGGGGTACGGCGCGGGTGATGAACGGGAAGGTCCGATGCCCAACGTCGTGCGGGCCACTCTTGGCAGCGACGGCGGCGGGCTGCAGCGTGATCGTGTCGTCGTACTGGAGACCAATCTCGACGATTTGGTTCCCGAACACTTCGACTTCTTGATGGAGCGTCTCTTCGAGTGCGGTGCCCTTGATGTCTCCCTGCAACACATTCAGATGAAGAAGAACCGCCCCGGCTTCCTGGTTCGCGTGCTCTCGCGCCCATCCGACAGCCAGAGGCTGGCGCACGTTCTCTTCGCGGAGTCGACGGCGATCGGCGTGAGGAGCCAGGCGTGGGATCGTCTACTGCTCGAGCGCGAGCAGCGACGCATCACCACGCCCTACGGCCGCATTCGCGTGAAGCGCGTACGGGGTATCGATGGCAGCACCCACGTCTCGGCGGAGTACGACGACTGCAAGCGTGCGGCACGGCGCAGTGGCTCTCCGCTGCGCGATGTGATTCGCGACATTGAGGCGCAGGCTCAGCGTGAGTTCGAATGAACGGAGTGGCGTCGCAGCCGGGTGTCGACCCCTCACCCTTCGACCTTTGCCGCGGTGGCTCGCCCGCCGGGGTGCCGGCGGCGGCGCTCTGCCTGCATGGGCTGACGGGAACACCGTACGAAGTCAGGCCGCTCGCTGAGGCCATCGCGCGGCGTGGCATTCGCGCTCGCGGTCCTGTCTTGCCCGGGCACGACTCGACGCCCGAGGCGCTGGCAGCGATTCCCCGGAGCGTCTGGCTCTCGGCCGTGCGGGACGAATACCGGCATTTGAGGGCTGCCCATCGCCGTGTCTTCGTAGTCGGTCTCTCGCTCGGAGGCCTGCTCGCGCTCAGGCTCTCACAGGAGGAGTCGGTGGATGGCCTGGTGGCAGTCGCTACGCCGCTGGCCTTTCGGCAGCCGATTCCATTGCTGATTCCGCTGCTGAAGTGGATCGTGCCGACGATCGCCAAGAAGACGGGCTCGGATATCCGGGACGCGGAAGCGCGAGCTCGACATCCAGGCTATGACCGGATCCCCTTGGCCAGCGTTCACGAGGTGATTCGATTGCAGCGAACGGTGGCGAGTGGCCTGTCGCGCATCACGGCGCCGACGCTCGTGGCACACGGGAGTCATGACATCACGGCAGACCTCGGCGATGCGGAGAGGATTCACCGCGAAGTGGGTGCCAAGGTGAAGGAGCTCATGATCCTGCCCAGATCGGCGCACGTCGTGCCGGTCGATGTCGACGGTGCGGAGCTGGCCGAGGCGACGGCGGACTTCCTGGCACGCCAGCTCTGACGGATGCAGCCCCGGGCGTCCTGGGCCGGGCGGGGAATCAGCCGGGTGCGGTCGTCGACGCCTCGACGCCTTGCAGATACTTGATCAGAAGGCTCTCGTGTGTGTCGGAGAAGGAATGGAAGCGTGTTCCCACACCGCCGCTCTCCCGGCCCATGCCGCTACGGCGATACAGCACTTCGGCTTCGCACTCGAGCGTGCGACCGAGCTCGGGTAGAGAAACTTGGCACCGCTTCAGCGCACTGTTCTTCAGGTTGTCGTCCGTGGCGACGAACATGCCGCCGCGGCCGAGGGACGTGACCAAGCAGGGTTGGCTGACGCCCTCCACACGGACTGGAAGCGTGCGGTTGTAACGCGTGTAGCGCCGCCGCCTGGGCATGTTCACCATAGTTCCCAGTCGCTTCGAGATGCGCTGAACGTCGATCGGGTGGACGAGATAGCCGGCTGCGCCGAGCCGACGCGCCGCCTGCTTGCTCTGCTGGCGCAGCGATGAATCCACCAGGACGACGGGGATCTCCTCCACACCCGCCACCTTGCGCAGAGCGAGCAGCAGGCTCGTGCCCTCACTTCGGCCCATGCGCGTGTCGGCGAGCACGATTTCTGGCGAGTGGGAGTCGAAGGCGGCCAGACCCTCCCCTTCGTTCGTGGCCACCTCGACGACGTAGCCGCGCATTCTGAGAGATTCGATGCATTGCGTCTGGCTGGCGAGGCGGGGTCCGACCATCAGCAGACGCACGGGGCGGCCGCGGTCGGCCTGCCGCTCGAGGGCCGGGGGGTGGGTGAGCGCGAGTCGACGGTGTTCGTCCGTCAGTCGTCGATCGAGGAGAAGAAGCTCCTCGAGGCGTGTGGAGATTGCGATTTCGAGTTCGACCTTCGAGCGGATGGCTGGATCGATACGAAGACAGCGATCTTCGGGCCGCTGGAGCGTTACACCGGAGAGCTGGCCGCCGCTCGGCAGGATGACTCGGAGGGGTTCGATCATCGCCGCGCGAGCCTTGCGGCTCTCGCCCTCGATCGAAAAGCCGATCACCGAGCCTTCTTCGGCGACCTTCACCTCGCTGCCAATCGAATCGAGCCACGCCCGGGTCTCGCGAAGCTCCGTCATACGGCTCTTCCACGCCAGACGGATACGCGCTTCGATCGAGGTGGAATCGCGGCAGTCGAGGATGCGGATCATCGGCAGATGAAACAGTGCGTGGGGTCGCAGACACTTGATGCGGTCGCGCCCGACCGTGGCGAAGACAACCCGATCGATGCGCAGGGCGCCATCCAGCGACTGAAACGAGGTCGCCTGCAGCCGCATACTGGCCAGCACGCAGCGCGCACCCTCCATCAACCGGGCTTTGATACCCATGGCGGTCAGGCGCTCGAGGACACCGCGCGCTTCACTCTGGAAGTCGGGTTTCGCCACTTCGGGGCACTTGCCTCAACATTTTGAACTTGCTGCTTCTTTTCGGTTCGCGACCAAGCGGGCTTGAATGGAGTGAGGTATTGTCACCCCAGGCCTGGGTCACGCCTCGGGCGGCGCCTGTCGAGCGGTGCGGGAAATGGAAGAGGCCCCGGGGAACGCTCCCCGGGGCCTCTCAGTTTGCCGCTTTCGGCAGATGTGTCGGCTACATCATGCCGGGCATGCCGCCGGGCATGCCGCCGCCGCCCGGCATACCGCCGCCGGCGTTCTCCTCCGGCTTCTCGGCGATCATCGCTTCGGTGGTGAGCAGCAGCCCGGCCACACTGGCCGCATTCTGCAGGGCTGTTCGGACCACCTTGGTCGGGTCGATGACGCCGGCCTTGATCAGGTCCTCATACTCCTCAGTCTGGGCGTTGAAGCCGTTCGGACCCTTGAGGCCCTTCACCTTGTCGACCACAATGGATCCCTCGACGCCCGCATTCTCCGCGATGAAGCGCAGCGGTGCTTCGATGGCGCGGCGGATGATGTTGACACCCGCAGCCTGCTCCTCGGGCAACTCCTCGAGCTTGTCCAGCGCCTTCTGGGCGCGGAGCAGCGCGACACCGCCGCCGGGCACGATGCCCTCCTCGACCGCCGCACGCGTGGCGTGAAGTGCATCCTCAACGCGTGCCTTCTTCTCCTTCATTTCGGTCTCGGTGGCCGCACCGACCTTGACCACTGCGACGCCGCCCACGAGCTTGGCGAGTCGCTCCTGGAGCTTCTCGCGGTCGTAGTCGGAAGTGGTGGTCTCGATCTGGCTGCGAATCTCGCTGACCCTGCCATCGATGTCCTTCTTGGCACCGGCACCGTCGATGATGATCGTGTTGTCCTTGTCGATCACGATGCGCTTGGCCTTGCCGAGATCCTTGACCGTCACGTTCTCGAGCTTGAGACCGAGCTCCTCGGCGATGACCTGACCGCCCGTGAGCACGGCCATGTCCTGCAGCATCGCCTTGCGGCGATCGCCGAAGCCCGGGGCCTTGACGGCTGCCACATTGATCGTGCCACGGATCTTGTTGACCACGAGCGTGGCCAGCGCCTCGCCCTCGATGTCCTCAGCGACAATCACGAGGGGGCGGCCCTGGCGCGCGACCTGCTCCAGCAGAGGCAGCAGATCCTTCATATTGCCGATCTTCTTCTCGTTGAGAAGAATCAGCGGCTCTTCGAGGACCGCCTCCATCGACTCGGGATCCGTGACGAAGTAGGGCGAAAGGTAGCCGCGGTCGAACTGCATGCCCTCGACCACGTCGAGCTCGGTCTCGAGCGACTTGCCCTCCTCAACCGTGATCACACCCTCTTTGCCGACCTTGTCCATCGCCTCGGCGATGATGGTGCCGATCGTCGTATCGCTGTTCGCCGAGATCGTGCCGACCTGCGCAATCTCTTCCGCACTGCGGGTGGGCTTCGAGAGCCTCGAAAGCTCTCCGCTCAGGGCCTCCACCGAGGAGTCGATTCCGCGTTTCAGGTCCATCGGATTCATGCCCGCGACGACGAGCTTGCTGCCCTCGCGGAAGATCGCCTGGGCGAGCACGGTGGCCGTCGTGGTGCCGTCTCCGGCGACATCGGAGGTCTTACTCGCAACCTCCTTCACCATCTGGGCGCCCATGTTTTCGAACTTGTCTTCGAACTCGATTTCCTTGGCAACCGTCACGCCATCCTTGGTGACCGTGGGTGAGCCGAAGCTCTTCTCGATGATGACATTGCGACCCTTAGGGCCCAGCGTCACGCGTACGGCGTTCGCCAGCCCATCGACGCCCTTGATGATCTTCGCGCGAGCGTCTTGATCGTAAAGAATTTCCTTGGCCATGATTCTCCCGTCCCCCTACTCGAGGATGCCGAGGACGTCGTCCTCGCGGATGATGAGGTGCTCTTCGCCCTCGATGTTCACCTCTGTTCCCGCGTACTTGCTGAAGAGCACACGGTCGCCCTTCTTCACCTCGAGAGCGAGAAGTTCGCCGCTGTCGAGCACCTTTCCGTTCCCCACCGCGGCGACCTTGCCCTCTTGCGGCTTCTCCTTCGCGGTGTCGGGAATGATGATCCCGCCTTTCGTCTTCTCTTCCTCTTCGACGCGCTTGACGAGGAGGCGATCCTGAAGCGGACGGATTTTCATAATCCTCTTCCTTTTCGATTGCGGCGCCGCCTGGCGACGCCCTGCCTGGGATGTGTCCACGGACCCGGATTCTCAGCAGTCGCCCGCCTCGACAGGAACTGGTGATTCGGGTGCCCTCTTGGCAATCGGACGGACCGTCTGCCAAGAGGGCGGCAATCTAGACCTCTCGCGATGCAGGTCAAGGATCACGCTTGGAATTTTCTCGTATTTGCCGCCGCCACAGCGAGCCCGGGAATCTCTCGGCGAGCGTTGACTTTCGCTTTGGTTTCGCGTAACTCTGCCTTGGGCGAAATTGCGACGAAGGTCGCACAGCCCAACGAGCGCGACTGCGCGATCCAGGGAGGGCAGAGCACTATGGCGCTGACCCGGCGGCAGCGGGAGATCTACGACTATATCTGTCGGTTCGTTGCCGACTCCGGCTATTCGCCCAGCCTCGAGGAGATCGCGGCCCACTTCGAACTTGCATCGGTCGCGACCGTTCACAAGCACATTCAGCACCTCGTATCGAAGGGCTACCTGCGCAAGGCCTGGAACCGATCTCGTTCGGTGGAGCCCGTCTCGGTCGGAACGGCGGACTTCGCGGAAATACCCGTGCTCGGTACCGTGGCCGCCGGCTCGCCCATCGAGGCCATCGAGCAGGGCGATGAGTCGATTCAGGTTCCGCCCGGCATGGCCGGCTGGCGGGGTGAGGCGTTCGCCCTGCGGGTGAGGGGCGAGTCGATGATCGAGGATCAGATCTGCGATGGTGACATCGTGGTGGTCGAGAGTCGTGAGGAAGCTCGCAATGGCGAGACGGTTGTGGCGCTGGTGGACGGAAGCGAAGCCACGCTCAAGCGCTTCTACCGTCGCGGGAGTCGCGTGCGGCTCGTGCCCGCCAACCGCCACATGGAGCCGATCGAGGTACCGGCCTCGCAGGTGATGATTCGCGGCGTCGTGCGCGGTCTCATCCGCAACTACTGAGCACGGCCGTCTTCGCGCAGCGCACCGCATGCGCGGTCGCGCTCGTGACCGACTCTCGGACCGAGTTGCGCCCGCGTGCTACGCTGCGAGAATTCCGTCTGAAAAATCAATGGATTAGAGCTGTGCTGCGAATCACGCGTGCGATCGAGTTCTCAGCTTCACTGCGCTACTGGCTGGCTGAGCTGAGCGAAGATGAGAACCGCGGGCGCTTTGGCCGGCACGCCGATCGCCACGGGCACAATTACCGGCTCGAAATCACGCTGTGCGGTGAGCCCGATCCTCGGACGGGCATGGTGTACAACCTGAGCGAGCTGAAGCAGATCGCCGAGCGGGAGATCATGCGGCGCTTCGATCACCATGACCTCAACGAGGACACGGTCTACTTCGAGAAGACGCCCCCGACGCCGGAGAACCTCTCACGCGTCATCTTCGGAATCCTGCGGGCCGCTCTTCCCGACGGAATGCTCGACCGCATCCGGCTGTACCAGGGCTCGGACCTCTTCGTCGACGTAGTCGGACCCGAGCCGTGATCTATCTGACTCGCCGCTATGCGTTTCCGGCTGCCCACGTGCTCGCACAGCCGGCCTTCAGCTCGGAGGAGAACCGGCGCGTATTTGGTCGTTGCGCCAACCCGACCGGGCACGGGCATGACTACCAGCTCGAGGTCTCGCTGGCGGGGCCCATCGACCCGAAGTTGGGCTGGATCATTGCTCCAGCGCTTCTCGACGAGATCTTCGAGGAGACGATTGGGGCGCGCTATTCCCACAGCATGCTCAACGAGCTGGCTGCCTTTGCGGAGCGAGTTCCGACGGCGGAGAACATCGCCAGAGTCATGCACGACGAGCTCACGGAGGCGGTGGCTCGCCGCAGCACGGCGCGCGTCGCCCGCATTCGGGTGATCGAGACGCCCCGCAACCACGTCGAATACGGAGAGACGCCATGAGTCGCCCGGAAGATCCGCTGGAGCGCCTGGTCAGATCGCTGCTCAAGGAGCTGGGGGAGGATCCGGGCCGTCAGGGCCTGGAGAAGACACCGTCGCGAGTCGCTGAGGCCATGCGCCTGTTTACCAGTGGCTATGAGATGGACCCGCTCCAGATCCTCAACGACGCGCTCTTCGACGTCGAGTACGACGAGATGGTGGTGGTCAGGGACATCGATTTCTACAGCCTATGCGAGCATCATCTCGTGCCCTTCTTCGGGCGCGTACACGTTGGCTACATCCCGGACGGGAAGGTCGTTGGCCTGTCGAAGATCCCGCGGCTGGTCGACATGTACGCTCGCCGTCTGCAAGTTCAGGAGCGCATGACCAGCCAGATCGCCCAGAGCCTCGAGCAGATCCTCAATCCGAAAGGGGTCGCCGTGGTGATCGAGGCGAAACACCTGTGCATGATGATGCGAGGCGTGGAGAAACAGAACAGTTTCGCCATCTCGAGCTCGCTGCGAGGCGAGTTCGAGGGCGATTCCAAGACACGGGCCGAGTTCATGGATCTGATTCGGCACTGCAAGGAATCGTTCGCCTGACGGCCCGGCCACGCCCGGGCGACCGGCTCATGAGTCAGAGATCACCAGATCGGGATTGATGAGCAGCCGTCCACTCGCCGCGAGCTTCTCGCGGCGAGTGTCGATCCAGTCCTGAATCAAGCGGTTGCGCTTCTCGTCGAGCAGGGCCTCCGCCTGGGCCAGGATCGCTTCGGCGAGATCCTCCTCGCTGGGTACCTTTCGCTCCAGAAGCTGGATGAGCACCAGCCGCGATCCGACGTCGAAGATGCGCGGCGAGCTCGCCGCCTCCGGCGTCAGGATGAAGGCCGTCCCGAGCAGCTCCGGTGAGCCACCCAGACCCGGAACGAAGCCGTCGGGCCGGCGGTGCAGTGTTCCGGTGCGCTCGAGCGTCAGCTCACGCGCTCGGGCGGCCTGCTCAAGGCTCTCGCCGCTACGCACCGCTGCCGCGAGCTGCTCGGCCAGCTCCCGCGCGCGCTCTTCCGCGGCCGTCGCCTCGGCGGCCGCGCGGGCGAGCTCCAGCCCGACTTCCTGGAACGGCCGTGTGCTAGCCGGCTCGCGGGCCTCGACGCGAACCACGTGAAGGCCGAAGTCGCTTCGGATCACATCGCTGAGGTCACCCGGCTCCAGCGCGAAGGCCGCCTGCTCAAGCGTCGGTGCATTCTCACCCCGGGCGAAGAATCCCAGATCGCCTCCCGCCTCCTTGGAACCGGCATCCTCCGACATCTCCCGGGCGACCTGATCGAAACTCTCGCCGGCGACGATTCGGCCACGGGCCTCCTGTGCCTTCTTGTGTGCCTCGGCCACGGCCTCATCGCTCGCATCCGTGCCGAGCTGAATCAGAATGTGGCGCGCGTGAGCCTTCTCGGGAATCTGGAACTCGGCGAGCCGCTCGTCATAGCGCGCCTGCAGCTCGTCTCCGTGTGCGTCGAGGTAGGCCTGGACTTCCTCGTCACCCAGCTCCTCACCGGCCGGCAGCTGATCTGTGTCGAGGGCCACATAGGCGACGCGTACTTCCTCCAGCTGGTAGAGCGCGGCCTCGCGTGCCTCGGCCTGACTGATGCTGGCCTGCGAATAGAGCAGGCCGATCATCTTCTGGCGCAGCAGGTCTCGCCGCACGATCTCGAGGAAGACGCGCTGGCTGCCGTACTCATAGCTGGCGAACGACTCGAAAGCCTGTCGATCGAACTTCCCGGATTCATTCTGAAAAGATGGGCTCGAGCGGACCAGCCGCTGGAGCTCTTCGAGGCTGACGTGCAGCCCGAGTTCGCGCGCGGAATCGGCCAGCACGACCGCCTCGACCAGCGAACGCAGCGCCTGCGAGTCGAGGAAGGCCCGCGTCGCGTCGGCGTCGAACTGGTCGCCCAGCTGCTCGCGGTACCTCGCCTCCTGTTGAGCGCGGATGCGTTGGAAATCTGACACCTCGAGGCGGACATCACCGAGCTCCACAACTGCGTTACCCGAGGGGCGGCTGCCTCGGCCGAAACCGCCGCCGACTCCCATGAAGAAGACGAAGACCACTCCGATGACGCTGACGAACAGGAGGGTCAGCCAGCGCTGCCCCCTGCGGATCGAGTCGAGCAAGGTCCACCTCCCGACGGCCTGTAATGCGTGTATTCAAATCCCAGCGAGTCTTCACGCCTGGCCCACGCAGGCTTTTTCCCGCGCCGTTTTCCAGCGCGGAGCGCCCCAGCTTACGGAGCCGCGTGGCCGGCGGCAAGCGATCCAAGTCTGGGCATCCGGTCGCAGGCACCCGAGCACGCCTCTCACTCGACCGGGCTTCGCGGCTTGCTGCCGCGCCCCCCGACTGGTACGTTCGCGTCGTTGGCCAGGCCTGCCAAAATGGCTTGGAATCCAGATACTTAGCTGGAGCATCGGCGATCTTTTCGCTTTTCTGGGGCAGGGCTCTCTCCCGAAACAGGGAGCGGCGTGAGGCGCCATCGGTAGCTCAGAAGGGGAGACCGGCTTGATTCTCGATACCGTACTTGGTTGGTTTTCCAGCGACCTCGCGATCGACCTTGGTACGGCCAATACACTCGTGTATGTCAAGGGTCGCGGGATCGTCGTCTCGGAACCGAGCGTTGTCGCCGTGTCGAAGGATGGTCGCGGTCCCGACAAGGTCAGAGCCGTCGGCAAGGCTGCCAAAGAGATGCTGGGCCGGACACCGGGCCATATCGTCGCCATCCGTCCAATGAAAGACGGTGTGATCGCAGATTTCGAGATCACCGAGGCGATGCTCCGCTACTTCATCACCCGTGTGCACGATCGCAAGCGGATGGTACGTCCCCGCATCGTGATCGCCGTTCCGTCGGGCATTACGGAGGTCGAAAAGCGCGCTGTCAAAGAGAGCGCGATGTTGGCCGGCGCACGTGAGGTCTACCTGATCGAGGAGCCGATGGCGGCGGCCATCGGCGCCGGGCTTCCCGTGACGGAGCCCTCCGGCAACATGATCATCGATGTTGGCGGGGGCACTACTGAGGTCGCCGTCATCTCGCTCTCGGGCGTCGTCTACTCGAACTCCACCCGCGTGGGGGGTGACAAGATGGACGACGCGATCATCAATTACGTCAAGCGAAAGTACAATCTGCTGATCGGTGAGCGTACCGCCGAGTACATCAAGATTCGTATTGGAACTGCTTACCCCAGCGAGACGATTGAGTTCGTCGAGGTCAAAGGGCGTGATCTCGTGGCCGGTGTACCCAAGACTCTCGAGATCAAGTCCGAAGAGGTACGAGAGGCCCTGGCCGAGCCGATCAATGCCATCGTCGAGAGCGTGAAGATGGCGCTTGAGCGCACGCCTCCCGAGCTTTCCGCCGACATCGTAGACAAGGGAATCGTGCTCGTTGGCGGTGGCTCCCTGCTGACGAATCTGGACGTCCTACTGCGCGAGACCACGGGCCTGCCGGTCATGCTGGCCGAAGATCCGCTTACCGCCGTCGCCATTGGTACCGGGCGTTGTCTTGATGAGCTGCGTCTGCTCAAGGAAGTGACGATCCGCTCGTAGCGGGCAGCTCGCTCTTGCGGCGCAGGGTGCCATGCCCGGATTCCTGAAGAGAATGAGTGCGCCCGTCGCCTTCGGCGCGCTGATCTTGCTCGCGACCGTCACCATGGTGACGGATCGTCGTGCCCTCAGAGAGAGTTCGGGACGTGATCTCCCTTGGTGGCAGGGCATCTTGCTGGACATCGCCGTTCCGCTGCAGAAGACCCTGGCGGCGCCCTTCGATGCGGTGGGTGATGGCTGGCGAAGCTACCTGGCGTTGATCGACCTGCGCGAGGAGAACGAGCAGCTTAGGAATGAGGTGGCCGTGCTGGAGGAGGAGAACCTCCAGTACCGGGAGGCTCTCGTGGCCAGCGGCAACCTGAACCGCATCGCCGCCATGCGGGACGAATTCGAGATTCCCATGCTGCCGTCGGAGATCGTCGGACTCGATGTCTCCCCGTGGTTTCGCTCCGTTCTGGTGGATCGGGGAGCCTTGCACGGAGTCCAGGCCGGCAATCCCGTCATCACTCACGAAGGGGTAGTCGGGCTCGTGACCACGACCTCGGCCAACGCCGCCAAGACCATGCTGCTGCTCGATCAGCAGAGCAGTATCGATAGCGTCGTGCAGCGCAGCCGATCGCGGGGTGTGGTGCGCGGCCGTGGCATCGATCGACTGGAGTTCGAGTTCGTGGTGCGAGGTGGCGACGTGAAGCCGGGTGACGTGGTCATCACCTCGGGCCTGGGAGGCGTCTATCCGAAGGGATTGCGAGTCGGGGAGGTCATCGAGGTTTCCGATCCGGGCGGCAGTCTGATGCAGATCGCCACGCTGGAGCCCGCGGTCGACTTCGGCAGGCTGGAGCAGGTCTTCGTCATGCTGCACCGCGGCCCCACGATGGATCTGCTGTACGGGACAAACGCGCCCGCGCCCGTGGAGCGTGTCGAGCGAGCGACAGAAGGCGGTACACAGCCCGCGCCGGTCGCCGGGCCCGGCGGCCCGGCCTCATGAGCGCGGCGGCGTGAAGCGGCTGATCTCGCTGTGGGCGGTTGGCATCCTCGCCCTGGTGGTCCAGGGCGCCCTCGCGACCCTGCTTGGGCCGCCGTATTGCCCGGACCTCGCACTCCTGGTCGTCATCAGCATCGGTCTGCGCTGGCGGGGTCTGGCACTCGGACTCTGCCTGGCGGCGGCACTCGGCTTCTCGGCGGACCTCCTCTCGGGTTCGCTGCTGGGGCAGCACACGTTGCTTAGGCTCTTCGCGTTTCTCAGCGCCTTCTTTGCCGGCAGGCAGCTCAATCTGAGAGGCCCCCTGCCGCTCGTCGTCTTCACGGCTGTGGTCAGCCTGATCTACAGCCTGGCGCTGGCCGCCGTCTCTGCCTTCTTCGTTGTTAGTTCGGAGCTGGCCTGGGTGGATGTCGCGGGCTTGCTCCAGCACGCGTTGGTCAACGGCATTCTGGTTCCCTGGGTGTTCTCGTTCGTGGCGCGGGTGCTGGTCTGGGCGGGTGACGATGACGCGGCGGCGCGTACGCTCGACATCGACGCTCGGAGGCGACTGGTGTGATCGGCGGAGCCCTGGGTGACGGGCGTCTGGGTGCCGGCGGCGAGTCGCCGAGCGAGCTTCGTATCGGTCTGATTGCCGTCCTTATTGTCGCGTTCTTCTTGATATTCATGCTGCGTTTGTTCCAGCTTCAGATTCTCGAGGGTGCTGATCTCGCCAGCCGCTCGCAGAGCAATTCCGTGCGCAGTGTTCGGCTCGAGGCACCGCGGGGCGACATTGTCGATCGCGAGGGAAGGGTACTTGCGACGACGCGCCCAGCATTTCGCGTGCAGGTGATTCCCAACGACGTTCGCGCTCCAGAGCTCACCTATCCCGTGCTCGCGGAGCTGCTCGGACTCGATCACGAGAAGCTGCTGCAGAAGGTCGGGCGCCCTCGCGGTCGGCGGCGATTCCAGCCGGTCGAGATCGAGGGCGACATATCACACGAGCAGCGCGCCAGGGTCGAGACGCATCGCTACGCGCTGTCGGGGGTGGTGACCGACATCCTCCCGCGTCGTCATTACGTCGAGGGCGAGAGGGCGGCTCATCTGCTGGGTACCATCGGTGAGATCGATCCGCAGGAGTTGGCGAGCGACGAGTTCGACGGATACCGGTCGGGCGAGATCATCGGGAAATTCGGCCTGGAGGCGCGGTTCGAGTCCCATTTGCGTGGCAAGGTGGGCGGACAGAACATCGTCGTCGACGTGGCGGGACGTGAGATCGAGGTGATCCACGAGGTACTGCCGGTGCCTGGCGGTCGTTTGGTGCTGACGCTCGATCTCGATCTGCAACGCGCGGCGGAGCAGGCGCTCACCTCTTCCGATCCCGAGCAGCCGGACCCGATGGGCGCCGTGGTGGCGATTGATCCGCGCAATGGAGACGTGTTGGCCCTGGTCTCCCGTCCCGCGTACGACCCCAATGACTTCGCCGGTGGCATCGACACCGCAACCTGGAACGCACTGCGGGGCGACGAGTGGAAGCCGCTGCGAAACCGCGCTGTCTCGGGCCAGTATCCCCCGGGCTCGACCTACAAGGCGATCGTCGCCCTGGCCGGGCTGGTGGAGGGCGTCGTCGACCCGGAGGAAGAGGTTTCGTGCCCCGGCCACTATCGGCTGGGTCGCCGGACCTACCGCTGCTGGAAACGGGGTGGTCACGGCAAGGTGAACCTCGAGCGGGCGCTGGTGGGAAGCTGCGACGTCTACTTCTACCAGTTGGGCGTGGCCCTCGGTGTCGACACCATCGCGACGTACGCCACACGCTTGGGTCTGGGGCGTGTCAGCGGGATCGCGCTTCAGGCCGAGCAGCCCGGCCTGATCCCGACGATGGAGTGGAAGAAGGAAGCCAGGGGGGAGCCGTGGATCAAGGGAGAGACGGTCTCCGTGGCGATCGGCCAGGGGTACGACCTCGTCACACCCCTGCAACTCGCCGTCGCGTATGCCGCGCTGGCCAATGGCCGCACGCTCTATCGTCCTCGGCTCTTGCAGCGCCTAGAGACCTGGGATGGCAAGTTCGTGCGCGAGGAGCCGCCGAGTCAGGGCGTTTCGCTGGAGCTGGATCCCGATGCCATCGAGTCGATTCGGCGAGGGCTCACGGCGGTCGTCAACGATCGCCACGGAACGGGCGGTCGGGCCAGGCTCCCGGACGTTCTGGTCGCCGGGAAGACCGGTACCAGCCAGGTCGTGAGCCTCGACGTCGTGAAGAGCTTCGAGGAGGACGAGATCCCGGTCCGGTTCCGCGATCACGCCATCTTCGCGGCCTTCGCGCCCGCGGTCGCTCCGGAGATTGCTGTCGCGGTGCTTGTCGAGCACGCGGGTGGCGGGGGTGGGGCGGTGGCAGCGCCGATCGCGCGGCAGCTCCTGGCTCGCTACTTCGAGAAGAAGAAGGAGCGTGGAGAAGAGATCACGCCGGTGTTGCCGAGCGACGCGGAATCCGCGGTCGAAGATCGGCGCGACGATGGGGACTAGCGCATGTTGAGAGTGGATCGCCGTTCGATACAGAACTTCGACTGGGTGTTCCTGGGGCTGGTCCTCATGTTGGTGGCCTGCGGTACGGTCAATCTGATCTCCGCCACGGCCGCGGGCGTGGAAGGTGGCATGTCCGACATCGTGCGGCGTCAGATGGCTGCCATGGCGGGGGGGGCTGCGGTAATGCTGGTGGTCGCCTTCGTGGACTACCGCCACGTCGAGCGCTTTGCCATGGCGATCTTTGCCGTGACCCTTGTTCTGCTCGTCCTGACCTTGGCCGTGGGAGTCGTGACGCGCGGTGCCCAGGCATGGCTCTTTCAGGGACGCTTTCAGCCGTCTGAGCTGGCCAAGATCGGGCTGGTCGTTGCGCTGGCGCGCTACTTCCACCGCAATCCGCCTCGCTCCATGACCGGGCTTCGCCAGCTGGTGCCACCGCTGGTGCTCGTGGCTTTGCCAGTTGGTCTGATCCTCTTGCAGAGAGATATGGGCGTGGCGCTGCTCACGCTCCTGGTTGCGCTCACCTATCTGCCGCTCCTCCACATTCCGCTTCGTGCCTGGAGTGGCGTTGCGGTGCTGGCGATGGCGGGTCTGGCGGCGTTGTGGAGCTTCGGATTGAAGGCCTATCAACAGCAGCGCATCCTCGACTTCCTCGACCCGTCGCGTGACCCGCTTTCCTCCGGCTATCAGGCGATGCAGTCGCGCATCGCGATCGGCTCGGGAGGCCTGCTCGGAACCGGTTGGCAGCAGGGGACCCAGACCCAGCTCCGTTTTCTCCCGACCCAGCACACCGATTTCGTCTTTTCGGTGTTGGCCGAGGAGTGGGGTTTCGTGGGCAGCACTCTGGTCCTCACTCTGTACTTCATCATGCTTCTGTGGGGCCTGTGGATTGCGCGTAGCTCGAAGGATGGTTTTGGGGCCATGCTGGCCGTGGGTCTCGTCGGCACGCTCTTCTGGCCTGCGGCCATCAACATCGCCATGGTGTTGGGTTTGGCGCCGGTGATTGGCGTGCCGATGCCCCTCTTTTCCTACGGCGGCTCGGCGCTGCTCTCGGCCGCCATCGCGCTCGGGCTGCTCCTGAATGTCTCGATGAGGCGGTACGTCTTCTGAGCCGGCTGCACATCCCCCGTCGGCGGCTGGACCTCGGATGGCGATCGGTTTATCATGGACGCCTTCCGCCGGAGCGGGAGGCGTAACGCCGCACCGTGGAGAGGCAGCTCTCCCATCACCCACTGGATGCCATTGTTCTTGCGGGCGAAGGTCGCCCGGCGCAGGGTCTGTGGTCGGCTGGGTGAGCGAGGTCGGGGCGAACCGGGGTGGATGCGATTCTGCCCTCGGCCTTCGAGGAGGAGTGAGAAGATGAGCGCACCGTGGATCACCTACCGGCCGGAGATCAAGGTTCTGGACTGTACGGTTCGCGACGGTGGTTTGGTGAATGACCACATGTTCGATGACGGCATGGTGAAGGACATCTATCAGACCTGCCTCGACGCGGGCGTGGACTACATGGAGTTGGGGTACAAGGCTTCGAAGAAGCTCTTCGCTCCGGCGAAGTTCGGCAGCTGGAAGTTCTGCGATGAAGATGACATGCGTCGCATCGTCGGCGAGAACGACGGCTCGCTCAAGCTGGCCGCCATGGCCGACGCGGAGAAGACCGACTACCACGAAGACATCCTCCCGAAGGACCAGAGTGTCCTCGACGTGATTCGAGTCGCGACCTACGTCCACCAGCTCCCCGTCGCGGTCGACATGATCAACGACGCTCACCAGAAGGGATACGAGGTCACGTGCAACCTGATGGCCATCTCGGTCGTGCAGGAGCCCGAGATCGACCAGGCTCTGGAGGTGCTGCGGGAGACGCCCGCGAGCACCGTGGTGGTGGTGGACAGCTTCGGGTCGCTCTACGGTGAGCAGGTGGCGCGGCTGGTGAAGAAGTACCGCGACGCATTCGACGGTACGGGCAAGGAGATCGGCATTCACGCCCACAACAATCAGCAGCTCGCCTTCGCCAATACGATTGAGGCAATCATTCACGGTGCCAATCGGATCGATGCCACCATGGCGGGCATCGGGCGCGGCGCGGGCAACTGCCCGATGGAGCTCCTGGTTGGATTCTTGCGCAACCCCGCTTACCGCATTCGGCCCGTGCTTCAGCTGCTCCAGGATAGATTCGTCGACCTGCGCCAGAAGCTCGAATGGGGAGCGCTCGTTCCCTACAACATCACGGGTCAGCTCAATCAGCACCCGCGCTCGGCCATCTCGCTGCTGGCGGGCGACGACAAGGACAACTACGTCGAGTTCTACGACAAGCTCGTTTCCGATCTCTGAGTCGGCCCACCGCAGATCAGGCTACCGTGTCGCACTCTGGCGGCGCTCTGCGGCCGAGTGCTGAGATGTCATGGTAGAATCCAGCCGGATGACCGGAATCCTCGAGCCCGCCACCGCCGGGAGAGATGTGTCCAAGAGGCCGCGGACAGCCGCTTTCTTCGATCTGGACAAGACGCTCATCTGCGAGAACTCGGGCTCCGTCTACATGAAGAGCCGCTACGAGCGTGGCGAGATCGACGGCTGGGAACTCGTGAGAGGCCTTGGCTCCTACGTGCAGTACAAGCTCGGCGTGCTCGACATCCTTTCGTGGACCAAGGCCATGATGCAGGAGTTCAGGGGACGACGGGAAGAGGATCTCCTGGTGGAGGCACAGGAGCTCTTCGCCAGGGCGATCCTGCCGGCCATCTACCCGGAGGCCGTGCGCAGCATCCAACAGCATCAGGCCAGCGGCCATATCATCTGCATCGTGTCGGGTGCCACCCGTTTCATCGTAGAGCCGGTTGCCCAGTACCTGGGTGTCGAGCACATCGTACACACCCGGCTCGAAGTGAAGGACGGTGTCTTCACCGGAAGGGTAATCGAGCCGATCTGCTTCGAGGAAGGCAAGATCTACTGGCTGCAGCAGTTCATCGATGCAGAGACGGTCGACCTCGCCAAGAGCTATTTCTACACGGATTCCGTGACAGACCTTCCTCTGCTCGACTTGGTGGGCCACCCGGTGGTGGTCAATCCCGATCCGCTGCTCTACCGCGCGGCCGTGAAGCGACACTGGCCAGTGCGCTTCTTCGAAGCACCGACGCCGACTCCCGACGCAGACGATGCGAGCAATGGCGGCGCGGGCACGGGGCCTGAACTCGACGGCGAGTGAGGGCTCAGACGAGCTTGTCGATCATCTCCACGAAGGCCGACTTGGGGCGGGCGCCCATGAGCTGCTCGACCACCTCGCCGTTCTTGAAGGCAAGTACGCTCGGGATCGACCGGATGCCGTAGTTTCCGGCCGTCTTCGGTGAGTCGTCGACGTTGAGCTTCACCATCTTCGCTTTGCCGTCGTACTCGCCCGCGAGTTCCTTGATGATAGGCGCGATGGCCCGACACGGTGCGCACCACTCTGCCCAGAAGTCGACGATGACCGGCTGCTCGGCCTGGAGCACCTCCGCCTCGAAGTTGCTGTCGGTCACGTCTACGATATCTGCCATCGAGTTGTCTCCCGCGGGCGCGTCGCCCTGCTCTTACGTCACAAGGCCAGAGGCTTGATCGGGACCCGACAGAATCTCTGAGGTCCTCGGCCCACGCACCGCCCTCGAGCGTCTCACCGGCTCGGTGAATTCACTCGCGAGAACTCAGCGCGGAGTCGAGCCAGCATAGCAGTCAGATGGTTGGCTGCTACGCGCGGCGGAAGCGCTGTCATCCGCGTTATTCTTTCCCCCAAGGTGAGAGGGTGTCCGGACATCAGCTCGACTTGGGGGGTTGATCGAGTATGAGTCGCCGAGTGAAGAAGATTGATCGCACGAAGCTTCGCACGGTCTCCGCCCGGCAACGGGCCAGCAAGGTGCACGCGGGCGATGAGGCGCAGCCGCATCGCGAGGGAGCGAGCTTCAGCGAGTTTCTCGACTCGCTGCCCGATCTGCTCGGCGCCGCCGAATTACGCGCCGTCGTGGCTGCGTGGGCGAGAGCCTGTATCGAGCGACACACCGTCATCTGGGGCTTCGGCGCACACCTCATCAAGACCGGATTGGCACCGGTGGTGGTCGACTTGATGGAGCGCCGTGTCGTGAGCGCGTTGATGATGAACGGCGCGGGCTGTGTGCACGACCTCGAGTTGGCCATGATGGGCCGGACCAGCGAGGACGTGGCCGAGTCTCTCGACGAAGGCACCTTTGGGATGGCCAAGGAGACGGCGGAGCGGCTGAACCGTGCGATTTCCCGTGGTGCGGATCAGGGCCTCGGTATGGGTGAGGCGGTTGGACGCGAGATCCTGGAGGGCGATTACCCAGAGAGCGGCCGCTCTGTGCTCGCCGCAGCGGTGCGCCTCGGTCTGCCCGCCACCGTGCACGCCGCTATCGGCACCGATGTCCACCACATGCACCCGAGTGCGGATGGCGCCGCGCTCGGGTCGACCAGCTATCGCGACTTCGAGACGCTGGCCGGCCTGGTGGCGGGGCTGCAAGGGGGCGTCTTCTTCAATGTCGGCTCCGCGGTGATCCTGCCAGAGGTCTTTCTCAAGGCGCTCGCGTTGGCGCGCAACCTCGGCAATCGCGTCGAACAATTCACCACCGTGGATCTCGACTTCGTACGCCACTACCGCCCACTGAACAATGTGGTCGACCGGCCGACCCGACTCGGCGGCCGGGGAATCTCGCTCGTCGGGCACCACGAGATCTTGGTGCCGCTGCTTGCGGCGGGTCTCATCGAGACCGCGGCCGGCGGGCCCGGAGCGGGTCGCCGGTCCGAAAGTGGCGCGAGCGTGCCGGGCGAGGGAAGCGAGCCGTGCGGACGGGAGAAGTGATGGGGCGCATCGTGTTGGTCGAGGGAGATCTCACCTCGCAGGAGGTCGACGCCATCGTGAACGCGGCCAACAGCGCTCTGGTTCTGGGAGCGGGTGTGGCGGGTGCGATTCGCGAGCGCGGAGGCCCCTCGATTCAAGAGGAGTGCGACGCCATCGGCGCCATTCCGCTGGGTACGGCGGTGCGGACGGAAGCCGGCAACTTGCCAGCAAGTTTCGTGATTCATGCGGCCGGCATGCCGCCGGGCGGGTCTGCGAACGAACGGAGCGTGCGAGACGCCGTGCGTGCCAGCCTGGAGCTGGCTGCACGCGAGGGTCTGCACAGCGTGGCCTTCCCCGCCGTCGGCGCCGGGATCGGTGGTTTGTCCATGCAGCGCTGCGCCGAGATCTCGCTCGAGGAGGCCCGCCGGCATTTCGAGACCGACACCTCCCTGGAGGAAATCCGCTTCGTGCTCTTCGGCGAGCCGGCCTACCGCGTCTTCGAGATGGCGAACGACGCCGCCCGGATCTCCGCCCAGATGGAGCGATTGAAGAAGCGCTGACGCTGCTCGACGTCTGGGGCCCTCAGATCCTATACTCGGGAGCCTCTCGGAGCGTTCGTCGGTACGCTCCTCCCCCAAAGAGAACGCCGCCCCCGAGCGGGGAGCCGGAGTCCTGCGGTGATCGATTTTCAACAGACTGCGGCCGCCATCTATCTCGCGGCGGGTGTCGGAGCGCTGCTCGGGATTGCGTTGCCGTCGACCCGCATCAGTCACGGTGCGGTCTGGGGGTTGGCGGCTGGTGCTCTGGTTCATGCTCTCGCGTTCGCGACTCTGCACCAGCTCGAATCCGTCCCCCCACTGACCAGCCTGCCGCTGGCGACCTCCTTCACGGCCTGGATAGGCGTGATCGCTCTGCTGGCCTTCATGTGGCGTATGCGGCTGGCGGGGTTGGCCGCCGTCGTCGGGCCGGTCGCTTTTCTCGCCGTCTTCCTCGCCTCCTTCACCACGCCTAGTGCGCAGAAGGAAGTGGTCGGGGCCAGCCACTCGCTGCCGCATGCTCATGTACTTCTCGGCAGCGCCGGGATGGCGTTGCTGGGGATTGCCGGTCTGTCGGGCGTCTTCTTCCTGCTGGAGCATCGACGTATCAAGACCAAGCGCCCGATCGGGCGGGGCTTTCGCCTCCCCTCCCTGGAGGCGCTTGATCGCGTCAATGTCGCATCGCTGGCGGTGGGCTTCACCTTGCTCACGCTGGGGGTCGTGACAGGCTCGTTCTGGCTGCAGAGCGCGGAGGGGACGCCGTGGACCGGCACGGGCCACCAGATCTGGACGATGGTCGCCTGGGGGATCTACGCCGGACTCACCGCCGCACGCTTTGCGGGGCGGCAGGGTGCGCGGCAAGCGGCGGCGAGCGCGGTCGCGGGCTTTGTGTTTCTGCTCTTCGCGGTGGTGGGTGTGGAGATCCTCACGTGAAGATCCTGCTGCTGGGAATGAACCACCGTACCGCGCCGGTTCACGTGCGCGAGCGCTTCGTCGTCGACGATACGCGCGCCGCGCTTCAGAAGCTGGTGGCCACTGACGAGATCGAAGAGGCAGTGCTGGTCTCTACCTGCAACCGTGTCGAGGTCCTGGTCACGACGCGCCAGATCGAGTTGGCACGGGAGCGGCTCGATCGCTTCTTCGCTAGCGAACTCAGCGCGGGAGCGCCGTTGCCCGGCGGAGCGAAGCTCGAGGATCATCTCTACGAGCACGTCGGCGATGAAGCGACCGCGCACGTCTTTCGCGTGGCGTCCGCCATCGATTCGATGGTCGTGGGAGAGCCGCAAATCCTTGGTCAGATGAAGGAGGCGTACCGCGGCGCCCTTGAGAGCGGCAGCTGTGGCCCCATTCTCTCGCGCCTCTTTCAGCGCGCTTTCGCCACGGCCAAACGCGTCAAGAATGAGACGCGAATTGCACACCGACCGGTGTCGGTTGCCCGCGTCGCGGTCGATCTGGCCCGTCAGATCTTCGAGGATCTGAACGACAAGACCGCGCTGATGATCGGGGCGGGCGAGATGATCGAGATGGCGCTCTTCGCCCTGCAGCGCGAGGGACTGGGTGCTCAGCGGGTGGTGAACCGTACGCGTTCGCGGGCGGAAGGGCTGGCCGCACGCTTCAACGCCACTGCCCACGCCCTCGACGAGGTCGAAGGACTGCTCGAGACCAGCGATGTGGTGCTCTCGTGCATCGGTGGCGACGCGCCGTTCCTTACCTCCGAGAAGATGCGACGTGCGCTGCGCGCGCGGCGCAAACGTCCGATCTTCCTCATCGACATCGGTGTGCCGCGCAACATCGACCCGTCGGTGAACGAGCTCGACAACGCCTACCTCTATGACATCGATGACTTGCAAGCTGTCGCAGCGGCGAACGAGGAGGAGCGCCGCCGCGAGTCGCTGCAGGGAGAGCGCATCGTCTTCGAGGAGCAGGAGCGCTTTGCGGGCTGGATGGTCGCCCTGCGAGCGGTCCCGACGATTCGCCACCTTCGCGCCCGGGCGGAATCCGTGCGCGAGCGAGAGCTGGCAAGGGTGCTGTCAAAGCTCGATCTCACGCGGGAACAGCGCGAGACGGTCGAGGCCATGACGCGAGCCGTCGTGAACAAGATTCTCCATCCCCCGCTTGCTCGATTGGGTGCGCAGACGGATCGCGAAGAGGGACTCGCTGTGCTCGAGGAGGCACGTGCTCTCTTCGGTCTCGATGATCCCAGTGCCCCTGGTGCAGAGATCGACGAGCAGCTGGCTCTGGCCACCGACGGCGATGCGGATCGCCCGTCAGTGAGCGGGGAGCAGAAGTCCGAGGACGGCGAGATCGAATGAAGAAGGTCAGAATAGCTACCCGGGGCAGCGACCTTGCACTCGCACAGGCGGAGTACATCGCGGCGAGGATTCAATCCGAGCTGGGCGCCGAGACCGAGCTGGTCGTCATCAAGACTACGGGTGATCGAATCCAGAATGTCTCGTTGGCGAAGATTGGCGGCAAGGGGCTCTTCGTCAAGGAGATCGAAGAGGCCCTGCTGGAGGGGCGAGCCGATGTGGCGATCCACAGCGCCAAGGATCTGCCGGCGGTTCTGGCGCCCGATCTGACGCTGGCGGCCTTCCCCGAGCGGGTGGATCCGAGGGACGCACTGGTGGCCCGCGAGACGGGCGCGACGCTCTCGGCGTTGCCGCGTGGTGCCCGGATCGGCACCGGCAGCACGCGTCGAACCTCGCAGATCCTCGCGCTGCGTCCCGATCTGGAGATCGTTCCGCTGCGCGGCAACGTTCCCACGCGCATTGGGAAGATCGAGAGCGAGAATCTGGCGGCCGTGGTACTCGCCTGTGCGGGCCTCGATCGACTGCAGAGGTCTTCGGTCATCAGCGAGCGCATTTCGACCGACTTGCTGCTGCCGGCCGTGTGCCAGGGCGCACTTGCGCTCGAGGCCCGTGACGACGACCCGCTCGTGGCCGACCTGGCCTCGTTGACCGAGCCCGATGCCGAAGTGGCGGTGGCCGCCGAGCGCAGCTTCCTGCGCCGCCTCGAGGGCGATTGCACCGTTCCGCTGGCGGCGTTCTGCGAGCGCACTTCTCCCGATCTCATCCGCCTGCGCGGGCTCGTCGCCAGCGCCGACGGCGGCCGCATCGCGCGGGCAGAGCGGGTCGGGCCGCCGGCCGAGGCGGCGCGTCTGGGCGAGCAGTTGGCCGAGGCGGTTCTCGAGGCCGGCGGTGGTGAGATTCTCGAGCAGCTCCGACGCGAGGGCGCCGAGGGGGCACCCCCTTGAGCGGCGGGCATGGGTCGCGTCCTCCGCTTCGCGTCACCGGCGGGCGGGTCTTCCTGGTCGGGGCGGGTCCCGGCGACCCGGGGCTCATCACGGTTCGGGGTGTCGAGTTGCTGGGGCGGGCCGAGGTCGTCCTCTACGACGAGCTGACGAGTGCGGAGCTGCTGTTACTGGCGCCCGACGGAGCTCTGCTCATCAACGTGGGCAAGCGCGGTCACGCTCATCCCACCCGGACGCAGGACGAGATCAACGCGTTGTTGGTCGAGCACGCTCTGGCAGGCAAGCGGGTGGTGCGCCTCAAGGGCGGGGATCCATTCGTCTTCGGGCGCGGTGGCGAGGAGGCCTCTGCCTGCGTGGAGGCCGGCATTCCCTTCGAGGTCGTGCCTGGCGTGAGTTCGGCCGTGGCAGCCCTGGCCTACGCGGGAATCCCCGTCACGGATCGGCGTCATGCGGCCTCTTTTGCCGTGGTGACCGGGCACAAGGATCCCACCCGCGCAGCTCGGCAGACACGCTGGCACGAGCTCGCAAGCGCTGTCGACACGCTGGTGATTCTGATGGGAATGCGGAACCTTCCCGAGCTCGTCGAGAGGATGATCGAGAGCGGCAAGGCGCCCGAGACGCCCGCTGCGGCGGTGATGGATGGCACGCTGCCGGAGCAGCAGGTGGTGGTCAGCACGTTGGCCGCGCTGCCGCGGCGCGTGGCCGATGCCGGCCTGGGAGCGCCCGCGGCGGTGGTGGTGGGCGACGTTGTGTCGCTGCGCGATCAGCTCGCCTGGAGGGAGACGATGCCGCTCCACGGCATGCGCGTACTCGTGACTCGAGCGAGCCTCCAATCGGGCGAGCTCACCTCCGCTCTACGCGACGCCGGGGCGACGCCGGTCCTGATGCCGCTGATCGAGCTGGTTGCACCGAGCGACCGAGAGACGCTGGCCGAGATCAATGCCGCGCTCGACCACCTCGAGCGTTACGATGCGCTGCTCTTCGGCAGCTCGAACGCAGTGCGTTTCTTCGCAGATCACGCGCGTGCCGCCGGTGTCGACGCGAAGTTCGCGAAGCTGGGCGGCCACGTTCTCTGTATCGGCGCCAAGACCGCGCGCGCGGCACTCGATGCGGGGCTTCCGATACACTTCGTCGCGTCGGGACGAGGGGATGCGGAGTCGATGCTACGCGAGATCTTGCAGACGATGTCGCCGGAGGGGCGCCAAGTCCTGATCCCACGTTCCGACATCGGTAGAAACGTCCTGCCGGATGGGCTACGTGAGGCGGGTGCGCGGGTCGACACCATCCAGGTCTATCGCAACGTGAGACCGGCGGTCGACGGTGCCGAACTCTGTCGCGATTTGGTGTCGGAATCGCTGCCAGTACTCACTTTCACCAGTCCATCGACGGTGAATCATTTCAGCGATCTGCTGGACGAGTCCGCGCGCGCAGCGGTTTCCCGTTGCACAATCGCCGCGATCGGCTCTACCACGGCCCGAGCACTTCACGAAGCGGGATTTGCACCGGACGTGGTGCCGGAGAGGCCCGACGTGAACGAGCTCGTCCACGGACTGGTGGCTCACGTGGCGGCGCTTCGTCAGGAGAGCCGCGAGCAGGAAGAGCAGGAGGAGGAGACATGAGCTTTCCCCGCGATCGGCTGCGCCGGCTGCGCCGCAGCGAGACTCTTCGTCGGATGGTTCGGGAGAACAAGCTCTCGTGTGACGACTTCATCCTGCCGCTCTTCGTGGTCGAGGGGAGTGGCCTGCGTGAGCCGATCGTCTCCATGCCGGGTGTCTACCGATTCTCGCTCGACCAGATCGTGGACGAGGCCAAGCGAGTGGCTGATCTGGGTGTACCGGCGGTGATCCTCTTCGGTATCCCAGGCCAGAAGGACGCACGTGGCAGCGGTGCCGATGCAGAGGATGGCATCACGCAGCGAGCGGTTTCGGCCATCAAGGCGGGTGTTCCGGACCTCTGTGTCATGACGGATGTCTGTCTCTGTGAGTACACGGATCACGGACATTGCGGAATCGTCGATCAGGGTCGAGTGCTCAATGATCCCTCGGTCGAACGGCTGGCTCAGACCGCACTCTCACACGCCAGGGCTGGTGCGGACGTGGTCGCGCCGTCAGACATGATGGATGGCCGTGTGGCAGCGATTCGGCACATCCTCGACGATCACGACTTCGACGACATTCCGATCATGTCCTATGCGGCCAAGTACTCCAGCGCGTTCTACGGTCCCTTCCGAGATGCGGCCGAGAGCACGCCCCAGTTCGGCGATCGCCGAGCCTACCAAATGGATCCGCCCAACCGGCGTGAGGCCCTGCGAGAGATGCAGCTCGATCTCGACGAAGGGGCGGACGTTCTGATGATCAAGCCGGCGCTCGCCTATCTCGATATCGTGGCCGATGCCAGGAGCAACTTCGACGTGCCGATCGCCGCGTATCACGTCTCGGGCGAGTACTCGATGATCCACGCCGCCGCCGAGCGGGGTTGGATCGACGGTGAGCGCGCGATGGAAGAGGCGCTCATGTGCATCAAGCGAGCCGGAGCCGACCTGATCCTCAGCTATGCGGCAGCTGAGGTGGCTGCGCGTCTGGATAGCTGAGAACCGGGTACGACGAGAGACGGAGTAGCGGAGGTCAGCTTGGGGCTCGTATACAAAGTAGTCGAGATCGGCTCGGTGACGGATGAAGAGATCGAGGCCGCACTCAACGAGTGGACGGCCGCGGGTTGGAGCCTCGACAGCATGCACTTCGCCATGCGGGAGTCCTCGAAGCGCCCGGCCATGGCCTTCATCTCGTTTGCCCGCCAGAGCGAAGACGATTGAAATCCGCCCACGGCCGGCTGTCGTCAGCCCAGCGCTGGCAACACCTCCTCTACCAGTCGCGTGAGCGAATCCTCTCGCTCGCTCTGTGATGTGCTCGCAATCTCAGGGCGCACGATGAGCAGATTCATGTCGAGCCGTTCGCGGTAGTGGGCCAGGCGGTCCGTCACCTCCGATACGCTGCCCACCACCACGCGTTCGTCCAGCGGAGCCGCGAGTGCACGAGCGATGGGGCCTGGGAGCTTGCCGCGGCGGCGGCGGTTCTCCTCAGTCAGGTGCGCCAGAACGCGCGCGCGTGAGGTGTCGTCGTTCGCCACGAAGAGCGTTCGCATCACCG
Organism: Deltaproteobacteria bacterium; assembly: GCA_029261835.1. Taxonomy (GTDB): domain Bacteria; phylum Myxococcota_A; class UBA9160; order UBA9160; family UBA4427; genus JAJDAO01. The sequence goes on along the minus strand of JAJDAO010000069.1, from coordinate 140,780 downwards.
GGACGACTCGGCCACGCGCTTGAGAGTCGGTCATTAGATTGGCAGTGTAGAATTCGAGGTTCTCGGCGATCAGGTCGAGCGTCTCCATCGGCGAGGCGAGATAGGGGAGGTTGCGGCGTGCCGCCTGTTCGAGCCCCTTGCGTCCGAAGGCTGCGACGGCCAGCGGCGGGTGGGGCGTTTGCAGCGGCCTGGCTCCGTTTCGCTCGCCCGCATCAGGGGCAGTCGCGAACCCCGTACCCGACAGCGAGACCGACTCGCCGCTCCAAGCCTTGAGAATCAGATCGAGAGATTCGTCGAAGCGAGCGCGCTTGGACGAGGGATCGATTCCGAAGGTCGAGAACAGCGGCTCTCGGAATCCGCGCCCCAAGCCGAGAATGACTCGTCCTCGGGAGAGGTGATCCAGCGTCGCCACATTCTCCGCGACGCGCAGTGGATGGTGGATCGGGAGGAGTAGCGAGGTGGTGGCCAGACGCAATCGCCGAGTGTGGGCCGCGAATGCGGCGAGGCAGAGCAGCGGTGACGCATTCCCGGCTTCCGTGAAATGTGTCTCCGGCATCCACACCGAGTGCAGACCGCGTTGCTCGGCCCAAGTCACCCAGTGCAGCGCTCGCTGCCACTCTCGGCTGCTAGACGGGCCATCGACCGCGATGCCGAGGGCGAGTCCGTGGATGCCCCAGCGCTTGCGTTCATCACGGCCGGCGTCGCCGACCATCACTTCGGTCCGCCGGCCGCGCCGCGTCGCGGGTCAGAGCGCAGTACATCGCGTTCGACAGTCACAGTGGACATGCCGATCTACCAGAGCTCGGGACGCGTGTCGGGGCAGGACCAGGCCTCACCGGTCTCTGGGTCCTCTGAGTCCTCCTCGCCGTCATCGTCGAGCCACGGCGGGTTGTAGGCGCACATCACCCACTCCGTCGAGATGAATTCGAGCACGTAGCTGCTGCCCAGGTTTCGGTACTCGAATTCGATCGGCTCCAGCCAGCCGAGCTGGTAGTAGAGTTCGAAGCCGATGCGGGGCTTGGGGATCTTCTCCAGGTAGCCCCCGGCGATCAAGTCGGCGAGGTCCTCGGGATACTCGTACTCATCCGCGTAGTAGCGGGACAGCGCTTCGATGAGAGCCTCGGCACGCACATGTCGCGTGACGTCGTAGTCGCGATTCGCGAGGGCATGGCCCGAGAACAGTGGGAGTGTCACCAGGGCCGCTCCGGTTGCGAAATTGATCGCTCTGCGTCGGCGCTCCGATCTGCCTTCGGGGCCTCGTGTCGCGAGTGCGGCGGCGAGGGCGAGCACGCTGACGAACAGCATGGCGAAGAGGACGATGGGCTTCGTTTGGCTGAAGCGGTAAGCGAACCAGAGCACTGGAAAGATCGCGCCACCGACGAAGCCGGCGATCCGCAGCGCCGGACGTGGCCCTGTGCCGGTGAACGCCGCCACGCCCAGCGCTAGTCCGATCATCAGGCCCACCAGCGAGTAGCAGGCAATTTCCAATCCGAGCACCGGGATCGCTGGCCAGGGGGAGATATTGAAGAACAGATTCTCATCCGTTCCGGTGGCGCTGCGCATGATCGACACGACGGCGAAGAAGACCGGCAGGTAGCTGATGATCTTCCAAGGGGGCCGCAGCTTGAGCCACCTTTCGGCCAACCAGGGAGCCGCCAGCGTGCAGCCGACGACGACGCCCGTGCAGACGATCACCACAGATCCCCGCCAGTGGAAGAACTCCCAGACTCGCAGTGCCCTGGACAGCCCGTAGAAGCTCATGACCGCCACAGTTACGACGCTGCTGGCGGCGATAGCCCGGCCGCTGGAGGAGCGGCTGGTGATGAACAGCAGGCAGGCTGCGATGGCCGCCGGCAGACTCAACATGAAGACGCCGGTCAGCGGTCGGCCGACCCAGCTCGCCACCCACGTCCGATCGCGCAGAAAACCGGAGGGATGCCACCAGTCGGTTGGCATTCCGCCCGGTGCCGGGGCGAGACCCTGGTGGACGCAGGTGGTATACGAGATCAAGCAAGCGACCAAGACCCAGCCGAGAATACTCGGCAGCGGCTTGCTCTTCGGTGAGCTGGGAGCGCCTGCAGGACGCACGTTCGTTCGTCTCCACTATTGGGCGCTCGCGAGGCAACTGTGCCGCTCAGTCGTTACCGAGCTTGATTTCGAAGTGGTTCGAGCTGGCGCTTTCGCCTCGGGAGTCCGAACCATCCGTGCGGCTCGTCCGGCTGCCGAGGCGAATCTTGGCGCTTACCTCGATCGTTCGGCCTTCGATCAGATGTTCCAGCAAATCTCGTGGCTCGACCTTGCCCAGCACCCTTCCGAATTCGGACGCGATTCGATCGAGTAGCTCTTGTCGCGTGCGCTCGCTTTGCGCCGCGGCGAATTCCGTCCATTCCTTGGGAACGGTATCTCCGAGCGCCTTGCGCAGGGCGCTCTCCGTGGTGAAGAAGCCGCTCAGGCCGAGTGCTGCGAAGCGTCGAATGATCTCCGGAACGCCGTAGAGGCCGTCCGAATCGTCGTCTTTCTCCGTCTTATCCGGCTCGTGCTCGTCGGCCTTGGCCATCTCTTCACCCGCGCGTCCGTTCGGCAAGGTAGAATCGAAGCGTGGATCACATTCGCGTCGGTGACATCATGAAACGACGAGTCGTCACCGTTGGCGCGGGCGATCGGCTCTCGACGGTCGAGGATATCATGAGGCTAGGTGGTGTGCGCCACATGCCTGTAGTGAGCTCCGGTCGGCTAGTGGGCGTCGTCTCGGAGCGTGATCTGCTGCGGGCTTCACGCTCCAGCATCGGTGAGTCGCACGACGACGATCACCGGGCATTCCTGCATGCCGTCGAGATCGCGAGCGTCATGTCATCCCCGGCTGTCGTGATCAGTCCGAAGGCGTCGGTGATCGATGCCGCCCGCGCTCTGGCTGGCCACAAGATCGGTTGTCTGCCGGTCGTGAACGACCGGGGTACGCTGGAGGGGCTCATCACGGAGACGGATGTGCTGCGCTGTCTCGCGGAGGCTGCTGGCAGAGTCGGCGGCAGCTGATCCCGGTCGCCGCTCGGGGCCGGTGATCTCAGGGAGCCCGTGTTGCGGTGGAAAACGGCCGGCCGCCCGGGCGAAATCCCCGCAGACGTGCCCGGAGGTACCTCGAAATTCTTGCATTTGCGCTTCGGCGAATTGCACCTCCCTCCGGGGTACCGTAATCTAGCATGCCGAGCCGTCTGACTCGGTCGATCGGGGGAGAGCGGCGGAACGATGATCGGTGGCGCGATCGGTACCGCGGGTGCGGTGTGGCGGTCGCATGGCTGGAGCACGGTGAATCGAGGTCTGTCCCGCAGGTGACGCTCCTGCGGGATGGCAGAGCGGGACACGGGTCCTGCGTCGATGGTGAGGAGCGAGATGGTCGAGACGATCCTGGTTGCAACAGATGGTTCGGAAGACGGGAGTGCGGCCGAGCGCAGTGCCATCGCGTTGGCGGCTCGGCTGAGGGTACGCCTCTCAGGCATCACGGTGCTCGACGAGAGTGCTGTGCTGCCGCCGCCGGCCGCGGGGCTCTCGCTGCCGGGATTCCCGCAGGCTGAGCTGACCGCCTATCACCGCGCGCGCGCCGAAGCCATCGCGCGGCGTTTTAGCGACCGAGCCCGCGGAGAGGGTGTGGAAGCGGGCTGTGAAGTCGCCCAGGGTCGCCCGGACGACCGCATCGTCGAGAAGGCCCAGGAATGCAATCTGCTGGTGCTCGGCCGTGATAGCGGGGCAGCCGACCGTCGTGGTGCTCTGATCGGTTCGACGGTGGACAACATCATCCGCAAGACCGGCAAGTCTACCATGGTCGTGCCCTCGGGCGCGCCGCTCACCGGCCCGCTGGTGCTCGGCTTCGACGGTTCTCCCGGCTCTCGCGTCGCCGCCGAGCTGGCGGTGGAACTGGCCAATGGCCTCAACGAGGCCATTCACGTTTTCGTCGATTCGAAGGACAAGGGCCGGGCCGTGGCCCGCTTCGAGGAGGTGCGTCAGCTGCTCGCCGGTCTCAGCCAGCCCGTGCGCGAGACTTCGTCCACGCTGGGGCGTCCCGACGTCAAGATCGTCGACACCGTGCGCGAGGTTCGTGGCGGGCTCGTGGTCATGGGCGCCTTCGGGCGCAATCGCATCACCGACTACTTCCTCGGCAGCAACGCCGCCGCGGTCGTACGCACCTCGCCGGTGGCTGTCCTGCTCGCCCGGTAGTTCGTGGTCAGGTCCCTGAAGCCGGTCCGGTTGCTGGAGATTGCGGCCGAGCTGGGCCGCGAAGTCGAGGGAGATCCCGGGCTGCTGATATGTGGCGTGGCAGCCCTGGAGCAGGCGGGACCGAGCGACATCGCGTTCGTGCGATCGGCGGAACACTCGCATCGCGTGGCCGACACTCGAGCGGGCGCGCTGATCCTCCTGCCCGACGTGGATCCGGGAAGCTGCTCGGCCATCCGCTCGCCCAACCCGGCTCTCGACTTCGCCCGGGTGGTTGAGCGCTTGGCTCCGTGTCTCCGCCCGCCGGCCGGGCTGCATTCATCGGCAGAGCTGGCGGAGGATGCCGAGGTCGACGCGAGCGCTGTGCTGTCCGCCTGCGTCGTGATCGGAGCCGGATCCCGCGTCGGCCCGCGTAGCGTGCTCCATCCGAATGTCACCGTGTACCCGAATGTGGAGATCGGTTCGGATTGCGTGATCCACTCCGGTGTAGTTCTGCGCGAGGACACCGTTCTGGGTGATCGCGTCGTCCTGCAGCCAGGTGTCATCATCGGGGGCGATGGCTTTGGCTACCTCGCGGACGAGCAGGGTCTGCCCAGGCGAATGCCGCACATCGGGCGCGTAGTGATCGAGGACGATGTGGAGATCGGCGCCAATACGACAGTCGACCGCGCGACATTCGATGAGACGCGCATTCGGCGCGCGGCCAAGATCGACAATCTGGTCCAGATTGCGCACAACTGCGACATTGGTGAGGGTGCCATCGTGGTGGCTCAGAGTGGCCTCTCCGGAAGCACCTGGGTCGGATCGGGTGCGATCATCATGGCTCAGGCGGGCTCGGCCGGACACCTGCGCGTGGGCGAGCGCGCCTTTGTGGGCGCTCGTGCAGGTCTGCACAAGGATGTGGCACCCGGATCGCGGGTCTGGGGAGCGCCGCAGCTCGAGGCCCGTCGCTGGCACAAGGCGATGGCGGCCCTGGCGAGGCTTCCCGACGCGCTTCGTCGCCTGCGTGCCGTCGAGCGCGAGCTCGGCCTGCGTCGAGCCCGCGGTGCCGCATCGACGGAGACCGCAGCCCGCACCAACGACGGGGCTCGAGCGGACCGGACGTGATGGATCCCGGCAGGCTCTCCATCGCTCAGCTCCGCAGTCGTCTCGCCGGAGAGCACGATGAGGTGCTCTTGCGGAGCTGGTGTCGGCTGCTCGCTGAGGACTCGCGAGCGGGTGCGAGGGCGCTGGCGACTCAGTACGAACGCAAGTTGGAAGGCGCTCGCCGGGAACGCACGCGCCTGGCCGGGCTCTTCGAGCACCGGGCCAAGCTGTTGCGCTGCGGGGCGCAGTACGTCGCTGGCGTCGACGAGGTCGGGGTGGGGCCACTGGCGGGACCTGTCGTGGCGGCCGCAGTGGTGCTGCCGGAGCGAGTATCGCTGCCCGGACTCAACGACTCCAAGAAGCTCTCGCCAGCCGCCCGCGAGCGGCTGGATGGTGCCATCCGCGAGCAGGCGTTGGCGGTCGGCATCGGTGAGGTGGACTCCTCGGAAATCGATCGCTTGAACATCTATCGCGCCAGTCTCGAGGCGATGCGCCGGGCGGTGAGCGAGGTCGCGACCCACCTGCCACTCGACCATCTGCTGGTCGACGCGCGTGTCATCCCCGGTCTCGGCATCGCCCAGACCGCGCTCGTTCATGGTGACGCGATCGATGGCTCGATCGCTGCCGCCTCCATCGTGGCCAAAGTGCACCGCGACGCCACCATGCGCGGGCTCGACGCACGCTATCCCGGCTACGGCTTCGTGAGACACATGGGGTACGGCACAGCCGAGCACGTCGCGGCGCTCGATCGGCTGGGCGCCTCACCCGTGCACAGGCGGTCCTTCGCGCCTGTGGCGGCCGTTGCCGGCCGATGAACTCTGACGACGAGAGCGAATCCGGGCTGCCCCGCATTCGCAGCTGTCCAGAGGACTTCATCGTCGAGGAGATCCCGCTCTATCCGCCCTCACACGAGGGTGGGCACACGTTCGTGCTGGTCGAGAAGCGGCTTCGGACCACTGAGGAGGTGGCGAGGGAGCTGGCGCGGGCGGCTGGCAAGCCGCCGCGCGATGTGGGTTACGCGGGTCGCAAAGATCGCAACGCGGTGACTCGGCAGTGGTTCTCGGTTCCGGGTCTATCGCCCGATGACGCGCTCTCGCTCGAACTCTCAGGCGCCCGCGTGTTGGAGGCGGTTGCGCACGGTCACAAGCTTCGAACCGGACAGCTCGTCGGCAATCGCTTCGAGATCCGCGTGCGTGGCGTCGACGACGTGCTCGAGGAGAAGGCGCGCATGGCGATGGCGAGGATCGTTGAGCGTGGCATGCCGAACCGTTACGGTGTGCAGCGTTTCGGTCGGGACGGGAAGAACAGCGAGCGGGCACGCAGGCTGCTGGCCGGTGAACGAATACGCGTCGATCGCCGCCAGGCGCGCTTTCTCGTTTCGGCGCTCCAGGCAGAGGTGTTCAATTGTGTGCTCGCCCAGCGTCCGCGGCCTCTGGAAACCGTCGAGGTGGGGGATGTCGCTCGGCTGACGGAGTCGGGCGGGCTATTCATCGTCGAAGACAAAGAGGTCGAGAATGAACGGGCCGCGCGCTTCGAGATCAGCGCAACCGGGCCGATCTTCGGCACGCGCATGAAGCAGCCGACGGGCGAGGTCGCGCGACGCGAGGCGCTCGTGATGGCCGGAATGGGCGTGCCGGCCGCTGAGGATTTTCGATCCCCACCCGGCGTTCGCGTGCGGGGCGCGCGCCGCGCCGTCCGCGTGCAGCCGGGGGAGGCCTCGCTGCGGCGCGAAGAAGATGCTCTGTTGCTGAGCTGCAGCTTGCCCGCCGGCAGCTACGTCACGGTTCTGCTGGAGGAGATCTTCGGTCGGTTGGCCGAGGGGAGCATGTGAAAGCCACGCACGGTGGGTGTATGCTGGGCGTCGACCATCTCGACCGCCTTGCGGTCCGTCGAGCAGGCTGATTGTGCGGAATCGAAGATGGAGCGTCCCGGCCACGACATTTCAAACCCGAATCGAGGATTCCCCCAAATGGAGATTCACGACAACATCGCTGAACTGATTGGCAACACCCCGCTCGTTCGCCTGAATCAGATCACAGAAGGCCTGTCTGCGCAGGTCGTGGCGAAGCTGGAGAGTGCGAATCCGTGTAACAGCGTCAAGGATCGCATTGGCCTCTCGATGATCGAGGCGGCTGAGAGGGAGGGCGTCATCACCCCGGGCAAGACCACGATCGTGGAGCCCACCAGCGGCAACACGGGCATCGCGCTCTGTTTTGTGGCCGCCGTCAAGGGTTACAAGTGTGTCATTGTCATGCCGGACACGATGAGCCCGGAGCGCCGGGTCACAATGCGAGCGTTTGGCGCCAAGCTGATTCTCACCGACGGCGCCAAAGGCATGAAGGGGGCAATCGATCGGGCCAATGAGCTCTATGAGGCAATTCCCGACTGCTTCATGCCCCAGCAGTTTCGCAATCCCGCCAATCCGGACGTTCACTTCGCCACAACCGCCCGGGAAATCTGGGACGGCACGGAAGGCGCCGTGGACACCCTGGTGGCCGGCGTGGGCACCGGCGGCACGATCACGGGCGTTGCCCGCTTCATCAAGCCCAAGAAGCCGAGCTTCGAAACGGTGGCGGTCGAGCCGGAGGACAGCCCGGTCCTGTCCGGTGGCTCACCCGGTCCGCACAAGATTCAGGGCATCGGTGCCGGCTTCATTCCAGACGTGCTGGACGTCGATCTGGTCGATCGGGTGATGACGGTGTCGAACGACGAGTCAATCGAGACCTCCCTGCGGATGGCGCGGGAGGAGGGGATCCTGTGCGGCATCTCGGCGGGTGCCAACGTGGCCTCCGCTCTCAAGTACGCCGCCATGGAGGGCAACCAGGACAAGCTGATCGTGGTGATCATCCCAGACTTCGGCGAGCGCTACGTGCAGACGGTCTTGTTCGAGCCACTGCGCTACGACGGCAGCGACACGCTGAGCACCTGAGCCTCGCTCCCCCCTGCCCGGTGGACACCCGGAGTGTTCGGCCCCGGGGAAAGCGGGTACCCGGATGTAGCGATCAGAAATGGTATGCTGGCAGTCGGAATTCCGGGCCAGGCCGCGTTGGCATGAGAGCGCGAGGCCACAGCAAAAAGGAGCCCGCAGGGTTGCTTCGTTGAGTCGGGGCTTCGGGCACAGCGCGAGAGCGAATGATGAATCCACAGAGCGAACGAGGCGAAGAGGTCGCGGGGTTGGAGTCGGCTTCGAATCAGCAGGAGAAGGTCACGCGGGCCGAGAAGAAGGCGCAGTCGCGCCGTCGCATCTTGGAAGCCGCGCGTGATGTCTTCTTTCGCGACGGCTTCATGGCGGCCAATCTCGATGAGGTGGCGGAGAAGGCCGCTGTCGCCAAGGGTACACTCTATCGCTACTTCGAGAGCAAGGCCGACCTCTACGTGGCCGTACTCGCCCACAACGGCGATGTGTTTACGCAGCGAATGAAGGAGGTGGCGAGCGACGGCAGCCAGTCGGCAATCGTTCAGGTGGAATCCATCAGTCGCTTCTACCTCGACTACTGGGTTCGCCATCCCGAGTACTTCCAGATCTTCTGGGCCATCGACAACCAGTCCGTGATCGGCGATCTGCCGGGCGAGGTCGTCGCAGAGGTCGCGCGGCTATGGAAGGAGAGTCTCGGGGTACTCAGCGCGGTTCTCAGCAGCGCGATTCGCCAGGGTGATCTGAACGAGTGCGACACCTGGGAGGTGGCGAATATTCTGTGGACCACCGCCAACGGGCTGATCCAGTCCGACTCGATCCAAGCGCGTCGAGAGCTGCGTGGCCAGCCGCTCGAAGACGTCTTTCACGACGCGATTCGCCTGATATTACAGGGGCTTGCTACCCCTTCCTCGCGGCTTGGCACGTGACGAGCAAACGGTCCGGATGATTTCCTTGACAGCGTGCGCAGAATGGGAAATTCTGGCGCTGTCCGATATGACCCGAAGTCAGATTCTTGCGCAAATGATATGAGGGGCAGCGTGTGAGTGATTCGTTGGTGGCACAAATCCGGGGGCTGGTCTCCGAGCAGCTCGGGGTAGACCCCGCCGTCCTGAATGCCGAGGCGAATATCCTCGAGGATCTGGGCGCGGATTCTCTCGATGTGGTGGAGCTGGTGATGGCCATCGAGGAGGCCTTCGACATCGAGATTGCAGACGAAGACGCTGAGTCGATGCGCACCCTCGGCGACGTCGAGAAGTACGTAGCCGAACGAGTGGCCGCCTGATCAGTCCACTCGCATTCCGGGCAGCACCTGGAAGTGACTGCCGAGTGCAGTGGTGAGCAGCGACAGCACTGCGGCCGCCAGCGGGTTGACGTTGTGTCTCGCGACTTCCTGCGCCGCGCGCTGCTGCTCTGGGCCGGGAGGCATCTCGCCCAGCAGGCCCAAGAGGTCGGGCAGCACCTGCAGGAACGAGAACAGGAAGAAGAAGATCACGAGATAGAAGAGGCCAATAGTGGCCCTCGGCCTGAAGGCGGGTGGGCGTCGCTGGGGGGTGAGCGGGTCGGGCTCCGACATGCGCCGAGCAGGCTAAGCAGTTCGCCGACGGCGGTCAAGCATGGGGCGGTAGAAGGGGTAACATTTCGGCGTGAGTGACGAAGCTGCCGGCTCTCCCTCCCGCCGTCTGGTCGTGATCGACGGCGCCAACTCGATCTACCGCGCATTCTTCGCCATCCCGAATCTGCGAGCGCCGGACGGTTCGCCGACCAACGCCGTCCATGGCTTCGTCAACATGCTGGGCAAAGTGATTCGCGAGGAGTCGCCCGATCTGATCGCGGTTGCTTTCGATCCGCGGGGTGGGAGCTTCCGCAATCGCCTCTACGGCGGCTACAAGGCCAATCGCGACGCCCAGCCCGAAGAGCTATCGGCCCAGATTCCGGTGATCCGGGAGGTGATCGACGCGTTCCGGATTCCGTTTCTCGAGGTCGACGACTTCGAAGCCGACGATGTGATCGCAACACTGGTGACGCTCGCGCCAGAAGACGTGTGTGTCAGCATCATCTCGACCGACAAGGATTTGATGCAGCTGGTGTCGCAGCGTGTGAATCTGGTCGATTCGGTCAGCGATCGTCGATTCACTCCCGGCGACATCGAAGCCCGCTTCGGCGTGCCACCCGAGCAGATGCTCGACCTGCGGTCTCTGGTCGGAGATCCCAGCGACAACATCCCCGGCGTACGGGGAATCGGCGAGAAGGGCGCTGCCAAGCTGCTCGGCCAGTGGGGAAGCCTGGAGGTGCTCCTCGACCACGCCAGCGAGGTCTCGGCCAAGCGCGCACGTGAAGCGTTGACCGAGCAGAGAGAGCAGGCCCTGCTGTCGAAGGCGCTCTCGACGCTGCGCCATGACGTTCCCCTGCCCGTGGATATCAACGAGCTCGCGATACAGCCGCCGGATGTCGACCGGCTGAGGGATCTCTACCGGCGGCTCGGCTTTTCCCGTCTGCTGGCCAGCTTGGACGCTGCGGGCGACGGCGCCGCAGCTCTTCCCCGCTCCGAGAGGGCTACGGCGGAGGTCGAGATGCTCTCCAGCTCGGCAGAGCTGGAGAGATGGCTCCAAACGCTGCCAGATGACTCGCCGCTGGCCCTGTATCTGCTGCGCGGGGAGGGGAGCGCGGTGGATGCTCGTGCCGTGGGGCTGGGTCTGGCCGCCGATGCGGGGCGGTCCGTCTACGTGCCGCTTCGGGGCGAGGGACTGCTCGCGGAGGACGGGCTCACGGGGGCAGAGCTGGTGTCGTCGCTGCGAGGGCTCCGGCTCGACGACGCCGGTCGCCAGGCACAGCGCTGTTGGTACGGCATGGGAGCGAAGGACCTTCAGTCGGTGCTCGCGGGTTGCGGTCTCGTTTTGCCGACGCCCGCGGAAGACATCGAAATCGCCGCATACCTACTCGACCCGGCCGCACCCCGTGAGATCTCGGCGTTGGCCGCCACCTCGCTCGGGTGGGAGGTGGCGAGTTGGGAAAGCGTGGCGGGGCGTGGGGCCAAGGCTGTGGCGGCAGAGTTGCTGCCCGTGAAGAGCGCGGCCCACTGGGTCGGGGAGCAGGTCTGCGCCGTCTGGGCGCTCGTGCCGCATCTGTGCGAGCGACTCGAGGCCGACGGGCTGATGGGCCTGTACCGCGACGTTGAGCTGCCCTTGACGGCAGTTCTGTCACGCCTCGAGCGGGCCGGCGTCCGGATCGACGAAGACAGGCTCGCTGAGCTCTCGCTCGAGTACGAGGCCGAGCTCACGCGTGTCGAGCAGGAGATCTACACGCTGGCGGGAGAGCGGTTTCTCGTTAGCTCACCAAAACAGCTTCAGGTGATTCTCTTCGAGAAGCTGAAGTTGCCCCCGCTCAAGAAGACGAAGACCGGTTACTCGACAGCCGAGAGCGTGCTCGAGCAGCTCCAAGCGCATCACGAACTTCCGGGCCGGATTCTCGAGTACCGACGGCTCGCCAAGCTGAAGAGCACATACATCGACGCTCTGCCACCTCTCGTGAGCGGGCGAAGCGGTCGCATCCATCCGCACTTCAATCAGCTCGGGGCGGCCACGGGCCGTCTCTCGGCTGCGCATCCCAACGTCCAGAACATCCCCATTCGGACAGAAGCCGGAGCGCGGATTCGCGAGGCCTTCATTCCGGCGGAAGGTCGCGTGTTGCTTTCAGCCGACTACTCCCAGGTCGAGCTGCGCATCCTGGCACACTACTCGGGCGATGAGAGCCTGATCGGCGCTTTCCGCGACGGCGAGGACATCCACCGCCGCACCGCCGCGGAGGTCTACGGGATCCCAATCGATCAGGTGGCCGAAGAGCAGCGCGCACGTGCCAAGGCGGTCAACTTCGGCATCATCTACGGCTCGTCCGCCTTCGGTCTGGCGAACCAGCTCGGAATCGCCTCGGCGGAGGCGCAGGAGACGATTGACGCCTACTTCGGCCGCTACAGCGGCGTGCGTCGTTTTCTCGACGAGACGGTGAGTCAGGCCAAGCAGCGGGGATACGTCATCACCCTGCTCGGCCGCCGACGCTATCTGCCCGATCTCCAGAGCCGAAACCGCGTGCTGCGGCAGGCAGCTGAGCGCATGGCCGTCAACACCGTCATTCAGGGCACCGCCGCGGACCTGATCAAGAGCGCCATGGTGGAGGTGGATCGCGCGCTACGCGAGCGCGAGTTGTCTGCGGAGATGATTCTGCAGGTCCACGACGAACTGGTATTCGAGCTCGACGAGACCGATATCGTTGACCTGGAGCGCCTCCTGCGTGCCTATATGGAAAACGCGCTTAGCCTCGCAGTCCCTCTCGTGATCGACATCGGCGTGGGGGCGGACTGGCGCAAAGCGCACTGAGCCGGCGGAGACATCCGCCGTGGTCGGCGCTGTGAGGGTGTGGGTCAGCGGTGGGCGAGGCGTCGCAATCACTACTCGCGCGGCACTAGGCCAACAGCTTGGCCTTGGCGATGGCGAACTCCTCGGGGCTGATGATGCCGTCTCTGCGAAGCTTCTGGAGCTTCTCGAGCTGGTCCGCCAGTGATGTCTGCTCCTGGACCTCGAGAGGGAAGGACACGTCACGCGTCACGACGAATCCGTCGTTGTCCTCCGCATCGGCCGCCTTCTCCTGGACATCAGCGCTGTTCACTTCGTAGAGCACGATTTCGTTCTCTGCGACCTGGTTCGTCTCTGTAGACAGCGTGGCCGCGCTTCTCGCTGCGCGGCTTTCCAGTGCCTGCAGTACGCAGCCATTCGTGTGTGCCTGTTGCTCTGCGTGCTGCTCGCTGTTGGGGCTGCGGACCGGCGGGTTCAAGGCTCGGCGGGTTTCCGTCTCGGCCTGCTCGAGCGCCGCCCGATTGCCCTTCATGAAGAGGACCACGCCGATTGCGCAGACGAAGGACGCAGGCCAGAAGGCGATCGCGGGCAGCATGTGGTTGGTCGTGCCCGCGAAGACTGTCGTGCCAAGTGCGAGGAGAGCGAGACCTCGTGAACGATCGTTGGTCGACATAGCCTGCTCCGCTGAGTTTCCCGCGGGGGGAGCGACGCATTATCGGGTCGGATCTACACCTCATCGGCGGATGGCCAATGAGAATTGAGTCTGATCTTCCGCCGCCCGCGACCGGCAGTTCTTCTGGCGCGCGGCGAACTGGAAAAAGATCCGCCTCCGGTTGCCCGATTCACCGCCCTTTCTCGCCTCTCTCTATGAGGCGCGGTGCCGAGCGAGTGCCGCGACCCGGACGCAGAGACAACAGTATGGGGAGGTTGACATGGGCAACGAAAACGGGGCTGTTCATAGCGAGCGAATCAATCACGCCAGCGGCGCGGGTGCGCAGGACCTGGCCGGCCAGAGACTCCGAGACATGGACCTCGTGGCGGGCATCGTCGCCGGTGACGACGGCTGCTTCGAGCGACTGCACACACTCTACCGTGAGCGCATCTACCGTTTCGCGCTCAAGCGACTCGGCAATCCCAGCGAGGCCGAAGACGTCTGTCAGGACGTCTTCCTCCAGGTCTTCCGCTGTGCGGGATCCTACGAAGGGCGTTCCAGTCTCCTGACCTGGATGTTCGGCATCACGCATCACCAGGTGTGCCGCAGACACCGGCGTCGTTCGTTGGAGACCTTCTCACTGGACGCGCCCGAGACTGCCGAAGCGAGCGCGGAGCAAGTTCCCGCCGATCGCCAGGTGGAGGCGGCCCGGATTCTGGCCGACTGCGGCCGCGTACTGAATGAGAAGGTGAACGACTCTCAGCGCCGCGTCTTCCACCTGCGCTACGCACGTAACTTCTCGACACGCGCGATCGCACGGGAACTCGGCAAGTCCAACCAGGCGGTCAAGATCAGCCTCTTTCGAACCCGCCGAACGCTGGCAGCCGAGACGGCGGACCTCGCCGCGGTCCTCAGCGCATGAGGAGCGTCACAGCATCGAGCTCAGCTGGTCTCGGGCGAGCTTCCAGTCGTTCTTGGCGGTTCGCTCCGAGACGCCCACCTCTTTCGCGATCTCCTGCATCGTCAGCCCGCCGAAGACTCGCAGACTCACGACGAGAGCCGCGCGCTCATGAGCCACGGCCAGGCGATCCAGAGCCTCTCCCGCAGCCTCGAAGCCCAGCTCGTCGCTATGGATGTCGGGGAAGAGCGCCTCGTCCAGCGGCTCCTTGTAAGCGCCACTGCCGCGTTTGCTCGCCGCGCGGGCCCGGGCGTAATCAATGAGCACTCTGCGCATGATATTCGAGGCAACGGCGTAGAAGTGGGAGCGGTCTTCCCATTCGTGAGGTTCACGGCTCGAGAGCCGTACGTAGGCCTCGTTCACCACGGCGGTGGCGGAGAGCGTGTGGTCCCCACGTTCGTTGCGGCAGATCGCGCCGGCGCGTCGTCGTAGCTCCGGGTATACGAGTTCCCACAGCCGATCGGCCGTCGGGGCCTGGCCGTCTCGCACATTGAGGAGCTCGGTGATTTCTCCCGCATCGTCTTCCACGACGTCGAATTGTACCGAAAAACCGGGCTAGACTGACGCCCGGTTCCGATTCCCGGGTAGGCGATCACGGGCTCCTTCGCCGGCTGCCTCCGAAGGCTGGAAAGAGCGCCGAGCGGCCGGCCGTCTCGGCTGCGCGGCCGCCTGGGTATCAAGACGAGGAGTGAACACGAGTGAAGGATCTTTTCTCGATCGAAGGCAAGACGGCTCTGGTCACCGGAGGAAGCAGCGGCATTGGGTTGATGATCGCACGCGGCTATGTCGAGGCTGGGGCGAAGGTCTACATCTCCTCCCGCAAGAAGGACGTGTGTGAGCGTGCAGCCGCCGAGCTCTCGGGAGTCGGCACGTGCATCGCGCTTCCTGCTGATCTCTCTACCGAAGCCGAATGCAACCGCCTCGCCGACGAGATCACCGAGCGAGAGAGTAGACTCGAGGTGCTGGTCAACAATGCAGGCTGCAACTGGGGCGCGCCGCTGGCTGAGTTTCCCGACTCGGCCTGGGACAAGGTGTTGGCCCTCAACGTGAAAGCGGTCTTCCACTTGACGCGGCGGTTGGTACCCGTGCTCGCCGCATCGTCTCAGCCGGGTGATCCCGCCCGCGTGATCAATATCGGCTCGATCGATGGTATCCGTCCGCCCCTTCTGGACACGTTCGCCTATTCCGCGAGCAAGGCGGCTGTTCACCACATGACACGGGTCTTGGCGAAGCGACTGGCCACCGACGGCATTACTGTGAACGCTGTGGCCCCTGGACCTTTCGACAGCAAGATGATGAAGGTGACGCTCGAGCGCTTCCACGATTCCATCGTTCAGGGCTGTCCGATGGGTCGCATCGGGCAGCCAGAGGACATGGCGGGTATCGCTATCTATCTCGCCTCGCGCGCGGGTGCCTACGTCACTGGGGCGATCATTCCGGTCGATGGCGGCATGTCGACAACCCTGTGAGGTGGCCGTGGCGAATCGCGGGCGCCGCCCACCGAGTGTTGGTAGATTCTTCTTCCGCGAGCGCTCTCTCTGTCTCACGAATATCGAGGAGGAGTCATGTCCGATGAGCCGCTGATCGCAGTGTTCGTCGACTTCGAGAACCTCGCCCTCGGCGTGCGGGATATCAAGGGAGCTGGATTCCGCGTAGATCTGATACTCAAGCGTCTGCTCGAGAAAGGGCGCATCGTATTCAAGCGTGCCTACTGCGACTGGAGTCACTATCGGGATGACGTGCGAGAGTTCCACAGCCAGGGTATCGAACTGGTCGACATCCCACGCAGCAAGATGAGCGGCAAGAACAGCGCCGATATCCATATGGTCGTTGATGCCGTGGATCTCTGCTATTCGAAGGCGCACATCGACATATTCGCCCTGCTCACCGGTGACAGTGACTTTTCTCCACTGGTCTCCAAGCTGAAGGAGAACAACAAGCGGGTGATTGGCTGCGGTGTGAAGAAGTCGACGTCGAATCTGTTGATCTCCAACTGCGACGAGTTCATCTACTACGACGACCTGGTTCGCGTCTCCGAGAAGTCGAGCCCAAAGAGGGCCCGCGACCGACAGCAGAGGGCGGAGAAGACCGCGAAGGCGGATCAGACCAGCAAGCCGGAGAAGGTCGAGAAGGCGGATCAGACGAGCAAGCCGGAGAAGGTCGAGAAGGCGGACAAGGCCAAGCGGGCGCCCGAGCGCGAGCCCGAGCGGGATGCAGCTGCGGAGAAGAGGGATCCCGAGGCCATGGATCGCCTGCTCGAGATTCTCGAGTCTCTGACACTCGACTACGATCCGATTTGGGGATCGATGGTCAAGCAGACGATTCGCCGGGTGTATCCCGGATTCAACGAGGCCTATATGGGCTATCGGAATTTCGGAGAGCTGCTGGAGCACGCCCAGAGCGAGGGATACATCGAGCTCGACTACGACGAGAGCCGAGGCAACTACAAGGTTCGGTTGCTCGACTACTGAGCCCGCCGCGTCCTTCGCGAGCAGTCCCGGTGGGCGCGGCTGAGCAGGCTCGCCCAACCCAACACCAGCAGAATGCCCGGCAGCCCGCTGGCTGATCCGATGCCGAGCACGGGCACGGCCGGCGTCACGGTCTCCCACGCATCGGCGGGCGAGTCGCACTGCAGGTCCGCGGGGTAGTCGATCGCGCTGTCCCCGTCGTTGTCCACGCCGTCGTCACACGCGATGTTCGGTGTCTTCTCGGAGGTGTCCGATGCACTTTCACAGCCCGGATCATCCGGGTAATCGATCAGGCCGTCTCCGTCGTCGTCCAGCCCGTCGTTGCAGCTGGGTTGATCGATGACAGCTTGAATCTGGCTCCGGTAGCTGGCGAGGTCCACCGAGTAAGTGAGATTGCCGAAGAGCGCCGTCTGGGCAGGTTGGTCCACAAACGGGGCGATGGCGAACAGTGTTCCCACTAGCAGCCAGTTGTTTCCCGACTTGGCAAAGACGGCGCCACCGGAGTCACCCGTGGCGGCCTGCACTTCGGGATCGTCGGCACTCGGGCCCGAGAGGTCATCGAAGGTCGTGGCGAAGGCTTGAGTGTTGAGGTTGGAGACGAAGACGGAGTTATCCGAGACGTGGTTCGTCCCCCAGCGCATCGTCTGACCCGGGCCCCACTCCCAGCCGCTCACACCCATCCAGGAGGTGGCGGTGCCGCGATTTCGGCCGTGGCCAATCATTGTGACGCTCTTGTTCACCGAGGGCGTGGAGCTCGCGATCGTCAGTGCTGGGAGCCCCGGATCGGTCTGGATCTTGAAGACGATGAGGTCGGCGAGCGTCGCATTCGCATTGCTCATCCGGACTTTGGAGTTCGCAACTGCCGAGTAGCTCGTCCCTCCGAAGACCACGTCACCGGAGCCGACATGATTCGCGGTCAGGACCCAGCGGTTGCCCAGATAGACAGCCGACAGACCAAGGCGAAGTCCAACGTTGGCCCAGCCGGGGTCATCGGCGGGAGCCGAAGTGTTTCCGGTACCGTCTCCGCTGGCGATGATTACCGCTCCGGTGTCAGCGACCTGCAGCGCGAAGATGAGAGCGGCAACGCCACACCTCAGGGCGAATCGCGAACGACACACGCCCGTCGGCGGTCTGCATGATGAGCGTCGGCGCAACGTCAGGGTCTCTCCCGGTGGAACATCCACCCAGTTAACACGATGAAGCCGTCGATGGGAAGCTTCGGGTTTTCTCGACGGTCTCTTCAGTGTCCCAAGATGATCCTGGCGATCGCGGTCAGCTTGAGGTTCATCTCCTGCAGCTGGTCGGCAGCTAGAGCGTCCAACTCACCCAGGGGAAGGCTCGAGTCCCAGCGCGCCAAGATCTCCAGCACCCGCTTGGCCGAGCCCGAGAGATTGGCCTCGGCGGCCTCCCGTTTCTCCGCCTCCAGGGCATTGGCCAGCGCCCCGCAGGTCGGCTTCTCGAGTTGGCGCAGCAGTGCGATCAGTGCCGCGAGGTAGCGATCGAACTCACCGTTGACAGACATCGATCCATTATCCCCGACTTTCCTCATGCGGCCTGCCTCGGTCCGCCACCGGATCGTCCGAGGGCCACCACCGACGCGCTGAGACTGATCATGAGACTCGGTAGCCGGCGGAAGTTGCTTGATTATTCACATACCAAATGGTATGTCAACGAGAATGGGCGACGTGACGACTACGCGCGAGCGCGCCAAGCAGGCCACACGGCAGGCGTTGGTCGAGGCGGCTGCGAAGGAGTTCTCCACCAAGGGATTCGATGTTCCGAGCCTCGACGCCATCTGTGCTCGGGCCGGCTATACGCGAGGCGCCTTCTACGTTCACTTCAAGAACCGCGACGAGCTCGTGGCGGCGGTGATGGAGCACGTGCTGCACGCCTTCCTCGATGAGGTGATTGCCAGCGGTGACGCGAGGGATGACCTGGAGACAACGGTCGAACGCTTCATCACGATGGCGCTGTACCCGGTTGCTGAAACCGTGGAGAAGGCGGGTGTGGCCTCAGAGGTCTGGGGCCCGCCCTTCCACCGCCTGTTGGAGGCGTGTTCACGTGCCGAGAAGGTTCGCCATGCATTCATCGAGATCCTCGAGGAGGCAATCGAGCGCGTCGCGGCGGCAGCTCGAGGGGGACAGCAGCTCGGCCGGCTGCGCTCCGATGTCCCACCGGAGGAGATAGCGAGGATCCTCGTGCTGCTCGCTCTGGGTGTGACGACGCTGCAAGAAACCGGCCTCTCGATCGATCTCGAGCGGACGCGCGATGCTGCGTTGAGCCTGCTGCGAGGTCGCGGCTGACCGACTACTCCGCCAGTTCGGCGTGTGGAGTGTCTTCCTCTGCGCCGGGTGCGGGTGCGGCGGGAAGCAGCGGGAACTCGACCTCTGGGGCCGGGGAGTTGATGCTTTCGATTTCCGAGAGTAGGGCCTCTCGTTTCAACTCGGCCTCCGAGTGTTTGGCTTTCCAGCTATCGCGTGAACGCTCGAGGTCTTTGACCCGGCGCTGTGAGCGGGCGAGCTTGCTTTCGAGATCGCCGATTGTGTCGTCCGTGACCGCCAGCTCGCCCTGCAGCAGCCTGAAGGCTTCGGGGTCCGCTCTTGTTCGCATCTTCTTCTGGACGTCCGCGAGATTCCGTTCGAGATCTTCGATCTGCAGGCGACTGGCGTCGAGTCGTTCTTCGAGGTAGTCGATCTTCCAGTTCTTTGCACTGTGCAGGGGTGCATACGAGTACACGAAGGCGATCAGGGCACCGGCGAGAAACACGCCGACATGGATGCCGACCCTACGCGCCAGCATCCTCAAATCGTCTCGGTTACCCATCAGACCGTCCAATTCTCACACCTCATCCACACGTCTTCGATGCGACTTCGTGTCATGACAGAGCAGTGTTCAGGCAATCGGACGAAATCGACCCTGACTGCAGCGAGAAAATCGCGTGTGGCTTCCAACGGGCCGTAATCCTACAACCTCTTGGGAATCGTCCGCTCGATTCTCGAAAACAGCTCGAGTTCAGATGCTCTTCTACCACGTCGGTCGTGGTGCCTGCACCTCAGCGCAGTAGTTCCGGGTTGAGCGTCTCGATCATTCGGCGGATTCCGTCTCGCCATTCCACCTTCGTTCGACCGAGCTTCTCGTGCATGCGCGAGGGGTCGAGCACGACACTGCCGAGAGACTGCTCGGTGTATTCGAACTTCGGCCCGAGCCCGGTGAGTTCGCCCATGTAGTCGCACCACGCCTCGATGCTGACCGCCTCGCTTCCACCCCAGTTGACTGTCGTGGCGGGCACGCTCGCGATTCCGAGCAGGCCCGGAATCATCTCGATGTAGTCGTCTTCGTGGATCGGGTTGTAGAGGTTCGGCTTGTCGGGATGGACCGGGATTGGGGTACCGCCCTTCATCATCATCAGGTGGTACCAGGGCCATCCCCCGTTGTTGCCGTAGGGAACGCTGAACCGGGCGATGGTCGTGGCAACGTTCCAGTGGCGCGCCGCGAAGCGAACGACGCTCTCCGCCGCGATCTTCGAGATGCTGTAGGTTGGCATCATGACGCGATGGTTGTCGCCCAGCGGCTCGTCCTCCTGCAGCGGGTGATGGCCCGCGTATTGGTAGACGCCCCCGGTCGAGCAGTGAAGGAAGGCCCGAGCACGTCGGCAGTGCGCAAGTAGACGTCCGGCGCCCTCAGCGTTGGCCTGGAGGTCGTACGAGAAGTCCCCACTCTTGACGACGGCAAAGTTGAGGACGTAGTCGAAGTCGTCGGGAACCTCGCCGAAGTCGCCATCGGCCAGGTCCACTGCCAGCGTGCTCGCACCGAGTGCTTCGATCGCGGCGCGGTCCTCTTGCTTGCTGAAGCGCGCCAGGCCGTAGACGTCGTTCTTCTCGGCGAGCTTCCGGACGACGGGTCGTCCGACCTGGCTCGTGGGACCCGTGACCAGGACCTTCTGCCCTTGCAACATTGCACTCTCCCCTCCTCGCGAGTCGTTACGCGCTCTTCCTAGTGAATCTCGAGCCGCCGCAGTAATCAGCTACAGCCCGGAGCCGATCGCTCGCCCGATTGTGTACGTCACGGCCGCCGCACCGCCGCCGAAGAGAAGCTGCCGGAGCGCTCCAGCGATGACACTGCGATGGGTGATACGCGTAACGCTGCCTCCCACGACCGCCAGGGCCAGCGCCGAAACTCCGATGGAGAGCGCCAGACCGTCGGCGGAGAAGAGCCACGGGATCAGTGGAATCAGGGCCCCCACGACAAACGAGAGGAATGAGTAGAGCGAGGCTGCCACCGGCGAGCCCATCTGGTTCGGCACGATTCCCAGCTCGAGCAACGCGTGAAAATCGACGGCCGGATCCACTTCCTCGTGAATCTTTCTCGCCATCTCGGTCGCCACGTCCTGGTCGAGGCCGCTCCTGGTCAGCAGCTCCATCAGGTGTGCTTCCTCTTCCTCGGGGTACTTGAGAATGTGCTCGCGCTCGACGTGGAGCTGGAGTTCCATCGCCTCTCGTTGCGTCTGCATCGAGATGTACTCGCCCGCCGCCATCGAGAAGGCGCCGGCCAGCAGGCCGGCCGAGCCGGCGAGCACGACGGTGTGCGGGTCCTGGGTCCCCCCCGCCACGCCCATCACGAGGGCCAGATTCGAGACCAACCCATCCGAGACGCCGAAAATGCTGGCGCGCAGGATCCCGCTGGCGGTGTTCTCCACGTGATCGTGCTCGGCGCTGTCGTAGCCGGGCTCTTGGGTTGGTTGGGCCACGGGGGGCTCCTCGTTGGGTTGGGGCGGGAGAGTAGCGACGGCGACCAGGCCCGGCAGGGCCCTGCTCCGGGAGCCGCAACTTGCCTTTACAAACCATTAGGACTAGAGCGTATAATGAAATTTCTGGGGGGAAGTCCTGACACCTCGGTCCGGCACCGGGTGGCAGGTGCCGGATGCCCAAGAGACGGGCGGGGGGAGCATGACGAGTCTGCACCGCGCGAGGCGAGCGAACCGCAGAGGGCGTGCCAGAGCGCCGATCACGCTCGGGCTGCTGGGCGGCATCCTCTTCACCGCTCTGATGCCACTGATGAGTGTCTTGCTGATCGCGGCCCCGGAGGCGCGTGCGCTCGAAGCCCTCAACGGGCGGATCCAGGCTCACGGCTATTTCGAGATGCAGCTTCGAGGCATCACTGCTGGCTATTCAGAGCAGTTCGACCTGACACAGTGGTACAACATCTTCGATCTCGAGATCGAAGTCGACCTCGTTCGCAGCACTCACGGTCCCGTTGATCTGGTCTCCGCGTTCGCCCGCGCGGAGGTCCGCTTCGACTGCATCTACTCGCGCGGCTGCGGGCTGCTGCGCGGCGTCGATGTCTATGGCGATCGCGCCCGCAACCTCCCCGAGCGGCTCAGCAACGGCCGCTCGGCACAGATGTCGGGCGCACTGGTCGTGGAAGACCGGCCCGAGGTCGAGCGAAGGTGGGTCGACGACGGGACGACGCTCGCCGCGGTGTCGGATCCCAACGGCTATGTCGCGGGGCACACCGATGCCCGCCGTATCTCGACGCTTCACCTCGCCGAGATCAACCCGTCGAGTCAGCCGATGCTGCTCTCCGACATCTCGCCCTATTCGACGTTCGCCGGGCAGGCCGGTGCGGATGGCTACGATGCCGAGCCAGCGCCGGTATCGCTGCATTTCGACGATCCCTTCCCGACTGTCTTTCAGAACTTCTACCGCGATTTCCGATTCACCACCGTTCAGGGCTACGGCGGCAAGGAGGGCGGCCTGCCGAAGACCGCCATGGGACCGTGGCTGCCGAAGAACGACGTAGTGTCCAACGCGGGCCTGTCCGATCGCAAGAACCCCTTCGACGACCGAACGAGCCAGGCCAACGACATCGTCAAAGCCGCCTTCTTCAATACCGGGGTCTTCACTGCGGCTGGCTACGATCGCGGTAGCTTCGTGCTCGGCACCGAGTCGACCTACTACGACCAGAGCCTCAGCGACTACTACGGCGCCAGCTCGGCCAACACCCCCGCAACGCTCCGCGCTGCCGGCGAGGCCGCAGAGCAAACGGCGGCCGGCGGCGGTGCGCTCCCGCTGCGTCCGATCCCCGCCCGGGTCGCGTCGGCCAAGCTCGGCGACTGGCAGGGCGGTGCCAAGGGGCTCTTCATCCCGAGCAAGCCACTGATGGACTTTCTCGAGTCGGGCAAGATGAGCGACTACGAGTTCAATATCAGCGAGATCGAGCGCGCCTTCAACCACGGCGCGAGCCAGCAGCAGACCGGCGCGCTCAAGGAGCTGTACTTCGACATCGAGATGTTCGAGAGCCGGCTCTGGCTGCGCCTGGGCAAGCAGAGCATCGTTTGGGGCAAGACGGAACTCTTCCGCACCACGGACCAGTTCAATCCGCAGGATCTGGCACTCGCTTCCCTGCCGAGCCTAGAGGAGTCCCGCATCGCGCTGTGGGCTGCGCGTGGTGTCTACTCGTTCTACGACGTCGGGCCTTTGCAAGACGTTCGCTTGGAGCTCGCCCTCAATTTCGACGAGTTCCAGCCGAACGACCTCGGCGCCTGTGGCGAGCCCTATACGCTGAACGTGGTCTGTGTCCTCACCTTCGCCAACTTCAGCCACGGCCTGACGGGGGTGACGGTGGCGGGCAGCCAGCGGCCGGGGGATCCGTGGGACGATATCAGCGGTCTCGAGATCGGGGGCCGGATCGAGTTTCGCTACGACCGCTTCAGCTTCGCCATCATGGACTTCTGGGGCTACGAAGACATGCCCTACCTGCACCGCCTTTCGACTTACGACCGAAACGTCGATCCCATCACCGGGCGACCGCGCTACATGGCCGCGACCGACGCCTGCCTGACGGCCGATGACGCGACCGCGCTCGGGCTGCCGGGCGGCGTCGCGGCCAGCTTCGGCGGCTGCCTGACACCCGGCATCAGCCAGGTCGACCCGACGGGTGACCCCACAGGCGCCACCAATCTGGCCGGGAATATCACCAATCTCGGTGTGGGGAGCGCGTACAACGCCCTCGAGTACCATCACGCCAACCAGCAGCTCTTTGGGGTCATCTGCTCGACTACGATCGGCTTCTCGAGCCTCGATTTGGCCGCCTGCGGCCAGACGATCTTTGGCAGCAAGGCGAGCCCGTTGGCCGGCCTCGACATCGTGAACATCTTCAGCGCTGCGCTGGCCGGCGGAGAGCTGGCGAATGGAGTGCTGACCTTCAGTACCGATGTCGCGAGCATTCTCGCAATTCGAAACCCGATCCCGCTCGTTGTTCCCAACCGCGACGCGAACGACGACTTGGCTCGTGGGACGAGCTGCATGACGAACTCGGGCAATCCGGTGGAGTGCGGGCGGGGTGGCAACGGTCCCTTCGACGACCCGCCGCTGTTCGGAGCCTTCGGCTTCACCGAAGAAGCGCTCGGCCCCTTCCTCACGCCGGAGCAGGAGGCGCTGCTCGGCTGCGGGCCGCTCTGGGGAACGGATTGTGACAACGACGGTGTCGACCTGCTGAACGCCGAGGCGAGCGTGCTGTTGCAGTCGTTTCCCGGCCTCGAGGGGAGCAATCCGGCGCACTACGGCGGTGTGGCGTGGACGACCAAGGGCGTCAAGAGGGCCGATGGAACCTTCAACACGGCGGCCCCCCAGCCGGGTACGCTCGGCTTCGCGGGCGTCGGCGGCCCGATCGGCACCTATCGCGTGGAACCCGGCGAGCGGGGCAGGCTGGATGCCGCCGGCAGCGCGTACCAGGTGGTGGGAGACCAGATCGTCCTCAAGCTCCCGGGTTCGCGGGGCCCCGCGGACTTCGCGAGCTTCGGCTACTCGCCCGGGGTGGATGGCTGCATACGCGCGAGCGGGACTGCCGCCGAAGCGGCGTGCGCCGCGTCGAACGGGGGCGCCGGGGCCAACATGCTCTATCACCCCAGCTTCAATCCCAGCACCGACGTTCACGGCTACTTCAACCCCACCGGTCCCAACTATGACGCGGACGCTCAGGAGCAGGTCTTCGCCACCGAGATGGCCGCCGTCTCGTGGAACTTTCTGATGGTCCTGACGGCGCTGGACGCCATGTTCACGAGTCGCTGCGATGCAGGCGGCGACCAGGCGGTCTACCGGGCGTGCGCCTGGGACGAGACGCAGTGCAGCTTCGCCGCTCCCGAGAAGTGTTCAACGGTTGCAGCCGTCTACGCCGTCGTGGGCGTCACGCGCAACACCGTGCGCGCCTCGGGTGCCAGCAGTCCGTTCGGTCGCCGCACCTTCATCTGGCATTCGGGCGGCGAAGTGGTGACCCGCTACGCGAAGCGCAACGTGCTCGGCTTCTCGATGGACTTCGCGGAGGACCGGACCAAGAGCAATTTCAGCCTGGAGGCGACCTGGATCGGCTCCCATCCCGTGGCCGACAACGACTCCTGGAGCGGCGTCAGCGAGGTCGACGACATCAACCTCACGATCTCGATGGACCGCCCCACCTTCATCAACTTCCTGAATCCCAACCGCACCTTCTTCTTCAACGCGCAGTTCTTCACGCGCTATCGATCGGGCTACGGACCCGGCATGACGGCCAACGGTCCCTACACCTTTCTCGCCACCTTCGCGGTCAGCACTGGCTACTTCCAGGACCGTCTGCTGCCGAGCTTCATCTCTGTCGTTGATTTCAACTCGCCTTCCGGCGCGATCATCGGGCAGTTGGCCTATCGCTTCACCCAGAGCTTCTCTGTTGCGCTGGGCGGTGCAGGCTTCTTCGGCGGTATCAACTACCGCGACGTGCCCGTGAACGACACATCGATTGTCGGCAACCAGCAGGGACCGCGCGCCTACCAGGTCGGTGTCGAGAACGGACTCTCGGCGGTCCGCGACCGCGACGAGGTGTTCATGCGGCTGCGTTACACCTTCTGAGGCGCGCCGCCAGCAGTAGCGGAAGCAGCAGCTCGATGCCGACCAGGCCGCAGCTCGATCCACCCGAGTCACCCGTCGCCGTCGAGAGAGCGCCGTCGTTCTCGGGCTGACCGTCGGGTGAGCCCCCACCGTTGGCCAGCATGTCGATCGTCGCCATCACATTGATGCGTGGCGTAGTAACCTGATTGCGAGTGTCGAGAATCGGCGTTCCCGCCGATTGCAGCGCGAAGAGGACCGCGTCGACACTGCTGCTGGGTGAGGCGCTCAGAACGCTCGCCCAGGCACCGGCCACATGAGGCGCGGAAATCGAGGTGCCGCTCATCAGGCCGTAGCCGTCTCCGGGCATCGAGGAGCGGATCAACACGCCGGGCGCCAACAGGGACAGGAACGAAGCGGAGTTCGAGAAGCTCGCCACGGCGTCGCTCTTCGAGGCGGCTCCCACGCTGATCGCAGAGGAGATACAGGCCGGTGCCGCGATCTTATCGCTGTGGCTCTCGTTTCCGGACGAGACGATTGTCGCAATACCGACCGACCGCAGTAGGTCGATGGCGGCCTTGCGCACTGCGTTGGCTGCGTCGCATTGCTGCTGGTCGGTATAGGCCGAGCCTCCGAGGCTCATGTTGACGGCGGCGATGGAGTAGAAGCTGCGCAAGTCGTAGACGTGTTCGAGGGCCGCGACCAGATCCGACGTGTAGGCGCCCGGTTCGTCGTCGACGCGGCTGTAGACCTGGATCGAGATCAACGAGGCGGCCGGGGCGACGCCCGATAGGGGCTCCGAGGCGTCGTGGCCGAGCACCGCGCCCGCCACGTAGGTTCCGTGACTGCAGCCGAAGGTGCAGGGTACCCCCGCACCCGGTCCGTACTGCGTCGTTTCTCCGTTGGGACAGTCGCCACCGAGCGAGAAACAGGCCTCGTCCACCAGACGCTCGCCGAAGAAGGGGTGATCGCCTTCTACGCCCGTGTCGAGCACTGCCACCGCCCAGCTGTCGCCGTCGTGACCAGCCGCCACGGCGGTATCGGCGGCGATCAGCGGCACGCTCTCAGCCAGGCCTGGGCGACTGACCTCGTCCTCCTCGATGCCGGTCACGTCGTCGGACTCGACCAGTGTCAGCAGTGCCTGCGGCCCCACCTCGAGGGCCGCGAAGGGAAGGGCGCGAAAGTAGCGGGCCGGACCGTGACGGGAGCCCTGCAGCCTCGGCTCGAGGGCGCGGTCGTGGCCCGCCTGGGCCACGATGACCCGAACGCTGCCGCGGTCGAGGAGCTGCGGCAGCAAGCCGTCGGCGATGCGCGTCCCGCGTTCGCGAGTCGCCTGTCCAATGGCGCTTCGCAGGCGCCGCTCGATCTCAGCGGTGCTCTGATCGTCGAGGGACGACTCTGGCAGCTCAGTAGCGGCCAGCGGAGTCGTGTTCTCGCCTGCCGCGACACCGGACGGCGGGCTGGTGGGCGCGCGAGAGAGTGCTTGCCGCCAATGCGTGCTCGGAGTCATGGCCGGCACGTTCGGCTGCTGCTTCGGTTGGACCGCTACGTGCGAGCTTCCCCGCGCGAGTGCCCCGTCGCCGACGGGCTGGAGACCGGCGCCACCTGTCAACAGCGTGCTCAGGCCGATGACGAGAAGCAGGCAGGCGAGTGTAAGGACCTTCCTTCGCATCGATCCGCCCTTTCGGTAGCTGCCCCGCCCGGTCTGGGTGGCTGGCTTTGCGTCACCGGATTCCTCCGGCTTTGCCTTTTCGAGGAGCAGGCGAGGGATCATCGCGCTGCCCTTGGGGAACTATATGTTGCTATTCCACTACATGTCTATCGGTCGCAGAGGAGAGGATCTGAATGGAGCAGCTGAACGGTCACGCCTTTTCTGGACTTCGTCCGGGTCTGGCCAGGGTCTGGAGAGGCGAGCCCTTTGCCCCGTGGGCAGTGGGCCAGAGGTCATCTATGCGAACTCGTTCGGGTAGTCGGATCTCGCGCTCGAGGACTGTGTACTCGCCGCGATCTGCTCGGGCGCCTGCGCGATCGAGCCCGGTCCGCCGGTCGTCTTCGACTTGCGGCGATCTCGCAGCGC
The DNA here is from genome assembly GCA_029261835.1 of Deltaproteobacteria bacterium. GTDB lineage: Bacteria > Myxococcota_A > UBA9160 > UBA9160 > UBA4427 > JAJDAO01. The sequence continues at coordinate 113,215 of JAJDAO010000069.1, read as the reverse complement.
GTCACTCCAGTCCAGGCTGAGGAGCGAGCTGCACCTTGACGCCGGTTGGCCGCCGAGCCGCTCACAGGTTCGGCTGGGCGGCCAGGGACAGTCCGGGCTGGCGGCTGACTGTCGGACGGGTCGGCCTGTCTCGCCCGCGCGCTGGCCTTTGCCCTCTCGTGTCACGCGGGCCAGTGGAATGCGAAGGAGCAGCGCCGGAAGCAGTGTGACATCGGCCAGTAGACAGAGAATCATGATTCCCGCTGTCAGCACGCCGAGATTGCGGGTGATGCTGAACTCGGACAAACCGAGGACCGCGAAAGCGACAGCAATCATTGTGCTCGTCGAGAGAATGGCGGGAAGTACGGCCTGAAGCGTCTCCCCGAGCGCACGCGCGGTGTCGCGGTTGGCGCGCGTGCGATCGTAGAAGCCGGTCGCGACGTGAATCGTGTCGTCTACGGCCACACCGAGCGCCAGTCCCCCGATCATCACCGTACCGGCGTCGAGTGGCAGTCCGAGTAGCCCCATGCTGCCGAAGATCACCAGCAGAGGGATGGTATTCGGGATCAGCGACAGCAGGCAGATCGCCGTCGCCCACGGAGGCACGCTCGAGGTCGAATGCGAGCTGGGCGCAGGGGCCAGCTTCGTGTTGCAACTGCCCGTTTCGCACGGCCGGGCGCTCGAAGCCGATCAGCCAGCCCGATCAGACGCTGCCGGTGCGCGCGTCGGCGTGGCGGCTTGCAGTGGTCTGCCACGTGGCGAGGACGCGATTCGAGTAGATCGTGTGTTCGAAGTGCCCACGACGCAGGCGCGACGCAACCCGGGTCGGCCCTTCGTTGTAGGCGACCAGCGCCGTCGGGACATCGCCGAAGCGTCGGATCAGCCGATCGAGATAGCTGATTCCCAGACGCACGTTGGCGACCGGGTCGAAGAGTGTGACCGGGCCACGCCAGTCGATCCCGATCCGCTTCGCCACGTCCTTCGCAGTCCGCGGGAGTAGCTGCATGAGCCCCATGGCGCCGACATGGGAGATTGCGAAATTGTTGCCACTGCTCTCGACGTGAATCACGGCCAGGACCAGCTCGGGGGCCAGCCCGGCACGCTGTGCTTCGTCGACGATGGCGCCAGCGAGCCGATTGATCTCCGGCTCGGCCAACGCTGTCCTGCGGCTCTTCAAGAAGGTGGCGACGCGCACCACCGCGGGGCGGGGCGCCGCGGCGACATCGGCAAGGGGCTTCGTCATCACCGCGAAGGGCTCTTCCCTCGTCCCGACGCCTCCCGAGAGGCATCCCAATCCGATGATGACTATGCTGCAGACGAGCAGACGCCGACTCATTCTCGACTCCCTTCGGCAGCCGTTCGACCCGCTCGGGTTCTCCCGAGGTAGGGCACTGGCTTTGCGTCGCCGGCTTTCACCGGGTTTGCTTTTATCGAGGAGCAGGCGAGTTCATGCGCCTGTTCCGGTCTTCGGTCGCGGCTTGTTAGTGGCCGCTTGTGAATCCCTATCGGCCACTCGAGGCTGGATCTTTACATCCACATCACACCCCGTTGCACCCCGGTTGCCGGTGCCCGATAAGTAGGGCTGCCTTCTGGTGAGTTCTCCGGAAGACGCTGCGGCCTGCTAGATTCTGCGACGCCGCGACTGGGAAGGCGGCACTCGGGAGGTTATGTGCGACTCCTCACGCTGATCCGCCACGCCAAGGCGGGACTGCAGGGGGCCGGGCTCGGCGACATGGAGCGGCCACTGGACGATTCCGGTCGTGCCGATGCGCACATGATGGGCCGACGGCTCGCGGCCGTCGGCTGCCGCCCCGCTCTATTCGTCAGCAGTCCGGCCGAGCGCGCACGGCGCACCGCAGAGGCGATCGCTCTGGCGGTCGGCTACCCGGAGACGGAGATCGAATTCGCTCCAGAGCTCTACGGCGCGGGTGTGCGAGAGCTTCTCGAGGTCGCACGGGGCGTAGCGCATCATCTCGAACATGCCCTATTGGTCGCCCACAATCCCGGCATCACGGATTTCTTGGCGTGTCTCTGCGATTCCTCGCTCCGGAGCATGCCTCCCTGCGGAATCGCGCGACTCGAGCTCGACATCACGAGCTGGACTGAGGTCGGGCCGGGCTGTGGACGCGAGATCGATTTCGACTATCCCATGCGTGAGGCTCTCTGACGAAATCGCGCTGCAGGCGAGATGGCTTCTAGGGCTGCGCCGGGTGAGAAGGAGCGCTGCGAGTGGGTCGGAAGAAGAGAGATATGGGGAGGGCGGCAGCCGTTCGCAGGGCCCGGAACACCGAGCGCTGGAGCGACGAGGCTGACGTCATTGTGCTCGGCTTCGGAGCAGCCGGCGCGAGCGTGGCGATCGAAGCGGCCTGCAATGACGCCGATGTCTTGCTGCTGGAGCGCTTCAGCGGTGGAGGTGGCACCAGCGCGCTGTCGACTGGGCAGATCTACTTGGGCGGCGGCACGCCGATTCAACAGAAGTGCGGCTTCGAAGACTCACCCGATGAGATGTACGCCTATCTGATCGCCTCCTGTGGACCCGGGGAAGACGAGGCAAAGATCCGTCTGTTCTGCGACGAGAGCGTTGAGCACTTTCACTGGTTGGTCGAACAGGGGGTCCCCTTCAAAGAGTCCTTCTACGGCGATGGCTCCTACACGCCCACCGACGATTGTCTCAGCTACTCCGGCAGTGAGCTCGCACACCCCTACAGAGAGATCGCCAGACCGGCGCCGCGCGGTCACACGGTTCAGCAAGACGGAATCGAGGCGGGCGCAATGCTGATGAACAGGTTGGTAGCCGCGACGGAGAGCGCGGGTGTGCGCATTCAGCTCGACACACTGTGCGAAACGCTGATATTGGACGACGACAACCGTGTGGTCGGTGTCGTGGCGAAGTGCGAGCGTGAGGAGCGTTGCTATCGAGCACTCGGTGGTGTCGTTCTCTGTACGGGCGGCTTCATCAATAATCCTCAAATGGTACGTCGCCACGCGCCTTGGCTCGCGAGGTGCCGCTACCGACTGGCAACCGACGGCGACGATGGGCGCGGGATTCGGATGGGCATGGGCGCCGGTGGAGATGCCATCCGGATGGACGCCGGCAGCGTCGTGCTGCCGTTCACGGTCCCCAAGATCCTCATCAAGGGCATTCTGGTGAACCGCCGCGGCATGCGTTTCATTCAAGAGGATCTTTACCAGACGACAGTCGGTGAGGCGGCCCTACTTCGCGAAGGGGGAGAGGTCTTTCTCATCGTCGACGAAGAGACCTTCGAGCGTCCTTTCGCCCCGACCGAGATCGCCGCGGTGGGTGAGACGGTCGCGGAGTTGGAATCGGAGCTGGGATTCCCCGCCGGCAGCCTGCAGAACACCGTCGCCACCTACAACGAGCACGCGCTGCGCGGCCAAGACCCCATTTTCAACAAGGCCCCCGACTACGTGACGCCGTTGGTCCACCCGCCATTCGCCGCACTGGACTTCACCGCCGAGAATGCCTGGTACTCGGTTTTCACACTCGGCGGTCTCCACACGCTGCCCACCGGTCAAGTGCTGACGCCCGACGAGGAGCCGATCCAGGGCCTCTACGCGGCTGGACGCACGACCTCCGGCCTGGCGGCCCAGGGCTATAGCAGTGGTCTGTCGATCGCGGACGGTACCTTCTTCGGCCGGAAGGCGGGCAGGCACGCCGCGCTGGCGGCGGCTGCGATTCGCCGCCAGCAGCGGTAGTCACTCACTCCCGGCGCGCGCTCCCGCTCAGGATCGGGCCAGCATGCGCTGGCTCAACGAGTGGGCGATCTCCTCGCCGGCGAGCATAGCGGCGAGCTGCAGGGAGAACTCGAGTGCCGTGCCCGGGCCGCGGCTCGTCACGATCTGTCCATCCACCACGACGCGTTCTTCGCTGTGGGTCGTGTTCTCACCGAAGAACTTCTCGAAGCTGGGGTAGCAAGTGGCCTCTCGCCCTTCGAGCAGACCAAACTGAGCCAGCGTGAGGGCAGGGGCTGCACAGATGGCGGCGCAGAGGCCGCCGCTCTCGAAGACCTTGCGCGCCAGATCGCGTACGGCTGTGCTCTTGCCGAGGTTCTCCGCGCCCGGCAGGCCGCCGGGCAACACGATGGCATCCGGAACCGTTTCGATCTCCTCGATCTCGATGTCGCAGAGATAGCTGACACCGTGGGCGCCGCAGATCGTGGTTCCACCCACTCCGGCGACCGTCACGTCCAGCTCGGCACGCCGAAGTACGTCCACCGGGGTGACGGCTTCGATCTCTTCGAAGCCCGCTGCCAGAACGACGATGACTCTTGCTGCCATTGGAAACCTCCCCCCGGCGAATCGTGAGATCGATCGATGAGTATGCCTCTCCGACACCGCGTTGGCGAATGTCCTTCGATTCGCTCAGCCGTTCGGCTCCGCTGTTCGCGTAAGTGGCATGGACAGCGGTCCGATACCGCCCGCCCGGAAAGAGGGAGAAAGCAGCCGTAGGCGACTAGGCAGAGGTAGTCGATGCGGCTCTTCGCGATGGACAACGGCGGATCCATTCGCGATCTCTGCTTGGCCGTCCCGGATCCCGACTCTGGGACCGGCTACATGGTCGAGATCCACGATGGCGCCCCGGCCCGCTGTAACCCGGTGAATCAGCCGCCGGGCCGCAATTCGGCCGGACTGTAGCGCCGTCGCCGTAGATCGCTTTCTGGTGTCCCAAGTCGCGGATCGAACCGGGTGCACGCCCTCATGCGCTTCGCCAGGAGATTCGCGTTAGAGTCTCGGAAGTTCTGATCGGGCGTATCCGTGGAGCGAGGCGAGGTGCTGATGAACGCGGGCGAAGTTCTCCCCAACGTGATCGCGATTCTCAATGTCAGTTGCTTGACGTTACTTGTTTCGGCATTTCTCGCGATACGCGCGGGCCGGCGCGAGCGACACCGCAAGCTGATGCTCGCCAACCTCGGCGTCGCGATGCTCTTTCTGACGTTCTACGTAACCCAAGTCGTGCTCGTGGGGCACAAGCGTTTTCCCGGTGATGACTGGGTGCGGTCGTTCTTTCTTGTCGTTCTGACGAGCCATACTCTGCTGGCGGTATCGCTGCTGCCGCTGGTACCGCGAACCCTCTACCTGGCCATCAAGGAACGCTTCGTCGAGCACCGTCGCATCGCCCGGATCACGCTCTCGATCTGGCTCTACGTCTCGCTGACAGGCATCGTCGTCTATTGGATGAACAACCACCTGCGGCCGGCGATCTGAGTCAGCGAATCGCGAGTTCCAGCAACATCTCGGCGAAGAGGGCCGAGAGGTAGATGATCGAGCCGGCGAAGACGCGCCGGTCCTGCTGACGATCGGCCAGGCGGATCGCCTTGAGGATGCTCGCGATGAAGCAGCCCCCCGCCAGCAGCGCGGTCAGTGCATACGCCGCGCTCAGCTCGCCGCCCAGCCACGGAAGCAGCGTGATGGGTACGAGCACGAGCGCATAGGCGAGCATCTGCCTGCGGGTACTGGCCTCTCCCGCCACGCTGGGCATCATCGGGAAGCCCGCCGCCTCGTACTCCTTGCGGCGATACAGCGCGATGGCCCAGAAGTGGGGCGGCGTCCAGAAGAAGATGATGGCGAAGAGAACGATGCCCCACACGCCCAGCTGTCCATCCACGGCGGCGTCGGCGATCAGCGGGCTCGCGGCCCCCGCCGCCCCTCCAATGACGATATTCTGCGGGCTGCGCGGCTTGAGCCAGATGGTGTAGACGAAGACGTAGTGGAGCAGCGTGAGTCCGCCGATCAGCGTCGTAAGCCATCCACCGCAGGCGTAGAGAACGAGCAGCCCCAGAGCGGAAACCACCAGGCCGAAGACGAGCGCTTGCTGGGGCGTGAGCCTTTCGGTCGGAAGTGGGCGATTGCGCGTTCGCAGCATGAGTCGGTCCGCATCGCGCTCGATCCATGCGTTGAGCGCCCCGCAGCCCCCGCCGACCAGTCCCGCCCCGAGTACTACACCCAGGAGGAGGGTGGCGCTCGGCCAGCTCGCCTGTCCCATGGCTAGAGCCGGCGGTGCAGTGAACAACACGAGGGCCAGCACCCGGGGACGCGTCAGTGCTATGAAGTCTCGTGCGAGTTCGAGCAGTCGCGTTGGTGCGCGAACACTGGAGACGGTCGAGGGCAGGGGTGATGATGCGCTCATAGTGGTCTCCTAGTGCCAGCTGAATCCCGCGACCCGGTCGAAGACGACGACCCGCCGCGTATCGCTCGTGAAGAGCAAGTCGACCTCATCGTTGAAGCTCCACTCGTCGGGGTCAGCTGTCTCCCCGATCCCCACGCTGACGCGATGCTCGCCGGGCTGGACCGCGATGCGCTCGACTGCAACGCTGTTGCCATCCTGCCAAATGCCCGAGGGTGTGATGTGCTTGAGCACCGCCGGTTTGCCGTCCAAGCTCACTCTGAGTCGCACCGGCACCCGTTCTCGATCGCACACGCGCGTCCGGCGCATGTGGACGGGCTGTGAGGCGAGCTCCTCGGCGCTGGCGGTGCGACAATTCTCGCTCACGGCACCGGGGTGCTTCAGGCTGACCACGAGCTGCGAGCCCTCCACCGCAGGCGCGGTGTAGCGGAAGTCGCTCGCGAGGCCCATGATACCTGCCGAGAGAGCAGCCATCGCGGCTGCCGCTGCCGCGGTGGTGACTCGACGGTAGCGAGTCGCGGAAGGCGCTCTCTCCCCGTCGCGGAATCGAAGCGCCTCGCGGATGAAATCCGCCTTGCGAGTGCGATTGAATGCGATCAGACGGACCTGCTCCGCTGCGACCTTGTCCGTTCTCAGGGCCGGCTCCCGCTGGCCATTGAGGCGCTCGCGTTCCCAGTCGGCGCCCTCTCGATACAGGCACTCGCCCGGTTCGCAGCTCGCGATCGCGACGCCCTTCGCGCCGTGGCGGAGAGCCCTCTCGATCAGCAGCGGTTGGACCCAGCCCGCGCACGGCACCGCGAGCATCCGGTAGCCCGGCAGCTCATCACATCGGCCCGACGCCGCGTTGACCCGGAGCTCGCCAGCCGCCGACTCCACGCACGCAAAGGCGATGTGTATAGCTTCGCCCTTGGCGTCGCCCTCCTTGAGCCAGCCCTCGATTCTTCTTCGCTGATCGATGGACGAGAACCAGTCGAGCCCGATTCCCGCCGTGTCACACGAGCCCGCGCAGATACCGCAGGACACGCACTTGGAGCTGACGACGAACGCCTCGCTTCGAAACTTCGTGCTGCCATCCGTGCGCGGAACCATCTGGATCGCTTCGTAAGGGCAGTCCGTGTAGCACTTCCGGCATTCGTTGCAGCGTGACGAGGTCACCGTGGCAGGCGCCGTGCGCCGGCCGGCGAGCCACCAGGGGACCGAGAAGACGACGGCGCTGCCGAGCAGCAGCAGAGCCCAGAGCCCCCCGCCGCCCATGCGATCGGTCAGGGTCAGCGGAAGCAGGTACCACCAGTCCATGCTGATCGTCTGTACGAGAGACGTCATGCGAGCCGGCTCAGCGCTACCCGCAGGGTAGGCGAGGCTCAGCAGCAGGAGCGATGCCGCCAGCCACATGGTCATCGGCTTGCGGGTGAGGAAGCGGGAACGGGCCAGACGCGTGATGTGGATCCAGAGAAACACGGCCATGGCAAGCGGAACCAACATGTGGACGAAGAAGACGACGAAGAAGAGCAGCGAATTGACGCCCTCGTCAGTCAAGAACGAGCGGCCGAGAGGATCGGCAAAGATCGGCAGGACATCGAGTAGCTTGGCGCTTCCAACCGCCAGGGACTGCGCTCGCAGATCCCAGACGAGCCAGTATCCGGTCCAGCCCGTGAACCAGAGCAGGCCCATGATCGAGATACCGCTGACCCAGGCGAGCCAGCGGGCGCCTCCGAAGCGCCTCTCCAGAAAGAAGCGAAGCGCGTGGATGACACCAAAGAATACGCAGGCATCGGAGCTGTAGCGATGTAGCGACCGCATCAGCCCGGCGCTGAGAGGCTCCTGCGACATCATTGCGACCGATGCGTAGGCGAGATGGACGCTCGGGCGGTACCAGAGCAATAGGATGATGCCGGTCACGGTGGCGACGAGAAAGCTCGATACCGCGATCGCGCCGCTGTGGAGCAGTGGATTCAGAGAGTCGGGCACGACGCGTCCGATCAGGCGGTCGCAGTAGAGGTAACCCCACTCGAGTTGGCGCAGAATGCCGCTAGGACGCACCAGCTCCTGCGCGTTTTCTCCACGCAAAGACGATCGGTCCTCCACGACCGCCAGCGTGCCAGCGCTGTCATCGCCGGGGCTCTGATTGCTCTCTGTCGGGGGGGCCACTTCGTTCTCACCTAACCGGGCCGGTCCTGCTCCCGCAGAAGTACTTTCAGTGCCGAGGCAAGCCAGCGCTGCTGGCGCGGGCCGAGCCCGAGACGATAGGCCAGCCTGCCCTCTCGATCGATCAAGAGGAAGAGGTTGGCGTGATTGATGACGCCTGTCTTCGGGTCGCGCTCGCGGGCGACTTCCATGCGGTCGAGCACACCCTCCACCTCGTGCGGCGGCCCGGTGACCAGGTTGTAGAGTGGCGCCCGCATCTGGTGGTGATCGGCCAGCCCCGCGAGGACCGAAGTCGAATCGTTCTGCGGATCCAGCGTGACGGCCACCACCCGCAAATCCGTGCGCTCCTCGGGCGTGAGGCTGGCGATTACGTCCTTCGCCTGCGCGAGTACGGCTGGACAAGTATGGCCGCATGAAGCGTAGACGGCGGTCAGGAGGACGACCTTGCCACGCAGTGTGGAAGTCTCGAGTAGTTCGCCGAGCTGGTTCGTCAGGGCGAACTCCGGGGGTGCGTACTTTGTTCGGAGCGCCTCGGCGGGGAAGGGCAGTTCTCCGCTGGCAGGCCGGTTGTCACTGAGGACCAGGCCGCTGGCGGTGCCCGCCACCAGGAGAGCTGCGCTGCCAAGATGAAATGCCAGCACCCTCGGCTGCTCGAGAACACGGTGCAATGGCTCCCACCAGAAGAGCGCGATGAAGGCGCCCATCATGAGCTGCGGCATGAGCATGGCGAAGACGTATGCCCACTGCGTGCGACCCGTCGCCGGATCGTAGCCGAAGCACCAAACGCGAAACTCCTCCGCAAACGCTCCCAGGCCGCTGGGAGCGGGCGGATAGAGCAAGATGCCGATTAGCAGGATCTCCCAGCAGAGTAGTAGCGACAAACTGAAGGCCGGGAAGCCACCACCCACGAAGAAGCCTCTTATCTTTTCGAGTAGGTCGATCATGGGAGAGTCCTCGCTTGACTCAACTTCTGAGTCGAGCCCCAGCGCGGCCGGGTAGCCGTGCGGCGCGCATCCGGCCGCGCTGGGTCATGCTGCGCGTTCCTAGCGGACCTCCCAAACGTCGCTCAGCCACTTCCAATTGGCGAAGTAGTAGACCGCAAACGTCGTCAGGAAGACCAGCACCAGCACCACGGTGCCGGGCGTGTTGTGCTCCTCTTCCGCCATCGTCGCTGCATCAGCCGGTGCCTGCGGCTCTTCGTGCCATGCCTGCATTGCCTGTCCCGCAATAGCCGGACCCGTGAACACCGCAGCGACCACCAGAAGGATGAAGAGAAGCAGGCCCACGAAGGCGACCAGCGCGCCGACTCCCATCACACCGAGCATCACGTGAGCACCGGGATCGAAGCCGGCAGCGAACTGCCCACCGGTGAACTCAACGTCCCAATGCCTGCGCGGTACACCGTAGGATCCGGCGAAGGACATGCCGAGCGCCATCACCGTGATTCCTCCCGCGAAGACGTACGGTTGGATGCGGCAGAGCGCCTTGGCGTAGAAGTCCCGCTGGAAGACCAGCGGGACGACATAGTATGTGAGCGCCATGAAGGCGAGTGTCGTGCCGCCGACCACGGTGACGTGGAAGTGTCCCGGGATGCGCATCGTGTTGTGGGCCATGATGTTGATCTGCTGAGTTCCCAGCACGACGCCCGTGATCCCCCCGCCGAAGCCGAAGATCACCAGCGAGAGGAAGAAGCCGGAGAAGCCTGGATTGCTCCAAGGAGCCGCCGCCAGCCATCCAAAGAGGCCCCGGTTGAAGCCCTTCTTCCGCATCGCGACCTCCACCGACGCCGGGACCGTGAAACCGTGGATCATGGAGGCCAGCACGGCCAGGTACATGGCGTAGGACGTGTTCCATATCTTCCAGCCGGCACCGACTCCCGGATCCACCAGCAGGTGGTGAGCGGAGGCGAGGTTGATGAAGAGGATGTAGAGGACGAAAGCGCCGCGGCAGACGCCCTGGTTCAGAGGCGAAGCACCCGTCGTCAGCGTGCCCAGCAGGTACCAGACAGACACCATCGCGCAGACATTGACCTGCTGCGACATATGCCCGAGACCCCACCAGGTGATGCGATACCAGGCGGGATCGATCTGGCTGAGGACACCCATCGACCAGAGCCAGGTGGGGATCATCACGACTGCGCCGTGGAGCAGGGTCACGACCGCGATGATCGCGGCGGCAGTGGCGCCGAAGACCACCAGCGGTACCGAACCCTCATAGGTCTTGTCCCGCTTGGCGATGTAGATGGTGGCGAAGTAATTGATCACGCCGACCAGCGTCCCGACCGCCACCAGAATGATGCCCAGGTAGAACCACGGGCTGGCCCTTAGAGGCACATAGGACGTCATGAGCACGTCACTCTTGCCCTGCGCGATCGCCACGTCGACCATCACCGCTCCGACCGTCATCAAGCCCAGGCAGCCCCAAGCGGCCCATCTTGATGCCAGTCGCGTGTTGAGCAACACCGTGCCCGCGAAGTACAGCACGGCGATCTCGAAGTTCAGGATCCAGAAGATCAGCATGTTGAGCCCGTGGAGGGTCAACAGGCGGTAGTACCACTCTGCGGGGAGCAGATGCACTGCGGGCCATCGGGTCAGGCCAATCAGAATGGCTGCGATTCCGCCAATCAACAGGAAGACGACCGCAGCGACTGCGTGCATGCGGATGAACTTCTGAGCGGTCAAGCAGACCGGCAGCGAAGTCGTGTCGCAGGTCCGGACTTCGGAAGCCGGGTGATTGCCGGAGATGGGAAGGCTCTCTACTGCACTGGCCATGGGGTCCCCCCTATTCCACGATTACGCGACCGGTCATGCCATGGTGACCGATCCCGCAGAATTCGTTACAGACGATGGCGAAGACGCCAGTGCTGGTTGGTGTAATGGTCAGCACATGGTCATAGCCCGGCAGCACTTGGAAGTTCATGTTCAACGGCTGAAGCGAAAAGCCGTGCTGAAGATCCATGGATGAGATGTGCAGACGATAGGTCTGCCCCATCTTCATCTTGAGGATCGGCCGGAACTTCCACATGCTTGCCAGCAGATAACCGTCGCCGCCAGGCGGAATCTCGACAATCGGAACCTTTTCCTCCAGCACCTGGTCTCCGATGTGCAGCGGTACGGTCTCTTCCCCGACCTTGTTCGCAGCGATGAACTTCTGCGTCCTAACGGCGAAATCGGCCACAGTTACCTTGTACGACTCGCCTGTCGGATTCTGCTTGCCGTAGAAATGCCAGTAGGGCATGGCGATCGACATGATGATGCACCACGCGAGTGCGAGTCCCACCCAGAGCCGCTCGGCTCCCATCGGCGGCTTCAGCCAGCCAGCCGGCGGATTATGAATGCTCATACCACCCTCCGCTCACTCAAGGAAGTGTCGCTGCGGGTAGCACCCACAGCTCGATCCAGCCCCAGACCGTGTAGGAGACAGTTGGAATGACCACCCCCAGCGCGAGCAAGAGCCAGGGGTTGTCCATCAACTTCTGAAACGGATGCTTGCCATCCGGGTCTCTCGTTCCCATCGGTACCTCCGTGTCCCTTTGGTTTCACTATTGTCGTCTTCTTGTCGCCCGTCGGATCCGCGCCGCCAGATGGCGACGACGACCACGAGGAAGAGAACTCCACCCAGCACGGCGACCAAGCCGCCGATCCCCATCACGCCGAGCCCAACGCTCTCCCCCAAGCCTCGCTGGGCCTGCTCCGCGCCATAGGTCTTGCGCGTCATGCCAAAGGCGCCCGCCAAGGCGAAGCCGCTGGCGAACACGATCTGGCCCGCACTGTAGAGGACCGGCTGCCAGGCGGCTGCACGGCGCAGGCGGGGCGTTGGGGCTGCGAGACCGAACTTGCTCAGCATTACGTAGGCGAGTGTCATGAACGCCGCCGTTACGGCGCCGATCGAAGCGTGGTAATGCGCCGGCACCATTGTGTTGGAACCGCGGATGGCCGCGCCGAGCAAGAAGCCGAGCAAGGTGAGGGCGGCGCTTGCCAGGAAGCCGGAGATCCGGGGATCGGCCAGGGCCGACCAGTCGATGCGGCCCGCACGTCGTTCTTGGGCAAGCAGCCGCAGGCAGGCTACGAGAAAGAGACAGACGACGGGGAAGATCGACCAGCGCATCAGGCTGGTGAAGCCGTCGCGGTAGGCGCTGGTCCAAGTCCCGGCGAGCGCGAGAAACGGCGAGAAGAGCCAGGGCGCCATCATGGCGAAGAAGAGAAGTGTGGCCGTGCTGCGGCTCAGCGGCGCTCGGCCCAGAGCCGAGTGCAGCAGGATCAGCCAGGCCGTCACCATGGCGACACTGCAGGTGAGCTGGAGCACGTGCCCGCCTCCCCACATGAGGAGCTCGTAGTGCGCATCCAGCGCAATGCCGGGGGTGATTCGCCACAGAGACGTCGCGAAGGTGAGCGCGGCGAGCACCAGGCCGAGCGCGGTGGCGCGAATGCCGACACGGGCGCAACCGGGGATTTCGAAGAAGGCCGGACGAGAGGTTGGTCGCGGCAGCAGTCGTCGCCCGAGGAAGCTCGCTAGCACGCCCGCCGCGAAGAGCAGCTGTCCGGTGGCGAATAGCGGGTGGTCGATCATGGGGATGTAGTTGGAGAGCACCGGGCGCGCCCCGGGCAGCGCGGAGGCCAGCAGTAGCAGGGCGATGCCTGCCCCAGCCAGTTGCGCCGAGTGGCGCGCCAGCCAGCCCGGCGCGTGCCGGCCAGGCACCAGGAAGAGCAGCGCCGCTACGAAGGAGTAGAACCACGCCACCAGCGCCAGGTTGACGTGCACCACCAGGCCGCGTTTGAAGAGCAGCGGGTCGCTGACGAGCCGGTCGAAGGGAGGCATGCGACCGATCACGACTACCAGCGAGAAGAGCCCGGCGAGGATCAGCACGCCGACCGCCAAGCCGAGCCAGCTGCGGGCGCAGCGCAGCTCCGGCAGGCCGCGGACATCTTCATCGCGAGCGGCGGGCATGATGACGGTGGTCCTCTACAGAAGCAGGTATCTCAGATCCAGGCCCCAGGGTCATTCTCGGATTTTCCGATAAATGGATCTAGAGATCTGTTTATCGATTGTATATAATGGCCACAACCGGTCAAGCCCTGATCAGCTCATGGCAAGTACTTTTGCGAGGGCCCACGACAAGAGCAATCGCCGACGATTCACGCCAGACCAGTTCGCATCTTGCTCGGCCGGCCCCCCTAGGGCTACGGCCGGAGGAAGTCGTCAATCTCGATAGTTCAGTTTCAACAAGGATCACTGTTCGACTTGGCCGGTTCACCGGGTGGCGCCGTCCCGGCGCGCCGCATGTCAATAAGGAGGAGGATCGAACATGGAGCGGGTACGCGCATCCTTTCTAGAGAACTCAGCCGCCGGTGTAGGGCGAGAGGTAGCCCAGCTGAAGCGGTTCACCGGAGCGCTGTGCTGCGGCCTGGCGGTCTCGCTGTTCTTGACGCTCGGGGCCGGCTTGGCGGCTGCTGCGACCTCGCTGAGCGACGAGCAGTTCGAGCAGGGCAAGTTCATCTACTTCGACCGCTGCTCAGGCTGCCACGGAGCGCTTCGCAAGGGTGCCACCGGCCCGAAGATTACGGCCGACAGGATGCTCAAGCAGAGCCTCGCGGAGCTCGAGGAAACCATCTTCGATGGCACGGACGCCGGCATGCCGGGCTGGGGACGCACGGGCGAACTCACCAAAGCCGAGACCGCTCTGATGGCCAAGTACATGCAGCTCCCGGCGCCGATTCCGCCCGAGATGGGTCTCAAAGACATGAAAAAGACCCACAAAGTACACGTGTTGGTTTCGGATCGACCCAAGAAGCCGGAACACGGACGCAACATAGACAACTTCTTCGGCACGATTCTGCGCGACGCTGGTCAGGGGGCGATCATCGACGGTGACACCAAGGAGTTGGTTGGTGTCGTGGATACGGGCCATGCGGTTCATATCTTCCGTGCGTCGGCGACGGGTCGCTACTTCTACACCATCGGGCGCGATGGCAAGGTCAGCTTGATCGACCTCTATGCGAAGAAGCCGCAGGTGGTGGCCGAATCTCGCGTCTGTCTCGACGCCCGCTCGGTCGACGTCTCGAAGTACAAGGGCCCGAAGGGTGATTTCGTCGACAAGCTCGCCGTCGTGGGTTGCTACTGGCCCCCGCAGATGGTCGTGCTCGATGGGCAGACCCTCGAGCCCCTCAAGGTGATCTCGACCCGCTCCTCGACCTACGACACGAACGAGTATCACCCCGAGCCGCGTGTGGCGACCATCGTGGCCTCTCATCATGACTCCGAGTGGGTGGTCGCGATCAAGGAGACCGGCATGGTCTGGATCGTGGACTACTCGGATCTCGACAACCTGACCATGACACAGATCGCCACCGAGCGGTTCCTGCACGATGGCGGCTTCGACGCGACCAAGCGCTACCTGCTGATTGCAGCCAACATGCGAGATCAGATGGTTGTCGTGGACACGAAGGACAAGAAGTTCGTGGCCAAGTTCGAGACGGGCGTGAAGCCTCATCCCGGGCGCGGTGCGAACTGGGTGGATCCCAAGTACGGCCCCGTCAGCGCGACCACGCACCTGGGTGAGGCACTGATATCGGTCTACGGATCCGACCCCGACGGTCATCCCCAGCACGCCTGGAAGATCGTGCGCGAAGCGGAGACCGGTGGTCCCGGGCTCTTCCTGAAGACCCACCCCAACAGCAACCACATCTGGGTTGACTCCACCCTCTCCAAGGAGGAGGGCGCGAACCAGCAGGTCTGCGTCTTCCGCAAGGATCAATTCGAAGAAGGGAAGAAGTGCTGGCAGGCCACGAAGCGCGGCAAGATCGTGCACTTCGAGTACAACAAGGCCGGCGACGAGGTGTGGACCGCAGTGTGGGACAAGAAGGGTGAGATCATCGTCTATGACGACAAGACCCTCAAAGAGAAGACGCGGATCAAGGGCGACTGGCTCGTTACGCCCACCGGCAAGTGGAATGTCCACAACACCGTCTATGATGTCTATTGAGGAGCGGGTGACTTCTTCGGATTTCTCCTAGGCGCCTGGCTTCCGGGTGGACCCGTCTGACGGCGGGTTCACTCGGAAGTCGCCTCGTGGTCCGGTTCGCAGAGCCCGCGGCCGGCCGGCGCCTCAAGCGCTGCAAGCCATCTGTCCCCCACTTCACGGTGCGTTCTGACGCCGCGGACGACCGGCCAGACGGCTCTCGTTTCACTCCCAGCCAGCACTGGAATTCCCGGCAACGCTGGGGCATCGTTGCTCGTCGCGTCACAGGGAGTTCTGCCAAGAATCCTCTCTGCACGCTCGATGACGCCCATCCTTGGGAGTGGGCATGCTTGAGGAGCGACCTATGAAACGGCTGTGCGTGGTGTTGCTCTTGATGCTGGGATTGTCGCTGGCCGGCGGTACGGCCGCAGCTTCGGGCGGCGAGAGTCACAAGTACGTCGGCGCCAAGAAGTGCAAGAGCTGCCACAAGAAGGAGGCGATCGGCAATCAGTACGGCAAGTGGTCGGAGTCCAAGCATGCGACGGCCTTCGAGACCCTCGCGAGCGACAAGGCCAAAGAGTGGGCCGCCGACGCCGGTGTCAGCAATCCACAGACCGACGAGAAGTGCGTCAAGTGCCACGTGACGGCCTATGGGGTGGCCGCAGAGTTGCTGTCCGACAGGTTCGATGTCAAGGCCGGCGTTCAGTGCGAGGCCTGTCACGGCGCGGGCAAGGACTATCGCAAGAAGAAGGTGATGGTCGACCGCGAGAAGGCCGAGGCCAAAGGTCTCCGGCCGAAGAACGAGATGGAGAAGGCCTGCACCGCCTGCCACAACGACGAAAGCCCGGCGTGGGATGCAAAGCGCTATAGCCTTGCGGACGGCAGCACGGCTGGTTTCGACTACGACGCCGCGAAGAAGAAGATCGCGCATCCGGTCCCAGAGGGATATGACGCCATGGCCGAGAGCGGCGCGGACTAGCAATGAGTTCGGATCAGACAGGCCCGGAGGGCCCGAGCCCTCCGTCGTATCAGCTCGCCACCTGGGTCTTGCTCGGTACGGCAGTGGTGCTGGTCGTCAGCCTGTTCGGAGTTCGCCTGGAGCAGCGGCCAGAGACGACGCGTGACTATCCTGTTCGCGCGCAAGTTCCGGACGCTCTGGCCGTTCTCATGCCGGCACCCCCGATGAGCGACGAGTACATGCCGTGCAGCGATTGTCACGCCGAAGAGCCGGCCAATCGCACCCCTCGCGAGCTTGAGGATGATCACGACGACAAGAAGCTGGCCCACGGTGACCTGTGGTGCCTGCATTGCCACTCTGCCGACCAGCGCGACTATCTCCACCTCGCCGATGACACATTGGTGCCCTTCGAGAACTCCTGGCAGCTCTGCACCCAGTGCCACGCGAAGAAGCTCCGGGATTGGCGAGCCGGTGTACACGGCAAGCGAACCGGTCACTGGCGGGGCGAGAAGGAGTATCGCACCTGCGTGGCCTGCCACGATCCACACTCGCCTGCCTTCAAGCCCATTGCCCCGAAGCCGCGACCGAGACGTCCGGAGGAGATCGCTGGCGGGTCGAGCGCGATAGGAGAGCATGCCCATGACGGCCTCTGACCGAGACAGAGAAGCGAAGCCGAGTACGGGCGGCTCCGAGTCGGCCGATGCCTCACGCCGAGGCTTCCTCAAGGGCGCTGCCACGATTGGGGTCGGAGCTCTGAGCGGTGTTCCGACAGCCGCCAAGGCGCTCGAGTTTGATATCGAGGACTTCTTTCGCAAGAACTTCCGGGAGCTCTCAGACGAAGAACTCGAGGCGGTACTCAGGCGGGTCGAGGAGAAGTACTCGAACAGGTATGGGAAGCAGGTCACGGTATCCGCCAACGGGCCCATGGAGGGTGTGGTCTTCGGCTATGGGCTCGACGTCTCCCGCTGCGTCGGCTGCCGCCAGTGTGTCTATGCCTGCGTGGACGAGAATAACCAGTCGCGCGATCCCGAGATTCATTGGATTCGCGTCCTTGAGTTCGAACGTGAGGCGGTGCTGCGCGGCATCAATCTCGAGGACGGGAACCCCTACTACGAGCCCGATCAGGTGCCGCAGGAGGGCAAGTTCTATCTGCCCGTAGCGTGTCAACACTGCGAGGACTCGCCCTGCTCACAGGTCTGCCCCACCGGCGCCACCTGGCAGGAGCCGGACGGCATCGTGGTGATCGACTACGACTGGTGTATCGGTTGTCGCTACTGCATGGCAGCGTGTCCCTATGGTGCGCGCCACTTCAACTGGGGCGAGCCCAATGTTCCGGCAGAAGAAATCAACCCGAATATGCACATCATCGGGAATACACCACGTCCCAGGGGTGTGGTGGAGAAGTGCACGTTCTGTATTCAGCGAACGCGTGAAGGGCGCTATCCCGCGTGTGTGGAGGCCTGTCCGGTCGGCGCTCGCAAGTTCGGCAATCTGCTCGATCCCGAGAGTGAGATCCGATACCTGATGGAGAACAAGCGCACCTTCGTGCTCAAGTCCGAGCTCGAGACCAAACCGAAGTTCTTTTACTTCTACGGCTCGAGCGTCACGAGATAGCGAACTGGGGGAGTCGGAGAGGATGGAGAACGTCAAGCTCTTCCTGCAGTTCGCAAAGGGAAGCGTCCTCACGGTCGTCCGTGGCAACGTGACGTACTACGCCTGGCTCGGACTGTTGCTGCTGGTCATCGCCGCGGGGCTCGTCGCCTACGGGAATCAGGCGGCACACGGCCTGATTACCTCCAACATGCGCGATCAGGTCTCCTGGGGCTTCTATATCGGGAACTTCGCATTCCTGGTGGGCGTGGCGGCCGCGGCTGTAGTGCTGGTCGTGCCCGCCTACGTGTACAACTGGGGTCCGCTGCGGGAGGTCGTCCTCTTCGGCGAGCTGCTCTCCGTGGCAGCCATCGTCATGTGCATGCTCTTCGTGACAGTGGATGTCGGGCGCCCCGAATTCATCTGGCACCTGATGCCCGTGGCTGGGACACCGAACTTTCCCCACTCGCTCCTGACCTGGGACATCCTGGTCCTGAACGGCTACTTCGCGATCAACTGGTTTATCGTCACGTACATCCTCTTCATGGCTTTCACGGGGCGGAAGTACAACCCCAACCTGGTCATGCCGATCATCTTTCTCTCGATTCCGTTCGCGATCGGCATCCATACGGTGACGGCGTTCCTCTTCATGGGCGTCAAGTCGCGCCCTTTCTGGCACACGGCGATCTTGGCGCCACGTTTCATCGCCAGTGCATTCTGTTCTGGGCCGGCGCTCCTCTTCCTGATCTTCCTGACGGTGCGCCGTTTCGGCAGACTGACGATCCCGGATGCTGCGCTCTACAAGATCGGTGAACTGCTCGCCTATGCCATGGCGGTAAACCTCTTCTTCCTTGGAACGGAGGTCTTTACCGAGTTCTACAGCCAGACCAGCCATACGGCTCACTCTCGGTATCAGTGGTTCGGAAGTCACGGCGTGACGGGTATCGCCGTCTACACGTGGCTTGCATTCACCTGCAACGTGACGGCACTCGTGATCTTCATGGTCCCCATTCTGCGCCAGTCGATGCCTCTGCTTGCCGCCGGTTGTGTCTTTGCATTCAGCGGCGTCTTCATCGAAAAGGGGATGGGTCTGTTGCTGCCCGGCCAGACGCCGGACATGCTGGGCGAAGTCTACGCCTACGGTCCGAGCCTGAACGAAGTGTTGGTCGGGGCTGGAATCTGGGCAATCGGCGCGTTGCTATTCACATTGATGGTGAAAGTCGCGAGCGCCATTACGCGAGGAGAATTTCGCTACAGCCCGACACCTGATCACAGAGCACCGGCCCGAGGGTTCTGAGTCGAGAGGTGAGCCCGTCTTGTTGGATAGTAGCGGCGACCCCATGCAGTAGGCTCGCGCCGACTCAGGGGTCGAAGTGTCCAGAGAATCGGCGAACGAAAGAGACCATCTGCCAGATCTTTTCCTCGCTCCACCCGTGGTCCGAATCGGGCCCAAACGCCGGCATCGCGCAGCGCTCTCCCCCACCCATCTTGATCTGATAGAAGAGCTGCCCGTCGCTACGGCTGTTCATGTAGTCGGCATCGGTGAAGTTTGCCGGCGGGAACTCCTGGTCCGAACCCTCCTTCCCGGTACCGTTGCCGTCGCGCCCGTGGCACCGGGCGCACTTCCCTTTGTATTGCCGCGTGAAGTATCGGACCTGCCGCTTGTCGAGCGCAATCGGGTTGGACTTGTCCTGCAGCTCCGGTGGCACGTCGTCCCGTGCGAGGGCGAGTCTTGGAGGAAAGGTCGCTGCAGCGACGGCGAGCAGCACGCTGGTGAGGAGAAGACTCGTCGCGTGTGTGGTCATGTTGATCACTCCGACCCTTTGGCTCTGCCGTGAGGCATGCGGGTCTTGTTCATGGCGTTGTACTTGCCGACCGGCATGGCGTATGGCAGACGGACCAACTCCGTGAGGCTCCGAGAGCCATAGACGACGACGGCTCCGTCTTCGTGCCAGACACTGATCAATGCGAGATCACCCTCCGCCGTGAACTCGACGTGCATCGCCTTCTTGCCCACCTCCGGCACCAGAGTCCGCTCCAGTAGCGCGAGGGATGCTTTCTCTACGAGCTGGATCGCGTCGGTATTGGTGTCGATCCACAAATAGGGCGTGCCGGGGTGCGTGCGAGTGAAGAATCCAGGTCCACGTAGCGGGATCTCTGCCTCGATCCTGAACGAGTCCATTTCGATCACTGAGAGGCGCGGGAGGCCCATGTGGTTGAATGCGGCGTGCAAGACACCATCTCGCGTGAAGAAGCTGGCGGAGAAGAGGTGAGGAAGCCCCTGTGTCGGCAGGCTTGCGACAACCCGATTGCGGTCGTAGTCGTAGAGCAGGAGTTGGCTTCCACCCCGCGAGCTGGCGACGAGCTGTGGCCGGCCCGGCACGAATACGAAGTCTTCGAAGGGCTCCGGCAGTTCTATCTTCTCGAGAGTGAGCTCCGGATACTGCACGGAGTAGAGCAGCGGCAGATCGCGCAGGGTGAGGATGAATCGACGCTGACCCGAAAGTGCGTAAACGGCACTCGGCTGGCCGGGCAGCGGGAATAGAGAGAGCGGGCGTAGACGCCCGTCGAGGATGACCAGGCTCTGGGGCAGCTGGTTTGCGGCGGCGACGAAGTCGCCATCGCTCGAGACGGCGATGTTGCGCGTATTGACGCCGACCTTGACCTTGGTTCTCAGCCCTCCATCCACCAAGTCGTAGTCCACGAGTGTTCCGTCGCGTGTCGCTGCCAAGGCCTGGCGAAGGGCGTGGTCGAACTTGAGCCCCCCATGAATTCGTCCTACCGGAAAGCGGTCGAGCTCGTGCATTCGGTCGCCATCGAGGACGGACACGCTGCCCGTCCCTCTCTCCACGACGAGGACCAGGTTCTCCCGGCGAATCTCAGGAGGGATCGCGACCCCCTCGCGCGGCGGCTCGATCCGACTCTTTGCGATGTCTTCGATCGTCCAGCGGACCTCGTCGATGGGCTCTCGAACAAGTGCCACCACATTGCGAGCCTGCTCGGCGGACAGCTTGTCGGCGAATGCGGGCATCTGCGTACTGGTGAGACCCTCGAGGACTGCCCTCAGCAGCGCGTCGTCTTGCTTGCGCCCGAGGGTGGCCGGAATGAGGGGCGAGGCGTAGCCGCCGTAGCGCCGCTCACCGTGGCACTCCGCGCAGTGTTGGCGATAGGCCGCGGCGGCGTCGGCGTCGCCGCGCTCGGCGGCGAGCGTGCTCTCCGGCGCGGACAGCGCGATCCAGGCGGTAGCGAGCGCAAGTCTGGCCATCCCGGAGTGCGACATGATGGATCTCCCGGTCGGAATCTCTTTCATCGTGTAGCGCCGGTCAAGGGGGAGCGCAGAGTTCGCGTTCGCTCTCGATTCGGCGCTCGTGAGCTATGCTGCCGCGAGCCAGAACCGGAGCCGCTCGGGCCGTCAGGAAGCGAGAGAGGATGGTCGAGAGAATGCCGGCGAGCGAGCAGGAAAGGGAGCCGGGAAGAACGAGAGTGAGAGACGTGAGGGACGTGAGAGATGGGAGACGGAAGCGGGCGGAGGGGATTCCGTGCTTCCGGTGAGCGAGTTCATCGAGCTGGCGCGCAGCAAGGTGAGTGGAGCGGAGCTGCGCTCGCGCTCGCCGCTACGCTTCACGGCGTCTGGTGAGCAGGCACCGGTGGTGGTCTGGAACGTCTGCATGCACTGCAACATGAGTTGCCCCCACTGCTATGCGGCCGCCGTGTCACAACCCGCATCCAGCGATCTGACACACGGTGAGGCGCTGCGTCTGCTGGACGAGCTGGCGAGTTGCGGTGTGCGGGTGGTGATCTTCAGCGGCGGAGAGCCCCTGCTGCGATCCGACCTCTTCGACCTGCTGGCACACGCGCGGAAGCTCGGCATGGCGCCGCAACTCTCGAGTAACGGAGTCCTGATCGACGAGGACGTGGCGGCTCGGTTGGCGCGGTGCGGTGTGGCCTACGTGGGTGTCAGCATCGACGGAATCGCGGAGTCGAACGACCGGTACCGCGGTTTGGCCGGGGGCTACGAGGCGGCGATTCGGGGGCTGAGGTTTGCCAAGAGCGCTGGTATGGCTACGGGGCTTCGAACGACGCTCAGCCAGAGCAACCGCGAGCAGCTCGACGATTTGATCGATCTCGCGGCTGATGTGGAGGCGGATCGCTTCTACCTCTCCCACCTGGTCTACTCAGGGCGGGGTTACCAGATCGCAGACGACGACCTGTCGCAGGAGGAAACGCGCGCGGCTCTCCTGCGGCTCTTCGAGCGGGCCGAATCACTGGTGGCTGCCGATCGTGGTCCACGGATCGTGACCGGTTCCAACGATTCAGACGGCGTATTCCTGTTACAGTGGCTCGAACGGCGCTACGGCGGGAACGCCGCTGCAGAGGTCCGCGAACTCCTCATTGGGCGAGGCGGCAATTCAGCGGGCGAGCGGATCCTCAATGTCGATTCCCGGGGACGCGTGCACCCGGACCAGTTCTGGCGGGCCGCGGTGCTGGGAGACGTGCGGCGGCAGTCGTTCAAGAGCATCCTGGATCATCCGCTCCGCGAGCAGCTGCGGCGGCGCCTCGAATACCTGACTGGCCGCTGCGGGGCTTGCTCGGAGCGCCACCTGTGTCGCGGCTCCCACCGGGAGAGGGCGCTCGCCCGCTATCGCGATGTGTGGGCGTCGGATCCCGCCTGCGTGATGCAGGACGTAGAGATCGGCCTGGGGGCAGACGCCGCTCTTGCGGTTCGTTGAGGTCATTCGATGCGCATCGTATTGTCGTTGATTCTGGTGAGCGGCTGGCTGCTCGCTTCGCTCGCCGAGGCCGGCGGGATCGGCTCGCGCGTCTTTGTCGTCGAGAGGGACTCGGGCAGCTTGGCGATCTACGACTTCGTCGAGCGTGAGCTGCTGCCGCAGCGCATCACCGGCCTGGGCGACTTGCGTCACGCCACCATGATCTTCTCGCCCGATCTGCGCTTTGGTTACCTCGCCACGCGCAACGGTCAGGTGAGTCGTATCGATCTCCAGAAATTGGAGCGCGCGGGTGTGGTCTTCACGTCAGAGAACTCCATCGACAACGCGATCAGTCAGGATGGGCGATACATTGCCACCGCGGAGTATGTGCCCGGCGGACTCACAATACTCGACTCGGGTAGCATGCAGGTGTTGACGAAGCACAGTGCCACCTTCGAGGCGGGCGAAGAGCGTGTGCCCTCGCGCGTTACGGGTGTGGTTGATGCTCCCGGCAACCGCTTCGTGTGCGTCTTGATCGAGGGCGCGGAGATCTGGATCGTCGATGCCTCGAAGCCTGGCTTTCCGATCGAGCATCGGATCAAGACGCCTCAGAGCAACCCATACGATGCCATGATCACACCCGATGGAAGGTATTACGTGGTTGGGCACATAAAATCGGATCGAGTTTCGTTGCTCGACCTGACGCGTCCAGGGGAGGGTGTGCGCGAGGTCTCCCTGCGTGACCCAGAGCGGGAGTACGAACGGGGAATGCCCGTCAAGCTTCCGCACCTCGCGTCCTGGGCGGTTGCGGGCAAGTGGATCTTCGTGCCGCTGGTCGGAGAGGACCGCCTGGCCGTTCTCGATCGTACAAGCTGGCAGTTCGAGCGTTCGATTCCGCTGCGTGGTCACCCGGTCTACGCAGTGCGTGCTCCGAGCGAGCGGGAGGTCTGGGTGAGCTTCTCCGGCGAAGCGGATGACGCTTACGTGCAGGTAGTCGACGTCGAGACCTTGGCGGTCAGCGACACCATCCGTGTCGGTCGCCGCATCTATCACATGGATTTTACGCCGCGCGGCTCGCATGTCCTGGTCAGCGCCAATCAGGATAACAAGCTCTTCCTCGTCAACGCGAGCAGTCACGAGATCGAAGACAGCGTCGCTCTCGCGTCCCCATCGGGCATCTTTGGTGTTTGGCGCGCATTTCGAGTCGGGCTGTGATCACACTGGCTCGAGGTGAAATGGTGGGATCTCTCTCCGAACGGAATCGCAACCGTCTGATACGGGCTGTTCAGGCGGGTGTGCCGTTCGTGGAACGACCCTTTCTGCGCATGGGCGAGCTGCTGGACCTGTCGGAGGAGGCGGTTCTCGGCGGCCTCGGCGAGCTTCACGAGACCGAGATCTTGCGCGAAATCTCGGCGGTGCTCGAGGGCGGTGTTCTGAGCCACGACAGTGCGCTGGTGACGGGCATGGTTCCCAAGGACAAGCTGGAGAGCACGGCTCGAGTCGTCAGCGCTCATCCGACCGTCACACACAACTATCTGCGCAATCACGCTTACAATCTCTGGTTCACCATCGCGGTGCCACCCGAGATGAGTCTCGAGACCACGCTCGATCTCTTGTCCGCCGAGGCCGGCGTCGATGGATTTCGGGCCCTTAGGCGCACGCATACCTTCAAGATTGGCGTGAACTTTGATCCGGACAGTCTCAAGAACAGGACGGCGGCGACTCTCACATCGTCAACGGCGCCAGAGTCGATCGAGGTCGGAGAGCGCGAGGCACGACTCTTCCGCGCGTTGCAGACGCCGCTTGCGTTCGTGCACCGGCCCTTCGATGAGCTGGCTCGCAAGGCGGAGGTGACGGGCGATGAGCTCATTGCCTTTGCGAATCAGCACCTGGGTGGCGCGATCCGGCGCTATGTCGGCACGCTGCGACATCGCAAGCTCGGTGTGCGGGAGAATGGCATGGTGGTCTGGCGCGTTTCGCCCGGCGAGATGGAAGACGCAGGGCGAAAGCTCGCAAGCGCACCCGAGGTGAGTCACTGCTACGCCCGCGAGGCGATCGACGGATTTCCCTACACGCTGTACAGCATGGTCCACGGGCCGAGTCGCGAGAGCTGTCGCGAACTCGCCGACGCGTTCTCCCGGACCACAGGCCTGGACGAATACGAAGTTCTCTTCAGCGAGCGAGAGTTCAAGAAGGTGAGGCTGCGATACTTCCTGCCCGAGCTGGATCGCTGGTGGCAGGAGCGCACGAGCAAGTGAGGCGCGGCGCAATGCGCCGCGCCTCACAGATCGTGCGTGCGGACCGAACGAGGGCCGGTCAGAAGTTCACTGTGGCCTGGAGCCAGATCCTGTAGATGTCGGCCAGAGCAGTACTTCGCGTTGCGAAGTAGGCCGACTTGACGAGCAGGGTCAGGTGATCGTTGATCTTCCGATTCACCGCCACATCGATTTCGTTGCCCAGCACGTTGTTGTTGCGATCGTTGCGGAAGTGGTGATAGGCCACCTTGCCGCCCAGCTTATACGGCAGCTTCGGGGACGCGTAGACATAGATGTCTCGCAGTCCGTTCGCGCCGCCGTTGGCCAGGAACACGTCCGCCCAGCCGTTGAACTTGTGGCCCGTGGCGAGCGGCGTTACGAAGCCTCCGTTCCCATTGTCGCTGCCCAGCATTTCGAAGCCCACACCCAGCACACCGCAGGGATCGTAGCCGAGGTCAACGTCGCCCAGGAAGTAGTGCGCCTTGTAGTTGGCCGGATTCTTCTTCCAGTCCTGCTGGTAGGCCCAGCTCGTCTGATAGCCGACCTTCAGCTTGTCGTTGATCTCCTGCTTCCCCTGCAGCCTCACGCCGAACGTCGTGGAAGAGTTTCCGGGCGCGCTATTCCTGAAATCGAGCAGGTAGGCGAAAGCGATCAGCTTGGCGCAATCGAGCCCGCCGTAGGAGACGTTGATGAGGTGCGATCTCGAATTCCAGTCGGGTTGGGTGCCCTGGTTGCCATAGATGCGACGTACCATGCCGATGAAGCCATACTTGATCGACAGCTTGTCGACTCCGAGGGAGGAGTCGAGCAACGCCGCGTCGTAAGTCTGCTCATTCTGTCGCCAGCCCACGTTGCCGATGAAGCGGTCGTCATCGATCTTGATCCGCTGGCGGCCGCCGATCACCGTCGTTCCCAGTAGATCGCTATTCGTGTACTTCATGAACGCCTGATTGACCTGGGTCGTCGTGGGATCCGCGATGGTGGTCCGGCTACCGACGGCCGCGACCGCCTTGGCATTGTCGAAAGACTTGCTCGGGGCAATTGCCGCGACGTTCTCGAAGTCGGCAAACAGAGAAGCGCCGTTCCACACCTTCGTGCCATAGCCGAGGCGCGTGCGGATCGTGTAAGACTTCGAGCTGCGGCGCGTGTCTACCGTCGAACCGCGGACCTTGCCTTGATCCGCAACCTCGATGCGCCCGCGAACGTTCAACGTCGGCGTTCCGCCGGTGAGCGCATCCCAGAAGTCATCGCCCGCGGCCGCGGTGCCGGCCAGCGGAGTGCCGAGCAGCAGTAACGCGAGCACCTGGAGCCCGAGCACTGTGCTCTTGAATGTCATTCGACTTTTCTCTGACGTATTCATGCTCTTCCTTTCCGACTGTGTCAGATGACACAGGCTTGGTCCGCGGCTGCGGATTGGTAAAACGGCCTGCGACCCACGGCGAAGTCGTTCTTGAGCTTGCGGACGAGCGGAGTGCTCGCTGCTCAGACACGTCTCGCCTGTGACGCACTCGAGATCGCTACTGGACCGGCTCTCCGTTGGCACGGAACCCGCAGCTTGCGCTCGGTGGTCCCGCTGCGAGCCAATCCAGCGTGGTGCTCCTCCCCCGGATGACTCAAATAGGTGTAGATCCGAATCCGCTACCCATTTGGTGGCTTCAACGGGGGGTACAACGAGGTTTGCACAGATGGAATCGTTCGCAACTTCCAAGAACTCGGTCTTGTCGCCTCGCCGATCTCCCATCGGTGTGGTGCGAAGCGAAAGGACACGCTGCATCGGCGAGTTCTGACGGCCGCGAAGCGAACGTTTGTTCGCACCGCCAGGCGGGGCTGAGAGAGCCTCAGGGCGCTCTGCATACCCGCCGAGCGGGTTGCGATTGACGACTCTCCGCTCACTCTCAACGGATAGACTGCCCCGTCTGGAAGGCTGGATCACACTCGGCTGCTCGAGCGCCGGAGGAGCCGAGGAAAGACCCTCAGCGACCCTGCTCGGCTGTGCGCCTGCTAGCCTTCGGTGTTCTCTCGGGCGCTCAGCCGCGCCCCTCGCGCACTGCTCACCCGATCAATGAATCGATGTCCTTCGGATCGTTCGGTCTCTGGCGTGCTGCCCGTCAGATCTCTGGTGGTACGCCCGATGGATAGTCCAGGATAAATGGATCTAGATGTCGATTGATGCTATAGTACGCCACGGGCTCAACTCGGTCAATGCGCCGAGCCGATCTAAGCCGTGGACCCGACCGCGCGTGGCACCGTTCGCAGGGAGTCGCATGATAGTCTCACAGACCGCCGAGTATGCTCTGCGAGCCATGGCGTGGCTGGCGACTGTGCCCCGTGGGGAGCCAATTCGTGCCACGGATTTGTCGACTTCGACCGGCATTCCTCCTCACTACCTCTCCAAGGTGCTGCGCCGCCTCGTGCTGGCGGATCTGCTCGTCTCGCAGAAGGGCCAGGGCGGCGGATTCATGTTGGCCCGGCCTGCCGCCGAAATCCCCTTCATAGAGATTCTGTCGGCTGTGGACGCCTATCCGACGGAGGGCCGCTGTGCCTTCGGCTGGGGGACCTGCGACGACGCTCATCCCTGCCCGCTGCACGGCGTTTGGAGTCGCCTCAATGACCACATTCACGAGTGGGCATCCAGCACGAATCTGCAGGAGATCGCCGACGGCGCCTGCGCGGACGAGCGCTTCGTTGCGCCGGTCGAGCACGAGTGAGCGCACGTGCTCGGCGACCGCAGATCCTCGCCCCCGACCCTGTAGCAAGACGCTGACGAGGACTGGGCTGAGAGACAACGACGAGTCGGCTCCGCGTCGACGGGAGCTTCGACCGTGAGCTACTCGCACTACGATCGCCTGTCGGCGCTGGAATCGACCTTCCTCAACCTCGAGGACGGCAATACGCACATGCACATCGGTTCCGTCGCGATCTGCCAGATCGGTCCTCTGGCGAACGAGGTCGGCGGGATCGACATAGAGCGTATCTTCGAGTTCGTCGACCAGGCGCTGCAGGAACGCCCTCGCTTTCAGCAGAAACTCAACTTCGTCCCCGGCACTGGACAGCCCGTCTGGATCGACGATGACAAGTTCAATCTCCGGTACCACGTACGTCACACGCGCCTCCCCGCCCCCGGCGACGCGCGGCTGCTCAAACGGTTGGCGGGACGCATCATGTCGCAGCAGCTGGATCGCGTCAGGCCACTCTGGGAGCTTTGGTTCGTCGAGGGGCTCGAGGACGGCCGTTTCGCGATCATCTCGAAGGTGCACCATTCCCTCGTTGGAGGGCAGGGGGGGATCGACATTCTTTCCGCTCTCATGGCGCCCGAGGCTGCTCGCAGGCGGCGGAACCCTCGAGAGTGGCTCCCGCGTCCCCCCCCCTCCAGCGGTCGGCTGCTCGTTGACGCGATTTCCCGTCGCGCCTCACTCCCACTCTCGCTTCTGCGTTCGGGCAGTCGCGTTCTCGCCGGGGCGGCCGGGCGACACGATTCCGTTCGCGATGCCATGGAAGGCATCGTCGAAGTGGCTACCAGTGGGTTTCGACCAGCAGACGAGACCCCCCTCAACCAGTCGCTCGGTCCCTACAGGCGCCTCGACTGGATGCCGGTCGACTTCGACGCGGCGAGGGAGATCAAGAACCGCCTGGGCGGCAAGATCAACGACGTAGTGCTCGCGACCACAGCGGGTGCCATCAGGACGTTTTTCGGGCGCCGCGGCATGTCGGTCAATGGTCTCGACTTTCGCGTGCTCGTGCCCATCGACAAGCGCGGCAAGAGTGAGGGCGGCATCTCCGGGAGCCACGTGTCATCGGTCGTCGTTAGGCTGCCGCTCGACGAGCCAGATCCGCACCAGCGCTATCTGCGCATCCTCGACGCCACGCGAGAGGTGAAGGGGTCGAAGCAGAGCCTGGGTGCCGAGACGCTGGCAGAGATCGCCGATTTGACCGATAGCGCGCTGATGGGGCAGATGGCGCAGCTCGGGCTCTGGAGCCGCGCCGCCAACATGATCGTCACCAGTGTTCCCGGCTCGCCGGTACCGCTCTCCGTGCTCGGTGCGCCGCTGCTCGAGGTCTACCCGCTCGTGCCAATGGGAATCAATCAGGCATTGGGCATCGGACTCGTGAGCTACGCCGGCAGCCTCTACTGGGGCTTCAACTCAGACTGGGACGCGCTACCCGATCTCCACCACCTTGTAGAGGCGACACAGTTCGAGTTCGAAACGCTCCACAAGGCCGCGATCGGCGCCAGCAAAGCCTGACAGCAGCACCCTGTGTGCCTGGAGAGTTGGCCAGCCGCGCGTCAGCGAGTCCAGGAGGGGCTCACACCCGCTTCATCGCCTTGTAGATCGGCTGGAGCTCGCGTCCCGCCGTCGCGAAGAAGTCCCGAACGAGTTCTTCGAGGCTCCAATCCGCCCGCTCATGGATATTCACCTCGCACGGGTGCGTCCAGAGCGCGAGCTTGCGGCCGTTGAAAGTGATTATCTGTCCATTGAGCGCATCAGCCTTGGCGCTGGCGAGAAAGACGATCAGCCGCGCTATCTGCTCGGGCCGCCCCAGACCCATCTCGGCAGGGGAGGGAGGTGTGCGCCCCTCCTTCTCGGCCAGTGCCCGATTGCGCTCGACGATGACGTCGGTCATGTCCGTCAACGCGACGGGCCAGACGGCGTTGCAGCGAATGCCGTAGCGTTCGAGTTCGAAGGACCAGCAGCGGGTCATCGCTGCCACGCCAGCCTTGGCGGCGGCGTAATTCGTCTGTCCGATCGGTCCTGTGAAGGCGCTGCCGGAGATCACGTTGATGATGCGGCCACCGGACTCCTTCATGGCCCGCGCAGCCGCTTGGCCACAGGCCCATGAACCGCGCAGGTTGACTGCGATGACCTCATCGAACTCCTCGGGCGTCATGCGAAGCAGAGTCCGGTCACGCACGGTGCCGGCGTTATTCACCAGAGTATCGACGCCGCCGAACTCGTCGAGACTGCGCTCGATGAGCTCCTGGCAGGCATCGTAGTCCGCTACCGAGCCGAGCTGGCTGACCGCCGTCCCCCCTCGTTCGTCGATCAGCGTCTGAGTCTCGGCTAGCTTCTCCGGGTTGGTGCCGTTGATCACCAGACGCGCACCCTGCTCGGCAAGTGCCACGGCGAAGGCACGCCCGAGACCACGGGAGGCACCCGTTACCACCACTCGTTCATTCTCCAGAAGCCTCGCGATCATGGACCTCCCCCCCTGCGGCATCATACACTCGCTCCGAGAGTGGCTGCTAGCCTGTGATCGATCCAGTCGGCTGGCGATCACGAGCGTGAACGACGGTTTTGGACAAGAGGTGAGAAATGAGTGACGAGCAGGATGCTGTCGGCCGAGTCATCAGCGGCCAGGCTTGGGATGACTTTTGCGACACGCTCAAGGCTGCGGGTAGCGTCGTGCTCGATGAGAACTCGCCCGGCGATCTGCTGACCCGAGCGGAGGGCTGGCGCTATCTCACTCGGCTGCTGCGTGCCGGGCTGGAGACCTTCGTCGAAGCAGCCGATCCCCAAGCCCCCTTCGTGCGACGTACTGCCCACGAGACAATCAAGATGGGCATGGACAACCCCGACAATCTGTACGGCAGTGCGCCGATCGACGGCAACTGCACATACCGCATCACCGGCAGTCGGGGCAGTGTGCATTACCTCGGCTTTGGCACCCAGGCGGGCAACTACGGAGCGACCGGGACGCTGGAGACCACGGGCTACCTCGAGGCGAAGGACATGGAGATCGACGCGGACGGTCGTTTCGAGATCATCATGGGCGCCGAGGAAACGCCGGGCAACTGGCTGCGGACGGAGCCCCGCAGCCGAACCCTGATCGTGCGCCAGACGCGCCTCGATCATGAGAACGAGATTCCGGCCGAAATTACGATCGAGCGCATCGACGGTCCGAGCAGTCCCCGCCATCTCGATCCGGCGCGTATGGACCGGGCGCTGGCGACCGCGGGCCAGTTCGTCATCGGGTGTTCGCGCATCTTCGCCAGCTGGGCCTCGGGCTTCGAGAGTCACGTAAACGAGCTGCCGCGCTTCGATCCGGAGACCGCGCGCATCGCGGGTGGTGATCCGAACATCGCCAACTACCACAGCTACTGGCGACTCGGACCCAACGAGGCGCTCGTGATCGAGGCGACGCCGCCAGAGTGCGACTATTGGAACTTCCAGTTGGCCAACCACTGGCTCGAGTCTCTTGACTACCGCTACTTCCCGGTGCACATCAACAACCACACAGCCGTCTCGCGTGACGACGGCTCGGTGCGGGTCGTGGTCGCGCACCAGAACCCGGGCGTCGAGAACTGGCTGGACACCTGTGGCCATGGTTTTGGCACGATGTGCTGGCGTTGGATTCGGGCTTCCGAGCATCCCCAGCCGAGGACGCGTGTCGTCGATCTAAAGGAGCTGCGCGGTGGCTGAGTACGGATTCAGTGAGCAGGCAGTCAGTGAGGCCGCCGTTCGGAAGGCCGGATCAGCCGATTTCGGTGGTGATGACTTTCGCGAGGGTCTGCGCGTTCTGCTCGAGACCTACGACAAGTCCGCCGGACTCTCCGAGGCCGGGCGCAAGATGAACTGGAAACGAGTGGTGCAGCTCCTGGCCACGCGGCTTCGCGTCGAGCGGGCACGCGCGCGGTATCCGGAGATTCGCGAGCGGCAAATCCGCCGGCCGGTCTATATGACCGGGCTTCCTCGCACCGGCACTTCGGCGCTCTTCAACCTGCTCGCGATGGATCCGGCGTCGCGTCCGCTGCTGCTGTGGGAGGGGTTCTTCCCCGATCCCGCCGAAGGGCTGGCTCGGGGCGAACCCGATCCGCGGCGGCAGGCTATGAAGGACACCTACGAGCGGATGCGGGACAACAGTCCGGACTTCACGAAGATTCATTTCGCGGATGCAGACGTTCCGGAGGAGTGCGTCCTGCTGCTGGCCCACACATTCTGCAATGCTCACTTCGGTATCGAGGTGCTCATGGAGCCGTATGGCTCCTGGTTTCAGCGGCAGGATCTACATGCTTCCTACGCCTACTACCGCGGCCTGCTCCAGATGCTGGATTGGCAGCGACCTGCTGAGCGCTGGCTGCTCAAGTCGCCCGTGCACCTCTGGGCGCTCGACATCCTGCTCGAAATGTTCCCTGACTGCTGCATCATCATGACCCACCGAGATCCCTGCGAGTCGATCGCCTCGTACTGCAGCATGATGCAGGCTCTCTTCGAGGTGCGTGGTTGCTCAACGCAGCCGGAGCTGGGCGCGAACGTGCTCGAGTATCTCGCTCGCTCGCTCGAGCGCGGGCTCGCTGCTCGCGAGCGCTGCGATGAAGGGCACTTCATCGATGTGCGGTACGGCGACTTCGTCGCCGACTCGGCAGGCGCGGTGCGAGGTATCTATCGGCACTTCGACCTCCCCCTCAGCGCGGAGACCGAGGCGGCCATGTTCACACACGCGAGTGAGAACCCTCGCGGCAAGCACGGCGCCCACACGTACGATCTGGAGCGATACGGTCTCACGGTCGATCAGGTAAGGGGCCGGCTGTCCGGCTACATCAGCCGGTTCGACCTCTGAGCGGGGACGTCCTCGCCTGTCAGAACGCCCCCGCCCAGGTCTCCTCGCGGTGGCCCGCGCTAGCTGTGCTTGGAGAGATAAGCCGCCACCCCGTCGGCGGAGGGGTCCATCGCGTCCTCGCCGGCATGCCAGTTGGCGGGGCAGACTTCGCCGTGCTCCTCGGTGTGGCGCAGGGCGTCGAGCAGCCGAAGGGCCTCGTCGACGCTGCGCCCGAGCGGCAGATCATTGACGACCGAGTGGCGAATGACACCCTCCTGGTCGATCAAGAAGAGGCCGCGCAGCGCGACGGAGTCGTCATGGAGTACGCCGTACTGCCTGGCGATCTCCTTCGTGATGTCGGCGACGAGCGGGTACTGGATATTCCCGATCCCCCCCTGGTTGACGTCCGTGTTCTTCCATGCGAGGTGCGTGAAGTGAGAGTCGACCGAGACTCCGATCACGGCGCAGTCCCGCTTTCGGAAGTCGTCCAGCCTTCGGTCGAAAGCGATGATCTCGGAGGGGCAGACGAACGTGAAATCGAGCGGGTAGAAGAAGAGTACGACGTACTTGCCCCTGAAGTCAGACAGGCTGACTTCCTGGAAGCTGTTGTCGGGCGCGACCGCGGTGGCGGTGAAGTCGGGGGCGGATGTGGTGACGAGCGTCGTGACGGCTGTGCTCATGGTGGATTCCTCATTCCTCTCTGGTTCATTCTCGTTGTTTCCGGCCCGTGCTCTTCGCATGGGCCGCGCGGGAGAGCCCCAAGATCGCCGACTCGGGTGGATAACTCAAATCGATTGTTCCTATATCATGATCGATAATATCGATCAAATGGCCGGATCGTCCTGGCCGAATTCCACGACCCGTACGCCGAGTCGATCCATCGTTCGCAGGGTCTGGGGGAGTGCTCCCACGATCTTCTCCTCGAGGGCTTCAATGACCCGAAGTCCGAGGACACTTCTCGAATGGACCAACGAGATCTCCCGGGTCGGCACGGGGCGCCGGAACTCTCGAACCAGCTTCCTCCGCCCTGGTGTCAGTTGGGAGACGGCAAGGTGGGGCAGAACGGTATAGCCCGAGTTTGTCAGGACCATGTTCTTCAATGTCTCGAGGTTGCCACTCTCGAAGCGGATGCTCCCGCCAGTCTGGCCGCCCGGTTCTGCCTCGGAGCAGATGTTGAGCACCTGATCGCGGAAGCAATTCCCTTTGTTGAGCAGCCAGATCTCCTTGATGTCCAGGTCGTTCTGTGCGATCCGCTTCCTGCTCGACAACGCGTGATCGGGCGCGACGAAGAGGTAGAACGGTTCGTAGAAGAGCACTCGCTCGATCAGCGAATCGTCGTGGAGAGGTGTTGCCATCAGGCCTGCGTCGAGTCTCCCCTCGACGAGCTGGGTGACGATGTCTTCGGTCTTGCACTCGTCGATTATCAGATCGACACTCGGGTATTCGCGCGCGAAGGACCCGATGAACAAGGGCAGGACATAGGTCGAGAGCGTGGGGATGACGCCCAGCCGGAAGTCGCCAGCCAGCTCGTTTCGAGTTCGACGAGCCAGCTCGATCAGTCGTCGCTGTTCGCGCAGCACGACCTTCGCCTGCGCGATGATGAGTTCTCCTTCCGAGGTCGGAATGGCGGGGCTCTTCGAACGGTCGAAGACGATCAGACCGAGTTCGTCTTCGAGCTTCTGAATCTGCATGCTGAGCGTTGGCTGGGTGACGTGGCAGGCGCGCGCTGCCCTGCCGAAGTGGCGCTGGCGGTCGACGGCTAGGATGTACTCAAGCTGGGTCAGGGTCATGCGGCCCTCCGAGCTGCGGGTGGAAAGATCGAGAGAGTATATCGCTGCAAGATTTCTATCGAGGCAGACTATGATGCTGCCCGCTCTGTAACCCCTGGCCCAGCTCCCGACACTGACCGGGTGGAGGAGACGATGATGAAGAGAAGAGGCCTTGCTACTCGGTTGCTGCGACCAGCGCTATCGCTGATCGTGGCGGCTCACTTGGTCTTCGCGACCGGACTGGCCGGCGCCGGCACGCCGCCGGCGCCATGGGACTCACTGGCTGACGTGAAGCGGGTCGTCGCCGTAACGGTCGACGACGATGGCGAGGCGCGTGAGACGACCATCTGGCTGAGCGTCGTCGATGGGGACGCCTACATTCGCACTTCCAGGTCGACTCGCTGGGGGCGAAACCTCGTGCGTGATCCGAGTATGGTGCTGCGGGTCGCCGAGGTGGATTACCCGGTTCGGGTGAGCTTCATCGAGGACGAGGCATCGCGCGATCGTATCATCGAAGCCTTTCGCGCCAAGTACGGTTGTTTCGACGGCCTGATGCAGATCTTCCGCGGCTCGGACCCACACATCATGCGCCTCGATCCACGGCCGGCCGAGATGTGAATCTGGTCCGAGGGGGCGGGCGTCCCCGATACGCTGCTCTGCCGTGCAGCAGTGAGCCCGTAGACGTTCCGGGCTCTCGGTGAAGAGGCGGTTCTCGCTGCAGTCGACCGGGAATCACCACCACGCTCGGCCGGGCCGCGTGGTGGTGATTCACCGAGCTTCCGCCGCACCGCACGCGAGCCTCCTCGCTCCTCCTCAGTCCGAGGAGCCCTTCCCGGGCCCGCGATGCGGTCGCCTGTGAGCAATCGCATCTCGGCAGGTGGGCGCAATTTCGTCTCTGTGGTCGCGCAGACAGGCCATCGTCTCGAAGCCGGGCTCCGCTTCGCCACAATAGGAGTCGATCGCGTTCCCGCAAGATTCCTCGAGACGATCCGCAACTCGATCCCTGCGGCGCTCACGCCGCGCCTCGTGCATGCTCATCATCTTGCTTCGCTGTTCGGGCGTGAGCAGAGCACGGATACGGAGAATGGTCGAGAGGCGGTGCTTGCTGGCCTCGGCCTCCAGCGCGGCGATCTGGTCCGCCTGGGCCATGACCACGTCCTCGTCGACCTGATCCTGCTCCAGCAGGTCGCGCATGGCGCGCCGGGCTTTGCGCACGTTCTTGCGCAGCTCTTCGCCCCGCTGGCGCGACTCGTCAGCGACAGCGCGAACGGCTCTGCTCGTCTCGTCGTCGAGCCCGAGCTCCTCGACGGCGCGTTCGATGAAGCCACCGGGATCGCGCTGCATTCCGCGGAAAGGCCGCTCCGCCAGACTCGAGCCAGCGATCCCCAGAGTGGCAAGTAGACACATCAATACGACAGCTTCTCCCCGCTGAAGTCTTCGAATCATTCTCATTCCTCCTCGATTCCCGTGTTCGACAGAGTGGAGCCGATACCGGCGATGTGCTTGGCTCAGGCTCCACCTTCAATCGGTTTCATCAGATTGGACCCGCAAGAAACTGCCTCGGGTTACGGCGCCGAAAACCCCGCTAGAGGAGAAGGCTCGCGATGGCGACGTACTCGTCTGGCAACATCTCAACCTCTTCCTGTGGGCGGGTATCGTCGAGTTCGGGAGGGTTGATGAGTTCGTACTCCCAGATTGCGATACGGCTGACTTGCGTGGACTCGGTCTCGCTGATGGGAGCCGAGTCGTTCGGATGCGGTCTGCCCATCCACAACATGGCCATCGCGGCGGCTGCAGCGATCGTCGCAATCGGGACGAGCAAGCGCAGACCCGGGCGGGCTGGCGTTGCGCCGGCCCGTGCGAGCACGCGCCCTTGGAAATCACGACGCTCAGAAGCAGTCAGCGACGGTGGCGCATAGATTTCTGCCACGCGCTTCACCAGCTCGGCATCCTCTCGCGCGAGTACGGGTCGATCATCATCAGGGGAGTTCATCTTCTCCGCCTCCAACGAGGGTGTTTCCCAAGTCTTCGAGCTCCGCACGGAGCTTCGTCAGTGCGCGGTGCAGGTGGCTCTTGAGCGTGCCCGCTGGCATGCCAAGCATCTCAGCCGCTTGGCGCACGCTGAATCCATCCACGTGGACCAGAACGAACGCCTCGCGCTGTCGGCGGGTAAGACGGTCAAGCGCCTTGGCAATACGCCGTCTGAGCATCGGATCACTCCCGGCACTTGGTGCTGGGTCTGGCGGATCGTCGAGCCAGGGTGCTCCCCAGAGCTTTCGAAGGGCCAACCAGCGACGGTAGTTGTGCGCCCGGCGGACGAGGATTCGGTAGAACCAGGTCTCGAGGCTCGCTTCCTCACGAAAGCGCGGCAGAGCGCGGTAGGCGTTGAGGAACGCTTCTTGCGCGACATCCTTGGCCGCAGCCTCGTCGCCGCCTACCAGACGCCACGCGACACGCACCGCTCGGTCGGTGTGGCTTGCAACGAAGCTGCGAAAGCGCGCTTCGAGGTCTTCCTCCACGGCGTCGATGGTCAGCTTCGCGGTACCGGTCTGCATTCTCCTCCCGCGAGCGGCGTCCTTCGATGCACACGGACTTGCTGCCCGCCTCTGACCTATGGACACGCGACGGGCGCCGCCGGGTTACGGACGCCCGCCAGATCGGCGGCACACCCCGTTGGTCTGGCGACCGGGACACGGCATAGCGCAACCCTTTGACGGCGCCGGGAGAGGGCCCTAAGTCAGTGCTCAGGCGTCATTTTCTCTTGGTGCCCCGGGGCGGGTGTGGGGGCCGCGGTGTCCTCTTCAGGTCAGGCGAAGACCAGGCGCGTCAGCCAGTCGGCCACGAGCGCCGGGCGCTCCTCACCCTCGATCTCGACCGTCATGGTGCGCGTCACCTGGACTGCGTTGCCCTTGAGCTCCACCTTGGAGAGCAGGTCGTGGGCGCGGACTCGGCTGCCTACCTTCACGGGGCTCACGAAGCGAACCTTGTCGAAGCCGTAGTTGATTCCCATGGCGATGCCTTCGTAGCGCGCCGGATCGCCCTTGGGCTCGCCCTTGCTGAGATGCGTCAGCAGCGAGAGCGTGAGAAAGCCGTGCGCGATGGTTGTGCCGAAGGGAGTCGCCTTGGCGCGTTCGGGATCGACGTGGATGAACTGGTGATCCTCCGTGACATCGGCGAACTGATCGATTCGTTCCTGTGTCAGCTCCATCCAGGCTCCAACGCCCTTCTCTTCGCCCTCTGCGGCCTTCCATAGCGCAAACGCCTTCTCCGCCTTGTCCGACATCGCCATTCTCCCGCTCTCTCCCGCACTCGATTCGATCGTCTGCCGATCAGCCGGGCGGCAGTCCCCCTGCCCCCGGTGGCACAGCTCCGATCACGCGAGATCGCTGTTCCGATCAGCCGATTATCGTTCGAAGCCTCGCCGAGCACAAGCACTTCCACCCGGTTCGATGAGTAGCCGCAGGCGTTCATGAGATAGGCTATCGGGATGGAGCTGCTATCGGGAAACGAGATCGAGGAGCTGGAGCGAGAGGTCCAGAGGGCACTCAGGCGTCGTGACTACTCGGCACTCGACGTGATCGGCTACGGGGAGGTCACGACAGTGCTGAGGCTGCGAGCGCGCGCGGGGGATCTCGCGTGCAAACGCCTCACTCCCTTCCCCGATCGTTCTTCGGCACTGCGCTGCGCTGGTGTCATCCGCGGCTACGTCGAGGCGCTCTCGCGCTGCGGAGTCGAAGTAGTGGAGACGGACGTCGCCCTCGTCCCCGGCATCGACGGACGCGAGGTCCTCTACTGTGTTCAACCCTTTCAGAGCAGCGAGAGCCTGGGGCCCGCCTTCTTGCGACGTGTCGACGCGAAGAGGGCGGTTCAGGCCTTCGAGCGCATCTTGCACCTGCTCCAGCAATCGGTGAGTTCCGAGTTGGCACCCGACGGTCAGCTCTCCAACTGGGTATTCGTGGGAGACCGCATTCTCTATCTCGACGTGAGTTCGCCATTTCAGCGCGACGAGCAGGGTGACGAGCTCTTCGATTGGAAGCTGCAGCTGCGCGCATTGCCCGCTCCGTTGCGGTGGCCGGTGCGCCGCTTCGCCCTGCCTGGCCTGCTCGACAACTACCACTCTTTGCGAGGTCAGGCGCTCGACTTCCTGGGCAACCTCAAGAAGGAGAATCTCGCCCATCTGATTCCCGTCTTCCTGCCCGTCGCCAATCACGTACTCGCACTGGACCCGCCCGTCGAGGAGGAAGACATCCGCGCCCACTACCGGGCAGACGCGCGAACCTACGCCTGGTTGCAGGCACTACGGCGGGCTGACCGCTGGCTTTCGTACAACGTGCTTCGGAGAGACTACCCCTATCTGCTTCCGCCGCGGATCGATCGCCGCGCGGGGTAGAGGACGGAGCGCATGTAGCGAGATACGCCGTCCGAGCGCATGCTCAGCCATTGTTTCGCCGACGATGAAGGTGCTACGGTGAGTTCGATTGTGAGATTGATTCTTTGGAGCACAACAGTGATTCATCGCCATAGTGTGTTGATGGTCCGGCTGGTCCTCATTCAGCTACTGTCGTTGGGAGTCGCATCCTGGGCGAGTGCTACCACGATGCTGCAGATCAGCGGAGCGGGCGTGCTCGAGATCTTCGCCACGGGGAGCATCCATTTCGATAGCACTGGCCTTGCGGCGAGCGACATCTCGTTGCTCGCGGGCGAGAGCATCGAGCTCAGTGGGTCGCCGCTTGGCATCCCCCCATCGGCCGTCACCGGTACGCTGGAGCTTCTTGACGTTGATGGCCTCTCGGGCCTCTCGGTTGATGATGATCTCTGGATCGGGGGTTTGAAGTGGATCGGGTCCGTTTCGCTCACCGCCGGTGAATCGATCTTCGGAAGCGGGCCGCTCAGCGCTTCTGGTCCTATCTCGCTGCGCGCGGCGACGACGATCCGGATCAATACCGCGATTCAGGGAGGAATCACCGGCGCACCTAGATGCGAAACGGAATCCGGCTCTGGTGCGATTGTGATGTCGTCCAGTTCGATGATCATTCGCGATCTCTCGGCGTCGCCCATTGTCGGAGAGCGCTCCGGCTGCCGCGAGACCCCGTTGAGTGGCCTTCACTTGACCGGCATTACGCCCCACGACGGTCCTCGTCTCGAGCCGGCGGTTCCCGAACCGACCGCCGCACTTCTGTTCTGTGCCGGTGTGCTCGCTCTCGTTTCCGGATCGAGGAAGCGCGCAGAGTCGGCGTCCCTCGGCATGGCGTGGCGGTGAAGATGAGGCGCCACGGTTCGCGGCTTGACTCTGCCGGGGGGCGCATTTCATAATTGCTTCCATGTACGAGTCCCGCACAGTCGCTGCGCAGATCTCGATCGGCCGTGCGCGGCTGGCGCAGGGGATCGCCGGGAGCTTGCTCTTTCTCGCGTTTCTCGGCATGCACTTCTACGGCTCCTTCGGTCTGCCCGCCAAGGGAGACGTCTCGTGGTACTTCAGCGCGATCTTCGAGATGGACATCGGCCTCGTGGCGGAAAACTGGACGAGCGATGCGCCGGCTTTTCGCCAGAGCGTACACCCGCTCCAGAAGCTCATGATCGCGCCGCTGGTTTCAAATCTGTTCGAGCGAGTCGAGTTCGTGTCGCGACGCTTACAGGCGGCGCAGATCTTCGTCGGATTCACTCTCGCCGTCTACGCAATGCTCTCCGGCTGGCTCGCGATGCAGCTCTGCCAGAAGCGCCGACTTCCCGGTGTCTTGGCAGCCGTCGCGTGTAGCTGCTCCGCCGCATCGATTCTTCTCGGGTCGCTTCCAGAGAGTGCGTCGGTTTCAGGTCTGGCGACGCTGGGGCCGCTGCTTCTCGCCAACGCTCGGTTCGGGCGGCGCTTCGGCTGGTCGGAGGGGATGCTGTGGGGTCTGCTAGGCATCTTCGGGCTGGGGATCACGATCAGCCAGATCGTCCCCTGGGTGATTGCTCTCGGAGGCAGACTGTTGCATCAGCTGCGCGCGCACACACCGGAGCGCCGCCCGGACTGGCTTCGCCGTAGCGTACCTCGGGTGATCTTGGTACTCGGTGTGCTCGTGGCTGGTTCGATCGGACTCGGGGCGTTGCAGAGCTCGGTCTACCCCGGCACGAAGCGGCTGCTTCAGGAGTCACCCCACGTGAGCCCCTGGTTTCGCTGGTCCGATATCGCGGCGAGGCCGTTGACGCATACCGTGCAAGTGGGCGCGCATTTCGTCGGCTACAACCTGATTGCGCCCGAGCCGGCATACTCCGACCACCTCATCTACGAAGAGTTGCCCTACTGGGCGCTGTCGCTCGAGTCATCGAATCCGAGGGAATGGTCAGCAGCGACGGTGATCCTGATTGGCACGATCCTCGCTCTGGTGGCCGCGGCGGCTTGGTCGCTTCGGAGGCCGCCCCCGATCTTCTGGATACCACTCTGCGTGCTGGCATGTCAGTTTGCTCTGCATCTCGTATTCGGCCATGAGTACATCATGTATTCCACGAACTGGACCGGTCTTGTCGTTGCG
The DNA here is from genome assembly GCA_029261835.1 of Deltaproteobacteria bacterium. GTDB lineage: Bacteria > Myxococcota_A > UBA9160 > UBA9160 > UBA4427 > JAJDAO01. The sequence goes on along the minus strand of JAJDAO010000069.1, from coordinate 72,659 downwards.
CTCCTTGTTGCCGCGGGGTATCGAGCAGTCGAACCCAAAGCACTGCTCGCGGCGGGCGTCCTGGCTCTGAGCCTTGCCGCCGCAACCTCCAATCTGGCGTTGCTCAACCGAATTCACGCAGAGATCGGCGCTGGCCTCGACGTAGAGCTTCGCGATACCTCGGGCCGGCTGCTCGAAGGCGAGGCGGGTGAGGGCGGCGGGCGCTGGCCTGAGTTCGTTCGGCGAGTTCGGGAACTCCGGGCGGGACGGCGCGAAGGGAGACAGTGAGCTACTCCGAACGCTCGCGCAACAGGCGCTCCAAGAGGAACGAGGTTACCTGTTTCCGGCGCTCGATCTGAGACGGGGATGTCTCGTCACCTCGCCTTCCGAGGATGTCCGCGTGGTAGTGAAGGATGGTCTCGATCGGGTATGGGTTTCGCATCTCATCGGTCAGTGAATCGTAGAGAAGATCGAGTCCGCCACGCGCCACGAAATCCTTCCAGCTCTCCCCTGTTCGGCGCAGCTTGCCAGGTGCGTGGTGAGTAATGACGGCGTTGATCAGTTCCTTCTGGGCATGGCTCAGCCGAAAACGAGACAGGATCGGCTGCACTGCCTTGAGACCGCGCCTCGCGTGCCCTGTGGTCTCGTCCTTTCCACTACCTGCCTTTCCGAGGTCGTGCAGAGCGGCCGCGAGAAGAAGCAGATCACATCGACTGACGTGTCCGATCTCTTCCTCGAGGGCATCCTGTACGCAGCAGCGGACGCGCTCCGGTACGAAATCGAGTGGCAGTACGTTGTCGACGAGTTGGTCGAGCACCTCGAGAGTATGAAAGTAGACGTCGAAACGGTGATCCCTGCTCTGCGTGACGCCTCGCATTGCGCGGAGCTCACGAATGAGTAGATCACCGCCCGTGATCCGTGATCGAATGGTCTGAAGCGGTAAGAAGTTGGCGAGGATCTTGACCATGTGACTCTGAAAACGCTTGCGCCCACTCACCAACCGGTAGACATCGACTTGCTCCGCTGGCGTCATGGCTTCGCCGCGCTCTAGCTTGAAGAGGACGTCACCCCACTCGGGGTAGGATTGGTACAGGCCCCGGATTTCCGCTTCCGAGACATCATAGGTCGGCTGGCCCTGTAGGGTCACCGGGACTCTGCGATCGGGATTTGCAAAGTGTTTCTCGAGGGTGCGCTCCTTGATGACTCCGATCATCGCGAGGGCATTGCCCGGGTCGAGCCTCTGAGCTGGATGCTCGCTCTGCCACGCCCGAAGTTCCTCGCAAAAGTCGTCAACGCCTATGATGTTGATCCGCCGCAAGCTGTGCACCAGATTGCAGCCGCGGGATCTCAGCATTTCGTTGATGAGGGGGCGGCTCAGCGAGTGCTCCGTTAGTTCGTCGAAGACCGGGACCCCCATGCGGAGAACTTCCTGAAGGAAGTGAGCGGCGTTCCGAGGGCATACGCGTACCCGCGTTAGAAAGGCGTCTCGCGTTTCACGGTCTCCCAACAGCCGGCCGAGCGCCTCCTTGCCGATGATCTCGACCACCTGAACGATCTCGACCGCATCGCGCGGGTTCTTCTTGAAGCTCGCCGCAAAGCAGGCACGATCATGTGTCACATCTTCGAGTATGCGATGGGCGTCGAGAAACTCACTCGCCCCCATGGCGGCGATTTTGTGGAAAGCCTGACTCGTGCCCCATTGATGTTCCGCCACCGCGTAGTTGAAGTTCGAGCGTGAAACCACATAGTCGACGATGCGGTTGACGCTGACGACATCCAGGCGACTCGTGGCGACCAGCAGGTCTACGACCATCCACAAATTGCGTGTGACTGCCAGTCGGAAGGCCGGCGTGTCAAATATCTCGAAGTGGTCTCGGTAAACCCTCAGCAGGCTCTGGGCGCCCGATTCGTTTTCGTCCCCCAGGTTGTTGATCAGTCGCAGCGCTCGCGCGGTTGACTTCTCATGAAGCACACGAGACCGCTCGAAGCTCTCGGATGTAAAGAGCCACTCAATCAACTCCTCGAAGTCCTCCCGGCCCATGCGCTCGATCTCAGTGTCAATGTCAGGCTGGTCAGGCACACCACGTTGAACTTCTTGGTGGAAGATCGTTTCAAAGGGTAGACCGGAGCTACTGCTGGTCAGGTACGCTCTCTTTCCGAGCTCGAGAAGGCCTTGAGGATCCGTGCGGCTTTTTTCGACGTATAGCGCCCGGCCGTCCGGATCGTCGAAGACTCGTTCCAGGCCACCTTCGGGCATTCGATCGTAGCCGCGTACCAGCTTGACGGAGGCCCACGGATTGCGGCGCCAGGAAGCCTTGGGCAGCTGGCTGTCTCCGGTGAGATGCGTGCAGTAGCGGTCATAGGCTCGCACGTATCGCCACCAGCGCATGTTGTTGATGCTTCTGAAGGCGTGTGCGGTGTTCCACGGCTGTTCCGAGAGAGTCTCACGGAATAGGCTGATCCCCATGGTCTTGGCGATTACCGTGTGAGCTTCGCGAATACCGACCTCATGGGCTTCATTGATCAGATCGGCCGCTGCCCAGGGTGTGGCGGCCAGCGCCGCGTTGAAGGCGTCCTTTCCGAATAGCTGGTCGACGAGCGTCGTGAAATTCTCGACTCCCGTTTCATTGATGCCACGGATCAGCTCAGCCACGTATTCACGGCTCTTGCTGAAGGCCTTGTTGAACGCCTCGGGCAGGATCAGTGTCGTGAGGAGTTCCGTGAAGCGCTTGGCACCGAGCGTGGCGAGATGCGTCGCCAGCTCGTGCAGGTGGTGTGGCATGTGCTCTTGCGCGTCATAGATGCGATAGTGACCGACCAACTCGTAGAGCAGGTCGTAGGGTTCGCGTAGCTCGTCTTGCCAACGCAGACCGGTGACCTTGCCCGCTTCTTCGAGCTGGTTCCAAAGGGCATCCTGGCGACGCGCCTGCAGATTCCAGCCGATTCGCTCGACTTCGGCGACGGCTTCCACGAGTTCGCTGGGGCTCGAGACGACGATCGCGCCAGCAGCGCGAAAACGTCGCTGCTTCACGCGCGGATCATCGGCTTCAGCAAATTTAAGCGAGCCCTGGTGGCCGTACTGCACGCCTGCAGGCAGGCTCTCTCCAGTGACCAGAACGATCACCGGCTTGCTGATGACACCCGTGGCCAAGAGCCGCGCGGCGAGCTGTTCCTGAAAGCCTCCGGACTCGCCCAGCAGTGCGATGAAGCGCGTGCGGACGTCCTGTTCCAGCATGACGAGGGCGTCAAGCAGGCCGAGTCCGGTGTAGCGGTCGCCGCCAATGGCCCAGGCGAGGCGTGTTCCGATTCCGGCGGCTGCCGCCTTCTCGACGGTGTCGAAGACGATCGTTCCGCTGCGTCCAACGACGCTCATGCCGCCCGCCTCGCAGAAGATCTGGGCCGGCATGTTGCCGAGTTTGAAGAGCTTGGATCCGTTCTCCCCGGGCTCCACGATCATGACACCCGGAGAGTTGGGGCCGATGTAGGCGACACCACGGGCTTCGAGCGCATCCATCGCTCGGATTGCCTTCTCGTAGGGCATGTTCTCCGCGACGAGGAGCATGAGCCGCATCTGCTGCGAGCCATCGAGGCAGCCGCGGGTGGCCTCCAGGGCGTGTGCGGCAGGGGCGTAGTTGATGACGAGATCGACATCACCACGCGCCATGACGGCCGCCTTCACGGTCGGAAAGAGCTCGTCCATCGGCAGGCTCGCGTCCGTATACCTTGCAGAGTTCGGCGTTACGACCCAGCGCACGCGGACACCGAGCTCCTTCATGACGCCGATTTGGAAGCGGGCAGTCTTGCCGAAGCCAAGGACGCCTACACGCGTCTCGTGCTTGCTGCCGAAGACGTGCTCGATCGTACGATCGGCCGTCAGCCAGGTGTGGGCGTCTGCTGTGACGCCCAGGCGTGCTCGAGTGTCGAGTGCCGCCTCGATCGCTTCAGCGAGCCGGCTCGGCCCCGCTACGGCCGGCAACCTCAGCCCGAACACCCCGCGCGTCTTGTGGACGAGGTCATGGGTGGAATCCGCAATCGAGACGCAGCCGTAACGGCGCTCGAGCGAGTGCAGGATCGCCCGGCTCTCCGCTGGATATGGGCCGCTAAAGCGAAGAATCACGGACACGTTCCCCTCGACGGCAGCACAGAAGCGCTCCACCGCCTCGGCTGTGTCCTCGGCACGTGCCACGCCGCTGACCATATTGACCGCCAGGGCGTCGAGGTCCGGACGTGCGGCTCGAATCATCTCGAAGGCGGCAGTGATCTTCGGCGCGCTGAAGTCACGCTTGAGGTCGATCATGCCCGCTACGCAGACCGAGGACGAGAGTTGATCGACAGTGTTGGTCGCTACGCCGGCTCCGTTCGAGACAACGAAGACCCCACTACCCCGACAGGGCCCCTGGCGCGAGGGCTGACGACTGAAGAGCGTGATGTTGAGGTCGTAGCGCTGACCACGGAACACGAGCACACGTCCACCGCCACCACCCTCGGAACTCAGGAAGCTGTCGGGTAGGGGCTCGTGTTCGAGACGGGTCTGTTCGATGTGGCGGTCGAGCTCACGGAACAAGAGCGGCCGGATTCCAGGCAGGTCCTCCTGAAGCACCGGCCGAATCGCCGTTCTGGACCGATTCTCATCGCCGCTGGAGCTCGTTCCGTCGCTGCGCTCGCGTCTGGGTGTACGCACACGTCGCAGCGTAGCATTGACGGATTGGAGGCCGAAACGCGCCACCCCGCAGGTTCCCGGCCGCAGCCCGCGTGATTCGCAAAGGTCCGGGGCCTGGTGGAGCCTTTCGTCGTGTCCCCGTTCCCAAACTCCGCCGGTGACCGGTCTGCTCGTCTCCCGAGGGTGGGTATCACGTCTCTCGGGGTAGATACGAGTGTGCCTGTCGAATTCTGCGCGCAGCACTGGCCAGGAGCACTCGTCTCGGGCCTGGCTCTGGCGGCATTGGGCAGATTCCGGCACCGCCTGGCCGGGGGTATGCGGCGATCCGATAGTGCGGTAACCCTATGACGCGAGTGGAGGAGTTCGGAAGAATGCGTGAGATGGCGAAACCGCTCTGGGCTCACTCGGCCTCGGATCTCGCAAGCGCGATTGCGCGCCGGGAGGTCTCGAGTCGAGAGGTCATAGAGGCACATCTGGAACGGATCGACGCGGTCAATCCATCAATCAACGCTGTGACGGCCGTGTTGCGGGAGTCCGCACTGGCGGCGGCAGATCGGGCCGATGCGCAGTGTGCCCATGGTCAACCGATCGGGCCGCTGCATGGTGTCCCCTTCACGATCAAGGAAGAGATCGATGTCAAGGGGTCTGCGACCACTTCCGGTGTAGTGGCGGCGAAAGACATGATTCCGGAGGTCGACGCGCCCGTGGTGGATCGCCTCAGGGCTGCAGGAGCGATTCCGCTCGCGCGGACCAATATGCCGGATCTCGGCATGCGCCTACACACCATGAGCGGTCTCTGGGGCGCAACCCTCAACCCCTGGAACCCCGAGAATACGCCGGGCGGATCGAGCGGCGGGGAGGCCGCGTCGCTGGCCACCGGAATGACACCGTTGGGCGTTGGTTCGGATATCGGCGGGTCCCTTCGCAACCCGTCGTACTGCTGCGGTACGACTGCGCTCAAGCCCACACTGGGGCGCCTCCCGCACCACTACTCACTGCGTCCGGCGCCGAATCTGGCTGAACAGCTCATGTGTGTCTGCGGCCCGATGGCGCGGCACGTGAGGGACCTGCGTCTGGCGACCGGGATCATGGCGGGGATCCACCCGCGAGACCCGCGGTCGGTGCCCGCTCCTCTCGACGGCCGGGCTCTCGAGTCACCGATAGCGGTCGCTGTGACTCCGGAGCCACCGGGTGGTGAGACACATCCGAGCGTCTCGGCCGGCGTGCGCGCGGCTGCGGCGGCGCTCAGAGATGCTGGCTACAGGGTCGAGGAGATTCCTCCGCCGCGTCTTCCCGAGGTCTATCAGCTGTGGAACGCCTGGCTGGGCGCAGAGGCGAGTATTGGCAGCGCATTGATACTGCCCCTGATGTGCGATGAGGCGAAACGCTTTGTGGCCCTCTCCATGTCGGAAACCCAGCCGTCACTCGAAGGTCTCGCCTTCTGCCAGATGGCGCGTCACGAGCTTGGCATGGCGTGGAGTGCCTTCATGGCGGAGTGGCCGTTGGTGCTCGGGCCCGTATGGACGCAGCCACCCTGGAAGGTGGGCTACGACATCGCGGGTGTGACGGAGGCCAACGATGTCATACGGCAAGCGCGTCTCACGGTCGCGGTGAACTGTCTGGGACTTCCCTCGGTTGCGCAGCCCGTTGGTGTGACCGACGGGCTGCCCCGGGGAGTTCAGCTCATTGGCGAGCGCTTTCGAGAGGATCTGTGTCTGGACGCGGCGCAGGCCATCGAGGACCGCCTGGGGGTCATCACGCCGATCGATCCGCGCGAGGCTGAAAGCGGCTGAGGCTGCGCAGGCCTTCGGACTGAGGCGAATTCCACCCGTTTCACCTGGTTGATAGGCGCTGCCTGCCTTGGTCGCGCATTGCGCACAAAAAACTATTGACACGGCGTTCAGAAGAATGACATAAGTGTCATACAGATGGGCACGAACTCTGCCAGAGTACGCAAGGGCCGGACGCAAGCGTTCCAGGGAATTGGGCGCGAGCAGAAGCGGCGCTTCATCCTAAACGCCGCGGCTGCCGCTTTCGGGGCCAGAGGCTTCCACGCGGTTACGGTCAAGGACATCGCGGGCAGAGCTGGGATCGCCCACGGCACCTTCTATCTCTATTTCAAGGACAAGAAGGATGTCTACCGCGAGCTGTCACGCGAGCTGCAGTCACGCATCGTCGAGGTCGTGCTGCCGGACGGAACGGCGGGCGGGTTGGCGGAGGGGGCGGATCTGACAGCTCTCATTCGAGAGCGCCTGGCTCAGCTTGCGAACCTTCTCGAGCGCGAAGCGGGCTTCGCTCGCGTCTTCGTCTACCGCACGGTCGGTGCGGACCCGGAGTTCGAGCAGCAGCGGCGACAGTTCATTGGCGAACTGACGAATAGCATCGCCGCCGTCCTGCGCGCCGGAGCTGATAGAGGGCTCCTTCGTCGACACGATCCGCGCGTCGCTGCCATGTGCCTCGTTGGATCGATCGACATGGTGGTTGAGACGTGGCTTCAAACATCTGGAGAGGCGGCTGGTGCCTCTCTGCCTGAGATGATGGACGAGGCGGCCGCCTTCTTCGTGCCGGCGTTGCTCACGGCGAAGGACGACTGCCCCACGGCGGAGGCATCCATCGCGTAGCCTCTGCTCGAGGGAGGGGAGAGCATGACGACGAAGCGAATTCTACTGTCGGCGATTCCAGGGCCGAGAGACCTCATCGACGGGATTGATCTCTACGACATCATGGCCTCTCGGCTTGCCCGCGGTCAGGGAGCGTTCACGCCATCCTCGCACGCCCACTGTTGGGCACTGTATCTGATCGCCGAGAACCTGCGCGCGGAAGTAACTGTCCTCGAGAATCCGACATGGGAGGATTTCGAGACGGAAGCGCGCAAGGGTTACGACTACTTCGGCACGCAGCTCATGGCAGCGTACTTCCCGCAGACGGTCCGGATGCTCGAGATCGTGCGCAGCCGCTCGCCCGAGACGATCACGGTGACCGGAGGCTACGGCGGGCTGTATCTCACTGATCCGCCTGAAGGCGAGTACACCGACCTCGCCCGCCGGATCCAGGAGCTCACGGACCACTTCTGCCAGGAGGAGGGTGTGCGCTGGTTCCGCCGGCTCATCGGTGACGAGCCGGCGGACCGGCCGATCAGGCAGCGCTTTCTCCCGGCCGGCGGCAACGCCATCAAGGGGCTCGAGCACATCTTTCGTGCCCGCACGCCGATGGTACTGGCCGGCCTCGGCTGCCCCAACGGCTGCGAGTTCTGCGCCACGTCGGCGTTCTACAATCGGAAGAAGATCCGTGTCAGTTCGCCCGAATCTCTGTACACCGAAATGCGCGAAAGAGTGCTGCGGGCTGATACCCCTTCGGAGGCCGTGTTCACTCTCTTCGACGAAGATCTCTTCACGGATGTGGAGTACGTGAGAGAGCTCGGCAAGCTGATTCGTGCCGATGAAGAGCTACGGCCGTATGGAGGTGTCCGTTACTTCGCCTTCGGTAGTCTGCGCTCGCTCTCCCAGTTCAGCATGGAGGAACTCGTAGCCAACGGGCTCTCGACCGTGTGGATCGGGGTCGAGTCGACCATTGATGACGTGGTGACCTCGGAGCACGCGATCGCGAAGCGGGCATGCGACGACGTGCACAAGTTCATCAAGGGCCTGCAGGAGCACGGGGTGGGGGTGACGGCTTCCACCATTCTCGGGTGGGACTTCCATACGCCCGAAAACATACTGGCAGATATCGACTCCTTCATCTCGCTCGAGCCCATCTTCTACCAGGTCACTCCCCTCGTCCCGTGCCCAGGCACGCGACTGTACCGACGGCTGCAGGAAGACGGCCGCTTCCTGGCCGGACAGGACTGGAGCTTCAAGCAGTACCAGGATGACGAGGTCATGCAGCGCCAGAACTTCGCGCGAGGGGAACTTCGGCACTTCTACGATCTGGCGCTGAAGAAGCTGTACGAGGAGAACGGCCCGTCGCATATCCGGCTGGTGACGGTGGCGCTCAACGGGTATCTCAAGTTCAAAGATTCACCAGAGCCCTATCTGCGGGCCAGAGCTGCCGCGAACGGGAAGAGCGCAAGGATGCTGCGCCTGCTCATGCAAGCGTGCGATGAGCTGGCACCGAGCGAGAGGGCGGCGCAGAAGGCTCGGGATGTCGAGGCGCGCTGCAAGATCGAATTCGGAGAGCTGACTGACGGGGAGCGACAGACTGCTGGGCGCTTGCGTGATCTGCTGCGCGAGCGCAAGGACAGGCTCGACAGGGGAGAGAAGGACCCAATCACCTACGCACCTGCGCGCTGGACCCGCTACCGGGGCGACGGAGAGGCACCGGAAGTCTTCCGCGCTTCCCACGATTGCACGGGCGCTCCCTTCGACCTGAACCCGCCAGCGCCATCGCTCGGCGGTTCGGCCTGAAGGATGAGCGAACGAGTCGCCGACACCCTTCAGGCGCTCAGGTGCGAGCTGAAGGGACTCTTTGTCGAGCGAGATGAGTTCGTCGACGGGGCTCTGGCCGCCCTGTTGGCTCGGCAGCACGTTCTGCTCATAGGCCCTCCCGGAAGCGGCAAGTCGACCATCGTACATGCGCTCTGTGAGCGTATCCCCGGCTCGCGCTACTTCCACTGGCTGCTGACCAAGTTCACGACGCCAGAGGAACTCTTTGGACCCGTGAGCCTCCGAGGGCTGGAGCAGGATCTCTACTGTCGTGTGACTGACGGCAAGCTTCCCGCGGCGCATATTGGCTTCCTGGACGAGATCTTCAAGGCCAACTCCGCCATCTTGAACGCGCTGCTCTCTCTCATCAACGAGCGTGTCTATCACAACGGTACGACACCGATGTCCGTACCACTCAGTACGCTCTTCGGCGCCAGCAACCTGCTTCCCGAGTCGCGAGAGCTCGACTGCCTCTTCGACCGCTTCCTCTTCCGCTATCAAGTGGACTACATCGAGGACAGTGAGGGGTTTCGCAGCATGCTCGAAGCACCGGCGCGCAGCGAGGCCGCGGCATTGCTCGATCTCGCCGATCTGGAGCAGGCTCAGAAGGACGCTGCCCGAGTCGAAGTGCGTGCGGATGTGATCGAATGGATTGGCGAGATTCGCTCGCGTGTGCGCGCTGCGGGTCTGGAGGTGTCTGATCGCCGATTCTACTCGAGCCTCAGCGGATTGAGGGCCCGGGCGTATCTCGAGGGCAGAGTTCGTGTCGAGGCCAGCGACCTCTGCACGCTCGAACACATGCTCTGGTCGGTCCCCGAGGAGCAGTCTGTCGTCGAGGAGATCATCACGGCGGTGGTTGCACCAGATCTCCACGCCGCCCTGCAGATTGCTCATCAAGCCGATGATGTTCACGCGAAGGCGTTGCAGGCCTGGTTCAATCCGGACGAAGAGCAGGCTGCCATGACAGAGGCGAAGACGAAGCTCGTACGGCTCACACAGCGGTTCGACTCGATCTGCGGCAGTGAGAGCGACACGGAGAACAGCTCTCGGTTTCGTCGGCTGAGGACTCGGTTGGTCCAGCATCTCGGGGAGATCGAGACTCGCTGCGAACGCATGGCTGAAGAGGGATGTGGCTCCGTGAGCGAAGGAGAGCCGGGCCATGCCGGCACGGGAAGCAGCAGCCTCGTCTGAGGGCCTTCCGCTTCGCGCCGGATTCGATTTGGCGGGCAGGCTGGGGCTCGAGCGCCACTGCGTGCTTCGAGACGCCTATGACGCAGCCGCGTTCGAGAGCTTCCTGAGAGAAGGTTCGAGGCTGGAGCAGTGCAGCCGACGCGGGGAGGCGAGACTCCGCTCCTTTCCAGCGCTGCTGAGTGACTTGTTCTGTTTGCTCTTCAAGCTGCGGCCCAGACTGATCGATCGGAGTCTGGTTCGGCCCGCCTTCCTGGTGAACCGCTATCTCGTCGCGCGGCTTGCTGCCGAGTCCGAGGTGAAGTGCCTGCGGGCGAGAACCCCTCTGAACGAAGATGCGGCGGCCAGCGCAGCCGTGTCTCTGGCCGAGCGGCTACTGCGAGAGCTGACCAAGTCCGACTTCTCGCAGGAGAATCAGCTCTTCGAACTCGAAGAGTCGATCGGCCAGGGCGGCGTGGAGAGGAAGAGCCCCTCCCCCGTGCGTCGCAAGGCTTCCGAAGGCTCGCGATCTCGGGCTGGCGCCGAGGCGGACGGAGCGGGTGCGGAGCCGCTTGGCTACGACCTCCAGCAGTGTCTGGAGATGGCTGAAGCGTTCGAGGGCTACCGGGGCTTCGCGCAACTCCTTCGCCTCACGCAGGGTCTCGTCGGTCGGCTGGCTCGCAACGATCCCACTGGCTTTCAGCCGACCGAAGTCTACGACATCGGCCTTGGCGACGAGTTGTCTCGCCTGTTGCCGTGTGAGCTCCTGTCGCTGAGGGCGTCACCGTGGAGGAAGGACTTCCTGCGCCGCCTCATCAGCCGCCAACTCTTCACCTATCAGATGACCGGAAGAGAGTGGAGCGGATCGCTGGTGATCCTGGTCGATGTCAGCCATTCCATGGCGGGTGAGAAGGAGCTCATCTCGAAGGCTCTGGCGATTGCCCTCTCCAGGGTTGCGGCAGCCCGTGGTCAGCCGGTCCATGTGATTCTCTTCGGTCACCGCGAGGCACCACTCTGGCAGATTGATTTCAAGAGTCGTACTCCGCAGAGGCACGAGATCGTGGCGCTCGCGGAGACGTTCTTCGGTGGAGGGACGAACTTCCAACGGCCGATCTCCACTGCACTGGATCTCATCTCGGGGAGGGGAGATGGAGCCGGGCAGATTGTCTTCATTTCGGACGGTCAATGCGAGGTGGCCGAGGACTGGCTGGCGGGAATCCTGGCCAAGAAGGCGCGCCGCCAGGTGCGGATTCTCACAGTCTTGGTCGACAGCGGCTCATGGTCGGACAGATCCGCAACGAGCTTCTCCGACACGGTCGCTCGATGGTCGATGCTCGCGGAGGAGGGCTGATCGTGCGCTTGCCGAGGTCGATTCCCGACTAGGAGCCTGACCCAAGACTGGGTGGTGCGGCCCAGACGTCAAGACGCCCCGCTGGCCAGGCGCGCGAGGGAGGCATAGCTACTCGGAAGCTTCGCTTCCTCCCTACGGTGACCGAGCGCAACGCAGCCAGCGGGGATGGATGGGCGGCTGGACGCGCTGCCCAGTCTTGGGTCAGGCTCCTAGGCTCGCGGGGAATCGAACCTTCACCTCGTGCTCTTCGTATCACAAATCCGATATCATCTCATCGTGAGACTTCGCTCAGTCCGCATCCCGGTGTTCGTAGCGATCGGTGCGCTGGCGCTTGCCGGTCTGCACTGGCTCTACGTCGGTGCGTCAGTCGGGACGGGTTATGCGGCGAGGGTGGTCTGCTCGCTGGTATTCAACAGTGGGCAGCATCCGGACAGCGTGTTTCGGAACTACGTCGAGTACGAGATCTGGCCCCTCGGCCCGCTGGTGAGCCTGGATGTCGACTCCGACGCTCGTGCGGTCGACGCGGCGACGCTCGGCCTGCTGAGGGCACGCGCGATCTACCGCGAAGGGCTCGGCTGTACGCTACTCGCTGGTGCTGACGAGGATGTGCTGCGAGCCGTAGATGTGCCGGGTGGAATCCGAACCTCCCCGCCGATCGACGTGCCATGGCCGCACGGTTCGGCGGGCCCGGAATCGCTGCCTCCGCCCGACGTGACGCGTGCTCTGGAGCGCGCGTTCGCAGAGCCCTCTGATGCGGGCGACGCCCCGCGCCGTCAGACCACCGCGATCGCAGTCATCCACGAGGGGCGACTCGTGGCGGAGCGCTATGCCGAGGGCTACGGGCCCACTACCCCGATGCTGAGCTGGTCAATGGCCAAGAGCGTTCTCGCGGCTCTCGTGGGGATTGCGGTTGCGGATGGGAGGTTGCTGCTCGAGGCCCCTGCGCCGGTGATGGAGTGGAGGGAGGCCGGCGACCCGCGCGCCGCCATCACCCTCGACCAGCTCATGCGCATGTCGAGCGGTCTCGCGTTCGATGAGACGTACGGCGCGACCAATGATGTGTCGCGGATGCTCTTCACTCGGGCCGATACGGGTGCATTCGCGGCGGCGATGCCGCTCGCCCACCCACCCGATACGGTATGGAGCTACTCGAGTGGCACCTCGAATCTGGTAGCGCGCGTACTTCGCGATCTGTTTGGCGGAGACCTCGCGCTGCTGGCCGAGTTCGCTCGAGCCCGCCTCTTCGATTCGCTCGCGATGACGACTGCATTTTGTGAGCCCGACGCCTCCGGCAGCTTCACGGCTTCGTCCTTCTGTTTCGCCAGTGCTCGCGATTGGGCGCGCTTCGGTCAGCTCCACTTGCAGGATGGGCTCTGGGGAGGGCGGCGCATTCTGCCCGAGGGCTGGGTGTCCTATGTCACGACCCCGACCTCCGCCGCGCCCGATGGTGTCTTTGGCGCTCACTGGTGGCTCAACGCGGGCGATCCGCGCCAGCCGGAGCGGCGCACATGGCCTTCACTGCCCAGGGAGATCTACGCGGCGCGGGGCCACAGCGGACAGTACGTAGTTGTCGTTCCGTCGAGACAGCTCGTGGTCGTGCGGCTCGGGCTCGCACACGACGAGAGCGAGAAGCTTCATGGCATCGTGCCACTGCTGGAGACGCTTCTGGACGTGTACCGCCCGGCCAAGCACGACGCAGATACCCGGCCGTAGCAGGAGCTCCGCGTGGAGAGCGGGGATGAGTTGTAGAACCGACGATCAGACGCGGAGAGCTGTCGCCATCGCAGTTCGCGACAGTGTCGTCCCGGCAACGATAATCGCGATGCTGGCGTTCGGCTCTACTGCGCTCGTTCACTCGATGGCGATGCCGCCCGATGCGGCCCGAGTCGTGGCAGGTTTCGAGCTGGCCAGTGCGTTGCTGCTTCTGATCGCCGTTCTGATTTGGCGCAGGCGGCCAGTTTCTCTGGCACGCGCGCCGTTCTACGTGACGGCTATTCTCAGTCTCGTCCTCTGTTCGAGCGGTCTCTACCATCACTTCGATCGGTCACCCGACTACACGTTTGGACCGTATATTGTGGTCCTCGTAGCTGGGGGCCTGCTTCTCTCGTGGCCCTGGTTCGCAGCGGTGATTCTCTCTTCATCGGGTCTCTTCTGCTGGATCGTCTACTCGTCGAGCGCTGCACTGACGCTGTGGTCCAACGCGGTCGCGATGATGGCGGCAGTGAGCGCCGCGGCGGCGGCGATCTTCACCGTGAGGCTCCGGTCCGTGCGCATGCTCGAAGGTCTGCGCCAAGTCAATGAGCGCGCGCGAACTCGACTCGAGCAGAGCTACAGAGCCCTCGAGTGGAGCGAGGCGCGGTATCGCCAGCTCACTGAGAACGCGAGTGACGTCGTGGTCGAGATTGGCCCGGATGCCCGACTCTGCTTCGCGAGCCCGAGCGTGAGCGAGGCTCTTGGCTACGAACCGGCTGAGTTGCTCGGTTGGCACTTCGACGAAGCACTGAGCCTGGAGAACGGACGGTCTTACGACAGCATCCAAGCCGAATCCGCCCCGGGCTCGATGCCGAAAGTCATGCTCGCCCGAGCGCGGCACCGAGATGGGAGCGAGCGATGGTTCGACTGCCATGCGCGCGCCTTTGAGGTGAGCGAGGGTAAGCAGCACGTTGTCGCAGTCTGCCGCGATGTCACACAGCGCAAGCGTGAAGATGAGGCCCAAGAGCGCGGCCGCGAGCAGCTCGAGGCGCTCGTCGATGAGCGAACGCAGGCGCTACATGACTCCCTCGAGGAGCTACGTCGCGCGGAGCGATTGGCTTCAGTGGGCACGCTTGCGGCGGGGATCGCGCACCAGGTCAACAATCCTGTCGGCGCAATACTCGCGAGCGCACAGTACGCGCTGATGTGCTCCGGTGATGTCGATGAGCATTCCGTCTGGAGAAGTTCGCTGGTTGACATCACCGAGCACGCGAAGCGCTGCGGCGAGATCGTTCGCGGTGTCTTGCGTTTCGCTCGAAGTGAGCCCGTCGATAAGGTCGCGACCGACCTGGGCGAGGTAGCACGCCGTGCCTACGAGATCACGTTGTACTACGCGCGGCAGCGCAAAGCCACGCTCGTCTTCGTGGCCGCGGACAGGCCGTTCGTGGTGAGTATGAGCCCGATCGAAGTCGAGGAGGCGCTCATCAACCTGATACGCAACGCGATCGAGTCGCGTGATGCGGGTGTGAAGGTTCAGGTGGTCGTCGAGGGTGACCAAGAGCTCGCCCGTGTGCAGGTGATCGACGACGGCCGGGGCCTGGATCGAGCGGAGCAGGCGCGAATCTTCGATCCCTTCTTCACCGCACGCCTGGCAGCCGGGGGGACCGGTCTCGGTCTCAGCGTCGCCCACGGGATCGTGGTCGATCACGGCGGGGCTTTGCGCGTCGAGAGTGAGCCCGGACGGGGTACGACCATGACCCTGGAGCTTCCGCTCGTCTCCAAGGCTCTGTAAGCTGCCGATCAGGTCGTCCACCGCAGCCTGACCTGAGGATGCGAATCTCGCGAAGTGACCGAAATGAAAGGCGGCGAGCCGCGCATTTACCCCGAATGGAGGCGTGACGTGAGCAGGTTCCTTGGAGACGTGCGTCAGAGTGGCTACGTAGTACCCAATATCGAGGTCGCGATGGCTCACTGGGCCGAAGTGCTGGGTGTCGGGCCCTTCTTCTATTTCGAGCGGGTCCCGATTGAGGACTTCCACTACAACGGTAGACCATCGCCTCTCGACGTGAGCATCGCGCTGGCAAACTCCGGTTCCCTGCAGATCGAGCTGATCCAACAGCGAAACGACGCCCCGTCTATGTACCGTAGCTTTCTCGAACGGGAGCCAAGCGGCGGACTACAGCACGTGGCCTACTGGAGCGATAGCTTCGACTGCGATCTCGACTACCTGCAAGAGGCGGGTTATGGCATCGGGCAGTCCGGATGCATTGGTGAAGGGGGACGGTTCGTATACCTCGCTACCAAGGCCTGCCCAGGGACGGTGGTAGAGCTCTCAGAGATCAGCGGAGCCAAAGGTCGCTTCTTTGAGTTTGTGGCGACTCAAGCTGTCAACTGGGACGGCACCGATCCAATCCGTCCTCTCTGACCTGGGTACGCTCCGATCCGTTCGGTGTCGCGGTCACACGGTCGAGTGCACGCTTTGCGCAAGTCGCCGGCATTCGGGGCGCAGCCTGCTGCCACCGGTTCCCTTTATTGCAGAACTGGTCCAATGACACGGTAAAGATCAAGAGATCCATTCCCGATAGGTATTGGGCCGCCCGTTGAAGCGCAGGTGCGCAGAGGGCGCCAGACCGGGCACGCGGAACGGCCACCACGCCTCTCCCTGTCCACACGAAAAGGCAAACCCGCAGTAATGCGGAGACGCAAAGCCAGTGCCCTCACGCGGCGAAAGTCGCCACGCGGGTCGAACGGCTGCCGAAGGGGAAGGGAATGCACAAGCCTGCATCCCGCACAGCTCGCTCGAGACTCGATCACGAACAGCTCAACGAGCTGCGCGTGGCAGTCCAGTGCGCGGCTGTGTACCAAGTCGCGTCAAGTCAGCGGCTTTCCCACTCCTCCTCGGATGACACTCGAGATGGAGGAACGGATGACTCTTTCATGGGATAGCCAAAGGGCCAGCGGCACCTGGCGCCGCTACGGGCTCATGCTCGCTGTCGCCACGTTCGCAACAATGCTCTCTGTCGCGTGCGGAGGTGGCAGTGGCGGATCGTCAACAAGTACCGGTACCGAGGTATTCGGCACGCAGGGGATCGAGCTCCCGAGCGAGGTGTCGGCTGTCTCGTCCACGACCGGAGTAGCCGGAGCGGAAGGTATCATGTCGCTGTTGCGGCCGCGGGCCTACGGCACGATGGCTGCGGCCGATCTGCCGGATACATCGGACTACCACACCATCATCGTTCGGAAGTTCGTTGAAGTGAGGGCTCTCGAGGTGTTCGACATTCTCGCGGACATCTTCGATGCCGTGCGGCAGACCCACTACGAAGACCACGTGGGCGATGGATGGTACAAGTGCATGGTCGCCTTCAAGGATACGGGTGGCGATGGCGCGAACCAGACTCGCCTCGAAGATTGGTACATCAACTCACGCATGTTCGACACCGGTACCGGCAGCGAGAATCGCGTACAGATCAAGATGAAGTCGAACAACGGTCCGGGAGGCGGCGCCGAGCTGATTCGTGTCGAGACCATCATTCGAGAGGCTCCGACTCGCAATTCGGATGACACGCTGGCTGACATGGGTGATTGGGAGATCAAAGCCATCTTCTCAGGGACGAATTACTTCCACGCCACCGCGAGCGTGCTCGAGGGCGGCGAGAGCCAGGTCACGCTCGAAGAGTCCTTCACCATGGAGGAGGGACCCGGTGGCGGGAGCATCGAAGAGCACACGCGCGCTGTGATCATCAGGTCGGCCACCGACGGCTACGGTGTCGTCGAATACAACGACTGGCAGTCGTGCATGGGACCCTGCGAAGGCAGCCCCCCGACGGTCGAGGTTTCGTTCGCATACAACGAGAACTACCTCACGATTCAGCCCGCTGGCGGCGATTCCACGTCCTATGACCGGAATGATGACCATGAACTCGTTCACCGCTACGCGCTCTTCGACTCCACGACTGGAACTGACATCGAGAAGAGCAAGAACTTTGGCTTCCCCGTTCGAACCGAGTCGGGCCAGCATGGGTGGTACGGCGCATGGCAGGATCGCCACGAGCTCTGGCTCGATGGCCAAGCAGCCACATCGGGTACGTCGGTCACTCGTGACGGCCTGCCCCCCGAGCAGACGCCGCCGACATACACGACGAAGCGATTCTCCGGTGCGATGAATCGCGTCGATCTCGTGCAGGGAAGCATGGATCAGCTCGACGGCGTGACGGCGGAGATTCACATCTGGAACGACTACCGCCTGCGCTGGAATGCTGCGGAAACGCGGTGGGATCTCTGTGTGGGATTTGACGGCTTCGGTGGCTGCGAGACCGAGAGCGACTTCACGAGCAAGCTGCCCGTACTGCAGATGCCCGGCGAAAAGGACCGCTTCTGGGTCAATGTCCATGGTTGCAACGAGGGTGAGCCTGGTCAGTGGAGCTGCACCGACTACGTCTATGACACCGATGGCTTCTACCTCGCCACATTTGGCCAGAATGGTCCCGAGAGCACGGGGACGCCGCTCGACACCGGTTCTCTCTCCGATGGTGCCGAGCTCTGGGCTTCGGTTGGCGGACAGGGGTACATCGAGTACACGGGCGAGTTCAGCGGTCCAACCTCGACGACGGGGTGGGTGCAGAAGACTCTGCTCGACTTCGACCAGGACACTTGGACTCCTTCGTTCTCGACAACAGGAGACAGCGAGTTCCAGTTCGAAATGGGACGCGAGTACTTCGTCAACCAGCGTGGATCGAATCTACGCGTGACCCGCGTGGCCGAAAACGACAATGCAGCCGATTACGCCGTCTACATGGAGGCGCACAAGGTTGCCAAGCCGGTAGCGGACCTGAGCGCGGTCATCGCCGATGGTGCTCAGCTCGTAGACGGCTGGGATCAGGAGGGCAGCTCGAAGTACGTTCTCAACACGACGACGACTGCAGACAACTATCTACTGTTGGAGTACGCAGTCCTCAGCGAGCGAGACGAAGGAGATGGGAAGAGCGTGGGCGATGTGGTCACCCAGGACATGTGGGGACTGCGGGTCGACGGTGATGAGAGCCCGATCTCCGAGGCCGTGCTCTACAACTGGGAGTACCAGGGCGAGAACGACGGCTGGGGCGGCGTCACCTACCTGGTCGACGGCGAAGGTGACTACGTGCTGCTCGACGAGCCTCTGCGCTTCGAGGCAATCGCGCTCGCCAGCACCGATGATCTGGTGCAAGAGAGGGCGGAGAATGAGTGGATCTCCTACGCACTGACCTTCGACGGCTGGCTCCAGGGCGTGCCAGACCCGTGGTTCGAGCTGCAACGAATCGGCTTCGAGGGAAGCGACATCCCGGCTGTGCTTGCAAAGAATGTCCGCATTCCAGACGGAACCCTGCTGACCAGCTCCTCCGATTCGACGACCTACTACATCAAGGCTGTCGATGTCGGGATCTTCCTCGGGTTCGTCACGGCGTTCCCGAATGGTGAGCAGCCGTCGCTGAGCCCAGCCGCGACCATAGATCTGGAGACCGACCTGCCGGACTTCGTCGCGCCGACACTCGACACGACGATTCCCACCGACGCGGAGTTGCTCTACGTCGAGGGGATTCCGGTCAGTACGGAGTCATAGTAAGGGACGAGTCATCGCAACGGAGAGCGGGCCGGAGATGCCGAGCGCATCTTCGGCCCGCTTGCGTTCTTGCGAAGGTTCCCGGATCCATCGGTGAGAGCGGGTGCTCTTGATCGGCCCGCTTCGAAGCTGCCTCGCCTCGTTCGGGCCTGGAGAGTCGGTTCGGGCTAGTCTCGCGGGATGTGGTTCAGAGGAAGCGCCCCCGGTGGGCGTCATCGGCGAATCGCGATTCTTCACATCCCGAAGACGGCGGGTACATCGCTACGTCGGATCGCAGAGAGGAACTGCCAGAAGAGGTGGATCTACACATTCTATCCACCGGACAACATTACGCCGCCGCCCGCCGTGCTCTGCCAGAGCGGTCTGTTGATCGGTCACTACTCGTTTGGCTACGAGACCCGCTTCTTCGCGGATTGCGATCGTGCGGTCTTCCTGCGTGATCCGGACTCACGGATTCTCTCCCAGCTCTCGTACGACACGCGATACTTCAGCGCGGATCGGAACGAGAAGTTTCAGCGATTCCTGAGTACGGCGGAGAACCCGGTCGACTTCATCGAGTTCTCGAAGTTCTGGTACTACGACAATGCCATCGTACGAATGCTGTCCGGCGTGGGAGACCAGCTGCCGTTCGGCGCTGTGACGTCAGCGCATCTGGAGGCAGCCGTCTGCAACCTGGAACGCTTCGACTTCGTGGGCTTCCAGGAATCGTTTGGGGCGGATGCATCCGCACTGATGGATCGCTATGGCTGGCGAGGGCGAATCGCGAGAGACAACGTCAGCGAGAAGAAGCTCCCGCGAAGCGATGAGGCTCTCGGCCTCATTGCTCGCTACAACTGCTACGACCGGAAGCTTTATCGGCTGGCAAGAGTGGCTCGTGAGCAGAGTGCGCTCGCCACCCGTGACTGAGCGGAGAAGCTGCGCCGCCTGTGCCCTGCCCGGTGCCGGTGCAGCGCCGCCAGCATGAACGTCCAACGTCGA
Organism: Deltaproteobacteria bacterium; assembly: GCA_029261835.1. Taxonomy (GTDB): domain Bacteria; phylum Myxococcota_A; class UBA9160; order UBA9160; family UBA4427; genus JAJDAO01. The sequence continues at coordinate 52,815 of JAJDAO010000069.1, read as the reverse complement.
ACGGTGGTTTTCAGCGGCGGTCCCGAGTTTCTCCGGGCATCTGAGGTCGGCGAGTGGAAGAGGCGCGGCAAGCGCGATGCGTCCTGCACGCGAGCTGTCTTGCTCGCCTCTGCCATGCGTGCGAAACTGCCCAGCCTTCCCCACCTGCCGGATTCCCTGGCAACGCCTGACCCTGTGACGCACGATGGAATTCACCTCTGAAATCGGAATTCGCACTGTCCGCCAAGCGGATGGTGAGTGCTGCTTGGAACTCGACGCAGCAGAGCGACACATGAGCATGGCCAGGCGCGCTCATGGCGGCGTGCTCTTCACCCTGCTCGACACAGCCCTCGGGCGTGCCGTGATCTCGACTCTGTCGGAACACGAGGGATGTGCCACGGTCGAGTGCAAGATCAACTTCTTCCGTCCTGTGACCGAAGGTCGACTCGTTGCTGTGGGCCGGCTCGTCACCCGAACTCGCCGAACCGCGTACGCGGAGGGCTCCATCACGAACGATGAGGGCAAGTTGGTGGCAAGGGCTACTGGCACATTCTTCATTACAGAGACGCGGATCCAAGCCGAGCGCGAGCGCGTCTGAGCCGCCTCGCCGTGTGGCCCTCGAGCTGCGAATTGATGGCCGATGCGGGATCCGGTACCGTGGCTCGTTCGAACGCGGATGTCAGCGAGAGCCCAGTGCTGCAGATCGACGCCATCACCGTGTTTTTCTTGGTCTTGGGGAGTCTCGCTCTCACCTGGCTGATCCTCTCGGCCGGCCGCTATCGCCAAATGCTGGCCTTTCGGCGCACCATCCGCGTTCGTTGTGACGACTTTCTCGCGCGAGGCCGGGCCGAGGGACACTTCGCCTATCCACCCAGCTGGCTGGGTGATGAGCGCCGAGAACGTGGCATCGTGATGTGTGCCGGTGGTCCGTCGTTGCTCACGCAGCTCTACACGAACCTCGACGTCATCCGGAACTACCATGGCTGCAGACTGCCGGTGGCACTCTTCTACGTGGGGCGTGAAGAAATGCCACGAGAGTGTCAGCACTTCTTCGAGCAGCGCTTCAGTGATCTTCGCTGTATCGATGCCATGAAGGTGCCCGATCGCCCTCTCCAGCCTCCGTCGACCGATCTGCGGGGCTTCGAACTCAAGCCCTTCTCGCTCCTCAACGCGCCTTTCGACGAGCTGGTCTTCATTGACGCCGACTCGGCGCCTCTGCGCGACCCGGTTCACCTCTTCGAGAGCGATCTCTACCGCGAGTACGGCAACCTCTTCTGGCCCGACACCTGCCTGATCTCCAATCTGGTTCCGCATGCCGGCCAGTTCAGCGACTACAGCCTCTCGGACGGACGGCAGCGCCGAAATCTGCAGGGCGTGAATCCGCGTATCTTCGATCATCTGCGACTGCCCAGGCCAAGCACGCTGGAGCGGAGCGGCTATGAGACCGAGTCGGGGCAGATTCTGATCGATCGCCGCCGTTGCTTCGATGCCGTGCAGCTCGCCTGGTTCATGAGCAGTCGACCTCACCACTTTCGGCTCTACTTCTACGGAGACACCGAGATCTATCGCCTGGCCTTCGGGGTGACGGGGCGGCACTTCTGCCAGATCGAGCATCTGAGCCATCAGGCCGGTGTCATCGAGCAGGGGTCTTTCTTCGGCAAGGCGATGATTCCACGGGACGAGCGCGGTGCCGCCGCGTTCCTGCATCAGATGCACCGTAAGCCCGATCCGTCCACACCCTGCCAACCGCTGACCCATGTGGTGGAGGATCTCGTGGTCGACCATCCGCGTCCGCGCAAGCTACGCGGCAACTCGATGCTGGCGGATATAGCCGATCTCACGCACCTGCGTCCAATCGACGGAGAGATCGCCAAGGTCGAAGCGTTCGTTCGCGAGTCGCGGAACGCATTCGTGTCGAACCTCGATCAGGTTCATCTGCCGCCGGCGCGAGCACGGAGTTGGCTGGATCGTCGTATCATTCCCTGGTAGGTCGCGGGTCGAGGCCCGCTCCCGTAGCTGTGGGATAAGGAGAATGGCTGTGAAATTCGAAACGATTCGGGTTGCTGCTACAGGCGCACAGGGTGAACTCGTGCTGAACCGCCCCGAGCGGCTCAACGCTCTGGGCGCAGTCATGATGCGGGAGATCATCGAGGCGGCACACTGGTTCGACCGGCAGCCGGAGCTTCGGGTTGTGGTCGTGCGCGGCGAAGGCCGCGCATTCTGCGCGGGCGCCGACCTGCGCGACCCGCCCGTTGCGGATGCTGCGGCTGCGAGCGGGCGATCCTGGGCCGAGCGGCGCGAGGTCGGCCAGCTCGGGCTGCGCATGGCGGACGCGGTCGAGCAGATGCGCGCGGTCACGATCGCTCAGGTGCAGGGTTACGCCATTGGAGGGGGACTCGTTCTGATGGTTGCCTGCGATCTTCGAGTCGCCAGCGAGGATGCCGTCTTCTCGATACCGGAGATCGACCTGGGCATCCCGCTCGCCTGGGGCGGCATCCCACGGCTGGTGCGTGAGATCGGTCCGGCGCTCACCAAGGAGCTGGTGATGACGTGTCGTCGCTTCACGCCGGCCGAGGCCAAGGCCGCCGGCTTGGTGAATCGCGTGGTGAACGCCGACTCTCTCGAAGCCGAGGCTGCGGGTTTGGCTGCGGAGCTGGCGGCGAAGCCGTCGGTGCCCGTGATCATTACCAAGGAGCACGTGAACGCCGTCGCGCGTAGCATGGCGGCCGGCCTCACCGCCTTTTCGGATGGCGACGCACTACTCGGCGCGGTGTTTGATCCCGAGTCGCTCGATGCTGGCAAGCAGTACCGCGCTCGTGCGCTTGGAAGGGCCAAGCCGGCGGACTGAGTTCTAGCCTGATCCGGCATTGCCAGGCAGCCAGAAGAGTGCCCATCCCCGCGGGCGAAGGCTCACTTGCGGGTTCAGCAATCGACACCCGATGCCGCAAAGGAGTTGGTGGGAGCGGCGCAGCGGGGCCGAGGCGCAGAAGGGGCTTGATTCGTGAGGCAGCCATCAATGAAGGGGCTGGTCGTTTGCCAGCCACACAAAGCCCTTCAGGGTGCGCTCGAGCGGGGGATGCTCACGAGGGAGGTTCTCGAGAGCCGGCTCAGCCCTGGAGCGTTGACGCTGCTCGAGGCGAAGATCGATCCGGCACGCTGGTATCCGGCGCAAGCCTCTGGCGAGCTTCTGGAGGCTACCTGGGATTACTGCCTTCACCGGAACGTCGAGCTTGCGCTGACGGTGGGGCGCCAGATGGCCGATGACATGCTGGCCACGGGACGCTACCAGCAGCTCGAGTATGCGAGGTCGAATCAGGGTTTCAAGAACGCCACAGCGGCGATGAGCCACACCCGACTCGTCGGGACCGTTGTTCTGACGCTATTCGATTTTCTCGAGCCCAGCTACGATTTGGTGTCAGAGGATCCGATCGAAATCCGGCTGATCTACGATAGGGCGGGTCTGTTTCCGGAGCTTGCCCGTTTCGTGGGGCAGGGTTTCACCGAGCGGGTGGCGGCGGGGACGGCGGAAACCGTGGGATGCACCAGCGAGCGACCGCACGACGATCGTGTCGTCATGACGCTCACGATCTGCTCCTCCGGCGAAGCGACCGCGAGCAGCGGCGCGAGCTGACGTCGCTGATCAAGAAGAAGCGCTCCCGGGTCAACACAACGCTCCTCATCGGCAGGCCAGAATGGCCGTATGCTGCCTTCCTTTCGGGTCGACGGGGATCGCTCTCGCCGCGCCGATTGTCGGCGCAAGCGAATCCGACTGTCATCGTCTTCTCCGCCCTTGCTCATGCCGGGGGCACCACATGACGTGATGCACGGCCCTGGTATGCTCGCTGCCGGGCGGATGCGGCGAATGGATCGAGGCGGAGGGGAAGACGCTTGAGCAAGTCGGCTGAAGTCGCGCCCAGCAAGATGGTCATCCTCGGCTTGGGCTGGTTCGGCTTCCAGATCTTCTGGGCCTTCCACGGTGGCCCGCTTCCACTCTTCTTGCGAGGCTTCACCGATTCGAAGCTCACGATTTCGCTCGTACTGAGTCTGGCGGGATTGGCGGGCTGCCTGGTTCCGTTTGCCGCTGGCTACCTCAGCGATCGCAGCGTTACGCGCTTCGGCCGACGAAGGCCCTACGTGTTCCTTGGCTTCTTCGTTGTTCTTCTCTGCCTGCTTGCTCTCCCACACGTATCGGGCTTCGGCTCGGTCATTCTGGTCGCGGGATCGATGTACTTCGCGCTGCGTCTGGCAGAAACGCCCTACCTGGCGCTGCTCCCGGACATCACGCCCGCAGAGCAGCGAAGCACCGCCAGCGGTGTGATGAACCTGATCGGGAGTCTGGGGCTGATCTTCTGCTTTGGGCTGAGCAAGCTGCTGTGGGATGCAAACCCGAACGGCCTGATCCGCCTGCTCGCCGCGATCTCCTTCGGCACGGTGTTCTTGGCCATTACTCTCATCAGAGAGCCCACCGTGGCGCCGCTTTCCGCCGCCCCGGCTGTTCGGCCCATCGCGTATCTCCGCGGTATCGCGCAGGAGACGAGTGCGCTGCTCTTCTTCGCTGCTCAGTTCTTCTGGTGGCTCGGCTTCTGGATGGTGTCCACCTTTGCCACGCTCTTCGTGGTCGAAGAGCTGGAGGTGGCCGAAGGCGATTCGTTTCTTGTCCTGCTTCCCTTCACGGTGGTGTCGACGCTCTGCGTGCTGCCACTGGGAATGCTGGGTGACCGCTACGGTCGGAAGGCCATTCTATCCGTCGCGATCGTCTTTTGGGCGATGTCCGAGCTCATGGTTGGTCTCTCTCAAAATCTCACTCAGGCGATCGTGACGGTCGGCATTTCGGCGATTCCCTTTGCTGCCATCATGGGCGTCGGATATGCCTACATGCTCGACTTGGTTCCGAGCGCGCGAACAGCGGAGTTTGTGGGCTTCAGCGTCATCAGCACCGCCGCCTCGCAGATCGTGGGCCCCCTGGTGGGCGGCGTGCTGATCGATACGCTGGGTTATCGCTCGATCTTCCCGGCGACAGCCGCGTTCATGATGATCGGCTTCTTCCTGCTACGCCGCGTTCCAGCAGCGACACAAGAGCAATGAGGTGACTCGTCCCGGGTGACGGGCTAGCCCACCAGCGACTTCTTGGTGTCGTCGTCGGCCTGAAGCTGCTCCGTGGGCAGCAGGAGATCCTCGAGGAAGAAGGCGCCCAACTCGGCTCGCCCTGCCAGCCCCGACTTCTTGTAGATCGCGCTCGAGTGTTGGCGTACCGTGCGGTCACTCTTCTCGAGCAGTGCCGCAATCTGCTTTGTGCTGAAGCCCTTCAGCAGCAGTAGCGCGATCTCGCGCTCTGCGGGTGTGAGTTTCCAGCTACGAAACTGGCTATCGATTTCGACCCCGAGACCCTCGAGAAAGTGCTGAGCGCGTCGGCGCCACTGCTTGAGCTCCTGCTGATGATGTCGCAGCACCCTGCGGGTGTGCTCGTGCGACCGTTCCGCGCGGTAGCCGGCAAGCCAGAGGACGATCGCGGTGCCGAGGCAGAGGAATAGCAGCGCGAGCTCGAACAGAACGTGCAAACTCCAGATCGACTCCGGGCGATCGAGTACGAGATCAACCACTCCACCGCCCGCAATGGCGAGCAGCGCAAAGACCAGTGCGGGCTTGAGGCGCGAATCGAGCAGGTCGGAACCGTACATTGGGCTACTCCGGCATTCGTCGGACCTGCACGCAAGCCACTGAATTCACTAACATTCCACAGGCCGGGACAAAGAGCCAATGGCCTGCTCGCCGCGCGCGGTCGAAGCTTCTGGAGCACCAGACGCAAGGAGAGTATCCCATGCTTCCCGACCCGCTCCATCCTGCGGTCGTTCATCTGCCGATCGCCCTGTCGCTTCTCATGCCCCTGCTCGCACTCTGTGCAGCGCTCGCCATCCACCGCGAGATGATGCCTCGGCAGATCTGGAGCGGGCTGGTGCTCTTGAGTTTCCTGCTCGTGGCTGGCTCGTGGGCGGCCCTCGAGACGGGCGAGCACGAGGAGGAGCGCGTGGAGCAGGCCGTAGCCGAGAGTCTCGTCGAGGCTCATGAAGAGGCGGCCGAGCTCTTCATCGTGATAGCCGGCGCGTTCCTGCTTGTCTGCTTGGCTGGGCTGTCATCGGGTCGAACCGGCGACCTCGCGCGCGTGGCTTCCGTGCCGCTCGCGATCGGCCTGCTGATCAGTGGCGTTCAGGTCGGCCACCGGGGCGGAGAACTCGTCTACCGGCATGGTGCCGCTTCGGCGTATACCGACAGCAAGACGGGGGGATTCGTCTCTGGAGCCGCCGCCGAGGAGCGCCGCCACCGGGGCGAGCACGAGCATGATGATGAAGGGGATGACTGAAGAAGGTCACCGGCAGGCGCGTTCACGGCCCGTCGCGATATGGAAGAGTGGAATCAAGGAAGGATTCGGCATCGCCTCGATCTTGCTGGTCGGAATGGCGATCGCGTCCATGGTTGGTATCAGACGTCTTTGTGCGCCCAGTTCGACGAAGCTCGCTCGCACCTCCCCGGTGCGATCCCGTGTTCCTTGCTGAACCCTCTCGCCCCGCTTGGTCTGGACCCCCCCGTACCCCCAACCACGGTCCGTGCGCTACAGTCGCCGCTTATGACCGGAAAGCAACGCATCCTGACCGCACTGGACATACGCCAATCCGATCGGGTTCCCCTCTATATCCACGGAATCAACGAAGCAACGATCGTCGGCATTGGACGACATCTTACGGACGCGGTTCCCGAGCCCAAGCAGTTTCACGACCTCGACGATGCCGAGCGTCTCCAATTGATGAATGTGCTCTTCCTCATTCATGAGGAATTCGGCGTCGATGGCTTCACCTCTTTCGAGATCAATCAGCTCGAGGACCTCGACGTCAAGTATGCCAAGGACGACTGGGGCGTGGTATACGAGCGCAGCCCCCACGGTCTTCCAGTCGTATACGGGAACCCGATCAAGACCACCGCGGATCTGGACCGCTATCGCCCGCCTCTCCCGAAGCGGGAGCATCTCCTACTACTGGATCTGGCGCGCGGGCGCTTCGCGGGCGAGAAGGCATTGTTCTGGCTGATGCGCGGCACGTTCGTGCTGAGCTGGCGGTTGGTGGGCATGTCGAATCTGATGATGATGATGTACGACGATCCGGGCTCCGTGCACCGCATCGCGGAGATGACGGTGCGGTTCAATCTCCAGATGTTGGACCTGCTCGCCGGAGCGGGGCTCGACGTGTTGGTGATCGAGGACGACATAGCCGAGACAAGAGCGCCCCTCATCTCGCCGGCCCACTTCGATGAGTTCGTCGCGCCGTACAACCGGAGGCTCGTCGAGCGTGCTCATGAATTGGGTCTCAAAGTGGTATGCCACAGCGACGGCAACCTGTGGAAGCTGCTCGACTCGCTGCTCGAGTGTGGCTACGACGGGCTCAATCCCCTCGAGCCCCAGGCCGAGATGACCCTCGACCGCGTGAAGGCGTACTGCGGCGACCGGCTGTGTTTGCTGGGCAACATCGACTGTGCGGAGCTGCTTCCAAACGGAACACCGGAGCAGGTCGACAATGCGGTTGCGCAGGCGATCACGGACGGGGGAGAGGGCGGCGGGCTGATCATCTGTTCCTCCAATTCCCTCCATCCCGGTGTCGACCCCAAGAACTGCATCGCGATGTTCGAAGCGACGCACAAGTATGGCGCAGCGTCGTAACTCCGGCGCCACATCCCACTGACTCGCGCCCCGCTTACTCGCATCCCGCTCGGCCCGCGGCCCACCGTTCGAGAGTGACACGGTAGATTCAGTCGAGTAGCTGCTGGACTCGGGGCCACTCAGCCGCGCACCTCCTGGTTGGACGAGCGCCTCGGGTCATCCGCGGGCTCGGGGAAGGTCTTCCTCGAGATCAAGAGACCGCTCGCCCTCTGCGTCCTCCGGCTGTCCGAGTCCCGAGCGCTCAGTTCGGCAACAAGGATGTGTCGACCCCTCGCGTAAGGGGTACTCCCCATGCGCGGTTCGTGAAGATCTCAAAGAAGATCGACCAAATGCCGTGCGTGCTCGGAGTATTTACACCGTCCCCTGTTCGCGAGCGTTGTAGACCCGGTGCCCTGGGATATGTTCCGTAGGCGACACTTGATTCCTCCTGCTGCAAGATCACATGCCATCGACAAGGTGAAGCGATATCCGGTCGGTGGATGGGAGCTCTGTAGTGAGGCGCGACGTGGGCCATGCGTAAGACTAGATTGCCGAGCTTCATCATTGCTGGTGCGCCACGATCAGGTACGACCTGGCTCTACGAACTATCGGCCGCCCATCCGGACATATTCATGGCCAGCCCCTGCAAGCCGGAACCGAAGTTCTTTCTGGTGGATGATCTCTACGAGAGAGGGCTCGACTACTACAGTGACAAGTGGTTTGCCGCGGCCGGGGATCAGAAGATTCTGGGCGAGAAGAGCACCAATTACCTCGAGAACCCCAAGGTGGCGAGCCGGATCCGCAGCTTGCTGCCGAACGCGAAGCTCGTGTTCATTCTGCGCGATCCGGTGAAGCGGGCATACTCGAACTACTGCTGGTCGAAGATGAATGGTCTCGAAACGGACAGCTTTGCAGGCGCGCTGGAGTTGGAAGAGAGTCGCCAAAGGCGACTGTCTCGACAGTTGCGGTACTCGCGGCCGCACGCCTACTTCTCGCGTGGGTTGTACGCCAAGCTGCTGAAGCCGTATTTCGATCTGTTTCCCAGGCGGTCGATTCTGTGTCTCTGCTATGAGGATATCGCCGCAAACAGGGAGCAGTTGGTGGAGAGGTTTCACCGCTTTGTGGGCGCCTCGATCCGCACTGCCGATGGTGGTGTGCCCGGGCGAGTGAATGCCTCGAGTCAAGCAGATACTGATTCCATGCCCGAGGAATCTGCCTGCAGGCTGCGCGAGGCGTATCAGGAGCCGAACCGCGCGTTGTTCAGGCTTCTGGGAGAGGAATTCAAGTCATGGGAGAGCATATGAAGGTTTCAGAAGAATCGCGCAAGGTTCCTCGCATAGATATTCTCACGCCGGTCTACAACGAACAGGCCACGCTCCAACTGTACACCAAGGCAGTAACGGAAACGCTCCTGTCCCGGGAAGACTACGATTTCCACGTTCTCTTCATCGAGGACGGTAGTCGTGACAGGAGTTGGGAGATAATCAAGAAGATCACCGACGAGGATGATCGCTTCGAGGGTCTTCGGTTGTCTCGAAACTTCGGATCACACCTTGCCTTGAGCGCGGGATTCGACCACGTAAAGGGCGATGCGATCGTCACGCTCGCTTGCGACCTGCAGGATCCTCCAGAGACTGTTTTGGAATTCCTGAAGGAGTGGAGGGCGGGCTACCAAGTAGTCTGGGGACGGAGACGCTCGAGGAAGGACAAGCTGTGGAAGGTGCTGACGAGTGGGCTCTTCTACCGGCTCATGTGTAGATTTGCCATGCCTCCCGACTCGGAGTTTGCGACCGGGAGCTTCCTGCTCGCCGACAGGATTGTTGGCGACGCGTTCCGGCAGTTCCACGAGAGAAATCGAGTTACGTTCGCACTCGTCGCGTGGACGGGTTTCCGCCAAGGCGTAGTGGAGTACGACCGCAGGGAGAGGATCGCCGGTGTCTCGGGTTGGAGCTTGTGGAAGATGCTGAAAACGATGTACGACGCCTTCATCGGCTTCTCGATGGTGCCCGTGCGGCTGATGACGATATCGGGAGTTGTGGCATCTCTGACGACGGTCGTCCTGGCCACATATCTGCTCGCGACATGGTGGTTCGAGAGCCCGGCTCCCGGGTGGACGAGTCAAATGCTGGTCGTGGCGTTCTTCTTCGGAATACAGTTCTTTCTGATGGGTGTGTCCGGCGAGTATCTCTACCGCATCTACGCGGAGGCGGCGCATCGGCCGCTCTATTTCATCAGTGACCGGGCCGGGTCAGCGAGCGTCGTGGAGCCCGAAGGTGGAGATGTCGGCTAAGGACCTCGTCCGGGTCACGATCGAAGCCGCCTCTGAGGGTGCACCGCACGAGTGGTCGACGGGCGGGCACTTCAGCGTTCCTGCGTCCTTCCTGGATGCAACGGGTCTTCGGCAGCATCTAGAGGATGATGGCCGACTTACGATCCCGGCCGGCTTCTTGCCGGTTTCAGCTCGCTACGGCGAGCAGCTACGACTGCACTGTGCGTTCACGGAGACGCCACCGATCTCAGCTCGACTGCCATTTTCGTATCAGCGGGTTCCCGTGCCCCTCCGAACCATCGTTGCCCGCGTCGTCTCTCGAGTGCGGCGAAGGTCTTTGGCTACGAACGAAGGATTCCCGGCCTGGCCACTTGATCTGAGTGCAGATCTCCTGCTGGATCTTGCCTGTGAGGAGGGTCGGCAGGAGGAGATTGGGCGGACGCCGGTGATCCTGACGCATGATCTCGACACGCGTGAGGGACTGCAGAATTGGGTTCAGATCTTCCTGGACCTCGAGGAGGCAGTTGGAGCCCGGTCGACCGGTTTCGTCGTGCCGTGTGCCTGGCCCCTGGACCTCCATCTGCTCGATCAGGCCAGATCGCGTGGTCATGAGATTGGCGTGCATGGCTACGACCACAGCAATCAGACTGCCTTTCTCGATTCACGTCGCCGCATCGAGCGGCTGGAGGCCGCCAGAGAGCTGATCGAGAAGTTCGAGGTCAGGGGCTACCGATCACCCTCGCTGCTTCGAACGCGAGGTCTGATGAGCGATCTGTCGCGCTACTACAGCTATGAGAGCAGCATTACGACCGCAGGCGGTATCCTTCCAGTGCCTTCCCGGGGCTGCGCCAGCGCCCGCCCGTTTCGGGTCGAGGGGATAACGGAGCTCCCCCTCAGCCTGCCGCCGGAAGCCGGTCTGTGCTTCATCGGATTCCGCCCCCACGAGATCTTCGAGTTGTGGGTGTCTTGCGCCGAGCAGATCGCCGCGTCCGGCGGTGTCGTCGTGCTGTTGACCCACTGCGAAGAGAGATTCTCGGGAAATAGCGAGACGAGAGAGGCCTACAGGCTCTTCCTCGATTATGTCGCCAGCTCGAGCAGCTTCGAGTGGAGCACTCCGGCAAGAGTCTTGGAGCGGGAAATCGTCTGAAGCGAGGGCACGAGCATGAGGGTGAGCTGGACCGCCTCCCGGTCTGAGGTAATCACATTCGTGGGCCGTGTCCGTGCGATGATGGGGGGAATACTGTGAGCCGCTCGCGCCTCGCCTCGTCAGAAAAGGCAGTCTTGCTGAGCGTCTTCATCGTCATCGCGATCCCGATGTGCGTGCTACAGGCAATGCGCGGGATCACCTGGTACAGCGACACCGCGTTCCTCTGCCAGGCGACGGAAAACATGGCCAGGAGAGGTCTTCCACTGACGCAGATCAACGCCAGTGTGAACGCGGCCATCCCCCTCTGGCACAAGACAGCCGAGGAAATGGCGACGATCTCACTCGATCCGCCGAGCCGAAGGGAGATCAACCAGTTCGAGCGTCATGCCTACTTCATCATGTATGCGCTGGCGCCCCTCACACTGCTGATTCCCGCCCATGTCGTGATCCCGGTCGCGACCGTGCTCGGCTTTCTATCGCTCCTTCTACTGACGTACCTGTTGTTGCGGGATCGCGAAGTTCCAAAGGTCGCGGCCGCGCTCTTCTGCGTGCTGGTATCCTGCCATCCGGCTTGGTCGCAGTCACTGTTCGGCCAGCCCTATTCAGATCGCTTCTTTCTCCCGCTCGGCGCCTTCTTTCTCTTTCTGTTCAGCAGACCACACTCGAAGCCGCTACAGATTGCGGTCGCTGGGGCTATCGCCTGTCTCGTGATCGAGAGAACGGGTGTCATCCTCTGCGGCTTCCTACTCGCCCAACTCGTTCTCTACTGGCGAGAGAACCGGAAGCGGCGACTTGCGTACCTTCTCATGGCAACGCTCTTCCTGCTCTACTCCGGCCTCGTCATGAAGTTCGTTCTTTCGAACAGTGACAATGCGGTATTCCTCAGCTCGATCATCAATCCAGGCTATTTGGCTGACCGACTGACCTCGGTTGCCTTCCGTGAGGGCCTGTTTCCCTTCCTCTTGTTCAATGTTGGCTTTCTCGCAGTCTGGGCCTGGCGGGATCCCCGGCTGCTCCTGATCGCGGCGACCGTCATGCTCCCGAATGTGCTCGGGTCGGTTGGAGGCGCAGAACTCACCGGTTGGTCGACGCACTACCACAGCCAGTACTTCCCGATCGTCGTCTGGGTAGCAGCGATAGGATTTTCCAAGTGCGCCACTCTGGCCGTCGAGAAGAGGCGGGAGTGGATGTTGAACGCAGTCACTCTTGCTCTGGTGCTCGCCTGCGCAGCGACATATCCGTACAAGAGCGCCGACGGGAAGCGGCGATGGTCCGTGGAACACTGGAACGAGAATGCGTGGCTGAGAACCAGCCGGGATCTGACCGGCTATATCAGCCACTCGATCGACCCAACCAACTACTCTCCACTGGCTGCCCAACGAGCACAGTGCCGAACGCTGCGGGGCTCCGTTCCGAAGTGGAGTGTCGTGAGTGCCTCCGAGTACTCCTTCACCTGCCTCTACCAGGACAGAGAGGTCCATCACTATCCGCTCGGAATGGAGATCAGCGACTACGCCGTCGTCATTCCGCTCGAAGACGGGCTGTGGGGCGGCGCGGGCACCTACCTGGGACCCGAGGAGGGTCGGGCAATCAACCGCGCCCTGACGAAGCGCCTGGGGGCCGCAGGCTACGACCTCGCGGCCCCAGTCAGAGTGTCCCCGAGCATGGCCGTCCTGGCGAAGCACCGGGTCGCAGGAAGAGCACAGCCACAGCAGTAGCTTGATAATCGCACTGGGTGGCTTCGTCGCGGGACGAGCGAACGATTGAGCGTGTCGGAGGCGCCGGCTGTCCTCTGAGAGCGCACGATCAGCCCGTCCGCTGGTCAGTGCCGCGCCCGGAGAATGCCGGATTCAGCCTGCAAAGAAACACTTAGCGACAAGCTCATGGATGGGTGAGCGCGCGGTTGTCGAATCGCCGAATCCTTCGGTCGCAGCACAGTTTTTCGACAGCGAGCTGGGGAATGGACACGATACCGAGCGTGACAGCAGCATGTAGTATGTCAGGACGCTCGGCTGGCACGGCTCGGACTTCGAAATCTTGATAACACTGGCCACTGGCCCGGCGCTGCGATCCGGCTCATTCCGCGAGAAGTCAGCGGGCAGACAGAGGCGGGACAATGGATCCGAATATTCTGCTAATCAACCCTGCGGTCAATCCCAAGACACAGAAGAGGTTCATTTCGAGCATCATTCGCGCAACCTTTCCCTTCAGCCTGGGTCATCTCGCGGGATATCTGTTGCGTGACGAACGGAGCCGGGTCCAGATACATGACGAGCAGATCCATCCGCTCCTCGACGGTCAGTTGGGTCAGGTCCTCGCGCTGATGAGTGAGCCAAAGATCATTGGCCTCACGACACTGACGGCCACGAGTGCGCGAGTGTATGAGCTTGCAGAGGAGATCAAGGCCCTCGAGCCCCAGACGGTCGTAGTCATCGGCGGTGTCCACGCAACCGTTCTTCCGGAGGAGGGTCTCGAAAAGGGTGCAATCGACATCGTAGTTCGCGGCGAAGGTGAGGAGACGCTTCAAGAGATCGTGAACTGCGTGCATGAGGGCAGGGACTACCGTGGTCTGTCCGGTATTTCCTACCGCCGCGATGACGAGATCATTCACAATCCAAACAGACCCCTGATCAAGGATCTCGACAGCCTGCCGCCCTTTCCATACGACCTCTTTCACGACGATATGGCCAGGTATCCAGGCTTCGAATCCCTCCAGACTTCCAGAGGATGCCCCTACGCATGCACGTTCTGCTCGCAGCGCAGTATCACGGGAAGAACCTACCGATACGTGAGCACTGAGAGAGCGCTGCGGGACATCGAGCTGCTAGTGGACAAGTACGATGCCAAGCTGATCCGTATCATGGATGACAATCTGGCCGTGCACAAGCGTCGACTGCACGAACTCCTGAACGGAATCATCGAACGCGGACTGCACGAGAAGGCCTCGTTCGAGGCCCCGATGCGCGGTGACAACATCGACGAAGGGATCTTAAAGGGTCTCAAGAGAGCCAACTTCAGCCTCGTGACGTATGGGCTGGAGACCGCCAGCGAGTCCCTCATGAAGGCGATCAGCAAGGGGGAGACCGTAGAGCAGGTCGCGGATGCAATCCGGATGACGGCGGCCAAGGGGATGTCCGTCGGGACCACCGTCATCTTCGGGCTGCCCGGTGAGACAAGTCGGGATCGGTGGGACGCGATCAAGCTGGTCAGTTCGCTGCCGCTCGACAGTGTTCGCTTCAATACATTGACACCTTACCCCGGTACGCCCGTCTATCAGCAGTTGAGTCAGGAGGGGAAGGTCGTCATCAAGGACGGCTGGGAGAACTTCTCGGTGCAGTACATGTGGGAAGGTGACGACCTGCCATATGTCCCAGATGATACGGATCCCTACGAACTGATGTTCATGACAATGCTCGCCAACTTGATGTTCTATCTGAGGCCAAGCGGACTCAGGAAGCTGTTTACGGGGTCAGCCGCAGGCGGAAACGTCATCTCGTTGAAGAAGAACTGGTACTTCTCATCGTTCGCATTCAAGATTGCGCGAGTTGGATTCTACCTGACGAGTCGCTTCGCCGTAGTGTTCGGAAGGATGATGGTGCGAAAGCTGTCAAGGCTGGGGCGGACCTAGGGCATGGGTTCGAACCCCGTAGACTTCAAAGGTCTGACCTTTGTCGCTCCTGCGGATCGGCTGGGCCGCTTTGCGGGCGTGCTGGGGCCGCGTCGAGACTTGTTGGGCGACTGCCGAATCCTCGAAGTCGGATGTGGCACCGGGCAGGAAGTGTTCGAGCTCGCTCAGGCACTGCCGGCCGCCCACGTCGTCGGCGTCGACATTTCGAGCGGCAATATCGAGATTGCCAACGCGGCGCGGAGTCAGGCGGAGTTGCGGGATCGGGTGGCGTTCATCTCGGCAGACTACATGGACGTGAACCTCGGGCGTTTTGACTGCATCGTGTCGGATAGCACTTTCCATTTGATGAACCTCGACAGTGATTCTCTGTTTGGGAAGGTCGTTGAGGATCTGAATTCCTGCGGCCTTCTGGTGTTCTCCATCCCGGATGCCTGCCTCTACAACTGGAGCCTGGTCGGAGTCCGACGCTGCCTGCGCATGCTCCGGTCGAACCTGCTGGATCGGTTCGTTCTCTGGATTGCCATGCGCTTGCATCACGGTGACATGTCTCAGGAGATGCTCAAACAGAGAGTTCAGTACATGTACGTGATTCCAGACAAGTACTTCTCGAAGCGCTTGGTGAAACGGCTCGAGACGACGCATGGGCTGCAGCATCTGAGTACCACCCCGCTTCCGCATACCAGCTTCGCGCAGCCGAAACACTCGATTTCCATCTTCAGAAAGCTTCGGTGAGTCACAGACGGTCGGGACCAGAGGCAGTCGGAGCGTATGGTGGGGGGGAGCAGCTGAGATGAGTGAGACCCGTTTCTTGGTCACTGGGGGTGCCGGATTCATTGGCTCGGAGTTGACGCGGCAGTTGGCGCAGTTCAGCAGCCGCGTGTCGGTTGTCGACAGCCTCGTGAACGGCCGGGAGGAGAACCTCTCGGGAATCGCGGCCGGCCGCGTCGATCTCGTGGTATGTGATATCCGCGATGACAGAGAGATGGCCCGCCTGCTCCGCCAGACGGATGTCGTGTTCCATCTTGCATGTCTCGGCGTGCGACATTCACTGCACGATCCGCGGGAAAACCACGAGGTCAACGCGACGGCAACCTTGGCACTGCTCGCGATGGCGAGAGAGGCCCGAATCAAGCGCTTCGTATATGTCTCGAGCTCGGAGGTCTACGGAACGGCTATCGAGACCCCGATGGAAGAGCGGCATCCCGCTTTTCCGCTGACGGTCTACGGCGCATCAAAGCTCGCGGGAGAGTGCTATGCGCGAGCGCACCACGCCACGTACGGCTTGCCGACCGTAATACTGCGTCCGTTCAATGCGTATGGTCCCCGCTGTCACCATGAGGGAGATTCGGGCGAGGTGATTCCCAAGTTCTTGCTGCGCTGCTTGGGTGGGAAGCCGATGGTCATCTTCGGCAGCGGTGAGCAAACCCGGGATTTCACGTTCGTTGGCGACACGGCGCGGGGCATCATCGCGGCTGCATCGGCCAAAGAGTGCGTCGGGGAGACCATCAACATCGGGACCGGCCGTGAGATTTCGATCAATGACCTTGCGCGCGCCGTTGGCGAAGTGGCCCAGCGTACCGAGAGCGAGCTGGTTCACGATGATCCGCGCCCGGGCGATGTCCTGCGACTTCTGGCGGACACGCGAAAGGCAGAGAAGCTGCTCGGTTTCTCGCCGTGCGTGTCAATGACGGAGGGGCTGCGCGCGCTCCGGGACTGGTATCTGGCCGGAGAGGAGTCGATCGAGGAATTACTGGCCCAGGAATGCGTGAGAGCATGGGAGCGAAACGGGAGAGTAGAGAGTTGGTCACAAACGGGAACATGATTCCGCTGGCGCGGCCAGTTCTTGGGAAGGAGGAGATGGAGGCCTTGAGTAGGCCGCTGTCTTCGGGCTGGGTCACGCAGGGGCCGGAAGTGGCGGCCTTCGAGGCGGAATTCGCCTCGGCTGTGCGTTCGCCGCATGCCGCCGCGGTCTGCAACTGCACAGCGGCATTGCATCTGGCGCTGAGAGCGGTCGGAGTGACGGCGGGGTGTGAAGTAATCACCGTCAGCCATTCGTTCATCGCGACGGCGAACAGCATTGTCTTCTGCGGCGCTACGCCAGTATTCGTGGATATTGAGGCGGGAACGTACAACATCTCTCCGCGCTTGATCGAGCAGGCCATTTCTGAGCGAACGAGAGCCATCCTCTGCGTTCATCAAATGGGAATGCCGTGCGATCTCTCGAGCGTACTCGCCATCGCACGGCGGCACGGATTGGCCGTCGTGGAGGATGCGGCCTGTGCGATTGGTAGCGAGGCCCTGCTTGATGGGACGTGGCAGCGAATCGGGCGGCCACACGGCGACGTGGCGTGCTTCTCGTTTCACCCGAGAAAAGTGGTGACGACTGGCGATGGGGGCATGCTGACGACATCCGTCGATGATTGGGATGCGAGAGTGCGTCTGTGGCGACAGCACGGCATGAGTGTTCCGGATCACGCCAGACACGAGGCGGACCGCATTGTCATCGAAGAGTATCTCGAGCTGGGTCACAACTATCGCATGACCGATCTGCAGGCCGCCGTGGGCAGAGCGCAGCTGAGTCGGTTGAGTGAACTCGTGCACCGGCGCAGGGAATTGGCAGGCCTGTACGACGGGCTGCTGCGCGACGTGCCCGGGCTGCTGCTTCCCGAGGAGCCTGAGTGGGCGCGCAGCAACTGGCAGAGCTATTGCGTGCGACTGCCTGATCGGTGCGACCAGAGAAAGGTGATGGAGGGGATGTTGAACGACGGCATCGCGACGCGGCGCGGGATCATGTGTGCACACCTGGAGCCCGCATTCGTACAAGGAGCCATCGACTGGCGACAGGAGGGTTCATTGGCCGAGAGCGAGGCGGCACTGGGCCGGTCGATTCTGCTCCCGCTCTATCCGCAGATGAGCGAGGAGGACCAGGAGCGAGTGTGCGGTGCTCTTCGAAAGGCATGCGCCAGATGAGGACTGTCATCCGGGCGGGGGGGCGAAAGTGATTAGATTGGGCGTGATCGGGTATGGCTATTGGGGACCCAACATGGTCCGCAATTTCAGCGAGGTCGACGGCTGCGAGGTCGTGGCGGTGAGCGACTTCCGTGATGACCGGGTCGCTCTGGCGAAATCGCGTTGCCCGGGCATCCGTACGACGAGTGATACGGACGAGCTGATTCGAGATGATGAGATCGATGCTGTTGTCATCGCCAGTCCGGTTTCCACGCACTTCAGCCTGTCGAAGCAGGCGCTGGAAAACGGCAAGCACGTTCTGGTCGAAAAGCCGATGACAAAGACGGCGTCCGAGTCTGAAGAGTTGCTCCACTTGGCAGAGGAGAAGGAACGTATCCTGCTCGTAGACCACACATTCGTCTATACCGGTGCCGTGAGAAAGATCAAGGAGATCATCGACAGCGGTCAGCTTGGTGAGCTCTACTACTACGATTCGATGAGGGTGAACTTGGGACTGCTGCAGCAGGATGTAGATGTGCTGTGGGACCTTGCCGTGCATGACATCGCCATCCTCAAGTACCTCCTGAAAGCAGAGGCGCGGGCCGTATCGGCGACGGGCGCTTCGCACGTTGGCGGAGGCATGGAGAACGTTGCGTACCTGACTCTGTTCTTCGACGATTCGTTCATTGCTCATCTCAACGTGAATTGGCTTGCACCTGTAAAGGTTCGCAAGTGTCTCGTCGGGGGCGATCAGAAGATGATCGTCTACGACGACCTCGAGCCCAGCGAGAAGATCAAGGTCTACGACAAGGGGGTCACCTTCGACGGTTCGGAGCAGGCGAGGTACGAGACCCGTGTCGGCTATCGGTCCGGAGACATGTGGGCACCGCAGCTGGACAGGACCGAGGCACTACGACGAGAGGCCCGGCACTTCATCGAATGCATCGAGCGCAATGAGGAGCCGATGACGAGCGGCCGAGAGGGGTTGAGCGTCGTGAAGACTTTGGAGGCCGCTTCGATGTCGATGAGACAGCGAGGGCGGCTTGTGGAGCTCTAGTCGCCTCTAGTTGCCAACACCGCCCCACACTTGCCGCCGCCAGCCCGGAGCTCCAGCGGATTCATCGGAATCCGGGCTAGACTCTGCCGGGCGGGGCGGGAGCTGCTCGGCTGGTTGCCCGAATCGAGTGACTTCGGGAGAGCACCCGTGGCAGCCCCTGTTCATCGTATCTCGTTGGCATCACGCTGGAGGACCTACATGAAGACGCTTATCGCGGGCTACGAGAGCTTTCCAGGCGAGCACTGTGGCAGCGTCGCAATGCGCGGCCTGCTCAATCACTATTGTGGCCTTCGGCTGCCCGAGCCCGCGGTACTCGGTCTGGGCTCGGGTGTGGACTGTATCTTCCTGAGCGGCGTCGATATGGATCCCGATGTGGCTGTCTTCGGCCGACCAGCGACCCTCGAGATCGATGTCGCCTCGGCGCTTGGCATCGACTATCGCGAGTGTGTGGAGCCGGACGATGCGGAGGCTTGGAAGATCGTGAGAGAGGAAGTGCTTGCCGGTCGGCCGACGATGCTCAGCGGAGACATCTTCCACCTCGACTATCGTGAGTACAAGGTCCATTTTCCGGCTCACCGATTCGTGCTCTTGGGCTTCGACGACGAGATCGAGAAGGCCTTCATCGCAGACCGCATTCGCCCGGAGCCCGAGGCTTGCTCCTACAGTGCCTTGGCGAGCAGCCGCAACCCGCAGGACGGCATGTCGACGCACAACCTTTGGGGTCGCTTCCACGGCACCGAGGTGGGCAGAACTCTTACGGATGCCGCCCGGCTGGCGATCCAGCGAACGGCGCGGCGAATGATCGGTGACGGTACGGAGTTCAGCGAGAGCGCGGGTATCAAGCTTCCAAACGACAGGCGTGTGACCTCAGGCGTCTCGGGTATTCGGCGGCTCGCACAGGAGCTGCCGGCCTGGGCGGAGCGCGAGGACGCGCGCTGGGTCGCGCAGTTCAACGCCAGCTGCATCGAGAAGTTCGGCAACGGTGGAGGCAACTTTCGTCGGCTCTACGCCGGCTTCCTCGATTGGGCACGGGCGATCGACGCACGGCTCGTGCCCGAGGGCGCCTCGACGTTGGCGACGCGTGCGGCCGACGGCTGGACGGCCCTAAGCCACTGTCTTGCTGCGGCGGCGCAGGAAGGGGCCGATGCCGAGCACTGGAAGCAGGCCGCCGAGCACGCCGTGAAGGTCGCGCAGCTCGAGGACGAACTCTTCAGCCGCTTGGCGGACCGAGTCGGCGTGGCGAGTTGACTGCTAGGCGCTGCGGGGCTTCTCCAGCAGCGCGCTGTGGCTCCCAAAAACCGCCGGCCGCTCGACCACGGCGAGCCCGGTGGCAGATGCCAGTGCCACCGTTGTCTCGAACGCCTCGGCGCGGACGTGGCCGCGGGGCTCCACCAGCAGGAGGCGTCCACCGGCTACCAGTGATCGGCTCACCTGCGAGAGCAGGGCTGCCGGATCGGGCACCTCGTGCACCATGGCAAACGCGAGCGCGAAGTCGATGGTCTCGGCGAGATCATCGATTCCCAGGCTCTTTGAATCGCATTCGCGAAACTCCAGCCGCCCGGCGAGGCCAGCCTTCTCAGCCCGCCCGCGCAGCGAATCCAGCATGCGGGGCTGGAGGTCCACGCAGATAACCCGCCCCCGAGGCCCGACAATTCGCGCCATCGGAAGGCTGAAGAAGCCCATCGCACATCCCGGCTCGAGCACCCGCATATTCTCTCTCAGATGGGGCTCGAGGATTCGTTCGGGCTGCTGAAACAGCCGCCGGACGGGGCTCGCCAACAGGCGCCCCAGCCACCAGGGACAGACGTGCTCGGCCATGCGTACACTCTCCCCTCTTGGATTGGCGGCATGGTACCAGGCCGCCATGAGATCGGCGAAGCGACCGGCCGCAGCGCGCGGGCCGATCCCCTCAGCGGAGCCTTCCCGGCGTAACGCTTTTCCGTCTGCCCACGTCCTATCTGCAGAGCCGGCCGTGAACGAGTCGGACGAATAGGAGGTGACTCATGGACTGGGGACTCATCGCTTCGATCGCAGTTGCTGTTCCCCTCGGCATTCTCGCGACATTCGCACTGCTGGGCCTGATGGCGGGCAGCGTCATGTTCGTACTCGGCAGACGCCGCGACGGTGGGATCGAGCTACCGTGCAAAACCATGTGTGAGCAGTTCTTCGAACACGCTCGTGTGGCCAACGCGTCGTCCGACAGTTCAAGCGAGCCGGGTTCGGCAGCCACCTCGTAGGCTGCATGAGCGGGTCGTCATAGCCAACGCTTGGCGTACGCATGGGCCTGCGCGATGACCCGCTCGATACCTTCACGTCCGTCCGTCAGGGTGCCGTCCACGACGGTCAGCGTAGGAAGGATGTGGCGTTCCTCGGGCGCGAGTCGGAATGGGTCTCTTCCCAGCTCGTGCACCCCCGTGCTGTCGCGCGAAGGGTCGCCGGCCGATAGGTGCAGGAAGCTGCGGTTGTAGCGCGCAAACCCCTCGGGCCAGATCGCCGGCAGGCCCGATTGTGAAAGCGGCGTGACGGCTCCGAGCGCATCGTACCAGCCCTCGCCAGCGACGAGCAGATCGGGAAAGCGCGACCTCAGCTCGTCTCGCAGTGCGAGAAGTCCGGCGTAGAGGTCGTGCCGTGGATCGTTGATCCAGACGTGCTGTGTGTCGAAGAAGACTGCCGGCAGATCGTATGTCGAAACGAGCGCGGTGACCTGCCCGATCAGGTGTGAACGCCAAGAGGGCGCTCCTGGGTTCAGCCAGGACTGCCAACCCGGGTCATGAGAGCGACTGACGTCCCAGTCCGGGCGATTGCCCTGGAATACGAGACCCGACGGCGAACGCAGCTCGGCCGGTGCGCCCCATTCCTCGTAGGCGGGCAGCCGGTTGTTGACGCAGTTGGCGCCGAACATCGGCATCAGGTGTACCCCGAGCCCGCGCGCCTTGGCCGCGAGCCGAGCGAAGCCCGCACTCCCGCCGAGAAGTGGTTCCGGCCGGTAGTTCCCATATTGCCAGTAGTAGCGCCCCTCCCATCCCGGCAGGAATGCCAGTACACGCCTGCCGTCGATACGCGATGCGATGAAATCGAGCGCCTCGGCCATGTCATCGTAAGTGTTGAAGGTGTAGCCGCTCCAGTGCATTCCGTGCAGTGCGACGACCAGCGAGACCTGTCGTAGCCAGTCGGGTACGTCTGTCCGAGTTTCCCAGGCTTCCAGTGCAAAGGCGGCTGCCACATGTGAATCGTGGCGGCGCACGATCGTCTCCGGGCTCCGCGTGCGACCGATACGCCAGGGTGGTGCTTGCGTCGAGGATGTCATCTCATCTGCGGCATCCTCATGGATCAGCTCGAGCGTGACTGCACCATCGCGTTCCACGCAGGTGAAGCGCTTCGCCCTCACGCGGGAATCCAGCGACTCGAAGTAGATGTAGTTGCTCTCATCCAGTGCCAGGAAGACCAGCGCGCTGTGGGTCGTCATCGGGTAGTGCACAGTGGTACCGCCCTGCGTGATCCGTTCGCGTGTCCACCCGTGGCCGAGCAGCTCTCCTCGTGGGAGTCCGCTCACGATCAGTTTCGTGCAGCGAATCTCGGGCTCGAGCGACGCACGGACAGCCACCTCGATTCCGTCATCCACGGGCGTGGCGTCGATCGACGCGGTGCCCTGCCTGACCTGCTGGCCTCCCGCAAAGGTCAGATGCGGTGTCCGGATCCTGACGCCGCCGTCCGCAGGTTCCACTTGCACGGATGGCAGGCCGTAGGTGTTCTCCGGTGAGATCACCTGGAGTGACAGGCGCCACCCGTAGACATCGAAGACGGGGTCGTTGAAGTCGAAGCTGAACTCGTGCATGACCCTCTACTCGCCAACGAACGGGATCAGTTTCTCGACCTTCTTCCTCATGAACTTCCACTTGATCGCCGACATGCTCCGGTCGATTTCGTCCTGACTCTGGAAGGGGATTTCGACGGTCGCCTCCTGGGGTTCGTCGCCTCCGGGAAGAATCAGGCCTTCCTGCTCGACGCTGAAGAGGAACTCGTAGACCTCTCGAACGACCGGCTGCAGGATCCAGAGATTGTCGATGGTGATCTCGACCTCCTCGCGCGGATCCTGCTCCACATTGTAGATGAGCGGGGCCCACAGTCGTCGCCACGACCGACCCCGCGGTGCGGGATCATCGCCGGTGAAGAATACCTTGAAACGGCGCCACTTGACCGCGAGCAGCGTGCGTCCCGAGAAGACGAGGACGCTCTCTCGGGCGGATCGATCCGTTTCGCCGAGCAGGAGTGCGGTCTGGTCCACGCCGTCGATCACCCGGTCGGTTGGGATCTCGGCGCCCCCGAGCTTCGCGAGCGTGGGGTAGAGATCCGTCAGTGCCACGATCTCATTGGTCGTGTTGCCGGGTGCCACCTTGCCGGGCCACCGCACCATGAGTGGCGTCCGGATCGAACCCTCGTACGCACTCCCGAGGTAACCGCGATACGGGCCCGAATTGGAGACGACTGGGTAGTGGGCCGAATCGGGACCGTTGTCGCTTCCATAGATCACGAGAGTGTCGTTCGCGATACCCGCGGCTTCGAGCGCGTCGAGAATCTGCCCCACCCGGTAGTCATGCTCCACCATGACGTCGGCGAACTTCCCATTGCCCGATCGGTTGGAAAACTCCGGGTGGGGCAGGTAGGGATGGTGAACCAGCGACCAGGACACGAAGAGAAAGAACGGACGTTCATCTCCTGCATGTTCGCGAATGTAGGCAATGGACTTCTCGGCGATACGTTGATCGATCAACGGGCGGTTCTCCAGCGTGTACGGTTCGACCTGGCGGACGGGCTTGCCGCGCTCACCCTCCAGCAGATAGGGCACCTTCGCGACTGCCGAATCGAAGCCGACCGCGGTCGTGTTGGAGGCCACGTTCGTGGAGAATGGGAAGCCCCACCAATGGTCGAAACCCTGGTCGGTGGGGTATCGGCTCTGTGTGTCGCCGAGGTGCCACTTGCCGAAGATGGCAGTGTCGTAGCCCGCGGCGGAGAGCGTCTCGGGAAGTGTTATCTCCCAAGGTGCGAGACCACCCGGAATGCCCGGGCTAGCCGCCCGCCAGGTGCCCGAGCGGACCGGCAAGCGGCCGGTCATGAGTGCGGAGCGAGAGGGTGTGCACTCCACTTCGACGTTGAAGTTCGTGAACCGCATGCCCTCGCTGGCCAGGCGGTCGAGGCGCGGTGTGGGCGCGCCTCGCAGGGCGCCGCCCCCGTAGACACCGATCTCTCCGAAGCCGAGATTGTCGCTCAGCATCAGTACGATGTTCGGCGGTCGCTGGTCGGCAGCTGCTGTGAAGCCGGCCGCGCAAACCAGGAAGACAAGGGAAGCTCCCAGCGAGATCGTTTCCAGCCGCCTCGAGTTCCAGCCTACGCTCATGCCGCCTCCTCTCGGCGAGCTCGCCTGGATTTGCCTCGAGCCAGCGCGAATCGACCGCTTCGATCCGCTGAACGATCGCCCCGATAGAAGCGCGGAGCAA
The DNA here is from genome assembly GCA_029261835.1 of Deltaproteobacteria bacterium. Taxonomy (GTDB): domain Bacteria; phylum Myxococcota_A; class UBA9160; order UBA9160; family UBA4427; genus JAJDAO01. The sequence continues at coordinate 28,607 of JAJDAO010000069.1, read as the reverse complement.
CCCCTAGCTATCCCGATCGCATCTCGCCCAGATAAGCGGCCAGCCGCGTCGGGTCCATGATGGTGCGCCAGTCGCGACCACCGGATGCGAGCACGCGTCGCTCCCAGTCGGCCAGGCGCGTGCGGAAGACCTCGGGATCGGAGTTGTCGCCACGGAGTCGCTTCACGTTGATCGCCACGACTGAGACCTCGTCGAATTCATCCTCGCGCAGCCCACGCCGCGTGCCGGGAGCCAGGTCCTCCTCCATGTCGCTGAAGACCAGCATGACGCGACTACCGCTTGCCAACTCGCGCAGGTACTCGCCACCCAGCATCATTGCGCCCGGGATGTCGGTATGGGGTGTAGCCATTTCCCGCTCGGCAAGGCTATCGAGCTGCCGGGCCAGAGCGAGCTTCTGCGCATTGGCATGTGAGGGTCGGGCGTCGAGCGTGAGGAGCGCCTCCAGGTTGTCGCGCTCGTAGCTCTCTCCGTCGATGCGGATCACGAGCAGCGTGTCACCGGGCTCCATGCCAGGCAGCACCTCGCGCTTGAGGATACGCACCACCTCCTCGCGCTGGTCCGCATACGTGCCCGATACGTCAATCAGTACACAGATTGCCTGGTCGTAGCGTGTGTCGTCGCTGCAGGCGAGAGGACATGAAAGTACGAGTACCATCACCAGGGCTGGGAATCGATACCACTCCTTCATATCGCGCCCTCTCCAGGTGCCTTGTCCTGGCCGGAAACGTTGTAACGTCTGTCCTGCCGTGCCCCTTCGGCACCACGCGCGAGCGCCTCGATTCGCAGTGGAATACTGACGTAGACGTCGTAGAGGCTTGCCGCCATAGTGCTCGCGTGGCGCACCACATGCGAGCCACCATTTGCCAGGTGGCTGAGCGCGGCCAGCGTCAGCACGCCGAGCGCCGCCAGTAGATGGCGACCACTGTCGAGCAACATTTCAAGCGGTACCGCCACGAGGGCGAGCACCCACGGTAGAACGAAGCCCAGCACCGCCTGGCCCACGACTGGAATCGCGGACTGACTGGCGGACTGCACGATGCGTGGACCCTCGCCGGCCAGCGACAGCTTGAGCACGGCCTCCGCTTCTACGATCTGCTCGCGCAGGATCGCGAGCGAACTCTCGACCGCCGCGAGAAAGAACAAGCCCGCGAGAGCGAGGCCCAGGATCAATCTGCGGCGAGACCGGGGAATCGTTGCGAGTTTGGGGAAGAGTTCCGTGATACCCAACATGTCCATCAGAAAGATGCCGATTGCCGCCTCCATCAGTACGAGCACCAGGGCTGAGATGGTGGAGACCGGAAGACCTCCGATACGAGCGCCTGCCGGCACGAGTTCGGACATCGGCAATGCGATGAGCTGAAAATTGATGAAGGCGCCGCCGAGCGCGATCCCCAACACGAGTGCTGCAACGAGGCAGAGCTTTGTCGCGGAGTAGGTGAGCGCGCGAGCCGCTTCTTCGCGGTTCTGGCGGAGCTTCTCGTAGTCCTCCACGAAGCTGTTGATCCGTGCCGAACTCTCGAGCGCGAGGCCCACCCTGTCCTGCATGCGAGTCAGTGAGCTGCGAATCGCCTTCCAACAGGGAAGCATGGTCCCGAGTGTCTTGTGGCGACGCGCCGAGTCTTCCCGAAAGGACTGCAGGGCCTTGCGCTCGGCGTCCTGCGAGGATCTCTTGATGCCTTCGAGCACCTTCTGGATATTCGGATCGCCCGAGAGTGGTATGCCGGCGATCGCCTCTACGGCCGCCGACCAGCCGGGGATCTCCAGCGGTGCGATGCCGCATGCCTGGTAGTCCTGTTCCAACGCGAGAAGCTGGTCGTCCAGGCGGCGATGGATTTGGGAGTAGTGGCCTAGCTGCTTGGAGAAGCCGGAATCGACACGTTGCAGCTCTCGGTCCAGCCGGCCCTGGGCATCTCGCGTCCCGGCGGCGAGCAACACTTCACGGCTGCGCTGCTGCAATTCCTTTGCGGCCGCCGCGCAGCTTCCGCCGATCGAAGCCAGACCCTCGGCCAGACCGTTGCCCAGAGTCGAGAGCAGTCTGAGCATCGGCTCACGAGCGGCCCACAGGAAGACAACGCTGACCAGCCAGACCGCGAAGATCGAGGCCAGCGCGTTGTCGGGCCAGAGGTAGATCGACTGCATGAGGTGCCCTCTCTCTTTCGCCGTTCAGGATGAACTCCTGATGATCGACGCAATCAAGTCTGCAGCCTGTGACATCAGACACGGAGGATCGCACGCAATCCGCGCGCAGCGGCGTCTCGTACATGGCGGGAGGACACCTACGGCAGAGACGAGCCGTGGCCGGCCTTCGAGGAGACGAGATCTGCTGCGAGCAGGTTGGCGACGTTTCTTGCCGCGACCGCCTCGGTCTCCATTGTCGAGGCGGCGAACTCCATGGCGCCGACCCAGTAGAGGTGGTGGGCCAGCCGGAAGGGGGGCAGGTCCACCGCTGGAGAGAGCACCGGGTAGGCGGCCCAGCGAATGCGCTGCGTTTCCCGCCGCTCCTCGAAGATCGATTCGAGCAGCTCGTCCGCTGCGGGCTCGCGGCTGAAGAGCTTGTAGGCCCGGCGATCCTTCTCGTCGCGCCCCACCCAGCCCAGCGAGGAGAAGGGGATCGAAGCGTCCTCGACGGTCAGGATCGTCTCGGGCAGATCATCGAGGCAGCCTGCACCAAAGAAGGCGGCGTCGGGTCGTCCCAGCACGAAGGTTGCGTGCGTGGTCTGGAAGGGGCGTTCGCGAAGCGCCGAGGTTGGAAGATCGATCCCCCGGAATTCGATATTCGCCAGCTCCAGGGGCGCTGCCAGTATGACGGCATCGTGCGGCTGACGATCGCCAGCCGTGGTTTCGACCACGTAGCCGTCTGTTCGCTGCACGGCTCGCACAGCTGTTCGCAGCTTCACCTCGACGCCGGCCATCTCCAGCAGCCGAACGCAGACCAGCGCATTGCCGCCGCCGACTGAGAAGAGAGAGCCCGCGAGCCCGGCGCCCGCGAGAGCGATGCTCGTCGCAAAGCCGTGCATCGAGACGTCCTGGCCGTACATGATGCGCCCCACCGGACTCGCGTACTCATCCACGAAGCGGCCGCTGATGCCATTGTGGGCCAGGTGAGATCGCCCATCGAGACTGAGAAGCTCAGCGAGCCCGAGCTTGCTCAGCATCTCGCCGGGCGAATCGAAGGTGTCGCCTCGCGAGAGTCGCTCGTAGATGCCCGCCCACTGCGCCACGTTGCGGGTCACGAGTCGCTGAAGTCGCAGCGGTACGCTCAAGCCGTAGCGGCGCAGCGCCCTCAGCCGCGTGCGCCAGGGCGAACGGCTCGTCTCGAAGACGAGCCGCTGCCCATCCCAAACGCCAACGCGATCGCTCTCTGCTCCCTCGTGCTGGTGCGGGGCCAGCCTCTCCAGGCCAAGTCGATCCACGAAATCGACCATGTAGCGATTGCTCTCGTGGATGATGGTGCCGCCCGCTTCGATCGCGATCCCTCCGATATCAGCGGTCATGAGGCGCCCGCCGACTCGCGGCTCCCGTTCGTAGAGAGTGAGCGAGACTCGCTCGCCGAGCGAGTCTCGCAAGAAGGCGGCGACAGCCGCGCCGGCTATGCCGCCGCCTATGATCGCAATGCGGAAACGCCTCTCCTCCATGAGGTTCGACGCTAACCGCTCTGCCGCGAGATCGCCCCCCCCCGCGCGAGGCGTGCGAGGGGGGCGATCCGTGTTTCCGAGCGACGAGGTCAGGGGCGTCCGGCGTCCCCCAGTTCGTAGTCGCAGACGCCGTCCGGGAAGATCTCCTCGAGTCGCGCTAGCTCGCCTGCATCGGGTGCCCAGAGACCGTAGAGCCCCTTGCCGACCGCGCTGGCGACGGACTGGAGATGGCACTTGAAGACGCGTCCCGTGATGGGACCACCCGCCACCGTACGCGATGTCCCGAATACGGGGAACTGCGCCGCGCACGCCCCCAGTGGGCCGCCGTCCCGGATGCCGTCCCAGACTCCCGAGCCCGCAGCCAACAAACTGCCGTCATTCGCGAAGCAGCTATCCACGGCGAGATCGGGCTTGTTGGCTGCGACGCTTCGCCACGGCCGTGCCTGGATGTTCGCCATCCACTCATCCATCACCTGGAAGGCCAGAGGCGTCTGGTCGGAGACGGGCCCCGTGACGCGCGCGTCCGTGAACCAGACGACCTGGTTGGAGGCGTCGCCGTCCCAGTCGAGCATGCGCTGGCGGCTCGCAAACGACTGGTGCGAGTTGTGCATGTCCAGTTGCTCTTCGAGGTAGTGGCGCCAATCGATCACGGGGATCTCGATATCACCTACGAAGACCATGCCCGATTCATAGGCAGCATGCATGGCCTCCATGTTGCCCTCGCGGCGCGGCGCCGGCGTTGCGCCGCCATCGGGAGAGAGCCGCATGTTGCGTGCACTCCAGACATCGATGTCAGCGAAGCAGGCGGATTCGATGAAGGGGCAGCCCTCCTGGACCATGTCCTGGGCTTCCGTCCAGCTGCCGACGTTGGCATTCGAGTAGAGGAACTCGTCCGGACTGATCGTTCCGTCGGCTACTGCCGCGAGCCCGTATTGAACGCCCACGTTGTCCCACGGGCTGCGTGCGAAGCCGCTGGCGTCCGTGCCGTAGATGTTCACGAGATCGCCCCAGTGAGTCCATTCCGTGCTCAGCTGATCCGGCAGCGAAATGCCCGGTGCGGTTCCAAAGTGGGGGTTCAGCGTTAGCGGCGAAAGACCGCGCCATGCATTGGTGCATTCCGTTGCTCCCGGAGCAACCAGATACGGCTGCAGGGGGGCGAAGGGATTCGCCTCTGTGTCGGAAGCGTTGAGGCCGATCAGCCGGCTGCGCCCAGACCAGACCGCCCACTCGGTGGTTCCCCCGTGCAGCAAGGCATCGAGTACATCGAGATCCATGTAGCGCTCGAGAAGCTCACAGTCTCCGATGTGGATCGTCTGCGTGACCATGTCCGGGTAGGAGTACTGCGGAATGGCTGCGTCGATCAGGCCCTCGTGGTTCTGGCCGTAGACGTATTGCTGAATCGCGCCGCCCGAGCCGCCCACACCCACGCTGTAGATGGGCTTGCCGTAGCGCGTGACGAAGCGGTCCTTCACCATGATGGCAGTCTCGCCGCCCACCTGCAGGTTGTAGTGCTCACCCGTCTTGGTGCCGGTGGAGTAGGCGACGGCATAGCCATTCTCGAGCCCGTATCGGAACAGCATACGGCTGCCGCTGGGATCACCCTGATAGTGGCCGATCCCCACTCCGCCCTGGAAGTGATAGATCAAGCGTCCGTTCCAGCCCGAGAGGTCCGGCGTCCCGAGATCCTGGGAGCTCGGCGAGAGCGTGGCGATGCTGTAGATGAAGCGGTTGATGGTGCCCCGTTCCCAGCGGACGATGAAGTCCACCTCGGACCCGTCCAGTATCGTCGTGCGAGCGAGGTCCGCAGGAGGGGGGGCGGCGGGATCGAAGGGCTTCCAGCCGTTCGTCTCTGTCGAGAGATAGACGAATTCTACCTGGGTGGGGACACCGCAATCGGCATCGGGTACCCCCAGCCCGTTCGCTTCGGTCGAGCACATGAAGGGTTGCTGCTGCGGCCCCGAGAACATGGGACCGCTGCGGGGATAGTTCACCAATTCGAGTCGGGTCCGCAGAGCCGGCAGCCAGCGTCCCAGCCAGCCTCGAAAGCGGGCACGGACCCGGATCGTGCTCTCGCCCAGGGGCAAGCCATCGACCACACCGTCCAGCACGCGCCAGTTGGAAGACGGCGCGAAGAGTCCCGTCACGTTCTCGCCGTTGACCTTGATCCGGAGCGAGCGAAGGGAAAGCCAGACAGGAACCCAGACCTCCACACGCGCGTCACCGCCGCTCACCAGATCGGCGGGACTCGAAACGGTCTCGACCTGTGGGGCGAACCAGGACCAGAAATCCTGGGCCCCCCCTCCCGACGCCAGAGCCGGTGAGGCTGTCAGCATGAGCAGCGCGATTGCTAAGAGCCTCGGACTCCAGCGGTATGATCTCGACCGGTGGTCGATCCCATCACCCTGAATACGATTGTCTTTGTTTGCACCTGTGCGATTGAGGATTCGCATCTGGCCCTCCATGAATGTGCGGCACGATTCCCCGGGAACTCATGGCTCGCGAGAACCCGTCCTGATGTCAGCTTCTTCTTATCATGAAATGAGGCACTACTGGAATCGAAGTGCGGATTGGCGCGCGACACAGCGAACTCGCTGATCCCGCGGGATAGCGATTCTAATAGTCGCGTGTCATCGGGCCGGCCCGGAGAAGACGCTTCACGCCTCGGCTTTGCGACCCGTCCGCCTGTGGCTCACCAGCGCAGACCGACGGTCAGCATGCCCATCACGGGAACCGATCCGCTGACCTTGTCGGCGAGCATCATCAGCCGGAAGCGCAGATCGAGATTGATGTCGGAGTGGCGTAGAAAGAGGATCCCGGTGTTGCCCGCCAACGCGAAGCCGCTGCGCGATTGCCGATCACCGTAGAGGCGGCCAAAGCCGAGCTCCCCCCCGCTGAAGAGCGCGAAACGCCGCGCATCCAGCCAGACATAGGCCAGCCCCAGCGTCCCCGTGATGCCGCCCGTGTCGATCTCGTTGTACCCGACCTGAAAGTCCGTCCTCAGCTCGACCAGGAAGTCCATTACGTCCCAGACGTAGCCGAGCGTGAAGGCGTAGTGAGTCTTCTTCTCCTCCCACGAGTCTGACAGCGGCCACGCCGCCCCGATCGCGAACTCCCAGCCGGAGACCGATCGAACCCGCGTGACGGGCTGCTGCTCACGCTCGAAGACCGCCCCGCGCTCGGCCGTGGCGCTCACCGGGACACCCTCGATGACGGCTGCGACCAGGCGCTTGATCGCGATATCGACCTCGTCGAACGAGCTGATCTTGTATTTCCGGCTCCGCCTCTCGCCATCGGACATGTCGGCATTCAAGATGACGATGTAGTTGGTGTCGAGTCGAGTGATCGTTGCATCGACCGCAATCTCGGCGTCGTTCTCGACCAGGCGCACGTCTGGGTGGCTGATCAACTCACTCTCGAGAATGCTTCGAACGGCCCGGATCTCGCTCCCTGCGATGTCGCTACCCGTGACCTGGCCGATCAGGACGGACTTCTCGGCCGCTGCAGCGGTGGTGCCACAGATCAGCATGCATGTGACGAGCAGGCACTGGATCCAGTGCGATTCGCGATTCGCCGTGATCTTCTCCAACTCGTCTCCTCGCTTTCTCGGGGCGCCTGCCGGCCAATGATCCGCACAGAAGCCCGGCGCAGGACGAAGCCCCCCCAGGACAGGTCATCCGATTCACCAAGAAGGCTAGTGAGCTGGGCGAAGCCGAGCCAGTTGAATTGGGCTCTACGCGAGCTGCTTCACTCTCCGGCAAAGCTCGCGGGAAATCGCGAGTTTGAGCGGAGGTCGGGGCGGTGGCGGTCGGGTTCGTTTCAGAGGTCGGGCGGCAGAGATCTCAGCGACGGGCCGGCGGCGCTCCGCGAGGCGCTACCTCAGCGATAAAGACGTTACATCCTGGAAGAAATGTAATATTCTATGCAAAACATTACATCTGGCCGCACATGTCCTGTTTCTTGTTGTCGGGCGGCCGAATCGAGGGCACGAGCCTTGAGCGAGACGACCCAGACTCCACCGCAGCCCGCAGCCGTCTCCGCCCGAGCGGAGATGACGCGCCGCGGCTTCCTGCGCACCGCTGGCTCTGGTCTGCTCCTCTGTCTGGCGAGCCTCGCGGCGAGTGGGGCCGCCACCGGACCGGCGCGTGCACGGGGGCGGGGGGCACCGGCGTACGACGACTGGGCGGACATCTATCGCGAGCGCTGGCGCTGGGACCGCATCGCGAAGAGCACCCACTATGTCAACTGTGCTCAGCAGCGAGGCTGCGCGTGGAATGTCTTCGTGAAGGACGGTCTGGCCTGGCGCGAGGAGCAGGTGGCGAGCTACCCGCAGACCAACGCCGATGTGCCGGACTTCAATCCGAGAGGCTGCCAGAAGGGTGCGTGCTACAGCGATCGCATGTATGGCGCAGCGCGCGTGCTCCACCCCCTGAAGCGGGTCGGGGCGCGCGGCATGGGACGCTGGAAGCGGCTCTCTTGGGATCAGGCGCTGCGAGAGGTGGCGGACGCGACCATCGACGCCCTCTCTCAACACGGCTCCGGCTCGATCTTCTGGGATGCGGGTACGGGTCTGACGAACGGCTGTCATGGGCTGGGCCTCTCCCGCACTGTGATGCTTCTCGATACACCGCTGATCGAACCCAATGCCGAGATCGGTGACCATTTCCCCGGCTTCGGAGTGACGATGGGAAAGGTCTGCTTTGGCAGCTCCGCCGACGACCTCTTCTACTCGGATCTGATCCTCTTCTGGGGAGGCAACCCGACCGCCACCAATATTCCCAACATGCACTTCGTCAACGAAGCGCGTTACCACGGTGCCCGTGTCGTGTGCATTACACCGGATTTCAGCCCCTCGGCGATCCACGCCGACGAGTGGGTTCCCGTCAATCTCGGCAGCGACGCCGCGCTGGGCCTGGCCATGGCCCACATCATGATCGAGGAGGATCTCTTCGACGCCGCCTTCGTGAGTGAGCAGACCGACCTGCCGATGCTCGTGCGCAGTGACACTGGGCGTTTTCTGAGCCAAAGCGATCTGGTAGAAGGCGGCGAGACCGACCAACTCTACGTCTTCGACCGCGCGAGGCACGAGATCCGAGAGGCGCCTCGCAGTAGCCTGGCGCTCGGCGATCTCCAGCCGGCCTTGGAAGGTGAGTACAAGGTTCAGACAGTCGAGGGCGAGGTCAGTGTGACACCGGTCTTCAGCCGACTGCGCGAGCACCTGGCGCAGTACACGCCGGAGGCGGCATCGCGTGTGACCGGGACCCACCCGATGCAGATCCGGCGGCTGGCCCGGAGCTTGGCTCGCGCCAAGGCCGCCACAGCACTCGGGCAGACCAACTTCTCCAAGTACTACCATGGCATGGAGATGGAGAGGGCGATCATCCTGGCCTTCGCCCTGGCCGGCCAGATCGGCCGAAGGGGCGCAGGCCTGTCCGCTCTTTCATTCTTCACGATCGCCGGGCCCGATGCCCTGGCGGCCAGCAGCGGCGGCCTGCCGCCCAGGCTGGGGATCGCGGCCCTCCAGCTCCGGGAGGTTCCAGAGCTCATCCGCATGAAGTGGCGGGGCTACTCGCTCGAGCTGATGCTCTCGGCGATTGCGAAGCGGATGTACAAAGAGGGCCTGTTCCTCAGCACGGCGCTCTTTCTTCACCGCTACGGAGGTCTGAAGGAGCGCTACGGCAGCGCCCGACGGTGGGATCCCAGTCTTGGGCGCGACTTCTCCGAACATCTCGAAGAGGCGCTGGACAAGGGCTGGCAGACTGTTCCCGAAACACCCCCGCGAGTCTTCTTCGAGGCGGGCGGGAATCTCTTGCGCAGAGTCCGCGGCTACGAACGCGTGATCGAGCATCTTGTCCCCAAGTTGGATCTCGTCGTCACGATCGACTGGCGCATGAGCAACACCGCACTTCACAGCGACTACGTGCTGCCCGCCGCCGGCTGGTACGAGAAGGACGACATCTGCTGGGGCTCCTCTGTCGCACCGTTCTGCCACGTCACCACGCGAGCCGTGGCGCCCCTCGGCAGCTCCCGAACCGATTGGGAGATCCACTGCCTTCTCATGAAGAAGCTCCAGGAGCGCGCACTCGAGCGTGGCATCCGCGAGTTCTCCGACCGAGCCGGCGGTAAGCGTCGGCTGGACCGAATCTACGACGAGTTCACTTTCGGCGGGCGCTTCGGCGAGGACAACACGGAGGAGGTTCTGCAAGAGCTGCTCGACCTCACGACCAACCTGGGAGGCGTTGGCTGGCAGGAGCTCAAGGACAGGGGGTTCGCGCCCTACACGGGCGTCGGTATGAGCGTCTTGCAGACCGGGCACGCCGCCGACTTCGAGCCCAACGAGACGATCGTTGCCACGACCCGGCAGACCCAGAAGAAGGATCCCTGGCCGACACACACGCGGCGAATGCAGTTCTACATCGACCACGATCTCTACTTCGAACTCGGCCAGGTGCTGCCGGTGCACAAAGAGAATCCCAAGATCGGCGGCGACTACCCTCTGCAGATGACCGGTGGCCACACCCGCTGGTCGATCCACTCCTCGTGGCGGGATGATCCGCACCTGCTCAGGCTTCAGCGGGGAGAGCCTACGGTGCAATTGGCCGCCGGCGATGCCCGTGCGCGCGGGATTCGCGACGGCGACCGCGTTCGCATGTTCAACGACGTGGGATCCTCCGAGCTGGTGGCCAAGGTCGCGGCCAGCGTGCGACCGGGCCAGGTGATCGTCTACCACGGGTGGGAGCCGTATCAGTTCGCGAAAGGTCAATCTCACCAGTGCGTGATCCCGAGCCCGATGAACCCGATCGACCTGGCGGGCGACTACTTTCAGCTCGACCCCAGAATGCTCATGGGACAGCCGGGATGCTCGGACCGGGGCACGCGGGTCGAGCTCGAGCGCATCACGCGAATCCATGCGTGAGGTGCCGCACGATGCTGGATACGAGCCGCGAGACAGCGGAGAAGGGAGTGCCCAATGCTGAGCCATGATGCAGTCCGTGAGCTGGAGCGAATCGTGAGCCCGCCGCATTTCATCGGGGACTCCGACGAACTGAAGCGGAGAACTCGTAACACGCTCGGCCTCGAGCGCAGGGCTCTCGGGATCATCTGCCCCGAGACCGAAGAGCAGGTGCAGGCGATCGTGCGTGCGGCCAATCACCATCGCTTCAGTATCTACGCCTACAGCACGGCCAAGAACATCGGCTACGGCGAACGGCTTCCCGTGACCGATGACAATCTCATCGTGGATCTGGGCAGGATGAACAAGATCGTCCAGCTGGATTCGGAGCTGGGCTTCGTGGACGTGCAGCCCGGAGTCACGCAGGGCCAGCTATCGGACTATGTGCGCGCGAGGGAGATTCCGTTCTTCATCGATGCCACGGGCGCGGGCCGCGATTCGAGCATCGTCGGCAACTCAGCCGAGGGTGGCTTTGGCACCACCCCGCGCGGCAACAAGCGAAAGGAGATCACCTGCGTTCGGGGGATCTATGGAAATGGTGAGCGCTTCGACAGCGGATACTTCCCCGGCAGCATCGGCCCCGATCTGGCCGGCCTGTTCGTACAATCCAACTTCGGCATCATCACGCAGCTTCGGATTCCTCTCAATCGCGCAACCGAGGGCTATCGATCGTTCATGATCAATCTGCATGAGGAGTCCGATCTTGTCGCACTGTTGGAAGTGCTGCGTGAGCTCGGTCAGACGCGCACGCTCACGAGTCAGGTGATCGTCGTCAATGCACTCGACATCCTCGGTGCATCGCGAGTCGAAATCCCATCGGCCTATGCGAACAAGAGCATCACCAATGCCGTCGCCGCCGAGATCATGGGCAGCCCGCTCGCCTCATTCGGTCCCTTCTTGAGCGTTGGCTCCGTGCACGGCTCAAGAGGGGAGGTTCGCGCGAAATGCAGGACCATTCGCCGCGTTCTGCGCGGGCGCCTCGGAGGTCGTGCGGACGTCCGTTTCATGACCGACCGTTCGCTCGGCTTCCTGCTGGGCCTTCTCTCCAGCTGGCCCTTCTCGAAGATCGGGGCGACGACAAGGCTTGCCGGGCCGCTACGCTCATTCAGTGAGGCGCACGGCATGATGCAAGGCATCGCCAGCGACGACGCGGTCATCGGCCTCTTCGGCGCCGTCAAGGATACCTATGACGACATCAGGTTGATGTGGTACTCCTCGCACGTCCCTGCTCGCTTGAAAGATGTTGCTCACTTCGTCGAAGCCGCCTCGAGCTGCTACCGCCGGCACGGCTTCGAATACCCCCTCGAGATGCTCATGGTCACGCCGAACGACATCATCGCGATCCAGAAGGTCGACTGGCAGAAGGGCGACGAGGAGCAGGAGAAGCGCGCTCGGGCCCTCTACAAAGCACTGGCCGAGGAACTCGTCGAGGCGGGCTACCCGCCCTATCGCCTGGGGGTGCAGAGCCAGCAGCGGGCGCGGTATCGAGACGGGCGACCCTGGACGCTCGAGACATTGAAGAAGTCCTTCGACCCCAATGGCGTCATCGCGCCCGGCCGCTACGGCATCGACCTGGCGATGTCCGACTGACTTCAGACAAAGCGAGCCCACATGACCAGCACGCGATGGGGAACACGCAAGAACGCCGACGCGCAGCAGGCGAGAGAGCGCATCCTCGATGCGGCTTCCCGCTGTTTCGACCGAGTCGGTATCCCGCGCACGACCATGGCCGACATCGCGAATGAGTCGAAAGTGACGCGTACCACTCTCTACCGCTACTTCGAGAACCGAGAGGCGGTCGTCGTCGGCGTGATGCTTCGCGAGGCCCAGTACTTGCGCGAGCGGCTGCTCGAGGCGCTGGCAGATATCGACGACGTGGGGGAGTTCATAGTAGAGGGGATCCTCTTCTGCCTGCGTGAGGCACCCAAACGTCGGCTGCATATCTACCTCTTTGGCGGCGAGGCTTCGAACCTGATGGGGAGACTCTTTCTCTCCTCAGAGCAGCTCTTTGAGATCGGGATCGAGCTGGTCAGACCGCTCTTCGAGCCGGCCAAGGAGAAGGGGCTGCTGCGCGAGGGCATCGAGCTCGAGGCGCTGCTCGAGTGGGCATCGCGAATCACCATCTCCTACATGACGACGCCGAGCACACGCATCGAGAGTGAGGACGAGATGCGCAGAGTACTCGAGATGCTCGTACTGCCGGTGGTGATGGCGAGCCCGCGCTAGCCGCCGCTCCCCTTCGGTGCGACTTCGTCGAGGAATTGCCCGATGCGTTCGAAGTAGGCGCGCCCACCGATCTGCACCGTGTCGTTGTGCCCGGCTCCTTTGATGGTTTCGAAGCTCTTCGGTTCCGGGGCGGATTCGAAGAGCTCACGCCCCAGCTCGAAGGCAATGATCTCGTCCCGATCGCCGTGAAAGAAGAGAAGTGGCACACGCACTCGAGTGATCTTTCGAAGCGAATCGAATTTGCCGCGGGCGATGCCTGCGACCAGCGAGCCCATGATCCGCCGCACGACTGCCGAGACGGAGGGAAAGGTGCTCTCGAGGATCACACCCGCGAGCTGCCGGTCCTGTGCCAGATCGACGGCCACGGCCCCACCGAGAGAGCGACCGAACACCACGACGCGACTCTCGTCGATTCCCCTCTTCTCGAGCAGATGCGCCAACCCCGCGCGTGCGTCCGCATAGGCCCCCTGTTCGCTCGGCCTTCCCTCACTCGCCCCGTAGCCCCGGTAGTCCAGCAGCAGCACGTGGATGCCGAGCCGCATGAGCTGCACCGCGTTGGGGATGCGGTGTGAGGCGTTTCCCGCGTTGCCATGCAGGAAGAGTAGGGCGCGTGTCGCGCCGGGAGCGGGCAGGAAGAAGGCGTGGATGCGGACCCCATCCTCGGCCTCCAGGTAGATCTCCTCCCCCGCGATCCCGAGCTGCTCGAGATGCATGTCGATGCCGCGCGTCGGCTGAAAGACCATGCCATCGACGAAGCGCTGGCGCAGTGAGAAGGAGCCAGCCAGGGTGATGCTAGCGACGAGGGAGAGGGCGAGCGGACGCATTGGCGGGAGAATAACGAAAGGCCGGGCAGAGTGGCGATCCGTCCCTCTTTGCCACTCGGTGCGCGGCGCCCGGTGGCCACGCACCGGATCGAGGGAGCGAACTCGGGGGTCAAGACCTGCTCTTGGCGTATTGGGTGAGCCGCGCCAGTACGGCTTCTCCCGCCTTGTCGATGCTGCCAGCGTCGAAGGGGGGCTGCGGGTCGTACTCGATCATGAGCTGCATGGCCTTGGCCGCATCGGCATCGACGAGAAGTTCAGACAACCGAAGGGCCATGTCGATGCCCGAGGAAACGCCGGCCGCCGTGATGATGCGATGGCCGAGCTGTTCGACGACTCGATCACTGGTCGGCTCCGCCCCCAGTCTTCTCAGCTCGTCATAGGCCGCCCAATGTGTGGTGGCGGTGAGTCCGTCGAGCAGGCCAGCCGCGGCGAGTACGAGAGAGCCAGTGCACACCGAGGTCGTGAATCGCGTGGTTTCGTGCGCGCTCCTCAGCCAATCGAGTAGAGCGTGTTGCTCGCCGTCGATGAATGCCCGAGTTCCGATTCCGCCGGGAACCACGATGACGTTGGGCCTGGGAACCTCATCATAGCGGGCGTCGACGGTGAGGCCGAGAAATCCGTTATCTGTTCTGACCTCGCCCTTCTCATCGCCGACGAATACGACAGTCGCACCGGGCAGGCGCTGCAAGACCTCGTAGGGGCCGATGCCGTCCAGTGCAGTCAGACGTTCGAAGAGCGGAATCGCGATTTGCATGATCTGGTCCTCTTAAGGCAGACAGTGAAGACAAGAAGTTATCTCATGAGCCCCGAACCCACCTTGCCCACCGCCATATGGCCTCCGGGCGCTCGCCTCGAAGATGCGGCAAGCTTCGAGGTTGACCGGAATGCGAAAGGGAGCGCGCGATGATTCTGGAGCGTTTTCGACTCGATGGCAAAGTGGCGATTGTAACCGGCGCCAGCCGCGGGATCGGGCGTGGCATCGCGCTGGCCTTCGCGGAGGCGGGCGCGAAGGTCGTTTGCGCGGCGCGATCGCCGGAGACCCTCGATGCTGCAGTGGAAGAAGTGAAGGCGCTTGGGAGCGAAGGCCTCGGCGTTCCTTGCGACGTAAACGACGCAGCACAGCTCGACACGGTCGTCGCGCGCGCCGTAGAGGTATTCGGGCGCATCGACGTTCTCGTGAACAATGCGGGCGGGACCGCGCCGACCCCTGTGCTCCAGCTGACGGATGAGGCCTTCGAGCGGGCCTTCCACTTCAACGTGACCAGCGCGCTCAACCTGAGCCGGCAGTGCATCCCACATATGCTCGAGGTGGGGGGCGGGGCCATCGTGAATATCTCGTCGGCCATGGGTCATATGGTCGACTCGGGGTTCGTGGCCTACTGCTCAGCGAAGGCGGCGCTCGAACACATGACACGAACGCTGGCCTATGAGTTTGCGCCTCACGGCATTCGCGCTAACGCCATCGGCGTGGGCTCGACGAAGACCGATGCGCTGATGCCCTTCCTGGACAAGCTCCCAGATCTGCGCAAGCAAATGGAAGAGCGCACGCCCCTTGGTCGCCTGGGGACGACGGAGGACATCGCCTGTGCGGCGCTCTACCTCGCATCGCCCGCGTCGGCCTGGGTGACGGGCAAGGTCTTCGACGTCGACGGCGGTACCGTCGCCTCGAACTGGCCCATGCGGATACCGGCGCTCTAGAAGCGATCTCATAAACCCATCCCGTCGCCTGGCACGCGCCTTCGGCCCGAGCTCTTCGTCGGGGGCCCGGCGAAGCTGGGCTTCCCGGTCACTGTGTGGACCGCGAAACCTTGCCGTAGCCTCGGCTATGCCTGTGCTTTCGCGACGACATCCCCGGCCGATCGGACCTTCTCCATATCGACTCGGGTTCCCCTGTCGCTGCATCCGGGCTGTTGCATCATCACCATGGGTTGCAGGTGGAAATAGCCGCCGGCCAGCTGTATCGGGTTCAGCGGGCTGGGGGTCAGTGCCTGGTAGGAGTTTCCGCTCTTGAACTGAAAGGGCTCCCAAGCGTGGTAGGCGACCACCTGGCCAGGCTTCAGCGCCGGTGACACCATGGCGTGAACTTCGAATTCACCGAGATCGTTATAGACGCGTACCGAGTCGCCGTCGCCGATCCCGCGCCGCTTGGCATCGCCACTGTTCACATAGATCACCGGCTCCCCTCTCTGTAATCGCAGGAGCTCTTTGTGGTCACGCCACGCCGCATGAATCGACCAACGGTTGTGTCCGCCGGTCATCTGCAACGGGTAGTCACCCCCAATGCGCGGATTATCCTTGTGCACAGGCAGTACCTCTCCCAGCTCTTCGTAGAAGGGGTGGTCGATGAAGAACTGCAGACGCCTCGTCAGTGTGGGCCAGGGTATCTTCTGCTGTACATACCAACTGTTGGCCACGATCGTTTCGTCTGGTTCGATATCAGCAGCGTTGCCGATATGAACCACCCCCGTCCCCACGCCGGTGAAGCGCTCGAAGCCCTTTTCCGTGAGCTCGTCCCAGCTCTTGCCATTCAAGTTCGTGGACATTTCCAACATCACCTGGAGCAGATCCTCGGGGTTGTCTTCGGTGAAACGCCTCTGAAACGTGAAATCGTCGTAGCACTCATCCAAGCGCCGCTCTTCACCGCGTCGATCGATGAAGGTGCTGACGCCGCGTGCTCTAGCCAGCTCCTGGACCTTCTTCAGCAACAGGCAGTGAAATTCCCAGTCTGTTTTCGAATCACCCACGGGCTTGACGGCCTCGGTGGTGGGATGACAAAAGGGCGTAAGCGCTGAAGACCAGGTGATATCATCCTTCTCGTAGTAGCCCGCTGCCGGAAGCACATAGTCGCTGTAGCGAGCAGTGTTGCTCATGCGTATTTCGACAGTGACCAACAGATCCAGTTTGGGCAGCATGTGCTCGATCAGTTTGTGGTAACCGCGTACACGGCGGAACGTATTGCCCCCGACACTGAAGAAGATGCGCGGCGCTGTCTTGGGCACGAACTGCCACTCTTTGTCGACCGCCTCTCGGAGGTAGTCATCGAACTCCCGCTCAAGATTGGGATCCCAGCGCTTGGCACTGCCAAAGCGCTCCTTGAGGCCACCGTGTTGGTAGTGGAGCAGAGCCGTGGCTACGGTGTTGCCTCGGGCATAGTCTTCGCGGGCGAAATGGTAGATCATCATTTCTTGGGAATAGCCGGCTAGCTTCATCCTGATCATGTCAGGCGCCGACTGCATCGCCGTCAGGCCGGCCCCGATGATGGGTGAGTACTTGCCATTGGCCACGGTAATGGGGTCAGTACCCGAGATGGAAAGCATGGGGATTGCCGAATAACCCGCGCCCCGCCTGCCGAACTGGCCAGCCAGGGCGAATACCAACATCACACTCCGCTCCATCTCCAGGCCATGGTAGAACTTGCCCAAGTTGGACTGGGTGATATTGGAGCACGCCTTGGCATTGGCTATGCGCCTTGCCAGCTTGCGCACGTTTGCGGCACTGACGCTGGTGATCTCCTCGGTCTTCTCCGGAGTGTAGTCTTCGAGCTGCACCTTCAGGCGCTCGAAGACCGTAGTGACCTTTACCGTACCTGCGCGGGTCTCGACATCGAACACGCCCTCCAATGCGGGCTTGACACCGTCGAGCTCCAAGCTGCGCTTGGGGGCCTCGACCACTTCGCTCTTCACGGTATCGAAGACATAGAACACATCGTCGCCGCCCTTTGAGCTCATGTCGCTCTCGCGCAAGAACTGCTCGGTATCGAGGCGAACCAGCAGCGGCATGTCCGTCTGTTCGGCCATGAAGTCGGGCTTGTAGATCTTCTCCTCGACGATCACCTGCGCCATCGAAAGTGCCAGAGCGGCGTCCGTACCTATGTTGACCGGTACCCACTCGTCGGCATGAATCGCAGAGGGGCTGAAGTCGGGCGTAACGGTTACGACATAGGCCCCCTTGTAGCGTGCCTCATAGATGAAGTGTGCAGTGGGGATATGGGTGTAGTTCGGGTTGCCACCCCAGATCAGGATCAAGTCGCTGTAGAGAAGATCGTCCATCGAGCTGGTGAAGATGATCTTGCCCGCCGTGGTGGTTACGCCGGGCGCGTGATCACCCATCTCGGCGGTGTTTTCGAGGATCGGGGTATCGAGCAGATAGCCGGTACGCGAGAGCCCAACGGCATGACAACCATTGCTTGATGATGAGCCGAGGTCCCAGTAGATCGAACCGGGACCATCCTGCTCGGATACCATGGCATCGATGAACTTGTCGGATATCTCAGTGAGCGCCTGGTCCCAACCGATCCGCTTCCATTTGCCTTCACCACGTTCGCCAATCCGTTTCAGTGGTACGGTGAGGCGAGATTGGTCGTACATCCGGTCGCTATAGCAGGCTCCCTTCTGGCAACCGCGGGGATTGTAGTCAGGGAGATCGGAGTTGGTCTGCTCGTAGGTTGCGAGCTGCTCCTCGCGCCAAACGACATTGTCCTTGACGTAGATATTCCAGGCGCAACGCTGATAGCCGCAGTTCGAGTAGTGGCTGCCTTTGACCACACGATCCCAGGTCCACTTCTGCCGGTAGATGTCCCCAAAACCGTCGTAGCTGACCTCGCGAGGTTCGCTGAGTATCGCCGCATCGTCTGATCCGGGTTGACTGCGCTCTCGGCTACACCGGAGATTGAGGAGTGCCAACGCTGCTGCACTGCCAGATGCCTGGAGGAAGTCTCTTCGGGTCAGTCTTCTATTCACGGAGTTCTCGCGCGTCGAAAACGCGGAGCGGTTGAGTGGGGCAAGCGGGACATTTCCGTTTGATCCATCGCACTTCTCAGTAGAGCCTCCGCTACTCCGGCAGCCCCAGGATGGTGACGGAGCTGACCGAGCCTGGCCCGCCCAGGTTGTGGCCCATCCCCAGACGCGCGTTCTTCACCTGAGCCCCCTCGGCACGGCCCTGGATCTGCTTGGTGACTTCGCAGAGCATGCGGCAGCCGGTAGCGCCGATGGGATGGCCGAAGCACTTCAGGCCGCCGCTGGGGTTGATCGCGACCTGACCGTCGACGTCCGCGTGACCCTCGCGCACGAACTTCGCGCCTTCGCCTCGCTCGCAGAACTGGAGGTCTTGTATGTTGAGGATCTCCGTGATGGTGAAGCAGTCATGTACCTCGGCAAGGTCGATCTCCTCGGCGGGGTTCGTGATCCCCGCTTCTGCGTACGCCTGCTTTGCCGCGGCCTGGGTCGCTGGGAAGCCCAGCCAGTCGAAGGAAGCCCGATACATCGGCAGAAAGGAGTTCATGGCCAGCGCGTTGGCTTTGGTTACCGCGTAGTCGTGCTTGTGCTTGCTCTTCTTCGCGATCTCAGGCCGGGTGATGATCAACGCGGCCGCCCCGTCGGACATGCCGCAGCTGTCGAAGCGCCCCAAGGGCCAGGCGATCATCGGTGCGTTGGCCGCCGTCTCGAGCGTGATGGGACGCCGGAAGTGGGCCTTGGGGTGAAGCGCGCCGTTCTTGTGGTTCTTGACGGCTACACGAGCCAGATCTTCTCGGGTCCAGCCGTACTCGTGAAAGCAACGCGTAGCCAAGAGAGCGAACATGGCCGGGGCGCTGGCGCCGCGCATCACCGGGTGCCCCATGTCCACGGGCAGGCCAGAGCCGCCGACGTCCATGAGCTTCTCGACTCCGCAGGCCATCACCACGTCGTAGGCTCCGGATGCGACCGCAAAGCAGGCGTTGCGGAAGGCATCCATGCCCGAGGCACAGAAGTTTTCCACGCGCGTGGTCGGCTTCCCGAAGAGCTTGAGGGGCTCGGCGGCGACGCTGCCGCTCAGGCCGGTAAAGTCATAGAGGTTGCCCACCCAGGTCGCTTCGATGTCATCCGGGGTGACCCCGGCATCGTCCATCGCCTCGAAGGCGGCATCCACGATCAGGTCTTCGGCGTCCTTCTCCCAGAGCTCACCGAATCGGGTGCAGCCAACGCCCATGATGGCCGTCTTGTCCTTGATGCTTCCCATGAGACTCTCCTCTTGCTGCTCCGGTTGCTCCCTCGGCGTAGGCGTCGCCCGATGCTAAGAAATCGCTTCCGGCACGGGCCGGCACTTCCAGTAGTAGTTGTGGAAGCTCGATCCCTCGTGCAGGCAGCGGAAGACGATCTCCGCCGACATGCCGATCTCGACCTCTTGCGGGTCGCCGTCGGTCATCGAGAGGAAGACGCGGCCGCCACCCTCGAGGTCCAGCACCAAGCGGGGCACGGGCACGTTGACATACTTGCCAGCCTCGAGGTGGTCGAGTGTGAAGGTGTAGACGCTGCCGGTCTTGGCCAGCTTGATCTCCTCGATCTGGTCCTTGGTCGCGCACTCCTCGCACACCCGGGGAATGGGGTAGAGCACGGCGCCGCAGTTCGTACAGCGGCCGCCATGGAATCTCAGCACGATGTTGACGTCGCGCCAGTACGTGACGGCCGAACCACGGGGGTCGATGTCCTCGCGCTTCATGAGCTTGCGAAAGCTGGCGTAGGCGGTGTAGCTGGGCAGGTTCCTCTTCTGGAGAAGATGGCCGGTCAGCGCCTTGCGGCCAGCCGCGGGAGCAAAGTCCTCTGCGAGCTCCACCAGAAAGGCATCTGCACCGTCACCATTGTTGATCACCAGCAGCTTGTCACCCGCCTTGGCCTGCTCGAGCGCCCCCGCCAGCATCATCAAGACCAGGGGGACGCCCGGGTTGCCGACCGACATGAACAGGCTGTCCTGCAGCTTGCCGCCGTCGACGCCGAGGCTGCCGGCCACGGCCCCCTGGCTGCGGGGGTCGCCGGCGGTTATGACCGCCTTGGCGAGATCGCCGGGATCCACGCTCTCCTTGTCCAGAACGGTCTTTCCCGCCTGTACCGCGCTCTGCAGATATCCGTAGCGCGTCTCGGCCTTGGCCTCGAAGGAGCGGACGTAGCGGTCTTCGCTGCGTCGCCAGGCGCCCACCTGCTCGCCGGCGGTGGAGTTGAAGCCGCGCAGCGTTGCCGGCCCTTGTTTGGCGATCAAGACCGCACCGGCTCCATCTCCCAGAAGCTGCTCCCACATCGACTCCGGTTCGCCGAGGCGGCAGTCCGCCGCGACCACCAGGATGCTCCTAGCCGAGCCGGAATCGACGGCGTCTGCTGCCGCGCGCAGGGCCGTGGTCGCCGCGCGCAGCGATCCGGTAAAGTCGGCGGTGTTGATGTCCGTGCGCAGGTCCAGGGCGGCCGCGATCACGCCGGCGCACTGCTTCTCATCGTAAGGAGCAGTGGTAGTGGCGAAGAACACGCCATCGATGGTGGATAGGTCTATTCCTGCCAGGCAGTCCGAGCCCGCAGCCACCGCCATCGTGAGGCTGTCCTCGTCGGCGTTGGCGACGGACCGCTCGCCGGGGACAGCCGGCACCCCCCAGGCGTTTGCCATCTCCTGCCTGGAGAGCCTGAACAGGGGAATGTACGCGCCGAATGATGCGATCTTGGCCATGGCTTCTTCCTTCCGATGTTTCGTCGCGGACCCTTCTGAACCTCAGGACCGGCAGCAGGTCCTGAGAGTCGGATTGTGGTAGGAGTCGAACGCGTCATCCCAATACGGGTCGTCAAACCGGAACGAGTTCGTCCCGGGCTCATCGCAGGCGCACGGCTTCCCCATTTCGCGAGGCTCTCCCACCTCACGAACCGGAGGTGGCTGAGTAGGACAAGCGGGACCTCTGTCTTCGACACGGGGCACTTCGACTCGCGTTCTTGCGGCGACCGGCTTCTCGACCTCGGATGTTCTGGCATTCACAATCGGCCCCTCCGCATGCTCGAAGACGTGACCGCTGCAGGTCCTTTCGAAGGGCCCGCCGGAACTCGATCGCCTATCCCAGTCTTCTTGCCGTGAGGCCGAAGATAGAGGTCGATCGGGGGGGATCTTGTCCGGTCCGGCCCCAGGTCTGGTCGATTTTGGCCAGCGGCGCCGGCTCTATTCCCTCAGGCGCCTTCGGGCCACTTGCCGATCACCTTCTCGGCTGCGAGCACGGCGATCTCGTCTTCGTCGTGACCGAGCTCGCGTAGGACCTCGGCGTTGTGCTGGCCGAGCACCGGCGCTGCGCGCTGCAGCCAGTGGCCGACGCTCGCGTATCGGAAGGGTGCGCTCATCGTCGCCTGGCGCCCGACGATCGGATGCTCGACTTCCTCCAGGAAGCCGCGCGCGGCCAGCTGCGGATGCTCGCAGAGTGTGCGCGGGTCGACGACGCGCGCGGCCGGCACGCCGGCGGCGATCAGCTCTTCCACACAGGCGTCACGATTGCGCTGCGCGAACACACGCCGCAGCGCTTCGTCGAGCTCGTCCTGGTGGCTGCGTCGCGAGATCAGATCCACGCCGATCCTTGTGGCCCAAGCGGGGTGACCGAGCCAATCCAAGAGTGCCTGCCACTGCAACTGGCTGGCTACCGACAGCGCGAGCCATTGCGGGTCTTCGGAGACATGGTGGCCGCTGCACGGGTACAGGCCCTGGGGCGCGGCCTCCGGGCTGCGGTTGCCCTGGCGCTGCATCCGGTTGCCATACGCGGTGTACTCGGTCACCTGCTCGGCAGCGACGTTCAGCGCGCCTTCGACCATCGAGCATTCGACAAGATGACCGCGTCCAGTGTGCTCGCGCTCGGCCATCGCGACCAGCAGCGCGAATGCGGCGTGCATGCCCGCCAGCGGGTCGCAGGGGCCGCGTTGGATACGCGGTTGATCGTCGCGATGTCCCGTCAGCCACGCCAGGCCGGACATCTGCTCCATCGTCTGGGCGAAGCCCACACGTTCGCGCCACGGCCCGTCGAGGCCGAAGGCCGGCATGCGGACGTAATGACAGCGCGGATTCAGTGCCTGCACCTTCTCCCAGGTGACGCCGAAGCCATCCATCACGCGCGGGCTGAAGTTCTCCACCAGTGCGTCGGCGCCAGCGATCAGCGAGTCGAGGATCGCGATGCCTCTTGGATCGGAGAGGTTCAGCGTCATGCCGCGCTTGTTTGAGTTGGCCGAGAGGAAGATGAAGCTGCACTCCCACCATTCCTCTCGCGAAGCAGCGAACATGCCGCCGACTGCGCGGCCACCGTCGATCTTCTGGATGGATTCGACATGGATCACGTCGGCGCCGAGCATCGCCAACATCTGGGTGGCAATCGGGCCGGCCCACCAGGTCGTCAGGTCGATGATGCGCATGCCTTCGAGCGGCAGGCGGCAACCGCCTCCGGGCTCTTCTCGCTCGAGCCCTGGCCGCCTGGGCTTGCGCGCTTCGATCTGGCCGTTGTGCTCGCCGAGCCGGGGGGCGCGCCGCGGGGCGGCCGGTGCTTGGCCATCGATGCGGTACGAGGGAATCGGGCGCTTGAAGCCGCCCGAAGGATCTTCGATGAATGTGCCGCGCGCCTGCAGCTGTTCGTGCTCGAGCACCGTCTGGCCGTTGCAGACCTGTGCCACCGGAATCCGCAGCGCCTGGGCCATTTCGATGATCTCGTCCGTGGCGTGCTCGCGCGTGTAGGCGTGCACGATTGCTTCCCATTCCTCGAGGCGTGCGATGCGCTGGGGAGCTTGATCGAATTCGCCGGATTCGCGGAGCTCCGGGCGCTCGATCAGCAGCAGAAAGTCGGACAATTGCTGCGCCGTGTTGGTATTGAAGCCGACGAAGCCATCGCGCGTGGGTTCGATGGACGGCGTCTCGAAGTACTGGAACGCACCCAGGGCCGGCGGGCGACCCAGGATGCCCCACATCAAGTCGAGATAGGTATTCGTCGCCAGCGCCGTCACTTCCTGCAATGAGAAGTCGATGTGTTCACCGTGGCCGGTGGCATGGGCGCGCCGGATCGCCGCCAGTGCAGCGACCGCGGCGAAGCAGCCGGCGGCCCACTCCGCAGTGCGACCGCCGGCCTGATAGGGCTCGCTGCCGGGGCGTCCGCGTACGCCGATCGAGCCAGACTCGGCCTGAATCGTGAAATCGGTCGCGGGGCGATCGGCCATCGGCCCTGTCAGGCCAAAGGGTGTGATCGAGAGGATCACGAGGCCGGGGTGTCGTTCGAGCAGGGCAGGGCGGTCGCAAGCGAGGGGCGGAAGGTCCTCGATCAACAGATCCGCGCTCGCGATCAGCGCCTCGCTCTCAGCCCCAGCGGCCTCATCGAGCGAGCCGACGACGCTGCGCTTCGAGGCATTCAGGTAGCGGAACAGGGCGCCGTCTTGGCCGCCGAGGTCGGCCCCAGTCGCCGACCACGTGCGCAGCGGGTCGCCCTGCGACGCCTCGAGCTTGATCACGTCTGCACCGGCATCGGCGAAGAGCTTGCTGCAATAGGGGCCCGCGATCTCGCTCGAGTGGTCTATCACGCGCAGCTGATTCAATCCGTCCATGGCATGCGATCATTGGGCAGACACACGCGTGATGTCAAGTCCGACCGAGCGCAGGGCCATTTCTGCGACGAGGCTCCGCTGGCCGAAATCGACCAGACACGGAGCCGACCCGGACGAGATTGTCTACCCGATGACGACCGCGGCCCACACGGCGCCCACAGCCCCCCAGATGGGCCGCTTCCTCCCCAACCAGGACTGCTCCGGCTCCGGCTATCCGGGCGCCAACAGGGCGGCAGAGGACCTGGGCATCCAGAAGTGGTGGGAGCCGACCAAGCAGATGAATGGCTATGTCGAGGTCTATTTGCAGCAGCAGTGATGGGCGGGCTGGCCCATTTGGAGTATTCCTCTGCTCGCTGCCGGCGAACGAGCGGGGCTTCCCGACGCCGACCCGAAGAAGGGGCACGCCTTGATGGCACGACAAGACGACGGCTGGGACAATCTTCTGGACGATCTCGAGGGCCGAACGGACGCCGCCACCGCCATGGGCGGGCCCGAGCGGCTGGCGCGTCAGGCCGCGAGGGGTCGTCTCAACGCGAGGCAACGGGTGGCGCACCTGTGCGACGAGGGAAGGTTCAAGGAGGTCGGCGCGCTGGGCGGCGGCGCGCATCCGGCTGGAGGAGAGCCAGTGCCCGCCGACGCTCTGGTGGGTGGGGTGGCGCGTGTGGACGGCCGTCCCGTCGTTGTCATCGCCGAGGACTTCACCGTTCAGGGCGGATCCATCGGTCACGTGAACGCGGCCAAGCGCCTCAGGCTCACGATGCTGGCTCAGCAGGAACGCATCCCGCTGCTCCTGCTGCTGGACGGCGCCGGCGAGCGCGCCTCGAATACGTTCGAACGTTACCCCTTCGCGCCGAACGACCTTCAGATTGTCGCTGATCTTCAAGGCCAAGTGCCCGTCGTCACCCTGGTGCTCGGCATCTCCGCCGGTCACGGTGCGCTCACCGGGGTCTTTGCAGACCTGATCATCATGACCGAGAACGCTTCGCTCTTCGCCGCTGGCCCGCCGGTAGTGCGCGCCTCTCTCGGCATCCAGACCACGCCGGAGGAGCTCGGTGCCGGCCGTCTCCACACTGCGGAGAGCGGCGTGGCCCACAATCTCGCGGCGGACGAGGACGAAGCCCTCAGCATGGCGCGTCGTTTCCTCTCCTATTTGCCCCAACATGCCGGTGCCGTGCCCCCAGAGGCGCCGGCCGGAAGCGATACCCACGAGCGGCTCTTGGACAGCATCCTCGACGCGATTCCGACGAATCATCAGAGGCCCTACGACATGCGTGTCGTGCTCGAGCAGCTCGTCGACGCGGGGTCCCTGCTGGAGGTTCAGCCACTCTACGGGCAATCGATCGTCACGGCGTTTGCACGCATCGGTGGGCAGTCGGTCTTGATCGTCGCAAACCAGCCGGCGGTCAAGGCCGGCACGATCACGAAGGAAGCAGCCGAGAAGGCGGCCCACTTTCTGCGGGTCGCGGGATCATTCGGACTTCCCGTCGTCTTCCTCGCCGACAACCCGGGCGTGATGCCCGGACCCGAGGCGGAGCGAGTGGGCACGCTCAGGGCAGCAGCGGGGATGTACCTCGCCCAGCGGGCGATCCGCGCGCCCAAGGTGCACGTCACTTTGCGCAAGGCTTTCGGCTTCGGCAGCTCTCTGATGGCAATGAACCCCTTCGACCGGCAGACCTTGACGCTCGCGTTTGCGGGCATCTCGCTGGGCGGCCTGCCCGCTCTGGGGGGCGCTGCTGCTGCGAAGGCCTCCACCGAGGAGAGCGAACGCATGGGCGAGCTGCAGGCCGGCGCCTGGACGGCGGCCGACAACCTGGGCTACGACCGGGTGATCGATCCCCGCGATCTGCGAAACGAGCTGATCCAGGCACTTCGCCTGCGGTGCGCTGGTGGAGTGCAGACTTGATGGCAGTACAGATGAGTGCATTTCGCGACGACATCCTCAAAGGCAAGGTCGCGCTCGTAACGGGCGGCGCCACCGGCCTCGGCAAAGAGATTGCACGGACCCTCGGACAGCACGGCGCAGGGCTCTGCATCGCCAGCCGCAAGCAAGAGAATCTCGAGGCGGCCTGCCACGAGCTTCAGACTGAGAATCTGGACTGCATGTGGGTGACGTGCGACATACGCGAGCCCGAGCAGGTGGAGCACGTCGTATCAGAGACTCTGAAGCGACACGGGCGGCTCGACATCGTCGTCAACAACGCCGCGGGCAACTTCCCGGCGCCGATCAGCGGGATCTCCTACAACGGCTTCAAGGCCATCGTCGACATCGATCTGCGCGGTACGTACAACGTGACGAAGGCCGCCTTCGAGGCGTATCTCAAGCAGCACGGTGGACACATCGTCAACATCAGCGCGCCGTTCCAGAATCTCGGGGTGAGTCTGCAGGCTCACGTCTCGGCGGCCAAGGCGGGCGTCGACGCGCTGACCCGCAGCTGCGCCGTCGAGTTCGGTCCCTATGGCATCCGCGTCAACGCGGTCGCGCCAGGGGGGATGGCGGACACGGAGGGGTTGGCCCGGTTCACGGAGGCGACGAAGGAAACCGGTGACGGAGGCGGCAACCCCTTGGGTTGCCTCGGTACGAAGCGCGATGTTGCGAACGCGGTGCTCTTCCTGGTGAGCGATGCGGCCTCTTATGTCAGCGGGCAGGTTTTCGCGGTGGATGGCGGCGCCGGGATCGACATGCTGAAGATGCGCTTGCCGCGGGAGCAGTAGCTGGAGTTCGACCGGAAGCCGCGGGACAACGACGAACCTGCGTAGCCCGAATGCAGCGACGCCAAGCCGGGCCTCAGGGAGTGTAGTTCACCTCCACGTAGACCTCCGTAACGAGCACTTGCCACACGTTGTTTCTGCTGTTTCGCTGGATCAGGATCTGGAGGTTGTCGATATCCACCGGGTCCAGCGGGCCGCCGTCGGAGTCCGTTGTGAACACGGTGGATTCTATGAAAGTGTAGTCATAGGTCACTGCGATTGGCGCATTGCCGTTCCAGACCGTATTCGTTCCTGTGTTGTAGCCGACGTCGACATTCCCGTCGACGGGGATTCCACTGCCGGCGCTGTGGTATCGGGCATAGGTGTAGATGCGAATGTCTTCAATCGTCGCACCTTCCAGGAAGGTTCCTGCGGTGTCATCCATACTCACGGAGAACACCGAAACTGTTTCGGTGTTGTTTATGTTGTAGGCGAGGCTCCTGTCACCATCGTTGCTGTCGAGCGCAGTCTCCCACGACGCGCCGCCCATGGTAAGAAACTCCGTCCCGTCCACGACGCCCGAGGGATGAAGCGTTACGACGCCTGCGCCGCAGGCGTCGCCAGTGCCATCGCCGTACGAGTCGGTCTGGTCGGGGTTGTAATCATTGGGGCAGTTGTCGCAGTCATCGCCCAGGCCGTCAGCGTCGGTATCGTCCTGGTTGGGGTTGAAATCATCAATGCAGTTGTCGACATCTCCGCAGATGCCGTCGCCATCGGAATCATCATCGAAATCGTAGGGACAGATGTCGCTTTCGCAGAGACCGTCGCCATCGGGATCGTTGATCGGATGGTCGGGGCAAACATCGCAGTTGTCGCCGATTCCATCCAGGTCGGTATCCACGCTGGGGTTGTTCACGTTGGAGGGATCATCCGGGCACAGGTCGCACACGTCGCCCCACCCGTCGCCGTCGCTGTCGTCTTGCGTCGTTTGGAAATCAACGGGGCAACTGTCCACGCTGTCCATCACGCCGTCGCCGTCTGCATCGTTCCAGTTGGAATAGTCCGCGGGTTCTCGCTCGTAGGGTCGCCAACAACCTCCGTGGCACTGAGAGCACATCATCTGACGACCGTTGTACGTCGTGCCGGTGCTTTCGCCCAGGGTGAGGCCCGTGTCCTCTGGCTTGCCGCAACCACCCCAATCGCGGCCCGATATGACAGTGCTCGCGTTTGTGTAGAAGGTCGGCATGCCCGGCTCTTTGCCGACGAGCTTGCCGTCGCGCATCATGGCGAGGTAGCTGGAGCCATGGACATTGTGGCACGCGGGGCAAGAGATCCGGCTATCCGTCCCTATGGTGAGATCATAATCGGAGTCATAGCGAGGACCATTGGCCGACGGCCCAGCGGTATTGATATGATAGTTGTGCATATTGGGGAAACCGCGGTCCATGGTTAGTTTGAAGAAGTTCGTATACGTCGCATCTGGATCGGCAGCGTCGTAGTTCACCATGTACTGCGATGAATCGTGACACCTGAAGCACAGACGGAACTGCGATTCGTAGGTCCAAATCCTGCAGCAACCGCCACCGAAGGTCGGATCACGCGGAATGTCCATTGGGATATCGCCATCGACAGACTTGAGCCGATAGCCGTGTTGATAGTCATTCGGATCGCCGTCAGCAGCTGAAGCATCATAGGTCCGAGCAACGCCGTCGACGTGGGCCATGTCGCTGTCGTGGCACTCCGTGCACAGCATGCCAGCACCCGGCGTCAGGTCGCCACTCGCCGGATAGGCGTCGGTCGGGGGCAGCCCATGCCCCGTCTTGTAGTACCCATAGCCGATACCCGTGCCATAGTTCGTATCGGCATCTTCGTCACCGACGACATTGGGTGCGGTTACGCCATTGATGACGGAAGGATCTTCGTCGTGGCATCCAGCGCACCA
>JAJDAO010000068.1 GCA_029261835.1 Deltaproteobacteria bacterium | reverse complement strand
ATTGGTTTTTTTTTTTTCTCTGTTCCGTGTGGGGGGGGGGGCGGGGGGGGCCGGGGGGGCCCGCCCCTGGGCGACCCTCCTGACCGGGGAGCCGGGCTTCCTGAATGCTTCGGATCCCCGGACTCTTCACATCGACGCTCGCCCCGGCCCGGCCGACGCGCTGGGGGGCGCCCTCGGCCAGGGGGCCGACGTGGGCCTGCTCGGTATCGAGCTGCATACGCGTCGGCGAAATCGGCTGAACGGGCGGCTTCGCCGGTCGGGTGATGACACGCTGCGGCTGCAGGTGGACCAGAGCTTCGGCAATTGCCCGCAGCACATCAACGTGCGTGAGGTGCGACGGGCCGAGGCCGAGCCCCAGCCCGCGCGACCCACGCGCACGAGTTCGCTTGCCGCCCGGCAACTGGCGTGGATCGCCGCGGCCGACACCTTCTTCATCGCCAGCGGTCATCTCGGGAGCAAGCACAGTGCCGCCCATGGCATGGACGCCTCTCATCGCGGCGGCCCGGCGGGTTTCGTCTTGTGTGAAAGCGAAGGCGAGCTGCTATTCCCCGACTACGCGGGCAACAATCACTTCAATACGCTCGGCAATCTGTTGCTCGACCCCGGTGTCGGGCTGCTCTTCGTCGACTTCGAGGCGGGTGGCCTGCTGCAGATCACCGGCACGGCCGAGATCGAGTGGTCCGTGCGCGACACGGAACGCTTTCCTGGCGCCAAGCGATTGGTTCGCATCCATGTCGACGAGGTGGTCGAGCAGACGGGTGCACTGCCGATCCGCTTCGTCGATCCGCAGGCCGAGACCCAGCCGCTGGTCGTACTCGACCGCCAGGCGGAGAGCGACGACGTCACCTCCTTCCTGCTCAGCGCACCTTCGCGTGGACCCTTGCCGGCCTGGAAGCCGGGCCAGCACCTTCCCTTGTGTCTCGAGGACGCGGAGAGCGGCGAGCAGGTGCTGCGCACCTACTCGCTGTCCAACGATCCGGAAGCCGGCTGCTACCGAATCTCGGTCAAGCGCGAGCCCCTCGGCCGCGGCTCGCGCCTGCTTCACGACGCCACGCCGGTGGGCTCGATCCTCCGCGTCGGCGCTCCAGCAGGCGATTTCTTCCTCGAGTCCGAAGTGCTTCCCGATACGCGGCACGTGGTACTGGTCGGCGCGGGCATTGGAATCACTCCGCTGGCCTCCATGGTCTGGGACCTCTCACGCAAGCGAAAGAATGGACGGGTCACCCTGGTGTACGGCGCTCGCGATGGCGCCCATCATCCGCTGGGCCACGAGCTGCGCGAGCTGATGGCCGGATTGCCCCACGGCAATCTCCACGTCCGCTACAGCAGCCCTCGCGTTCAAGACCGCCCCGGAAGTGACTACGATTCACAAGGACGGGTCGATGTTGCTCTACTGGCTCGGATGCTCGACCTGACTGGAGACGTCTCCTTCCATCTGTGCGGCCCCATAGCGTTCCTGGGTGGTCTGCAAGACGAACTCGAGGAGCGGGGCGTTCCGGTGGATCGCGTCCATTTCGAAACATTCTGAGCAGATAGCAACCCAGGGACATTCAAGGAGAATGCCCATGCCCGCCTCGCCCGCACGAATAGAACCCGACGCCCCGCTCCACGCAGACCCCGGCGCAGTGTTGATCATCGACACGAACACCATGGAATGGCAGCCGAGCCCGAGTGCGGGAGTACTACGCAAGCGCCTTCATCGCGTGGGGCCGGTGGAGTCGGGGCCGGTCACTTCGATCGTGCGCTACCACCCGGGCGCCGCCTTTCCCGCGCACGACCATCCCGAAGGCGAAGAGATCCTCGTGCTGGACGGCGTCTTCTCCGACGAGCACGGCGACTGGAAGGCCGGGACCTACCTCTTGAATCCAGCGGGCTTCCGGCATGCGCCCTTCTCGCGCGATGGCTGCACCATCTTCGTGAAGCTCCGCCAGGCCCCGGGTTCGGCCCGCGCACATGAAGCTCGAACGATCTCGGACGCGCGGTGGGAGAGTGGGCCCTGGCCAGGGAGCGAGAGCAGCCCCTTGCACGTGCCGGAGGGTCAGCCCGATGCGAGCTGGCTGGTTCGCTTCCGTGGAGAGGGCGACGCAGGGGAAGTGATTCATCATCGAGGCGTCGAGATGCTCGTGATCGACGGTCGACTCCGCGTCGAAGCGGGCGTCCACGGCCCGGGCACCTGGCTCAGGTTTCCGGTGGGCCACCGCCATCACCTCTCCAGCGAGACGAGCTGCCTGGTCTACGCGAAGATCGGTGGCCTCGCCCTGCTGGAGCAGCCGGCTCTCTAAGAACGGGACCAAGGCACGTGCCAGGCGACGGGAGGGGTCTATGAGATAGCTTCGAGCGCCGTGCCTTTACCAGCGTGGCATGCTGCGATGAGAGCGCGACCAGCGAAAGCGCCATAAGAAGCAGTGCGGTCGCCGCCGCTGCCGGCGGGCTCAAGGAAGGCACCGGCGCTGCGCCGGACTTGAAGGCCGTCGCGGTCGTCTGATAGGTCCCATCGCCGTCGTAGCGATTCACGAGGACATGCCAGCTGCCAGCGCTCGGAGATGCGAACTCACAAGAGCCCCAGTTGTTCCCGCCGGTCGCACGGCAATCCCAATCGTTCGTGGCCGCCGGCGCTCCGAACTTCACGAAGAGATCGAAGTCGTTGCTCCCGGCCTCGGAGGCATTCATCGTTACGACCAAGTGCACGGTTTCCGGATCGACGACGAACTGATGCCGCCCCTCTGGCACCCCAGCGCTCACATCGCCACTGAAGCCGACGACCGTCACGCCCGGGGTGCCCACCTGCGCGAGATCACCGCAGGTCTGATTGCCGAGATCCGCAAGACCCTGTGCTTGAATCCAGTCGCGGTACGCATAGATGTTCGCGTCGAACGCAGTGGCGGGCGCCAGGCATTCCTCTGCAACCCCGCCCGAAGTCACGCCTGCCAGGACATCTCCAGCGCCCAGATCGATGTAGAGCGGCCCACCGGAGTCCCCGTTGCACGTGCTGGAGTCCTCGCCCGGGGGTCCGATCGGCGCGACGAAGTTCCAGCAGACCGAGGTGACGTTCGATTCATCGAGACAGGTCGTCGTCTCGATCCTACCAGTCCGCTTGAGCCCGTAATCCTGAGCCGTGCCGCCGCTGCGCCCAAAGCCGACGATCGTCCCGACCGACGAGGATGGCGGGCTGATCGTGGTGTTGATGGGCGTGGGCGAGATACCGTTCACGGGGGTCGTGAGCTTCAAGACCGCGACGTCGGCGACCGGGAAGTCGAAACCGCTGCGGAGCGCGATGCTCGCGATGCTGAAGAAGCCCGCGTGCTGCAGAAAGACGAGGTAGTCGCCGGGGTCGGGGATATTGGGAGCCGATTGGCAGAGAGTTCCGTCTTCATCGCAGACGCAGTGAGCAGCCGTGACGAAGGTGTCGCAACCAACCATGGTTCCGGTGCACGACCCCGTTGCCGTGTCCGGGTCGTTGCCGAAGAGCAGCGCACCGGCGGTGGGAAAGCCCGGTGTGAGCGTGCCATTCACGAGTTTCGACGGCCCCTGTGCGCCAGCCGCCAGCGCGACGACGACGGCGAGGAGAAGGCCAACGGCCGGAGCTACTGCCAGTCGGCGGACGGTGCCACGCGAGACCTGTCTCGGAGGAGTTGGGGAACGGAACATCGATGGCTGCCTCGATTGGGGCGGTAGGATTACAACAGCGGTGGCTGAACGGAAACCCCGAAGCAAGGAGCCAATGCGCATCTTCGGTGCAATGCGTAGGCACAAGTTGTGCCCCACTGGGGATGGAGGATGAGCGAGTGCCCTTCAGCCCGATGGGATGCGACGGGATGGCCCTTATCGGATGCGAATTCGGATTAGCATCTCCTATCCGCAAGAGATACACAGAGAGTGCCGATTTCGGAATCCGATTGTTCGCAACGCAACCGTTGTGCGACCACGAGAGCAGAACCCGATCGATCACATGTCCAAGTACCCGTGTTTCCCGTCATCAGAACTCGGACATTCGGGTGGCCTAGGCTGAAGTGAAGAACCGTCTCATAGCAGAAGCCGCCTCGAGTCCGAAATCCCTCGACGACGCACACTCCGTCACGCCGCACGGGAGGTGCTGACGGTCTCGCCTGACGCCGGACGAACGCGGCGGCGGATCTCCCAGCTCAGCGCGCCGAGGCAGGACGCACAGTACGTGGCCGCCTTCCGGTCGATGTCGTCCACGCACCAGGCCTGGCGCATCACGCACGCCTCCTGCTCGCAGTGCCCCAGACCGAACACGTGTCCCAGCTCGTGCAGCACGACCTTGGCCAAGCGGTCCTGCAGCTGCTCCGGCTCCTCAGCCGTCTCGCCGCAGTCGCGCAGCCTCGCGGTGGAGCAGACGGCGACGTTGCCGTCGACCTGCGCCTCGCCGTACACGAAGTCGAGGATCAGGTTGCAGAGGTCGCTCTCGGTGATGCCGATCACCCGGACCGTCTGAGAGGAGCAGTGCTCCCGAAGCTCGAGGAGGAGCCGCGTGGCGTCGTACTGGCCCCGTGTCGCGATGAGCGCGTTCGCCTTATCGATCCCGAGTGATCCGACGATGACCGGCAGCCCAAGCACCTCGCGCAGCAAGCGGACCACTCGCTCCACCAACTCGGGAAGAACGCTCCCGATCGGTACGACGCAGATAACGTCGGGGCCGTATGACAGTCGCGGTCTCACGTCACTCCTCCTCGTGGCACAGCTCGCATTCATCGACGCCAAAGGCCGTCTCGTCGTCATGGCACCGGCCGCACAGCCGCCCCTCATCCATCGCCTCCATCAGCATCGGGGCGGACGGGACGGCGGCGTCGTGAACGATCGCGAAGTCGCTCACGTGACAAGATCGGCATTCGGGCTCATCGAAATCGACGTGGCTGTCGTGATCGAAGACAACGACTCCGGGGCTGTCCTCCGCCATGGGGAACTCGAGACCATCGATGAGGGACAGCGGTACGCGGGCCGGCGTGTGCGCGGTGGCGACGCCCGTCGATTCGTCGGCACCGGCCGCAAGGGTCCCCTCGGCCGGCCTCCTCATCGTAAAGCCCATCAGGACGAAGCCGATGAGGAGAAGCGCCCAGAGCCCCAGCAGAGGCTTGCCCGGGATCGTGCGCAGCGGTGTCGGGACCAGCTGCGGGATCCGGAGCTCAGACTTCCCGACGCGTTCCGGGCCGAACACGTCGAGGTGCTGAACCGCCAGACCGAAGAGAGCGAACCCGAAGGCGACGATACCGATCGTGACCAACCACTCGATCAGGGACGGGACGTAATTGACGCCCGACGACTGCGCGAACCCGGTGACCGAGACGTTCAAACGGTTGATAATGAAACCCATGATGGTGAGGGTCGCGGCGAAGAACAGGCCGCCGTGGCTCGCGCGGATTTTCGGCAGCATGAACAGCAACATCGGCAAGATCAGGCCGAGGCCCATCTCGCCCCAGAACATGACGCTCTCGGGCGTGACCTGGAAGGCCAGGTGCAGCGCGTCCCTGTCGTCCAGGTCGATGGCCCGCCACACCAGGACCACGGCGAGGAGCACCACGATGATTCGGGAGATCCCCTCCAGGAGATCCTGCTCCAGCCGCTTCCCGAACGCTCGGTAGCTCAGGAACGACTCGAAGATCGCCATCGCCAGCCCAGCCGCGATCGCAGACAGGAAGAAGAACACGGGCAGGAGCGTGGTATACCAGAGCGGATGCAGCTTGTTCGGAACGATGACGAAGAGCGTTCCCAGGGACGACTGGTGAAGCGTCGACAGCAGCACTCCGATGACGACGAGCGGCAGGTAGATCGCGTGAATGAAGCGCATCGGTGCCTTGAGATTCAGTCGCTTCAGTACCAGCGGACTGAACTCGAGCGCCAGAACCATGGTGTAGAGCATGACGCACAGGGCCACTTCGAACATGACCGAGTGCGGATTACCCATCACCAGGGGATGCCAGATGCGGTACGGCCGCCCGATATCGAACATCAAGGCGATGATGACGAGCAGGTAGCCCAGGAACGCCGTAAGGACGACCGAGCGAGCGAGGGGCTCGTACTTCTTGATCTGGAAGATGTGTACCGTGGCGGCAATGACGAATCCGCCGGCCGCGAGGCCGACACCCACGAGGATGTCGAATCCGATCCAGAGGCCCCACGGAAACTCGTTGCTCAGGTTCGTCGCGGCGCCGAGGCCACCTCCAAAGCGGATCAATGCCGAGATGGCGAAGAGTGCGGACAAGGTCCAGAAGACCAGCCTCCAGAATCGACTCATGACTCGCCCCCATTCTCCGGGATGCGCCTGCTCGCCTCGGCTTCTTCATCGACTTCAAGCCCATGGTTCAGGCGTTCCAGCGTCATCCGCCGGCTGATCACCCAGTAGACGCCGGCGAGCGTGACACCCCCAATCCCGACGATGTTCGGAACCTGGGAGAGGATGTTCCAGGTCAGCCTCGGGTAGGGCTCGGTGTCGAGGTCCGTGGCGAAGCCCAGAGCTGCGAACGGGATTCCCGAGAGGAACATCACGGACGTTCCGCCGGCTTCCTCGAGACCGTAGATGTGGTCCACGTAGCGATCGGGAGCCGCCGCGATCCGGCTGTACGCCTCCCCGATGAGCTCGTCCCGGTCTCCGAAGATCGTGGCGCCCGCCGGGCACACGGACGTGCAGGCCGGCTGGTCCCCATACTGGACGCGGTTCTCGAAGCACATGGAGCACTTCTGCACCTTGGGGTGCGCGCTGTGCCACTCGTACGTCGGAACGTCGAACGGACACGCCAACATGCAGTAGCGGCAACCGATGCAGCGGCTCTCCTCGTAGACGACGGGACCCTCCGGCGTGCTTCGCAGCGCGCCCACTGGACATACCGAGGCACACGTCGGATCGAGGCAGTGCATACAGTGTTTCCGGATGCTGACGCCTCGGCTTTGGCGGACGATCGTCCAGGCGGTGTCCGAGAGCTTTGTTGGTTGCTCGACCGCGGGCAGGCCGTTGATCTGCTGGCAGGCCAGGACGCAGGCGCCGCAATCCGTGCACTTCGTGAGGTCGGTGAGAATCGCTGCGGTCATGTCCAGCCTCCTTCTGCGTGCGCGACGGTGGAAGCTACGAGCGATCGGCGGACGCCGTGGTCGCCTGCATCCTGCCGAAGAACCGGTCCTGGAACCGCTGCCAGTCGGCCTCGGAGAACGAGTCCACGGCGTCCCAGTTCGGCGGGCCTCCGTCCTGCATCGTCGCGCCAATCAGGCGGTCCTCCGGGATGGTCGTCGCCAGGAAGACCCTCAGTCTCTCCACCTCCTGTTTGAGCCAGCTCCGGGCAGCGTCCCCGAGGAACATCGTCCTCGGAATGTCGGACGTGTTTCGGGGCCGCATCTCGAAGATCCACGACGATGTGTATGGTTCGTTCGGACGAGCGGCATCCAGCCCGAGGAACCCGAGATTGACACGCTCGATTGTTCCGTCGATCGGGGCATGGAACGTGGCCGTGTGCTTGCCGCGACGCATCCGCAACAGGGGTTCCCCTCTGGCGATCTCGACGCTCCTCGTGCGCGGCTCGACCTCGTCCACAGAGCCCATGACAGACCGGGCGAAGTCGGTCAGCCCGAGACGGACGTTTCCCGAAGGCAGGAGATAGGCCCAGGTGTGTCCCGGCGAGAAGAACACGCCGTCGGGCGCCCGCGGTGAGGACAGCGCGAGCTGAGAGCGGACGTCGACTACTGACGACACCTCCGCCTCCGCCTCCTCGGTGCGGGCAACGCGCCTTCGTTGCAGGATGTAGTCGGCGGTGAGGAAGAGCAAGACGACCAGCAGTGCGATCAATGCGACCATGACTCTCTCCTCTCGTGCTCCGCGGTGTGTTTCGGTTTCATCCGAGTTCAGTGCAACATCCGCACCAGCAGGCACCGGGCAGGGCGCCCCGCGTCGAGCCACGCTGCCAAGTGCTGGGAATGACACGAGATCGAGCGTGACCGGGGCTCGTCCTTCAACCGCCAGGGGGCTCGCTTCCGTGGGGCTGCGAACGGGAAGATCGGGGAGAGTTGAACCGGCGGGGTGATCCTCCCCGGTTTGCTCCCTACTCGCCCGCAGACGTCTCCAGGCTCTTGAGCTTCTCCCGGAGGGTCTTCCGGTTGATGCCGAGCAGCTTCGCGGCCTGGGTCTTGTTCCCTGCGACGCTGGCAAGGACGCTTCGAATGTGCACCGCCTCCACCTCGGCCAGGGTCTGGAGCGGCCCGGCGCCGCGATTCACGGAGAACCGCATGTGGCGAGGCAGATCGGGGACGTCGAAGGGCCGCCGGGCGTCCTCCTGCATGACGACCAGCCGCTGGACGAGATTCAAGAGCTCCCGAACGTTCCCCGGCCAGGCGTACCGGCGGAAGACCTGCAGCGCACTGTCCGTGAACTCCGGGGTCGGCCGCTCCGCTTGGTCGGCGAACTTGCGCGCGAAGTGAGTGACCAGGAGGAGGATGTCGTCCTTGCGGTCCCTCAGAGGCGGCAGAGCGATCGTGATGACGCTCAGCCGGAAGTAGAGATCCTCGCGGAACGTCCCCTTCTTGATAAGCGACAGGAGATCCTTGTTCGTCGAGGCCAGCACGCGCACATCGACGCGCGTCGGCTGCGAGGATCCGACCATGTACACTTCCTGCTCCTCCAGGACGCGCAGGAGCTTGACCTGGGTCGACGGGCTCGTGTCGCCAATCTCGTCCAACAAGATCGAGCCGCCGTCCGCCGCCTGGAAGAAGCCGTTACGGAGCGCGGTGGCGCCGGTGAAGGCCCCTTTGGTGTGGCCGAAGAGCTCACTCTCGACGAGCTCGCTGGGAATCGCACCGCAGTTGATGGGTACGAACGGCTCGGATGCGCGACTACTCTGGTAGTGGATGGCGCGACCGACCAGCTCCTTGCCGGTCCCGCTCTCGCCGGAGATCAGGACGGTGGCATCGGTCGTGGCCGCCTTCGCGACCTCGCGGAACACCGCCTGCATCGCCGCCGACTCGCCGATGATCCCGGCGGGCGCGGCGACCTCGTCCGGGGCCTGCCGGGCCAGAAGGCGCATCTGCCGCTTCTTGAGGACCCGTTGCACGGCGGCGGTCAGCTCGTCCTCCGTGAACGGCTTGGGCAGGTACTCCTCCGCCCCCGCCTTCACCGCCTCCACGGCTCCTTCGACGGTCGCATACCCCGTGATCATCATGACCTCGGTCTCCTTCAGGTTCTCGCGAAGGTACCGGACGAGATTCAGCCCGCTGATCTTGGGCATCCTAAGGTCCGTGATGACGAGGTCGACGGGTGCCTTCTCCAGGAATTCGATCGCCTCGACGACTCCGGATGCCGTATGCACCCGGTATTCGGCGGCCGTGAGACAGCGCTCGAGGACCTCCAGGGTGTCGGGCACGTCGTCGACAACGAGGATGGAAGGCTCATCCCTTGGCATTTTCACTCGCTCCTCTCCGGTCGGCCTGCTCGAGGGGGGTGCGGGGCAGCCGCAGCTCGAAACGCGAGCCTTCACCGAGCCTGCTCTTCACGCGGATGCTCCCTCCATGAGAGCTCACGATTCCGTGAACGACAGCCAGCCCCAGGCCGGTGCCGCCGTCTACATCCTTCGTGGTGAAGAACGGCGTGAAGATCTGCTTGAGCGTCTCCTCGGACATTCCCGTCCCCGTGTCCTCGACAACGAGAACGACCTCGGTTTCGCCAGAATGCGTCTGGACGACGATCCGTCCTCCGTGCGTCGTCGCCTGGAGCGCGTTCACGACCAGGTTGATCAGCACCTGATGCATCTGGCTCGGGTCGGTCACGACGATCGGCAGATCGGGTTCGAGGTTCGTCTCCAAACTGATGTCGGCGCCCTCCACGTGCTTCTTCAGCATCGCGAGGCCGTCTCGAACAACTTCGTTCAGATCCGACGCTTCCTTCCGGGCCGGTGTGCGCCGGGCGAAGAGCTTCAGCTTGCCGATGACCTCCCGCGCACGGAGGGACGCGGCGATGATCTTCTCGTAATCGGACCTCGCTTGGTCGGGAAGCCCGGGCATCTTCCGGGACAGCTCGGCACGGCCGAGAATGCTCGCGAGCGGTTCGTTGAGCTCGTGTGCCACGCCGGCGGCCAGCTGTCCGATGGTGGCGAGTCGGTCGGCGTGTCGGAGCTGATCCTCCAGCGAGTCCCGTTTCTCCTCCATCTCCCGGGCCTCGATGACGATGGCCAGCTCCTTGGCCACGACCTCCAGCAGATCCAGCTCCTCCTTGATGAAGGGCCCCACATCGAGTTCGGGGAGCTCCGCGTCATAGCCGAGGATGATCGCTCCACGCCTTCTTCCGCCTACGACGACTTCCTGCGTGTGCGTGTGCGTGCCTTCCGAGTACGCCTCGCTGGCGAACGAGTGATCGTCGAAGATGATCTTCGCGGAAGCCAGATCCTCATGGAGACAGCCGTTGGGGATGAGTTCGGCGGCTCCCTTCAGGATCTGATCGAGCGTGACGCCCGGCCGCGCCGCAATTCGGGTGATGCCGTGGAGACAGGTCAGCTCCTTCACCCGCTCCCGAAGCGCGAGCTGCGAGCGGCGCTGTCGGGCCGCGACGCCGAGGATCGTCGCGACGTGCTCGTGCGAACTGATCTCGTCCGGAAGGAAGTGGTTCTGCTGCCGGCTCTTCAGAAGAACGAGCCCCGCATCATCGCCGTCGAGTTCGTACGGAATGATGACGAGCGAGCGA
This sequence comes from Deltaproteobacteria bacterium, assembly GCA_029261835.1. Classification (GTDB taxonomy): domain Bacteria; phylum Myxococcota_A; class UBA9160; order UBA9160; family UBA4427; genus JAJDAO01. Next base: position 80,346 of record JAJDAO010000068.1, on the reverse strand, counting down.
AAGCGTCCGTCGGCGAGCGAGCGCCCCTTTCCGCCCCCCCTCGGGTTGGGCTCGAACGTCTCGTGGGTGTTTCCCGTCCAGAAAGTTCCGTCGACGGTAAACCATGGCAAGGACACGTCGACGCGGTGCTCGACAATGTCCTGGCAAAGGTCCTCCAGATCAGAGTCGACATCACGGCACGGCAGGATCCGACCCGAGTTATTGCGCCGCCCGGCCACCACGGCGGATCGCGACAGCCCTCCGTCTGCCACGGACTCGGTACGCCAAAGCTTGTGTCGCTCGACCATCCGGACCTCGACGGCGTCGCATTCACACCATTCGCGGATCAGCCGGGCGACGTCACACAGGAATGCCAGGCGGAGCATGCCCCGGCCGGCGCACTCAAGAATCCGAGTACACACGTCACGGTGCACGGGGTTCGAGTAGAGAGGAGAAGGCGGAGGGTTCATCTGCGACCAAGCAATTGGTCTTGAATCATGCGTGGAAGGTCGGGTGGACGCCCCGGAAGCGGGGAGCCCGCTCTTTAGCCCAGCATTGGAATCCAGGTGCTGCCGCGGGTCTCGGGGAGGGCGCGGCGCCGGTCCCGTGATGACGGTGCCCGGCTGCCGGAACCCGGCGACAACGGGAAGACGATATCACACGCCATCAGAGTGCGACAGCTCGCGGAAACTGCCCGCGGAAATGTCCCGACGACGGTTGATTTGTGTGGTGCGGAGGGGGCACCACAGCAAAGAAGGAGCCACCACCCGGCTCGGTCCGGGGTCTATGAGAGAACTTCTGAGACAGGACACCGGTTGGCCGTTCGCGGGATTCATCGGCGTCCGATCGCTTTCACCCTCAGGATTGTACGATCGCGAGAGCTCGACCGGGATCTCCGTCGACGCGATCTCTTCGCCGTCTTCACCGGTGGTGTAGCCCGTCAGCAAGATTCAGACGATTCCGAACACTTCGCCGGTCCCGACCTCTAGAAGCAATCCCCTAGACGGGCCGGTCGCTTCGTGCGCGCAACTGCATGCGAGCTACGGATCCCGCCAAAGAGCTTGCCTTACTGCTTTGGCTGCTCCGAGGACCGTCCGATACGAGCAGAATCGATGAGAACCTGCGGGGTCTTCTTGGGCGCGAAATTGGAATCAAGGATCGCGATCTGGGAAAAGGGGACGGTCGTCTGCGTTTCGCGGCTTGCTGCTCGCGGATTGGCGATGGCTCGTGCTATGGGCATCGGCGAGTTGCTCGGCCCTCTTCGCGTCGGAGAAGTGATCCGAATCCGCCTGGACGAGGATCGTGCGCTCATGCCTACGATTCTGACCCGCATCGAATCTGTCCGGCCGGATGTGGTTCGGATCGACACGCAGAATCATCGCTACGAACTTCGCCGCGTCCACGCTGCGCCGTCCACCTCGGGTGTTTTCGCGATTCACGACGACTTGACCGCGGACTCGGAGCAAGACCATTCGTATGAAACGCAGATCGTCCAGGTCGATGACTGGCCCGAAACCAGCCCGGATCGGTTCGAAAGCGGCGCACGCGTCAAGGTCACGCACGAACGCGACGGCGAACGGCGGGAACTCGGAATGGCCATTCTCTTGACCGACCTCGTGCCAGGCGATGTCGCGTCATTCGCAGATTCAGCGGGCGTGACGGGGACATCCGAAATCCTCGAGATCATCCAGCTCGAAAAGCGCACACTCGAGATTGTCACCAGCAACTCGAAATACAGACTCGAACTGCTTCCTGCCTCCGAGGAAGAATGACATGGGCGAGTCGAGAAAATTGCCCTTCGAGAACCCGCAGAACACGGGCCGCAAATTCGCGGACGCCTCGATGGAGGTTCCACAGATCGAGAGCGCGGACCTCCAAGCGTTGCTCGAGGTGACGCCGGATCTGGTCGTACTCACGGATGGGGTCCGATTTCTCTACATGAACAAGGCAGCCGCTCATTTCCTGGGCGTGGGCGATCATACCGACCCCGCCAAGATCGATCCCTCGACGATCGTCCCAGCTTCGGAAAGCGGCAATCTCTCCCGCGCGATCCAAGAGATCCAAGTGAGCCGGGCCTGGCACGGCGAGATCCTGCTCGAACGACACGATGGTGCGGTCGTGCCGTTCTCAGCCGTCGCCTTCGAGGTGTCGCGGAGATCGACGAACAGCCGTGTGTTTGCTGCGACGTTTCGCGATCTTTCCTCGCAGAAGGCGTATGAGCTCGAGCTCGAGTCGCACGTCTACGTTGAGGAGCTCACGGGCCTGGCGAACCGGCGCTGCTTGATCGAGAGCCTCGCGCAAGCGCTGCGGTCTTCATACGAGCGAAAGACCGAAGTCGGCCTCATCGCGGTAGACATCGACCGTTTCAAGCTCGTGAATGAAACCCTGGGGCCCGCCGCCGGTGATCGGCTCCTCGTCGCAGTCTCGGATCGAATCCAGCTGGCCGTTCGAGCATCGGATGTCGTCGCAAGACTCTCCGGCGATGAGTTCATGGTGATGTGCGACGATCTCGAGCCGAACACATTGAATGCCGTATCCGAAAGAATCCGAGAGGCTCTCTCCCATCCCTTCACGATCTCGCGCAGGGACATCTCGCTTACGGTGAGCATCGGCATCGTCGCCTCGGGCTCTCGCCGAACGGATCCCGATTCGCTCCTGCAGGATGCGATCGCCGCCATCTACGAGGCCAAGGAGTACGGAGGAGATCGGATATCGCCTTTCGACCCCGTTCGTCGGCTGCAGATCGCGTCCCGTCTCGAACTCGAGCAAGAACTACGCAAGGCTCTTCGGAACAGAGAATTCGAGCTCGCGTATCAGCAAGAAGTATGGCTCACGAGCGAGGATCTCGTCTGTCTCGAGGCGCTCATTCGCTGGCGACATCCCGAGCGTGGACTCGTCCAACCGGATGAGTTCATCTCGCTGGCGGAGGAGACCGGGCTGATCAACCCGATTGGCGAGTGGGTCATCACCGAAGCCTGCCAGCAGCTAGTCGAGTGGAAGAACCAGGGACTCGAAGGCATGTCAGTCTCCGTCAACATCTCTCCGCGGCAGCTCGCACAGTCCGATTTTCCTCAGAAGCTCCATGCGATTCTCGAGCAGGAAGGAATCCGTCCCAATCAGATCAATCTCGAGATCACCGAGTCCATGATGACGGACCAATCCCGGTCCTTTCTGAATCGAATCCACGACCTGCGGAGAGCGGGCTTTACCATGATCATGGACGACTTCGGGTCGGGATACTCATCGCTGAGCCAGCTGCGCACGCTGCCCTTTAGCGTGCTCAAGATCGACAAGACATTCATATTGAACCTCGTCGACGAGGAATCGGATCGGCAACTCGTGGACGCGATGATCCGAATGGCCCACGCACTCGGCCGCATCGTGATCGCTGAAGGTGTCGAGACCGCGGCCCATGCAGAGATTCTCACGAACCTTTCATGCGAGATGGGGCAGGGGTGGTACTTTGGAAAGCCGATCAGCGGACAGGACGTGACCGCATTGTTGCAGCCCGCCGAGAAGGAAGAGGACATCTGACCTGCCTAGGTCAAGCCATGCTCCCCACCCCGCGCCGGTCGGACTCACGATCCTGAACGCAGCAGCGCCCGGATCGTGCTCGCGAAGTCGCGAGACGACCCGGGCGCTCATCGATCGGGTGAGCCCGGTGAGCCGGTCTCAGAAGGACGGAACGTAGTCCTCCACGATGTCTGTCCAGGAGGGCCGCCGCCTCAAGAAGTCGTCGGTCCAATCGCTGAGCAATACGCCGTTCGCGTCCTGGCTATAGAACAAGTTGCCCTGGAGCGCCGTGTGCGAGCCGTCTCCGCTGACGATGAACCGCTTGTAGCGCCACGGGTGGGCCGCGTTCAGCAGGCCGTGCTCGGTCACGATGAGGTCCCGGTACCCCAGCGGGTCGAACAGCATGTTCATGAAGAACCGATTGGTCAAGTCGGCGTCCGTCTCGTAGAACGCCTCGCGGATGCCCCAGTCGTTGTCGAGCCTCCATTTGATGATCTCGGTGGCCTGGCCCTCGTCGTCGCAATCGGTGCAGCTGGCGGGATAGAACTGCCCGAACTGCCAGTCGGCCGCGCGCGCCTGGATGGCGCCAGTCTCGTTCAGGTTGACCGCGACCGGGCCCGCGTCGTTGAAGACCGTGAGGCGTGGGTGGTTCCCGTAGAGGAACCGAACCAGGAACGGGGAGAAGGCAGAGGCACCGACGCCTCCCGCGCTCGAGCCCGCGACCGTGATCCGGCGGGCATCCGGGAAGGTCGCCTTCGCGAGGTCCATACCGGCGGTCACGTTGCGCAGCCCGCGGTGGAAGCGAACCGGTCCGAACGGGAAGTTGGTGTCGACGACGTCGTTGTCTCCTGTGAAGACGGAGCCGTCGCAATAGGGCATGTATACGATCGAGTAGTCGGCGAAGGGGTTGTCGGGTGAGCTGAAGTCCCAGATTCCCTCCGGCGGCACGGACTGATCCTCGGGCTCCTGGTCCTCGGCCAGGATGTTGCAGTTGTAGAAGTCCTGCCAGCAGGCTCCGCCACCCTGCAGCATGATGAGGAGCTTGTTCGGATTCCCCTCCCTGGTAAACGCCGAGAAGCCCGTGCCCGCGATGCAGATGGGACCGTTGCCTCCGTCGGGGTCGAAGCTGTGCTTCGTCCAGCCGTCTCCTGCATCCACTGAGGCGACCGGTGTGAAATCGCCCAGATACTTGTCTACGCCGGCCTGATGCAGCTGGAATAGGGCCCAGATGTTCAGGCCTGGGGAACACCTATGGCCCATCAGCACGGATGCAGACAGTGCAATAGCCACTACCAGAAACCGTTTCACTACTCGATTTCGAATTCGCATGTTATTCCCCCTCCAGATCGGAATTCTGTTGGATGTACGCGGAAGCACTCTCTCACGGGGAGTGAGACCAGGTCAACCGCGAACCTCGGGGCCTGCTCTTCCCAGCGGGTTGCGCGGCAGCGACGGTACCCCCATGGGTGCCGTGTCGGCTTGAGATTCGCGGAAATGGCGGCTCGCACAGGCCGGAACACCTGTGCGTCCTCAAGACCGGTGCGGCCCGAAATCGCTGGGTCTCTCGCCTCCTCGCTCTCGCCCGCCTAGCTTCTCCCGGTGGGATTATCGCTGAAGCGACAAGACACTGACGCACAGGGCCACGAGCGCCGGAGCTGCTGGATCGCGCGCTTGGTCCTGCCACTGCTGCTCTTCGTGGTTGCCGTGCTCGTGCGCCTCTTGCCCATCAAGAATGTCATGCTTGCGGGGCGCATCCAGTTCTTCGGTTCAGATGCCTACTACCACATGCGTCGGATCGTCTATTCGTGGGCGCACTTTCCAGATGTGCTCGATTTCGACCCCTATATCAACTTCCCCGATGGAGCCCGCTCGATCTGGACTCCGCTCTTCGACTGGTGCATTGCGGCCCTCTTCTGGCCCCTCTTCGAGCACATCGGTCAACGCCAGCTGGAGCTTCTGGCGAGCCTGATTCCGCCGCTGCTCGGCGGGTTCACGGTGGTTGCACTGTACTTCCTGGCCCGCAAGCACTTCGGTCTGGGTGTGGCGCTCGTGGCCGGCCTTGTGCTGAGCGTCTTGCCAGGGCACTTCTACTACTCGCAGGTCGGCTACGTCGATCACCACTGCGCCGTGGCCTGGGTCACGACACTCCTGCTCGGCGCCGGCATGACGGCCCTCGACACGATCTGTCGCGGGCCGAATGGCATTCGGGAGACGCTGCCGAGTGCACTCAGCTTGGGCTCGGCGCTGGCCCTCTCACTGCTCGTCTGGCCCGGCGCTCTCCTGCACGTTGGCCTGGTAGAGGTGGGGTTGCTCACACTCCTTCTGAGTCGCCCTCGTCGCGATGATGCGGTGCTGACCGCTGGCACGCTCGCCGTGATTCACGCGACCGCCTTCGGCATTGTCGCCCCGTTCTCGATCGGTAGCGCCTGGGCCCAGTGGAGCGACTTCAGTCCGGTCGTGTTGACGAACTTCCAACCCTGGTTTTTTGCGAGCGCAGCCCTCTTCTGCCTCATATGCGCATGGGTCTGGAAGGAGAAGCCGTCGCTGGGCGGATCGATTCCGCTGCGATCCGTATCTGCCGCAGGTATTGGGTTGGCGATCGTCGCCCTCTGCTCTCTGCTGTGGCCGACTCTCTTCGACGGCGTGATCGAGGCCTGGGCGTGGCTCTCGAAGACGGATTCCTTTCAGAGCATGGTCTCCGAATCGGAGTCGCTCTTCGGCGCCGCGGGAGCGTTCGGTATCGCCGAGGCCACGGCACATCTCTCGTGGTTCTTCTTGGCCGTGCCCGTGGCCCTGGTGGGAGTCGCCATCGGCGCCAGTCGACGAGATAACCGGGCCGCCGTCTTTCTCTACCTCTGGTGGACGCTCTGCCTCTGCCTTGTCACGGTGCTTCAGCGGCGATTCATGAACTCCTCTGCGGTAGCGGTGGCGCTGTTGCTGGCACTGGCGCTCCACGGTGTCTACGAGCTGTGCTCGCGGTATAGGGCGGGGCTCCCTGCGCGATTCTTGATTCGAGCGGTGCTGCTGGTTGCGACTCTTGGCGTGCTCTATCCCGCGTTGGGCGTCTACCTCCCATTCGTGTCGGATCTCTCGCGCACGGACAATCGTGTTCTGCTCAGGGGCTCGCTCCACGAATGGCACGCCATGGGCGAGACAGCACGCTGGCTTCGCCAGAACACGCCGCGAACCAGTGGTTGGCTCGATCCCACCCGCCAGCCAGAGTACGGCATCGTCTCACCCTGGGATATCGGGCACGTCATCGAATACGTCGCTCGCCGCCCCACCTCCAGCGACAACTTCGGGGATGACATAGGCGCGCGGAATTTTCTGCTGGTTCAGGAGTACTACGGAAGCGGCGAGAGTCGCGCAGTCCAGATTCTCGATCAATTGCAGGCGCGCTATGTGGTTGTTCCGTTCTTCGACTCCTTTCTGATCGACCGCCCCGGCCGGGCATCGATGTACCGTACGCTCTACGAGCATGACGGTTCGGAGTTCGTTCCTCGTGATGACCGTGCCGAAGGCAGGGTTCCCGCCTCGCAGCGCCACCGGCTGGTCTATGAATACGCCAACCGGAAGCCGGGGGGCGAAGTGCACTCCGTGTTCAAGGTCTTCGAGTACGTCAGAGGCGCGCGGATCGTCGGGCGAGCCGCGCCGGGCGCGGAGATTCGGGCGAGCTTGGCGGTAATGACGGCCGGACAGAGGCTCTTTCTGTACGAGACCCGAGCTGCTGCCGGGCCCGATGGCCGCTACCGCTTGCGGGTCCCCTATGCGAACTCGCCAGGCCGGAGCGCTGTGGACACAGACACACACTACGTGCTCCAGTGCGCCGGCGAGCAGATCGAAATCGCCATCGAGGAAGCGGAGGTGCGGCGAGGAGCAGTCGTCCACGGTCCGAATCTGTGCCTCGACCCACGTTGAGGCCGTCGACACACCATCGGATCAGCCACAGATCGCGGCAGGTGCCTCCAAGGAGAGTCTCGACATGGCGAAGCGGCAGAAGCAGTCCGGCGAAACCGCCGTGCGTGGAATCCGTCGCCGCACGAGCAGGAGGTTCTCACCCGACGAGAAGATCCACATTGCGCCCTGAGGCTTGCGCGGAGAGCAGAGCGCCTCCGAGCCGTGCTTGATACGTGCTGACCGCATCGGAGAGTGCTACGCCGTAGCCTGCTCCTTGGCCCAGCGGTAATCCGCCTTGCCGCTCGGGCTGCGCACGATCTCGTCGCGGAAGACGAAGCTCTTGGGGAGCTTGTAACGCGCGATGTGGCGAGCACACTCATCGAGCAGATCCTGCTCGCTGGCCGAGTTCTCCTCGCGAAGCCGCACGATGGCCACCACTTCCTGGCCCCAGCGCTCGCTGGGGCGGCCGCAGACGACGGCGTCGAATACCGCCGGATGGTGTTTGAGCGCGTGCTCCACTTCCTCGGCGAAGATCTTCTCGCCTCCGGAATTGATGGTGACCGCATCGCGGCCAAGGATCTCAATGCTGCCATCAGGACGGTAGCGGGCCCGATCACCGGGCACCGAGTAGCGCACGTCGTCGATGGTGGGGAAGGTGCGCGCGGTCTTCGCTTCATCTCCCAGGTAACCCAAGGGTGCGCGCCCGCATTGTGCCAGCCAACCGATCTCCAGCTCGTGCGGCTCGAGTAGGCGCGTCAGGTCGTCGGAGAGCACCAGGGTCGAGGTGACTTGTTTGAAATCCCCCGTGGATGCGCCGGTATCCTTCGTGGCCAGGTTGATACCCTGGGTTCCGGTCTCCGAGGCTCCGAAGCCGTCGACGACCAAGACGCCGGGGATGAGCTCCAGGAACTCTTCCTTGTAATTGCTCGAGAGCGCAGCGCCGCCGTTGGAGATGACTTTGAGCGTCGAGAAATCGTACTTGCCCTCGCTCATCGCATCGAGAATGGGGCGCGCAAAGGCGTCGCCAATGATCTGCAAGTAGTTCACTTGCTCGCGCTCGACGATGGTGAGGATCTCTTCCGGATCGAGCCGCTTGGGGTTGTCTTGGAAGATGATCAGCTGCCCCTGTGCGAGGAGTAGAAACGAGGACCACTGCGCCCCCGCATGCATGAGCGGCGGCACCGAGAAGCTGCGCATCTCACTGCCGATCAAGGTGCCGTGGGCCTGGGCGCGTTCGAGGACGGCCTCCATGGAGTCGAATTCCTCGTTGGTCCCCCACGTGACACCTCCCATCCCGCGAACGAAGATGTCGGCCGAACGCCAAAGTACGCCCTTGGGCATCCCGGTGGTGCCGCCCGTGTAGACGATGTAGAGGTCGTCGGGCGATGGGCTTATGGCGGGCGGCTCGCACGAGGAGGCGGCTAGGGCCTCTTCGTAGTCGATCGCGTTGGGAAGGAGCGCGTTTCCCGAGTCGTCCGCCACTTGTATCAAGATGGTAAGCTGCGGGAGCTCGGGGAGGATCTTCTCCAAGCGCGGCGCGAACTCCGCATGGTAGAGGATCGCGCGCGCTTGCGAGTCGCGAAGGAGATAGATCAGCTCCTCTTCCACGTAGCGATAGTTGACGTTCACGGGGGCGACCCGCGCCTTGAATGAGCCGAGCATACCCTCGATGTACTCGTTCCCGTTGTAGAGGTAGATCGCCAGGTGATCCTGCCCCGACTCGTGTCCGGCTAGCTCGTGTCGCTCCTTCGTGACCCGGAGCCCTCTGCTGAGCAGATAGTTGGCGAGGCGTCGGCTTCGCTCTGCGAGCTCCCGGTAGCTAAGGCGGCGCTTCCGAAAGACAATGGCCTCTCGATCCCCGAGCGCCATCCCGACCCGGTCATGAACCTCTGCCAAACTGAATTCCATCTCGCGCTTCTCCTCGTTCCTCTACGCTTGTATCGAACCTGACACTGCTCCGATGATGAAGGTTTGCCTCGAGATGTTCGTCGCAGCAGGCTTCGTCATAGCGCTTCAACTTCCACTCGTGTGTCGCGGTCTGTGTGACTGGGTTGCATGGCACTCATCATGGGCCGCAGGTGAAACTGGCCTCCAGCGAGCTCCACGGGGTTGAGCGGTGTGGGGATCAGGTTCTGGTAGCCCTTGTCGTCCTTGAACTGAAAGTTCTCCCAGGCGTGGTAGATCATGAGCTGCCCCTTGCGCATGGCGGGCGTGACCTTGGCCATGATCTGGAATGCGTCGAGGTCGTTCTTGACGCGCACCTGTGATCCATCTTGAATACCGCGTGCCGCGGCGTCCATGGGATTGATGTACACGAGGGGCTCGCCACGCTGCTGTTGGAGCAAGAGCCGGTCGTCGCGCCAGTTGGCGTGGATGCTCCAGCGCGCATGGGCTCCCGTGAGCATGAGCGGGTAATCGCCTCCCGCCAGCACGGGATCCTTGTGAACGGGCAGCTCTTCGCCCATCTCCAAGTAGAGCTCTTGGTCCAGGTAGAATTGGATGCGCCGCGAGAGTGTGGGGTAGGGTTCCTTGTCGAAGACGTGCTTGGTGAGCGGCGTGATGGTCTCGCCCGGTTTGATCTCCGTGGCGTTGCCGACGGTGAAGAGACCCTTCCCGATGCCTTCGAAGCGCGCGAAGCCCTTCTTCTTGAGCTCATCCCATTCGAGGCCGCCCAGGTTGCTGGCGTGTTCGAGGAGCGAGGCCGCCACCTTCTCGTCGTCGTTGTGCCCGTACTTGCCGTCGTTCGAGAACTTCTCATACAAGTTGTGCAGGGGACGCTCGTTGCCGAAGCGATCGAGATAGCTCGCGATGCCTCGTGCCTTCGCCTGGCGGTCGATCTCCTCCGTGAGTCGCGAGATGATCTCCCAGTCGCTTCGCGCTTCGTAGAAGGTCGTGGCCTTCTCGCCGGAGTGGATATAGGGCATGAGTGGCGTGACCCACTTGTGCTCGCTGCGCTCGTACCAGCCCGCCGTGGGGAGGACGTAGTCCGAGTAGAGGCAGGTGGAGGTCATGCGCCAATCGAGGGTGACCACCGTGCGTAGCTTGGGCCAGAGGTGTTTGAGCAGCAACGGGTAGCAGCGGATACGGCGAAGCGGATTGCTTCCGTAGACGAACAACATCTTGGGGTCGGTGCCCGGCTTGGGCCACACCGTCTGCCACTCTTTGTCGAGTGCCTCCTCCAGCACTTCGCGTACTGGGCGCTTTAGATAGGGGTCCCATTCCTGGAGCTTGTCGCTCGCCTCGATGAGCCCGCCGTGGACGTACCAGAAGAGCGCCCCCGAGGTCATTCGGCCTGAGGCGATGATGTCGCGGCCCATGTCGTGCGCGATCATCTCGTCGGTATACCCCGCAAGCTTCTTGCGGGCCGTGTCCACGACCATGCCGCCGATCATCTTGAGGGCGGTCGGATTCATCATGTCGCGCATTGAGAACATCTCGCGCACGAAGCCCTCGAAGCCGTCGTGGTCGAGCCAGGGGAACCCCACGTAGCCGCTTCCCTTCTTGCCGTAGTTGCCCGTAAGGGCGAAGACCAGGGCTTGGGTCCGCTCGATGAGATTCCCGTGGTAGTACTTGGCCATATTGCTCGAGGTCACCATGCTCGCCGCTTTGGCCATCCCGAGGCGCCGGGCCAGGTCGCGGATCAGCTGCGGAGGGGTGCCGCAGAGCTCCGAGGCCTTCTCGGGTGTGTAGTTGGCGAGCTGCGCTCGCAGAAGCGAGTACACCGTGCGCACGGTGATATTGCTCCCATCCGCGAGTGCTACTTCGAAGCTGCCTTCAAGCGAAGGCTCGAGGTCTCCAAGCTCGAGTGAGCGAGTGGGTGTCTGCACCACGCCCTTCATCGGGTCGTGGAGGTAGAGCTGTTCGTCGCTGCCACCGTTTTCGAGATCACTGTTGCGCAAGAAGAGACCCGTGTCGTCCCGCACGAGCAACGGGAGATCGGTTTGTTCGACGACGAAGTCGCGATCGACGAACCCCTCTTCCACCAGGACATGGGCGACACCCAAGCCGAGTGCTGCATCGCTGCCCGGCTTTACGGGTACGAAGAGGTCGGCGTGAACCGACGAGGGGCTGTAGTCGGGCGCGATGCAGACGAGTTGTGCGCCGTGGTAGCGCGCCTCGGTGAGGAAGTGGGAGTTCGGGATCTGGGTGGCAATCGGGTTGCTGCCCCAAATCAGGATGAGGTCGGAGTAGATATAGTCGTCGGCCGAGCGTTCGAAAGTGATCTTGCCGAAGGTTTCGCCGGTGCCACGGTGGCCGTCACCGATCTCCGTGTTCATCTCGAGGTTGGTGGCGTCGAGCAGTACAGCAGCGCGCTGGTGTGCGCCGCTCATGGTCCCCTCGGTATAGAGCGGACCGAGATCCCAGACGACGCGGTCGGAACCATCTTGCTCGATGGTGTCGAGCCAGGCCTTGGCGACTACCTCGGTTGCCTGTTCCCAGGAGATGCGCTTCCACTTGCGCGAGCCGCGGGGGCCCACGCGCTCTAGCGGATGGCGGACCCGCGCCGGGTCGTACATGCGCTCGCTATAGCAGGCGCCCTTCTGGCAGCCGCGCGGGTTCGGGTCGGGGACGTCGGAGTTGGTCTGCGGGTACTGTGCGACCTGCTCTTCGCGCCACACGATCCCGTCTTTCACGTAGACGTTCCAGCAGCAATGGGCCTGGTACCAGCAGTTTACGAAGTGAGTGGACTTCACAACCTTGTCCCAGCGCCAGCGCTCGCGGTAGACATCGCGCCAGTCGCCGTAGACGGGTGCTTGCGCTGCGTCTTCAGGGGTGCTGTCCTTGGAACACGAGAACGCGTCCGAACGAAGATGCGTGAGGCCCAGTGTGAGTCCGGCCGCAGTAGCTGCGCTCGCGTGCAGAAATGTACGCCGTGTAATGTTCATGTCCTCTCCTGGCGTCCTCGCTTGGCGAGTGTGGGCCATGGCGGTAGGAGAAACAACGCCCCGCTCCCGGCGCCGAGAGGGCCGGGTCGCAACAGCTACTCACGGTTCCCCGAACGGGCGACAGGCGTCCGACGAGCCTCGTACGAGTCGAAGAGCGGGGAGCCTGCCTCGGCAGTGCAGGCTCAGGCCGTCGCAGTCTTCGACATGGACCAAACCGAGACGACGGCCACTGCGTATCCCGCCACGCCGGTCCAGTAGGTCGCGCTGATGCCGACCGCGAGCGCGATGGCAACGGCGACCACCGAGGCCAACACGGACATGGCGCCATTGACGCCCCAGAACCACGGGGTCAATGCCGAGCGTCCGCTGCCCGCCAGACGGATGCCGGCCGGGAAGGCCATCCCCATGAAGAACCCCATCGGGAGCATCATCGCTACGCTGACCGCGATGCGACCTGGCATGGTTGCACTGCGCATGAGGTGCAGCAGCGATGGCATCACGAGCCCGATTGCGCAGAGCACACCGATCATGGCGAGCAGCAGCAATGGCGCCAGGCGGGCGATGGCACTGTCAGCGATCCGTGATGTCGTGAGGCTGCCCGCAGCACTGGCGACCAGCAGCGAGAAGAGCACGACGGACAGGCTGTAGGTCGGATGTCCCAAGAAGATCGCAAGCCGCTGAAGCTGGGAGACTTCGACCAGCATGAATGCGGTGCCAATCGCAGCAAAGAACACCATGTGGGGCCACGAGCCGGCGAAGCGAACGCGGCGGAGGCTGAACGCGAGCGGCACGAAGACGACGAGCATCACGAGGCCGCCGATCACCTCGGCCAGGCGAACCAGCACGGAGACCGCCTCCAGGTTTGCCCGATCCGCCGGGTACATCGAAGAATCCGCACGTCCACCCAGGAGCCGCAACGGCATCATGTTGAAGAAGAACGGGCGATCGTCGGTGGAGGGCGACAGGTCGAGCGGCAGCTCGGACAAGACCTTGGAGTCGAGGTCATTCGATGCGATTGCGCTGAAGACAGGGTCCTTCGTGCCTCGCGGCGAGAATCGCACCTCGAAGTCGCGCTCGCGGCCAAGCCTCTCCAGCAGGTCGAGGTCGGCGTCACTCAGCGGCAGATTCGACGCGATCAGATTGCCGTGAATGCCCCGCTTCAGCACAGCCATGTGGCTGGCAGGATGCGTCACTCCTCGCCGCCGCAACGCCTCCGCTGCGATCGCCACCAACCGATAGGTTTCTCCTGGATAGCGCCCGCGATACCAGCGTGTGAAGCTCAGAACGCCTCCGGGCGTCAGCCGATCGAAAAACGTCTCCCACGCGTCGACGGTGTAGAGAGAGTTCTCGCTCAGAACGAATGCACCCGCTGCGGTCGCGGCCCAGGTATCGATCAGTGTCGCCATGATGATGTCGTAGTGCTCGTCGGAGCGACTGAGATAGCTACGCGCCTCGTCGTTGACGAGCTCGAAGCCCGCTAGCTGATCCAGACGGCCGGTGTACTCGCCGAACTCGTGCCGCAGCGCGCTCGTGATGGCGCCATTCATCTCGATCCCCGTGACGCGGGGCTGGCCCATCAGGTGGGCGGCGAGCATGTCCTGTCCTCCCCCCACTCCGATGATGGCCACCGAGCCTCCCGGCCGAAACGCGTGAACGAACGGAGGCAGGTCGCCGGTGACACGCGGCTCGTCCGCGAGGGATTGGCGATCTCCGTCGAAGCGCCACAGACGCGTCCCGGCCGTGGCATCAATCTTGAGCCCGAGCGCGCGGCTGCCCGTCCGCCCCGTCACCCTGATTCGGGAGTAGGAGTTCCAACGTTCGAGTAGCGCCGGCGCCTCAGCAGCACCCTTCGCCCACGCCACCGCGATGAGCGGTTTGCCCTGCGCGAATCGGAAGCCGATCAGACACGCCAGGACGAGCAGGGCGAGGGCGACACTCCAGGCACAGGATCGCAGCCAGCTCGGAACGGGTCCGTGCGCAAAGAGGACGCCGCCGAGTGCACACAGTACGCAGACCATGAAGAGTGAAGTGAAGACGTCGCCGATCGCGTCGAGCAGCACAACGACACCCACACAGCCAACGGCGGCACCGGCCAGATCGAACGCATAGATGCGGCCGACCTGATTCGGAAAGCGCGTCAGGGCCAGGCAGATCACGATGCCGCTGGCCGTGAACGGAATCAGCATCAGCACCAGCGTGATCGCGCGGAACGTGGCCATTTGATTCGCGCTGAACTGGAGCGAGACGTGGATCCACGTGCTGGCCGCGACCGCAATCGCTAGCACGAGGCTGAAGAGCGCCATCGCAGAACGCGTGCGCCCCGGCGAGAATGCCTTCGGCATCAGATAGACGGCCATCGCGCCGGCACTGAGGCCCAGCATCGCCAGCGAGACAGCGACGAACGCAAAGTGGTACCACATGGTCACGCTGAAGACGCGGGTCAGCAGGATCTCCATCATCAGCGTACCGAGGGAGACGAGCAGGACGCCCAACATGCCCGACCTGTCCAGAGTCAGTGCCCCGGTCCCTACGCTCTCTTCCGTCTCGTTCACCACGTTCCTCAGCGGGCCTCCGGCTTTCGGAATACCCACGCGAAGTAGCGCTGCGGCCAGTCATCGGTCCATTTCTCGATGAATTCGACGCGCTCGAAGCCCGCTGCGAGCAGCTCAGCCTCGATCACCTCGGGCGGGATCCCGTGCCCGTTGCGGTTTTCGGGGACGCCCTTCGGTCGCCAGAGCCAGAGCCAGATCGTCGGGCGGAAGTCGATGATCACGAGCTTGCCGCCTGGTTGGAGCGCGTCGTATACGCTGGCTAGGAAGGGCTCGGGCTCAGTGACGTGGTGGTAGACAGCACGGAGGAAGATGCCGTCGCAGCAGCCGCCTGGCAGGCCTGTCGCGGTGACGCCAGCCTGGACGACCCGCACGTTCTGTAGAGCGGCCTCTGCGGCTGCATCCGTGATCGCATCGAGCTTGTCCTGCTCGATCTCCGTCGCATAGACGACGCTGGTAGGGCCAAGTCGTCGCGCGCTGGCGAGGGCGAACTCGCCGTCCCCTGCACCGATGTCGGCGATGACGCTGGTTGGCCCCGCGCCCAGCAGTTGCGTGATTCGCGCGGCCTGATCCTCGATGCCGCCTTTTGCGAGGGCGGTCAACGGCAGCAGCATCAGCAGGCAATTGAAGAGGAGTGCACTCGAGAGGGTACGCATTCTCATTGCCGTATGTCTCCGTGTGGACGCGAGTGGTCGAGTCGGTTCATGTATTGGATGGCTCACTCAATGTCGCCCGTGAGTGGCATGCGGCCGCGAAGTCGGCGCAGGACGCGGGTCGCGTCGAGGATGCTTCGCTCGCTCAGCGCGTCGCCGACGACCTCCGAGGCCAGGAGCGCCTGTTCGTGCTCCATCTTCTCAAGTGCCTTGCGTCCCTTCGCGGTGAGTTCAAGGAGCCTCGAGCGGGCATGCTTCGGATTCGGATGCCAGCGTACGAGTCGGGCTACCTGGAGCTCGTTGGCCATGCGCTGCACGGGTTGACGCGCGACGGGCCGCGCCCGCGCGATCTCCGGGACCGTCTGAGGGCCCTCTACGGCGAGCGAACGAAGCATCGAGACCTTTCCCGCTGTAAGTCCGCCGGAAGCGGATAGTCGATTCGTGACGGCCTGTACCCTGAAGAACGTGAATGCGAGCTCGATCAAGAGCTCTCTTGCAGCCTCGCCCTCAGGCGTCACGGGCTTGCGGGGCATGGCTCCTCCCTCTTCTTGGGGATCTCCATGTTTGACACCATAGATGTCATTATGAAAACTGACACCAATGATGTCAATCTCTTCTCCGAATGAAGCGAGCTTCCCGTGCGCACCGCTGCTCTTCCGGGGATAGCCATCGCTCGTGCTGCCCGCGGGGACAGCGCGCCGCGAGGTGAAGTGATCGCATCGGTCCACCGATGAGACAGCTGCGCGGATCATCCGTCGCCGGGGAATCGCGATGCTGGCGTTGTTCGGAATCGGCTGCTTCTTCGTGGTCGGCCTGCTGGTCGCGGTCCGCCTGCTCGAGCTCTGGTGGCGCACGCGGCAGCTGCCCGAGTTCCTGGTGGCGCTGGCCCTGCTGGGTATGGGACCCCTGGGCGCCTGCGTCTTTGGGGCGGGCTATCTGCTTTTCCGCGATACCTCTCTGATGTCCTTCTTCCATGCCACGGGGCTCGCCATCCAGGGGATCGGATTCTCTGCGGCCGCTTGCTTCGCGTGGCGCGTGTTCCGCCCCAACGACAAGTGGGCGGTCGTCCTGACGGTCGTCATCAGTCTGGGTCTCCTGGGGGACGGCTTCGGGATGTTCGTGCTTCCCGTTTCGCCCGGCGAGTTCGTCTTGCGAAACCACCTGAGCATGAACCTCAAGATCCTCGCCCTCGGCTGGGGTGCACTCGAGTCGCTGCGCTACTGGCGGATCTCCAGCAAGCGGGCCGCCATTGGCTTCGCCGATCCACTCGTCAGTGCGAGCTTCCTGATGTGGGGAATCGCGCTGGTCTCGGGAACACTCGCCTTGCTCTCGCTCTACGCTGCCATCGTGTTGATCGGGCCGGAGGCACACATGTCCCCGCCCAGCCAGCTCCTTACCTCCTGCTTTGGCGTCGTCGCCGCCGCCGCTGTCTATCTGAGCTTCCTTCCTCCACGGGCGTACCGCCGGCGAATCGAGGCGCGGGCGTCAGCCGCGGGAGGCTGAGAACGTGGCGGAGTCACCGGCATTCGAGTTTGCAGCAGCGGAGTTGGAGCGGCTGACGGATCTCGATCACCTCGAGTCGCGTGGCACGATCCGACTCGTCCTCAAGGAGGCCCTCTTCGAGTCGCGCTCGGTCGACATCGCGCAGATGACGAAGATCGTCGAGGACATCCTTCCGCGTGCGCTGGCGGCGCGAGGCGTGGACGGCCACGCTTCCATCTGCGAGAAGCTGGCGATCACCCTCAAGTGCTCGGATCTCTCGTCGAGCGCCGGGCAGTCGCCGGATGCAATCTTCGACCGGCTCATCCGTCGCTGAAGAGCGGCGTCGCAGGTGCTCCCGGCACGGGCGAGAGGTGGCGACCCCGATATGCGACGCACAGCACAGGCGTTGATCTGCGCTCGGAAGAGGGCAGCGTAGGATTCGCCGCGCGCCTAGCGATCTTCCAGTCGAATCGGAACGGTTCGCTGCGATGAATTCAGGCCGCCGAGAACGCCGACCCATCTGTAGTCCTCTTCGAGCCTTCGCTGGTAGAGTGCTCGGCTCTCGGCGGTTGGTTCTGGCTTCGCGACTACCTTGCCGCCGGAGCGGACCACGTGGCCGTGCAGCTTCTTACCGCCGACTTGATCACCTTTCCCCTGGATGGCTGGCGCAAGCTCGCGCCTGCTCTCAGGGCGATCCAATCCGACGCGCTGCCGCGCCGGCCTTGGCCGGCCATCTCCGCAACGCCCCGGGGCGGCGTGAGGAGGCGTTGGTGTATGGCGCCCGATCCCGCTGCACCATGGAGGTGAAGCCCCTGATCTGGAGTCGCCGCGCCGTGCGCAGTTCTCAACACTCAGTAGCGTCCCCGGTCCCGCGGTCAGGAGCGCTGGGTCGATCCCCGCCCCAGCTCTTGGCCGCCTTGGCGGGCTGGCTTCGCGGGCCCGCCGACGATCTCGACCACTCGGCCCACTGTTTTGGTAGGACGCTGCCCAGCAGACGGAGGTCGTTGCCATCGCTCTTGCTGCGGTCGGTGCGAACGTGCCGCAGGTACACGACTTGGCTGTGTCCATCCGGAGCTATCCCCATCCTCGAAGTCGTCGAAGGTCGGCGGATTCCGAGCGCCGCGCTCGGACCTGGAGGGAGAGTCTCCCAATCATCTCGAATCGACTGTCCTCGATGAAACTCGATTCTTGGATCGCACCATGTCGGCGACCGCGGTGTGGGACGACAAGTTCTCAGCGAAGAATCAGGCGAAAGAAGCGAGTCATCGAATACGCGGAGCAGATCGGAACCTGCAGGATCAATGAAGGATTCGCGTGATCGCAAGAAGAGCTCGCGGACTCCAATCCGTCGCCGTGCTCATCGCCATGATCGGAGGGCCGCGCAGACTTTCATGAGCAAGAAATCTCAGGTGCGTGTATGATGTCTACGCACTCGCCTGTCCTCGCATTACAGGTCGAATGTCTCTGTGATAGCGTGGCGGGTACGCTCTCGGCCTTCGACGAGACCACCTCGGAAGGATGCCCCCCATGACCGCAACGAGAATCCGACCGCTGATCGCCGCCCTGTTGCTCGCCGGCTTGGCTCCTGGGTGGGCCTGGGCCATCGACTTCGAGACCCTGCCGGGCGGAGCGCCCACGGTCGACCAGCAGAGCATCTCGAATGAGTACCTGCTGAGCGACGGAGTGACCTTCGCCCTCGTAACCCCCGGGACCCTCACGGTCATAGGCAGCCCGCTGATCGCGAAGGCGGGCCCAGCACTGAACGCCTTTGCTGCCTGCTGGGGCGACGACACGGCGGCTCCGTCCCAGGGAGTCGGCAGCAGCTTCTTGACCGACGATACGGGCCTGGGCGTCTCGACGGATCTCCTGATCCGCTATTCGACGCCCGTTGCGCAAGCCTCGGGAGTGCTCCTCGATACCGATTGCCGCGACTACGCCTTCCTGGCCTGCGAGCAGTGGAAGATCATCGCGCGCGACTCGAGCGACATCGCGCTGCAGACGATCTGGGTCGACGCCCCTGAGCTCCCGTCGGATCCCGCATGCGTCGATCCCAACGGCTACGGTGACGCCAAGGGCATCACGTGGTCCTTCTCGCGCGCGAGCGCGGACATCGCCTCCGTGACCCTCTCCTACACCGGTACGGCAACGAATGTGGGAATCGCCTTCGACAACTTCAGTCCGGCTTCGATTCCCGGACCCCCGAGCATCGATGTCAGCGCTTCCTATGAGGAGATTTGCCTGGGCCAGTCGGTCGATCTCACCGCGCTGGTCTCCGGCGGGTTCCTGCCGTTCACCTATCAGTGGCAGGAAGAGACGAGCCCCGGGAGCTGGGCGAATCTGGGGACCGGTCCCCTGCAGGAGGTCTCTCCACAGACGAGTACCCGCTACCGGGTGACGGTCACCGATGCCCTGACGCAGGTGGTGACCAGCCCCCCCTTGCTGGTGACAGTGCTTTACGCGCCCCAGGAGCCGCTCTGCGAAGGTCCGCTGCTGATCAGCAACTATGCCGGTGACGATATCTCGAGCTACAGCTTCTTCAACGGCGCCGTGCAGACCTTCGTGAGCGCGGGCGGCAGTCTCAACGGCCCCTCCGATGCGACCTGCGGTCCGGACGACAACCTCTACGTGAGCAGCCAGGCCAGCCATCAGGTGCTGCGCTACAACGGGCTGACGGGGAGCTTCATCGACGTCTTCGTGAGCGCGGGCAGCGGCGGGCTCAACTTCCCAACGGGCCTTGCGTTTGGCCCCGACGGAAATCTCTACGTCGCGAGCGTGGGTCAGGACACCGTCAACCGCTACAACGGCACCACAGGGAGCTCGCTGGGGACCTTCGTCTCCGCGGGTTTGGGTGGCCTCGTTGACCCCGCCGGCCTGATGTTTAGACCGAACGGCGACCTGCTCGTGGCCAGCAATGCCAACCACAGAGTGCTCGAGTACGACGGATCGAGCGGAGCTTCTCTCGGCGACTTCGTCTCCGCGGGGCTCGGAGGACTCGCCTCTCCCCGCGGTCTCACCTTTGGTCCGGACGACAACCTCTATGTCGGCGAGCAGACCAACGACAGCGTGCGCCGTTACAACGGCACAACCGGCGACTTCATCGATGTCTTCGTCAGCACCGGCAGCGGAGGGCTCGACCGAGCGAACGACGTTCTCTTCGGCCCGGACGGCGATCTCTACGTGGCGAGCTACAACAACGATCGCCTCCAGCTCTACCAAGGTGCGACCGGTACGTTCGACTCGATCGCGGCAGACTCGAGCGATGGGCTCTCCGGGCCGGGCTGGCTCACGCTGCAGTGTCAGGCCCCCACGCTCACGCTCCTGCCGGTCCTGTCGGCTCCCCTGTCGGTGCTGCTTGCGGGTCTATTGCTGACGGCGGCGGTCCTCTCTCGCCGTCTCGGATGGGCGAAACGGGGCGACTAGGACTGGAACTTCGTCGATAGCCATTGGGTCGACCAGAGGGTCGGCCGGCGCCAAGCCCGGTGCGCCTTCAGAGCGAGCCGTGCAACAATGCCCCAGCCAGTCCGTCGAAGCTTCCCATCCCCTCCCTCAGGTACTGTGATCGTAGCGGTCCGCATCGAAGAGCCACCGGGGCCGCCGCCCCGAGACGAATCGAGCAATATTGTCGACACAGATCTGTTGCATCGGCGTGAGCCCGGGCCGCTGTGGCCACTGCAGCTGATCCAGCTGGTGGAAGCTGAGCAGGCAGTTGTCGAGACCGAGCATCGGGTGCTCGGGCGGAAGGTGGTCGGGCTCCAGCACGTCGAGGCCGGCGCGCAGCCTGCCAGAGGACAGCTCTGCGAATAGCGCATCTTGATCGAGAATCGCTCCCCGCGCGGTGTTGATCACAACTCCGGCATCCGGAAGCTGCGCCAAGTGTTCGGCTCGCACGGACCTCCTCGTCTCTTCGCTGAGACCTGCGTGGATCACGAGCACCTCGATCCCAGTCAAGAGCGCGTCGAGTGACTCGACTCGCTCGCAGCCATCGGGAATCGAGGGCGCGTAGCGATCGAAGATACGGATCTGCGAGCCGAATGGTCGCAGGAGTTCGATGAATCGTCGTCCGATGACACCGCAGCCGTAGACGCCGACGCGCGTACCCGACAGGCTTCCCCGTACCGTCGTCTCGATGCCCCACTCCCCTCTGCGCGAGGCATCGATCACCTTCGGCAGGCCTTTGAGTACGGCGAGCAGCAGTGTCATGGAGGCTTCCGCGACACCATTGGCGGGATGTTCACCCCAGTTCGAAACGTCGATGCCCGCTTCGACGATCCCTCTCGGAACGCAGTCTCGGATCGTGCCCGAGTAGCAGCACACATAGCGAAGCGCACCGGGCCTCTCCGCGAGCGACGCTGGCAGCGGTCGCGCATCCCAGCCGACGATCGCCACCTCGTGACCGCGCACTTGCTCGGCGGCCTCGACGTCGGAGAGACCGACGCCGTTCTCTTCGAGCCGCAGCTCGCCCAGCGATCGCAGCGCGTCGATGAAGTCGTGCGTCCAGACGGTTTCGAGGCGGCGTCCGTTCGCGAGGTTGATGATGCGCATCACCCGACCGCCTCGCGCAACACAGCGAGATCGCGCAGGGCCGCCTCGAGAAGATCGGCTGGCCGATCCGTTTCGCCCGCCTCGGCCAGGATTTTCTGTGCGATGCTGGGGTCGGCGCAGGCGGCCCCGATGTGACATTCGCAGGTCAGACGCGTCTCCCGGTGCAGCGCGTTCGCAAAGCGAGCGAGACGATTGGCGTATTGCGCTGAGGCGTCTCTATCCCGGCCCAGTCGCTTTGATTCGCTGTCTCCATCGATTGCGAGTTTCGGTCATTTCGGCCCGACCGCCACCCTCGAACTCGACGCGTCGGCCGGCGCGAGAACCGAGGTCCTCGACTAATCTGTCGGCCCATGGGCCACGACCCGAAGACGAGCAGCGCTTCTCTCCACACCGTGCCGCTGCGGCCACGGCGCGAGGTCCGCGGCATGTCCGCCGTCCTGCTCCCCTTTGCGACTGGCGGAGAGATCGATTGGGCGGCCTATCGGAGCCTTCTGAAGGGCACACTGCAAGCGGGGCTGACACCGGCGGTCAACATGGACACCGGGTATGTGCAGCTGCTCGATCAGGCCACGCGGCTACGAGTGCTCGACACGACCCGGGCCGTGTGCGGTGAAGACTTCGCAGCCGGTGCGCACGTCTCGGACGAAGCAGGAGACCGCTTTGCGCCCGATGCCTATCGCGCCGCGATGGAAGCGATCGAGACTCGCGGCGGAACCCCGGTCGTATTCCCTTCGAACGGGCTCACTTCGCTCGACGGCGCCGACTGGGCCGGCGCACACGCCGAGCTCGCGCGCACCAGCGACCACTTCATCGGCTTCGAGCTCGGCCCGATGTTCGTGCCCTACGGACGCATCTACGACCTCGACGCGTATGCGGCTCTGATGGATGTTCCGCAGTGCATCGGAGCAAAGCACTCTTCCCTTTCGCGGCAGCTCGAGTGGGTGCGGCTGGCGCTGCGTGACGAGCGTCGCAGCGACTTCCTGGTCTTGACGGGCAATGATCTCGCGATTGACATGATCATGTACGGAAGCGACTACCTGCTGGGCCTTTCGGCCTTCGCGCCCGAACACTTCGCGCTGCGCGACCGAATGTGGCTGGAGGGGGACAGCCGCTTCTACGAGCTGAACGACCTGCTCCAGTACCTCGGCTGCTTTGCTTTTCGCGATCCGGTTCCAGCCTACAAGCACGATGCGGCGATCTTTCTGCATCTGCGGGGGCGCATCCGGAGCCCGCGCACTCATGCGGCCTCCCCCGAGCGCCCCGCAAGCGATCGCAGCGTGCTCGAGGATATCGCGCGCCGACTGGAGGCCTTCTCTTGACCGCAGCACTCAAGCTCACGCGCCTGCGAAGACTCGAGCAGTTCAACGCCCGGCTCGAGGAGCTGGGGATCGCGCTGCCGATCGATCCCGAGATCGAAGCCGCGGGACCCCTCGCTGCCCCCCTCGAGATCGCCGATCGCAGGGTCGGCAATCGCTTCTGCGCACTTCCGATGGAAGGATGGGACGCCACGAGAGACGGGCGACCGACCGAGCTCGTACGCCGCCGCTGGCGACGTTTCGGAGAGAGCGGCGCGAAGCTGATCTGGGGTGGCGAAGCCTACGCGATAGAGCCCAAGGGGCGCGCGAACCCGAACCAGCTCGCATTCAACCCGGAGAGCGAAGGGGATCTCGCGGAGCTCCGCGGTGCGCTCGTGGCTGCGCACGAAGCACGCTGCGGCGACAGCAGTGACCTGCTCATCGGCCTGCAGCTCACGCACTCCGGCCGCTTCAGTCGCCCGTACGGAACCCCTGCACCCCGCACCGCGTTCCGCGATCCCGTTCTCGACGAGCGTGTTGGCATCGACTCAGACGCCGCGCTGCTTTCCGATGCCGAGCTCGACGAGCTGATCGGCGGGTACCCGACCGTCGCACGGCTCGCGCGGAACGCGGGCTTTGCCTTCGTCGACATCAAGGCATGTCACGGATACCTGGGCCATGAGCTGCTTTCGGCTCGCGAACGCCCCGGCCCCTACGGCGGCGATCTGGCCGGGCGTTCCCGCTTCTTGCTGCGTGCGATCCAGGCCGTGCGTGACGAAGCGCCCGAGCTTGCGATCGGTGTACGGCTTTCGATCTTCGATCTCGGACCCTTTCGCGGTGGAGAGGATGGAGTGGGACAGGCGGAACCCACCACTCAGCGCCCCTTCGGCTCTGGCGTAGGAGGAGGCCTAGGAGGAGGCGCAGGAGGAGGCGCGGGAGAAGTCGACCTGTGCGAGACGCACGCGCTCGTCGTGGCGCTGCGCGAGGCGGGTGTGACGCTCTTGTGCACCACGGCGGGAAGCCCCTACTACAACCCGCACACGCAGCGACCCGCCTTCTATCCTCCCTCGGACGGCTACGAGATGCCGGAAGATCCGCTGGTCGGTGTGGCGCGGCAGCTTCACGCGACCGCAGAAGTGAAGAGGCGGCACCCCGAGCTGTGCGTCGTGGGTTCGGCCTACAGCTATCTACAGGAGTGGCTTCCCCACGTGGCACAGGCCGTGGTGCGCCAGGGCAAGGCCGACCTGATCGGTCTCGGGCGCATGATGCTCTCGTATCCCGAGCTTCCACGGGACGTATTGGCCGGGAGACCGCTACAGCGTTCTCTCATCTGCAGGACCTTCAGCGACTGCACGAGCGCGCCGCGAAACGGACTGGTGTCGGGCTGCTACCCGCTCGACGCCTTCTACAAGCGCCGGCCCGAGGCAAGCTCGCTGGCGGAAGCAAAGCGTCGCACTCGCGGCGCAGAACTCTGATCGCTCACGAACGCCGAAGGTCGGCGAAAGCCTGGCCAAGCATGCTGAGCTCAGCGGCGAGAAACGCGTGACGCTGCGTCATGGCGCTCTCGCTTCGCTCGAGCACATCGACGATGAGTCGCTGGAAGAACGGAAACCCCGTCGCTCCCAGGCAGTCGATCTCCCGCTCGCCTTCGTGATTCGACAGGTAGAGCTTGGAGGCGGGTGATTGACGGCTCGGATCGATGGTCTTGCGAAGCTCGAGGCTGCCCTCACTCCCGACGATGAAGGTGCGGCCATCGCCCCAGGAGGGCAGACCCTCCGGCGTGTACCAATCGACTCGCGTGTAGAAGGACGCACCAGTATCGCCCGTCATCGAGAGTTCGCCGAAGTCCTCGAACTGGGGCTCGTCCGGATGGCCGAAGTTCTCTACACGAGCGAAGTTGATCTCGGCCGACTGGCAACCCGAGTAGGCGAGAAACTGCTCGACCTGGTGGGAGCCGAGGTCGGTGAGGATTCCCCCGTAGCGCCGCTTCTCGAAGAACCAACGCGGGCGCGTCGGCTTCGCGAGGCGATGCGGGGCCAGGTTCAGCACCTGCAGGACCCTCCCGACGGCTCCCTCCTCGATCAGCTCGCCCGCATGCCAGGCAGCATCGTTGTGCAGCCTCTCCGCGTAGTACACGAAGTACTTGCCTCCCGTTTCCTCGACGCACCTCCGGACCGCCTCGAGCTGGTCCAGCGTCGTGACGGGAGCTTTGTCGGTGAAGTAGTCCTTTCCGCTCCGGAGGACCCGCATGCCGATCTCCGCCCGTTCGCTCGGCACGGCCGCCGACACGACGAGCTGAATGTCCTCGGCATCGAGGATCTCGTCGAATGAGCGGACGGGCCTGGCTCCGGGGTGCAGGCGGCAGAATCCATCGAGGCGCTGCGGGTCTTCGTCGTACGCGTACTCGAGCGTGCCGCCAGCGCCTATCAAGCCGCTGGTCTGGCCGAAGATGTGGGGGTGATCGAGATGAGCGACTGCGAAGCGGAACTCGCCTGAAGAGACGACCGTCATATTTCTGCCCCGAGCTTCATCACGTCGTTGTGCCACTGTCGCTGCAACGGGGGAAGCTCAATCTCGGCGCGCGCGCTGTTCAGCGGTGAGGACGACCCGCTGCAGAAAGCGCATGGGCCTCTCGCTCGGATCTTCCTCCAGCTCCAGTCGTCGCCGCAGGGCCTGGGCGGCTTCGGAGACGACGGCGTGGGCGCGCTCGTTGTCCAGTTGCTCGCGACGCCGCAGAGCGCCGCGAGCCAGGCTGAGTTCATTGGCGCCCAGTCTCTCGAGCTGGTCGCGTGAGAGAGGAAGCGGAATCAGGTGCTCGGGCAACTTCATTGCAGGCGCCACTTCTACGAAATCGGTTCGAACGACCACGGTGCCGGCTGCGAGATCGCCCAGGCGCTGGCCGCGCTCGGTCAGCACGATGCACAGGAGACCAAACGCGTAGCCGCTCGGCAAAGCGTCCACGATCCGCAGCAGGTTGCGAATCGCAAAGTCGCTCAGATCCGGCGGCATTCCGTCGCGCCCAACCACGCGCAGCTTGATGAGCATCTTGCCGGGCGAGCGCCCGCCGGTCGCCACCTCCCAGATCGTGAAGTAGAGGAACTCCCCCAGAAAGAAGCAGAGAAAAGCAATCACCAAGATGGGCAACAGTATCGCATTGATGGCGCCGCGATCGTTGGGATCTTCCGCGAGCTGCTCCGGCACACTCTCGAACCAGTCGCCGAATTGATCCAACAGGGGCATGCTCAGCCCGAGCGCCAGGACGCTGATGAGCGTTCCCAACACAAGCAGCAGCATGTAGTCGATCGAGTAGGCGAGCATCCGGGCGCCGGGCCCGCAGAGGGGCAGCTCGAGGGAAACACCCTCAGGAGAATGAAGAGTCAGCGAGTCCTCAAGAGAGGCGGGCATCTTCTATGTTCTCCAGGAGCCGCACGGCAAACGGCGGGGAGTTGGACGGCGGGTGAGTCACAATAGACGATCTGACGATGAGCAGCACTTCGAAGCACTCGTGGTGAAGCTCGAGGGGCTGCGAGGCCGGGAGCGCTTCCGCGACATTCGGGAGCTGGCCCGCCTCTACCGTCTGCACTCCGCACAGCTCGTCCGCCTGCAAACCCAAGCGCGAGATCCCCAGGCCGTCCGCTATTGCAATGCCCTATGCGTGCGCGCCTACAACCTCATCTACAACTCGCCCCGAAGACGGGCCGATAGAGGCCGCTTCCTGCTCGCCGACCTCCCGGACACGCTTGCGCTTACCTGGCGGCTTCAAGCGATCGTCGCGGTGCTCCTCTTGATATCAATCCTGGCGGGCCTCAGCGTGGCGCGAGGAGACCCCCGAACTCTGGCGGCGCTCATTCCCCTCTACGACGCCGAGTTGCTGGAAAAGCTCGCGAGCTCTTCCGAGGCCCGACTCGAGTTCTTGGAACGACGCGAGACTTCGCTGGCCCCCAACTCCTTCTTCGGAACCTACCTCTTCTTCAACAACACCCGCGTGGGCCTGATGAGCTTCGCCACGGGCATCCTGGCGGGGCTGCCATCGGTGCTACTCGTTCTCTACAATGGCCTCACCCTCGGAGCCTTCATCTCCATCTTCACCGGCCAGCCCGAGTCGCTCTGGTTCTGGGCCTGGATCATCCCACACGGCATTCCCGAGCTTCTTGCCATCGTCCTGTGTTCGACCGGTGGCCTCGTTCTGGGGCTGGCCTTGGTCGCTCCAGGCCGCGCGGGCCGCGTTCGAGCCCTACGCGAAGCGGGTCGGCATGCGCTCCATCTACTGATGGCCTCCATCCCGCTGTTCTTCTTGGCTGCGTTGATCGAGAGCTTCGTGCGCCAGAGCGCGCTCTCTACCGAGGTACGCTTCGGTGTCGCGTTCCTCGCTGCCGCCTCTATCGTCGGATACGTGGTCATCGTGCGCCGGCTCGCCAAGCGCTCGGCGCGGCCAGATCTGAGCTTTCTCTCCGATCGCTGAGTCGCTACAGGAGCCCCGCTCGGCGGATCTCGAGATAGCGGGCCAGCAGCGGCACCGTCACCTGCTTGGGATGGAGATCCAGGGTCTGGGCACCCATCCGCCGCAGGCGAGCCAGAGCGATCTCCCGTTCTACCAAGAGATCCTGTAGCACCAGGCGCTGATAGATCCCCGCACCATCGATCCGCGGCGCGGGCTCTTCGAGCTGGCTGAGCAGGGGATCCCGCAGCGCCACCAACAGTACGCAGTGGCGCCGAACCAGCAGGCCGAGATAACTCTCCAGCGTTGCGGACGAGGCGCCCTCGACGAAGTCGGTCAGAATCACCAGGAGAGAGCGCTTCTTCTGACGTTGAGACAAGAGATCGGCCAGCACTCGGTAACGCGGATCGTGGTCGGAGGGCTCCAAGGGCAAGGTCGCTTCGAGCAGCGGGCCCACGGTCTTGCGTGCGTCGATGGGTGCAACCCAGGCTCGGATCTCTCGATCAAAGGCCACCCAGCCCACGCGGTCGCCCGCGGCCCGGGTTGCGCGGGCCAAGGCGACCCCGGCCGCCACGGCATGATCGAGCTTCGTGGTCCCGCCGACCCGGGCGCTCATCAAGCGACCCGTGTCCACGCACACGATGACGGTGTGATTTCGCTCGACTTGATATTGGCGGGCAATCAGCTTCTCGCTGCGCGCCGACGCGCGCCAGTCGATGTGTCGAGGGTCGTCGCCCGGAACGTACTCGCGAAGGGACTCGAACTCGAAGCCCTCGCCGCGCGATCTCTGCGGCCGAATGCCGAGCCGGGCCTCGAGTCGTGAGACGTTGAGAGCACCGGAGTCGGGCACGCCCGGATCTGGCAGCACGGCGAAGCGCGTGGGCTCGCTGTGGCTCGAGCGCCGCCAGAAGAGGCCCAGGCGTGAGCGACTCACCAGCAAGCTCGGCCCCAGCGGTCGCAGACCGCGGCGCCTGGGCGTGCGTTTGCGCAGTATCTCGCGCCGCTCGCCCGGCGCGAGCTCCAGCTGCTCGATCGCCAGATCGCCTCCGAGGTCCTCGGGCAGCTCGAGCAGCACTTCGACACGCTGGGCAATCTCGGCGTGGTTGTGGAGGGAAAGGGTCAGCGTCGCCGGGGCGCCAACCCGCCCCGACGACGGCAGCTGCAGCGAGAAACCAGGCATGCGGATTGCGCGGGTCTGCCGCCAGTCCATGACAACCAGGGCCAATACCGCGAGCAGCATCACCCACGCGGGCCACGCGAGGGCGGGCCAGAACAGGGTCGCGAACGCCAGGGCGGCGGCTAGCCCACTGGCACTCACCAGCTGGCGATCGGGAACCATCAGTGGGGCGCCGGGACAACTTTCAACACGCTTGCCAGAGCCTCGTCGGGGCTCACACCCTCCACTTCGGCGGTGGGCTCGAGCATGATGCGATGTCTCAAGACCGGCGCCCAAACGGCCTGCACGTCGTCGGGCAACACGTAGTCCCGGCCCTCCAGCGCCGCCGACGCCTTGGCGGCGCGCAGAAGCCACAGCCCCGCCCGCGGCGACCCTCCCACGGAAATGCTCGGGTCCTCGCGCGTCGCTCGCACCAGATCTACGACGTAGCGCATTACCTCGGGCTGGATGACGAGATCGCGCGCGATGCTGCGTGCGCGGTGAAGATCGTCGGCGCTGAGCACCACGGAAAGAGCGAGGGGCTCGGGATCGCCCTGGTGGTGCGCCTGCAAGATCTCGAACTCGTGCTCCGCCTCTGGATAGCGGATGAGGATCTTGAAGAGAAAGCGGTCGAGCTGGGCCTCCGGCAAGGGGTAGGTCCCTTCCTGGTCCAGCGGGTTCTGCGTGCCGAAGACCGAGAAGAAGCGGCCCAGGTCGTGGCGCTCGCCGTCGACGGTGGCCGATCGCTCCTGCATGGCCTCCAGCAGGGCGGCCTGGGTCTTTGCGGGCGCGCGATTGATCTCGTCTGCCAGTAGGATATCCGTGAACAGCGGCCCCGGGTGAAAACGAAAATCGGAGCTTTCGCTGTGGAAGATGGGGCTGCCGATGACATCGCTGGGCATCAGGTCCGAAGTGAACTGGATGCGGCCGAATCGGGTCCCCAACACCGCAGCGAGAGAGCGCACCAGTAGAGTCTTCGCGAGACCCGGCGCCCCTTCGTAGAGGCTGTGACCACCGCACAGCAGGGTCAGGAAGGAGAGCTGGATCGCCTCGTCCTGGCCGATAATCACCTTCGACACCTCGGCCCTCAGCTCGTTGTACCGCTCCTTCAGCCAAGCCGCGTCGAGATCCGCGCTTTCCATCTTCTAACCCCTCATTTCGGCAAAGCGTTCCAGGACGCGCACCGCCTGGACCATTTCTCCTCGCTTCGTCGGAAGCTCGCCGTCGAGGAGCCAGCGGGCCACCTCCGCATCCAGAGCGGGGTCACGGCGCATCCGGTTCTCGAACTCGCGATCCGACATGCGTTCGTCGCGCCCCCGCTGCCGGCGTAGACGGTGCAAGAAGCCCTCTCGGTACGCCTGAAAGACAGCGCCATGTTCGCGCACCCGATGATAGTGGCCCGCGAGGGCCTCGACGAAGGAGCGCAGGCTCGCCTCGATCACTTCCGGCTCTTGCAGCATCCGGGCGGGCCATCGCTGTCGGGACCACACCGCCACCAGCGAGAGAAGACAGAGTGAGAGCACCAGCAGCCAAAGCCGACCCACTCCGACCACATCGAGCAGGGAGCGGGTCTCGCGCAGGCCGTGAAAGCGCTCGTCGACCCGGGGCACGCCGTAAGCGCGCACCAAATCCACCGCGAAGATCGAGTTGTCGGCCGCGTCGAGCCTTGCGTTCAAGAGAAAACGATGGTCCGCCACGGCCACGAGCTTTCCGCTGCCCAGCGACAGCTCAACCACAAAGGGCAAGCCGCTCTCGTCCGATACGTCGCCGTCACTGAGGTCTCCCACCGAGAACACGCGCGGCTCATCAAGCTCGACGCTCCGTTCGGGAAGCTGGGCTCCTGGGATCACGGCTGCGAAGTCTTCCGAGCTCTCCGCCAGTTCGAGCGCCACGGGCGACCAGTTGAAATGCTCTCCTCCAAAGACAACCGCGGTGCCGCCGCGCTCCACCCAGGGGCGTAGGTCCTCGAGCACCGCCTTGCCACCGCGCAGTCCCCCCCTCTGGCGGTGGGGCGCCACAAACCACACAACGGCATCGCCGCGGAGCTTCTCGGGCCTCAGGTAAGAGCGCTCCACCTCGAGATCCAGCTCGTCGAGCAGGTCGTAGAGAGCCCCGTAGCCATGGGCCCCACGCCCCAGGCTGGTCGGGGACTCGGCCATCGTGTCTCGCCGGGAATAGAACCAGAAGTTCAGAACGGTGAGCACCCCGATGGTGACGAGCACAGAGATCACCACGCGCGTCGACACGGTTAGTGCGTCTGCTTCAGCAGGTCGTGATAGGCCCGCGACCATCGGTTGTAGAGGTCTGGATCATCTGAGCGATCGCGAAACCAGATGCGCTCGGTGGTGTTGATCAGTTGGAGCAACTCGGTGCGGAGCTGGGCGGACAGCGACGAGGCCTCCAGACGAGTTCGTGCGATCCCGTTCGTATCGTCGGCATGCAGCTCGATCACACCCGATTGGGCAGCCCGCTGCAGGCAGGCGAGCAGGAGCTGGTGGGTCGCCTCGAGGTACCTCCCGTTGCGCGCCAGCTCGTCCGCGACCGCCCCAAAATCCTTCTCTTCATGCCCCGACACGACCTGCTCCGGCTCCTGGTCGCGAAGGGCGCGAGAGATGGACCAGACCATGTGGGCAACGAGCAGGCCCAAGACCAGCAGCAACCCAGCCAGGAGCAGCCAATAGAGGATAGGGGAGCTCGCGTAAAGGCCGTCGAGCCAGCTGAGGAACTCATTCAGGCGTTCGAAGAACCAACGTAGCCATTGTGGGGCCTCTACGTTGATCTTCGCCCGCGCGTACTCCGGACGGGAGAGGATCTCTTCAGCGAGCTCCCGGATCCGGCTGGAGTCCGACTCGAGATCAACCCACGCGGCTGTCACCGGCCGGCAAGGGAGGAATCATCGGTCGGGGTTCCACCGACCTGTTCGGCAAGCACCTGTAGATCGAAGTCCTCGTGGCGACATCGGAGGTCAAAGTAGATCAAGACCGACACACTCGAGGTAAAGGTAAACGCTAGAGCATTCACTGCCCCCGTGAGCGCCGATCCCACAAAGGGGATGAAAGCGAAAACGAACTGGAAGCCGCCACTCAACACCGAGGACAAGACACCGGCAAGAAACGCGATGCCCAGCACTCGCCACCAGTTGTCGCGAACGAGCGCTCGACTTCGCCCCAGGGCAGCAGTCCCCGAGATGCGCTCGATCACCACCACCGGCCCGACGAGTGCCCAGATAATCACGAGGTAGATTCCGGGAATGATGAGCAACACGAAGCCCAACATGGCGCCCAGGCCCACCAGAATCACCGTGCCCAAGTAGCGGACGTAGAGACCCTTGGTGTTCGAGTAGGCGCTGCCGATAGAGACCTCCCTGCCCAGGTAGGTCTCTGCCACCGTATGGATGATGGCAAGCTGGACCAGAGGAAAGGCGAGCCCTACAACAATCACCGTGAGCGCAAACACCAGCATCAGCTGCCCAGACGCGGGATCTCCAGTGGCCGTCGGTCCGGCCAAGAGTTCGGTGACGATGGCGAAGGGCACGTACACGAGGGCCGAGATGCCCCACAAAACAAGGATGCGATCTCGAATCAAACGAAATGAGTGATCGAGGATTCCCCCAACGGAAAGTGCTTGGATCTGATACGGCACGCCCGCTCCCCCCATATTCAGTGAGATGCTGCAGTGCGAGCATTGTACCCGAAACGCACCTCTCAGCGAGCGGAAGTTCCGCATTCGAGGATGAGACATTCAAGTGCGACCAGGCACTGCTGGTCGATTGGGGTTGGGGGGTCTGCGATGACTCCATGAGATCTCGTCTGTCGTCCAGCGGGTGGGAATTCCACCCGGCGAGAGGGAGGAGACGAAGTCTCCGAGTGGAGCCCGAGCCGGCAGTTCATCTCCAAGACTGGTGTGTTCGCAGGCGCACGTGTTGGTCGCCGAGCTGTCCGACTTCTGCTGACGGGGAACGCTGACTACTTGCGTCTTCCCTTCGGGCGAGTTGCTCGGCGTCGTCCGCGAGCCTTGCGGTTCGGAACCTTGCCGGGGGTCCGCTTCGCTCGCGGTCGCACCTTTGACTCCACCGGCTCGAAGTCGATCCGCCGCTGCTCCATGTCCACGTCCACAACGCGAATCCGGAGAGGTGAGGCCAGCTGATAGATCTTCTTGCTGCGGGCGCCCACCAGCCGGTGCCTCGGGGCGTCGAGTTCGTAGTAGTCGTTCTCGAGTGACGTCACGTGCACCAGCCCCTCGACGAACACGTCTTGAAGCTGCACGAACAATCCGAAGCTCGTCACGCCCGTGATCACTCCGTCGAACGCCTCCCCGATCTTGTGAAGCATGAACTCGCACTTGAGCCACGCGATGGCATCGCGAGTGGCGTCGTCGGCTCGCTTCTCCGTCATCGAGCAGTGCTGGCCGAGTCGATCCATGTCCTTGTGCGAGTACGGAAAGCCGTCCGGCTTCTTGCCCGAGAGCGCGTGCTTGATGGCACGGTGGACGAGCAGATCCGGGTAGCGACGGATAGGTGACGTGAAGTGCGCGTACTGCGCCAGCGCGAGGCCAAAGTGGCCGAGGTTCTTCGGCTGATACGCCGCACGCGCCATGGACCGGAGCAGCACCGTCTCGACCAGCGTGTCGTAGGACTTGCCCTTGATGCGCTCGAGCACCTGGGCGAAGTGCCGGGGCTGGATCTTCTTGACCTGCGGAAACGGAACTCCGAAGGTCGCAAGAAAGGCATTGATCTCCTTGAACCGCTCCTCCGCGGGCTTGTCATGCACGCGGTACAGCGTGGGGAGCTTGTGACGACCCAGGAAGCGTGCAGCGGACACGTTGGCCGCGATCATGCACTCCTCGATCATTCGGTGTGCATCGTCGCGGTCGTAGGTGCTGATCGACTCGATCCTGCGGTCCTCTCCCAGCTCGACGTAGGCCTCCGGGATGTCAAAGTCGATGGCGCCCCGTCTGCGTCGCTGGGCGAGGAGCGCACGAAAGACGTCGTGCAGGTCTTCGAGGTGCGGCAGTAGCTGCGCGTGCTTCCGACGCAGCTTCGCGTCGCCGTGGAAGAGCATCGCGCCAACCTCTTCGTAGGTGAGCCGCGCCTGGGAGCGCATGACGCCTTCGAAGAAGCGCGCACGCGACACCTTGCCGTCGCGCCCGACCCGCATCTCGCAGACCATGCAGAGGCGATCGACCTTCTGGTTGAGCGAGCAGAGTCCGTTCGAGAGCACCTCCGGCAGCATCGGCAGCACCCGGCGCGTGAAGTAGACCGAGGTTCCACGGCTCCGGGCTTCCTCGTCGAGCGCCGACGCGCGCTCGACATAGTGTGCGACATCAGCGATGGCCACGTACAACCGCCAGCCCGAGGGCATGGGCTCGCAGTAGACGGCGTCGTCGAAGTCTCGCGCGTCTGCTCCGTCGATCGTGACGAGTGGCAGATGCCGCAGATCCTCGCGCCCGCGCATCGCCTTAGCCGGGACCTCCTTCCCAAAGCGCCGGACCTGCCTCTCCACCGCGTCAGGCCAGTCGGTGGGCAGGCCGTGCGCATGGATGGCAATCTCGATCTCGATACCGGGCGCGTTGGGCTTGCCGAGGACCTTGACGACGCGCCCGATGGGCTGCGTCTGCCGCGTCGGCTGCGCCGTGATTTCGGCAAGCACCACTTGCCCGGGCCTCGCGGTCGCTACCGCGTCGGCCGGCACCACGATTCGATGCGTGATGCGCGGATTCTCCGGCACGACGAACCCGACCCCATGCTCCTGGCGGTACTTCCCGACCACCGAGCTCGTATTGCGCTCGAGCACCTCGACGAGCGAGCCTTCCGGCCGGCCGCGCTGATCCTTCCCCCGGATGCGAACCGCAACCCGGTCTCCGTGCATCAGCTCTCGCATGTATCGCGACGAGAGGTAGACATCGTCGGTCTCGGCCTGATCCGGAACCACGAACCCGAACCCGTCCCGGTGCGCACTCACAACGCCCGTGACGAGCGCAATCCGATCGACCAGGCAATACCCCTCTCGACGGTTCGGAATGACCTGCCCGTCGCGAACCATGGCCTTGAGCCGGATCGCAAGCCCGCTCCGCTCCCGGCGGTCGAGTTCGAACGCCTCGACGAGGTCGTCGAATGGCACTGGAACGCCTTGCTCCTCGAAGTACTGCTGGATGTACGTCCGGCTCGGCACCGGATGCGCGTACCTCTGCGCCTCCGCCTTTGCCTCCGGATCCCGGCGCTCCCACACACGCTTCTTCTTCGGCATGGTGGGTAGCTTAGGAGATCAGCGCGCCAGCGCGGACTGGCGCCATGGCGTACCGAGTCTCCGCTGCCTCACTCGGGTAGAGCCCGGCTTCCGGGGTCCTGCCGATCTGGCACCGGATATCGGATCCGGTCCACCTGCTCTCGCGCTGTTGCTACGAGCTCGGCCTCTGCGGGAGCTACGCCGAAGCGCCCGTGGCCGCCTGCGTGATGGAACCGTTTTGCGCCTCCACGGCACATCCACCATGGGGGTGGCGCTCAACCGGGACCCGACGAGGGAAGGAGCCACTGTGTCGCGATTGAGAGCGGGCGCACGAAGCAGAGCGATGGCGAGTGGAACGAGAGGCGTGGGATTCCTGATCGCGAGCCTGCTCGCGTGCGGAGTTGCCCAGTCGGCCACGAGGGGTGGGCCCACCATGGAGCTGGCTTCGGGACAAGCCAACTTGGATATCGCTCGCGTCTGGGCCGCCGCGATGGCCCTCGAAGCCGAGGCCTTCGAGCTGGACGATTCCGATCCCAGATCGGCGAGCCAACGTCTTTCGCGTGCGGCAGAGCTCTTCGAGCGCGTCGGCGAAGCCGAGGGCGGGAGCAGCGAGGGCTATTGGCGCGCGGCGCGCGCCACCTGGGTCGTCGGTGAGTTCTTGCCCCTGGAGGCCAGCGAGGAGCGCATCAAGTCCTTCCAGGACGCGCTCGCCCTCGCCGATCGAGGGCTGGCAGCCAACCCCGAGTGCGCCGAGTGCATGCTGTGGAAGTTCACCTCGATGGGCCGTCTGCGCACCACGATTGGCGCTTGGCGGGGGATCCGGCAGGTACCGGAGATGGCAGAGCTGCTCGACCGGGCGATCGCACTCCAGCCCAGCTACCGCGACAACGAGAACAACTCGACGCTCGGAAACCTCCACTACACGAGCGCGATCTTCTACCGCATC
The DNA here is from genome assembly GCA_029261835.1 of Deltaproteobacteria bacterium. Classification (GTDB taxonomy): domain Bacteria; phylum Myxococcota_A; class UBA9160; order UBA9160; family UBA4427; genus JAJDAO01. The sequence continues at coordinate 44,786 of JAJDAO010000068.1, read as the reverse complement.
GTCCCCGAGTCGTTCTGGCTCAGGTTGATCCTAGGCGTAGCGGGCGACAAGGAGCGCGCCTTGCGTCACAGCCGCAGGGCGCTGGCTCTGCATCCCAAGCGCCTCGACTACAGGATCGAGGTGGGAACCCAGCTCGTCTGTCTCGGCAGCGCGCGCAACGACGACGAACGGCTCGAGCAGGGCCTCGCGATCTTGCGCAAGGCTGTGACCCGACCGGCGACCAGCTTCGACGAGCAGCGCGAGATCCGCTTCGTGAACATCATGCTCGAGCACCCCGAAAAGGCCTGCGGCTACTCGGGGGACAAGATGCTCGAGATGGACGAGAAGGCGGCGCGTCGGGCGTCGATGTAGCCGGCACTCGCGATCCTCTACAGCAGCGCAGCCATTGCGACGCCGGCGGGATCGCTCGTCAGGCGGATCTCCCTCCTCTCGTTCTTTCCGGGCGCCGTAGGTTGCCCCCTGGGGCCACGGGTGTAATGGGCGAAGGGTGGTCTTGACGAGGGTTGGGCCATGGCGCTACGTATATGACCGACGCGTCGGTCGGTTTTACGAGGGAGACAAAACATGTCCAGGTCCGTGGACAAGAAGGAGAAGGCGGCCCGCATCGGATCCACAGCCATCACGGTCTTCCGCAAGCTCGGATACCACGGCGCGCGGATGGTGGATATCGCCGAGGCGGCCGGAATCGGCAAGGGAACCCTCTACGAGTACTTCCGGAACAAGGACGAGATCCTTCGATTCGAGTTCGAGCGGTACTTCGCGGCGTTCCAGTCCGGAGCCACTGCGGCCATGGCGGGGGCCGACACCCCGGCCGACCGCCTCCTCTCGCTGGTCCACTTTGCCTTCGATCACGTAACCGATTGGGAGGACCACTGCGGTGTGTATGTGGATTACTTCGGCTCCGGGCGCCGCGGTGAAGAGGCGGCCTTCTCGCTCGCCAACATCTACACCGTGGTCGAGGACATCATCAGTCGCCTGATCGAGGAGGGGCAAGCTTCGGGAGAGATAGACCGGGGCCTCGAGCCGGACGCGACGGCGGAGCTCCTGGTCTCGTTCTTCGACGGCGTGGTGCTGCACGGCGTCTTCTCCGAACGGCGATGCAAGGCGGAGTCCCTTCGCGCTGCGGCGCTGCGGCTGCTCACGAGTGGGGTCCTCGTGGGCGCAGCGGACCGGCGAGCGGAGAAGAGAGGTGACGAGCGCTTCGAGAGGGGCGGTTGACGTGTCCAGCTACGTCTACATGAAGATTCTGGAATCACAGCCGGAGCGATACGACCGGGGGATTGCCCTGATGTCCCTGGGTGGCGCCGACCGATGCAAGAAGAAGTTGGTCCACGAGAACGTGCGGCCCGGCTTCAAGGTCCTGGAGATCGGATGCGGCACCGGCACCATGGCCATCCTCGCTGCCCTCGCAGGCGCCGAAGTACTCGGATTCGACGTCTCCGATGCCATGCTCGAGGTGGCGCGCGGGAAGATCGACGATTCAGGCATGTCCGGCAGGATCCGGCTCGAGGAGACGGGGGTGTCGGGCATGGACAAGCTCGCCGATGACAGCTTCGACCTCGTCATGTCCACCCTGGTCTTCTCCGAGCTCTCGCACGACGAGAGAGTCTATGCGCTGAGGCACGCATACCGCGTGCTGCGACCCGGCGGCCGCCTCGCCATCGCCGATGAGGCGAGGCCGGAAACGCTGGCAAGAAGGCTGGCGCATAGCGCGATACGCATCCCGCTGCTCATCGCCACGTTCGTGCTGACCCAGACTACGACCAGGGCGGTGGATGGTCTCTCGGACCTCGTGCTCGAGGCGCGCTTCCGGATCGAGTCCGAGGAGCGAAGCTCGCTTGACAGCTTCCTCTATCTGGTCGCCCGCAAGGAGGAGAAAGAGTGAGGATGGTTCTCGATTGGCTCGTGGCATACCTCTTCCGCTGGCTTCCCCGCTCCGCGCCCACCGGTCTGTTTGCCATCGGAAACCCCGACGAGAACTCGCCTGTGATCGTGACGGCGAACTTCTCGCTGACCATTCGACGACTGAGGAGGGCGCTGCAGGGCCAGAATCTCTGGCTGCTGGTCGCGAACTCCCAAGGCATCAACGTCTGGTGTGCCGCCGATGGGGGCATCTTTACCGACAACCGCGTAGTCGACGCCATCAAGGTCTCGGGACTCGTCGACAGGGTCAAGCACCGACAGGTCATCCTTCCCGCGCTCTCTGCTCCCGGGATCGATCTCGAGGCCATCCGGCGCGAAACCGGGTTCCGAGCCCGCTTCGGACCCGTCTATGGCAAGGACATCCCGGCTTATCTCGAGGGACGTAAGAAGAAGACCGAGGCCATGCGGCGCTTCGAGTTCGGGCTCGAGCACCGGCTCGACATGTTCGTTTCTATGAACTTCCCCATCTACCTGCTGGTGGCGGCTCCGCTCGCGCTCTTCTGGCCCCAATACTTCGTGGGGTACACAATCCTCTTCTGGTCGGCCGTCGCCTTCCTCTACCTCTTCCTGGACCAGATACCGGGAAAGACCGGCTGGGGCCAGGCCTTCTGGTGCGCGACCCTTCTGGTGCTGCTGTGGGCCGGAATGGACTGGCTCCTTCGCGGCGATCCGTTCCTACACTGGGGCTGGCTCCTCGCCAGCTTCGGCATCTTCTTCGCAGCCGCATTCGATATTGCGGGTGTCGTTTCAGCTCGGAGAGCCGACCCCGAGCTGCTCATGCAGCGGCTCGGATTCAAGAGCTTCGGCTCCCTGTACAACGACAAGCAGTTGGGACTGATCGGACTCGACCGCGACAAGTGCAATGGATGCCGGGCCTGCTCCGACATCTGCCCGGTGGGGGTGTACGGCGAGCTGGATCAGGACAAGAAGATCGCCTTCCGCAACCGGAACGCCTGCTTCGCTTGCGGCGCCTGTGCGAAACAATGCGGGCAGGGCGCGCTCTCGGTGGCCTAAGATGTCGGCACGCACGGTATCCCGGGCTCGGACGGATGCCCTGTCCACTGCGGCGTTCGTTCATTGGACCCGAAAGAGATGGGAGAGGGACACATGATTGCGGATAGGCGAAGACGACTCATTTGGCATGGAGTGCTTCTGTTTCTCATGGGCTTGCTGACGGGGTTTGCCATACCAGTGCTCACCAATCCCAGACTCGGGCTGTCCGCACACATGGAGGGCCTCCTGAACGGCATGCTTCTGGTCCTTCTGGGGGGCGTTGTCTGGGATTACCTCAAGCTCTCTGACCGCATGGAGAAGCTGGTATTGGGGCTGTTCGTCTTCGCCGGCTACGCCAGCTGGTTCTTCTGCCTGCTCGCGGCCATCTTTGGGGCCAACAAGAACCTTCCGCTTGCGAGCGCCGGATACAGCGCTCTTCCGTGGCAGGAGATCCCAGTTGGTGTCGGCCTGAGCCTTGGGGCCTTGAGTATCACGCTGGCCTGCATTCTTGTGCTGCATGGATTGAGAACAGGACCGACATCGGATCGATGATTTCCTTGAACCGCCGACCTATATGTGAAGGGCCGGTTCGCTGCGCTGAGAAGCCGTAGCGTCCGGTAGGTCGTCGGTCGGGGTGGCTCGTGAACCGCCTGCCGCCTCAGAGTTGGCTCTCCCAGGGTGTGCCTCCTGGTCGACGGCCGGCTGCGGTCTGGCTCAACAGAGGCGTGATTCCCATCATCGGGGTGCGGAGAAGCGAGGTCGACTGCGGGACAGCGGCCGAAGTGCGATCTCCGTCTACTCGATTTCGGCGAGGAAGTGGAGAAAACCCGCGGCCGCGTTGTGTCGGCCGAGCTGGTTGAGATGACCGCCGTCGTCGGTATAGGCGGGGACCAGCGTGGGTACCGTCACGTCGCTCACCCGCGTGGTTTCGCGGCTGCCGTCGGGGCGGGTCGACTCGATCTTCGCAAGATCGAAAATAGGGGTCCTGTCACCGTACTCGACCTTGAGGAGCAGGTTGAACTGGTAGCGCTTCAGGTTGTCTTCGACTCCTCTGATCGGCCTCCCCAGCAGCTTCTTGATCAGTGCCTTGGGACCGGTCTGCCTCGCGGTGAGAGGCACGGTTACGTGGGCGAAGGTGGTCTCGGGGTAACGAAGCGCCAGGCTGTCGATTGCCTGCTTGTAGTCCGCGAAGATCGCCGGGACGTCGGATTCGGGCTGGAAGTCGGCGTAGCAGAACTTCAGGAATGCGAGGTCGGCGGCGTTGCCCATGCCGGCCTCCATGGCGTCGACGAAGGAGTCGATCTTGGAGCGCGGGTCGGTGTTGTTTCCCAGGGCGGCGTGGGCCAGCGCGCCGGATCGGTCGAAGACGCCCGGGCTGGTGGACTCGACGATCTGAAGCACGGCCTCGGGTGCTCCGGCTGCCAGCTCATCCACACCCTTCAGGATGTTGAAGCCCACCGACTTGTGCCCCCAGAAGATCTTCTTCGATGCGATCCTCTGCCACTCCTCGCGCCCGATGGCGGGGGGCGCGGCGGCGGAATCAGGATGAGTGCTCATGTCGTCCTCACTACAGGCGAAAAGGGAGACTGCCAGGAAGCTCAGGAGCAGTGGCTCGATTCTCTTCATGGGTCCTCTCGGAATCTCTCGCTCGGGAAGCACGCGCTTCCGCGAGGTCCTCAGCCAGGCCTGGGGGCCAAGAAGGGTAGCGCCCGTCTTCAGCGCTGCTGCTTTGCTCCCCGAGTCGACAACCGCGATCGTCTCTTCGATTCGCCGCCCGGGACGGCCTACCAGCACCGGGAGGCCACGCATCACAGCGGATCAGACGCCGGCGACGTCTGTGGCAGGCAGTGCATTGGGATCGCAGCAGATCGTTCGTTTCCGACGGAGCGAGTCACCGCGTACGTGGACTTCTGGATCGCAGAACATGGCCAACCGAGATCGATTCAAGTGGACAACGGAACCGAGGTCACGGCGAATGCGCTTGACGCCTGGGCGTACGCGCGGGAGATCGACGTGCATTTCATCACGCCCGGTCGACCTGTGGAGAACGCGGTGATTGAGAGATTCAACGGAAGGCTTCGAGATGAGTGTCTGAATGCCAACTGGTTCGAGACGCGTCGAAGACGCTAGAACTGAGCTTGAAATCTGGAGTACAGACTACAATGAGACCCGGCCGCACTCTTCGCTCGGAGATATCCCTCCGGCGCAGTACGTGGCCAATCTGATGGAATGGGCATCTCCGTGAGGTGGCGGAGCGGCCCAGCAGCGCGGACCAGGACCAGGAACTGGGTCAATTGCTGGCCGGGCTCACATAGAAGCTGGTACGACAACCTGGGGCAGGTCACGCGTCCGCGCGCCTAGCCTAACCAGACCCAGCTCCCCGTGCAGGCATTCGTAGGGGAATCGTGACGTTTCGAGCTTTCCACCCGCATGCGAGGGTTTTTCCTACAGGCGGGTCCGAAGCTGGCCGAACTGCTAGAGGATGAGTGTCGCACCCTCCGTTCTACTTCTCGATGATGGCGAGCTCGACCACATCCATCGGATGCTCAAGCGGATCGGTGCGGACTACGTCCACCTCCGGAAGCAGGAGATCCGGGGCTCCGTCGACACGCCGCGAGATCTTCTCATCTCATCGGGCAAGCGAACGCTGGAGATGCCGCCGCTGAAGTCGGGGGAAGGCGTCCCGCTCGATCCCACCTGGGTGTGTGTGCACAATCAGGACTTCATGCCGCTGCGGCAGCGTTTGAGGGAGCTCGGGGTCCACTTCCTCGTGCAGACCTCGCTGGATGAGTCTTCCCTGCGCCGCTTCCTGCTGCAGCTGCTGCACCGCGGACCGGATCGGCGCGCGCGGCTGCGGCTTCCGCTTGGCGATTCGATCCAGTTTCGGACTTTCGACGGCGAGCTCGAGCCGGCGAAGCTGGCCGAGGTTTCCTCCGACATGTGCCGCATCTTCTCCACTTGCCCCGTGGAGCCGGAGACGGCGGTCTATGTCGTGCTCCCGGCGGCGCTGGGCGGCGGACGGGAGCTGGAGCTCCAGGGGCACGTGGTCCGCTGCGCGGTGTGCGAATCACGCTCCGGCCAGCGCGCCTTCTCTATCATGGTGCGGCTCAACGACCTCGACGCCGCGGCGCGAGTCCAGCTCGAGAAGGTGGTGCGCGGTGAACAGATCGGCACGCGCCTGACGCCGCTGGCAGAGAGGTCGTCGCGGGAGACGCCGGCTCCGGAGGCGAACGCCGCGAGCGCGGAGCGCCGAAGTCATCCGCGCTGGGACTACGACCGGCGGGTCGACATCCTCGACTTCGACGATTCGGAAGCGTCTCAGACTGCGCTGGGTCACGACCTCTCGGTCCAGGGTGTTCGCATCGTCGGCCACTCCGGGCTCGAGGTGGGTGCGGAAGTCACCCTCGCCCTGTACGGCGGCCAGCGCGAGGAGCCGGCGGTCGTGGAGGCGACGGTCTTGCGCGACGATGGAGAAGCGGGCCTCACGCTGACCTTCAAGTCCCTCTCGGAAGAAGGGAAGCGCGCGCTCGCGAAGCTCAAAGCCGGGCGTCCGTGCCTGGAATCCCTGCGCGAGGGCGCCGGAGGGCGCGAGGCGGTGGTGGTCGCGCAGGTGACCCACCGCGCGACGGGGAGCTGACGAGCGGACCATGGGTCCGGTGGCGAAATCCAGGCCGAACCGAACGTTCCGACCGCTTGCCCGGATCAGGTTGACGGTCTTTGCCTTGAACTCGTCCGCGAGTTTCCTGCGAGGTTCCTTTGTCATTCTCAATGCTGGTCCGGAGGACACTTCCTCCGAACGGGTCCACTTCGAGGGGACAGGGTCAACGGCATGAGCGACGACATCATCTACAACGACGCACTCGTAACGATCACTGCGAAGACGATCCTCTTCAAACACTGCAGTCTGACTGGCAATGATCGACCTGTGGACTTCTCCTGCATCGAGAAGGTCGTGCCAAAAGTGCCCAACCTGTGGAATGGCAAGTGGCGGAATATGGGCTCAGGCGATTTCAAGACGTGGCTTCCCTACGATGCTGAGCGCAGCAAGCGCGACACGATCTTCGTGGCCCACATCCGCGGCAAATGGTGGCGAATCGGGTTCACCGTCGAAGACTCGAGGGCGGTCAAAGCCATCCTTCAGAGCAAGGGGCTAATTGGCTGAAGAGTTGGCGGCCCGGGTGTCCGGGCCCGGTGTTACGATCGCCGTGCCAATCCCGCGATCAATTCCTCGACAAACTGCCATACGGCCCGGAGCCGGGGTACGTCCTTCAGCTCCCGGTGGCCCACGAGCCACAACTTTGCCCGGGGAAGGTCAGGCAGGATACCGGGAATTCGCGCCAACCCGGGTAGGGCGTCACCGAATGTCTGCGGCAGGAGCACCGCACCCAGCCCGGACTGAGCGGCGGCAATCAGAGTGGACATGCTCGTCGTCCGAAGAATCGGCTCCCGGGTCGCGTGCCTCTGCAGCCACCTGTTGTCGGGCTGGAGCGCGAGGCCCTCATCCCATGTCAGCCAGTCGAGTCTCTCTGGCTTTCGCTTTTGCTTGCTCGTCGCAAGATACGTCGGCGACGCGAACGCTCTCCAGGGATCACTGTGGATACACTTGGCGACCAGATCGCCGCGAACGGGCCGAACCAGCCGGAGGGCCAGATCCGCCTCACGTCGGGTCAGGTCAACCAAGTGGTTGCCGATGACCAGCTCCACACGGATCTTGGGGTGTCGTGTCCTGAGTTCGGGTAGCGCGGGGGCGACGACATAGCTGCTCAGCCCCTCGGTGAGGGCGAGACGGACTGTGCCTTCCAGCTGAGTTTCGGTGCCCGAGACAGCGTTGATCATTGCGAAGCAGAGCTGCTCCACCTGCTCGGCCAGGGGAACCAGCTGCTCTGCGAGCTCCGTCGCCAGGATCCCGCCGGGTCTGCGGTCGAAGAGCTGCGCGCTGAGCTGGCCCTCGAGCCCTGCGAGGCGGCGGCTCGCGGTGGATTGACTGGTACTCAGCCGCTTTCCAGCGCCCGACAGGCTTCCCTCTCGATACGCGGCCAGGAGAACCTTCAGATCGTCCCAGTCGAAGTTTGCATCCATATTCGGATACCATACATCCATCTATTTGCGTTGTCAGCCATTTGTGGATGGTCCATTGTGAGTCCATGAGCAATGTCAATGACGACTCGAGTCCCATGACGGCGGGGATCGTTCTGGACTGGCTCGGTGGACCGGAAGGACTGGGCGATTCAGCTAGGCGGCGATGGATACCCCGCACGCCGGGCGTGCTGGTGAAGATCGCGGCTGCTTCTTGGGCTTTTCTTGGTCTCCTTCTGTCGCTGATGGCTGCGCCCTCGGCAGAGGCCGTTGAGCACCTCGGCATGGTGGTCGAGAAGAACACCGCCATCACGATGCGCGATGGCAGTGTTCTCGCGGCCGATGTCTTCCGCCCGATCCCACCGGGCCGGTATCCGGCCCTCCTGAGCCACGGGCCATACAACAAGGATCACCACTGGCAGCCGCCTTCAGACATCGATCACGCGGACAACCCGTACATGAACTGGGAGACGGTCAATCCGGTCTGGTGGGTTCAGAACGGCTACGCGGTCGTTCGTGTCGATGCGCGCGGGACGGGGAAGTCACGAGGCTCGTTCGAGCTTCTGTCTTCGCGCCAGGCCCAGGACTTCTACGACGCGATCGAGTGGTCCGCGCGGCAGCCGTGGAGCAATGGCAAGATCGGTACGATCGGGGATTCGTACTATGCGTTGAGCCAGTGGCTCGTCGCCGAGCAGAGGCCACCGTCGCTGGCCGCCATGATCCCCTGGAACGGATTCTCGGACGTGTACCGTGATGCCGCCTACCACGGAGGCATTCTGAGCACCAACTTTCTGGAGCGTTGGTGGCAACTGCTCGAGGGGCGTCAGCCAGAGCATCCAGACCGCCTGTCCGGACGCTCTCGTATGTGGCCACTGCGCGAGAACGCGCGCGCGAATCCGATGGACACGGGGTTCTACGATGGGCGACGCGCCGACCCGAGGCAGATCGAAGTGCCGCTCCTGAGCGCCGCGAACTGGGGTGGCCACGGACTGCACATGCGCGGGAACGTCGAGGCGTTCGTTCAAGCCGAGTCGGCTCACAAGAAGCTCCTTCTGCACACTCGATCGGATCTGCAAGCCTTCTACTCGGAAGAGGGGCGGAGCGACCAGAAGCGTTTCTTCGACTACTGGCTGAAGGGCATCGACAACGGTGTCATGGACGAGCCGCCTATCAAGATCGCCGTCCGTTCCGGTGGTGACGAGTACGAGTGGCGAATGGAGAGGGAGTGGCCGCTCGCCCGCACGGTGTGGACCAAGTTCTACCTGAGTCCCAAGAGATCCGGCGCGTTCTCCTCGTCGCTCAACGACGGAAGCCTCGTTCTCCACCCACCCGAAGAGGAGCACGTGCAAGGCTACGACGCAGGCGCCAAGCCACCATTTGAAGGCTCGGGCCCGCTCGTTCAAGGGCCGCCGAGCTTCGCCGCTCTGTTGTGGCGTTTCGACGAGAACGGTGACGACGAGCTACAGCCCGAAGAGCTTCCTGAGGAAATGAACTACTTCTTCTCTGCCATCCTCGACCGTGATCGCGATGGCAGCGTCACGGCAGAAGAGGCCGAGCACATGTTCGGGCCGGACCCGGGGGCGCTGCCCTACCTGTTCGGAAGGGCAGCGCGTTGGCTTCGAGACCTGCTGCATCCCGTGCCCGATCCCTGGGCCGACGCGCTCAGTTGGGCCACCGAACCTCTCGAAGAGGACATCGAGATTACGGGACCCGTGAATCTCGTCTTGTGGGTGTCGTCGTCGACGTCCGACATGGACATCTTCGCTACCGTGCGCGACATCAATCCGGACGGGGAAGAGGTGCTGGTCTGGAGCCCAATGGCGCTCGACTCGTCGGTCGCGAAGGGCTGGCTCCGTGTCTCGCATCGAAAGACCGATCCAGACCGCTCGAGATTCTACCGGCCCTTTCACACGCACGACGACGTCTGGCCGTTGGACCCGGGAGAGGTCGTCCAGGTTCAGGTGGAGATCCTCCCGACGAGCATGATCTTCAAGAAGGGCCACCGCATCCTGCTCGACATCCAGGCTGGCGATTCCTACGGTGCGGGATTCTTCACTCACGACAACGCTCCCCGGCGAGTGGGCGAGAACCGAGTTCACACGGGTGGCGATAGCGCCGGCTACCTTCTCCTCCCCGTGATCCCGCACCCTGGGTCCATCGCAGGATCTGGGGTTGGCGGAGAAGAAGCGGAAGGGAAGGGGAGGGGGGGAGGGGGAAGACGAAGGCTACGTCAATGAACAATCGAAGGGCATCGGAGACGTCACTCGATGTAACCGAGGGCCTTCAGCGCCTCACGCCGATCGGGCGCCACGTCCTCCAAGGTCGCCCGCTCCGCGATGAGCGGGGGGAACCCGCGCGCGCGGACGATCCTTGCGCTGGCCTCCTCGTAGGCGTCGGCCAGGCGCTGCAGCTCGGCGACTCGTGGGTCTGCCGGATCGTATCGATCCTGCGCTTCGACGGGGTCCTTCGACAGGTCGTAGAATTCGTAGCGCGGTCCATCGGACCACTTGGTTCGGATCAGCTTGTACTCGCCGCGGCGCACGGCGATCACCGGCGCTTCGATGTCCGCCCGCTTTCCCTTGGCGCCACCCCACGGATGCCACGCCTCGCTCACCAGCACGCGATTCATGAAGCGCTGCTGGCTGTCCTCGCCTCTCAGTAACGGGGCGAAGCTCTGGCCCATCAGGTCCGCGGGCGGCGACACGTTCAGCCAGTCCAGGGTCGTGGGCATGACGTCGATCAGCCCCACAGGTGCGCGAATGCGCAGCCCCTCTGGCACACCCGGCCCCATCATGAAGAGAGGGATGTGCACGGCTTCCTGGTAGACATCGCTGCCATGGCCCATCAATCCGTGCTCGAGAAAGGCCTCTCCGTGATCCGATGTGACCACGACCAGCGTGTTCTCGAGGAGCCCGGCCGTCTCCATGCGCGAGAACAGCTCGCGCAGCGCGTCGTCCACGTGACGAATCTCCCGGTCATAGTGGACCGGAAACAGCTTCGCGCGCCGCGCCCCGATCTCGATGTTGTCGGGATGACCGGGGTCATCGGCTTCTTCGAAGAGCCGGGCATAGGCGGGCGGGGGCGTGTAGGGATCGTGGACCTCGTAGGTGTGGAGAAAGAGAAAGAAGCGCTCGCCGCGGTGGCGCTCCATGAACCGGAGACCGCTCGTGAAGACCTCCTTCACGAAGCCCTCGGGATGCATGAAGGTGGCCCCTGTTCGCTCGAGATAGAAGTCGAAGCCACGACCGAAGCCTGTCCGCCGGCTCAAGGCACCGTTCTCGTTGATGGAGCCCGTGGCATAGCCCGCATCGCGCAGTGTGCTGGCCAGCGTCGGCACGCCCTCTGGCAGACCGCTATCCCGAAGATTCGACGCGACGGTGTGAACCGAGGGTGGCAAGGACGTGAACAAGGTCATGTGCGAGGGCGCCGTGGTGGTCGAAGCAGCCACCCCCTGCTCGAAGAGCACGCCACGGCGAGCAAGCTCTCCGCTCATGAAGGGGCTCGTTCGGCGCCCGTATCCATACGCTTCGATGTGACGCGCCGCCAGGGTATCGAGGGAGATCAACAGCAGGTTGCGCTCCCCAGCGCCGCGGGCCCCGCCTTCCTTCAGGAGACGCGGTCGGGTCCACTGTCCCAGCGAGACGCTCGTCGGTTCCGGTCCGATCGCTTCGCTCGTGAACCGAAGTCTCACGCCTTGTCCTTCGAGCCCCTCGAGAGGCAGCCGCCGCTCCTGCCACTCTCGGCCGTTCTCTGTGGCCGGGTCGACCACCTCCTGATGGAGGCAGCGACACTGCTCGCCGCGGCACGCGGAGAGCTCGAAGCGGATCGGGCCCAATGGCCGAGCCGCTTCTGGAATGCCGAGCGCAAAGGCGAGCCAGGCGGAGCGCGTCGGGAGTTCGAGCGGCGCGGTTTCATGAAGGACCCTGCGAGAGTCCGGCACCACGTAGACCGTGGCAATGATCTTTGCGGACCCGCGGTGCGTCGAGAAGGGCGAGAGATTCAGCTCGAGCATGGCGTACCGCCCTTCGGCGTCACGCTCGATCGTCGCGTAGACGGGGCGGAGCGACTGCCACTCGGCGGTGTGAATTCGAGGGGCGATCAGAACCTGCTCGGCTCTCTGGTAGCGTCCCCCGGCGAGATCGATGCGCCTGCGAAAGGGCGCCCTGGCATCCCGCGGCAGCTCGAGATCGAGCCGACGGAATGCGTCCCCCGGCCGCACCCCGGGCAGCGCCGGCCGGGACTCTCCGCCGACCTCCCGCATCCGCACGTCATCGGCGAAGACGGGTCGCTGCTCCTTGGGGAGCGGATCCAGTCGCAAGGAGGCCGGCAGCTCGTCCGGCCGGATGGCGCGCCCATAGCAGCCCGGCGAGACGTCCTCGGACTCGCGCGAAGAGCATCCGCAGAGGGCGCTCGCCAGTCCGAGCGGGATCAGAAGCCACGACACCCAGTACTGCACACCGAGACCCTAACACAGCGGCATCGCGATCCGGCTGGGCAGTCGGATGCCCCCGTGCGCACTCGATGCTGCGTCTGCGCCTGTGCGGCTCAATCTCGTCCCAAGATGCAGATCGTTCTCACGGGTTAGCCCACCTGATCCAGAAGGCCATGCAGAGTTCGAATCATGCGGCGGAAGTCGGCCATCTCGAAGCCGCCGGCTTCATAGGCGTTCACGACGAAGCGGGTGACCCCGCAGGCCGCGTAGCGCTCGAGGATGTCGACGTCGAAGGCGGCCCCCGGTTGCCAACAGCCCGGCCAAACCGTGAGCTCGATGGCGTTGGGGTTGCGGTCGCACGCTTGCGCCGCCGCCCGCATCTCTTCCACGCGTGAGGCGAGATCTTCCGGCGAGATTGCGTAGGGGTAGAAGCCGTCGCCGATGCGCCCCGCGCGACAGGCGGCGGCTGTACTGCTTCCGCCGATGATGACGGGGACGCCTCCCGCTTGCGCGGGCTTGGGATCGCAGAGCGCGCGCCGAAACCGAGTGAACTCACCTTCGTAGCTCGCGGCGCCGGGTTGCCACAGGGCGCGCATAGCGGCGATGTGATCGTCCAGGCGCTTAGCGCGCTCTTCGTAGGGGATGCCGATCGCCTCGTATTCCTCCTTCTGCCAACCCATACCCGCACCCAGCAGCACACGGCCAGCGCTCAAGTTGTCGAGCGTCGCCACGCGCTTGGCCAGAATGACCGGGCTGTGTTGCGAGACGACCATCACGCTGGTGCCCAGGCGAATCGTGCTCGTCGCACCGGCGACATAGGCGAGCCACTCGAGTGGGTCGGGCATCACCGTGTCATCCGTGGCGGGCATCCGGCCATCTTGGGAGTAGGGGTACTTCGGCTCGTAGTCCTCGGCGACCAAGACGTGCTCGACCGCCCAAATCGATTCGCAGCCCTCCGCCTCCACCATCTGAGCGAATTCTCTCACCCATTGCGGGTTGTCGATATAGCCGCGGGAGAACAGAGGTTGGATGCCGAGCTTCATGAGGGATCTCCGCTTGACGTTCTCTTGGGTCTGCGAGGTGAGGGAGGAGCGCTTGCGTGAGACTGTGCGGCGGGGCAACCCCAATTGTGCCACCGGTTCCCGATCGCCGCCGCGACGTGCTTGCCAGCGGCGCGGCGCTCGCGCAGAATCGATGACCAGGAGGAATCGGTCTGATGCGCGTCATCGTCCTTGCCATGCTGCTTTCCCTGCTTGCCCTGCTTGCATCCACGGGCCATGCCGCTCCCGGCGCGCCGGCCCGTCCCAACGTGCTCATCCTGTTGGCCGATGACCTGGGTTGGGCGGATGTCGGTTACCGGGGCAGTGAGATCCAGACCCCGAACATCGACCGCCTGGCCGAAGAGGGCGTCCGACTTGAGCGCTTCTACTCAGCGCCCATCTGCTCGCCCACGCGCGCTGCCCTGATGACGGGCCGCGATCCCCTGAAGCTAGGCATGGCCTACGACCAGATCCACCCCTGGTACAACGGCGGTCTTCCGCCGGGTGCGTACACGATTGCAGGCGCCTTCAAGGATGCGGGCTATCAGACGGGCCTCGTAGGCAAGTGGCATCTCGGGCACACGCAGCAACACCAGCTGCCCAACGCCCATGGCTTCGAGAGCTTTCACGGGCACCTTCATACCAATACCGACTACTTCGCCCACGAGAGAGAAGGTGCCCACGATCTACAGCAGAACGGCAAGTCGGTGCGTCTGGAGGGCCAGTACCTGACGCACGTCCAGGCCCGGGAGTCGGTTCGCTTCATCGAGCAGCGGGATTCGGATCGCCCCTTCTTTCTCTACGTAGCCTTTACCGCTCCCCACAGTCCCATGCAGGCCCCCGAAGAGGCCGTGGACCGCTACGCCCACCTGCCGGAGAAGAACTACCGACGCACCTATGCGGCCATGGTGGACGAAATGGACCGAGCCGTGGGAGCCATTCTCGACAGCCTCGAGCGGCAGGGCATTGCCGATCACACGCTGGTGCTCTTCTTCAGCGACAACGGCGGCTTCCGCAGCTTCGGAGGAAACAACGCACCGCTGCGAGGCCAGAAGGGCGAGACCTTCGAAGGAGGAATCCGCGTGCCCGCCGTTGTGCGCTGGCCCGGCCATCTGACAGCGGGAGCCCAGATCGATCACTTGATCAGCGTAATGGACGTCCTTCCGACCCTCGCATCGGCAGCCGGGGTCCCTCTCGTGCAGGACCGGCCGCTGGATGGCATCGACATGTGGACAGCCATCAGCAATGGAGAAGCTGCGCCGGAGCGGGAGCCCATCTTCTTCGCATCCGAGATCCCGCTGCCCGGTATGATCCATCTGGCCGTCATCGACGGTTCTTGGAAGCTCGTGCAGATCGTGCGAGAAGGGCAGACCGAAACGCGGGTCAGGACCCTCCTCTTCGAGATCGAAGAAGATCCCCTGGAGCAGACCGATCTTTCGGAGCAACATCCGGAAGTCGCGCAACGGTTGGCGCAGAAGATCCGAGACTGGCGGAGCCTACACCCGATGGCGGGGCTCCGCGGCACGCTGGTGCCCCATCCCGGTTGGGTCGCCCCCCACGACTGGGCCGAAGCCGTGACACCCTCCCGGCTCCTGCAGCCGAGCTGGAAGAACGAGCTGCCCTTCTCCAAAGCCCTGATCGACGCCACAGCAGAGCGCGGTGTGCTGGTGGACGAAGCGACGCGCAGAGAACTCGAGCGACTCGAGGAGACGAGCCGCTCGGGCTGGGCGCCCGCAGAGCGCTGAGTCAGGCCTTGCGCGCGGGCCTACTTCCGCATCCTGCCGAGGCGGGTGAAGTCGACCGTGCGCTCGACCCTGTCGGGTCCCACTCCGGCGCTGAAGTGGACGATGTTCCCCATACTCTTGAAACTCATCAGCTGCATGTCGGGGATCCAGAGCTCGCCGAGCAGCTCGAGCTGCTGCAAGTGGACGATCCGTCCGTGTCGGATCATCGGGCGGTCGACCATCTTGACGGCGGCGAGGCTCACGCGCTCTTCGCCGTTGGGAAGGACGCGGCGAATGGCGAGACCGAAGAGCCCGTTGTCGAGCTGGGTGAGCTCGTGATAGCCGAAGGAGCCCCCGCCCAGAAGGGCATCGTCCTCGAACACGGCGAGCTGCCCTTCATACCGGACCTCACTCTTGGAGCGCGGGCTGGCGCGGCACCCCTCGAGGCTCACCGCAGTCGCGACCGGGAAGTCGTCCGCTTGGTTCATGGCCAGCGCGTGGACGCAGGCGGGGTGCACGGGCGCGCCTGCGTAGCGGAACGCACCCTGAGCTTGGGCTTCGCTGGCGAGCGCTGCGATCGCCAAGGGAAGCACAAGCGCGAGCAATCGCTGCACTCGTGTGGATCGGCTCTGTGGTTTTCGAGGATTCATTGTGGGCTCCCGGTTCGTGGTTTCTCGGCAGCCCCCGCCCACCCCAAGCCTAGGAGGAAAAGCGCCCCTCCGCACTGATAAACCGCGGCGATATCAGCGTGCCCCGTCATGACTCCCAGCGCCCGTTGCGACGCAGAGATAGCCGTCACGCGGGCGGGTCAGGCGCGGATCAGATCGGCAACGGGGCGCCGCGGCGTGTGGGCCACAGGTTGGGCGCGTCCCAGACGAAACAGCATCTGCACTGTGTGTCCCGGAGGCACCTGCGCGATTTCCAGGAACTCCTGCCGAAGCGCGCTCATGGCTGGGTACTCCTCGAGGACCTGAGTCATGGGGCCGATGGCCAGACCGTGCGCCGTCGCCGCGAGGTTCATCCGTTGGTAGGCGCGGCCCACTCGGACCTGGTCGAGGCGGGTGTTCGCGGTGGAGGTGATCCAGCCGTAGGCGGGCGCCGAAGAGGCCTGGCGAGCCGTGAGCTTCACCGCCTCGCTGGCGAAGCTTCCCGGATCGGCCTGGCTGCGCTCGCGGGAGAGGAAGAAGCTCTCGGCGATCCACTTCATCGGGCCCGACATCCCCGTCTGCGCCACGCCGAAGCCGTCGCGGTGAAGCTCTATCTCCCGGCTGTCGAAGCGGAACCACTCGAGCGTCTCGCGGTTGCGCTGCACGTCGGCAACCTCGACTTCCATCGCCCTCCACATCAGCTCTGCTAGAGGCTCGACCTGCACGGGCGAGTCGACCAGCGCAAGCGGGTAGTCCGAGCTGTCGCAGGCCCGGCCGAGGGCGCGCAGCTCGGCGGCCCTGAGAGGCGAGCCGTCGTAGACGCGCTTGTTGGACTCGCGCTCGAGAAGGAAGGCGAAGAGCGGATCCCTCTCGATGCTCGGATCCGCTAGCAGGCGGACGCGGGCCACGGGCTTCGGCTCCACCACGCTCTCGCCGTAGCTGCCGAGAGGGAAGTACTCGATCTCCGCGCGGTATCCCAGCTGGCGCGCCGCCAGGTCCGCGTTCTCGAGGAAGCTGCCCTGGCCGATGTGCGTCTGCCGAAAGCGAGGGTCCGTCCGGGGTAGCAGTCGCGACGGATCGACGTAGAGGTCGAAGGCCTGGTCCTCGAGTAGCTCCACCAGCCAGGGCTGGGTGTTGTGCGGGTTGGCCGCCAGGATCGCATAGCAGAGTGCGATCCAGCGAGGATCGCGCTCTGCCGTGACGGGGCCGGGACCGCTCCAAGCGAGGAAGGCCTCGGAAGCGCGGTCCGAGCATGCCGGGAACAGCCCCGGTACGAAAGTGCCGCCGCCTCCGGCTGCCAGCACCTTGATGAATCCCCTTCGATTCACCCGCATGGATCAGTCCTGCTCGTCCGGGCTCGAGGCGCTTCGTCCGGGTTCGAGCCGGAACGGCAGTACGCCGCTTCGATCCGGATCGCCCAGCGTGAGCGCGATGTAGCGGTCCCGCAGGCGATACTTCTCCCGCATCAGCGCATTCACGCGTTCTCGAGTACCACGGTCACGCTCGGGAACGGCGCGGAAGTGCCGCTCACTTCCCCGGCGAGTCATGAGGACCTCGGGATTCGCGAGCGCGCGCTGCACCCAGCCGGAACTCGGCGACCCGCGGATCCAGGCGACGTCCGCGTCGTCCACGATCCAGACGCGGGTGCGCCGAGCCTGCCCTTCCGCGTCGCGGCTCTCGACCACCACGACCTCCCCGAACTCGGACGCGAGGTACGGTCCTCCCAGCACCAGCAGAAGACCTCCGACAGCGATGCTCACTGCAATTCGGGCCATTTTCATGTGAATCCCCGTTTCTCTCGCTCCGCTCTCGCGCGGGCGGTCGATTGTTCTATATTCCTTGGAATGCAATATTGCATTCCAAGGAAACTATGTCAAGCGCCCTGAAGGCGGGCGCACCCAGCCCGCGTCGGGATCGCAGTCGAAGGGGAGGTGACGATTGCGCCCCAAGCGCTCCAAGCAAGAACAGATCGTGGTCTGGACCGGCGTGATCGCGCAGCTGGTGCGGACTCGGAACAACCAGATCCTTCGAGAGACCGACCTGCCGCATCCCCAGTTCGTGATGCTGCTCCACTTCTGCCACGACCCCGCGCGCGAGTGGACGGTCAGCTCGCTGGCGAGCGCCTTCCAGAGCAATCAGCCGGGAATCACCAAGACGGTGAGAAAGCTCCTCGAACGAGGCCACCTGAGCGCCCGGCCCGACCAGGGGGATGCTCGCGTGAAGAAGCTGCGCGTGACGGCGCGGGGCATCCGGGCCCGCAACGCCGCGATGGCCCGGCTGGCGCCCGAATTGGCGAAGGCCTTTCAGGGCTGGAAGCAGTCCGAGATCTCAGAGCTTCATCGACTACTCGAGCGCCTGAAGACCTTCCTCGACGAGCACCGGGACGATCGAGCGTAGGAAGAGAGTCGCGCGCCGAAACCAAACCCGGAGATTGCGAGTGTAGTTTTCGACACCGAGCTTGCCAGACGCGATCCAGCTCCGGATGCGAGTCCGTTCCCGGATGGCGTGGAGCTTGAGTGATCACAGCGGACCGCCCGACTAGGTCGTTACAACGCCTCTAGATCGTCCCGAAACGAAATCACAAAATGATCGAGGATCTTCTTCGCCCGGCTGCGCGCGAGCGGACCCGCGTGTTGAAGCGGCGTCGACAAGCGTATTGCGACGCGAGGGCGCTCTCTTCGAAACGGACCGAACTCCGCACCGAGCAGAGCCCTCAATGTCTCTCTCCCGGTTCCGCGATCGCGGATGCGCCAGCTGTAGACGAGGGCCGCGCTGCCGTTCGAGCGGCCGTGCGTTGCGAGGAGCTGCTCGCCATCGACTCCCAGGGACCAGATTCGCCCGGTCTCGGCTCTGCGGATCTCCCAGTCGGCGCCTGGCAGCGAGATCTTGGAGGTGAATAGCTTCCCCGTGGTGGGATCACTGGCTATGTCCGGCACGATCAGGACATCGACGATCTCGGGCCGGCGTTGGCTTCGCTCATAGCGCCGGGAGATGATTCGTTCCCACGCAACCGGGCCGAAGAAGAGGCGATCGGGACCCGAGGGATAGAGATTCTCACTCTGCCAACCCGCCCGAGCTTCTGAGAATGCCACGGAATACCGCGGTGTCGCAAGAACCGGGCGCAGGTATCGAATCCCGACGGATAGCAGACACAAGAAGCCGGCCGCCGCGATCGCGATTCGGAGATCGGTGCGTCGTCGTCCGGGTGCGGCCGTAGCGGTTTCCCGGCCGCGCTCTCGCTTGGTACGCGTCGGGCCTCTCGACGCCAATACCCAGCCCACCGCATAGAGGATGCCGCTTCCCGCGAGCAGGACTGCGATGCCCTGCATCGTGTGGTCGTCGCCGTCGGGCGATGTCGCCGCCGAATGATCGCCGGCAACGATGACCGCCACCCGCAGGAGGTTCAGCAGATACGCGAGCAAGGGAGCCAGAGCGACGAGTGCGAGTTGACGCGCACCGGCGCCCGGGAAGAGCTCCCGCACGACGAGGGCGATCAGGACCAGGATTCGCATTCCCCGGAGGCCACTGCACCCCTCGATGACCTGAAACGTTGCCGATTCGTTCCAGAGCAACACGCCCGCCAGCGACATCTCTCGTCCGAGCGTATTCAAGATCCAGGCGACATCGCGCGCGGTCGAGAGCTGCAGCTGCCAGACGATCTCGTTCTCGAGCGGCGCCGGAATGGGGAGCCCGAGCAGGAGCACAGCCGACGGCAATAGCAGAGCACGCAGTCCCGCCGACCCGCGAATCGTGGCGCCATAGGCGAGCAGGTGGAAGGAGAGAGAAACGAGCAGGAGATGAGTCGTTTGGTTGAGATAGGCCCAGATGAAGACGCCGGTACCCACGCTCGCGAAGAGAACTGCGGGGCCCGCAGAAGACGCGACCTCGAGCAGGCGCATTCGATCGAGGCGTCGCCAGGAGAACCAGGCCGCGAGTCCCAGCGCCGGCGCTGGCAGGAATTGTCCCGGTATGAAGAACCAGCCCTCGAGACCAAACACGGCGGATTCTGACGCTGCTGCGCCCCAGAGTGGCGCGTAGGCCAGCCCGAGGAGCATCACCAGGGCGCCCTGGCCGATCCGGCTCGCGGAGAATGCTCTACCGATACGACCTACCCCCGGTCCCAGCGACGACACAGGACTCAGAGACATGACGCTGTGTCTAAACTGCCCCGCCCCATCACTCAAGCTTGGGATGCTCTGGATAGTCCGAGAGGTTTCTGGTCCACAGCGAATTAACGCTAGCACAGGTCCTGAGTCGCGATGGCGAGCAGGCTCTTCGGCCGGGACGACAAGAGCTGGTCATCGGCGCAACAATCTGCTTGACCTGGAAGCTGGCCGATTGTGATAATGAGATTCTATCGTGTCGCTCTCTACTGTGTCTGCAGTAGCGGGCTCTGGAGAGCCGCCGAGCCGCAGTACGGGCTCGATTTCGAGCGCCGGTCGAACGGCGACGTGAGCTTGCCGGTCGCCCCCGCATGAGGAAGTGACCGATGCAACACGCCGAGTTCTTAGTCCCCCTTGCGCGCAGACGCGCCTGGTGGCGACGGGTTCTCTCCGCTGCTGTGCTGCTCGCTGTCTGCAGCTTGCCGCTTCGAGCCACCGATGTATCCGCCGGTCCTTGCACACAGATTCGGAAGTACTGTGTCGTTGGTCTGAGCACCGGCAGTGACTGGAATTGGAGGGTGGGGGCAGCGGTGGCGACAGTAGACGCCTCCGCCGTCCCTTTGATCTCGAACGATCCGGAGTGGAAGATCGTCGCGGCATTCGTCGATTCCCTGACGTCGGAGGGCGTGACCGCCTCGGTCTCCAGCCCCACTTCCTGCTTCACCGTTACGAGCTGTTCGAAGCTCGGGATCAACAACACTCCAGCGGTACCGGAATTTCCGCTTACGTTGACATTCAACCCGACCATCAGCCAGGTCGCGGCGGGGCCGCCCCCGCTGTCCCTTGACTCTCGCGGGCTCGCACTCGCTCTGCTCTTGTCCGGGCTGCTGGGGCTCGCGTGCTTCAGACGGCTCA
This sequence comes from Deltaproteobacteria bacterium, assembly GCA_029261835.1. Classification (GTDB taxonomy): domain Bacteria; phylum Myxococcota_A; class UBA9160; order UBA9160; family UBA4427; genus JAJDAO01. The sequence goes on along the minus strand of JAJDAO010000068.1, from coordinate 23,933 downwards.
GGACGCGCAATCCATGAGGGTTGGGGATGGCCACGAGAACAGAAGGGCGCGCAAGGAGTTTCGCATCATGAAGAGTAGATCGCGTTTGTGGCTCGGCCTTATCGGATTCGCTCTGGGTGTGGCGTGGGGCGGCGTTCCGGCGGTGCAGTCCGCCCCATACTCTCTCACCGGAAACCTGCGATTGGGATTCGGTTTTCCCAGCAACTTCCTCGGCGCGGTACCCCATACGCCCTGGCCCGCCCCGACCGGACGCGTCTGGGCGACGGCCAACGCCACAGTGCAGCAGACTTTGGGCCCCGACCCGGTCAAGATGACCTTCGCCCCGAATCAGCTCACCGCCCCGGCGGTCCAGAGGACTCTTCCCATCTTCCTCTTCAACGCGAAGGTCTTCCAGGCGTCAACGGCACTCTCCGCGAAATGGCCGAAAGCCGCGGTCACCTTTCAAAAGGCGGGGAGACTGGGACCGGCTACGGTGACATGGTGCCCTGGGCGCCCGCTTCCCACGCCTGGCCTCAACCCGGGCTGCGCTGGCCCGCAGGCCGGTCCTCTGGGTTCGGGCCTGTTTCGCTACACGAAGACCCTAAACCAATTCGGTGGCCCAGGCGTTGCCAGCATCGGCGGAAACGCGGCGATCCACATGGTCATCTCGGGCGTGGCGCCCTGCGACTGGGCAACGGGACCCTGCCTGGCGGGAGTCGTCCCCGCAACGCCACCCGCGAGCCCAGCCGCCGGTGCGACGTTCGGTTTCTCAACCAACGCGGGTGTTGGCGCCGCGCCCAATCTGTTCAACGTCCGCGCCATTGCGAATGGATTGATCACCGCGACGTCCGTCGTCGGTACCGGAGCGGGACTCAGCAACATTGCGACCAGCTTCGGCGCACCCTGGACCACCGGGAAAGTCACTGTTTCGATCACCGACCAGACGGGTCCCATCAATGAGGTCTTCATACTGAGCGGCTCCGACGCGCGAGTGGCTGGCGTGGGGACGATCTCGCTGGTCTCCGCTGCGGTCGTCACGCGATCGATCACGGGAACGTCGGCAAACCGCGGCTGGCTGAATCTGACCGTGCCCGAGCCGAGCGGCTTGCTCGGGTTCTCCGCGGCGCTGGCTCTTGTGGCACTGCTGCACGGGGTGGCGTTGCGTCGCCTGCCGGGACATGGGGGATAGTCCATCTGCTGGCGCTCTTTGGCGATGCGGGGGCCATCGGAGAAGAGGTCAGCGGGTCGCGCGGTCGAACGGAGCAGCGATGCGAACCGCGGCCGCGATACCCGCTATCAGGAGCAAACCCGCGAGCAGGAGAGAATCCCTGGGCGCCGCGAGTCGGACCGGCGGGGGGAGAAACTGCTGCTCGTAGATCGTCGGGTTGAAGGCGCAGCCCGCTGGGTTGCCTGACACGAGACAAGTGGCCACGCTCCCCGGACCGACGAAGAACTGGAAGCCGGCCGTGTACGTGAGCGCGAAGCACGCCGAACCGGGTGCGACGGACGCCACGAGGTCGGGGACCGGCTTGGGCGGAGTGTTCACGCTTGTGATGAATGCGTCTCGAAGCCCTTCGGCAGACAAGACCGGGAGTCCGGTTACGGGCACCGGCGGCAGGGAATTCAGTGACCAGGAAAAGTTGCTTCCGTTCCCGGGGCCGGCGACACAGAAGACGCCGGGGGAGATCGTGCGGACCGTCGGGGGGCAACTGCACCCGCCCGCGCAGATGCAGACATTGTCCCACTGCACGCCGAAGTTAACGATGTTTCCCTCCGATGTGAAACCACGAATCCCATCGAAGCCGTCCAACTCGATGTGCTTGGGAGAACGGGACTCACCGTCGAATGTCACGAACTGACTCGCGACCTGGTTCGTTCGAGTCGTATCAGCGTGCCCGAGCAAATTCTGGATGCTGCTAAACGGCCAGTGGCCTAGGTCGATCGAGCAGACGTCGAACAATCCGGAATCCAGGCGCGTCATGTGCAGGATGGGAACGGGTGTGTCGCCGTGCAGCGCCTTTGAGCCAGTGAAGAACGTGTGATCCGACGCATAGGTGGCCATGGGTCCCGAAATATCTTCCGTGATGTGGTAATCGCCATCCGTAAAACTCGACCCGATCGAAATCTCTCCGCTGCCGTTCGGCAGCGTCTCGAAGTGGATTAGTGTGCCGCCGGGCGGGCAGCCAAGCGGAACGAGACCCTCCCCCCGCGCGATGATGTAGGGTGCTCCCGAGGTACCGTCAGAGGCCACGAAGGGGGATCCGATCTCCTGGTTGATAGCGAGCGGAAGGAAGCCCGGCCAGGACTCGAAGCCCTCGTGTGTCGATTGATCCCAGCCGGAGAGAAGCGTGTCCGTTATTCCACTGAGAGCCGGATGTGTTGCGACGATGTGTACGTCATCGACGCTCTTCCCGATCACGGTAAAGGCACCGAATACGTCCAGCAGCGGAACTGGGGTACCGGACGGCGCATAGCGGTAGTAGCAGGAGAGCGTGATGTACGCGCCGGTGGTGCTTCCCGCAGCCGCGAAGTCGATTCCAGAGCGGGTGAGTATGTCGCCGCCGCTGGGAGGGTGAACCGCCGGGTCGCTTCCGATGACGATCACGTTCCCAGTCACTCCAGGCCCCCATACTGCTCGATTCGCGACTGCCGGGGCGAGGGGAGTGTCGTCTTCTGCGCAGAGCGGATCTCCGAGGATGATGGCGTCGTAGCTCTGGAATTGTGCAGTGGTCATAGCGCCCCACGTGGCAGCGTTCACGACGTCGACCGTGAAACCCAGGGCCGCGGCCTCCACCGCTTCGAGGCTGGATGCGCCACCGAAGACGGTGAGATCCAGGATCAGCACAGACTGAGCAGACGCATATTGCGCCAGGAACACAGACGCCGCGAGTAGAGCGAGAGCATGCCGCAAGGCGCGGGTCGTCGGCATCACGGTATTCTCCGGACTGTGTGAGTTCATTGGATGCGCGGGGAGGCACGCTGTCAAGCACGAGTTGCGCTACGCATCGCCTCCGGTTACACAAGCGTCGGGTTCGACCCCCACCGCTTCCACCAGACTTACATGTGATTCAATAGCCAAGAGCGGGTACCCCGTCTTTCGGGCTTGCCAGGAGGATCGCGCACGATGACCACGAAGAATTGCTGGAACGATGACACCGAGTACGACTTCTCGGCGCTCGTGGGCACCCTGAACCGGTACCTCCGTCTGCGCGCAACGCCGGTGGGGATGAGGAGGTTCGAGGACGCGGGCGAGCTCGCGCAGATCCACCGGCTGCGCCGGCCAGCCGAGGGGGAGAAGCTTGCGACCGACCAGATCGTGGGCCAGTCTCGCTGGCTCGGCTACACGATCGGGATCACGATGGAGAACCTCGTCGGATCGCAGTGCGGAGCCGTCGTCGGGCTCCACCCGCGAGACGAGGATTTCCTCAGCGGCAACATGTTCAACGGCGTCTGGTACGGCGATCTCGAGAGCAGCGCCCGGCACCAACGCGAGATGTCCTGCGCGCCCTGCGGCGGGTACGAGGCGCTGGTCGTCTCGCCGCTGACCTCGGGTCGGATCGACAACCCGGACATCTGCCTCATCTACGGGACACCGGGGCAGATGATCACGCTGATGAACGGGCTCCAGCATCGGAACTACAAGAAGTACACGTTCAGCTGTGTCGGCGAGAGCGCCTGCGCCGATTCCTGGGGCAATGCGCTGAAGACCGGCGAGCCCTCTCTCTCGATCCCGTGCTACGCCGAACGGAAGTTCGGTGGCGTGCAGGACGACGAGCTGCTCATCGCTCTGCCTCCGAGCTATCTCCCGCAGATCGTCGAGGGACTCGCGGCACTCAGCAAGAACGGGCTTCGCTACCCCATCCCGAACCACGGCCTCGACAAGTCGCCGCTGAGCAGCCTGGCGCAGAGCTACGGCGGTCGCTAGGAGTCGATACAAGATGAGCGTTCGTCTCGACGTCTCGCTCGAGGAGCTCCGCCGAAGGCGCGGGACGAAGTGGACCTCCTTCGACAGGGAGATCCTGCCTGCATGGATCGCGGACATGGACTTCCCGATCGCCCCACCCATCAAGGCTGCGATCCTCGATGTCCTGGAGCGGGAAGACGTCGGCTACCCAGGCGAGCCGTCACTGAAAGACCTGGCCTCCGCCTTTGCGAAACGCATGAACGAGCGCTTCGCCTGGGATCCCGATCCCGCGCGCGTCATGCCGGTTGGGGATCTTATCCAGGCCTTGATTTCAAGCGTGGCCACCTTCTCTTCGCCGGGGGAGGGCGTGGTCATCCAGACCCCCATCTACCCCCCCTTTCTCCGGATCGTGGAGGCGCTGGGTCGCCGTCTCGTCGATAACCCGCTCGTGGCCGGCCCCGAGCGCTACGAAATGGACCTCGACCGCCTTCGAGAAGCGATCGACGACCGGACCCGCATGATCCTCTTCTGTAATCCGCACAACCCGGCGGGCCGGGTGTTCGAGCGCCGCGAGCTCGAGGGGCTCGCCGCACTCGCCCTCGAGCACGATCTCGTCGTCGTGTCGGATGAGGTCCATTCCGACCTGCTCTACGAAGGCGGGACGCACATCCCCCTCGCGTCACTCGGCCCGGAGATCGCATCGCGCACGGTCACGCTCACGGCGGCGACCAAGGCCTTCAACATCGCCGGACTGAAGTGTGCGCTGATCCACTTCGGATCCGAGGAGCTGATGGCCCGCCAGACCGGCGTCTTCCCCGCTCGCCTCCTCGGGATTCCCAACGTCTTCGGCATCGAGGCTACCCTCGCCGCGTGGCGCAGCGGCGAGCCATGGCTTGCTGCGATCGTCGAACAGCTGCACGCCAATCGGATGCAGGTGACGGAGTTCGTGAAGGCGAAGCTGCCCGGCGTTGTCTTCCACCCGCCCGAGGCCAGCTACTTCGCCTGGCTCGATTGCGGTGCTCTCGGGCTTCCCTCGCGAGCGCACGCATTCTTTCTCTCGGAGGCCGGTGTTGCGCTCAGCGACGGACAGGAGTTCGGCAGCCGCTCCGACGACTTCGTGCGATTGAATTTCGCTACGCCACCTGAGACCTTGCGGGAGATCCTCGAGCGGATGAGCGCAGCGGTCGAGAACGCCACTTCGGTGTGACGGGTTGTCCGGCCCGGTATCATGAGGCTTCGATATTCTAAGTGCCACGGGGCAGGCGTGACCATACGGGGGCGTATCGAGGCGGGCTTCGAGTCATGGGGGCGGGGGGTCGTCGGCAACCCATGGATCGCGATTGGCGTGCTGATCGTGCTGACCGGGCTGATGGGGAGCTTCCTGCCGGGGCTGCGTGTCGACAACTCCACGGAGGCCTTTCTCCATCTGGACGATCCTGACCGACTCCGGTTCGATCGGTTTCGCAAACAGTTCGATGACGGCCCCCGTGTTGCCGTCATCGTGCGACCTCGGGAGATCTTCGACCTCGAGTTCCTGGGCCGGCTCGAATCCCTGCATCGGGACTTGGAGACGAAGGTGCCCTACGTCGAGGAGGTCACGAGCCTCATCAACGCGCGCAACAGCCGGGGCGAGGGCGAGGAGTTCATCGTCGAGGAACTCATGGAGGATTGGCCGCACGGTGACGACGAGCTGGCGGCCCTGCGTGCGCGCGTGCTCTCGAACCCCCTCTACGTGGGCACCCTGATCAGCGAGAACGCCGACTACACCCTTCTCAGCATCAAGCCCTATACGTACTCCACGCTGCATCCGCAGCATGGCGTGCTCTCCGGTTTCGACGATTCCTGGGAGGGCGACGAAGGGGAGGCCGAGTATCTCACGGACGCAGAGACTCGTGAACTGGTCGCGGCCGTTCATCGAGTCGCGAAACGCCACGACACCGCCGACTTGCTCATACATGTGTCTGGCGGACCGGTGCTTGACTTCGCGTTGATGCAGACGCTGCAGCGCGATGTGTTCGTCTTCCTGCCGCTCTCGATACTGCTGATCGCGGGGGTGCTCGCGATCCTCTTTCGCACGCTTTCCGGCGTCGTGTTGCCGCTCGTCGTGGTGCTCAGCTCTCTCGTCTCGACCATGGGCGTGATGGTGCTGCTCGATATCCCCTTCTCGATCACGCTCAACTTCCTGCCGGCATTCCTGCTCGTGGTGGGCATCAGCGACTCGGTCCACATCCTCGTGATCGTCTACCAAAGGCTGGCGACGGGAAGGGCCAAGCAGGAGGCGATCACCGATGCGCTGGGACACTCCGGTTTGGCGGTCGTCATGACGAGCGCGACGACGGCAGCGGGTCTCGCGAGCTTCAGCGTGGCAGAGCTGGCGCCCGTCGCGCAGCTCGGCGTGATCGCGCCGATCGGCGTGCTGCTTGCCATGGTCTACAGCCTGGTCCTGCTTCCAGCACTGCTCGCTCTGACACCTCTGGGTGCTGGCCGACGGCGGGTCGATGCGCAGCACGACTTCTCGGTTCGCATGCTCGCGAAGGTGGCTGACGTGGCGACGGGGCACCCGGTTGCCGTGCTGGTCGCAGCCGCCGCGATGCTCGTGCTCGGACTCGGCGGGGTGCTACGGGTGCACTTCTCCCACGACGGGATCCGATGGTTTCCAGCGGACGATCCTGTGCGCTTGGCCGCCGAGCTGGTGGATCGCGAGTTCGACGGCGCCGCAAGGTTCGAAGTCCTGGTTCACACGGGGCGCGAAGACGGCCTTCAGGAGCCCGACACCCTGCGACGTATCGAGGAGGCGATGCGATTCAGCGAAACCACCCGCGTTGGAGAGCATCGGGTCAAGAAGGCCATCTCGTTGGTCGACATCGTCAAGGAGACCCACAGGGCGCTCAACGAGAATCGCCCCGAGTTCTACGTGCTGCCGGAAGACCGCGGGCTGGTCGCGCAGGAACTTCTCCTATTCGAGAACAGTGGCTCGGACGACCTGGACGACTTCACCGACACGCAGTTCCGAACGGCGCGACTGACAATCCGGACACCGATCGTGGACGGCATGCTGTATCGCGAGTTCTTCGGCCAGGTTCAAGCGGGTCTGCGCGAGATCCTGGGCGACGGGCTGGAGTTCGAGTTCACGGGTGGCGTCGTCCTCATGTCACGCGTCTTCAGGGCGGTCATCATCAGCATGGCCCGCTCCTACGTTTTCGCCTTGGTCGTGATTGCCCCCATGCTCGTGCTGCTGGTGGGAGACCTACGCCGGGGCTTGGCCGCGTTGATTCCGAACCTGATCCCCGTGTACCTCATCCTTGCGCTGATGGGGTGGGCGGGTATTCCACTCGACGCGTCCACCTTGCTGATCGGCGGCATTCTGATCGGCCTCGCGGTGGACGATACGATTCACTTCATGCACAAGTTCAACCGCTATCTCGAGCAGACGGGCGATGCGAGACGGGCGGTTCATGAGACGCTCGTGACCACGGGCTCCGCGCTCTTCTTCACCTCGGTGATCCTGTCGTTGGGCACAGCGGTCTTCATGCTCTCCTATATGAACAACACTGTCTGGTTCGGCCTGCTAGCGAGCTGCTCGATTGTGATTGCCTTCATAGCCGACGTGACCGTGGCGCCCGCCCTGATGATCCTGCTGTCCCGGCGCCATTCCCGAGGCGCTTGAGTTCGCCTCGAACCTCTGGCTCTGATTGCCCACGAGGCCGAGGGGGGAAGTCCAGTCATGGGACGCCCGCTACTCTCTTCGACCTGGCCGAGATCGGTCGGCGAGAGTATTCGCGCAAAGGAAGAACCCATGAAGCGATTGAAGGGGCGCGTCGCGGTCGTCACGGGCGCCGGCAGTGGAATCGGTCGTGCGACGGCGGAGCTGCTGGCGCAGCGAGGCTGCGCGATCGCCCTCGTCGAGATCGACCCCGTTCGGTTGGACGAGACCGCTCGAGCGCTGCGGGCGAAAGGCGCCCACGTGAGCCAGCACCGGGCGGACGTCTCTGACGCCGTTCGCATGGAGGCGCTCCCCGCCGAGGTGATCGCGGCGCACGGCGCGGTGCATGTCGTGGTAAACAATGCCGGCGTGTCCGTCCTCAAGACCTTCGCGGATCACTCGCTCGACGACTTGCGGTGGCTCGTGGGTATCAACTTCTGGGGCGTGGTGCACGGCTGCAAGTTCTTCCTACCCGAGCTGATGAAGGTCGACGAAGCGCACATCGTAAACGTCTCGAGCCTGTTCGGCTTCGTGGGCATCCCGGGTCAGAGCAGCTACTGCGCAACGAAGTTCGCCGTGCGCGGCTTGACCGAGTCGCTCTGGGCCGAGCTACTGGATACCCACGTCGGCGTGACGAGCATTCACCCGGGCGGCATCGCGACCAACATCGCGTCGGGTGTTCGAGCCAAGAGTGAGGAGGACCGCGCCAGTCTGCAACGCAACTTCGACAAGTACGGACACTCGCCAGACGACGTCGCGCGGGCGATCGTGAAGGGCATCGAGGGCAATCGGCTGCGAATGATCGTGGGCATCGAAGCCTTCATCTTCGAGTGGCTGAAGCGCCTGATGCCGGTCTGGACCCAGAAGCTGGCAGCGCGAAGGCTCAACATCTTCGGCTGAGATGAGGGCAAGCGCGGCGTCACCTCGGGCAGCTGTCCCGATGGCGAGCTCTCTCATGGGATCGGGTGAGGGCGGCCTTCGAACACGGTGCCCCAGATCTCGATGTCGCGGATCGTCTTGGGTTCGACTTCGTAGGGATCCGCGCCGAGCACCGTGAAGTCCGCGCGCTTGCCGGGCCGGATCGAGCCGATCTCGTCCTCCATGCCGATGCTCCAGGCGGCCTCGATCGTGACGGCGCGCAGCGCGAGGTCCAGCGCGAGCCGCTGGTCCGGTCCCCACACCCGGCCGTCGCTGCCGATGCGGTTCACCGCCGCCCACACCAGCGTGAGCGGCTCGGCCGGAGCCATCGGGAAGTCCGAGTGGAACGAAATCGCGACACCCGCCCGCGCGAGCCCGCCGAGGGGCGAGATCGCAGCGGCGCGCTCGGGCCCGAGACCGTGCTGGGCGTAGATCGGGGCGAGTTCGTGGACGTAGTAGGCGTTGTTCGACACCGCGATCTCGAGCTTCGCGACCCGTTGGTGCTGATCCGCCCGCGCGTAGCCGTAGTGCTCGAGAACGATGCGCCCCCCCGGCCGAGGGTCGAGGTCGCGCAGGCGCTCGATCTGGTCGAGCACCAGGTCGAGGCCGGCGTCCCCGTTCACGTGGATGTGTAGGTCCCAGTCCTTTGCCCAGAAGGTGGAGAGCACCGACCACTGCTCGTCGGGCTTCATCAGCCACTCCCCGTGGTGTCCATCGAGGTAGGGTTCGGACATCTGCATGAGCTGGCTGAAGATCGCACCGTCCGCATAGTACTTGGCGTGGCGCGGGATGCGGATTCGGTCGCTGCTCCAGCCGAGCAGCCGGCCCGCGGCGTGCTCCGCCTTCGCTGCATCGCCTTCCTGGCGATAGAGGAACATGGCGTTTGGCACGAGCACGAAGCGGTAGGGCGTCTCGCGTTTGTGCATCTCCAGGGCGAGCATCGCGAGTTCGGCGGGTGCGCTCACCTGCGGAAAGCCCTGCTCGGCGACGGTCGTCAGGCCGCCGCGGTGGATTACCTCACTCATCAGCGAAAGGCCGCGCCGGTACGTGAGGGGGCGCGCGATGACCCGCGTCATCGGACGGCCGAGGCTCAGGGCCCCCGCCTCCCAGAGGTGACCACGCGCCCAGTCCGCCTGCGGATGCGCGTCGAATGCCTCGCGTGTCATTCCGAGCTCCGTGAGTGCCCGCGTGTTGAAGATCATTTCGTGCACCGATCGCTGCCACACAAAGATCGGACGCGAATCGGAGACGGCATCGAGATCGCGGCGCGAGAGCACGCCGTGATAGGGCTCGTGGTAGCCCCAGACCGAGAGCCACGCCTGCGGCCGGCCGCCGTCGCGCAGCCGCACATCGAGTTCGCGCAGCCGCGTCAGGAAGGCTTCGCGCCCGCGCACCGCCCGCGTGCGTCCGCGAGGTGTGGTCCACTCCATGGCCGACACGATCTCGATCGGAAGGATGGTGGCGGCCAGGGTCGGGTGGATGTGCGGGTCGATGAAGCCCGGCAGCAGCACGTGGTCGCGAAAGGAGCTGTCGAGCTCAAAGGGGCGATCTTCGAGCGCCGCCCGCACGTCGTCCAGCGATCCAACGGCGACGATGCGACCCGATGCGATGGCGACCGCCGTCGCCTCTGGCCGGTCGGGGTTCATGGTGAGGATCCTCCGGGCCAACAGGACGCGCAGCGCGTCGTCCGGTGCGGGTGGCCCGGTGGCGAACCAAGCTGCAATCAGGAATGTCGCGCCAGCGGCGATGCCGAGGACGAGGCGGCTCCATATGCCCATGAATCGACGTTAGCCAACGCCGAGCCCGACGCCGCGCGTGCGGTCAGCGCGGACGATCGCTCAGCCCGTGCCGTCTCCCGTGTCGTCCGTGTCGCCGGCTTCGTGTGGCTCGTGCCGGAATGCGCGTGGCGTCTTTCCCGTCCACCGTTTGAATGCCTTGTCGAATGCGGCGACGTCGGCGAACCCGAGCTTCTCGGCAACCTCTGAGACCTGGAGGGAAGGGCGCCGGAGGAGTCCGCTCGCCACGTCACAGCGAACGGCATCGCGCACTTCGCGGAAGCTCTTCCTCTGCTGTCGCAGGCGCCGCTGGAGCGTGCGCGCGCCCACACCCAGGACGTGGGCAACGCTTTCCGGCGTGCAGGCCGTGCCCTCGTCGCACGCCCGACGCACGGCGAGTGCGACGCCGGTTGCGAAGTCCCCCGCACTCACCAGCGCGAGTCGCTGGCGTGCCTCTTCGCCGAGAACGTGAGCCACTTGCGGGCTGGGATACTCGTGGCGTTGCGCCAGGGCGTCGGTGGGCAGGCCGACCGCAAACGCCTGCTGATCGAAGCGGACCGTGCTTCCGAGGACGCGCTCGTACTCGGCCTGGGGTCCCTGGCGAGCGTGCGGAAAGCGTACCTCGCTGACTCGTGGGTCCTCGCCGATCGACGCGCGGTAGTTTCGCACCAGCAGCGCGGCGAGATACTCGTACAAGTGCCGGAGCGAGACCGAATCGTCGCTGTCGAATTCGACGTGGATCCACGAGTAGGCCCCGCGCTTGCGCACCTCGGCTCGCAGCCCGTCGGCTGCGAGCCTTGCGTAGCGGGCGAAGACCTCGAAGCCCGCCTCCACGGTGGGCTGGGCCATCGCCAGGTAGTCGAAGAAATCGTGGATTGAGGTCTCACCCGCGTGCAGTCCGAGCAGCGGATCCTTGGACAGCGCGGCGGCGGTGGCGGCGAGGCGGCTGAACCACTCCACGGGGACGCGCGTCCCGGGCTCTCGGAGTCGGGCTCGATCGACTCGCGCCTGCTGGCAGACCTCCTCGGAGTCCAAGCCCAGCAGCTCGAGGCGGCGGAGCAACTGCTCGACCTGTTCAGCGGCGACAGCGTTCATGATCGAACCGGGCGCACCCTCCCAGCGGGACTACTCACCTGTCCCGGCTCGCAAGCGACCGATATGGACATCGATGTCGATATCGACCCTGATTCTTGACCTTGATCTTGACCTTTGCGTCGAGCTCGGCCCTGACATTCGCCACGACTCCGGCGCGGTGAAGCTGGGGCGTGGCGCCTCCGGACAGAACTTTGTCGGGTCGGTCCAGGATCCCAGAGCTTGGCGCAAGCTAGAATTAGCATCCAGGTGGGTGGAGAACCAACCGGGAGGAGCGCTATGGCCGGGCCCTGCGCGCTCGACAGCTCCGCTCGAGAGGCGAGCTTCGGGGCGCTGGAGCAGGAGCGCTTCGATCTGGTCGTGATCGGCGGCGGCATCACGGGGGCCGGTGTGCTGCAGGAGGCGGCGCTGCGCGGGCTCCGCGTGGCGCTGCTCGAAGCCGAAGATTTCGCGGCGGGAACTTCCAGCCGATCTTCGAAGCTCATTCATGGCGGTCTTCGCTATCTCGCCTATGCCGAAGTGCGGCTTGTCCGTGAGACGGCCCTCGAACGCAAGGTCGTCTTTCGTCTGGCGCCGCACTTGGCCGAACGCCGGTGGATGGTGATTCCGAGCTGCTCGCGTGCGGGCCAGATCAAGTTCCTGTCAGGGGTCACTCTGTACGAAGCCCTGGGTGCCGTTGCCGCGGAGGACCGACATCAGAACTGGGGGCGTGAAGAGATCTCGTCGCAGGAGCCACTCCTCGATCATACGACCTGGCGCTACGCCTGTGCGTATCGGGAGTATCTGACCGACGATGCCCGACTCGTGCTCGCCAACCTGCGCGCTGCAGTCGGCAATGGCGCAATCGCGCTGAACCACGCGCCGGTCCGGGGACTGATCACGGACGGCGCGGATCGAGTGATAGGTGTCGAGGCCCAGTGTGCACTCACGGGGCGAAAGATGCGGATTCACGGCCGTAGCGTGCTGAACGCGGCGGGGCCCTGGGTCGAGGCGGTCCAGCAGCTCGAGAACCCGGGAGCCCCTTCGCGACTTCACCTCTCCAAGGGTGTCCACGTCTGTCTTCCGGCCGAACGGCTGCCGCTTCGGAATCAAGTGAGCATGCGGACGAAGGATGGACGGTACCTGGCGGCGATCCGTCGGGGAGAGGTCAGCTACATCGGCCCGACCGACACCACGTACGAACGGGGGGCTGCGCTGTGGCCCGAGATCTCTGCGAGTGACGTGGACTACCTTCTCGAGCCGGTGGCGAGGTATTTCCGCGTCGCTCCGCTCCAGGCCGGGGACATCGTTTCGGCCTGGGCCGGGCTGCGCCCGCTGATTGCCCAGCCGGGAAAGAAGTCGAACGAGATCTCGCGCAGGTCCGAGGTGGCCGTGGGTCGCTCCGGACTCATCTCGGTTGCGGGCGGAAAGCTCACTGGATACCGGCCGATGGCCTTCCGTATTCTGAAGTGCGTGGCTGACGTGCTGGGAGACAAGCCCCGATCGCGACCCGCTGACGAGGGGCCTCTACCGGGCGGGGACTTCGCTGGCTCCCTCGAAGGGCTGGAGCGCCAGCTCGTCACCTCGTACGCTGTCCGCGGCCGGACGGCGGAGCGTTTGTCGCGTCTGTACGGCAGCGAGGCGCCGGAGGTGATTGCGTTGGGTCGGAGCGAGCTGGTGCCGGGCGGCCCCGTGCTCACCGGCGAGGTGGACTGGGCAGTCCGGCAGGAGGGTGCCGCGCGCCTCGAAGACGTTCTGTACCGCCGCACGCGCGCTGCTGTCTTCGATCCGCATTGGCGCCATGCGCTGCTCGCGCCGATGGCAGACCGCATGACTGCATTGCTCGGATGGTCACCGCAGCGGCGTCAGTCGGAGATCGATGGCACTCGGCAGTGCCTCGAGGCCGAGATGAGATTCTGCGGCGCAGGACTCGCAGCCTTCGTGAAGCCCGGCGCCGGCGAGCGCCGGAGAAGACGATGAACCAGGAGCTGAACATCACTCAACCGAGACAGCCGGTCGTGGTGACCGGCGCTCTGGGCTTCATCGGCCGGCGGACTGTGGATCTGCTGCTCGAGCTCGGTACGCAGCGCATCATCGCTTTCGATCTGCCGGGTCTGGCGAAGCCGGGGTCGTGGGACGACCGTGTCGAGCTCGTGTCCGGGGACATCAGTCGGGCCGACGATGTGGACCGGGCGATGGCCGGTGCCGGCAGCGTGATTCATCTGGCGGCGATGGTGGGGGACTGGATTCCACTGTCCGATCACGAGCGGGTCACGCTGCGAGGAAGCCGCCATGTCTTCGAAGCGGCGCTCAAGAACGATACGCGGGTCGTGCTCTCGTCATCGATCGTGGTCTATGGGGACCGACTCACGCGAGGTGCTTGCCCAGAAGAGAAGCCCTGGGGTGCCCCGGTTGGCCCGTACAGCAGCTGCAAACAGGAGCAGGAGCGGTTGGCGTGGTGCTATCACCGGAACCGCGGCATGGCCCTGGCGGTTGTGCGCCCTGCGAACGTGTACGGCCCCGGCTCGAAGCCGTGGGTACACGATGTGGTCGAGGTGCTCCGCAGTGGCCCGGCGGGCCTGGTGAGTGGCGGCGATTTCAATGCGGCTCTGGTGCATGTCGACAACGTCGCACAGCTGCTGCTGCTGGCGGCCACACGCGAGCAGGCATTGGGGCAGGTCTTCAATGGCGGCGACGGCTCCACCACGACCTGGCAGCAGTACTTCGGCGATCTGGCACAGGTGCTGGGCGTCTCGCCGCCCCGATCGCTGCCTCGCTGGATCATGCATCCTGCCGCCACAGTCATCGAGAGCGTCTGGAAGCTGTTGCGCCTGACGCGGCGTCCGCCGCTGACCCGAGAAGCGCTCAACCTGGTCTCGGCGGAGACCGTGATTCCGATCGAAAAGGCCCGCAGGGAGCTCGGCTACGAGCCCTGCGTGCGCTACCAGGAAGGCATGCGACAGGTCGAGGCATACGTCAGGCGAGAGCTGATGCCGTGAGCGACGAGACGGTCCTGATCACGGGCTGCACGAGCGGTGTCGGGCTTCATCTGGCAGATGCCTTCCTGAAACGGGGCTATCGCGTCGCCGCGACGGCCCGCAGCGCGGCGAAGCTCGAGGCGCTTGCCGACGAGCACGGCTGGTCGAACGATCGGATCCAATTGCTCGAACTCGATGTGCGCAAGAGCGAAGACTGGGCGCTCGTGCTCGAAGTCGTGACGTCGCGCTGGCACAGGGTTGATCTCTTCCTCAACGTCGCGGGCTACCTCCTGCCGGGTTACATCCACGAGACGCCCGAAGCAGAGATCGACAAACACATCGATACGAACGTCAAGGGGGTGATGGTCGGGGCTCGCCGCGTGGCTCGGCAGATGATCGCGCAAGGCGGTGGGCACGTGATCAACATTGGCTCTGTGTCCTCGCTCATGCCGATCGTCGGGCTGGGGCTCTACAGCGCATCGAAATTCGCGGTGCGGGCCTTCAGCATCGCTCTGGCGGAAGAGCTGAAGCCTCATGGGGTCGCGGTCTCGCTGCTCTGCCCCGGCCCCATCGAGACGCCGATGCTCAGCAGGCAGGAGAATCATCCGGAAGCCGCGCTCAGCTTCTCCGACAGGGCGCTGAAGCTGGAGGAGATCGAAGCCGCTCTCTTCGATCGAATCATCCCCCGCGCGCCGATCGAGTATGCCCTGCCCTGGGGGCAGACGACCGGCGCCAGGCTCCTGAATCTGTGGCCGAGCCGCCTGTTCTGGCTGGAGCGGATCCTCAGGCGAAGAGGCAAGGCGAGGCAGCAGCGGCGCCAGCACAAGGCCTGATCCGAGGCTCACGCTTGTCGCGTGTCCGCCGCGGCAACGTGGAATGCTGCTCCGCGCACCGAAAATCTTCGCTCAGCTTCCGAGTGCCACGTTGCCAGAAGAGTGTCTGTCATGCCTCTTCTGTACGGATTGAAGCCGTCCTCTGTTCGTCCCGAATTGGGCTTCTTGCCAACGCCGGCTGCGCCGAGTACCACTCGCAATGATCGCCAAGATGCTGCGGGGCACGAAGACTGTCTGAGCTGTCCTCGAGGAGCACATTCCCCATCAAATCCCTCGTGAGGTTACCCGGTGGAGTACACAGCGGTTCTCGTCGACGACCCCGCACCCCACGTTCGGCGCATCACGCTCAACCGACCCGACAAGCGCAACGCACTCAATCATGCGCTGCGGGGCGAGGTGATCCACGCCTTGCAGGCGGCCGATGCCAACCCGGAAGTGCGCGTCAGCATCGTGCGCGGCGCGGGCAAGTGCTTCTCGGCGGGCTACGAGCTGGGCAGCGGCAACGAAGGCCAGGAGATGCCGTACTTCACGGCGGGCGGCGATGGCAGCTGGCCGCGTCACGTGACCACGGGTTGGATGGGCATCTGGGATCTGGCAAAGCCGGTGATCGCCCAGGTGCACAGCTACTGCCTGGCCGGCGGCAGCGAGCTCGCCACCGGCTGCGATCTCGTCTATGTGGCCGAGGACGCGCAGATCGGCTATCCGGCGGTTCGCTTCGGCGTCCCCGACATGCAGTTCCACTCATGGCTGGTCGGCATGCGCATGGCCATGGAGATGATGGTGACCGGTGACTCGATCACCGGTCTCGAGGCCGCACGGCTGGGCTGGGCCACCCGCGCCTACCCCAGTGCCGAGCTCGAGGAGCGAGTGCTCGAGATGGCACAGCGGATCGCCACCCTGCCGCCCGACATCGTCCAGCTCAACAAGCGCACGGTACACCGTCAAATGGAGATCATGGGCCTCCGTACGGCCATCCGGGCCGGCACCGAGCTGTGCGCACTCGGGATTCACCAGAAGAGCTTTCACGCATTCATGGGCAAGATGCAGGGGAATCTCACCGGAGCGCTGCAGGAGCGCGACGAGCCCTTCGGCGACTACAGGGTGGCCGAGGGCGAGGGAAAGGGCGAAGGCGACTCGTGACGCAGGTCAATCGCGGGCTCGGGCGTCTCTATGCGGATTGGATGCACACTCCATGCTGTTTGCTGTACGCTGACACCAGCGTCCGCCTGGATCCCAGCCATGACTGCATCCTCTGAGGTCGAAGACCACATCGTCGCGTCGATCCGGCGGATCATCCGCGCGATCGACCTGCAGTCTCGCCGGCTCGTAGACCGCTTCAAGCTCACGGGGCCGCAGCTCGCCACAATGCGCGAGGCGCAGAAGCTCGGTGACCCCACGATCAGCGCTCTGGCGCGAGCGGTTCATCTGAGCCAGCCGACCGTGTCGGGGATCTTGAATCGGCTGGAGCGGCGTGGGCTCGTAGAGCGTAGGCGTTCCGAAGGAGACCGGCGCAGCGTCGTCATCCGTGTGACAGAAGAGGGCGAGCGCGTTCTGGACGAGGCGCCGTCGCTGCTGCAGGAGCGGTTCCGCGCCGAGCTCGCACGGCTCGAGGATTGGGAGCGGCATTGGATGCTCGCGGCACTCGAGCGGATTGCCTCCATGATGGATGCCGAAGGGATCGATGCCGCAGCGATCCTGGAGACCGGACCCGTCACATCGCCGGGCGACGAGGCCGCTGCTGCACCCCCTTCAGCATCCCCAGAGGGGCCAGCCATCACCTGAGCTGTCGTCCGCATCGTTTGACAACGATGTATTGATCCATCGTTCACAATTGGGATAGTGACGCGATAACGGCCTTGTAGCGCGCGAAACGGCCGGATAGACCGCTGTTCCGATTGTATTCACACAAATGATCCATTGCATCGTATCTATCTAGGCGATAGTGTCGCTCGCTTCCGCACCAGTTCGTGCCCGGATAGGGCGTGGTGCCGCGCGGTACCGATACCGCGCCCGAGACCGGAGGCCTCATGTCGTCCCACCTCAGAGCCGTTCTTCGCGAGCGCGCCGAGCGTTCGCTTCGCTCCTCGGACCAGGATTTCGGCCCAGACCCGACCGCGGTCCGAGAGACCGATCACTTCCACGCCGAGTACGTCCAGAGCTTCGTTGAGAAGTGGGACGAGCTGATCGACTGGGATTCGCGGGCCGAGAGCGAGGGGCGCTTCTTCATCGAACTGCTCAAAGGGCGCGGGAAGATGAACGTACTCGACGTGGCGACGGGCACGGGCTTCCACTCGATCCAGCTGCTCGACGCAGGCTTCGAGGTGACCAGTGTCGACGGAAACGCCGCGATGCTCACCAAGGCCTTCGAGAACGCGGGGGATCGCCACTTCATCCTGAAGACGATCCACGCGGACTGGCGCTGGCTGAACCGCGAGGTAAACGGGAAGTTCGATGCGATCATCTGCCTCGGCAACTCATTCACGCATATCTTCAGTGAGCAGGACCGCAGGCGCGCCCTCGCCGAGTTCTACGCGGCGCTCAAGCACGATGGCATCCTGATCCTCGATCAGCGCAACTACGACGCAATCCTCGACGACGGCTTCTCCAGCAAGCACAAGTACTACTACTGCGGCGATGAGGTGGTGGCCGAGCCCGAGTACGTGGATGAGGGCCTCGCGCGCTTTCAGTACACGTTCCCCGATGGCTCGAAGTTTCGGCTGAACATGTTCCCGCTGCGCAAGAACTACGTGCGCAGGATCGTGCGCGAGGCCGGCTTCGCCTCGGTGAAGACCTACGGCGACTTCCAGGAAACGTACCAGGAAGCCGAGCCGGATTTCTTCGTCCACGTGGCGGAAAAGCACATGGACGATCCCGATGTGTGATGAGCGGCCCTCGATATCGTCGCCCGTGAGTGCGACGACCGAGGCCTACTACGACAGCCCGGAGGCCGATTCCTTCTATGCCGATATCTGGGGCGGCGAGGATATCCACATCGGCGTCTACGAGAGCGAAACGGAAGAGGTCGCCAGAGCCAGTGCTCGCACGGTGGAAACCATGGCGATTCGCCTCGAGGGGCTGGGCGCCGACCAACGCGTGCTCGACATCGGTGCGGGCTACGGCGGCGCGGGCCGCGCGTTGGCGGCACGATTCGGATGCCGGGTCGACTGTCTGAACCTGAGCGAAGCGCAGAACGAGCGGAATCGGCAGCTGACGCGCGAAGCGGGGCAGGGCGATCACGTTCGGGTCGTTCACGCCAATTTCGAGTCGATTCCCGGTCCCGATGCCGTCTACGACGTTGTCTGGTCACAGGACGCGATCCTTCACAGCGGCGCACGTGAACGGGTGCTCTCCGAGGTCGCTCGCGTGCTGCGACCCGGGGGCCAGTTCCTGTTCACGGATCCGATGCAGACCGATGACTGCCCGCCGGACGTGCTCCAGCCGGTCCTCGATCGCATCCACCTCGACACGCTCGCATCGCCCGGCTTCTATCGAAAGAATCTGACCTCGTTCGGCTTCGAGGAGCTCGCCTTCGTCGAGATGCCCGACCAGCTTCGCGCCCACTACGCGAGAGTGCGCCAAGAGCTGGAGGCGCGGCGAGAGGAGATGGTGCAGCGCTGCGGCGTCGATTACGTGTCACGTATGCTCGAAGGGCTGGGACACTGGGTGGCGGCCGCCGCCCGCGGCCATCTGACATGGGGCATCTTCCACTTCAGCAAGCGCCGGTGAGCCGACGCGCGTGAAGGCCGACTGGTCCAGCGTCGAGCCCGCGGTCTTTCTGCCTTCCGCGGGCGTTGTCGTCGCAGTGCTGGCATTCGGCGTCGTCGATCCGGAGCTGGCGAAGCATTTCTTCCTGGGGCTCCAGGATTGGATCGTGAGCCGGTTGGGCTGGCTATTCGTTGCTTCGACCGCGTTGTGCCTCGTCTTCTCGCTGTGGACCGCGCTGGGTGCGCGCGGCCGGATCCGGCTCGGTCCGGAAGGCGAGGCGCCGAGCTTCGGTTTGCCGTCGTGGTTCGCGATGCTGTTCAGTGCGGGCATGGGTATCGGCATCATGTTCTACGGTGTGGCCGAACCGGTGCTCCACTACGCGAGTCCGCCCAGCGGTCCGGGCGGGACGCCCGAGGCGGCCCGCCAGGCCATGAGCACTACGTTCTTTCATTGGGGGCTGCACGCGTGGGGCGTCTACGCCGTCATGGGGCTCGCCATCGCGTACTTCGGTCATCGCAAGGGGCTGCCGCTGGCCGTTCGGTCGACCCTCGAGCCCCTGCTCGGCGACCGCATCCACGGCCTTCCGGGTCATCTCGTCGACATCGTGGCCGTCTTCGGGACGCTCTTCGGCTTGGCGACCTCGCTGGGTCTCGGGGCGATGCAAATCAACGCCGGCCTGCACCGGCTCTTTGGCGCTCCGGAAGCGACGGGCGTGCAGGTTGCCATCATCGCCGTGATCACGGCCGGGGCGACGATGTCGGTCGTGCTCGGGCTCGAGAGGGGGATCTGCCGGCTCTCTCAGCTGAACGTGGTTCTGGCGACGGCCCTGCTTCTCTTTGTGGCCGTCGCGGGCCCGACGGCTGCCCTGCTCATGGCTTTGCCGCAGCACATCGTCGACTATGCGTTGGCCATCATCCCCCTCAGCACGGGCTACTCGCAGCTGGGTGACGACGGCTGGCAGAAGTCCTGGACGCTCTTCTATTGGGCGTGGTGGATCGCATGGTCGCCGTTCGTCGGCACCTTCATCGCGAGGATCTCTCGCGGGCGAACGATCCGGGAGTTCGTGCTCGGCGTGCTCCTCGTGCCCTCCTTGGTGAGCTGCGTCTGGTTCACGGTGTTCGGATGGTCTGCATTGCAGCTCGACGCGCAGGGCGCCGGAATCGTGGCAGCCGTCGAGGCCGACATCTCGACGGGAATCTACGCGCTGCTCGATCAACTGCCTCTGGCCGGCATGACCTCGTTGCTAGCGGCGATCGTGATCGCAATCTTCTTCGTGACCTCTTCGGATTCCGGTTCCTTCGTCGTCGACATGCTCACCTCCGGCGGGCATCCCGACCCGCCCGTCTGGCAGCGAGTCTTCTGGGCTGTCAGCGAGGGTGTCGTTGCGGCGGTGCTGCTAGTGAGCGGGGGCCTCGCGGCACTTCAATCGGCGGCGATCAACACCGGGCTGCTATTCTGCGTGATTCTCATCCTGGTGTGCGTGGGTCTCGGACGCGCGTTGCTGCAAGAGCGCACGACGGGGGCCTGAGGCCCGGCTCCTGCGTGTCGCACGCCCGCTGCGCGCCTACTCGCGGTCGATGGCCGCCAGTCGCGCGCCCGCGGCGATGAGAAAGCCACCGCCGAGCCGCTCGATTGTGTTGCGGAACTTCGGCGCTGCGCGGCTCCCGGCGCGTGAGGACAGCGTGGAGTAGAAGGAGAGCACGCTGAACTCGATGATGAAGGAGCTGAACGCGAGGACGGCCACCTGCGAAGACAACGGCGCGGCCGCGTCGATGAACTGCGGCAGGATGGCGGTGAAGTACACGATGAGACCCGGGTTCGCGCCCTGCGCGACGAGGCCCTGCCAGAACGAGCGCCGCAGCGAGATCTCGGCCATCGATGTCGGCTGCTCCGCCCGGGGCCTGAAGGAGCGGATGAGTGTGCGACCGCCGATGAAGACGAGATAGCCCGCGCCGCACCAGCGAACGACCTCGAATGCCTGGGACGAGAGGTTGAGCAGCGCCGCGAGGCCGGTGGCCGAGAGGGCGAAGTAGATCGCGTTGGCGGCGATCACACCGACGGACGCCATCACGCCCGCTCGCCTGCCGCGAGTCATGCCGAGAGAAATCACGACCATCGCGGATGGCCCCGGGTTGAGGCAGAGGAAGATCTCGGTGAGGCAGAAGAGCGCCCAGGCTTCAATCGTCATCGTGGACACCGCCGAGGCGCGTGGATGGCTTGACGCCAATCTACACTTGATAGCCGCGGGTCGAAAGACGATTTGGCGTGCGTCAGATCAGCTCGGCGATGCGTACTGGGTGAGCTCGACCACCACCCCGTCGGGCGCCGCAATGTAGGCGTAGACGAGGCCGGCCTCCCCCGTCACGGGCTGTGACAGGATTGCGACGCCTGCGGCCTCGAGCTCTGTGGCCGCGGCGACCACATTGGGCACACGCAGGCCAATGTGCGCAATACCGAACCCATGGGAGTAGGCGCCGTCGCCCGCGGCTGGCGGAGGAGCGGGCGAGAGTTCGGGGGGAAAGGGGCCGACGACGAGGATCTGTCCGCCGAGGGCGAGGAAGATGAGATCCTGACCGTGGATGTTCTCACTGCGGTGGACCTCCGCGGCCTGGAAGTGGCGTACGTAGAACTCGGCGGAGCGCTCGGCGTTCTCGGCGTATACGTGAATGTGGTCGAGGGAGAGGACTTCCACAGTGAGAGAATACTAGCCTGCTAGTCGCAACGTCGGGAGAGGCCGCCGTAGGGCACGCCGGCCAGCTCCGTCATCGTTCGCTTGAAGGTCGTGAGGTCATCCACGCAGAGCTGCCGCAAGTGATCGTGTCCACAGGCTCGCGCCAGCAGGCTGATCAGCTCCACCGAGCTGGTCAAGAAACGGCCTAGCTGTTCCGCCGAGGTCGCGACATCCAGCCGCGCCCGTAGGTGCGGCTTCTGGGTCGCGATGCCAACCGGGCAGTTGTTGGTGTGGCAGGCCCGCATGCCCACGCAGCCGATGGCCTGCATGGCGGCGTTGGAGACCGCGATCGCATCCGCGCCCAGCGCCAACGCCTTGGCAAAGTCCGCCGGCTTGCGCAGCCCGCCGGTGATCACCAGCGAAATGTCCCGGCGCCCCAGACGATCCAGGTGGTGACGCGCCCGTGCCAGGGCGGGAATGGTCGGCACTGAAATGTTGTCCCGGAAGATCACCGGCGCCGCTCCGGTACCACCGCCCCGCCCATCCAGGATGATGTAATCGACACCGACCGCCAGCGCCGCGTCGATGTCGTCCTCAATGTGCTGGGCCGAGAGCTTGTAGCCGATGGGAATACCGCCGGTCTGCTCCCGCACTTGGTCCGCGAAGTCGCGGATCTGGGAGACGTGGGTCCACTCTGGGAAGCGCGGTGGCGAGATGGCCGCCTCGCCTTCCCTGAGGCCGCGCACCTGGGCGATCTTGCCCTTGACCTTGTCGCCCGGAAGGTGGCCGCCCGTGCCAGTCTTGGCGCCCTGTCCGCCCTTGAAGTGAAACGCCTGGCAGCGCTGCACCTTATCCATGCTGAAGCCGAAGCGGCCCGAGGCCAGCTCATAGAAGTAGCGGCTGTTCTCGGCTTGCTCCTCGGCCAGCATGCCGCCCTCTCCGGAGCAGATGCCGGTGCCCGCCCTCTGCGCGCCTCGGGCCAGCGCGACCTTGGCCTCTTCCGACAGGGCGCCGTAGCTCATGTCCGACACGAAGAGGGGAATCTCGAGCGTCAGCGGCTTCGCCGCGTTCGGGCCGATCACTACCTCCGTGCCGACCTCGACCTCGTCCAGGTGGGGCGGCGTGGCCAGCTGGGCGGTGATGAACTGGATGTCATCCCAGCTGGGCAGCTCGTTGCGCGAAACCCCCATCGCGGTGGCCAGGCCGTGGTGGCCGGTCTTCGACAGCCCATCACTGGCATAGCTCTGGATCAGCCCCACGTGGGGCTCTTCCTCGATGGGGTGGGTATCGGCAAAGTTGCCCAGGTATCGGTCGCGATCGAACGGCTGTGGGTTCTCCCGTTCCCACGCGGCAATCTCCGCTTCGTCGACACATACGTGATTGTCCTCGACCCAAGCGGCGAACTTCTTCAGCCTTTCGGCGTTGTCATAGGAGCTGACGCCGGTTTCATACTGGAAATCCCAGCCGTGTAGGCCACAGAGGATGTCCTTGCCCCTGATGCAGCCGTCGGACAGCAGCGCGCCCCGGTGCAGGCAGCGACCATAGAGAACGGACACGTCATCATCGTGACGAACGATCACCAGATCTACGTTCGCCACCAGGGCGTGCACCGGTTTGCGGTCTTCGAGCTGATCCCAGTTGGCGACGACGGCTCTTGTTGTCATCGACTCTCCTTTCCCCCGGCCCCGATCCCGGTCGTTTAGCGCGGCTTGCCCACGAATTCCAAGGAATTCACCCCAGGTGATCGACCATATCGGTACCCTTCGCGCAGCACGATCTCCTCGTTGGGTCGGGAGCGCCCCATTGAGGAACGGCTCAAGGTTCCTCCACCGCAGCTTGACGCAATGCAATATGCTTGACCCACCCATGAAGGCATTCTCTCAAGGACGACGTGCCCTGGCGGCCGTTCTGATCTGCTCTCTGCTGGCTCCGGCAGGCTGCGCGGCCGTCTTCGCGAGTGGGCCGCCGGCGAACTACGAGCAGCTCGAGCAGATCGAATGCCGGGAGGCGATACCGGCGCTGGCCGCCGATGCAGTGATCCTCGGCGGCAGCCTCCTTATCTTCGTCGTGGCCAGCGGGGCGGATGACAGGCTGGGCATCGACGGCGGAGAGTGGGCCATTCCGGCAGCGACGGCCACCGTCTCTGCGACTTCGCTCTTCATCGCAGCGAGACGGATTCGCGACTGTCATCGCGCGCAGCGAGCGCTGCAGAAGAAGCGAGAGGAGAGAGAGCGGACCTCGGCGGAGAAACAGCACTAGCAGGTTGCGGAAGAACTCCGGACCGAGCGAGGCTCGCGGGCTTTCGTCGAGATCAAGGCGCGGACCCGCCGCTGTACTGAAGTACAGCAAGGTTTCGCAACGCAGAGATCGGCGAAAGGACGCGTGCATCGCGACGG
>JAJDAO010000067.1 GCA_029261835.1 Deltaproteobacteria bacterium | reverse complement strand
TATTGTGCTCGCGGCACACATCTCGAATGTTCCCCGCCGACTCTGCTGCCTTCAGAATCCCAATGACCTGCTCTTCAGAAAAACGCGCCCGCTTCATCTCGCCTCCAGTCGATTCCCGGCCGGGAATCTAACTCAGAGGCTCTTATGGCAGATCCGTGGTAGAGAAGAAGTCAGACCCACAGCCAGAAGCAACTGGCTGTGGGTCTCTACCCGGAGTCGGTAGGCCGCAAGAGACTTGGTCCGCTCGGAGACCGTGTACCAGCAAGGGTCACCGCACTCCACAGCCGCAGCGAAGCTCGAACGGTTGCCTGGGCCGATGAGCCCGTATCCAAGAGCCCGAGTTCGTTGTGCAGGGGGAGCCTAGCATGGGTGCGTGCATTGGCGTTGATGTCGCGAAGAACCACTTCGACTGGGCCCTTGGTCGCACTGGAAAAGTTGGGCGGATCCCGAATACCGCAGCCGGCGTGCGTCGGCTGCTGAAGAAGCTTCAAGGGCTGGAGTTCGACTGCGTCGTACTCGAGTCCACGGGCCAATACGAGCGGCTCTTGTATGAGACGCTCGGCGATGAGGGGGTTCCGGTCGCCCGGCTGAACCCAGTCCGTGTCCGGCGCTTCGGCGAGGGCATGGGGATCTTGGCCAAGAACGACGTGATCGACGCCCGACTTCTTGCTCTGTTCGGTGAGAAGGTCGCACCACCGGTCCGTCCTCAGAAGAGCCGCAGAGAGCGCCTCCTCAGCGATCTCGCGGCACGCAGGCGCCAGCTGATTCTCATGATTCAGTCCGAAAAGAATCGGCTTCACCAGGCCCCGAAATGCGTGGCGGAAGATGTTCGAAGCTTGATCCGGGTTCTAGAGGGACGAGTCAAAAAGCTTGATCTAAGAGTCGACCAGATCATCGCTGAAGACAGTAGGCAGAAGCGCGACTTCATACGACTCCAGACCGTACCGGGTGTCGGGCCCAAGGTGGCTCGCACGCTGTTGATCGACCTGCCCGAGCTCGGGAAGCTCGACCGAAAGCAGATCAGTTCACTCGTGGGCTTAGCTCCGTATGCGAAGGACAGCGGTCAGCGGTCAGGCCCCAGGTGCATCCATGGTGGCCGGCGTGCGCCGCGCTCGGGGCTCTACGTGGCAGCGATGGTGGGTGCCCGGTTCAATCCAGAGCTCAAAGCAATGAACGAACGGCTGCGAGCCGCTGGAAAACCGCCGAAGGTGGCCTTCGTGGCAGTGGCTCGGAAGCTCGTGACGATCCTCAATGCAATCGTCAGGGACCAGACGGAATGGGAGGCCGCCGGATAAGAAACATCGTCAACACGGTTGCTGGTACCAGTATGGAGGGGCCGGCCACGGGGACCGGCTCCTGGAGGAGCGAGACCATACGGGCGCGGTCCAGGCGCGATACCTGTACGGCACCGGGTTCGCGCCAGTGGTGGCGGAGCTGGGCGACGGCGGGCTCGCGCCGTACTTCGTGCACACGGACCACCTCGACACGCCCCGGATGCTGACCGACGCTGCGGGCGAGGTGGCCTGGCAAGCCGACTACTGGGCCTTCGGCGAGGCGGTGGTCGTCGGATCCCCTGCCGTGGAGTTCAATATCCGCTTCCCGGGGCAATACTACGACGCGGAGACAGGGCTGCACTACAACCGGTTCAGGTACTACGACCCCAGCATCGGGCGCTACATCTCGGCGGACCCGATTGGGCAGGCGGGTGGCACGAATCTCTATGACTACGTCGGCAACAATCCCGCTTTGGTCGCGGACCCTCTCGGTCTCTCACCCGGATACTTCTCTCGCGTCGCGAGCAACGTCGCGGTGACGAACACAGGGTCGCCAGGGATCCTCGCTCCAACAGGTACGGGAGTTACCCTACGACGACCAGGACCGCCTGCTGACCTACGGTTTCGGGGCCACGGACTACACCTACAGCCACGGGGCCGACCTCGAGACGCGCACCGACGCGGGTGGCACTACCCTCTACGACTGCGACGCCCACGGCAACCCACGCCGGGTGACCTTCCCCGATGGCAGGCGGATGGAGTACGGGATCGACGGCCAGAACGGGCGAGTGCTCAAGTCGGTGTGCGCCGCGCCGTGCATGGGTGGAGCGGCGGCTCAGCCACGGAAGCGATTCCTCTATGCCCCCACTCAACGGTGGCGCTCTGGTGCCTGATCGCTAGGCAGCGCTGCAAGGGCGAGTCAGAACGCGCTAGCTCGCTTTCAAGTCGCGGACCACGTCTGCCCAGTGCGCGGGGTCCGGTGCCCGATTGTGGGTGAGACTCACGCCATCGGCGATGCCGTCCAGGCGTTGCTGGAGTCGTTGCGCGATCTCATTGCGCGGTCCGACCACGGCAATGGCCTCGAGGATGTCGTCATCGATGAGATGCGTCATGTCATCCCAGCGTCCTTCCTTCGATAGCCGATTCAACTCCGCGTGGACGTCTTCCCAGCCATGGCACTCCAGAGTCGGGCGATAGGCTGGCGTCGAGCCATAGAAGGCGAGCTGCTTGCGCGCCGCCAGCTTCACCCGCTCGAACTCCTCACCCTCGTCAGCGGTCACAACCAGAGTGGCGCAGACGACTTCGACATCGGTTCGCTGCCGCCCGCTCTTCGCCAAGCCGCGCTCCAGCGCGGGGAGGGCGTTGTCCAGCAGGGAGCGGCGGCTGTTGAAAGGATGTGCGATGAAGCCGTCCGCCACCTCACCCGCGACCTCGGTCATGAGTGGTCCGAAGCCCGCTGCCAACACGGGCGGCGGCCCGAACGGATTCGGCCCGGGGTCGAAGGCCGGGATCATGATGGTATGGCGGTAGAACTCGCCTCGGAAATCGAGCTTGGCCTTCCCCTCCCAAGCATCGAAAATGGCCCGGATCGCCAGCACCATCTCCCGCATGCGAGCAGCGGGCTTCGACCAGGGCATGCTGAAGCGGCGCTCGATATGGGGCTTCACCTGTGACCCGAGCCCGAGCACGAACCGGCCGCCACTGATCGTCTGAAGGCCGTGTGCGAGGTTGGCCAGATTCATGGGGTTTCGCGCGAACGCGATCGCGATCGCCGTGCCGAGCCGCAGGTGCGTAGTGTGTTCGGCGGCCAACGCCAGCGGGAGAAACGGATCGTGCTTGGCCTCGAAGGTAAAGGCTCCGTCGTAGCCGATCTCTTCGAGATGGGGGAACGAGCTTCGCGCGTCACGCGGGTCTTCGAGCGGGGCGGTGGTGTACACCTTCATGGCTGACTCTTTCGCTTGCTGGCGTTGCAGAAGAGAGCGCTCATCCGAGCGCTGCGACTGGCCGTCTATCGTAGCGATCTGGCGGATAATCGCGAGAGTCATCAATAGAGCGTGCCGATACGCCGGCTTCGCAACACGAGCTTTCGATGCGCTCTTGCGACATCGAAGGCACTTTCACAATCAAGTGTGCCGAACAGATAGCTGGGGGGACCGAAGAGAACCCATGATTCCGATGTATTCGCATACTCACGCGAAGAACATCTTCATCAGAGGCGTCAGGCAGCCCGTCGGGACGATCACCCACGGCATGTCGAGGCGGGCTGCCAGGTGGTGCTTCTGGGCTCACTCGGCGTCGGCCCCGACCCGAACCGCCGCCATGAACGCTCCGGATCGACAGGGAGCGCATCACCCGGGCCGTCTGGGCGGGGCGCAGCCCGGAGAGAGCCGTTCAGAACGCGGTTTCGGAGGCTTTTCTCGACCTCGTGCTCGACCGGTGACTCTTGTGGCATGCTTCGAGGGACGACCGCGGGTCGCCACGAAATCGACGGAGAGAAGGGAGCCCGACATGGAGCTACGCGAAGTGATTGGCCGCAGGCGATCGATCCGGTTTCTCAAGCCCTACAAGCCGGTCGAACGCGAGAAGATTCAGATGATGTTCGAGGCGGCACGCATTGCCTCGCACTGGGGAAACGTGCAGAGCCTGCGTGGCGTTGCCGTCTTCCGCGACAGCGCTTCGCCCGAGGTCCTGGCGGAGATCCAGGCGATCCTGCTCGGCTGGCAGCTCCAGATCGCTCCGGTCATCATCGTCTGGTACGTGCAGCCAGCGGCCGTCGACAGCCAGGCCGATCGCGTACGGGCGGTGACTGCGGCGGGCGCGATGGGGTTTGGCGGTCCAGAGAACCGCATGCGAGCGCTCGAGGAGCAGCTGATTCCGCTCTTTGATGGGATCAAGGAGGCCCTCAAGCAGCCGGGTCTCAACGAGATCGACTGCGGCCAGGGTATCGCCCAGGCGACGCTGATGGCCTACGAGCTGGGTCTCGGGACCTGCTGCCTCGGCACACCCAAGGGCCCGGATATCCTGAAGGCGCTCGGCGTGCCCGAGCCGGCACGGCTGCTTCTGCTTCAGACAGTCGGCTATCCGCTCGAGGACTGGGAGGCTGGCGGCCAGCGCCCCCGTATGGACTTCGAGGAGCTGTTCCACCTGGATCACTTCGACACGCCTTTCCCTCGTGACGAGAAGGTCGTCGATCAGCTCACGCGCGACGGAGTGTTCACAACCCCGGGGCCACTGCCCGATCGCGACGATGAGCTCGAGTTCATGAAGCACGCCCTCGGCCTCAAGGGAGACGGCATTCTGTAGCTCGGAGCCCGGCACCCCGAGCCGACTCTGGTCTGGCATTCCGGTGTAACGGTTTCGACCCGATAGGAGCAGTGGCATGCGCGAGCCCAACCTCTTGATCCTCGCTGATCTGATGCAATCGCACGCTGAGACGAAGTCGGACCTGGATGTCGTGACGTTCGAAGGGGGAGGGGTTCGCGAGGATGAGATCCGGACCTATGCCCAGCTATTCGAGAACGCTCACCGGATTGCGGCCGGGCTGATCGCCCGAGGTATGGAGCGAGGTGACCGCTTCGCGCTCCTGATGCGCAACCATCCGGAATTCATCGAGGCGATGATCGCGACTTCGATCACGGGCTGCGTATTCGTTCCGATCGATCCGAGAACGCGTGGCGAGAAGCTCGCCTACACGCTGCGCAACTCGGGCTGCAAGGGCGTCCTCTGTGCCGATCACGCTCTGGCACAAGTCGACGAGGTACGAGATCGGGCACCGGATGTCGGCTGGGTGCTGGTGCTCGAGAGCGGTGAGGAGCCCGGCGTCATGCCGACCGGTGACGCCCGGGGTGCAGAGCCGCTGGCTGCCGTTCTCGACCAGCCTCTTCGCATCGTGGATGTGCGAGGCGAGAGCCCGGAGGATCCCTTCGAGATCATCTACACCTCCGGAACCACGGGCGATCCGAAGGGCGTCGTGATGGCGGTGCGCCGCTATGTCGAAGCATCGGCAATTGCGATGTTGCTGCGCTGGGAGGAAGACGAGCGGCCGTACACCGGGCTGTCGTTGACGCACGGAAACGCTCAGCTGCTGACGTTGGCGCCGTCTCTGGTTCTGGGACGACGGGCCGTATTCAGTCGCAAGTTCACCAAGTCGCGGCTGTGGGACGTCACGCGCAAATATGGCTGCACGCTGTTCAATCTACTGGGGGGCATGTCGACTGCGGTCTACAGCGAGCCGGAGCGCGACGACGACGCCGACAACCCCGTGCGCCGGGTGTTCGCCGCCGGCATGCCGGCGGGGATCTGGGAGAGATTCGAGAAACGCTTCGACCTTCGCATCATCGAGGGGTACGGCGCCGTGGAGGGCGGGCTGGCGATCAATCTCGGCGACGGGCCGGTGGGGAGCTTTGGCAAGCCGCCGCCGAACTCGGAGATGAAGATCGTCGATGAGGAGGGCAACGAGTGCCCGCCCGGTGTGCCGGGCGAGCTGATCTCGCGTGCCGCCGACGGAACGCGTCCCAAGGTCGAGTACTTTGGCAATCAGGAAGCGTCCGACAAGAAGACCTGGGGCGGTTGGCTGCGGAGCGGAGACGTCTGCCACCGCGACGAGGCGGGCTGGTTCTACTTCGACTATCGCAAGGGGGGTGGCCTCCGGCACAACGGCGACTTCGTCAACCCAGGCTTCGTGGAGGCCGTGATCGCCGAGCATCCGCACGTGACCGACGTCTTCGTCTACGGCGTCGAGGCGGCCTCGGGCGCTCCGGGTGAGAAGGATGTCGTGGCCGCAATCGTGCCCAGCGAAAACGTGGAGATCGATATCCCCGCAGTCTTCGCAGCCTGTCGGGCGGGGCTCGAGCCGAACTTCGTGCCCAGCTACTTGCAGGTCGTCGACGAGATTCCCAAGACCGCCTCCGAGAAGCCTCAGGAGCGTTTCCTGCTGGAACGATTCGAACGGGACAAGGCGGGCATCCACACGGAGCGCTGAGCCGAAGAGACACAGCTCGGCTCTGCGGGCCGGGCCTCGCTCGGCTGAATGCACAGCGAGCTCAATGACGGCTACCCTCCCAGCATGGAGACCGTCACGCAGGCTCTACTCGGCGCTGCCGTTGGTCAGGCCGGCTTCTCGCACCGTCTGGGGCGCCGAGCGTTGGTGTGGGGGGCCGTGGCGGGCGTGCTCCCCGACCTCGATGTCTTGGCGATCGCCGTCGCGGGACCGTTCGCGGAGTTTCGCTACCACCGCGGCATCACGCACTCTCTGTTCTTCGGTCCGGTCGTGGGGCCTCTGCTCGGGTGGCTGCTGTGGCGGTTTCGACGTTGGCGCGGGCGGAGCGACCCGGGACCACTGCGCGCCTGGATGGCGCTCTTTGTGATGGCGCTCTTCACGCACCCCTTGATCGATGTCTTCACCGTCTACGGCACTCAGCTATTCGCTCCGTTCTCACAGCTGCGTGTAGCGTGGCACGGCCTTGGCATCATCGACCCGATCTACTCGGGAATTCTCATCGCCGGGCTCATCGCGGGCTTCCTCTGGCGCCGCGATATCCAGCGCGTGCGCCTTGCCGGCTTCGTCGCACTGGCGCTCTCGTGGTCGTACATGATCTACGGTGTGTGGCTCAACGACCGGGCCGAGGTAGAAGTGCAAGTCGCGCTCGCCTCCGGGGGGCAGCGCGACGCTGTCGTTCGAGTCTACCCGACGATCCTGCAGCCCTACCTGCGACGCGTCGTCGTGAGGAACGGTGACGAGGTGCGGGTCGGGCTCTACACGCCGTTGCGTCCGGGCGGGCCCGTCCTCGAGAGCTTTCGTGAGATGCGCCACCCGATGATCGAAGCGCTCAAGCGCACACCGGAAGGCGCTCTCTTTACTTGGTTCGCCATGGAGGAGATAACGGGGCGGGTGATCGAGAGCGGTGATGACTTCATCGTCGAGCTCGAAGACCTGCGCTACGGCTTGCCGGGTCGTCCCGCGCAGGGATTGTGGGGCGTGCGCGGTGTCTTCGATGCACGCGGCCGCTTGCGTGAGCCCGTCCGCCACTTCCGGCGCGATCGCGGTAGCGGCGATCTCGGATTCGGCGATCTCTGGGCCGCAATGTGGGGCGACTTCTCCGCCCTCGGTCTTGGGTCAGGCTCCTAGTCAGGGAAAGCGCGAGAGCAGGTAGACCGCGACATCGCGCTGCGCCTGCTCGTCGAGTGGGACGATCGGCATCGGCGGAATCGGCGTCTTGAGGTAGGACACGAGCGCGGCGACGTCGTAGTGGCTCGCGAGTCCTCCCAAAGTCCGAACCACCACGCCTTGCGCAGCCTGCTCCGCCACGTGGCAGCCCGCGCAGGCGTGCTCGGACCACAGTGCCTCGCCGCGTCGGCTGCTCGCGCCCCGCTCTGCTGCGGGAATGGCCGCCAGCGGGTCCGAGCTCAGTGCCGCCCGGCGGTGAGTGGCGTGCGCCGTATTGGCGGCACCCTGCGCCACTCGGTAGATCACGCCTGCGTAATCATCGCTCACGAAGAATGCACCGTCGGCTGCCTCGACGACATCGACCGGGCGACCGATGACGTCCTCATCCATCAGAAAGCCGCTCAAGAAGTCGCGTTCCACGATGCTTCCGTCTGGCTGCCAGTGGAGCGAGACGACCTTGTAGCCGTCCTTGTGCGTACGATTCCATGAGCCGTGCAGCGCGACGAGGGCCGCTCCGCGGTAGGCCCGCGGCGCCC
This sequence comes from Deltaproteobacteria bacterium, assembly GCA_029261835.1. Taxonomy (GTDB): domain Bacteria; phylum Myxococcota_A; class UBA9160; order UBA9160; family UBA4427; genus JAJDAO01. Next base: position 171,392 of record JAJDAO010000067.1, on the reverse strand, counting down.
GGGCCCCCCGCACGAACGTGATGCCGAGAGGTGCGTTGTGTGCGCGGAACGCATGTTCGGGTGGGATAGAAGCCGCGATCCGCTCCGCCTGGCCCGCGCCGAAGTCGGGGTCGGCGATGCGGTCGCCGTTCGCGATCGGCCAGCCATAGAAGCCGCCCTCGACGATGCGATTGAGCTCGCAGGGCGGGAAGTCGTCGCCGAGCAGATCACGTCCATTGTCGGTGGCAAAGAGCTGCGGGGTTCCGGGGCGCCAGTCGAAACCGACAGAGTTGCGCAGTCCCGTTGCGTACGTCTCGACACTGCTGCCGTCGGGTCGAAGTCGCAGGATGGCGGCTCGTCGGTCGTCCTCCTCGTCGCATACATTGCAGCTCGAACCGACGGACAAGTACAGCCAGCCGTCGGGTCCGAGTCGGATCGTGCGCGACCAGTGGTTGCCGCCGCCGGGCAGGCCCGTGAGGATGCGCTCGAACGGCCCGCTCACCGTTCGCGTCGCGTCGTCGAAGCGTATCCGGCCGATCGCGTCGGTCTCAGCCACATAGAGCCAGTCGCCAACGAGCTCGATACCGTGCGGTCGGTTCAGGCCGTCGAGCAGATCGTCCACGCCGTCGGCTCGGCTGTCGCCGTCCTCATCGCCGCGCACGAGCTTGATTTCACCTGCGCGCGGAAGGCTGACGAGCAGGTTGCCGAGCGGCGTCGGCTTCATCCAGCGCACGTTGGGCAGCTCTTCAGCCCAGAGCTGCACTCCGAAGCCCGCCGGCGGGTGGAAACGCGCCTCCAGAGTGACGGCATCCGGAGTGCCGCCGCCGCGCCCCCACAGAAGATGTGCCACCGGTGCATTGATCGCGAATCGCTCGGGCCATATGAGCGAACAGCTGATCACCACGAGAGCGACGAGCAGGCATGCGATGATGAGTCGTTTCATACGCCGTACCGATAGCCCACGCCCAACCGCGAGTCATCAGTGTCGCTCCAATCTGCCTGGTGAGCCCGCGGGTGGGCTCGCGCTCCGGGGCACGACGAAGCTGAGAAGCTATCTCATGAACCCCGGCTCGGTCCGGGGTTCATGAGATAGCTTCTAGTCCCGTTCCAGCTCCTTCTCGACAGCCGGAATCACCTTGCCACTGATCAGCTCCATCGCGTGTTGCACCTTCATGCGCTCCATGCTGCCAATACGGGTCCAGCACAGCATCTCGTCGAAGCCGAAATCGCGCGCCAGATGTGCGACTCGCTCTACACAGTGGTCGACATCACCGCACACCAGAACGGGGCTGTCGAGCAGGTCGTCGAACTCGACCGCGCTGGCGACTCTCCGTGAGTCTTGATACCGCTCGTGGCCGGCGACCGCCGGCTGGTTGTCAGGTGGCGACGCGTACTGGGCGGTGGTCCTGTAGTGCCCGGTGACCGGGCCTCTGAACTCCGCCCGCGCCTGCTCCATGCTGTCGGCCACGTAGATGATGAAGAGATTAGAGATGGCGCCGGTGTCGGGGTCGAAGCCAGCCGCGGAGCGCGCCGTGCGGTAGGCCTCGATCCCCGCCTTGGCCTGGTCGGCCTGGAGCCCGAATGCGCTCGACATGAAGATGTTGAAGCCGTGGGACCCGGCGATGGCAAAGGTCTCGGGAGAAAGGCACGCCATGTAGATCGGCGGGTGTGGCTGCTGCAGAGGCTTGGGGCGCACGCACAGATCTTCGACCTGGTAGTGCTTGCCGTCGAACGTCACACGATCCTCGGTCCAGCACTTCTGGATCAGCCTCACACCTTCGTCGAATACCTCGCGGGACTTCGTTCGGTCGACGCCGAATCCGGCGAATTCCGCCGGCTGGTATGCGCGACCAACGCCCAGGTCAATGCGACCGTCGCTCAGCAGATCGAGCAGTGCGAAATCTTCGGCGACCCGGATTGGATTGTGGAAGGGAAGCACGACGACACCGGTCCCGAGTCGAATCCTCTTCGTGCGGGCGGCGACCGCCGCAAGTGAGACCTGAGGCGAAGCCAGGTAGCCGTACTCGCTGAAATGGTGCTCGGCCGGCTGGATCGAGTCGAAGCCGAGATCTTCGGCTGCGTGCATCAGCTCGAACTGCTCTCTGACTATTTCATGCTCTGTCTTGCCGACGGGGTCTTCGAGCAGGTGGAGCATTCCGAGCTTCATGTGCCTTCCTTCTCGTCACCTTCTCGTCACATTGTCGTCCCGCAAGAAACCCGATCCGAGAGCCGAGCACTCGGTGGCTAAGCAACCACGATGCGATACATCACGGTTCCTTGTGCGAACACCTGACCATCCGACTGACTGACGCAGTCGACGGCACTCCAGAATGTCTCCCGGTCGCGCTGTATCAGGCGCGCGTGTGCGACCACGCCGCCCGCCGGCGGCGGGCGATGGAGCTGCACCTGCAATGCGGGTGTCGACGCCTTGTGCATGCCTGCCGGCACAGCAGCCCATGCCGCCATGGCGCCGGTCGTATCGAGCAGCGCCAGCACGGCTCCCTCGTGCACGCCGCCGCCCGTGGCTCGGTTCGCAGGTCGCTCCGGCATCGAGATTCTCGCGTGGCTGTCGGCCATGTGATCGATGTGAAGTCCGCGTGCCGCCACGAACGGCAGCGCCTCGATGAGCGGTGCCATCGGTCCCACCTCGGCGCCATCGAACGTCACTGCCGCCGGGGCACGCTCCGCCGTCGTCTCACCGTGCCCCGCGCGAATCACCGCTGCGCAGTGCGCGATCGGCTTGCCCACGTCCGTCCGGATATCGACTGTCGTGAAGCAGAGCTCTTTGCCCCGTCGCAGCAAGCGTGCCTCCGCCGTGACGGCCTCTCCGATGGCCGCCGAGAGATAGCTGATCTGCAGGCTCGCCGTGTAGAACGGACCTGCCTCAGCCTTCATGCATGCACGCGCGACCGCCTCGCCGCCGATGGCCGCAAGCGAAGCCGCCACACCACCATGCAGGGCTTGCCCGGGGTTCGCATTCGCCTCGCGGAAGGGGAGATGGAGCTTGACCCGTTCCTCGCTCAACTCGGTGAATTCCGCGCCGAGCGCTTCCCAGTAGGGTGAGGATTGGATCTGATCGCGTGCGGCGTTCATTGTCAGTGCTCCGGATTCAGGCAACAGTGAATGGCATCCTCACCCTCGACCTCACGTGCGAGCGTGCGAATTGCCAGCTCGGCGTCGGGCAAGCGGAAGTCGTGTGTGTGCATCTTCTCGAGCGGCTTGCTGTGTGACTCGATCAGGCGAATCGCACTGCGATAGGCGGATGAGGTCACGCCAATCGCTCCGCGCAGCGTGATTTCGTTGAGCACGATCTTGTCCGAGACGAAATCAGGAATGCTGCGGAACCCCTTCATGCCGGCCAGAATCACCGTGCCACCCTGAGAGACGACATCGAGGGCGTCGGTGACCGGCTGAGTGGAGTAGGACGTCACTTCCAAAACCACGTCTGCGCCGCGTCCATCGGTCAGCTCGGCAACGCGCGCGGTCAAGTCTTCTTCCTCGACGTCGATGGCTGTATCCGCACCGAATTCGCGAGCGAGCGCCAGCTTGCGCCGATCCACAGTCAGCCCGGTGATGATGACCTGCGATGCTCCCGCCTCCTTGGCTGCGAGCACGCTGGCGAGTCCACGCTGGCCGGGCCCGAGGATGAGGACGGTGTCTCCTGGCTTCGTCCTCGGCATTTCCACGGCCCAGCGGTAGCCCGCACCCAAGGGATTGAAGAGCGCGGCCAGTGGAGCGGGCAATGTGGCATCAATCCTGTGCACGACAGTGTTCCCGTGCAGCACCATGTACTGCGAATACGCGCCCCAGAGCCCATGGCCCTCGGTCAGTCGGACAAATGCATAGATGCGTCTGTTGTGGCACAGCTGCGACTTGCCGGCGAGGCAAGGTGGGCAGAAGCGGCACGAGACTATGTTCTCGACCGCGACCCGGTCGCCGACCGTCACCCCCCAGCGTTCGGCCGCCTTATCACCGATCGCATCGATCGTTCCGATGGGCTCGTGTCCGGGAATCGTCGGTGTCTGAGCACCCAGTACACCCTGGAACTGCTCGTAGTCGGTGCCACAGATTCCGCAGGTCTCGACGCGAAGAATCGCCGTGTCATCGGTCAGGTCTGGAATGGGCAGATCGCGTGGCTCGAGGCACCGCTTGTCTGTCAGCACCATGGCGAACGTCTTCTTGGGAGGCATACGGTGTCTCTCTCATGCTCGCGCGTGAAGCAGACGCCGGATCTCGCCGGCTGCTTCAACGGCTTCCCATTCGTCTTCGGCCGCCACGGTCAGCTCGAAGTCGGTCACGCCACCCCGCGCGAACGGCAACAAGAAGTCGGCGATGTCCGAGGGCGTCCCGTAAGGCGTGTATTTCTCGAACCGCTCGAAGGGTGTCTGGTACAGCAACTCCATACGCGATGCCACGACTCGCCGTGCAGCCTCGCGTGTTTCCCCGGTCCCGCACCATACCAGGAGGCCGTGTCGAGGCGCGTCGAGCGTTCGCTTGGCCGCGTTGGCAGCCCGAGTGAAGAGTTCGAGCGCAGCGCACCAGCGCTCGTATGTCACCCAGAGTCCAAGCCAGCCATCGGCGTAGCGACCGGCGCGGGAAATCGCCGCATCGGAGCGACCGCCCACTAGAACAGGTGGCGCGGGTTGCGGCGCAGGGACGATACGCGCGTCGTCCAGCCTGAAGAACTCACCTTCATACGAAACTGTTTCGCCCGCCAATAGAGGTCGTAACACCTCGAGACACTCGTTCGCTCGCCGGCCGCGCGTGCGCAGATCCACACCACAGTTCGCCACCTCTCGCGGGTCTTCGCCACCAATCCCCACGCCCAACACGAGGCGGCCCGGAGCCAGCTGCGCCTGCGAAGAAATCTGACGGGCTACGACGAGCGGGTGGCGCAGAGGCAGAAGATACACAGCAGTATGGATCGGAAGCCGCGGGTTGAGCATCATCAAGGCGGTCGCATTGACGAGGCCGTCAAAGCCGACACCGCCATGAAAGCTCACATGATCGCCGACGCCCACATGGTCTAGCCCCGCCGATTCGATGGCATCGAGTAGGCGAACCGCGTAGTCGCGATCCGCCAGTGCCTGCGGCATATAGCCGACTCGCACCTTCTGCGGCTCGGTCATGGGCATCGACTTGCTTGCCGGGTGTACGCGGTAGGCGACATTCGGAGAGCATACATCGACGGCGTCAATTGACTATCTCGGAAGGCTGCTCTCTCGAGGCGCCACTATGTCGCAGCCCCAGTCATTCGCAAGATCCCGCCTCGTGCTCGAATACCTCATCGGAGATCTCATCCGGCTCAGTCTGACCAAAGCGTGGCCCGTAGGCTTCCCGAAGCACACGGCACATCTCTTCGAACGGGAAATCCGCGTAGGTGCCGCGATCCCGGATGTACTCCATGTGCTGCTTGCCGGCGGCATCGAAGGGATGGAAGATCGAGTCCTCGGTGCCGTCGAATTCCAGTGGCAGCACGTCCAAGCGTTCACAGAGCTCGATGTTGAAGACGGGCGTCGCCTTCACCCACTGGCCATCCAGGAACAGCTCCGCATACCCATGAAAGGCGAACACATCCGTCCCCAGCGCCTCCAACAGCTTGTCGCTCGCAAGGTGATTGCGCACATCGGCATAGCCGAGTCGCGCAGGGATGCCCGCGGTGCGGGCGAGGGTCGTCAGTAGCAGAGCCTTCGGCACGCAGAAGTTCGCCCGGCTGCGCACGATCTTGCTGGCACGGTATCGCGCAGGGTCCAGGCGGCAGGTATATGGGTCGTAGCGAATGCTGTCGCGAACGCGGTAGTAGAGTCGAATCGCGCGTTCACGGGGGCTCGTCGCGTCGCCGATTGCGCCGCTCGCGAAGGCCACGATTTCCGGATGATCCTTGTCGAGAAACTCCGTGCCTCGCAGGTATTCGCTCGCAGCAGCTTGGTCGGACGGCTCGGGCATGGGCGTATCTCCAGAGGGACATTCGTCAGGTCCGTCGCGGTGAGCGTGCGAAGGCAGACGAAAGGACGTATTCGGCTAGCTCAGACCGTAGGCGGCACGGGTCTGCTCGATCGTTGCCGGCTCGCGGCCGGTCTCGCGAACGATCTTCACCAGCGCTTCGACGAGCGGCCCATTGCTCGTTGGCTTCTCGCCGTTCGGCAGGTAGAACGTGTCTTCGAGCCCGGTCCGTACGTCGCCGCCCAGCTCGGCGCAGCGGCGATGAAGGTCCCAGACCTCCGTTCGTCCGATCGCGATCGATTGAAAGTGGGCACCGTCGGGGAGCTCCTCGATGAGCAGTGGCAGCCAGCTCGCCTTGGCTGGCATGCCCGAGGCGATACCCATGACGAAGGAAACGTGGAGTGGGCCGCTGTGCAGGCCGACCGCTCGGAGCATCGAGATCGAGCGAACGACACCCGTGTCGAAGCACTCGCATTCGGGAACGATGCCTTCTTCGTACATGACCGCCAGGAACTTCTCGATCTTGTCGATCGGGTTGTCGAACAGCATAGGCGGCCATGCCCACTGGCCGTCCTTGCGCACCTTCAGGTAGTTGAGCGAGCCCGCATTCATCGCGGCGGTCTCGGGCTTGACCCGGCGCAACATCGCGAGCGGCCCCGAGGCGTCCGGGCCCATGACGCCGGTGGAGGCATTGATCAGGATCTCGGGGCAGGCTGCTCGGATCGCCTCCACGATCGCGGCGCACGTGTCAGGCTCCCAGGTCGGCAGGTGCCCCATGCCGGGGGCCTGGTTCCGAAAGTGACAGTGGACGATTGTTGCGCCCGCTTCCCACGCTCGCGTCGCCTCGCGCGCCATCTCCTCGGGTGTGACCGGGACCGGATAGCGAGACGGGTCCGTGAGGATTCCGGTCAGCGCACACGCAACGATCGAAGCTTCAGCCATCTTTGACTGCCTCCCATGGTGTTGTGAAGTGGTTGAAGGGCGACTTCACCCCGACATTCGGCGCGACACTGGTCGGGTGTTCGTCGCTCAGGATTCGAAGAGCCGCGGCTGCAGTGCCACGAAGCCGTGCTTCGCGCCTTCGGGAATCGCCTCGGGAAGAGCCGCGATTTCGCGTGCCATGGCTGTGGCCGTTGCCAGAAGCTCACCGGGCTCGACGACGCGATTCACGAGCCCGATTTGGAGCGCCTCCTGCGCGTCGTAGGTGCGACCCGTCAGGCACATCTCGCGCGCGGGGCCGGTCCCGAGCACGGCTCGCATCAGCTCGTAGATGGCCGGGGCACCGAAGCGCACCTGCGGTTGGCCAAAGACCGCCGCATTGGAGGCCAGCCGGAAGTCGCACATAGCGGCGAGATCGCATCCGCCGCCGAGAGCCGGACCGTTCACGGCCGCGATCAGGGGCTTGGCGAATGTGTAAACGCGGCGATGGTACTCGGTCGCCGCTGCGAAGACCTCGGCCATTGCGCCGCCGCTGAACTCCGAACGATCGAAGCCCGCACAGAAGGCCGGTGCGGCGCCTGTCAGCACGACCGCACGAACTGAATCACTCTTCTCGAGCAGGTCCAACCTCCGCACAATCTCATCTCTCAGCACCCCGGAGAGCGCGTTTCGCTTGTCGGCGCGATTGAGCGTCAGAACGGCCGCGCCGTCCGTTTCCTCCAGAATCGTCAACTCGTCCACAATGCGTGTCTCCTCTCTCGGGTGTTGGCAGCATGTTGCGATGCCGCGCACGGGCTGTCTTGCAGCCTGCGCGTGTCTTCTCGGCTCCTCGGTGCGGCGTCCGTCATGGTGTCTGCTCGAAGACGATTCGGGGACGAATGGCGCGCCCGCTGGCGAGCGCCTCGAAGGCGTCGTTCACCTTTTCGAGCGGGAAGTCGGGCCCCGCCATCTCCTCGAGACGCAGCTCGCCCCGCCGGACGAACTCGAAGAGCTTGGGAAAGTCACGCGCTGGATCGGCGGAGCCGTGGATCGAGCCGTGCAGCGACTTGTCGAGCAGCAGCGAAACCATGGGCACGCGGATCTCCTCGCTGTAGCTCGTGAGCCCAGTCACCACCGCACGTCCCCCTGGCGCGATCGAGTCGAATGCCTGACGCGCCGCCGCGGCGTTTCCCGCTGCTTCGACCGCTAGCTCGGCGCCCCCGCCCGTGAGCGCATGGATCGCGGCCACCGGCTCCGTCTCGTCCGGAGAGACCTGATCGGTAGCGCCCAGCCGGCCGGCGAGCTCGAGGCGCGCGCGGTTCGGATCGATCGCGATGATTCGGCCCGCCCCCGCGATTCGCGCTCCCTGGATCGCCGAAAGACCCACTCCTCCGCAGCCGAAGACAGCAACGCTCTCGCCCCAGCGCACAGCACCCGTGATGACCGCGGCGCCGAAGCCGGTCGTAACACCACAGCCGACGGGACAGACGGATCGAAGCGATAGATCGGGCGGAACCGGGATCGCGCAGCGCTCGTTCACAACGATCATCTGCGACAGACCTGAGACGCTCATATAGCGGCCCAGCGGCGTGCCGTTGAGCGAGAGCGAGCCATCATGTGCATCCGTGCTCATCGCGCTACACAGATGCGTGCGACCGGCGCGACAAGCCCGGCAGGCTCCGCAGCTCGGAATCCAGGCGATTACGACCGGCTGTCCCAACGAAGTCTCGGCGACGCCAGAGCCAACCGCTTCGATGACACCCGATGCCTCGTGACCCAGGACCGCAGGGAATGCGATTCCCTCGCCCGTCCGCCACACGTGCAGATCGCTGGCGCAGATCCCGCATGCAGCGATACGGACACGCACCTCGCCCGGCCCAGGATCGCGCACCGTGATTTCTTCGATGCGAAGCTGGGCCCCACATTCGTGTGCCACGGCAGCTCGAGCCCGAATCCCATCCGTCATGGGAATAGACCTCGCGCGAGAGCGAGCGGTGACAAGAGCTGTCCGGGTCCGCGGGGCATCGTGAATAGACTAGGGCGCGTGTCGATAGAGGTGCAACAGTATGCAGCGATGTGTGGAGAGAGCGGATCCGACGAGAACCTTCATGAACGATTGGGCTCCTAGTTGACGTGCTTCTCGCGTCCTTCCCAATACGGCTTGCGGAGCTGCGCCTTGAGAATCTTGCCGGCGCCGCTGATCGGCAACGGCTCGCTTCGGATCTCGACGCTTCGCGGACACTTGTAGGTTGCGATGAGTGTCTTGCAGTGCTTGATCAGGCCCGCCTCGTCGAGGCTCTGGCTGTCGGCGAGACGGATGATCGCATGGACCCGCTCTCCCCACTTCTCATCCGGAACTCCGATCACGGCGCATTCGGCGATGGCGGGATGCTGATGGATCGCATTCTCGACCTCGGCTGAGTAGACATTCTCTCCCCCGGAAATGACCATGTCCTTGACGCGGTCGACGACGTAGAGGAAGCCGTCCTCGTCCATATAGCCGCCATCGCCCGTATGGAGCCAGCCGCCCCTCAAAGCGTCCGCAGTTAACTCGGGCAGATTCCAGTAACCCAGCATGACGTTGTTCCCTCGCCCGCAGATCTGCCCCACTGTGCCCTGCGGAACCTCGCGATCCTGTTCGTCGAGGATGGCGATCTCCACGCCGGGTACCGTCTGGCCAGCCGATCGGAGTCGCGCCGTATTGGGTCCCTCGGTGATATGGCATTCGGGGCCGCTCATCGTGAGAACGGGCGCCGCCTCCGTCTGCCCATAGGCCTGGTGGAAGCGGACATCGGGCATCAGCGTCATCGCCTTGCGGATGACCGCCTCGGGCATCGGAGAAGCGCCGTACGTCAGGTCGCGAAGCGACGAGAGGTCGTAGTTCCGAGCCTCCGGATGGCTGACCATCATGTTGACCATCGTCGGTACCAGGAGCGCGTGGGTCACGCGATACTGCTGAACGGCGCTAAGCGTCGCGATGGGATCGAACGCTCTGATGAAGCAGTTGGTCCCGGCAAGTGTCTCGACACAGAAGGTGAGGGCGCCGTCGGCCAGATGGAACATGGGCGCTGAGTGCAGGAAGACGTCGTCCTGTTGCCAGCCACCTCGGGCGAGCATGTGCAGCGCATTGGAGGTGAGATTGCGATGGCTGAGCATCACGCCCTTCGAACGCCCTGTGGTGCCGCCCGTGTAGAAGAGCCCAGCCAGATCGCTGTCGCTGCGCTCGACCTCAGGCGCCGCGTCGTGACCGTCGATCAACTGCTCGAAGGAATGGAAGCCGCTCGGAGGGGGTCCATCTCCCACGTGGACCCACTCGCGCACAGTTTCGAGTTGCTCGCGAAGCGTGGACTCAACGGCGGCGAAGTGATCGTCGAGGAAGAGGATCTCGCTGCCCGAGTCGTTGAGCCAATAGCCGATCTCGGGAACCGCGAGTCGCGTATTGATCGGAACGAATACGCCGCCGGCCCACGACACCGCAAAGTACCACTCGAGGTAGCGGTCGCTATTGAGCGCCAGCATCGCTACGCGGTCGCCGGGCTCGACGCCAAGGCTGCGGATGCCGGCCGCCAGCCGCGCGACCCGGTCCCGATGTTCCACCCAAGTGCGACGCCGGTCGCCGAACGCCGTGGCGATCCCCGTCCGGTTGACCTGACTCGCTCGTTTCACCAGCTGCGTGAGAGACATGACCATCCTCCAGTTCGACTGCCAATGATGACTCCGCCGGCTCCTTTCGTCAGCAGGCCTGCGAATACCCCCCGGGTCGACAGGGACCGGTCGCGTGCGGGCTGCGGCGACTGTCCGAAGTCCTGTCCCGGCTTGGCTCGCCGCCAGGACTGCAGCGCTGTGCGTCGGCCCGTCTCGCTTGCCGGCGAGTCAGTCTGTTCCGCATCGGGCTCGGGCCGCAGTCCGGGGGATACTCCAATCGGAATCGGCCTCGCCGACATCTGCAGCAAGGCTGCCCCACGGCCGCGAAACCTTCGCTGTAGCGCGGAGTTGGCCCTTGCGAACCCGCTGGCTACTTTTCGCGCGTGAGCGACTCCAGCGGCACGCGAAGCAGACGACTTGCCGGACCCGCACCGGCTCGAGAATCAAAACACGATGGTCGGCTTCGAGGGCTCGCGTGCTTCGCACTCGTTGTCGCCGCCTGTGTCGTTGGCCTGGTGCTGCGCTCCACGGGGTTCTTCGACGTATTCCCGGGCGAAGGGGCCGTCATCTTGGGGCTCGACGATGCCCAGTTTCACGCGCGGCGCGCTCTCTACAGCTTCGTCAACTTTCCGGCGGTCCTCGAGTTCGATTGGTTCCTCGCTTACCCCGACGGCGCACCCGCTCCCGTGCCGCCCCTCTTCGATTGGGCGACTGCTGCGGTGGCGAGGCTCTTGGGAGATGAGACGAACACGTTCGAAAGGGTCGCGGCTTGGGTGTCCCCCGTTCTCGGCGCTCTGCTGGCCTGGCCCGCCTTTGCGATCGCGCGCTGCGTAGCATCGACTCGTCACGGTCTCGTCGCCGCCTGGCTGGTGGCCGTCCTCCCGTCCGGCATCTTGGTTACGTCGCTGGGGAACTTCGACCATCATGGCGCCGTTGCGCTGGTCGCCGCCTGCTGGCTCGCCTCTTCGCTGACCGCAGCCGGGCGCTCCGGGCGCAAACTGGCGCTCTGGGCGTGCCTTCACGCCTGTGTGGTCACGCTCATGCTGTTCACTTGGAGTGGCAGCCTGCTCTACGTTGCTCTCGGTGCTGGTGCCCAGCTCAGTGCCATCGTCCTGCTCCACGGACGCCCGGAACGGTTGGCCGCACTGGGAGCCAGCCTGCTCGGCGCGGCCCTGCCCGCATCCGCCTGGCTTCTCGGCAGCCGGGCTCCGTTGGGCGGGGCCTTCAGCAGCCAGTGCCTCTCGTGGCTCCATGTGATTGCCCTGCTCGGCATTGCGACGCCGGTGCTGGCGCTGGCCGCTTGGGAGCGCGCGCGTTCGAGCACGGGTCCACGGACTCGCATCCTCCGGCTCATGCTGCTCGGCGGCGCTCTGGCGTTGCCCTGGCTCGCACTGCCGACGATCCGGGAAGAGGTGTTGCGCGGTATCCTCTTCCTCGCACAGCAGGACGAGTGGGCGGCCACGAATCCCGAGCAGCTGCCGCTCTTTCACTCGAGACCCGAATTGGGCGCGCGGTTGGCGATCATGCGTCTCGGGTTCTTCGCCTATCTGGTCCCGATTCTGCCACTCTTCCTGGCTTGGCGCGTCGTGCGCAGTCGGGAACGCGAGAAGCTCGTCGTGCTGTTGCTCTGGGTTTCCGCGCTGTGCGCACTGCTGCTCTCGCAGGTGCGCTACGGAACCGATTTCAGCGTACCCGGAGCGGTCGCCTTCGCGCTGATGCTCGGGGATGCGCAGCGCTGGCTCGGTCGCAGACTGCCGGCGCCGATGCCGGCGACGATCGTCACGCTCGTGGCGCTCGTTGGTCTCTCCCCCTTCATGCGGGGCATCCACTATGCGAGGCTGGTCCACACGGTCTCCCAGTGGGAGAAGCGCGAAACGTCGAGCCATGTGAGGCGTCTCACTCCCCACGAAGAGGCCATTCGCTTCGGGGAACTCGTGCGGGCGGTGACGCCCGAGACCAGCGGATTCCTAGAGCCGGGCGGGCGACCGGAATACGGCATTCTGGTCCCCCCCCACATCGGGCATCGCTTCACCTACACGGCGCGGCGCCCGGTACCCGCCAACAATCTCGGCCCGTACCTCGATCGGTCGCAATACCGGCTCGCCAAGACCTTCTATGCAGCGATCGACGGGCGCGGAGCGATTGCAGCCGTCGATGCACTGGGGGTTCGCTACGTCGTCACCACAGCACGTCGCTCGAGGGTCGAGACCTTCGCCGCGCATCTCCATCTGCGAAATGGATCGAGGCAGACAGGTCATCCGGCTGCAGGACGCCTTCGGCTCGTCGCCATGGCAGCACGCGAACCCGTTGTGTCGGGCCCAACGACCGCGGGTCCCGGGAAGTGGCGGGTGCCGTACAAGCTCTTCGAGGTCGTCGCGGGAGCGGTACTGGTGGCCGAAGCAGAGCCCGGCAGCCCGGTTCGCGCCGCAATCCGCGTGATCCCGCAAGAGGGCGAAGCCTTCTCGTACGGAACGCTGGCGCACGCCGACCCGGATGGCCTGGCGCGATTGCGCGTCCCCTACGCAAGCGGCTCCGCTGGGCGCATTCGAACCTCTGGCCCCTGGGTCGTGCGGACCGCGGAGAGGATCTTGAAATTAAGTGTCAGTGAGGAGGACGTACGAGAGGGGCGAGAGGTGCGCACATCGCCGCGCGCGCCCGGTCAGTTGAGCCCATCCATAGACCGGTTGTGAGTAGCAGCACGGCGAAGAGAACCAGACACCACTCACGCATGGCCGGCACCGAAGCGGGAGGCTGCCAGGTTCCGGCATATGCGCGAAGCGCAGCGAGGGCGGAGGTTCCGACATAGGGCACGCTGTCCAGCTCGGTAGCGCTGTCGAAGAGGTCATCGTCCGCCGTTCCGCAGATCGAGTCAGGGCCGTCTCGATGGGACACGATATTACTGGCGGCTCGACTCGTCAGCCCCGCGTCGTCGTCGAGAACCGTGAAAGTCGTCGTGCAATGGTTCACGAACGCCAGGAGCTCGACATCGGAGGTGGGGGGCTGCCACGTCTGGGCGTACGTACGTAGCGCTGCGAGGGCGCTGGCCCCCACATAGGGCACATTGTCCAGCTCGGTAACGTTGTCGAATGGGTCGTCGTCCGCCGTTCCGCAGATCGAGTCCGTGCCGTCTCGATGTGCCACGATATTGCCGGCGGCTCGACTCGTCAGCCCCACGTCGTCGTCGAGAACCGTAGAAGTCGTCGTGCAGTGGTTCACGAATGCCAGCAGATCGGCATCGGGGTCAGGCGGCTGCCAGGTAGCGGCGTGTGCGCGCAGCGCTTCGAGGTCGTCGAGCCCGACAAACGGCACGTTCTCCAGCTCGAGAACGGTCTCGAAGGGATCGTCATCCGGTGTGTCGCAGAGTGCGTCCTGGCCGTCTCGATGTTCTGCGATGCTATTGGCGGCTTGGGCTGGCAACCCCACGTCGACTTCCAGAACCGCTGACGTCGTCGTGCAGTGATTCACGAACGCCAGGAGTTCGGCATCGGACGCCTGCCCGGCTGCTACTCCGGGCAGACAGAGAATCATCATTCCCAGTGACGCGGTCATTGCGAGGCCCAGCAGGCTACTGTCGCGCATCCTTCGTCTCCCATCTCAAGAGAGGATGGCCGTCGCGCGTGCCGAGCCCTGAGAACCCGCTGGTGCTTCGCTTCCCTGTGATGATGGACTCGCGCGATCCGACGCTAGCTTCGGCCGCTCTCTACACGGCTCCCACGGCTCCCACGGCGAGCCCCGCCTGCATCCGTCCGGTGGCCAGCAGGCGACGGCACGGCGCCGCGGGAATCCGCGGCCATTGTACTCTTGAGGGGAATATCGAGGAAGCGCTACTTGCGGGTTGCGCCGCCGTCGCGCGGGCAGCGGCAAGTCTATGAGCCATAGGACGAGTATCGCGCCTGTGCTTCAACTTTGGCGGCCGTTCGGCCGATTCTCACCTGAGATGAGTTCACCCTGGGGACAAGCGTAGTGTGGCTCGGGCTGGGGATTGTCGTTCAGATCTTGGCCGACGCCGTGGTGGGGGTTCGGTTGCTGAACCTTTCGCGGCGCACGCATGAGCTGCCCGAATTCTGCTTCGGAGCCTGCGCTCTACTGATCGGCGCTGTCGGGCTCCCACTGTCGATCCTGGCGCGGATCCTGCTCGCGAATGAGCATGCGCTCGCTGAGGGGTTGCTGGGCGCTGCTCTCGAGATGCAGAACCTCGCCTGCGTCGCGCTCTTCTGCGGCACTTGGCGGGTCTTTCGTCCGGTTTCGCACTGGACCGGATTCGCCGTCGTTGTCGCCTCCGCGGCTCTCTTCGCGGCGGTCCCGGGGCAGGCATGGACTACCGGTTTCGCCGCGGAGACCGGCGGCGGCGCCTGGTTCTGGCTCGGCTTCGGGCTGCGCGGCAGCGCCTTCGCGTGGGCGACCGCAGAGTCGGCGAACTACTGGATGCTGCTGCGACGGCGTCAGCGTATTGGCCTTGCTGACCCGGTGCTGGTCGATCGCTTCCGACTCTGGTCCCTCAGCTGCGGATCCGTGGTGTGTGGCTTCGCCGTCTTCATCGCCGCTCACCTCACCGGCACGAGCCCCGGCGGCTCGGCCCCGGTGCTGCTCGCGGGCTCGATCATCGGCATCATCGCAGGCGTCAGCATCGGGCTCGCCTTTGCGCCTCCCGCCCGCTACCTGCGCTACGTCGCCCAGCGCGCCTGAGTCTGCGCTTGGTCGCGCACGTCCTCTGCTGCGCAGACTCCTGGCGTCTCAGCGCATCTTGGCTCGTCCACGCAGGTATTGCTGCACCATGCGTGCGACGGCCGTGCCCGAGAGGGCAGACTGATGCGTTCCCATCCCCTTGGCGCCCGCGTCGGCTCCGGCGATGTAGAGGCCGTTGATCGGTGCTTTCGAGTCCGGCTTCATGGAGCCGCACTGACCCACGATCTGGGCCAGACCCACGCACTCACCGCCCTGCCCCTCGATGACGGAATCACGCGTGAGGTCCGCGATATCCTTGGGGCCGTTGTACTCGCGGCGCTCGCAGGCCTGCCAGATCTCTGGAAAGAACTCCTGCATCTGCTCATCCATCCTCTTCCAGAGCCCCTCGATCTCCTTGGCCTCGGGGTTGCTCGAGCAGACCGTTCCACTGACGAGCACCTGCTTTCCAGGGGGGGCCGCGTTCTCATCGTAGAAGTTGTGATTCACCATGAAGAGGATCACCTCGTCGGGGATCTCTCCGTTCTTCATCTTGTCGAAGCGTTCGGTGTTGAGCCAGGACTCGTCGGAGTACATCACGTACATGGCCGTATCCATCACGGTCTTGTCGAGGAAGTAGCGGACGGATGTGAACGCCCATCCCGGAACCAGCCCCTTGATGTAGTTCGCGTAGGTCTTGTCGAAGTGCTCTTCGCCGCACAGCTTGAGGATCGTGGGCTGGATGCCGGCGCTACTCACGACCACCGGAGCCCGGAAGGTGCCCTCGGGTGTCGCTACACCAGTGACCGCGCCATCTTCGATGTTGATCTTGTCGACCTTGCAATTCCTGATCAGAGTCCCGCCGTTCTTCTCGAACTCGCGCGCCATCACCTTGGTGAGACCACCGAAGCCGCCTTTGTACTGCCCGCCGCCCCCCTGCAGCATCATCTGCTTCATGATCACGATCTGTTCGGAGGCCGCGACCAGGTCGATGGGCTCGGCCAATGATGCGTTGGCGTGGAAACCGAGGTAGTTGTAGAGCGGGCCAGGAACGTCGCGCTCTGCCAGCCACTCGTCCATGGTGATCCCGTCGAGCTTTCCGATCTCATCATCGGACATCAGGCTCATCTCGGCCATGATCTTGACGACCGCTTCTTGTTGCTCTTTCTCGAGATCCCAGAGCTCGAAGAACGGGCCGGGGTCGGCCATCGCCTGACCCTGCGTGACCCTGTTGTACTCCTTGCGGTCGCTGCGGCGATAGAGCAGGGTGATGACGTCGCGCGGATCGTCGGGCTCGAGGGCGGGTACGAACTCATCGAAGACACCCAGCTCCTCGAAGATCGGCTCGAATGCGGAGCCGCGCATCGGCACCTGACCATGTGGGAAGAGGTCGTAGGCGTAGCCGTCCTTGTCGATGCTGATCATCTTCCCGCCGAGCAGGTTGTTCTTCTCGATCAGCAGACACTTGACTCCGCGCTTTTGTAGCAGCGTGGCAGTGGAGAGACCTCCAGGGCCGCTGCCGATCACGATTACGTCGTAGCTTTCGTCCGCCATGTTCTCTTCTTCCTTTCACTCGCGTTGAAGTTCGCTCTCTTCTTGATCTTCCTTCGCGCTCTCCAAGAGGCGCGGAAACAGCTGCTCGAGGAGTGTCTCAATGAGACGGGTCTGGCGTTCGACCCCCGCCAGCGAGATGGGGTCCTCGTCTATCGTCTTGGCGAGGAGGGGTGCGAGGGCGAAATGGCCGAAGCTCAAATGAACAAAGAGCGCCGCCATGTATGCGTACAGCTCCTCGTCGAAATGCGCGGGCGTCGCGCGCACTCTGAACTCGCCCATGATCTGTTCGAGGATGGGCCGGAACCACCGGTGCGCGAGCTTCGGCAGGAAGTCTCCCTCCGAGATCGCCTCGAGATAGATCAGCTTGGAGAGGTGAGGACGCTCGGACAGGTGCTGCATCACCGCGCGTACGACATGCCGCGCCGACTCGGACTCGTTCGAAGCCGCGGCGAATTCGCTGAGGATCGCGGAGAGCGGGGGGATGCCCCGCTCGAGGACCGCCTCGTAGAGGGCATGCTTGCTGGGGTAGTAGTTGTAGAGCGTGGCCCCGTTCACGTCGGCGGCGCGAGCGATCTCGCGCACGCGCGTCCCCGCCAGGCCTCGACGCGCGAAGGCGACCTCGGCGGCGTCGAGGATGCGCGCTGCGGTAAACGCGGCGCGCTTCGCTTGAGCCAGATCACGCGTGGCAAATTCATTAGGTATATCAGACATTTATCTACAATAGGTGCCGGTCTATAAACATTTGTTCATTTGAGAAAACAAACGTTTAGTCAAACAGCGGCGCCGCCGCAAGCTGCTCGGGACACTTTCTCGGCTGGCCGCCTCGATCGCGCAGCCATGCGGGAACCCCCGCGATGCTGGGTGACACTCATCTCTCGGCGAGCTGCTCGAGTCCGCTCCCGCTCGAGGCCACCGGGCCGTGCGAGTCAGCCCGGGCCCCCGGCGGCTCTGGTCTCGGGACGGGAGAGACGGCCTTGAACTCTGACTACGACCCTCAGCCATTCTTCAAAGGCACGGTTCTCGGCGTCGCGCTGGCGTGCCTCGGCCTTCACCTGCTGTCGGTCGGCGTCTTCGCCTACGGGTATATGAGCGACGAGCTCTACTACCTCGATTGCGCGGAGCGACTGGCCTGGGGCTATGTCGATCACCCGCCACTCTCGATCGCAGTGCTCAAGATGGTGCGCGTAGTGCTCGGCGATTCGCTCCTGGCTCTACGCTTCACACCGGCCCTGCTCGCCTCCGCCCTGGTGCTGATCGCGGGCCTTCTCGCGCGCGAGCTGGGAGGGGGCCGAGCCGCCCAGGGGCTCGCAGCGCTCACGACGGCACTGTGTCCCGTCTTTCTCGGCGTGACGAGCTTCTATTCGATGAACGCGTTCGAGCTCGTCTTCTTCGCGCTGGCATCGCTCATCGTCGCGAGAATCGTGAACACCGAAGATCCCCGTCTCTGGCTGCTACTTGGTGCGGTGTTGGGTCTTGGACTGCTCAACAAGGTGAGCATGTCGTGGTTCGCCATTGGCCTCGCTGTGGGAGTCTTGCTGACACCACAGCGCCGCTGGATCGCAACCCCGTTGCCCTACGCCGGGGCGCTCCTCGCGCTCCTGCTCTTCCTTCCTCACATCATCTGGCAGATCGAATTCGACTGGCCGACCGTCGAGTTCATGCGCAACGCGTCGAGCCAGAAGATGATCTCCAAGTCGCCCGCAACCTTCGCGATGGAACAGGTCATGATCATGAATCCCGTGCTGGCTCCATTCTGGGTCGCCGGGCTGCTTCACTACTTCTTGCTGCCGAGCGGCCGCATTCACCAGATTCAGGCATGGATATGGATCAGTGTCGCGGTTCTCCTGGTCGTGCAGGGAACCGTCCGCGCAAACTACCTCGCGCCCGCTTACATCCCCCTGCTCGCGGGTGGCGGAGTCGCGCTGGAGCGATTGGTCGAGGCACGCGGCTGGACGCGGCTCCCTGTGGCGGTTGCCGGCTTGTTCACGATCGCGGGTCTCGCTGTGGCGCCGCTCGGGCTTCCGCTGCTGCCCCCGGAGCGCTACGCCGCTTTCGAGCGACTGATCGGGGTCTCGGCTCCGCTGGAAGAGAAGGCGGATTTCGGCGACATGCCCCTCCACTTCGCGTTGCGCTTTGGCTGGCAGAATATGATCGACGCGGTCGCGGCCGCGCATGCGACCCTCACCCCCGACGAAAAGGAGCACGCGGTCGTCTTCGGCTCCTGGTTCGGCAGCACCGGCGCCGTCAACTTCTTCGGCCCCGAAAGAGGCCTGCCCCGCGCCATCAGCGCCCACAACAACTACTGGCTCTGGGGCCCGGGCGATGCCAGCGGCCAGGTCGTGCTCTTCATGGCCGAAGACAACTCACTGATCTCACAGCACTTCGAGCGGGTCGAGCGGGTCGCAGAGATCGACTGTCGGCATTGCATGCCGGCCGTGGATCGACTCGGAATCTATGCCTGCCGCGGTCTTCGCGAACCGCTGGCGGAGATCTGGGCGAAGTTGAAGCACTACCAGTAGTGCCCGACCAGGGCATCCGGAGCGGCCGACCCCGCGACCGCGCAGTCTGCGAGGTAGAATGCGCAGCGTCGCCAGGACGTCTCCCAGGACCGCTCGGTTGCACTTGGCTCGGCATGGGGCGTGGTACAATGACCGGCCCCAGCGCATCTTCGCCTGAAGGAACAAGAAGAGGATAGTGCAGTATGAGTATCAAGAAGACTGCGGATCGGACTCGAGCAGAGGGCTACGTGAAACAGAAGAAGAAGCTCGAGTGGGACCTGGCGAAGAAGATGCGAGATCATTTCAATACCGGAACGTTGAAGATTCAGCTGAACACCATGATCGCCAATGCCCTCCGGCAGATGGTCGAGATCGACGGATGGCAGGACGTGTGGACGAAGAATGTAGGCATACTCAAAGCTCTTTCCGCATATGGAAGCCCTGCAAACACGCTCCATCATGCTGACTGCGCAAGCATCAGTCCGGAGTTCTGCGGGGACCTCATCCGCCTCTACGGCGAGGTGCTCGAGGAGGCGGAGAAGGGACCTCTGGACGCGCAGAGAAGGGCGGCACAGCTAGGCGGGGCCGATTACTGGGACAAGCCCAAAGGGTTCGACAAGATCGTTCCGAAGATGAACTTGAATACGGGCAAGTACCCGGACCCACCGGGAACACGAGTAAGGCTGGGGACGACGGAGAAGCGTGATATGTCCTACAGCATGGTACCCAGGATACGAAAGTTCGACCCCGGATTTGACCCGTTCGTCAGGGACGAGCGCGGCAACTACGTCTTCAATAAAGACGGAAAACGAAGATTCAAGTCCAAGAAGGTCAAGCCTGTTCCGGTCGAGAGAAGGGCGCCTGATGAAGATGAGCAGATCGGCGCCGGAATGGTCAGATGGATTCCGCAGGCCAACGATCTCCTGTGTCGAGTTGAGACGACCTTTGGATTGCGGATAGGTGCGACTATCTCAGGCACGACCACTGACACGATCTTCTTCGTGAATCGGTTCATGCGAGACCTGCAATGCATAGACGCGGACCCGATCTTCTATATGTTGCCGTTCGCCACGATAGCCTCAGAGGGTCACCATTCTCTCATCGAGACAGCCCTGCCGTTGGCCCTTCATGGCAAGATCGACTACAGCATCGGGCTATACAGTGGCTTGTTGCCAATCGGCTCTCGCCACTACGCGGCACGTGCGATAAAGGCAACATTGAAGAGCTTCGAGGACAGTACGGACAACCGGCTCTTGCTCGCGTTCTTTCGGCAGAGACAGGAAATTGGCGGGTGCTGGGAGTTCGCCAAGACGGGGAGCGACCGGCAGGTATTCGAACGAATGGCCAAGGCGGACGAGAACATGCTCAAGATGTTCTCACATCTGAAGAAGGGCTACGCGACTGAATTGATGCTCGATGGCTGGTATCGAAAATCAAGGAGGGGACAGGCGAACGCACCCGCCTTGTTGATGTGATCGATTCCGGCCGAGGCGAGTGCGCAAGCTTCGCGAATCCTCGCACCCGACTCGGTCCGGGGTTTATGAGATAGCTTCTAGATCTTTGAGACAGAGTTCAGGCTAGAATCGACCTACCCGCCGTCCGAGCGGGCTGCCGAGGAGAGCATGCATGAGCGTCGAAGTGAACGGGATCGCCCACATCCAGCTCAGCGTCAGCGACCCTGAACGCTGCATCCCATTCTGGGAGAGGCTTTGCCATTTCCTCGAGATGAAGACGCTCATCAAGGGCGGTGAAGTCCTCTACTGCATCGGAAGCCGCACCGGCATTCTGGTACGCGGAGCACCGCCGGAGAAGCGAGGGGCCCAGTTCGACCAGGATCGTTCGGGCCTGCACCACTTCTGCTTTCGCGCTCGCGAGCGCGAGCACGTCGACTCGATCCACCGTTTCCTCGTCGAAGAGATCGATGCGACGATCGTTCACCCGCCGGAGGACGGGTCGAACTTTGCACCCGGCTACTATTCGGTCCTCTTCGAGGATCCGGACGGCATCCGCGTGGAGGTGAACCACGTCCCAGGCCGGGGTCATCTCGGCGCCGGTGGCCGGCTAGGCCCCGGCGGCGAAGGACCTGCCGGTCGCTACGGCAGTGATGGCGTGTCCTGATCCGCTCCCATGAGCGATCCGGCCTCCGTCTCCGGATATTGCTTGGATCGAGTGGCGCCGGCGCTCCAGGGCGCGTGAATCAAGTGGCGCGCGATCGTTTCGCTGCCGTGCTCTCATTGGGGCTTGGAAGCTGAGACGCGTCGCTCGACGTGCTCGCAGTTCGCGGGACCAGGGCGAGCTGACGCGATTGTGCAACCAGGCGACCGCTCGCGTCCCAAACCACGCCGTCCTCCTCGAGAAAGCCACCCGTCACGAAGCGCGTCGTGAAGGCGCATCGCAGCCAGCCGGGTGCAGGACGGGCGCGAACATGAGCGGTGAGCTCAAGCGTGGGCGTCCACGCGATCGGCAGCCGTGCGTTGAAGATCGTGGGAGGAAAGGCATCGACTGCCAGCAGGAGCCCCAGCGAGTCGATCGGCGTTTCGTCCTCGAACCGGAACCAACCCCGTACCCGAGGCTCACCCGAGGGCTCACCTCGTTTGAAGCCTACGTCGTCCGGGTGCAGGCGCAGATCCACCTGCGACATGAAGGTCGAAGTGATGCCCGAATCGCCCTTATGTGCGGCACAATCATCGGGTGCCGGTAGCGCGGGTGGCTCCGCGTCCACGCGTTCGGGCCCGTTCGTACCCTGAAGATCGCCGAATGTTCCGAGTGTCTGGAGCACGCTACGACCGCCGCTCGAGAGTCCCGCACTGGCTGTGGCGAAGCGACGCCCCGTCCGCAGTACCGAGCACTTGACGTCGGCGTCGCCGGGCTTGCCAGGGCTGAGGAAGTGGGCGGTGATGGTCACGGGGTCGGGGCGACCCGTGGCTTCCAGCATGGCTCTGGCGGCGAGCGCCAGCAGGTAGCCGCCGTTCGCGTTGCCGCCGATATCCCATCCCGACGCGATCGCGCCGCTCCAATGCTCCTCGCCATCTCGTACCAGGCGGGTGTCCTCGATGAATCCCACTGTTCGCGTCTCCTCGCTTCGGTTGCGGCTCCGTCTCAACCGGAAGCGGCGAGAGGAGTGTAGCGCGCGTGCACGAGAGGGTCTGGAGGAGGAAGGCGAAGTGGGCCGACCGCCGCATCGAGAGCTGCCGATCGGTGATACTGATCTGGGACTTGAAATGTCTTGGCAAGAAATGTGGACTGTGAGACCATCGCACCTGGGCCCAAGGGTTTGCCAACTTCGCAGGGCGAATCCGCGGCTGACCTCGCCACAGAGTGCACTGTCTGGCTGGATCGTCTACTGAGTGTGTGTATCACGACGCTGCAAAGGAGGGCTACGGTGCGCTACCTCCATTCCGCATTGGCTCCCCTCATTCTGTTCCTGCTGATCGCTTCGCCTGTTCTCGGTCAAGACGAGGGCTCCAGCGGCAAACCTGATTTTGCGAGCACGGGTTTCTACTTGTGGTTTGGGATTGCTGCCGGAATCGATATGGCGGCAGAAGATGAGTTGATGAGGTTGGTACGGTCCACGAGCGGCTTCCCGTCGAATACGAGAGTGGAAATCGATAATGCTACCGGATTCAACGGCAGGATTGGCTATCGATTTGGTCCGCACCTGGCCACCGAAGCGCAGCTCGAGTATCTACCCTTGGTCGATTGGGACATCTTAGTGGGAAGCTCTCGGACCACGGCCTTCAGGATACGCATCGTCACCATTACGGGGAATCTGAAGCTCTTCCCATTGAGCGGGCGGGTCCAGCCCTTTGCGTTCCTCGGTGGTGGCGGAGCATTTGTCAAGGTGACCAGCCCACTCGTATCGTCCAGTGAGTCGTCCTCTGGCTTGGTACTTCGCGGCGGTGGAGGTATCGACATTCACGTCAGCGAGCATATCGCGGTGTCGGCTGACGTTAGCTATGTGCTTCCCGCAGATGCCTTGGAGAACCTGGACTATCTATCGATCGGCGGGGGATTGCAGTACAAGTTCTGACCCCGCTCTCCAGCGGCTTGATTGCGATTTGTTGTCGTGCGCCCCCGATTTCAGGCAACCAGGATGAGAAGCTCAACGCCTCTTGTGCAAGACGACCGTTGGTGCATTGGTTGCCGTCCGGTACCTGTGATAGAAGGGGTCCGGTCTGTTTCCCCAGGCAATATCGGGATAGCCGATCGCGATCGGCTGATACTCCCTCGCCAAGTGACGCAAGAACGCGTGATGCGGCCTGCCCTGCCTGGCGATGATCCAGTCCGCCTGGTCCTGCACCCGGAGATCCTGGCCAAAGCCAATAGCTCGCATCCCGGTATAGAACATCACTGGAAGCTGGCCGTAATTGGTGATGAGGAACTGGTCCTCGCTGCCGTGCTCCTGCAGGTAACGGACAATCCCTTCATTGGGATCATCATAATCATGGGTTATCTCATAGAGGAAGTTCAGGAAATCAAACTTCAGCTGGTGCGGAGTCAATGGCAGCGTGAAGAGGTTCGTAAGAACCAAGAGTGCCAGCACGGCCGTGGCCGCCAGCCTGTTGAAATCCCAGACACGCCACACCACCAGGCCTAGCAAGATGGCGCAGATCGGAACCAAGCCAATGAGATACCGGAAATAGGCCCACGGCAGTACCGAGAGAATCGCCAGGGTGGCGAGCACCACCAAGAGGAGCAGAGCGAAGTGGCCCCTGCCGATACCCGCTCCATTCCAAGCGCCATCCCTTCTTCGCCAGAAGAGCAGGGGGGAAAGCAATAGCGGAAAGAAGTAGCCGTTCAAGTTCGCGATGTTTCTTCCAAGGAAGAGCTTCAGTCGCCCAAAGAAGCTCAAGGAATACTCTTCGAAGACATTGGACTTGTCCCAGGCCTCGGAATAGAGGATCCAGGGAAGGGTGAGCAGCGATACGACCAGTACCGCCGTGGCCAATGACTTGAACTCAGGCCGCTTGTCCTTGAAGAACAGGCATCCCAGGTAGTGGATGAGGATGCCTGCCGACAGGCCGAGAAGCGTCACGAAATTGCTGTGAAACAGCATTGTCGCTGACAGCACCAGATGAAGGGTGGCGCCCTTCTCCCGTTCCCTCAGCTTGAGATACGCATAGAGGAGCCAGACGGTGGCGAAGACCGCGAGCACATACCACCGGGCCTGCCGGGTATGGAGGAGGAACGGTATGGAGGTGACGACTAGCAGCGTTGATATTCGCGTCAGCGTCTTGTTCTGGGTGAACCGCGACGCAAAGGAATAGAACAGCGCAACGGTGGCCAACCCCATCAGCGCAAAGGGGAGGCGTGCCGCGTATGTACCCTCCCCGAATAGCTTGAATGAGACAGCCGTGACATAGAACTGCAGCCAGGGACTCCATGTCCAGACGAAGTCCTCGTTGGAGTCCAATCCAGCATTCTGGGTGACGAGATTCTTCCCATCCCAGGCGCTGGGGTAGCCGCTATCCAGCAGATTCCTGGCCACCATGGCAGTCTCGGCCTCATCCTGCCACAGGTAATGATTGCCGAGGTTCGCGAATAGCAGACAGCCGGAAAGGAGCAGTGCGATGATCAGGAAACGATTCCGAGCCATGTAGAAGATGTTAGGCGGATTCGCTCCAGATTGTAGTGCCGGATGAGATCGTCCACGTCACCCTGGATCTCGTGCGGCATCATGCATCAGATTCTTCGCTCCCCACTACGCTTCCCTGGAGCGCTCGAAGCTGGCGAGTGTTTTCGCCCTCCGGCTACTTCTTCTTTCCCTTGGTACGCCTCATCTGCACGAAGCTGGAGCCGGGGGTGTCGACGTTGCTGGCCACCGGCGTATGGCACATATTGCAGTTGTATTGGGCCATGTTGATGTCCTTGCCCTGCTTGTAGCCCGTCACGATCGTGATCATTTCCGCCTTGCCCTCGCCGATCTGCGGTATCGCGAAGTGGGTGTCGGAGAGCGGAATGTCGTCCGCGCCGATGGCGTTCTCTGGCGTGTGGCAGTCGAGACAGTCGTTGCTGCCGAGTAGGATGGGGTACATGTCCTCCACGGTGTGGGGAATGGAGGGCGGTGCCGTCTCCCACGCGCGTTCGAGGACTCCCGCGTCACCGGGATCCGCCGTCGAGTACTTCGGAAGCGGCTGGTCGCTGAGGCTCAGCAGACCCGCGTCGCGAAAGTACATGTCGACCCCGTCGTCGACTTCCTTTGTCCCCGCTCCCGCGAAAAGCGCCGGGGTCAAGAGAGCCAACACCCACAGGGTAAGTACGGTGATTCTTCGCATGTTCATCTCCCTGTTATCCATTCTTCGTAGAAGCTCGAGTGAAGCGAGTAGAAAAGTGCAGCGCTTGCGTCGGGCATAGCTCGACGCAGCGACCGCTTCTGAGACAGTCCCCCCCGTCGATGAAGCCGCGTTCGACCATCTGGGGAAAGTTGATCACTTGCGGTTCCGGGTAGATAGGAAGGCATTCGCCACAGGAATCGCAGCGGTCCGGACGGAAGCCGATGAGGATTGTCGATCGTCGACCGACCAGGGCGTAGAACGCGCCCAGAGGGCAGAGGGATTGGCACCATCCGTTGCTCAGTATGAAGAGATCGAGCACGAGGAGGCTCGTGACAACGAGACAGAGCCCGATCCCCGCACCGTAGATGAGTTCGCGGTGGATGATCCCGATGGGGCTGATCCATTCGAACGCAGCGACGCCGCTCATAGCAGAGACCGGAATGGCCAAAGCCATCACCCAGAACCGCGTATAGCGGGCTACGCGAAAGCCGCCATGCAGGCCGTGTCGCCTCTTGAGCAGAGCGGCGAGATCGGCGATGGGGTTTACGGGACAGACCCAGGCACAGAAGGTTCGTCCCCCGACGATGACGTAGAAGAGGAGGACAAGGAGTGCGCCGAGCAAAACCGTGCCCGCGAGCAGATGGCCTGTGGAGAGAATCTGGAGCACCGCGTACGGGTCCGAGAGCGGAATGCTGCGAGAGAGCCGCGAGCTGCTCAGGTTGCCGGTGAGCACGCCCAGCCCCTGATTCGCCCCTAGCCAGAAGAGCAGCAGAAGGCCGACCTGCGTCATGCGGCGTGCGATGAGGTAGCGATTGAAGGCGATGCAACTCATTGCTCCTCGATGCCCGAGAGATCGTCCATTTGTTCGAGCACGCTCTGCAGGTTGTCATCCCACTCGGGAATCACAGGAGCCGTCTGCGGCGCAACCAAGCCTTCGCTCGCGACCGGGGCCAGATCGCGCCCCCGGAACGCTCCTGTGAGAAAGCCGCGCCTGTTGACGTCCGAACCCTTCGCCATTGGCTCAGGCCTTCCGCACCTTCACGGCGCACTTCTTGTAGTCCGTCTCCTTGGAGATGGGACACGTGGCGTCCAGCGTCAGCTTGTTGATCAGCACGTTCTCGTCGAACCAAGGCACGAAGATCAAGCCCTTTGGGACGCTATTGCGGCCCTGCGTCTCTACGCGTGCCTTCACCACCCCGCGCCGTGACTCGAGGATCACCTCCTCGTTGCGCTTGATGCCGCGAGTCTTGGCATCTTCGGCGTTCATGTAGCACTTGGCGTAGGGGACGGCGCGGTTGAGCTCAGCCACGCGCTTGGTCATCGAGCCGGAGTGCCAATGCTCGAGGACACGGCCGGTGCACAGCCACAGGTCGTACTCTTTATCGGGGCTCTCAGCGGGTTCCTCGTAGGGGCGGAAGAAGATCTTCGCCTTGCCGGCCAGATCGACCTTGGTCTTACTTCCAGCTGCGTCCGGAATCTTCTTCAGCGCCTTGCCGTAGAAGTTGTAGCCCTCGCCCGGCTTCACGTAGGGGTCCGATCCCTCGCGGAAGCGCCACTGCGTCTCGCGGCCATTGACCACCGGCCAGCGTAGCCCGCGCACCTTGTGGTACGTGTCGAAGTCGGCCAGGTCGTGTCCGTTGCCCCGACCGAACTGGATGTACTCACCCCAGAGCGCCTTCTGTACGAAGAAGCCGGCGTCTGCAGCGATGTCGTTCGGGTACCCGTTCGCAACCGGATCGCCCTCGTACTTCACCTTGAGGTGCTCGGGCCTGGCGTACAGCACCTCGTAGAGGGTCATCTCCGGGTCGTAGCCCATGGCCTTCGCTTCGGTCAGCACGTCGGGGAGCTTGCCCTCTTCGAAGTCGCCATCGGCCTTGAGACCCGGCAACGGCTGCTCCTTCCACACCTCCTTGAGCTTGAAGCGCTTGGAGAATTCCATCGTCTGCCAGAGATCGCCCTTGCACTGTCCCGGTGCCTTCACCTGCTGCCGCCAGTGCTGCGTGCGTCGCTCGGCGTTGCCGTAGGCGCCCCACTTCTCGTAGATCATTGCCACCGGCAGCACCAGATCGGCCACTTTGGCGGAGACCGTGGGATAGGCGTCGGAGACCACGATGAAGTTGTCCTTCTCGCGGGCCGCCCTGATCCACTCGCTGCAGTTGGCGAAGTTCTGGAAGGGGTTGGCCACCTGTGACCAGAAGAACTTCACCGTCCCCGAGCGCAGAGCGCGCACCATCTTCACCGCATGGGTGCCCACCTTGGGGTTCAGCGTCTTGGCCGGTAGGTGCCAGAGCTTCTCCGTCTTGCCGCGGTGCTTCTTGTTGAAGACCACCATGTCCGCAGGCAGGCGATGAGCAAATGTGCCCACCTCGCGCGCCGTACCGCAGGCGGAGGGTTGCCCGGTGAGTGAGAACGGACCGCAGCCCGGGATCGAGATCTTCCCGGTCAGCAAATGGTTCATGTATGCCTGCTCGTTGACCCAGGTGCCGCGGGTGTGCTGGTTGAAGCCCATGGTCCACAGCGACAACACCTTGGTCTTGGGGTCGGCGTAGACTGCGGCGAGCTCCTCCAGCTTCTTCTTCGGGACACCGGAGAGCTTGCTCACGTAGTCGACATCGTATTTGCCGACCGCCTGCTTGAACTCCTCGAACGTGATCTGCCAGTGCTTCTTGGCGACAGCACCGTTCTTCGATTGCTGCTCGCGCGGATCGTTCGCGGGGAGTCCCCAGCCGATGTCCGTCTTGCCGGCTGCGAAGATCGTGTGCTTCTTTACGAAGTCCCAATTCACCGCGTCCTTCTCGATGATGGTGCGCGCGATGAAGTTCTGGATGGCGAGATCGGTCTGCGGCTCGAAGATGATCTCCAGATCCGCGATGTCGCTCGTGCGATTGGCGAACGTGGAGAGGTTGATCACCTTGGTTTCGGGGCGGGTGATCTTTCGGTCCGTAACGCGTGACCAGAGGATCGGGTGGCACTCCGCCATGTTGGCGCCCCATGCGACAACGGCATCCGTGTGCTCGATGTCGTCATAGCAGCCCATGGGCTCATCGATGCCAAAGGTCTGGATGAAGCCCGCTACGGCCGAGGCCATGCAGTGACGCGCGTTGGGGTCGATGTTGTTGGAGCGGAAGCCGCCCTTCATCAGCTTCGCTGCGGCGTAGCCCTCGTCGATGGTGTACTGGCCCGAGCCGAAGACCGCGACAGCGCCGGGCCCCTCGGCCTCGTAGTACTCCTTGAATTTATCTGCCATGACGTCGAAGGCTTGATCCCAGCTAACAGGAGCGAACTTGCCCTTCTTGTCGAACTTGCCATCTGTCATGCGCAGCAAGGGCTGCGTGATGCGATCCGCGCCATACATGATCTTGGCGTTGAAGTAGCCCTTGATGCAGTTGAGACCGCGATTAACGGGGCACTCGGGGTCGCCCTTCACAGAGACGATCTGATCGTTCTTGGTCCCGACCAGGATGCCGCAGCCGACGCCGCAGAAACGGCAGACGGATTTATCCCACCTGTAATCCGCTCCCAGCTGCTCGGCCTTGGCCTGTGCCTTCGCGGGGACCGGGATCCCGATACTTCCGGCCACCGAAGCGGCCACTGCGGTCTTGAGGAATTCGCGTCGAGTCTGGCTCATGAATCTCTCCAGGGTCGGACTTTTATGAATGATCTGATTCTAAAATGGCTATCGATAAATGGATCTAGATGACCGTTGAGATCTTACTCATTCGGCCCGGATATGACCATTCATGTTTGAGAGAACGGGCGAGGCAAGTTGACGCAACAGACGGGGCGGGGGGGCGAGCCGCCTCAGCTCAGGCGCTCTTGTCCTGCTCTGGATCCGCGAAGCGCCGTGGCGAGGAACGATCGGCCGAGGCTTCCTCGCTGTGGCTGAACGCTGCCGCACCGTCGGCGGGCGCCCTGAAGTGGCCGGGGTCAAGGCTCCTCGTCGACGCAGTATTGCGCCATCTCGGCCATGCTGACGTGGGGCAGATCTTGAAGCTTGCGGACGCAGTCGATGCTCGCGTCCGCGTCGCTGGCCTCCACGGTGACCACCAGTCGACCTTGCGGATCGGTGTGGTGGACCTCCGCCCAAGGCAAGGCGTTGATGCCGTCGGTCACCGCGGAGAGGTGCTCGGGTCGACATGCGACGACGACGCCGGAGATCATCATGATGGGCTTCCTTTCCGTTCGCCATTTCGCCAGGCCCGAGACGAGCACCCGTGCGTGATTCCCTGGGCGGAGGAGCTGCCTTTTCCCTGGGCGACGAGAAAATAGCGCTCTCGTCCGCACGACGAAGAGGCCGGGAAGAACGAAGAGATCCAGAGCCGTCGATTCCGCGAGACCCGCCGAGACTACAAGCTTCGACACCAGTTCATTGCGCCGCGCATCCCTGAGCAGAATGGCATGATCGAACGGTTCTTCCCCGCTCGTCAGCTGGCGTGGGTTCGCGAGGAGGGCGCGAGTAGCTGCGCCAAGGCGTCTGCGAAGCGGCGGGCCTTCGCGGGTGCCAGACACGCGGTGGTGACGCGGATTGCCGCGGGGCTGGCCAGTCGGAAGCGTTCTCCGGCGCTGACGGCGTAGCCCGCCTCGAGCAGGCCGCTCACGCAGGCGGCCTCCTCCGGCACCGGGATCCACACGTTGAGGCCCGAGCGTCCGCTGGCCGCGATCCCGTGGTCCGCCAGCGCCCGGATCAGGGCGAGCCGTCGCTCGTTGTAAGTGTGGGCGGCCCGCGCGAGCTGTCGATCGAGCTGCTTGGAGCGATGCAGCGCCACGACGAGCTGCTGCAGCACGTGGCTGACCCAGCGCATCCCGATCAGCTGACGGCCTTCGACCCGGGCGATGGTCTCGGCGTCTCCCACTAGCACCGCCACCCGCAGATCGGGGCCCAGTGACTTCGAGTAGGAGCGCGCCACAGCCCAGTGTCGGCGGCCCTTACAGATGCTCTGCGACGTCGCACCGGAGACGGGGCCCGCGTGATCGTCCTCCATCACCAGTACATCCGGCCAGGCGCGCAGCACACGCCCCAGGGCCCGGGCTCGCGCGGCGTCGAAGGCGGCGCCGGTGGGGTTCTGGGCACGCGGCGTGACAACCACCGCGCGAGCGCCCGTGCGCAGGGCACGCTCAAGGGCTTCGGGCAGGAGCCCTCGCTCGTCCATCGCGACGGGCACCGGCGTCAGGCCCAGGGTGTGAAGCAGCGCGAGGGTGCCCGAGAAGGCGGGGTCCTCCAGCGCGACGCCATCACCGGGCCGCAGCCGGGCGGCCATCACCCGCTCGAGCCCGTCCAGAGCGCCGCTGACCACCGTGATGTAATCCGCCGCAATGCCGTCCGCCCGCAGTTGTCGTCGCGCCAGTTCTTCCAGCGCGGGATCCTTGAGCGCCTCTCCGTAGGCGCGGCGTGGAGGGTCGAGCCGGGCGAGCGCTGGACCGAGCGGGGGCAGCAGCTCGAGGTCCGGGTTGCCAGTGGCCAGGTCGAGGACGCCCGGTGGCGGGCTCGCGGAGGGCAGGGTCGGGAGCGGTGGCTGCGGGCTGACGCGTGTACCGCGGCGGCCGCGGGTCACGACCAGGCCGCGCTCGCGCAGCAGGCGGTATGCCGAGGCCACCGTGGCCGGGCTCACGCCCAGCGATGCGGCACAGGCGCGGACCGTGGGCAGCGGCGCCTCGGGTGGCAGGCGGCCCGCGCGCATGGCCGCCTCGATGCTGCGCGAGATCTCGACGGCGCTGGATCCCGTGATAGACTTATGTACTACCATGTAGTTCTACTTGTACTAGAACAATAATGAGAGTCAACCCCCAACTCGGCCCAAGCAAGGCACATCGATGAGAGGCAGAGTCCAATGAGCTCCGAGCGCGCTGCACCCTCCCCGCGAACCCAGCTGAAGCGCGGTCCCGCGCGCGCCAGTTACGACGCGGACGCGATTCGCGCCATCCTGGACGAGGCGCTCTTCTGCAGCATCGGCGTGAGCCTGGGCGACCACCCGGCGGTCATCCCCACGGCATTCGCCGTCGCGGGCGATCAGCTCTATCTGCACGGCTCCACCGCCAATCGAATCTTCCGGGCCATGCGAGACGGGGCCGAGGCCTGCATCAGCGTCACCCTGCTCGATGGTCTGGTGCTGGCGCGTTCGGCCTTTCACCACTCGGTCAACTACCGCTCCGTCGTGATCTACGGCCGCGCGCGAGAGGTGGTCGACGCGCAGGAAAAGCAGCGGGCCTTCGACGCCTTGATCGAGCACATCGTGCCCGGCCGCAGCGCCGAGATCCGACGGCCGAATCGTGAAGAGACTCTGCGCACGCTGGTGCTGGCGCTGCCCATCGACGAGGCGTCGGCGAAGATCCGCAGCGGTCCGCCGGTCGACGAAGAGGGAGACTACGCGCTCGACGTCTGGGCGGGCGAGATCCCGCTCCGCACCCGAGCGTCGGCACCGGTGGCGGATCCGCGCAACAACGCCGAGATCCCGGACTGCGTGCGGGAGCGCTATCGCGCACTCGCGGGCGGCTAGCTCTCAGCCGGCCCGTGCCGCCCGACCGACGATCCGGCATGATCTGGTCGAGGGAGGACCGCAATATGACAACCGCGAGGCGCGAACTCAGCAAGGCGTCGCTGGGTATCTCTGAAGGCATTCCCCTGAACGTGACCGATGGCGGCCTCGACGATCTGCGGCGCGACATCCAGAGGCTGATGGACATCGAGGCGATCAAGCAGCTCAAGCACGCCTATTTCCGGTGCATCGACACGGCCAACTTCGCCGAGCTCGCGACGATCTTCCATGAAGACGTCTGCGTCCACTTCGTCGGGGGCGCCTACGAGTGGAAGCTTCAGGGCCGGGAGGAAT
Organism: Deltaproteobacteria bacterium; assembly: GCA_029261835.1. GTDB lineage: Bacteria > Myxococcota_A > UBA9160 > UBA9160 > UBA4427 > JAJDAO01. The sequence continues at coordinate 139,091 of JAJDAO010000067.1, read as the reverse complement.
ACCTGGCGTCGCTAAAGGGCGCATTCACTCGCGAGTCGGTCGGTCACCACAACGGGCATCATCCCGAGATCCAGATCCTGAGCGAGACCGAAGCGACCGGCATCTGGTACCTCGCCGACAGCATGTGGGTGCTGAACTTCAACTTCTTCACCACGGGCACAGCAATCTACTGGGATCGCTATCTCAAGGTCGACGGTCGCTGGACCATCAAGGACACGAGCTACGAGCGCATCTACGAGATCAACCGGCCGCTCGAAGAGAAGCCTCCCTTCTCGAGCCGTTACCTGGCCAGCCACGGCGCCGAGCTGGAAGCCCCCGAGTGAGCGGCGGGGAGCGGTCGTGCTCGAGACGAGGGTCGAGACGAGGGGTGAGGTGAGCGTCGAGGCAAGCGTCGAGCGCGAATTCGATACCCCTGCTAACGCGTTGTGGGCGATCTTGGCCGACTTTGGTGACATCAGCTGGATTCCCGGCCTGGAGAAGGTAGAGCTCGAGGGCGAAGGCGTGGGAATGATTCGCCACGTGACCGTACCGGGCATGCCACAATTGCACGAGCGCCTGGATGCGATCGATCACGACCGTATGGTGCTCGACTACTCCCTGCCCGCAGTTGCCTACCTCAAGGTCAAGGACTATCGCGCCAGAGCTCACGTGATCGGCCTCGAGGCCGGTCGCTGCAGGCTGGTTTGGTCCTGCACGAGCGAGCCGGATGGCGTGACGCAGGCTGAGGCCACCGCGAATACCGAGGCGTTCTACGCGATGGTCTTGACCTGGATCGGCGACTTCCTCGCGAGATAGCCGCGCGCTGTCAGCCACGCTCTGTCATCGCCAGCAACTCCCCGAGTGAGGCCTCCCTCAACGCCCTTCCTCAAGGTGCTCCCCGCCGCCAGGCGGGCTTCCGCCCGCGTCAGTCCCGATAATCTCGCGGAGCGAAGATCGGGGCCAGCGAGGCCGGGGGCAGCCCCAGGCGATCGGCAATGCTGCGGCTCAGGAAGACCGCACCCGTACGGTCGATGAACACGGGGCGCCAATCGGGATTCTCCAGCATCCCGGAGATCTGGCGCGCGCTGAGCTCCCTGTCGAGCACGATGGCCGGCCACTCATCCTGCGATCGCGCACCGGGCGCGATGATCTCGAGGAAGCTCCGATCGCCCGCGGCCATGGCCGGCTTGTCGGCGAGCTGGTTGTACACCTGTTCGTAGCCCTCGATCGTGCTCCGTCGCGGGTGCTCGAGCCGCCCGTCCATGAAGCTCAAGTGCTCCGGCCCGTTGTGGAAGACGTAGAGACTCGCCTGTCCGAAATCGGCCACGTAGGCGTGCTTCGGCATTCCCTCGCGCCCCGCGAACTGCGCTGGGCCGTGAATGTAGTAGTGGATCCGTTCTGAGAGACCGAAGTCGCGCCGTGCGTTGGTGACGCGATGCCAGAGCCCGGTCACGACAGATAGACTGAGGATCACCAGCAAGCCGCCGATCACCAGCTCGGTACGCCTGGCCGTGAGCCACGTCTGGACCCGCGGCCGCACCGCTGCCCAATCGGCCAGATTCCACATGCTGACCGTGCCCCCTACGACGGCGAAGAGGTTCACGTTGCGCTGAGAACTGAGGGCGAGGTACGTGAAGGTCGAGAAGAGGAGCACACGATAGAGATCGACGCGCCGGTCCCGCCAGGCGAGCAGAAAGGTCAGCGAGCCCAGCACGATTTGGACGAAGAAGGACATGAGGAAGAAGCGCGTCAGACCATCGAGCGTCAGAAAGCGCAGCGGGCTCACGAGTTCGTAGGTGACGCTGGACCAGAACTCGCGCTCGACGCTGATCTTGAGAAAGAGACTGAGGGGGAAGAGCCAGCCGTCGACCCCATAGGGGGAGATCAAGCCGGCGAGCGCCATGGCGCCGAGCGTCAGCCACTCGAGCTTCCAGCCCGAGCCCGCGAGCGGTACGCCCTGGCTGCGCCACCGAAGCCAGGCCCGGTCAAGCACGAAGAAGCCCATCACTCCGACACTGATGATCGACACAGCGTGACAGTTGATAACGATCAGCTGCTGGAGGGGAAGGATCAGCAGCAGGCGAGGGCGTTCGCTCGAGGCGCGCAGAATCCACAGCGTGAGCGCGATCGACAGGAGGGCGAAGATCTCAGGCCGCACGAAGTTCCGCATCGTGAGCACGCAGATGGGGAGCAGCCACACGAGGGCCACGAGGCTCTGCGGCGTTCGGGCGTAGCGGCTCGACATTCCGGCCGCCACTGCCGCGGACACCATGGCGGATTTGGCCAGCCCGAGGAGTGGTACGCCGCCGATGCTATAGAGAATCCAGCTGTAGACCTGAAAGCCCCAGTGCTGGTCCAGGTAGGGCATCCCCAGGCTGCCGTAGGTGTACAGGTCGGTCCGCGGAACCCGTGCGTTCTCCACGATCCACTCGCCGATCTTGAGGTGCCACCAGATGTCGAAACCGCCGAGTGGCATGCAGAAGAGAAGCAGCGCGAAACAGACCGTCAGGAGGATGAGAACGGGAGGTCTGCGGGCCGGCGTCGGCAGGGGCCCGGTATCCGCAACGGGTGTCATCTACAGCGCGCTCCAACGAACCGGGATGTGCCGGTGGCCCGAGTCTACCCGAGCGATGGCGCTCTCGCTCATCGCCAACGCGGCCGGGGTTCATCCATCGCGACCTCAAGCCTGCGAACATCCCGGTGTTCCGCGACCGGCGCCTGGGTCTGCGGCCTCTTTCCTCCTTGCCGATTCTCGGCGACACTTGCGCGGCCGCGAAGAGGCACCGCTGGCATTCAACGACCGTGCCCCCTTCGTGGCCTCGACCCGACTCGGCTCGATGGCCGGTGCCGAGAGGGTGATCGATGGTGATCAACCCGCGAAGTGATATCGCGAATCAGGAATCAAGATGAACAACGTACTCATCAAGTCGGTGCTCTCGCTGTGTCTGCTGACTGGCTGTCTCGCCCCGGTTGGCGGGGAACCCCGCGACGCCGGCCGACACTTCAGTATCGCGGTGATTCCCGACACCCAGAATTATGTGGATTACATGCACCAGAAGGTCGATGCCTTTGCGATCGACGCGAGCGAGCTCTTCATCGCGCAGATGCAGGATATCGCCGCGCGGGAGGACATCGCCTTCGTCGCCTCTGTCGGCGATGTGTGGCAGCACCAAAGTCTGGAGATCGACCCGGAACACGCGAGTCGCGGCATGAAGGCCATCGCGAATCCCTTCTTTGCAGCGACGCTGGCTCCGACCGAGAAGGTCAAGTCTATTGAGATTCCCAAGGCCATCGAGGGCTACCGGATCATCGCCGCCGCCGGGATTCCGTTTGGCGTGGCGCCGGGCAATCACGATTATGATGCCATGTGGAGCGCTGAGGGTTTCCCGCCCAATCTGCAGAAGAAGCTGGAAGAGCTGACAATGACGCCGGAGGATCTCGGCATGTTGCACATCGGCGGGCTCGACAACTTCCGCTCCGTCTTTGGCGACGACGGCGAGTTCTTCCGTGGCCAACCCTGGTATGTCGCCAGCTACGCCGGAGGCGCCAACAGTGCGCAGATCTTCAGTGCGGGTGGCTACCGGTTTCTTCATGTCACGCTGGAGATGACAGCGGACGATGACGTCCTCGCATGGGCGGCCTCGGTGATCGAACAGAATCCCGGCCTGCCGACGATCATCACCACCCACGACTATCTGAATCCGCACGGCGAGCGTCGTGCCAGTGCGCTCGTCGACCTGAAGCGCATCGATCCGGAGCACCACAACACGGCGGAAGAAGTCTGGAGCAAGCTCGTCAGCCAGCACGACCAGGTGTTCCTGGTCTTGTGTGGTCACCAGCACGGCCAGAGCCGGCGCGTCGACAACAACCAGTTCGGCCATGCAGTCCATCAGGTTCTGGCGGACTATCAAGATCGGGGCCAGGCCGGGCTGGACGCGGGCCAACCCCTCGATCCCATGCAACGCATACCCGTTGGCATTGGGGATGGCTGGTACCGGCTGATGACTTTCGACATGGCCAGCGAACCGCCGCGGGTACAGGTTCGCACCTGGTCCAGCCACTATCAAACGCTGTCCGGCGACTTGGAGACCTACGCCGATTGGTACCGCAAGGGTGAGCAACCGCAGATGAGCGATGCGGAGTTCTTCGCCAGCGACGACTTCGAGCTACGGCTGGACGACTTCCGTGAACGCTTCGGGCCGCCAGCGGACTAGGAGCCTGACCCAAGACTGGGTAGCGCGTCCAGCCGCCCATCCATACCCGCTGGCTGCGTTGCGCTCGATCACCGTAGGGAGGAAGCGAAGCTTCCGAGTAGCTATGCCTCCCTCGCGCGCCTGGCCAGCGGGGCGTCTTGACGTCTGGGCCGCACCACCCAGTCTTGGGTCAGGCTCCTAGAAGCGATCTCATCAGCCGTCCCGTCTCCTGAGGCGCGGGCGGCCGTGCCCCGAACGACACCTCCACTGGCTCTTCTCGAGCGCGGGCTCGCAGGGTGGTTCAGACGGTCGTGTCGAGCTCGTTGCGGAAGATGCGCACGCACTCGGCGACGAAGGTGTCGCTCTCAGGCGGCTCCTTCCGGATCAGGTTCGTGAGCACGGCACCACGCATCTGTCGTCCCACTACGTCGTAGGCCCGGCGGAAGTTGGGGTGGCTCGCGATCTCGTCGCCGAAGGTTGGCGAGAGCTTCTCGCGATTCCGTCGGCCGAGGGCCCGCTCGCTTTCCTGGAGCGCCGACCGGAGCGCCGGATCCGTCCGCGAGGCCGTCCACAGCTCGATGGCCGCGTGGAATGAATCGCTGTTGAACGCCTCGCGCCAGATCAGGCGAAGCGCCCAGGTGAGGCGGTCGCCCTGCGCGGGCGCTTCGGCCACGCGCTCGAGCAGAGCGGAAGTTCTCATCTCGGACAGATGCCCCACGGCGGCGATCATCAGCTCGTTCTTGGATGGGAACTGATGTGTCAACGCGCCGCGCGATACACCGGCACGCTGCTGGATGGCGGTGGTACTCGTCGCCGCGTAGCCCTGCTCGAGGAGGCAGCGGATCGTGGCGTCCAGGATCGCGTTGCGCGTCGCGGTCGAACGCTCCGCCTGGGTCCGGCGGACGGCTCGGGCCGGATGGTCGGCCACGGGATTCTCGCTTCGTGTCGACGCCATGATCAGCTCCGGCATGTGCCTTCTCCCGGGTCCTCGTCAGGGCGTCGCGCACAGGTATATAGAAGCTAGAGATCCCGTCCCAGCAAGGTTTCAGGTTGCGCCGAAACTCCTCCTGGCTTCGCCGGGCTTCCGCCACCGCGCTCAATCGCCGGCCCCGCTCTTGACGTACGCTGTCTCCCGATTGTAATTTAAAGACAAGACGTTCTGTTTGTCAATTGATGCTTGTCAAATGGGGAGGCCTGAGAGGATCCATGACCACCGATCTCTACGCGAGTTCCGAACACGAGGCGTTCCGGGCCACGATCCGCAAGTTCACGGAGCAGGAGCTGCGGCCGCGCGCACGCGAGTTCGACGAGGCGGGCCGCATCGACAAGGTCCTCTTCAAGAAGATGGGCGCGCTCGGCATGCTGGGGCTCCGCTACGACCCCGAGTACGGGGGCGCCGGCCTCGATTGGTCATTCTCCGCGGTGATGCACGAAGAGCTGGGCCGCTCGGACAACGCCGGCGCGACGTTGGCGGTGAGTGTCCATACCGAGATGTCCACGCCTTCGCTGGCGCAATTCGGCAGCGAGGAGCTGAAGCGTCAGTACCTGATCCCGGCGATCGCCGGCGAGACGGTCTCGGCGGTTGCGGTCACCGAACCCGACGCGGGTTCGGATGTCTCGGCGATCAAGACCCGCGCTGTGCGGGACGGCGACGACTGGGTGATCAACGGCTCGAAGATGTACATCACCAACGCGGCGAATGCGGACTGGCTCTGCCTCCTCGTGGTGACCGATCCCGATGCTGGGTACAGCGGCTTCTCGCAGATCATCGTGCCCACGGACTTGCCCGGCGTGCGTTGCGACCTGCTCGACAAGATCGGGCTCTGGGGCTCCGACACAGGGCAGTTCTACTTCGACGATGTGCGCGTTCCGGTTTCGAATACCATCGGAGATGTCGGACGCGGCTTCCAGCAGCAGATGATGCAGTTCCAGGACGAGCGCCTCGTCGCGTGCATCAGCACGCTGGCCGGGGCCGAGCTTCTCTGGGAGGAGACGAAGAAGTGGACAGAGGAGCGCATCCTCTTCGGCAAGCCCCTCTCGAAGATGCAGAATACGCAGTTCAAGATGGCGGAGATGTGGGCGCAGATGCTGGCGGCGAAGGAGCTTGGTCTCGCGGCCGTCCGCGCACTCGTCGCTGGTGAGGACGCCACGAAGACCATTACCGCTGCGAAGGTCTTCACCTCGAATGTCGCTATCGACGTTGCTACGGCGTGTCTGCAGCTTCACGGCGGCTACGGCTTGATGAAGGAATCGATGGCGGGGCGCGCCTACGTCGATATGCGGGTCGCCACGATTGGCGGCGGCAGCGACGAGACGATGCTGCAGTACCTGGCGAAGCAGCTCGGCTTCTAGCGTGGGCGCGATCGGGCGCGCATCCATCTTTCGCCCCGACCTGTTGATGGGGCAGACCATGCGCGGCGCGAGGCTTTCCGGGATCGGCCGGCGAGAGGGAGGAAGACAGTGAGTGATGCGATTCCCGCAGGTTGGAAGAGCGAAGACCACGTGCTCTACGCCGATGCCTCGCGCCAGTTCCTCGCGCAAGAGGTATCTCCCCACATCGAGCGATGGCGAAAGCAGGGGGTGGTGGATCGGGAGCTATGGACGAAGGCCGGAGAGGCGGGCTTTCTCGGGGCGAGCATTCCCGAGGCGTACGGTGGCGGTGGTGCGCCACGAAGCTTCGACGCTGTCTTCTTCTACGAGCACGCCCGGACGGGCGACTCGGGGTGGGGCGTCGCCATTCAGAGCATCGTCTCCCATTACATCACCGCCTACGGGAGCGAGGAACAGAAGCAGCGCTGGCTGCCCGGGCTCGCCTCGGGCGAGCGGATTGCAGCGGTCGCGATGACGGAGCCCGGCTGCGGTTCTGATCTGCAGGCCGTTTCGACAGTGGCCGAGCTAGAGAATGGTCAGCTCCGCATCAACGGGTCGAAGACCTTCATCACGAACGGCCAGATGGCCAATCTCATCTGTCTCGTCGCGCGTACCGGAGAAGTGGCGGGCGCAAAGGGTGTCTCCTTGGTCTTCGTAGAGACAGAGGATGCGCCCGGCTTTCGGCGAGGACAGAATCTCGAGAAGCTCGGCATGAAGGGACAGGACACCTCAGAGCTCTTCTTCGAGGACGTCCGAGTTCCGGAGTCAAATCTTCTGGGCGGTTCGGGCGGCCACGGATTCATCCAGCTGATGAAGCAGCTCGTATGGGAGCGCCTGCTCATCGGCGTCGTTGCGCTCGGGGCCATGGATTCCATGGTCGAAGCGACAGCGAGCTACACCAAGGAACGAAAGCTCTTCTCGAGGCGGCTCTTCGACCTGCAGAATACGCGCATGAAGCTCGCCGAAGCGAAGACCAAGGCAGAGGTTCTGCGCTCGTTCATCGGCGACTGTCTCGAGCGACTCGATCGAGGCACTCTCGACCCGGCAACCGCTTCGATGGCCAAGTGGTGGGGGAGTCAGATGCAGTGCGAGGTCGCGGACGAGTGCCTCCAGCTCTTCGGTGGCTATGGCTACATGGCCGAGTATCCCATCGCGCAAGCCTTCTCCGACGCCCGAGCCCAGAAGATCTACGGCGGTGCCAACGAGGTGATGAAGGAGCTGATTGCCAGGTCGCTCGATGTCTGAGGGACGATCGTTTCGCTCGTTTCCCGAGATTACGCGGGCATTCGCGAAGGCACAGGGCGATAAGACCGCGCTCATCGCTGGCGATCGGCGTTGTACCTATGCCGAGCTCGATTCCGAGTCCAATCGAGTCGCACAGGCCCTGATCGCAGCCGGCGTCGAGCCGGGTGATCGTGTGGCGTTCCTGGACAAGAATGTGCCGGAGTACTTCTCATTGCTCTTCGGGGCGGCCAAGGCGCGCGCGGTGACGGTCGCCGTCAACTGGCGCCTGGCTCCGCCGGAGATGGCCTATGTCCTGAATCACGCACGCGTGAAGGTGCTCGTGGTCGGACGTGATTTTCTGGCCCACGTCGATCAGATGAAGCTCGAGTCGGACCACCGAGTGGTCGTCATCGAGTCAGCCGAAGCGGGGCGAGAGAGCTTCGCGGACTGGATCGGCGCACATGACGACGTCGATCCGCGGCTCCCGTCCGAATGGGAGGATACCTGCTACCAGCTCTACACATCCGGTACGACGGGGCGGCCCAAGGGCGTCGAACTCACGAATCACAACCTCTTCGCCATGCTGCGGGTGGCCACGCAAGCCTGGCACTTCGACGCGACCAGCATCAGCCTGGTGGCGATGCCACTCTTCCACATTGCGGGGAGCGGATGGGGATTGGTGGGCCTTTACAACGGCGGCACGGACGTGATTCTACGCGACGTCGACCCGCACAAGATCCTGGAGCTGATCGAACGGTATCGCATCACCAACACCCTCTTCGTTCCCGCCGTGCTGCAGTTCTTGCTTGCAACACCCGGCATCGAGAAGACGGACTTCTCTTCGCTACGGAGCATCGTCTATGGCGCTTCGCCGATCTCCCAGGACGTGCTCGTCGGCATGATGAAGGTCACCGGGGTGCCGCTCTCTCAGGTGTACGGAATGACCGAGACGACGGGGGCGGCGACGCTGCTGGCGGAGGAGGATCACGATCCGGGCGGACCGAGGGCCCACCTGCTGCGCTCCGCGGGCCGACCGTTCGCTGGCGTCGAACTCCGCATCGTCGATCCGCAGACGGAACGGGACTGCACCGAAGGCGAAGTTGGCGAGGTCTGGACGCGCAGCCAGCAGAACCTGAAGGCCTATTTCGCGGATCCGAAAGCCGCCGAGGCTGCGTATCCCGAGGGCCGGGACGCCGACGGGATCGGCTGGCTTCGTACCGGGGACGCCGGCTATCTGCGCGATGGATACCTCTTCATCCACGATCGGCTGAAGGACATGATCGTCTCCGGGGCAGAGAACGTCTATCCCGCCGAGGTCGAGAACGTTCTGATGGATCACCCAGCGGTGGCGGACGTCGCGGTGATCGGCGTGCCCGACGCGCGGTGGGGTGAGACGGTCAAGGCTGTCATCGTCACGGCGAGCGGACAAGATGCGACCGACGCGGAGCTGATCGCTTGGTGCCGGGAGAGGCTCGCCCACTTCAAGTGCCCGACGAGCGTGGACCGCGTCGAGGCGATTCCCCGCAACCCGAGCGGCAAGGTCCTGAAGACCGAGCTCCGCGCCCCCTACTGGAAGGGTCGCGAGCGAATGGTGAACTGAGAAACGAGGGGGGCCAACGATGGCGGTCTTCCAGTCCAGAGCGAACATTGGATCCGAATCGTTCATCGACAACCGGGCCGAGATGCTGGCTCTCGTCGATCGGCTTCGCGAGACCGAAGAACGCGCGGCGGCGCTTTCCGAGCGCCGACGCCCGCGCTTCGAGGAACGGGGCCAGCTGACGCCGCGCGAGCGGCTCTCGCGTCTGCTCGACCCGGGCATGCCCTTCCTCGAGCTCTACAACCTCGCGAACTATCTCGTCGACGATCCGAATCCAGAGACGAGCGTTCCCGGGGCGAGTCTGGTCGGGGGGATCGGGTTCGTGTCGGGTGTGCGGTGCATGCTCTACGTCGACGACAGCGGAATCAGCGCGGGAGCGTCCACGACGAAGACCGTGGACAAGGCGCTGGGGTGTCTGCAGATCGCGCTCGATCAGAAGCTGCCCGTCGTCCACCTCGTCGAGAGCGCCGGAGCGAACCTCATGAAGTGCACGGCCGAGCTCTGGGCGAACGGGGGCGGCATGTTCTATGGGCTGGCGCGCCTCTCCGCCGCCGGCATTCCCACGTTCGTGGTGCTCCACGGTCCGTCGACGGCGGGCGGGGCCTACCAGCCCGGAATGAGCGACTACGTGATCGGCGTCAAGAAGAACGGCATGGCGGCGCTGGCCGGCGCCGCACTGGTGCGGGCGGCGACCGGGGAGATCGCCGACGAAGAAGTGCTCGGTGGCGCCGAGATGCACGCCTCCGTATCGGGGCTCGTCGAGTGTCTGGCCGAGGACGATGCCCACGGGCTTCTGATCGCGCGCGACCTGATGAAGCGGCTGGATTGGAACGCGGGGTGTCCCAGCCCGCGCGAGAAGAGCTTCGAGGAGCCCGTCCACGACGCCAACGAACTCGCCGGTGTCGTGCCTGTCGACTACAGGAAGCCGTATGACGTACGCGAGGTCGTGGCGCGAATCGTCGACGGGTCCGACTTCGTCGAGTTCAAGCCGCGGTACGGGCCGGGGACCGTGTGCCTGCGGGCCGATATCTTCGGCCACGCCTGCGGGCTCATCGGCAACAACGGTCCGATCGATCCGAACGGCGCCACGAAGGCCGCACAGTTCTTCCAGCTCTGCGATCAGGCCGAGCTCCCGATCATCTTCCTCAACAACACGACCGGATACATGGTCGGCACCGAGTATGAGCACGCCGGGATGATCAAGCACGGCTCCAAGATGATCCAGGCCGTGTCCAACGTGCGCGTTCCGCGCATTTCGCTCTATATCGGCGCGAGCTTCGGGGCCGGCAACTACGGCATGTGTGGCTATGCGTACAAGCCCGACTTCCTCTTCGCTTGGCCAAACGCCACCACGGGCTTGATGGGAGGGGAGCAGGCGGCCCTTACCATGGAGCAGGTGATGACGAACGCGGCCCAGCGTCGCGGGCAAGAGGTCGACGAGGCGGCGCTGCTAGAGCAACGCGAGGCCTTGATCGCCCACTTCGACGGGCAGTCCGACGCCTTCTACACCTCTGGTCGGGTGCTGGACCACGGCGTCATCGACCCGCGCGATACCCGCAAGGTCCTGGGCTTCGCGCTCGAGACCTGCTGGGAGGCCCGAAATCGGAAGCTCCAGCCGAACAGCTTCGGCGTCGCGCGGCTGTAGCGGCGCACCGCGAATCGACGACGACGGCGTCCTCGCGCAGCCGTAGCCGCAGTCCTAGCCGAGTCGGGTCACGTCGGGAATCTGGCTGAAGAGAGAACGAGATGAGTGAGATCAAGAGCATCCTGGTGGCCAATCGAGGCGAGATCGCCGTTCGGGTGATGCGAACCGCGAGGGCCCTCGGCTACCGGTCCATCGCGGTCTACTCCGAAGCCGATGCGGGCGCGCCCCATGTGGAGATGGCCGACGGCGCCGTGCTGATCGGCCCCCCGCCCGTGTCGGAGTCATACCTCGACGCAGACCGGATTCTCGAGGCCGCTCGCTCCACCGGAGCGGATGCCATCCATCCGGGTTACGGGTTTCTGTCCGAGAACGCCGCCTTCGCGCGCGCCTGCGAGAAGGAGGGGATCGTCTTCATCGGTCCGGGGTCGGCTGCCATCGACCTCATGGGCAACAAGGCCGAGGCCAAGCGCCGCATGATCGCCGCGGGCGTGCCGTGCGTGCCCGGCTATGAGGGGCTCGACCCCTCGGACGAGGCCCTTCTCGAGGCAGCGCGGGAGATCGGCTTCCCCGTCATGGTGAAGGCGGCCGCCGGCGGTGGCGGTCGCGGCATGCGTCTGGTGAGCGCCGAGAGGGACCTGCTCGGCGCACTCGGTCTTGCGCGGGCCGAATCGAAGAGCGCGTTCGGCTCGGACGAGCTGATCCTCGAGAGGGCCGTCGTGCGGCCACGGCACGTGGAGGTCCAGGTCTTCGCGGATTGTCACGGTCACGTGATTCACCTCGCCGAGCGCGACTGTTCGGTGCAGCGGCGCCATCAGAAGGTGATCGAAGAGGCGCCGTGTCCGGTGATGACGAAGGAGCTGCGCGACCACATGGGGAAGGCGGCCGTCGAGGCCGCCCGCAGCATCGACTACCGCGGCGCCGGCACGGTCGAGTTCTTGCTCGATGAGGCGGGGCGCTTCTACTTCCTCGAGATGAACACCCGGCTTCAAGTCGAGCACCCGGTGACCGAGATGATCACGGGCCTCGATCTCGTCGAGCTGCAGATTCGCGTCGCTGAAGGCAAGCCCCTGGGCGTTCGACAGCATGAAGTGTCGATCTCGGGCCACGCCATCGAGGTGCGACTCTACGCGGAGGACCCGTCTCAGGACTTCCTGCCCAGCACGGGCACCGTGGAGCTCTGGAAGCCGAGCGAGCGGGAGGGGCTTCGGTTCGATTCGGGGATCCGCACGGGGCTCGACGTCTCACCCTTCTACGATCCGATGGTCGCCAAGATCATCGCCTGGGCGCCGACCCGGGAAGCCGCGCGCAGACGGCTCGTGGCGTGCCTCGAAGAGACCGCGTTCTTCGGTCCGCGATCGAACCAGAGCTTCCTGCGAGACTGTCTCGAGACGCCGACCTTCATTGCGGGCGAGTCGACCACGGCTCTCATCGAGGAGGAGTTCGGCGGGAGCTGCGCTCGGGACGTCCCACCGAGTTCGGCCGATGTGGCGGTGGCGGCCGTTCTCGAGTTCATCGATGAGCGGGAAACCGCCAGGGCCGCCGCCGTCGCCGTCGCGGCGCCGCTGTCGAATTGGTCGAGCACGGGCAGGCTCGCGACCCACTACCGCTACCGCTTCGGCGATGACGAATGCGATGTCGCCGTGTCGACCCGGTCCGTCACCACGTACTCGGTACGGGTTGGCGAAGTCGAGATCGCCATCGACTCTATGTCCGTGGCGGCGTCCGAGGCGGTTCTTCGCGTGGATGGGAAGCGCTTCAGAGCCATTTTCAAGAGGGCAGGGGATGGTCGAATGCACGTGTCCTCGGGCGGGCGCACCCGGGTCTTCGAGAACCTGCTCGGGCGCGCCGAGTTCGAAGAGAGCGCGGGAGGCGACGGACGCGTTGTCGCACCCATGCACGGCATCGTGGTCGAGATCCTGGTTGGTGTGGGAGACGAGGTCTGCAAAGGCGACCGGCTCTGCGTCGTCGAGGCCATGAAGATGCACCACGAGATCCTGGCAGAGGTCGACGGAGAGGTGACAGACGTCTTGGTGCAGGTCGCCGACCAGGTTGCCGCGGGCCAACCACTTCTCGAGATCACGGAGGCAGAGGACGCGAAATAGTCGACCCGCTGGGGAGGGCAGTGTAAGACGCGATCGAGGGTATCATCTGGTGCCCTGCTGTCGGGCGGATGAAGAGGTCGAGCGACCAGATGAGGAAAGCGCGGTGAGCGGAGTTCTCCGCTGGCTCAAGCGGGGGCTCGTCGGTGTCTTCTTGCTGGCAGTCGCTCTGGTGGCGGCGGGCCTCGTCTACCGCAGCGTCCTGCAGTGGCGCGTCGCCGCAGCGACCCGGATCGAGGCAGCGAACGGCATCGAGTCTCTCGAGGCCGTGGAGCTCGGCGACGTCGAGCAGTGGATCTACCTGCGCGGCCACGACCGCGACAAGCCCGTGTTGCTCTTCCTCCACGGCGGGCCGGGCTCTCCGGAGATGCCTTTCGCACGCGAGTTCGGCCTTCGGCTGGAGGAACACTTCGTCGTGGTGCACTGGGATCAGCGCGCCTCGGGAAAGTCGGCAGGCAAAGAGGTTCCCCCGAACTCGCTGACGGTCGAGCGATTCGTTGCCGACGCCGTCGAGTTGATCGATCGGCTGCGAGATCGCTTCGATGAGGAGCGTGTCTACCTGCTCGGACATTCCTGGGGAAGCGTGCTCGGTACGCTGGTTGCTCGCGACCATCCCGAGCTGCTCCACGCGTACATCGGTATGGGCCAGGTGGTGAACATGCGCCTCAACGAGGAAATCTCACACCGCTTCGTCGAGGAGCGTGCGCGGGAGGCAGGAAACGAGAGCGCCCTTGCAGAGATCTCAGGGCTGACGCCGCCCTACGAGAACGACGCGTCCGAGCTCATGGTGCAGCGCAAGTGGCTGGATCGCTTCGGCGGAGCGGTCCACGACGGGTCGCTGCTCCCATTCATCTTGCGGGGGATGCTCTCGCCCGAGTACTCCCTGCGCGACGTCGTTGCGATCATCACGTCGTTGGGCGGGCTCGTGGAGGAGATGTGGGGACAGATGCTCGAAGTGGATTTCATCGAGCAGGCGCCGCGCCTCGACGTCCCGGTCTACTTCCTGACCGGACGCCACGACTACAACACACCCTTCGAGCTCGTCGAGCGCTACTACGAGATCCTCGAGGCGCCTCACAAGGAGATCGTCTGGTTCGAACACTCGGCGCATATGCCCAATCTCGAGGAGCCCGAGCGCTTCCAGGATGTCCTGATCGACCAAATCCTGCCGGAGACTCGCCAGCCGCACTCTCGATGAGCGTAGTGGGCGCGCGAGTCCCGGCTTCCGAGCCCTGAGCTGACCCGGGGGGCAGGCGTGATCCTCCGCCGTGAAGTCCACCGGGTCGAGGGCCGAGCGGGCTAGAAACATATGACAATACCTGTATAGTGTCTCCCGTTCCCTTCTCCCCCTCGCCACGCCTTCACGCCGCGGAGCCAGAAGTGACTGATTCGGATGTGATCGTGATCGGTGCGGGCCACAACGGCCTGGCGGCTGCAGCGGTTCTCGCCGGCCGCGGCCTCAAGGTGCTCGTGCTGGAGAAGAACGGCTACGTCGGCGGCATGACGGGCACTCGCGAGATTCTCAAGGGCTGCAGGAACGAGGTGGGGGCGAGTTGTCTCTTTCCCCTCTCGCAGCGAGTGGTCGAGGACCTCGATTTCGAAGGCAATGGAGCGGAGTTCATCGATCTGCCCGTGATGGCCGTCAACCTGCCCAACCCCGGCGCGCCGCCATTGCTCTTCTACAGCAACCGACTCCGGCAGCTGGCGCACATCGTCGTTCGCCACGGTCCCAGTGCGATGCTCGGATTCGTTCGGCTGATGCGGTTCTGCAAGTACCCGGCTTCGGTGATGGATCGCTTCACGCCGGGGCGCGCTCCCCGATCTGTCGAGGAGCTCCTGTCTGCTGCGCCCAACGCCGAGGCGCGGGAGCAGCTCGAGCTGGCTTTCAATGGGTCGGCGATGGATCTGATCGACCGCTTCTTCCCCAACACGGTCAAGCATCGAACGCTCCGCGCGCTGCTCTCGTTCGCCGCCATTCAGTCGACCTACAAGGGCCCCTATACGCCGGGCTCCGCGCTCTGCCTCGTCTACACCCTGGCGCAGAACGGCGAAGGTGGGCTGATGCGCCGGGTCAAGGGAGGCATGGGCTCGCTCTCTGAGGCGCTCGCCCGTTCCATCGAAGACAAGGGCGGTGAAGTCCGGCTGAAGCAGACTGTGAAGCGTATCGTGGTAGAGAACGGCAAGGCGGTGGGCGTCGAATTGAAGAACGCGGAGCGGCTGACGGCCGACGTCGTCCTCTCGAACCTGGACAAGCCCGCGACCTTCCTGCGTCTGCTCGGCGAAGAGCATCTGCCGGGTGAGTACGTCGCGGGCGTTCGCAAGATCGAGCATCGGGGCGCCTGGGTCCATCTCCTGTTCAAGCTCGATGCCCTCCCCGAATACGGGGGCGAGTGGTCACCGCTCAATCGCGACATCCACGCGCGTTTTGGCGGTGCTCTGGTTCCGGACCCCGAAGAGATGCAAGCGAGCTACGACGCGTGTCTACGCGGAGAGCTTCCAGAACACGTTCCCGTCGCATTTCAGATCCCCAGCATCATGGATCCGAGCCTCGCTCCTGCCGGGTGTCACGTCGCCAGTGCCTACGGGTTCTTCTTCCCCTGCGAAGCCCCCGACTCGCAGCGAGGCAAGCTACGCGACGAGATGGCGGAGCGGGTGATCGACCGAATCTGCCAGTACCTGCCCGACTTCCGAGAATGCATCGTGGAGCGCGCGGTGTTTTCTTCGGACCACTTCGCCGCGATGCACGGCGCCACCAACGGGGACTTCACCCACGGTCTGATTCACCCCGATCAGATGCTCGCGTCGCGGGCCACCTCCGAGGGGTCGGCGCACGCCACACCCGTCGCGGGTCTCTACCTGTGTGGAGCCGCTTGCCATCCCGGCCCGGGCGTGACCTTCCTGCCGGGCTACAACTGTGCACATGAAGTCATCCAGAAGGAATTCAGCTCTCGAGCAGAGCGTTCACGGACGTAGGATGAGCATATATGTCGACGGAGAGACCTTGTGCGCTGGTCTCCGGCGCCGGCCGCGGCCTGGGTCGCGCGATCGCGATCGCGTTTCATGAGAAGGACTACCAGGTGGTCGCGACGGATTGCGACGACAGCCTGCTGTCTGACCTGGAAGGGGTCGACGGCTACCTGACCTGCCAGCACGACGTCAGTGAAATCGGGCGCGCTGCAGAGGTGGCGGCCCTGATAGAGGAGCGCTGCGGTCGCCTGGACGTGATCATCAACAATGCCGGGGCCATGTCCTTCTACCCCGTGTGCGAAGCACCACCGCAGCGCACGATCCAGGGCTTCATGGTGAACACCTTCGGCGCCCTGATCGTGTCCCAAGCCTGCTTGGACCTGGTGATTGCAAGCAAGGGGCGCATCATCAACATCGCCAGCGAGTCTTCGCCCTTTCGCCCGCCTTTCCAGATCTATCAGTCGAGCAAAATGGCGCTGGAGTGTCTCTCCGACGTGATGCGACGAGAACTGATGTTGTTGGACGTGCATGTCGCGATCGTTCGGCCCGGCGCGATCCGCACGAATCTTCTCGAGGACACCAAGTCGGTCCCCATCGATGTGAGAGAGAGCCGCTTCGAGCGCTTCTTCCCGAGGTATCGAAAGATGGTCGCGGAAAGAATGCCGACGCGACTCTCGGAACCTTCGGAGGTTGCTGCGGTCGTGTACAAGGCGGCCACCGACCCGAAGAAGAAGACCATGTACACGATCAATAATGACCTGGCCCAGAGATTGGTTCCCCTGCTCCCGGCAAAGATCGTCGACCGCGTGATCCTCAGGCAGCTCCGTGGCTAGAAGCTATCTCATAGTTCTCGCGGCGATCGCACTGAGCGTTGCGGCGGCTGGGTCGAACGCCGCGGAACGGCCGCCCCGCAATCCGTTCCTCGCAGATTCCAGCTACCCCCTCGGCCACGGCAACTCCGCTCAGCAGGACGCGCTCGGGGTGCCGGGCCCGAGCGTTTCGTCTTCTTCTCTCGCCGCGGGCGAGATCCAGTACGCCCCCGTCGGTCCGGCACACTTCGGTGCGTATGTATCGAGCCCGTATTCCGACGGCCGGCGCGTCATCTGGAGCAACGGGCTGGATCGCATCGTGAAGGTCGACTTCGAGACGTTCCAGGTGCTGGCGACGTATTGGGTTCCCGGTGCTCGGCGCTGGACGGAAGCCGAAGCCGATACGTCGATCGCACGGTTCGACGCCTCGAACTCGGGACTGTTCGCGATATGGCGGGCGTTTCGAGATGCCTCCAAGCTGCGTGACCTGTCTAGCGTCTATACGGTGCTCGACGTCGACAATACCTACTACATCGCGGACAAGACCGGCTCCATCACCGCCTATGCAGACGCGGATCCAACGGACCCGGCCTCGCCGATCGTCGAGAAGGCCGTCTTCCGGATGCCGTCAGAGGTGACTGGGTTGACCGTCGGCATGAATATGACCTTCGACGGTTGGCTGATCGTGCCGACCGAGCACGGCTACGTGATCGCCATCTCGCGCGACTTGAAGGAGCACCGCGTCATACGGCTGCGGCACAGCGAGGGCGCCGAGGAGAGGGCGACGGGCTCGACGGGCTACGGCTGGGTGCGCAACGGGGTCGCGATCGACGAGAACGGCGGTCTCTACATCGCCTCTCAGGCGCACATGCACAAGGTGGTCTGGACCGGGGATCGGCTCTCGACCGATGCGGCCGACGGTGCCTGGACCGCTGGGTACCTGAACGGCTGGGGGCACGGGACGGGGGCCACTCCGAGCTTGATGGGCTTCGGTGACGAGGACCGATTCGTCGTGATTACCGATGGCGAGCCCCTGATGAACGTCGTGCTCTTCTGGCGCGCTGCGATACCGGACGACTGGGAGATGCTCTCGGGAGCGCCCGATCGTCGCATCGCCGGCATGCTGCCCGCCGACATGGGCGATTCGGAGCTGAAGGAGATCCAATCCGAACAATCGGTTGTGGTCGCCGGCTATGGCGCCCTGGTGGTCAACAACGTGCCGCGAAACGTGCCGTGGTACCTGCCTTCGCGGGCGGCGACGTTGCTGATCAGCTACCTGGGGAGCGAGCCGCGCTATCAGCCCTATGGCGTCCAGAAGTTTGCATGGGATCCCGACTCCCGTTCCCTGCGCCGCGCCTGGGTCAATCGCGACGTGAGCTCACCCAGCTGCGTCCCCATCGCGAGCTACTCGAGCGATCGCGTCTATCTCATCGGAGCGCGAGAGAACCGCTGGACGCTCGAGGCGCTCGAGTGGCTCGACGGTCGCTCGGCGTTCCACAGCGTGATCGGAGGCCAGCGCTACAACCCGCTCTTCTCGGGCACCGAGCTCGACGAGGCGGGACGCGTCCACTACGGCACACCTTGGGGTCGCGTCCGACTCGCTCCCCGGGCGGAAGCGAAGTCCCGGACGGGAGAGAGATCCCCCTGACGCTCGAGCGTCTGTGAAGGTGGATGACTCCACGGTGCGGTCCTACTCGAGCATCGCGCCCAACGGCCCGGGGCTCGCGCTATTTCGCGTAGGTTCGCATCAGGTAGTCGACGATGTCGGCGGACTCGAACATTTGGGTGTCGGTATTGGGGTCGATCAGGTAGGGCACCATCAGCTTGCCGCTGCGGCCGGCGAACGCCTCGCGCCGGGGGCTTCCCTTGCCGACGTTGTGGAGCAGATAGGGGAGCTCGAGCGAGCAGAGCGCCTCGCGGGCAAGGCGCGCGTAGGGCGAGATCTCGAAGCTGTAGAGTTCGAGCAGCTGCTCGGGCGCGCGCGCCGGGCGGTAGTGGTGTCCGAACCCGGGTCGCACGGCGCTCGCCAGGCTCGCGGAGAGCGTCGTGAGCGGGCCGAGGGCGAGCGGTAGCGGCACAGGTCCGTCGCCGTAGCTCTCGTAGAGGTAGGCGATGATGTCGTCGGACTCGTACATGGCCCGGCCCGTGTTGGGATCCTCGAGATAGGGGAACAGCGCCTTGCCCCCCTTGGCAACGGCCTCCGGGCGGAAGCGCGGGCCGCCCTTCGGACAGGGGCGGATCTCGGCGTCGAGGTCGAGCATTGTCAGGGCCTCGCGGACCTTGCGGCAGAACGGGCAGGCCTCGAACTCGTAGACGACCAGTGGCCTCTCAGGGCGCGGGCCGAGCCGCCCGACCGCCAGGCCGGCCGGGACGCGTACCAGCGTGGCGAGGTAGGACGTCGCGATGTCGAGGCTGCGGTTCATGGTATTCCTCCCGTCTCTCCCCGGCCGTCGAGCACGAGGCCTAACCTCGTTCTTGTACATGACGGCGCCGGTCTGGTCCAGTCAGGAGCGGCTGGGGTGGCACGCAGTCACGCTCAAGTCATCGATCATGCGGCTGAATCGTGCCCGAATCCTGGATTAGTGTTCGCGCTCGGCATCGAATAGAGCCCGGCCAGCGTCGCGAGCCGCTGCGAGCACCGCCGGCTTGAAAAGCCAGTTCCGCAGCCATATCCTCGCTCGGTCCAAACGCGCAGCAGCATGCAACGAAGGAAGGGAGGCGGTCGTGAGAGACCAGCCGTGGCGAGATATCTGCTCGCTGGAGGATTGGGGCCAGCTACTGGACGACTACCAGCGCGGGCAGATGACGTCGAAGGGAAAGACGGCGGGCCACAAGATCGCCCACTTCTTCGGGCGCAATGTTCTCATCCGCAAGCTCTTCCACCTCAAGGGCACGATGGCGCTTCCCGATGGGATCGTCGCCCTCGACCAGCAGATTCGGGCCTATCACGATCTGAAGAAGCCGTCCCTTCGCCATCTCGCGCAGCGCGCGCAGATGCTCCGGACCATCGCGAGCACCGGGCAGAGGTTCATCGCCCAGCACAAGGTTCTCGACAAGAGCGTCCTCAAGAACAGCATCAGGAGGCGGATCTTCAACGAAGACGATGCGGACGAAGAATACACGCGGCAGAAGAAGAGATCCCTGGACTACGCGGTCTCCAAGATCGTCCGGCGCGCCGGGCGCAAGGCCGAGTACATCGACACGCTGCGCCAGCACGTGATCAACGCCGATCACGGGTTTCGCATCGCCGCCAAGCTGGATTTCCTCGCGTACATCAAGGGCCGGGCGAAGCAGCCCCTGGACGACGACTTGTTGAACATGCAGGCGGACGTGATCGTGGAGAAGCTCGACCCATGGCATCGAGATTGGGAGATGTCCATCGATCCCAAGAAGCAGCTCGGGGTGACGGGCAACACGGTCCACGGCAAGATCGTCTTCTCATGGATTCGCGACGCCTCGGCGCCGGGTGTTCCGTTCTTCGTCTGGCTGGAAGGACACGAGCTCTGCACGGCCGCCGGGAATAGAGAAGAGAAATCCGTGAGCTACCACCGCGGCGATCAGGGAGAGATCGCCGGAATCGAGCTGCTCTCGCCGCTCAACGGCTCGCTCTGGATGTGTCGGTTCGGAGATGCTGGGAACACGCTCTTCGACACGAGTGCGTACAAGGGCAAGCCCATGAGCGCAGTGACATCGGCCGCCTATGTCTGGACCAGCGACGGCCTGATCCTGGCCGGCCAGCACGAGGGGGGGCACTTCCATCACTCGAGCTTCGTCTCGGGCAGACGAGTTCGGTGCTCGGGCATGATCCGGGTGAACGGCGGCAAGGTGACGCGCGTGGACAGCGACTCCGGCCACTACAAGCCCAAGACCCGTCACCTGCGCAACTTCGTCGAGTTCTTGAATCTGTACAACGTCTTCGCGCCGAACGCGGTCGTGGTCGACAAGGCGGTCAGCCGGCACGGCCTGGGGGTTCAGGAATTCCTGGACGGAGGTGACGAGTTCATCGAAGAATCGGTCGCGCAGCGCATGGTTCGGATTCGCCGCGATTGGCAGAGGTTCAGCAGCAAGGCGGTGAGCCTGGCCGGCATCGTGGAAGAGCGCTTCCAGATCATGAGGAGCAAGATCGGCCCCATACCCAGCGATGAAGTGCTGTGGACACGAGCGTACAAAGCCGTGTGTTACGACTTCGGAGAGGTCGACCGGCGCTATCTCCGCAAGGCGAATTCTCCGCCGATCCCGCGCACCGCGGCCCGCGACGCCGCGCGCCAGGCCGTCTGAGCCGCACCGCGATCGCAACTAACTTGAAAACGTCTCCGGTGTTCGAGCAGAGCGGACGCCAGCTACACGGTCGCTTGCTTCGGGATCCCTTTCTCGCAAGGAACGCCCGCCTGGCACAGGCCGCAGGCGTAGATGTCGATGCCGTAGGTCTCCTTGATCATGCGGATCTGCTCGAATACGAACTTCGAGCAGAGGGCCTTGTCGTGGCCCCGCTCGGAGATGGCGTCGGCCGGGCAGCGCTTGCGGCAGGTCTTGCAGCCGAGGCCCCGGTATGAGAGGCAGTCCCGGTGGATATCCTCTGGCCTCGAAGGAGAATCGAGGCGGCGGTCGACGACCACGCTCCCGACGCGATGCGCCTTGCCGACGGCCGTAATCAGGCCGTCGGAGAGGCCGAAGGTCCCGAGCCCGGCCGAGAAGGCCACGTGGCGCTGCGACCAGCACGAGGTCCAGCCCACCCGCTCATCGACGAAGATGCGAAACAGCTCATTCTCGAGCTCCGGAGCGACTGCCAGATGACCGTGCTCCTCCAGCAGCGCCACCACGTGGGTCTGGACCTTGCGATTGAGCTGCTCGCCGAAGAGCCGCGTGTGGGCCCAGCGCTCGGACGGTCGATCCTTTGAGCGGGCGTTCTCCCGCCGTGTCCGGGCCGAGATCGGAAGTACGTAGGAGACGACGCCCAGCGAGTCCGCCGCGGGAGCGGGCAGATTGCGGCGCGCCGCGACGGCGGCCATCGCCTCCGCGGGCGTCAGATGGAACTCGCCGATTACCCGCTTGAGCTGCGTGAAGATCGCGTCGTCGCCCGCCGCGTAGCCTACGAGCGGCGTGTCGAAGATCGGAGAGCCGTCGAGCTGCGCCAGGCGGTTTGCTGGATCGTCGCGCACGAACTTCCGGATTTCCTCGGCAATCCACTGCTCGAAGTCTGAGATGGCGTTCTCTGTGGCCTCCGCCATGGCGTCTCCCTTCCTGCCCGGCTCAGTGATCCAGAGGCAAGGCGGGTGCAGCGTAGCCGTCTCGGGCGGCCCAGGCTGCCACGCGGGCGCTGCGGTCGGAGTACCAACGCAGCACGACGGGCAGCAGCACCAGGTCTGCCGCCAGCGCGAACAGGATCGTCAGGAGGCAGAGCAAGCCGAAGTGGATGGTGCCGACGAACGCCGAGAGCATCATCACGCCGAAGCCCGCGGCCAGCGCGATGGACGTGAAGACCAGCGCACGCCCGATCTCGACCGTGGTCCGTTCGAGCGCCTCGGGCATCTCGAGCCCGTTGGCCAGGTGCAGGCGCACACGGCTGACGAAGTGGATGGAGTCGTCGACCGCGAGCCCGATGGCGATCGATGCAACCATCGCCGTCATCGCGTCCAGATGAATCCCGAACAGCCCCATGATGCCGAGACAGAGCACGATCGGCGCGACGTTCGGAATCATCGAGATCGAGCCGAGCACCAGCGACCTGGTCTGCAGACAGAAGACGAGATAGATCGCGACGAGTGCCGCCGAGAAGCCGAGCACGAGGCTGGAGCGCATGTACTCCTCCATATTGGCGTACAGCGTGCCCAGGCCGGTGACCTGCGCAGCGAGATCGGGAGGGAAGTTGCGAGCGATGTAGGCCTCGGTCTTTTCCACGAGCGCGGTGGCCACGTTCGACGAGGTGATGTCGACGCGCGCGGTGACGCGCGCCTTCTGGTAGTCGGATGTAACCATGTCGTAGAGGTCGCCGTCGGGCGCGTCCATCTCGTAGAGCAGCAGGTACTGCGCTGCCTCCTCGGTCGTATCCGGCAGCCGGTACTCGCGCTGGTCGTTGGAGAAGAAGGCGCGACGAAGATCCTTCAGGTAGTCCGCCACTGATTGTGTCGAGCTCACGTGCTCGTCCGCTTCGAGGAACGCCTGCAGCGCCGTCATGTGCGCGAGAACCTCGGTGTCCTTGATGCCACCGGCGCGGCCCGTGTCGATGATGACGTCGATGGAGATCGTGCCGGCCAGGGCCCGCTCGATCCGGCGCGTGTCGCGCTTGATCGGCTCGTTGTCCTTGAAGTACTCGAGAAAGGCCGACTCGGCCTTCACCAGTGTGCCACCGGCGAGGGCGGCGGCGAGCAGAACGGCCGAGACCGCCACAATCGTGCTGCCGCGATTCACGGTCAGCCTGTGCAGAGCAGTCAGTGCGCCGTCGGAAATCGTGAGCCGTGCGGGCCGGTCGTCCTTGCGGGCCGGTTTCGGGAGAGGCAGGTAGCTCAGGACGATCGGGACCAGCGTGACCGATAGCAGGAACGCTCCGACCACCCCGAGCGCGGCAAAGCCTCCGAACTCGCGAACGCCCTGGATGCGGCTAACCCGTAGCGACAACATGCCGATCGCGGTGGTCAAGCTGGTCAGAAAGAGTGGCGTCATGAGTTCCCGGTATACGGACCGCAGCGCCGTCATCTTGTCCTCACCCCGGCGGCAGCGGTCGCGATAGTCGACCAGGACGTGCATCGAGCCGGCCACGCCGACGGCGAGTAGGAGAGGTGGCAGGATCGTGGTCAGCATGTTGATGCGGGTGCCGGTCAGAACGATCCAGGCCACACCCCACACGGTCGACAGAATGACCGTGGCGAGCGCCAGCGATACCCCCGAAACGCTGCGTAGCAGGAACCAAAGGGTGGCGATGAGCAGCACGATCATGGCCGGCGTCGTCACTTGCGAGTCGCGCTCGGAGAGATAGAAGAACTGCTCGTCCAGCGCGGGACCGCCGCTCAGGTAGAAACGCGTCGAGTCCTCGGCGGCGAGGATCTCGCGAATTGCGGCAACGGCTTCGACCTTGTAGTCGAAGTCGTCGCGGTAGTGCGGGAGGCGCGCGATGATGCAGGTGAAGTCGCCCTTTTCGGAGATGACGTTGCCGACGTAGAGTTCGTTGGCCAGCGCGCGCGCGCGCAAGGCCGGGAGGGATTCAGGCGCGATCGGTAGCTCGACGAGTTCATTGATCTCCAGCAAATCGCCCGTACTCGTTATCGATTCGATATTCGTCAGGCTGAATACCTTCTCGACGTGCGGGGCCTCCTCGACGGCGCGGGTCACGCGGTCGATCACCTCGAGGACGTCTGGCGCAAATACATCGGGTGCCTCGATACCGATGACCACCAGCTCGTCGCTCGAGAAGGTGTCGATGAGCTCGCGGTGCGCGACGAGCGCGGGGTCATCCTCCAGGAACCAGACGTCGAGCGCGTTGTCGAAGCGCGCATTCGGCAGCGCCGAAGCCGCGACCGCGGTGATCAAGGCGATCACGATCAAGACAGTCTTTCGGTAGCTCAGGCAGTAGTGGGCCCAAGCGTCAATCAACTTCCGAACCATTGCTATTCCTCCGTCGCAGCCACTGGGACCAGAGACCGGCACCATCCGTAGAAGGCGCCGGTGGCGAGTGCGCTGCGGAATTCGTCGGGAACGAGAATGGCCTGTAGCACCATTCCGTCGAGTGAGGCCATAATGGCCAACGCGGCCGCACGTGAGGGGTGGGGCGCCGCCTCGCCGTTCTCGATGGCGGCGTCGAGAACCGCCTGGACGCGATCGGCCGACTCCCTGTAGAGCCGGCCCATCATCGTGCGCAGCGGCCCCTCCTCGAATGGGCCGAGTTCGGCCCAGACCTGCAGGAGCAACAGACACAGCTCCGACCAGTCCTCGGCGGTGCCGAGCGCCTCGCGAGCGAAGCTCTCGAGGCGCTCGTGCAGCGTGCCGCTGTCACGCTCGAGCGCGGCGATGCTCTGCCCGAACGCCGCCGAGAGCAACATCTCGGCCGATGCGAGCAGGAGCTGCTCCTTGCTGTCGAAATACTCGTAGACGCCGCCCTTGCTCACGCCGGCGCGCTCCGCGACGGCCTGCATGGTGGCGCGGTGGTAACCCTGCTCCGCGAACACCGCGACGGCCGCCTGGCAGAGGACGGCCCTTCGCTCGGTCCTGTCGACGATCTTCGGCATACGGCGCCCCAGGGCTTCCGGGCCGGCTTATTAATACCGACCAGTCAGTCAAAATAAACCACGCCCAGCGCCCCGAGTCAACTCCAGAGTGACGGCGAGGGCTCTGGCCGGTGCCCAGAGCGGATTGGAGCGGGTTCAAGCCCCGACCTCCTCCATCACGGCCTCCATGATCTCGAAGCGATTGATCTGGTTCGTGCCCTCGTAGATCTGGGTCAGCTTGGCGTCGCGCAGCAGCTTCTCGACGCCGTACTCGTGCATGTACCCGTTGCCGCCCAGCACCTGGATGGCGTCGGTCGCGTTCGCCACGGCCGCATCCGAGGCGAACGTCTTGGCCATCGACGCAAGCTTGAGCGACGGCTTCCCCGCGGCGGTCGCGGCGGCCGACTTCCACACCAGCCCGCGCGCAGCCTCGACGCGGATCGACATGTCGGCGAGAAGCAGCTGGATCGCCTGGTGCCGTACGATTGGCGCTCCCCCCTGAACCCGCTGCGTGGCGTAGTCGAGCGCTCTGTCGTAGGCGGCGCGCGCGATGCCGAGCGCAATCGTCGCAACCGGTGTCCGGGTTACCGACATGATCAGCCGGTTCAGCTCCCAGCCTCCGAACGCCTTGCCGATCAGGTGGTTCTCCGGCACGAACACGTCGTCGAAGAGAAGCTCGGTAGCGGGGCAGGCGCGCTGCCCCATCTTGTCGAAGATCTGCCCCACCGCGAAGCCGGGCGTGTCGGTCGGGACCGCGAAGCAGCTCATGGACTCGCGAATCGGTGCATCCGAATCGTGCGTGGCGAAGACGGTCACCAGATTGGCGATCGAGCCGTTGGAGATGAATACCTTGCGGCCATTGATCAGGTAGCCGTCCCCCTTTCTCTCGACACGCGTCCGGGCCCGCCCTTCGGGATGTCCCTGGATGAAGTCCGAGCCCAGCCCCGGCTCCGTCGCGGCGAGCGCAGCCATCCGGGGCCGATCGGTCTCCCACGACTCCGCCATCGGCTTCACGAATCGCTCGATCGCCTCGAGATCACCCGAGGCCAGGATGGGCGCGAGACCGAGCATCGTCGCACCGAGGAGCACCGTGCAGCCGGCGCATGCGGCGGCGAGCTCTTCGGTAACCAGGGCTCCCGTCAGCGGGTCGTGGCCCTGCCCGCCCAGGAACCCCGGGAGGTTGTTGCCCACGAGCCCGGCTTGGGCGGCCTCGCGGATGAGTTCGTCCCGCACCGGGCTCTCGGGGTTCTTGTCCAGCTCGAGCGCGCGCGGCGTCACGAAACGGGCCGCGAACTCGCGCGCCCATTCCTGGATCTCCTGCTGCTCCGTCGTCAGGTCGATCATACTCGCACCTCCCGCTTGATCCGCTTCAGCACTTCGCCAGCCGGGATCGTGTTGTCGGAGAGCATCACGATCATCGCGCCCTCGGCCTCGGGAACCAGATCGGCGACGGGATCGAGGTCGGAGGGCTCGCAGCGAATCTGCGCCTGGCCGATCTCCTGTTCGCGGGGGATCAACTCGATTTGAACCTTCGTGATCTCCTCGATCTCGATTTCGCCCGCTGGTCCCGGAATCAGCTTGTAGTTGAGTGCCGGTGCGCCGGCCCCGCCCCCGGCAAGGGCCGCTTCGGGCATCGGTCCCTGAACGCGGCCCTCGATCGACAGGATCCGCTTGCCCCAGCGGGTTACCGAGCCGCGGACGCGGTCGCCGTCGCGTCCCCACTCGACCTGGGCCAGCTTCTTCGGGAAGCCGGCGATCTCGCGGCCCGGAATCAGCGCTTCGTCGGTCGTCACGTAGATATAGGGGATGTAGTTCCCAAGCGTTTCGTCGACCCGCACAGGGACCATCACCACCGCCTCATCGAACGGGTGCTGGCACTCGGTCTGCGGGTAGCTCAGGAAGGTCACCATTCCCGGCCCGTCGGCCGGTTCCATGCCGGGCGGCAGGATGCGCTCCACCGCGCCGGGGCGCGGCATGAAGGGAAAGGCGGCCACCCGAACACCCTGCCAGCGATGCGGAAGCTCGCCGAACGTGGGAGAGGACCAGGGCATGCTGATGGGCTGACTCATGACGTGTACTCCTTGTGCTTGTAGAAGGTCTATGAGACTGTGCGTGTTCTGGCGGCGGCGGCCTCGGAGACCAGGCGCGTCACGGGAGGCAGCCTGCGGCTCGCGATCTCCTGGGCCTCCGCCGGTCGCAGTCCAAGCAGTCGCAGCAGCTCCTCCGCCAGGAAGCGGTCCGCGTCCCTCGGCAGCTCTCCTTCGAGCTTGGTCCGCATTACGCCCAGCAGAGCCCCGCCGATCGCCGCCACCGTCGTACGCTCGTCGTAGCTGGCGAAGCGGCCGTCGTCGAAGCCCCGCCGCAGGTCGCGCGCGAGGCGGCCGCCGAGCGACAATTGGAGCTGCGGCGCGTAGAGGCCGGTACGAACGGCGAACCAACCCCAGATCGGATCGTGATCCACCATACGCACCATCAGCCGAACGTTCTGCGCGAAGATCTCCGCGATGTCCTCCTTCCCCTCGTGGATCCGGTCGAGAGCGACGCCGTGGGCCTCGAACGTTTCGGAGATCACCGCCTCGAGGAGTTCCTCCTTGCTGGCGAAGTGGTTGTAGAAGGACCCGACGCCGACGCCGGCTTCGTCGGTGATCTCGGAGATGGGCGTGGCCTCGATTTCTCTGGTGGCTGCGATTCGTCTCGCCGCCTCGATTAGCCGCGTGCGCGTGCGGCGACGTCGCGCGCTTCCTCGAGCGACCCCGGTTGCAGCGGCTCGCGTCACCTCAGCGGCCTCTTGAAGACGTTGAAGCCCATCGCGTTCGAGATCCTCTCGTGCACCATCTCGCAAGTTTGCAGCTCTTCAGAGGCGAGCTCCCGGAAGCGCTCGATGGCAGGCTTTCCCGACGCAACACTCTCGAGGATCGCCTCACCCGCGGCCTTGCCCGACGTCAAGGACGAGGTGATCCCCTCGCCTCCTCGCAGGAAGCCACCCGCCTCGCCGGCGAGGAGGAGATTGTCCGATCCCAGGCAGTAGTTCTTCTGCGCGGACATGTCCGTCAGGCCGATGCCGTGACTGCAGAGCGTCTCCTTCACGACCAGACCGTGTTTCGCCTCGAGGTGAGACCGAAACGCCTCGAAGTACTCCCGCACCGGTTCCTGGCGATGAGCGCCGGTTACCACCTGTATCTTGCCATCATCGTGGAATGCGGTTGCGAAGTATCCCGTGATGCTTCTGTCCAGGAATATGTGCAGCCAGCCCGGCTCCAGGTCGATGTCCGCAAGATAGAACTCCTCGTAGTTGGGAATCCGTGCGATGCCTTTGTCGAAGTCGGGGAAGGCCGTCATGCGCACCTGTGAGATGGCTCCATCGGCACCGATGAGAAACTTCGTCCTGACGGAGACCGGACGATCCCGGTGCTGTAGCTGAACGACGTATTCCCGGTCATCCAGCTCGAAGTCATCGAAGCGGCAGCTGTCCACGAGGTCGGCGTCGCTCTGGGCGCAGAGCCAGTAGTCCAGCTCACTCCGCGAGGTATTGAGGCCTTCCGCTCCTAGCCCCTCCGCTGCATCGAAGGCTGCATCGAAGATGGCAAAAGGGGCATCGAAGGAAGGCGCGCCGATGCTGGGGTAGATGCGGTTGCCTCTGACCAGCTCGGGACTGCTCATGACTTTGCCGGGAATGTCGCCGAAATGATCGGCGATGAACTTCCGGCCACTGGGGAACACGATGCCACTGCACATCTTGAACCTGGGAAGCTCAAAGCGTTCCGCGATGAGCACTCTCAGCCCCGACCCGGTCAACGCTCGCGCAGCACCCGCGCCGGCCGGACCGGATCCCACGATGACGACGTCATAGCTATCGCGCAAATCCATGACCCCTCCTCCTTTTCGCTCACCTTAGTCCAATCTGAAGAAATCTTCAACTATAAGACCCACTCAAGGCCTCGAATTGTGGGGCGAGGCAATTCGCACCGGCAAATGTGGGCTTGCTCGCGAACGGCACATGGCCACTTCTGGCCAGATAATCGCGCTCTCGCCTGCCCAACCCGTCTTCGATCTGCCTTCCTCCAGTGGTGGGGGAAGTCGCATCTTGGGTACCCTGAGTCGGCAAGTTGGGGGGATCTCCATGCATCTTGAGTTCTACGGCGCAGCGGATGGCGTGACCGGCTCGCTGCATCGCATTCACTGCAACGAAGTCGACGTTCTTCTCGACTGCGGGCTGTTTCAGGGGCGTCGCGCAGAGACCAATAAACGCAATCGAAATCTGCCGCGCTGGGCGACCGCGGCTCGCGCATTGGCGCTGAGTCACGCCCATCTCGACCACAGCGGCAGTATTCCCTTGCTTGCCAAGCGCGGCTTCGCGGGAAATGTCTACTGCACGCCCCCGACGCGAGATCTCTGCAGCGTCATGCTGCGCGATGCGGCGATGATTCAGCAGCAGGACGCGGTGTATCTCAACAAGCAGCAGCGCAAGCAGGGGAAGAGTTCGCAAATCGAACCCCTCTACCTGGTCGAGGACGCGCACAATGCCGTTTCTCAGATGATTTCGTTGCCTCTCCGCCGCCCTCTGCCTGTCGCGCCGGGTGTCACACTCACCTTCCACAACGCGGGACATGTCCTGGGGTCAGCACTCGTTCAGCTCGATCTCCTGGAGAGGGGGCGAAAGTTCCGTCTGCTCTATACGGGAGACCTCGGTCGCAAGGAGCTCCCCCTTCTTGAACGCCCGGATATGGTCAAGGACGTCGACCTGTTGATTCTGGAGAGCACGTACGGGGACCGTCTGCACTCCGGTATTGAAAGCGTTGACGACAAGTTGTGCGAAATCGTCACCAGCACGATCGAGCGCAGGGGCCGCGTCTACATCCCGACTTTCGCGCTCGAACGCGCGCAAGAAGTGCTCTTCGCCATGAAACGCCTGCATGGTCGTGGACTTCTGCCCCAGGTCCCCATCTACATCGACAGCCCATTGGCCATTGCCATTACCGAGATCTACAAGCTGCACCCGGAAGGCCTCGACTCGAGCGTGCGAAACCGGATCCTGGATCGCGATGACCCCTTTGCTCCGCCTGGGCTGCACTATGTTTCAGACATTCAATCCTCGCGAGTGTTGCAGCAGAGTGGCGAGCCATGCATCGTGATCGCCGGCTCGGGGATGTGCGAGGGCGGGCGGATTCTTCACCATTTCGGGACGGGGCTCTCTCAGCCGAAGAACAGTGTCGTGATCGTTGGGTTCATGGCGGAGCACACACTCGGGCGCCGGCTCGTGGAGGGGATACGACGCGTCAAGGTCTTTGGCGTCGAGCGCGACGTGCGAGCCGCCGTCCATTCGTTGAATGGCCTTTCTGCTCACGCGGATCGCGAGGGCTTGGTTGGATTCGTGAAACAGCTGTCGCGCAAGGGACAGCTTCGGCGTGTTGCTCTGGTTCACGGCGAGGAAGAGCCACGCCGAGCCTTGCAGGAAGCCCTGCTCGAGATCGGAACACCCGAGGTCATTCAGGCGAGAATGGGCGAGCGGGTCGAGTTCTGACGCAGACGGCCCAGGAGATCGCACGTGAAGAGCAGGGACACAAGCCAGGAGCACCCGAAAGGCGATGCCTCGAACAGTGGGCAACAGCCGCTAGACGAGCCTCAGGCACCTGCCGGCAATGACTCCGCTGGCTCTCTCCTGGCCCGGGAGATCCTCGAGAGCAGTTCTTACGTTCGCGCAGATCGAGATGCGGCGTTTCTTCAGCGTGACGAGCTGCGGCACGTGCGCCTTCAACTCGAGTACCTGAAGCCCGAGCTGGCACTTCAAGAGCACGACATTCGCTCGACGATCGTGCTCTTTGGCGGAGCGCGCATCGTCGAACCCCAGGTGGCGCAGCAGAAGCTGCAGGCCATCGAAGAGCTTCTTCGACAGCACCCCGATAGCGAGGCATTGCTACGGAAGAAGCAGATCGCCGACCGACTCCTGGCGAAGAGCAAGTACTACGAAGTTGCGCGCACCTTTGCCAGGATCGTCAGTGAGGCCGCTGGATCCTCTCAGTTCGTGATTGTCACCGGGGGCGGTCCCGGGATCATGGAAGCGGGTAACCGGGGTGCGTTCGAAGCCGACCATCCCAGTGTCGGACTCAATATCGAGTTAGAAACGGAACAGGCTCCAAACCCCTACATCACACCTGAGTTGTGCTTTCAGTTTCGCTATTTCGGCCTGCGCAAGTTGCACTTCATGATGCGCGCGAAAGCCCTCGTCGCGTTTCCCGGTGGCTACGGAACGCTCGACGAGATCTTCGATGCCCTCTGCCTGGTCCAGACCAGCAAGATCGAGCCCATTCCGATCGTTTTGGTGGGTGAGGATTTCTGGAGAAACGCCTTCAACGCGCCGTATCTGGTAGACGAAGGCGTGATCGCAGCGGAGGACGTTCAGCTCTTTCAATACGCGGAAACGGCGGAGCAGATCTGGGAGTGCATTGTGAATTGGTATCGTGGCGAGCGGGGATGATCCTCTGTGGCGCGGTCGGCCGAGGGCCTAGACCAGAAGGCCGCTTGGTCAACTACGCGGCCAACCTGGCGGTGATCGCGGCAGTCGATGCCCTGCGCCGCCAGCCCGAAAGGAGCGCAAGCCCGAGCAGCAGGTTGAGCGCTGTGCTCGGCTCCGGAGTCGCGAATGGACCGTTTCCCGGCGTGGGCGTGCCCTGTTGCAGCCAACTCACGCCGTCGAACTCAGCGCTGAAGCCCGTGCCAAACAGAGGGATGCTGAAATCAACAGCCCCGGGTGATCCGGTTTCGTCCATCAGGTTGTTCCAATTGGCGCTGAAGAACGCACCCGAATAGATGAGCGCGTCGATGGGAATGGTCGCGGCGGTGATGGATACAGCCGTCACGTCGAAGAGTGCGATGCCGTCGGCCGCGGTAAAGATTCCCGAGTTCTCGATATCCGGGGCAAAGTCGACGCTCAGGTCGAAGGTCGGGTTGCCGTTCGTCGCGTCGCTGATCGGGCCGCCGATCACGAAGTACTGCCCGGGCGCGATCGTGCCAGAGAGCTGCAGCGTGCCCGTCGTATAGTCGGCGCCACCCCAGCCGAGGCTGTAGCCCGCAAGATCAATCGCGACGGCACCGTCGTTGTAGAGCTCGACCCACTCCTTCTGGTCGTCACCGCCCGTCGCGTCGAAAAAGACCTCGGAGAGAATCGGGGTTGCCCCAGCGCTCCAGGGCAGGAGCACACTCAAGGCTGCAGCCGCTCGGGCCTGCAAGCGAACTCGCCGCCGTCGCCGCCGATCGTGTGTCCGGGGGACGGGTTCGTTCGCCCGTGGTCGGGTCGTGCCAGCAAACGCCAGTCCACCAAGTCCGATGAGAAGCAAGGCCAGACTCGGTTGCGCCGGTAGCTGGTCGACGGAGGCCGGCGGCGCCTGCGCGAGCACGGCACTCGTCTGGTCCTCCGCGGGAGCGCTCTGCGCGCTCAGAGCCATGAGACACGTGAGCAGGACCACAGCCACGAGAGACACTCGTTTCATGAGTTCATGCCTTTCCGGTCCGCACCAAGCTGAGGTGGGGCGCGCTCGGACTCCGAGCTCTTGTCCACCGATTGGCGCGGTAACACGAGAGGCGTACTGGGGGTTTATCGGCTATTTGGTCTGGGGGGTTTAGGACACGATCTCCTGTTTCTCGCCGAGATCGGCACCCGTCGTGCAACTCACGCGCAACTGGGAGGCAACAGAACCAAGAGAGCTCTTCTCCTCGAAGACGGACTGCCTATCAACCTTGCCCGGCCTTCGGCCCCAAAAGGGGCGGATGCGACCGTGCCTGGACGCTGCCCAAGAACGGGCGACCCAACGGGCAGCCCGCACGGTAGGCCGCCTATCGAGCGTGCGACCGATCGGGCGGGATCGCTGCTGAGACGAGGGGCGGCGCTAGCCCTCGACCGTCCGGCGCACGAGGTTCTCGAGCATCTCCTGGCGACCGGAGACCGGACGGGGGTCGAGGCCCGTATCGCCGACGTGTTGCCAGAGATCGGCCAGGCTCCGCTTGCCGTCGAGGATGCTGCGGCCGAGCTCGCCGTCCCAGCCCGCGTAACGGGCGTCGACGAACCCTTGCAGGCGCTCCTCCTCGAGCAGCACCGCCGCGCGATCCAGAGCACAAGCCAGCGTGTCCATGCCACCGACGTGGGCGTGGAAGAGATCCACCGGGTCGAGGCTCTGGCGGCGCAGCTTGGCGTCGAAGTTGAAGCCGCCGGTCGTGAGCCCCCCGCCGCGCAGGATCTCGTAGAGAGCGAGGGTCAGCTCGGCCGGGTCGTTCGGGAACTGGTCCGTGTCCCAGCCGTTCTGTGGGTCGCCGCGGTTGGCGTCGACGCTGCCGAGAATACCGTTCGCCACCGCGTAGGCGATCTCGTGCTGGAAGCTGTGCCCTGCGAGGGTGGCGTGGTTGACCTCGATGTTGACCTTGATTTCCTGCTCCAAGCCGAACTTCTGGAGGAAGGCGTGGACGTGGGCGACATCGTGGTCGTACTGATGTTTGGTGGGCTCGTGGGGCTTGGGCTCGATCAGGATCGTGCCGTCGAAGCCGATGCGGTGCTTGTGCTCGACCACGAGCTGCATGAAGCGCCCGAGCTGGGCCGTTTCGCGCGCGAGGTCGGTGTTGAGCAGGGTCTCGTAGCCTTCGCGACCGCCCCACAGTACGTAGTTCGCACCGCCCAGCCGTTGCGTGACCTCGAGGCAATGCTTCACCTGGGCCGCCGCGTAGGCGAAGACCTCGGGGTCGGGATTGGTGGCCGCGCCGGCCGCGTAGCGCGGGTGGCCGAAGAGGTTCGCCGTCCCCCACAGGAGCCCGACGCCCGTCGCCTCCATGCGCTGCGCGATCCGGTCCGCCATTCGGTCCAGGTGCTCGCCGCTCTCGCGGAAGGTCCGGCCCTCGGGCGCGACGTCGCGGTCGTGGAAGCAGAAGAACGGAACGCCGAGCTTCTGGAAGAACTCGAAGGCGACGTCGGTCTTGTGCTCGGCCTGGGTCATGGCGTCCTTGCCGTCCGCCAGCCAGGGGCGGTCGAAGGTCCCCTGGCCGAAGATGTCGCTGCCGGGCGAGCAGAAAGAGTGCCAGTAGCAGACGGCGAAGCGCAGGTGGTCCTCCATGCGCTTGCCCATCACCACGCGGTCGCGGTCGTAGTGGCGCAAGGCGAGTTCACTCGTGGTGTTGGGGCCCTCGAAGCGGATCGGTTCGATGTCGGGGAAGAAGGGCTCGGCCATGGTTCAGTCCTCCGGGTTCGTGGACGCCGGTCGGAAGCTCTCGCCCAGATCGGCGTAGAGCTTCCGGAAGCGCGGCAGACGTTCGCGGTAATGGTCGACGAGACCGGCATCGGGCTCGGCCACGAAATCTTCGGGGGGCTCGGGGCAGACGCGTTCGGGTGCCTCGCCCGTAACGCCCAGCCGCGCGAGCCGCGCGGCGCCGAGGGCCGGTCCGACCGTGGCCCCGCGGCGGTAGACGAGCGACCGGTCGAGCACGCTCGCGAGGATCCGGCCCCAGAGCGGACTGCGCGCGCCGCCACCGATCACCGAGACACCGTCGATCCGGCTTCCTGCGCCGCGGAGCGCATCCTCGGCGTCCGCGAACGCGAAGGCCACGCCCTCGAGCACGGCACGACCGAGCGCTGCGCGATCGGTTGCGTGATCAATGCCGACGAAGACACCCGTGGCGTGCGGATCGTTGTGGGGTGTGCGTTCTCCGGACAGGTAAGGCAAGAACAGCAAGCGGTCGCTCGGGCGATCGTGCGCCGCGATCTCCTCGAGCAGCGCCGCCTCGTCCGTCGCGCCGCAAGCCCGCGCGACCCAGGTGAGACAGCTTGCGGCGCTGAGAAGGACCGACATTTGGTGCCAGGTTCCGGGCAGCGCGTGGCAGAAGGCGTGGACGGCGCGCTCGGGATTCGGGCGGTAGGCATCGTCGGCGATGAAGTAGACGCCGGAGGTTCCCAGCGAGAGCAGGGCGCGGCCGGGTGCGATCACGCCGGCCCCGATTGCACCCGCCGCCTGGTCGCCACCCCCCGCGACGACGGGCACCCGCTCGCAGCCCCACGCCTCGGCGACGTCGGCCCGTAGACGTCCCGTCGGCTCGGTGCCCTCGTAAAGCGTCGGCATCGCCTCGCTCGAGAGATCGCAGGCCTCGATCATTTCCGACGACCAGCGACGCCCCGCCACATCGATCCAGAGAGTCCCCGAAGCGTCCGCCAGGTCCGTCGCCGCATCGCCCGTCATGCACAGCCGCAGGTAGTCCTTGGGAAGCAGCACGCGGGCGACGCGACCGAAGCACTCGGGCTCGTGCCGCTTCACCCACAAGAGCTTCGGCGCCGTGAAGCCTGGCATGGCGAGGTTGCCAGTGATCCTGCGCGAAGCGGGTACGCGCCGCTCGAGCTCATCGCACTCGGCGCTGCTGCGCCCGTCGTTCCACAGGATCGCCGGCCGCAGCGGTCGCTCGTCGTCACCGAGCAGAGTGGCTCCGTGCATCTGGCCGGAAAGGCCGATGGCCGCGACACCGCCGAGACCGCCTGGCGCGCGTTCGCGCAGCAACGCGATGGCGCGACCGGTGGCAAGCCACCACTCGTCGGGATCTTGCTCGGACCAGAGCCTTCGCGGCCGCTGCACATCGAGCGGTGCGCTCGCCTCGGCCATGACCCGGTCACTGGAATCGAGGAGCAGGGCCTTCACTGCCGAAGTGCCGAGATCGATGCCTAGGAACACGGAGGCCTCTCCATCATGTCGTTGCGGGCGAACGCGGAGGGGGCGGGGCCGGGTCCGCGGTTCACGAATCGCGATAGGGTTTCGAGCGAGCTTCTGGCCCGTCCGGCCGCCTGGGGCGGGGTTGCGCCGTCCCTTGCCATGATGCCACCAGTCTCACAATGTTGTCATGCGATGGCAAGTACGGGGAGGAAGTCGTGGCGGTCCAGCCGGCAGTGGATGATCTCTACACGCACTGCCTCGAGACACGTGACATTGAACGCTCTCGTGTAAGGGAATGCGAGGTGCGTGAGCGAGAGACCGGAACGCTCGAGCTGCGGACCCGATCGGACCGATTGCAGAGCCGGGCTCGGCAGCACCAGGGGGGCGACGATCTGGCCGCGCTGCTACCGCGCGCCGGAGCGGAAGGAACGCTGCGGATCGACGTGGTTTCGGACGGCGTCGTGCGCGTGCGCTACGCCGAGGGTGACGCCGTACCCGAGGGCGAAACGCGCATGGTCGTGGGTGCCCCGCCGCCACCGACTCGCATCGACATGGAGACTCGCGAGGGCGGGGTCGTGTTCGCCACGCCGACCGCGCACTTCGAGATCGGCCTCAGCCCGTTCACGCTGCGGGCGCGTGACGGTGCCGGGCGCGTGGTCGCCGAAGTGGGTGGGCCCGAGAAGAACCACTTCCAGAACTGGGACGCGTACAACACGGGCATCTGTCGCACGCGGGAAGGTCGACCGCTCGCCGTCGAGTGCTTCGCCCTGCGCCCCCAGGAGGCCGTGTTCGGCTTTGGCGAGAAGTTCCTCGCCCTCGACAAGGTCGGTCAGACCGTGGACCTCAACATGGTGGAGGCCCTCGGAACCACCACGCCACGCAGCTACAAGAACATCCCCTTCTTCTGGACGACGCGCGGGTGGGGGGTCTTCTTCAACCAATCGGCCCGCATGACCTGCTGGGTGGGAAGCCGCGCCGCGGCCGACGTGCAAATCGCCATCGAAGACGACTTCCTCGACTACTACCTCTTCGTCGGCTCGCCCCACGAGATCCTGGCCCGCTATACAGATCTCACGGGCAAGAGCCACATGCCGCCGCGCTGGAGCTTCGGCTTCTGGCAGAGCAAGATCTCGTATCGCTCGTCGCACGAGGCGCTCGACGTCGTGCGGCGCAATCACGAGGCCGGGATCCCCACCGATGTCCTCCACCTCGACACGGATTGGTTCCGCGAGGACTGGTACTGCGATCTCGAGTTCGCACCCGACCGCTTTCCCGATCCGGCCGGTTTCTTGAGCGAGATGGCGGAGCTCGGTGTCAAGGTGAGTCTTTGGCAGCTGCCCTACATCCCGGAAGGATCGAAGCTCTTCGACGAGCTCCTTCGGGTCGAGGGCTTTGTGAAGACACTGGAGGGTGGGCTCTACGACGTTGGGATCTGCTACACGCCGGGCTTCAAGGGACACGTCGGTTGCATCGACTTCACGAATCCCGATGCGAAGCGTGTATACCAGTCGCACCTGCGGCGCCTCTTCGAGCTGGGGGCGCGGGTCATCAAGGTGGACTTCGGTGAGCAGGCGCCGCTCGACGGTGTCTATCACGACGGAACCCCCGGCCATCGCATGCACAACCTCTATCCGCTGCTCTACAACCAGGCGGTGGCGGAGGTGACGCAAGAAGCCACCGGCGAGTCGATCATCTGGGCGCGTTCCACCTGGGCGGGCAGCCAGCGCTATCCGCTCCATTGGGGCGGTGATAGCAGCGCGAACTGGCACAACCTGGGACCGCAGATTCAGGGTGGGCTCTCGCTGGGGCTCTCCGGCTTCCCTTTCTGGAGCATGGACATCGGCGGGTTCGTGGGCGAGGCCAGCGGCCCGCTCCTCGTGCGCTGGATGCAAGCCGGTGTCCTCTTCTCTCATCCCCGCATCCACGGCACAGGCGACCGGGAGCTATACAAACGCGATCCCGAAACACTGCGCATCTGTCGCGACTACGTGCAGCTCCACTACCGCCTGCTGCCCTACCTCTGGGCCACGGCTCGTGATTGTGTCGCGCGTGCGCTCCCCGTCTCGCGCGCGCTCGTCCTCGAGTACCCGGACGACCCCACCACGTGGGCGATCGGCGATCAGTGGCTGTTCGGCGATGCGCTCCTCGTGGCACCGATCCTCGACGAGAGCGGTAGGCGGCGCGTCTACCTTCCCGCCGGCACCTGGACGGACTGGTGGACCGGCGAGGCGACCGAGGGCCCGTGCTGGATCGACCTGGAGGTCGACCTCGAGACGCTCCCGCTGTGGTTGCGCGAGGGCGC
The DNA here is from genome assembly GCA_029261835.1 of Deltaproteobacteria bacterium. Classification (GTDB taxonomy): domain Bacteria; phylum Myxococcota_A; class UBA9160; order UBA9160; family UBA4427; genus JAJDAO01. Next base: position 101,035 of record JAJDAO010000067.1, on the reverse strand, counting down.
CGTGATTCCGCTCGGCCCGGTCATGGACCACGTCGACCAGCGGCCGCTGGACGAGCTGGTACTGCGCATCGCGCCCTTTGCGCGCGATGGCGTGCGCGAACTCAGTATTCCGACGCAGGCGGGCGATCTCCGGGTCAGCTACCGCGCGGCCGATGGTCGCCACGTGGTGACGACCTCGCCCGGGGCTCGCTTCACGCTCGAGGTCGTCGGCTCGCATGCAGCGACGCTCGAGCACCGCGCCGATGCCCGGCGAGAGGAGGCTCCATGATTCCGTCCACCTCCCACGTGCTACCGGATACCTCCGAGCCGGTTCTGGAAACGACGGTCGGAAGTGTGCTTCGACGAGCGGCAGCGCTGGACCCCGATCGAGTCGGGCTGGTCTCGAGCAGACTCGAGATCGATTCGCGCCAGTGCTGGACATTCAGCGAGCTACTCGAAGAGTCCGAGAGTGTCGCCCGTGCGCTTCTCGGTCGCTTCCAGCCCGGCGAGCACGTTGCCGTCTGGGCCCCGAATCTGCCGGAGTGGATCCTGCTGCAACTGGGCATGGGGCTGGCGGGCCTCGTGCTCGTGCCTCTCAACCCGGCCTATCGACAGGCGGAGCTCAGCTACGCGCTGCGGCAGTCGGCGGCAGCGGGCATCTTCTATGTGCCCGAATTCCGAGGCAGCCCGATGGCGGAGTGGGTCGCCGGGGCGCAGGCCGAGCTGCCGACGTTGCGCAGCACGATCTCGCTCACGCAGTGGAACGACTTCCGTGCCTCGGGCTCGCCCCAGCAGCGCCTGCCGGAGGTCGCTCCCTCAGATCCCGTTCAGATCCAGTACACGTCGGGGACCACAGGCGCGCCCAAGGGAGCGGTGCTGCATCATCGGGGGCTCACGAACAACGGGCGCTTCGTCGTCAGCAGCCTCGGGGTCGAGCCGGGCGAGGCCTTCCTGAACCCCGCGCCGCTCTTTCACGTAGCGGGTTGTGTCGTTGGCGTGCTCGGATCGATCGCGTGTCGCGCCAAGCTCGTAACGCCCGTGACCTTCGATCCGGGCCTCGTTCTCGCGCTGTGTGAGTCCGAGCACGTGACGGCGATGGGGGGCGTGCCCACGATGCTCATCGCGATGGTGGAGCATCCCGATTTCAAGCGTCGGGATCTTTCGTCGCTACGTACTGTTGGCATCGGTGGTGCAGCCGTTCCGGCCGACTTGGTACGCAGTATCGAAGCCGCGCTCGGCATCGAGGTCATCGTGCTCTTCGGGCAAACCGAGGCGTCCTGTTCGATCACGAAGACGCGACCGGGCGATTCGCCCGAGGACAAGGCCGAGACGATCGGGCTGCCGCTCCCGCAGACCGAGGTGCAGATCGTCGATCCCGAAACCGGTCTGGTCGTCGAAACGGGAACACCGGGCGAAATCCGCACCCGCGGCTACGCGGTGATGCTCGGCTATCACGACGCTCCGGAGGCGACGTCAGCCGCCATCGACACGGAAGGCTGGCTGCACACCGGCGATCTGGGCACGATGGACGAGCGCGGCTATTGCAGGATCGTCGGACGGATCAAGGACATGATCATCCGGGGTGGCGAGAACATCTATCCGCGCGAGGTCGAGGAGGTGCTCTTCAGCCATCCCGCCGTGGGGGATGTCGCGGTCGTGGGGGTTCCCGATACGAAGTGGGGCGAGCAGGTCGTCGCCTTCGTGCGACTGGCGCCCGAGGGCCGTGTCGGAGCGCAAGAACTCCATCAGTTCGTACGCGAGCGCCTTGCGCCGCACAAGACGCCGCGGGAGTGGGTCTTTCTCGACGAGCTTCCGATGACGGCCTCGGGCAAGGTCCAGAAGTTCGCTCTGCGCGACCAGTTCGCCGCGCAGCGCGGCAGCGAGTAGCGCGCCGCCGGCGCAAGGGGTTTATGAGACAGGACACTAGCGACCCCGGAACTTCGGCGGACGCTTCTCGAGGAACGCGCGAGCTGCCTCTTGGAGATCGCTGGTCCCCATGGTGGCCGCCTCCAAGAACATGGATGTATCGAGTGCCAGATTGACTTGATCACGCAGGATCTTGTTCATCGAATACTTCGTCCAGCGGATCGCCATGGGTGCGCCATCGGCCATGCGGCGGGCGAAGGCGGTTGCTTTCGGCAGCACCTCATCGACCGGGACTGCAAAGTTCACCAGCCCGATGTGCTCTGCCTCGCTGCCCGTGATCCAGTCGCCGGTGAGCAGGTATTGCTTGGCTCGCGCCATGCCCACGAGCAGCGGCCAGATCACTGCGCCGCCGTCACCGGCCACGAGGCCCATCTTGACGTGGTTGTCGGCGATGCGCGCCGACTCGGCGACGAAGATCACATCGCAGAAGAGCGCCAATGTCGCTCCCAGGCCCGCGGCATCACCGTTCACGGCAGCGATGATCGGCTGCTCGACGTCGAGAACGTGGTTGACCAGGCGCCGCACGCCGTCGAAGGGGATCCGCGGTCCGGTCGGATTGAACTCCCCGGAATCCATCGAGCCCGCATCGCCGCCGGCACAGAACGCCTTGCCAGCACCCGTAAGGACGATGGCTCGGATGTCGTCGTCCTCTCCGACGTCTCTGAAGACATCTTCGAGCTCGCGATGCATCGCCTCGTGGGCCGCATTGCGCCGCTCGGGACGGTTGAGCGTGATGGTGGCCACTCCGTCGTCATTCGCGACATTCAGGAAGCGATAGCGGTCGTAGTCGATCATGGTCTCCCCCTTCGCGGATCGGATGTGATGCACCGGCTGTCGCGGAATCCTTCCTGCTGGGGCGAGAAGCTGGAGCTCAGCATCGTCGCTCCGGCTACCGCGACTCGCGTGGCGTACACCGAATCGAGAACCTGACAGATTAATACACTACCATCAGTCGTTAACATGACCATGACGGGTGCACAAGCCGGAAGCGATTACACGGCCTGATTCGACCCGCATCGCGATCCCGGAGGCCGTGCGCCTCTCTTGAGAAACGCCAATCCGAATTCAAGGGGAGATAGCATCATGCCCACCCGCCCGCGTCGCCACGTCGGCCAATACGTCGCCTCCGGAGACTGGAGCGACTACTGGACCACCCGCATCAGCCGCGCCGAGAGCGGGAAGATCAGCGTGCGTGGCTACCCGATCGAGGAGTTGATCGAGCACCTGTCGTACAGCGAGTCCACGTTTCTGCTGCTGCGCGGAGAGCTCCCCGACGAGCGCGAGGCCGGGCTCTTCGATCTGGCGCTGCGCTGCGGGATGGACCAGCAATTGATCAACTCGGCCGCCTGCGCTGCCCGCTACACAGCCTCTGCGTTCCCCGAGTCGCCGGTCCCGGCGCTCGCGAGCGGCATGCTCGCGAGCGGGTCTGTGACGGGATCGCCCCAGGAGCCCGCGGAGATGCTGATCGAGGCCGTGGGCTGGGGACTGGCCGATGGGGAAGCGGCGATCCGCGCCCTCGACACCTGGCTCGAACGTCGCGGTGCCGTGCCGGGTCTCGGCCACCCGATGCACAAGCGGGGCGAGCCGCGCGCGGTGACGTTGCGCCGACTCGCGGTCCTGGGCGACGGATGGCGGCAGCACGGGCGCCTGCTCGACGCGATCGAGGCGGAGCTCGAGCGGCGCAAGGGTCGCCACATTCCCATCAATCTCGCAGGCGCGATCGGCGCGCTGCTCGCGGACCTCGGCTTCGACCCGTTGCTGATCGGTGGGATCGGGGCGCTCGGCTATGGCCCGGCACTGCTCGCCCACATCGTCGAGGAGATCCGTGAGGGCGTGCCGCTTCGGATCATCCCCGACGCGCTCGGTGCGCACTACGCTGGGCCGAAAGACCGCCACCTGCCCGAAGCACGCAAGCGGGGTGGCCGATGATCCGTCCCAGCGCGTCACCCCACGCTCTTCTAGATCCTTCGGAGTGCATCTCCGGGCTGGTCGAAGGAAGTGCACAGCAAGCTGACTGAGGAGGTCCCCGGTGGCCGTCAGAATAGGGCAAGCTCAGATCTATCTCGTGGTTGCAGTCGCGGCACTGGGCGCGGCGCACATCGAAGGGGGCGTCGCGCATGCGGGTGAGCCCGATGCCGTCGTGCTCCCGGCGCCGCAGCGGGACGGGGAGCGCTCCGTCGAAGCTGCCCTGGCCCGGCGCCGGTCGATCCGGGACTACACGGACGCGCCCCTGAGCTTGGCGGCTGTGTCGCAGCTCGTCTGGGCGGCACAGGGGGTCACGGATGCCGATGGACGGCGGACGGCGCCCTCGGCGGGCGGGCTCTATCCGCTCGATCTGTATCTGGTGGCCGGTGAGGTGACGGGGCTTCGGCCCGGCGTGTATCGCTACGAGCCGCGGCGACACAGGTTGGTTCTCCACGCGGCGGGTGAGCTGCGCGGCCCCCTGGCCGAGGCCGCTCTCGAGCAGGAATGGGTGGCCGAAGCGCCCGCCATCCTGGTGCTTTGCGCCGTCTACCAGCGCACGGCACGCAAGTACGGCCGCCGGGCGCCCCGCTATGTCCACATGGAGGTGGGGCACGCCGCTCAGAATGTCTACCTGCAGGCGGTGTCGCTCGGTCTCGGCACCTCGATGGTCGGTGCATTTCGCGACGAGCCGCTCGCCCGCTTGCTCAGCTTGCCGGGCGAGGTCGTGCCGCTCGGCGTGATGCCGGTGGGCAAGCCTCGTTGAAGATCGGGCCCTTGGCTCGTTGCATGAATTCGTGCCGTTGATGCCGTTGGCTGGCGGATCAGGCTTTCATGCGAAACAGCTTCTTGAAGATTCTCTCGAGTACGGTCAATGGCAACAGGCGATGCATCCAGGGCATGAAGGCCACACCCTTGCCGATCACGTACACGGGCTTGAACTTGCGCGCGCAGACGATCTGCCGGTAGACCTTGTCGGCAAAGCTGTCCGGTGATTCGAACTCGAAGCCCTCCGAAAGAGCGGCTGCGGGGAACTCGAAGCGGCGCTGATACTCCTCTCGCATGCCCTCGGGAATGGTCTGCCAGCACAGCCGCTCTTCCTCTTCCTCGAAGCCCGTCATAGGCGTCTTGACACCGCCGGGCTCCAGCGCGGTGACATCGATGCCAAAGGGGGCCAGCTCCATGCGCATATGGTTGGACAGGGCGCGGTAGGCGCTCTTCGAGATCGGATAAGCGCCGCCCAGCGGAATCGTGAGATACACCGAAGTGGAGGTGACGTTGACTATGCGGGCTGCACCGCTCCGGCGAAGCAGCGGCAAAAAGGTCTGGGTCAGTCGCAGCGGCCCCCAGAGATTGACATCCATCAGAAACTTGAACTGATCGATGTCGACAAACTCCAGCGGTCCCGGCGCACCGGTCATCGCCGCGTTGTGGATCAGCAAATCCAGCCCCCGCTCCCCCACTGCTTGTTCAACGATTGCCAGCGCCCTACCAATCTGGTCCCGGTCGGTGACATTGATGGGGATCACAACCAACCGGTCGGAGCTGTTCTCGACCAACGCCTCGGGCGTCGAGCGATTGACACCGGCGAAGACCTTCCAGCCTTCACGGTCCAGTCGCTGCGCCAGCGCCATGCCGATGCCGGTTGCGGCGCCGGTAATCAATACGGTCCTCTCGGTCATGATGCTCCCTTGCTCCAACACCAAGATGGATCAACAGCGATCCGCTAGGCCTCGATGAGCGTCATGTCCAAGAGCCGGCAGAGGCCCCGCAGCTCCTCGACGAAGTCACCATAGACGACGACTTGGTGATTCCCGGTGGCCTTGTGAACGAATCCTCTCGCATCGCGTACCCGCAGTGTGAGGGTCGTGCGATCACAGATCGTGTCGCTGCACTCTTTGATTTCGCCGCGGGTCGCCGTGAGTACGTCCAGGCCCGCACCCATTCGGGCGATCGTGACCTCCTGTCCGACATCGCCGTAATCGACGTACGAGGTGACGCCCGAGCCCCCTGTAAGATCTCGACTGAAGGGAGGGGCCGAGTGCGAGTGGACGAGTCGGTAGGGCATTGCGGGCCGATCTCTGCCCGCCAGCGACCGGGGAGAGCAGCCGTGTGAAATGTGGAGCAGATTCTCTCTGGGCTCGGCGCGTACCAGGTTGCCCATGTAGGCCGGTCGTTCCGCGAGGTATTCGAAGAGCAACATCGTAAGCGTGGCGCTCATGTCGGCCTCGCAGCCAGCCGGAAGGCCCTGATCGCGCAGCTCTGCCAATGCGAGGCAAAAAGGATCTTGCGCATGGGCATACATCAGTTCGAGACACCCAACCGACACCGCTTGGGCACCGTTGTCTTGGAGCAGGCCCTCGAGTGCCACGAAGAATCCAGCGGTGTTTCGGACGTCGGCCGCTGACGGCTCCCCGTCGGGTAGGGCGCCTTGCTCCCATCCTCTCGCGACAGTTTCGGCGCGCGAGGGGTCGACATCGCGCAACCGTTCGACGAAATCGGCGCCCGAGACGCGCACGAACTCCACCCCGAGCTTGTTCTTCACGGTTTCGGGATCGGGCAATTTGTCGGCGCACATGTATTCACCGAGGATGACGACCTTCGAGTGCTTCAGCTTCTTTCGTACACGGATGAGCTGGAGTTGGGCGTCGACCTCCCCGGCGTCGAGGGCATAGGTGAGGTTGGCGTACTTGGCGCGTTCGCTAAGGGGGAGGGTATACAGCCCCATCATCGGGGCGCAGTCACCGCTGTACGCGATGACGGGAATCTGCCACCGGAACAGGTCCTCCATGAGCCCGCCCGTGGTGACGTTTACGAGCAGGCCATCCACTCCGGCGAGCTGCTTGCTCAGCTCTCGCAGATCCCCTTCGTCGCGAACCACAGCCGGCTCGAGGAATGTGACCTCTGTTCTCAATTGCCCTCGGAGCTCTCGATGCATTTGCTCGACGTGAGCAGGAATCGCTTCGGGGGACGTGGCCACCTCGAGCTGACAATTGGACTGGGGAAATACATGCCAGGTCATGCCCAGGGCGTGAACCGGCTTGATCCTGATCTCCACGAAACGCCTCCTGGAGTTGCCCTCTCAGTTTGCAGGTGCCCCGACTCGCCGTTTCACCATGAAGGTGCTCCTCATCTCCATCACCGTCTCGCCGCGCTGGTTGGTGAGGCTGGAGAGCGTTGTCACGATCCCGATGGCGGGCCGCGACTCGGAGCCACGTGCGGCCACGCACTCGCTGCGAAGAGTGATCTCGTCATCGGGCCGCAGCGGGTTCGGAAAGTGCAGAGACTCCGCACCGAGGTTCGCCACCAGCGCGATATCGACCGGGCTGCGGGAGCGAATGAGGCTCATGAGCGCGAAGGTGTGACAGGAGGAGCCCGTGAGGCCCCCGAAGATCGATTTCTGCGCCGCCGTCTCGTCGATGTGAAAGGGCTGAGGATCGAAGCGGGTCGCGAATTCGACGATTTCGTCGCGCGAGACGCGATACGCGCCCAGGTTCCGCACCTCCCCCAACTCGAAGTCCTCGAAGTACCTCAATCTCTACCCCACTCGCCCCGCCGTCGTTCTACGCACTCGGGCGCTGCTTGCTATCTCGAAACGAGGCGATGAACCCAGACTTCGCCGAGTTCGGCGGGGTCGCGGCGGAACATCGACTGGCTCGTCCAGGCCTTGCCGAATGACGAGATCTCGGCCGCGTCTGTGACGCGTTCAGCGCGCAGGTCGTAGAGCACGCCATCCATGCGCAGTCGCACCAGGGGGTTCGCCGTCATGTTCTTCACCCACTGCGTCTCGGTATCGCCTGCATTGAGGTAGAGACGTCCGTCCATCACCGTGTACGCGATATTGACGGAGTAGGGTTCTTCGGGTCTCGTCTCGAGCTGAACCGTCCCGTAGTCGCCCGCGAACGCCCAGTCGGAGGGGGCCGGCTTGACTTCGCCGTCGAGGCTGCCGCCCGGCAGGAGCAAGAAGGGGCCGTTGCAGCCGATCGTGGCGAGTAGTAGCAGTAGCGAGAAGAGTCGAACTGACATGCGTATTCCTCCTTTGGCGCGCCGGAGCATCGGCCGAGTCTACTTGCTTCGCCCCGCTCCCACACCGGTCCCGGCGCACTACCAGATGCCGGGCAACAGCCGGTAGCGCGTCTTCTGCGTGTATTCATCATACCCGGCCAGCCCGGTCCGCAGCGCGCGCTCCTCCATGACGATGCGCCCGATGAAGAGGAATGTCACCGCTGCGACGGGGACGATGACCCAGACCGAGCGCAGCACGAGGGGGCACGCCATCGCGCCGAAGACGGCGCTCGCATAGCCGGGATGGCGGATGAAGGCGTAGGGTCCGGTGCTCACGACGCGGTGGTCGCGGTCGAACTGGATACGCACCGTCAGCTCGAAGTGCTCGTTGACAACCATGGCCCAGGTTGCGAAAGCGAACGACCCAAAGTGGATGAGCAGGCCCGGCCAGACCAACCAATCCGGCAGCAGCACGTGATCGGCCATGCGCAGGTCGACGCCGGCCACGACTGGAGTGCCGAGGGCGAACAGAACCCAGAGTGCCATGAAGATACGATCGAAGGGCTCGGTGTTCGCGCCCGGCTGACCGCGCCGCGTCAGCAGCCCGGGACTCCGGATATGGAGCACCCACGCGCTCAGAAGCTCGGCCAGCACGAGCACGGCCAAGTAGACCCAAACTCGTTCGAGATCCCAGCGTCCGGCGGAGAGGAAGAGGATGACCGCGAAGAGCAGCGCGAAGAACAGACGACCCGCGACGTAGCGCATGCCGACCCCCTGAGATACTCCAAAGATAGGGAGGATAGGGGACGTGGTTGATTCGTTGACTTGATTGGGAAGATTTCTCCCGTCTTGCTCGAGCACGAGATCGCCGAGTGAGGTCGCGCTCGAACGGATCAGCCGGCCGCCTGCGAGATTCCGAAGATCGCCGAGAGACCGGCCTTTACCGTATCGCCGCCCTCGTTGAGGTGCGGAAGGGGTTCATCGGGCGCCTCGCGACCCGGAAAGCCCGCGCCAATGATCTTCATCCCACTCTCCCTGTGTATCGTCTGGATTCCTGGTCGCCACGCCACCTGCTGCAAGTCGATCTTCATGAGCGGTCGTGGGATCGAAGCTCATCTCGATAAGCCGTGGTGACATACTACCCAAGCGCCGGAAGAAGAATGCCCCTTGTTGTGCTGGGGCGGGCTGGGTAGCGTGCAGCCGGATGAACGTTCTGATCATCAACGCCAGCCCCAGAAAGACGGGGGTGACGTCCGCTCTGCTTTCGGAGATCGAGACGGCCATTGACCCCGAGCATTCGGTCGAAGCCGTCAGGATCTATGGCCTGCGAATCAAGCCGTGCATCGGCTGCCTCAAGTGCAGGCCGGACAAGGCCTGCGCATTGCCCGATGACGACGCTCACCTCCTCGCGCGAAAGATCAAAGAAGCGAATGTGCTGGTCATCGGATCGCCGGTCTACTGGGGAAACATCCCCGGCCCGTTGAAGACCTTCTTCGACCGCAACGTAACGCTCTTCGAGTACGCGGAGGCCAAGTCCATGAACTACGTTCCGACGCCTCAACTCAAGGGCAAAAAGGCATTCTTGGTGATCACTTCGGGATCCCCCTTCCCCTACAACCTCTTGCCTTCGCAGAGCGGTGGTACGGCGCGGGCCTTGAAGACCGTGCTCAGGGCAGGGGGCGTGCGGATCGTGAAGACCTTGAAGGTTCCCGATTCCTACAACTTTCCCGCAAAGAAGCAGAAGTATCTGGAGAACGCGCGAAAGATCGCAAGATCGATCTGAACCTCTCTGCACGGGCGGCTCTCACGCCGCCTACCGCCGGGTCGGTTCAGCGCCAGCCGCGCCGGTTCTCGGCGATCTCCTGTCGCTTGGTGTCGAGCGCCGCCCCGAGCCGGCGGGCCACCTCGGGGTGCTTCTGACGCAGATCGTGCGCCTCGAGATCGGCGTCGATGCGTGTCAGATGCGGCCGGTCCCGCCCGGGATCACCGGTGGCGAGGAGGTACTTGAAGCGCGCGTCGCGTACGGCCTCGGGCCGGCTCGCGAGCAGCGGGAAGTAGTAGAGATACTCGTGGGGGCTCGTCTCATCCTTCGCGAGGACCCCGCTCAGGTCGCGACCGTCGACGATTCGGTCCTCGGGCAGCGTCAGGCCCGCCAGCGAGAGCATCGTCGGAAAGAGATCCGTGTTCATCGCCATGGCGTCGCTCTCCCCCGCCGCCACTCGGTTGGGCCACCGCAGGATCATGGGCACGCGTTGTCCACCCTCGTAGGTCTCACCCTTCCGCCCACGAAGAGCGCCCGGGCTCCCACCGTAGTCGGCCCCGTTGTCGCTCGTGATCATGACCAGCGTGCGCTCTTCCAGTCCCAGTCGCGCAAGCGCGTCGAGAATCGCGCCGGTGCTGTGGTCGAGGTCCTCCACCACATCACCGTAGACCCCTCCCTGCGATTCCCCGGCCTGACCGCGCGAAGCGTAATGGGGCACGTGGGGGAAGGTGTGGGCCAGGTAGAGGAAGAAGGGACGCTCCCGGTTCTCCTCCAGGAACGCGATCGCCTCGGCGGTGTAGCGCTCAGTGAGAGTCGACTGATCGACTCCCCTCGGCTCGAGCGGCCGCTCCTCGTCGCGCTCGCCGAACCACCACTCCGGCCGCGCATCGCGCTGCACGATCACGTCGTCGCGGTACAGGTGGAGGGGCACCATGTCGTTGCTCCAGAGCACGCCGTACCAGGACTGGAAGCCGAAGTCGCTGGGGCGATGGCCGGGAATCCCGCCCAGGTGCCACTTGCCGATCATGCCGGTCGCATAGCCGGCGGCGCCCAGCACCTCGGGGATCAGGATCTCGTCTCGGGGCAGCTCGTTGGGCGCGCCCAGCACGCGGCGCAGCAGGCCCAGCGCCATCTGCCGCGGAAAGTAGACGTGCCGATCGGTCGCGGTTCGCGGCGGGAATCTCCCCGAGAGAAGGGCGGCGCGCGAGGGCGTGCAGACCGAGGACGCGGAGTAGAAGTGGCTCATGCGCAGGCCTTCGGCTGCAGCACGGTCGATCCGCGGTGTTGCGATCAAGCGATTGCCCTGGCTCGACAGATCTCCCCACCCCAGGTCGTCGAACAGGATCACTACGAAGCTCGGAGCGCTCGCCGGGTCGACTGCGGGGAGCGAGGCGAGGTAGCGCTGCTTCTGCTCCATGTGTTCGGGCGCGGGTGGCGCGTAGAAGAGCGTGACCTGCAGCAGGCGCGCGGCCAGGGCCACCACGCCGATCATCACTATCATCAGCGCCGGATAACCGATCCCGAGCGCCATGGTTCGGAGCAGCCAGCGCATGTGCCTACAGTAACCCAGAGCTGGGACTGGCCAGCTTCACGATGGCGCGCGGTTCGCGCTGTCGGCGAAGTCGCAGATCGGCCCCGTCTCGCTCTGCAATACTGGAACCCTCCAGGTGTCTTTGGATCGGGGAATGCGGAAGGTCAATTGCGTTGGTCACCCCACACATGGTTCAATAGGGCGTCGGGTGTCGGCTGAACGGTCCCCAGGGAGGGTGCGCGGTGTCGCGCTGCGTCTCCCCGATACCTGATGGAGTTTCCAGCAATCCCGGGGACCAGATCGACTGATGTGACACGGGTCGGGTCGGAGACTGGCTGAAGCAGGCAGGGAATCGCCACCCCGCTGCAGCGACGGCCCCCGGTATCGGGGTGGGGATGAGCGAGGACGATGGCGGCTTCGAGGAGCAGCGTGTGTTCTACGGCTGGAGGATGGTGGGGGTTGCGTTCTTCTCGCACCTAGTGGCGGCGGGTCTCGGCTTCTATGCGCTTCCACGTCTGTTGGTCCCGCTCGCGAATGAGTTCGCGGGAGGGGAGCGGGCGGGCGTCGCGCTCCTGCTTCCGGCCATGAGCCTGCCGGGTGTGATCGTGAGCCCGCTCATCGGTCGTGCCGTCGGCCGCTTCCCGCTGCGTCGCGTTCTTGCGGCGGGTGCCCTCGTACTGGCGATCGGGTTTGCGCTGGCATCCCAGGTGAACTCGCTCTGGCAGCTGCTCTGCGTCTACGCCATCACGGTGCCGGTCGGCGTGGCGGCCATGAGCAACATCGGGGCCAATGCCCTGGTGACGAACTGGTTCGATCGGCGGCGTCCGCTGGCGCTGGGCATCTCGCAGTTCGGACTCTCGATCTCGGGTGCGCTGATCGCCTTCTTCATCGGCTGGACGCTCTCGCAAGGTGGCTGGCGGGGCACTTATCTCTGGTTCAGCGCGATCGCACTCGTGACGGGCCCATTGCTGTGGGTCTCCATCACCGATCGCCCCAGCGAGAAGGGGCTCCACCCCGACGGCGACCACCGGGATGTCGCGCCGGTCGTGGAGGCGGAGGACAAGCCGAAGCCCATGAAGTTCGGCGTTGCCATGCGCGACCCGACTCTCTGGCTGGTCGGGATCGCGGCGGGCCTGTGCTTCTCGGGGATCACCGCCATGTTGCAGAACATGCATGCCTTCACCACCGATGCGGGGCACAGCCTGGGCCAGGCCGATGTGGTGCTGGCGACGATTGCGGTGGGGGCCGCCTTCGGAAAGATCCTCTTCGGGCTGCTCGGCGTCCGATTCGGCGAGCGGGTCGCCTTCTTGATTGCCGCGCTGGGGGAGGGGCTCGGGCTGGCGCTGCTTCCAGCAGCCAGCTCGTCGATCACGCTGCTCGTGCCCCTGGCGCTCTTCTTCGGACTGACGCTGGGCGGTGTCCTGCCCGCCATGGGCGCGCTACTGGCCCGAATCTACGGCGCCGAGCAGTTTGGTCCGGTGATCGGATACGTCGGCCTGATGCTGGTTCCCCTGCAGATGGTGGGCGCGCCCATCGCGGCCTGGGTCTACGACCAGACGGGCAACTACGACGCGGCCATCTACGGCTTCGTTGCCGCCAGCGCCGTAGCGGTATTGGCACTGATGGCCATCCGCCTGCGGTCCGATACGGCATAGGACAGGCCAGAGGCGCCCTCGGGCCTTCGCAGGGGGCGCCGTACGCGTAGGTGGCGGCGGGAGCTGCCGCACTTTGTCCCCGGGTGACGCTCTGCGTCGCTGGGCAATCCGGAGGGCGTGATCTGTGTCACTCGGTTGCTCGACCGTCGGCGGCTCCGGAGCAGGGAGGGATTCAAGCGCGCCCCTGGCAGACCAAAGGTCTTCAGGGCGACCTGCCGATGTGTCCCTCACCCTGCGGTCCGCTGGCACGGCCCTTGCTATTCCGCCTTTCGAGCGACACGTGGGCCAGAGTTCGAACTCGGCCGGTGAGCACAGCCGCCACACCGATTCTCGTGTCATGGGAGATCAAGATGAAGGCAGTGTCTGTCGTCGCAGCGATGTGGATTCTCTTGGGCGCGGTCGGAGCCACTGCAGCTCCCGGACGGCTCGCAAGGCTTCAGGCTCCGGCGTCTGCCGGCTGGGAGAGGACGTATGCGAACCCTCATCAGGTCACGCCCGATGGCAGCGCCGTGGTGGGCTCCACGAGGGAGATCGACTTCGACGGATCGTCGCGAAGGCATGTCACCCGGTGGAACGCAGAGGGCGAACTCGTAGCACGCATCGAGAGTGGGATGTCCGTCCACTACTCATCTTCGATCTCCATGGACGGCACCATCGTTGGCGGCACCATTGCTAACGTCAGCGGCACCTATCCGCTGTCCGCGCTCTGGGCCAGGGACGAGGGTATCGACAGCGTTCCCTTCGGTGGGCACCCCGCGGTCGGAGAGCCGTCATTGTGGAGCCACGGTACGGCGATGTCGCGTGACGGCAACATCATCTACGGCCAGGCCGTTTTTGACTCGCTGACGCCGAGGCCAGGGTTTGTGGCGTACCCCTTCACGTTCGACAGCTACCGCTACTCCATGACCGACAGCTACCGCTACGATCGTCGCAGTGGCGAAACGTGGTGGCTAGGCTCGCCGCCGGACCCTTACAACGCCTTCGTGGTCTTGGACACGACAAGCGATGGGTCGGTCGCCATGGGCGCTTACAGACGATGGGGGTCCTCCGAACGCATCGCAACACGTTGGACTGCGGAGAGAGGCTTCGAGGAGATGGGTATTCTCGGCCCATTGCCGCTCAATCTGACCGGCCGGTTCCTCCCCGGCGTCTCTGATCTCATTTCCGATGATGGATCTACGATCGTTGCGTTCACCGAGTGGGAAAAGGACGCCTGCCTGCAGCGCTTCACCGAGGAAGAGGGTTTCCGACCTCTGACAGGCCCGGATCTGTGCGCTATCGGCGTCTACGGCATTTCAGCCGATGGATCGAAGATCTTGGGCGTGGCCGGCCGCAGTGGCTCCAACCAACCTCCGGCCTGTGACTACCCACACCAACTTCCCGGGTATGTGTTGCCCAAGTATGTCGACAAGGACGAGGTCTGCCGGTTTCTCTGGGATCGAACGCAGGGCTTCCGCTGGCTAGAGGACGTGCTGCGAGACGACTACGGAATAGACTTCTCTGCAATCGTCAACGGCTGGGACACGATTCACGTGACGTCGTTCTCGGCCGATGGTCGCACCCTTCTCCTCCGAGCATTTGGATCCAAGGGAGAGGATCAGTACGACCAAGGTAACTGGCTGATCCTGCCCCCAACCCGATGTGACGACGGCCTGGACAACGACGGGGACGGCCTCGGCGACTATCCCGAGGACCCCGGCTGCCACTCGCTTGACGATGACACAGAGGACCAACGCGAAGACATCGCGATTGACATCAAACCCCATGAGGATCCGAACACGATCTTCCTCGATACGGTCGTGCCTGTGAGCGTTGCGATCATGGGTTCCGAGACAGTCGATATCACCCAGCTCGGGCCCGGAGCGCTCGGCTTCGGCCCCTCGAGTGCGGAGTCGATCTTCGACCTCTCGCATCCGATCATCCGCCTCCTGAGCCTGCGCGACGTGAACCGAGACGGCTTCCTCGACTTGCTGGTCTTCTTCTCACCGCAGGACGCCGGGATTGGCTTCGGCGATGAGGAGGCATGCCTGACGGGTGAGCTCGACGGCGACCCCTTCGAGGCGTGTGACTCGGTCGTAGTCAGATACTCGTGGTGCGGGCCGGGCTTCGAGTTGGCTCTCGTGCTGCCGCTGGCGGTGTGGATTCGCAGGCGGCACGCGCCCCGACGCGCCCGGGGCTAGGCGCTTCGCGTCTTGCAGCGCTCCCGATGGCGATGCAAGACACCGAGCAGGAGCACGCCAGCGCCCATGAGAAGGGTCGCGGAAGGCTCGGGGACCTCCACCTTCACCTTCAGCAGCGCCGGGTCCGCCGGACTACCCTGGAACGTCCACACGGGGGCGTAGAGGTGGCCCTCGTCGTCCCAGACCGCCGTGCCGCCGAAGCAGAGGTTGCGGGTTCCCAGCAGCGTGTCGACGTCGAGCACCTCGCTGCAGGCCTTCGTCGCGACATCGATGCGGCGGATCGTGCTACGGGCGTTGTTGTTGCTCACGAAGTAGAGCGACTGCTCGTCCGGGCTCAGGTACAGATTGTAGAGCCGCCACCAGTTGGTCCCGCAGGTGTTCGCGAAGAAGGTGAACTGATCGAGCTGGGTATCGAGGCGGTAGATCTGCTCGGCCTCGGCGAGCATGAAGTAGACGTAGCGCCCGTCGGCCTGGGGCGCGATCGCGCCAACTTCACCGTCCGGCGCTCCCGGAAGGCCGGAGGCGATCACCGACGTCGAATCGGCCGACTCGTCGTACTTGTAGAGGGTCTGTGAGCTCCCGTCGATATCCGTGTAGTAGACGTCGCCTACGGCGCTCACGTAGAACGCATAGGCGACCCGCTGCGACTGGCCGACCAGCTGCATGCTTCCGTCAGATAGGCGGTACTTGATGAGGTGACCGTCGGGATAGGTCATCGCGTAGAGGAGATCGGGCGCCAGCGGATTCAGGCCGATGCCCTTGATCCCGTAGTACTCGATGAAGATGCCGCTGCGCTCCGCGTTCTGCCCGCTGTTCGGGATGACGGTGAGATCCTGCTTCATCAGGTAGGGCGTGGTTTGAGTGTAGTCCTCGACCACCTCGTCGACCGGGTCGATGCGATAGAGATGGGCGCCGCGCAGGAAGGGCGTAGGATCGGAGTCGTCCGACGCCAGATAGAGGTAGCCATCCGCATGCTCCAGCAAGAAGGTGTGGACCTTGTACTGGCTCTCGTTCGTCATCCAATTGCCGACTGCGGAGGAGATGGCCTTGATGTCTCCCAAGGTCACCATCTCGTCGCTGACGGGGTCGTAGCGGTACAGCGCCACGTTGCCGCCGGGCCGCTGGTGGTTGCTGACCGCGATGTAGACGCGTCCGTTGCTCGCCTTGCCGAGTCCTGACCAGACCGAGTGATTCGAGAAGCCCGGCAGCAGAGGGGTTCCCGTCTCGGTCCCGTCGTGGGTGAAGTGGATCAGCTCGGCCGAGGGGCTCGGGTCCGGTACGCCCCACGCGTTGCTGGCGAGGAAGAGACTCGCGAGAAGACCGCCGACGAGGAAATGGGTGCGTCCGTCCATGCGACCAGCGTAGCGGATCGCATCCGCGACACGAATCGAGGAGCGCCACACCCTGCCTCCCTCGAGCGGGCGCGATGTTCGTTCTCAGGTCGATTTCGCATCGAATCAGTCGCGAGTGTGAAGTGCTTCACAGTTTCCCCCTGCAAGGGCAGTGATTGTCTCGGCTACAGCGTCCACGCCAAGGGGTTCTCGATGCCTCGACCCAAGCCGCGCTACCTCGCTCTGCTACTCGCGAGCGTCTTCCTGGCTGCCCACGGCACGCGAGCTTTCGCTGCCGAACCGATCGCCAAGCTCGACGACCGGGCGGTCCTCTCCTCTTCCAGTGCGGGGGTGTACCTCGTCTTCCAGCTCGAGGAGATGCGCCTCTTCCAAGTGATGGACGCGCTGACTGAGCTCTTTCTCTCCGGCATGCTCCCCACGAGCAAGGGGCCGGGCGGCGAGGGCGTCTACGACTACCTGCGAGATAGCGAGGATCGGCTCTCGGAGCAGGAGCGTCGCGACCTCTACGGGCGCGTTCTCTGTGCCTCGGATGAGATCCACGTGATGGGCGCGCTGCTCGCCCTCGACCCGCAAGGCGAGCGGCTGGCCTGGCTCCGATTCGACGTGTTGATGGGCGGCTACATGAAGGCGCACCCCGCGCTGGGCAAGCGGGAGCGTTGGCAGCTGCTCAACAGCTTCGAGGGCTTCGACTCGGGCAAGCTGGACAATCCGCTGGCGACACTCGAGGATGCCGACCTCTTCATGCTCCTCCTCGTCCTGCAGAGCGTCCACGCAGACGTGGAAGAAGAGGATGAAGAAGCGTAGGACGATCGCCCCGGCTCACTCCGTACAACTCCGGCGCTATCATTTCTCGAGACGACTGTCCTCCACCGGCTCGGAGCCGCGGTGACGTCCGAGCGAGGTGGACGAGGAGGGCCCGCATGACGCAGACCATGGCACTGAAACGGCTTCGCCGATCTCACTGGACTG
The DNA here is from genome assembly GCA_029261835.1 of Deltaproteobacteria bacterium. Classification (GTDB taxonomy): domain Bacteria; phylum Myxococcota_A; class UBA9160; order UBA9160; family UBA4427; genus JAJDAO01. The sequence goes on along the minus strand of JAJDAO010000067.1, from coordinate 83,714 downwards.
GGCTGGAGAAGCTGCTCAAGGAGGCCTATCAGGAAGGTGTCGAGGCGGGTCTGGCCCGGGCCCATGGACAGCGCCGGCGTGCCCGGCCGATTCGCGACGACGCCACGGCGAACGGCCTGATCCGCCAGATCGAGAGACACTTTGCCCTCGACCGCTTCGCGTTCGAGGTGCGCGTAGTGCACCGGGGCTCGGGGCGCCGGGTGCCGGGTGGTGATCTGCTCCGGCGGTACCTGACGCCCGACTGAGGCAACGTCTCGGTGCCAGGCGACGGGAAGAGTTTGTGAGATAGCTTCTATACTCACGTGAAGGGGGACACAACCATGGCGAGCATCCAAGACCGCATGATCCGCGCCGCCAAGCTGGATGTGCAGCTCTATGAGGAGGTCGAGGCCGATCGCGATGCGCTGGGGCAGGCCGTGACGGTGGTCGTCCTGTCCGCGGTTGCGGCGGGCATCGGAAGCCTCGGCACCGGGAGCCTGACCGGAATCGTCGTGGGCACCATCGCGGCCCTCGTCGGGTGGCTCGTCTGGGCGTTTCTCACCTACTTCATCGGGACGCGACTGCTGCCGGAGCCACAGACCCGGGCGGATTACAGCGAGATGCTGCGGACCATCGGCTTCGCGAGCTCGCCCGGAGTAGTTCGAGTCCTCGGGATCATTCCGGGTCTCGGCGGCTTCATCTTCTTCGTCGCCGGGGTCTGGATGCTCGTCGCCATGGTGATCGCAGTTCGCCAGGCGCTCGACTACACCAGCACGGCGCGCGCCGTCGGCGTCTGCCTGATTGGCTGGCTGGCACAGCTCCTGATTCTCGTTCTCGCCGCTCGGCTGCTCGGCCTCGCCTAGCCCGGAATTCGCCTCAGTAGGCTCCCATGAGCTTGTTGATCCACTTGTGGATCGAGTGGTAGGTCGGGTCGGGCGTGACGTACATGACGGCGCAGGTTCCCTTGTGCACCTCGAGCCCTCTTTCCTCGGCCAGCGCGAGTGCTTGGGGCGTGTCGCGATTCATGTGGATCCAGATTCGCTCGATCCCCGCGTCGGCCGCTCTGCCCACCCACTCCGCCGTCTCTTCGTTCGGCACCTCCAGCACCGCGGCCGCAACCGTCTCGGGCAGCGCCTTCAGATCCGGGTAGGTCGCGTCGCCTTCGATCTCGGCGACCGAAGGATCCACCGGAAAGACCTTCTTCCCCTGCTTGCGCAGGGCTTGATAGGTGAGAGTGGGGAAGCCCTTGCTGGCCGAGTTCCCCACCAACGCAAAGCTCGAATGCTGCCAAAACGCCTCGTGCTTGCTCGCCATGACGATTCTCCCTCGTTGGGGGTTCCGATATCGGGAAGTATACGTGAGATGCAGGCGGTGTTGCGTTGCCCCGTCAAGCGAAAGGCAATATGGCAACGCCACCCCCGTATCTATGGGTGACAGCTTCAGGGCGTCATCCGGCAGTCCAGGATGCCGTCGTCGAACACGCTTCCCACGAGGAGCCGATCTGCGTAAACCGAGCCGACGCTCGACCCGGATAGATCCTCGCCGAGGCTCAGGAAGATCTCCTCCACGGAGGGGGAATCGGCATCGGGGCCGCTCACCCGGATGACCTGCGAGGGAGCGAGTCGGCTGGCGTCGTCGGCGTGCTGCACGAAAGTCAGCAGCTTCGCGTGCGCGCCGATCCACAAATCGCCGTCTGCGTCGACCTCGATATTGTCTACGCCGCTCCCGATCGGGATCGCGCCACGCTCCTCGAGCCCTCCCGACTCCGGGTCGATCCGAAACACGAGCACGACACCGCCGGTGGTCGAGGCGACGTAGAGCCTCTCTCCATTCCGGCTCACGTTGATGCCGTTCGGGTAGCGAATGCCCGACGCCGCGACGGAGAAGTGCCCTCCGTCGTAGTAGACGACGGTTGAGATCGATCGCCGAAGATAGTCCTCGAGCGTCCGGGCGAGGCCAGACGCATTTGCGTGATCGTTCGTGATGTAGAGCCGGTCGTGGCCGACAGCGACCACATCATTGGGCGTCACGACCAGCGGATCGGATAGGGTTCCGCGGTGGAGCAGCGCGCTGCCGAGGAGATCGTAGATCTCGATGGTGGGTCGGCCAGCCGCATGATTGATCACGTACAGAGAGTTGCGTCCATCGTCGCCGATGTACAGGCTCAGGCCATGCGGTCGGAAGTCCTCGTCGGCGTCCGGGGTCAGGTTCTTCGGCCGCGGTGACTCGGACATCAGGTCGTAGGCGTAGATGGCGCCGCGGCCGGGTCCACCGGCCATGACCGAGCGGCGGTCGGTGGCGGAGACGTAGGCGATCCCGGTTCCGGGGTGAACGGTCACATCTTCGGCTCCGAGCAGTCCCGGGACCGGCGTGCAGGCTCCAGAGAAGTGGGGCTCGAGCGTCTTGAACTGCCCCGCTGCCCAGACCAGATGGAGGGCGAAACCGCCGACCGCGAGCACGATGACGGCGGCCACGCACAGCGGGATGCCGAAGCGTTTCAAGGACTCTCCCATGGTTTCCTCCCGGGATGCCGGACGGTACGTCGGCAAGACACTTCCGACAAGAAATACGTTTCCGAGCTTGGAGAGCAGCGGCGAGCAGAGCGCGCGAATCCAGTCGCACACCGGGAGGGATTCGCGCCGTGTGAGACGATGGCGAGGTCGGACAGATGCCGCTCCGCTGGGCGGGAGCCGCCATCCTCGAAGCCCGGGCAGGATTCCATCGCGTCGAGGGGCATCGAGACATCCCCCGCTGGGAATCCGCTGAATTCGCTTCCCAACTCTGCCGGGCTTAGTGTAGTGTGTTCCCCACTACCCTGCTCGTACTCGGACTCTTGGGAAGGAGATCCTCATGCTGCGGACTCGTGCGCGCCTGTCTCGGGTGTGTCTGCCGATGGCGACAGCCGTCCTCTTGCTGGCTCTCGCCAGCTCCCCCTGCGTGGCAACCACCATTACTTACGATGGCGCCAGCAGCCGGCCGACGTTCTTCGAAGGTGTCGGGGTGGACTGGGGAGACGGCGGCGGGATCCAGTACTACGACGTCACGGTGACCTGGGGTGGCACGTTCGCCGCCATCTTTGGCTACGGCGACTACTCGTTGGATCCTCGTCTGGTTGCTTGGGGAGATCTCCCCAAGGCAGATCTCGCGGTGGGTGCATTGGCAGACGCACTCCTGAGCGACGGGTTCGGTTCGACTTCACTCACGAGCTACCTCATGACGGCGCTCTCCTACAATTCGAGTACCACCGTGATTACGGGTCGGCAGGTGAACCTATTGAATGGTGCTGGTTCCTCGATCGCCTACTGGAATGGTGGTAGGAGCGCGAGCTACAGCTCGTCGGGGTATAGCCAATGGGAACTCTCGCCCATTCCCGAACCCACCACCGCCCTCCTCCTCGCCTGCGGTCTCGCAGGGCTGTCACTGAAGCGTCGGCGGACTTGAACGGGGCGTTGCTCTGTCCCTTGGCGAGCTTCTTCCGATAGGGGTTCGGCATGGCTTCCTCCCTCCGAGTGCGAGACTAGAAGCTATCCCATAGACCCCGGCCCGAGCCGGGGTTCATGAGATTGCTTCCAACGTTGGAGCAAGGATTCCCCCGAAGCGGCAAGAAGCGACCGGTCGGGAGCACGGCCCGTCGGGGGTGGGGTGATCAGCCGCGACGGGCGCGGCGGCGGTGGTTGCGTAGCCACATGAGCGGCGGGAAGATCAGCGCCAGCTCGGCACCCAGGCCGCAGAGCGTTTCTTCGGTCAACATGTCGCTCGTCCCGGGCTCGGCCTCGGCCTCGACGTTGGCGGCGCGCGATGTGCACTGCGCGTCCGCGGCGTCCATCTGGCCGTCGCCATCGTTGTCGAAGTAGTCGTCGCAGCGCGGATTCTCGATTACGGACTCGGCGTTCGCGCAGCCTGGATCCGCTCCGTCGTCGACGAGCCCGTCGCCGTCGTTGTCCACGCCGTCGCTGCACTCGGGCTCGGTGCCGCGCATCTTGTAGAGCCGGCCATCCGACGTCAGCACATAGCCCTCGCCGAAGCCATCCTGCCCGAAGCCCACCACGTGGACATTGCCGCTGACGAAGTCGTCGAACTGCTGCGAGCGGTTGGCGAGGGTGTCGTCCTCGCGATCGTAGCTCCAGGCGCTGCCCGCGCAGGCGTCGGCAAAGAAGAACTGACCGGAGAGATCCGGCAGCGCTCCGCGGTACACGTAGCCGCCGACGATCTCGCAGGACGCACTCGTGAGGTCGTATTCGAAGATCGGCTCTGTGAGCGCAGCGGATCCGCAGGAGATATTCGTGGCGGGCCGGTCCGTGTTGCAGGCGGTCCCCTCCATCACGTCCCAGCCGTAGTTGTGGCCGCCGGCGTCGCTGCCCGGCTCGAAGTTGATCTCGAGGCGCGTGCTCTGACCCTGGTCCGTGATCCAGAGATCGCCCGTCGTGCTGTCGACGGCCAGATGCGAGGGATTGCGCAGGCCGAGGGCCCAGATCTCGTCGCGCACATTGCCGGCACCAAGGAAGGGGTTGTCATGCGGAATGCGATACCCGCCGGCCGACGGCGGATCGGAGATGTCGAGGCGCAGGATCTTACCCAGCAGTTGATCGCCGTCCTGGGCGCGGTCACCGGGGTCACCCAGCGTGTCGCCGTCGCCCACGCCCACCAGGAGGTAGCCATCGAGATCGAAGGCCAGACCGCCGCCCGGGTTGCTGCCGGGCGTGGGCAGCGCGATGCGCAGGATCTCGAACTCCGAGAGCCGGTTCGCCACGTAAGCGTCGCCACTCACCTGGAAGCGCGAGAGCACGGCGTCTCCGGATCGGACGGTCCGATAGACGTAGAAGTAGCCATTGCTCGCGTAGTCGGGATCGAAGGCGAGTCCGAGCAGTCCGCCGTCGCCGACGTCGGAGACCTCGCTGCGCAGATCCAGGAAGGCGCGCTTCGTGAGCACCTGACCCGCCTCGGCTACGTAGATACGACCGTCGCGCTGCACCGCGAAGAGGCGTGGATCACCGTCGGGCGAAGCCGCCCGCACGGAGTCGTCGAGACCGTGGCCAGCGTTCTGCAGGCCAGCCTTGCCCTTCGCGATACCCCTTCTCGTTGAGCCGGGCGGGCCGGGATTCGGCTCCGGCTCGGAGCCGACACAGATGCCGACCTGGCAGCTGTCGTCCAGCGTGACGGGATCGCCGTCGCTGCAAACAGTGCCGTCGGCCAGGAGATCGCTCGTGCAACCGCGCTGCGGATCGCAGTAGCCGCTGCGGCACGGGCCCGGATCACTGCAGCTCTGCGCGCCGCCCGGCCCGCAGAGGCCGGCCTCACAGCTGTCGTCGACCGTGCACGCATTGCCGTCGCTGCACGCAGTGCCGTCTGCCACCGCCACCTCGACGCAGCCGAGCGACGCGTCGCACTGTGCGGTGCTGCACTGACCGCTGCTGCTGCACGCCGGTGGTGTGCCCGCCACGCAGCTCCCCGCTACGCAGCTCTCGTTGCCGTTGCAGAGGTTCGCATCTCGGCAGTCGCCGTCGACCACGCACTCCGGCTCCGGCTCGGAGCCGACACAGACGCCGACCTGGCAGCTGTCGTTCAGCGTGGCGGGATCGCCGTCGCTGCAGACAGTGCCGTCGGCCAGGAGATCGCTCGTGCAACCGCGTTGCGGATCGCAGTAGCCGCTGCGGCACGGGCCCGGATCGCTACAACTCTGCGCGCCGCCGGGCGCACAGACGCCGACCTGGCAGCTGTCGTCGATCGTGCACGCATTGCCGTCGCTGCACGCAGTGCCGTTTGCTACCGCCACCTCGACGCAGCCGAGTGACGCGTCGCACTGTGCGGTGCTGCACTGACCGCTGCTGCTGCACGCCGGTGGCGTGCCCGCTACGCAGCTCCCCGCCACGCAGCTCTCGTTGCCGTTGCAGAGGTCCGCATCTCGGCAGTCGCCGTCGACCACGCACTCCGGCTCCGGCTCGGAGCCGACACAGACGCCAACCTGGCAGCTGTCGTTCAGCGTGGCGGGATCGCCGTCGCTGCAGACAGTGCCGTCGGCCAGGAGATCGCTCGTGCAACCGCGCTGCGGATCGCAGTAGCCGCTGCGGCACGGGCCCGGATCACTACAGCTCTGCGCGCCGCCGGGCGCACAGAGGCCGGCCTCACAGCTGTCGTCGATCGTGCACGCATTGCCGTCGTTGCACGCAGTGCCGTTTGCCACCGCCACCTCGACGCAGCCGAGCGACGCATCGCACTGTGCGGTGCTGCACTGACCGCCGCTGCTGCACACAGGTGGTGTGCCCGCCACGCAGCTCCCCGCCACGCAGCTCTCGTTGCCATTGCAAAGGTCCGCGTCCCCGCAGTCGCTGTCGACCACGCACTCATCGATGGTGACATGGATCTCGTTGGAATCGACGGAAGGCTGGCCCGAGCTGCCGTAGGCCTGCATGACCACGTAGCTGCTCTCGGTCATGAAGTCGCCAAGCCGACGATGCCCCGTAGTGCCGATCAGATCGAAGTCGTTGCCGATGTCGATGGACACGCCGCCTCCCGACGCGCGGAAGCCCGACGTCTGGCCCACGTGCACCAGATAGCCCTCAACGTCGGACGACGGGGAGATCGTCCAGCGCAGGGGATCGTCGAGCGTCTTCGCCTCAGCTGCGGCACCCCATAGCAGCACGGCGGCGAGGAAAACGAAGATGGGTCCAGTCCGCGACGTGAGCGCGAGTCGCGATCGGACATCCGACCAGAGAGCGTGGATTCGATTTATCACAGTGCGCGCTTAATCGGGACTGGAGTTCCGAACCAGCGTGACTGCGCTCACAACAAGAATTACGACGACACACTTTTCTGCAAAGACGCCGACGCAGTGCACACTCCTGCCGAACCGGTGTGCGCCCGGTCACAGGAAAGTCTCTCATGCGTGCGAACATCCACCCGACTCGAGTGAGCGGAGATGCGCATAGCCCACGGGATTACGCGTGTTGTCGATCACATATGCGACGAATCCCTGCGGAGTCGTTGGGGCGTTTCGCGTGGCTGCTGATCTCGGTGCACGATGGAGGAGAGCCCCCTGATATGAGGCCCCCGATATAGAGTTGCCGCCCATGAAGTACCGGAAACGCCCCCACGCGCTGGCGTTCTGGCCATCCTGTGCTCAGCGCCAGAACCCCCGGCAGTCAGATCCGCGAGGGATGTATCCCGTTCTCGCGTCTCGCGTGTCTAACTGGTCAGACGCGCGGTTGAGCGCGCCAGCCAGGAGGGATGACAGTGAACACCCGAACGCAGCAGCTGAGTGCAGCGATCGCCACCGCAGTGCTTCTTCTCTACGCACCGAGCGTGGCGCTTGCTCAGGATGCTCCTACTCCAGAGCAAGTGAGAGAACGATGGGACAAGAACCTGAGAGGCCAGCAGGGCGCGGGCGCGGTCCGCGAAGGAGGCCGCCGCAATGCTGGGCGCGAGCTCGGTGAAGGCCGCCGTGCCGGCAGTCCAGAGGGCGCCCGCAAGGGCGGCGGCGGCGAGCTGCGTGAAGGCCGCCGCCCCGGCAGCCAAGACGGCGCCCGCAAGGGCGGCGGTGGCGGACGCCGCGGTGGGTCGCGAGGTCGCTAGTGCCCAGAGACGCGGCCGCGCGCGTTTCGCTGATGGACTTGGACCCGGTCAAGCCGGAAGAGCTTCGGCTCGACCGGGAGTCTTTCTATCTCGCGAACGTCGACCGCGCGCGGCGGATTGCGTGGCGCCTCGTTGGTGGTGCCGCCGCCGCGGCCGACGACATCGTGCAGGACGCCTTTGTCAAGGCGTTCTGCTCGATGCGGAGCTTCCGCGGCGAATGCAGCAGCGAGACATGGTTCTTCCGAATCGTCACGAACGAGGCGAAGAACTACCGGCGATGGAGAAACGTTCGCACGCTCTGGAACACGCTCTGGAGCGATGAAACGCCGGATCCCGGCGCTCGGCCCACACCCGACCCCGGTCTGCAGAGTGAGCTGCTGAGAGCACTGGATTCGCTCACGCATGGACAGCGTGAGGCGTTCGTGCTCGTCCGCCTCGAGGGTCTGTCGCTGCGGGATGCGGCGGCGGTTCTCGGCGTGGGCGAGGGCACCGTAAAGACCCAGCTGTCGCGCGCGACCAAGAAGCTTCGCGCGGCGTTGCAGCCGGTATGGGAGGAGTTCATCCAATGAGTCGCGGAGAAGAAGAGAAGATGGTCGAGCGGATTCGCTCGGACTACCGTCCAGATGAGCTAACACCTGCGACGCGCCGAGCCCTCTATGCAGCAATTGAGAGCCGGATCTCTCCGAAGCCGGGATCCTCGTCGCTGTGGGTTCCCGCCTTCGCAGGCGTCGCCCTAACCGCAGTGGTTGCTTTCCTCGTTTCTGGAAGTGGTTCGCGCGACTTGCCGGTTGAACTGCCCAGAGAGACGGCGCTCACTGATGAACTGCTGCTCGGGAGCGAGCTTCTCGAGGAGCGCTCTGCAGTTCCGCTCACTGAGGAGTTTGACGCAATCGACGCTGTCTTTCTGGCTGGCTAGCGCCTCTGCTCGTCAACGAACTGGAGTGCCCGCGTGTCAAATGAGTGAAGGAGGAGATTCAGCCATGAAGGACCTGATCACACTGTTGCTGTTCGCACTCACGATGCTCACTTCGGGAACCGCGACCGCCCAGGGCGGAGACCCGGGTAGTCTTCGCGGACCTCTCGCAGTGGTGGCTCGGCTTGGCCTTGGTGCCGAGACACAGGCCTCCGTCGCCGGCATCGTCAAAGAGTTCCGCCAGTCTTCGGCGTTGCTCGACGCGGAGGTTCTCGAGGTTCACGAGTCGATCTTTGCGCTTCTCAACAGCGAGCCGCCGGACAAGGCGAGCGTCATGGCGGAAGTCGAGGTGCTGGGCGAGCTAGAGGCCCAGCTTCGCGCAGCCCGCTTCTCGGCGATGTTTGACATTCGGGCGCTCCTCAGCCCAGAGCAGCGAGCGGAACTCGTCAGCATGCGAAGGCGACATACGGAGCAAGCGCTCGATGCCTGTTCGGAGGATATCCAGCAGCTCTGCCCAGAATTCGAAGGGAGCCGCGGGGCGCTCCGTTGTCTATCCAGAATGCGAACAGAGCTGGCCCCTGCCTGCCAAGAAGCCATGCCCGAGAAGGGCAAGCGCCCCGGGCCAAGGGGGCGGCGAGCTCTCCGCGGCCTCTGAACACTCCCGTGTCGTGCTGAAACGCAGCCGACCTCGCGTTCATCCCGAGCGCCGTCATTCATAGCCGGTCATGAGCGAGAACTTGATCTCCAGCGATCTCGCGCCTCTTCGCGCGAAAGGTTTTCTCTGCAGCTTCGCGGCTCGGTGTAGCAGCAATGGGTTGAGCACAAGAAGCGCGGACCCGTCTCGCTTGCCGATGTCTTCGATCTCCGTGTAGCAACACACAGCCTCTGCGCGCTTTCCCTGCAGGTCTAGAAGCTGGCCCTTGAGAAGTAGGTTCTCGGCTCGCTCGTTGGGGTTCTGCTCGAGCGGTTCGGCTCGGCGAACCGCCTCGAGAGCCTCGCGATGTTTCCCGCTGCGCGCATGGAACCGCGCCAGCATCCTCAGATACACCGGCTCGTCGGGATCGATTGCGGTCGCCTGCTCCAGCTCGCCGACGATGTCTTGCGGTTCGCCGCTGCCCGTCTCGTATAGGTAGGCCGCCCGGCGATAGTGCGCGAGACCACGGTGCTGCTCGCTGTGGCGAAAGGCGTTGCCGTCCAGGGACTCACCGGCACCCCGTTCGTGGAAGTCGAAGAACACGTACGGATTGTTGGAGACCGGAACCGGACCCGCCGCGGCCCAGAAACACATCTTCTCGGGCTGAAACACCGCACTCGTAACTGTGTTGATCTGGGCGATGACGTTGCTCACGGCTCGCTCCCTATCGCAGGTAGGATCGTAGTGGTCGCCCAGAATGACGGCCGCACGCTGCGGGTCGAGGGTGCCGAAGTGCTCGCGCATCAACTCCTCCATGCGCCGCTGTCGGGCGATGGGGTTTCGTCCCATACCGTGCTTGAGCAAGAGATCGAGGCGCTCGACTTCGGGCCCGGACGTGCAGACGTTCGATTGCACGAGGAATCCGTCGTCCATGTAACGAACGCTGGTGCGGTCGCCCATGCACTCGACGGCAGCTGCCTCACCCGTCTTTCCGTCGGAGACGAGGAACGCGAACGCGCCCACGCGTGGGCATTCCTCGAGCATGGCCACCGCTTCGGCTACCGACGAGGCATAGCGCATGATGTCGTTCTCGTAGGTGGTGAAGCCTCTTCCGGCTGTCGAGACTTCGGACGAGACGAGAAGGTGACCTCCGAGCGCGAGTCCATGCTCGTTCATCGCAACCGGGCTCTTGAGCAGTCCGGCCGATGTTACCTTCACGTATGCGTGAGCGTCGTCCGGCCGGCAGTAGATGACTATCGGGTGCCGGTCCCAAAGGCCGATGCCTTCGTAATCCTGGTTCTTGGCTTGCAGCAGCGGGCCGCCGGTTGCACGCGCACTGGCCACGAATCCCGTGCAGCCACCCTGCGCTTGCCCCAGCCCGCTCGTCCTGCCGCGGATGATCCTGCGGGCCATCACCTGTCCCAGCTCGGAAAGCTGATTGCCCTTGAGTACGGTCTCGCGTGGCAAGCCGGCGCCGTCGGCAATCCCGTGAAGCTCGTCCCGGTAGCGCCGTGGCAGGCCCTTTATCAGTCGCCTGTATACGGTGAGGTCCAGAGCGGTCGAGAGCACGTACTTGTAGAGGGCGTTGCGTGCGCGCAGCGAAGGCTCGTACTCGACCAGATCGGCGAAGTATGGCAGCACGCCCTCGCGGATCTCTTCGCGCAACAGCCGGCCGTGCTGGAGCCCCATCTCGTAGGGCGACCCCTGGATGTGCAAGACCTTGAAACCGCCGCGGCGTTCGACGTGGCCTCCAGACGTGTCAGTCACGAGAGCCGTCCCTTTGCCCTGGCGCGAGGGCTGTCGGGTTCAGAGACGATCTTGAACATGTCGAGCCACCTGCTCCAGCGTCGCGAATAGGACATCGCCGCGCGATACGGCGTGGTCTATCAACCGTTCCAGGATCTCGAGCCTGTGAAACCTTCCGCTGATCGACGGGTGACAGGTGAGTGTGAACACTCCGCCGGCATCCACTACACCGTCGAGCTCGGCCCGCCAGATGCGAAACACGCTCTCGGGGTCGTGGAACTGCGCGAACATTACCGGCGGCTTGAAGAACAGGAAGTAGGCCGCATCGTCTTTCGACCAGTCGATGGGCATCTCGAGCATCTGCACGGCCGGGTCGTAGAGCGACAACCGATAGGGAGCGTCGCCGGCGAAGAGACTGGAATCGTATAGGAAGCCGGCCTGTTGCAGCCGCCCCGGCGTGCCGCGGCTCATATCCCAGGCCGGTGAGCGATATCCGACGGGGGCAAGACCGAGAGTGGAGCGGAAGACCGACTGGGCCTTCTCGAGCAACGCGGTCTCCTTCGCGGGGGAGCGCTCGAGCTGCTCGACTGCTTCGTGCTCGTAGCCGTGGTTCCCGATCTCGTGCCCGGCCTCGTGAATCGCCCGCAGCTCCTGCGGATACAGCTCCATGTTGCGCGCTGGGATGAAGAACGTGCCGGTGATCCCCTTGCGATCGAGCAAAGCCAGGATGCGCGGCAGCCCGCTGTAGAGCCCGTAGTACCCGCGCGACTCGACCGACAAGCCGCCGGCAACCAAGGTGTCCAGGCCGAGTCGCTTCGGAAGCGCACCCCATGTTTGGGTTCCCTTCGCGTAGGCGTAGCCAACGTCCACGTCGAAGGTGAGGCAGACGACGCCTTTGCGGTTTTCGGGCCACGGTCCTTGGTAGTATTTCATGCTCGTTCCTCGCCCGACGAGCGGTCGAGTGTACGTTGGCAGAATATCTCGGACAAGAGACGGCTCTCGCCAAGAGACGGCCTTGGTTCGCCGCTCGAGCTATCTCCCCTGCACGCGCCGTTTTGGTGAGGCAATGTGCGCGCTCCACCCTTGTGAGAGTGTGCGGCTTGGGTCGCACTTGAAAAGCCGGCGCAGCATTCTCTGCGCGGCGACCGAATCGTTCGCGTCGCCTGACGCAGGTCAGGCCCAGGGTGTCGACCACTCACTGGAATTGACTGGCCCCGCCATCTGGCGGCATACTATCGTGTCTCGGCGAGACCGGTCAGCGCGGTTGCGGGCCACTGAACGCCGATTTATTGGGCCGCGAGGCGGAACCGCGCGCCAATAGGAGGATCGAGATGCCGAAATTCATGCGAGGACTAGATGGCCAGGCATACAGTGTGATGCGAATGACGGTCGGCTTCCTCTTCCTCTGGCACGGCATGCAGAAGCTCTTCGGCTTCCCATTGGAGCCGCCTGCCGGCGCGCCAGAGTTCATCATCTACGTTGCCGGCCCCATTGAACTCGTTGGTGGCCTGCTCGTGATGCTGGGTCTCTTTACGCGCTGGGCCGCGTTCATCTGCAGCGGCCTCATGGCGGTCGCCTACTGGCTCGCGCACGGGACCGAGGCCCTCCTACCGCTGCGCAATGGAGGCGAACTCGCTGCGCTGTACTGCTTTGTCTTTCTCTTCATATCTGCTCGAGGTGCGGGAAGCTGGAGCCTCGACGCCAGAAGAGGCAGCTCCGCATAGTCGGCTGCCCAATTCGCCGCCGGTCTTGCCCGACACTTTCGACAGCGCCTGCTTGCGGAACTTCATCCCGCTCCGACCACTCAGGGCTCCGCCAATACGCCAGCGCTTGCTTCAAGAGCTCTCGGCGTGAGACACTGCCGGTACCGCCAGCCCCGAACGGGCATCGCTCGAAGCACGCGCGTCCGACTGTGGGCCTGCAGCGGCCGAGAGAGCGCCACTTGGAACCATGCGATGGTCCTCGCGCGTTCTCGGGTGGTAGATGCCATGCAAGGTCGGAGGAGCGGGACGCGGTCTGAAACACGTGAGGTCGCCTCCTTCTCCGAAGCAACACTCAATGCGAATACGCGATTGAGGCTAGGAGGGAGCTTTCATGCGGACTCTGATTGCGACTATCGGGCTCGTGGTGATGGCGGTGCCGGGCGTGACGAGTGCTGTCGTCAATATCGACTGGGTGGCGGTGGGGGATCCGGGCAACACCGCCGACACCACCGGCTTCGGCACCGTGGCTTACCCCTACGAGATCGGCAAGTACGAGGTGACGAACGACCAGTACGCTGAGTTCTTGAACGCGGTGGCGGCCACCGACCCCTACTTGCTCTACAACACGAGGATGGGCTGGTGGTACGGCGGCATCACGCGCAGCGGCCTCCCGGGGAGCTACACGTACAGCACGATTGCCGGCCGTGAGTACATGCCGGTGAACTCCGTGTCGTTCTTCGACTGCCTGCGGTTTGCGAACTGGCTGCACAACGGCCAGGGGAGCGGAGACACGGAGACGGGGGCCTACACCCTCCTCGGCGGCACCCCTACCCCACTCAACGGAGCGACTGTCACCCGCAACTTTGATGCCTTCGTCTTCCTGACCAGCGAGGACGAGTGGTACAAGGCGGCCTACTACGACACGGGGTCGGCGAGCTACTTCGACTACCCGGCGAGCGCGGACGCGTCGACCACCTGCGCGTCGCCCGGGGCGACGGCGAATACGGCGAATTGTAACGATGCCGAAGCCGATTTCACGGACGCGGGGGACTACACGGGTTCGGCGAGCCCGAACGGTACGTTTGACCAGGGCGGCAACATCTGGGAGTGGAACGAGGCGATCATCGGCTCGAATCGCGGCCTGCGGGGCGGGGCCTTCAACATCGACTCGTGGGCCCTCGCAGCCACGAACCGGAACGACGTCTCCCCGATCGTCGAGGGCGACAACATGGGTTTCCGCGTCGCGCGTTTGGATTTCTCGCCTGGCTTGCCGGCTCTGAACCCGGTCGGCATAGCGACACTCGCGGTGCTGATGACGAGCGCGGGGTTGGTGTCGCTGGTGGTGAGACACGGGCGAGCTACTCGAGCTCGACCACGTTCTTCATAGCTGCAGTACATCACCCAAGAGCCATGACTCGTCGCACCGTCGCAGAATCGAACTGCGCAACCCGATCCTCACTCAGAAGGACCCGCTGTGGCTTCGACCCCGTGCTCGAGCGTCATGACGATCTCGCAGCTCTCGTCTCCTCGCACGAGGCTCTTGCGAATGGTCGCGCTACCCGGCACTCCGAGGCCTTCCAGCCAGCCCTCGGCCCGCTTGAAGCAGGCGCATTCATAGAGATCCCGGTACCCCGCCTTCTGCGTACCCGCACAGGCGGGGCAGGCGGATATCGTCAGCACGAGACTGTTCCCCGCTTGCTCGAACCCCGCGATATCGAAGACATCGCCCGTGCACAGGTCTAGATTCCATCTCAGGACGTCGAGGATGGCTTCCCTCATCCCCTCTCGATCCAGACCGGAAACAGCAGCCAGGTTCTGGATCTCCATCTTGCCGACGGCTTGATTGATCGACAAGTTCATCGCGTTGGCTTTCTCGAATCCGCATTCCTGGGCGACAAAGAGGTACCAGCGACCGTCATGCCCCCACCAGTTGTGCCGTAGCATGCTCTCACGGTGAGACGGAGAGATCAGAGGAAACACCATTCTCCTCCTCCTTCGGTTTCGCCGGCTCGCTGCGGCGACGTTTCGGCCAGATACTGTAGCCCGATCACTTCGGAGGGACGCTATTCTTCTTAGCCATCGAGACTGTTGGCGAACTTCCGAGACGGGACACTAGATATATCGCGGGAGGCTCACACATGAGTTACATCACGACGGTCATCCTGGTTGGTGCTCTGCTTGCGATTCCCGCCTCTGGTAGCGCGGACTGCATGAAGAATCGCGAAGGAGAGGTCATTTGCGGCAGCGGGCAGTGTGACAAGAATCGCCACGGGGAAGTGTTCTGTTCGCGATACAAAGACGGCACAGTAGTCCGGACCCGAGACGGGCAGGTTCTGTGCGGCAAGGGCGAGTGCGAGAAGACACTGGAGGGCGAGGTCTTCTGTTCCATCGTTGAAGGGGGCGCGGCGGTCAAGGATGCCGCTGGAACCGTCAAGTGCGAGGGGCGTTGCGAGAGAGGCTCGGTCGACATGTGCGAGAGCACACCGGCCGGAAGCTAGCGCCGCGTTGTGCGCCCTAAATCAAGGCGGCCAACACGGCGCGGTCAAAGTAGACCTCATTGCGTTTGATCAGCTCGCCCTCGACGATGACGAGGTCCATCCCGTCGGCCTCGATCGTCTCGCCGCCTTCCGGCTTCCGAAAGGTGGCGTGCCACATTGCCGCGCAGCCGTTGCCGGCTTCGAAGATGTATGCCTGCTTTAGCGCCCAGGTCATCTCCCACCTGCCAAACAGCTTGGTGAGGTAGCGGCGGTTGGCGTCCTTTCCCTCGACCGCCCCGCGAGTGTTCGGGTCCACGTAGGCGATGTCGTTGGTGTAGCAGGCCAGCAAGCGCTCGACGTCCTGCGCGTTCCACGCGCCGATGAGCTTCTCGGCAATGGCTTTCACAGTGGTCTCGTCCATGTCCTTCTCCCCTGTTGCTCCGGTCCGGCGAGGGCACCGGGCTCTCCACCTCACGGCCGGCCGCCCACAACAAGCGCGCCCGCCTCAGTCCCTCGAGAGTTGGCAAGCGGGTCACCGGCCGCCCGTCAGTAGATCGTCGACGTTCTATGACAATCACCATAGAACATACTATGTATGGCGATCGCCATACAATGGCTATACTGGGCCCGTGCCTCGGAAATCGGATGCCAGGCAGCGCGCCATTCTGACAGCGGCCCGCCTGTTTCAGCGCCAGGGCTACTTCGGCACCGGGCTGGCCCAGATCCTCGAACAGAGCGGGGCGCCCAAGGGTTCGTTTTACCACCACTTTCCTGGAGGTAAGGAGGAGCTGGCCCTGGAGGCGATCCACGAGGCCTCCCGTGGGCTGGAGTCGCTCTTCGCCGCAGCCGCCGAGGCAAGCGAAGAGCCGGGCGCGTTCGTACGCACCCTGGCCCGCGGTATCGCGTACTGGATCGAGGCCTCGGACTTCACCGACGGTTGCCCGGTGGCGATCTTCACGCTCGAGAGCACGCCGGCGGCGCCGGCCCTGCAGGAGGCCTGCCGGGAGTCTTTCGTCGCCTGGCAACGGTTGATCGCCGACGGGCTGAGCCGTAACGGCGGCGACAGGGCGCGGGCCGAGCGCTTGGCCGAAATGTTGGTGGCCGCTCTCGAAGGCGCCCTCCTGCTGGCCATGGCGGAGGCCAGCACGCGGCCGATCGAGGTGATCGGCGAGGAACTCGCCGAGCACGTGGCCACCGTCATGCGCTCTCGAGGGTCGTGATCGCTGGCGTTGCAGCTACACACCAACGCCGCAGTAGAGGCGGGCCGAGTCTTGACCCACTACGGGATCAGGCGACTGACGGCGCAGGCGATGGCGGGATCGACGAGTTCGATTAGCGGCGGCGCCTCGACCCCACGCGGGCCAATGTGGCCAGTGCCGCTATCTGGAGCAACGCCAGTGAAGGCTCGGGCACAAAGGTGCAGTCCAAGGGCGAATTGACCGGATTGCAGCGAAACGACGTGCCGCCGGCGAACTCGACGGAGTACGTCGAGAGCAGGGGGTCTGCCACCGGGTAGTCGGTGCTGACGAACTGGGCGCCGCTGGCGAAGGCTTGATCTCGTCTCGTCGTGTCGTTCACGATGGCTTCCTGCGTCTCGCTATCGGCACGCGTTCGCACCAGGAAGCCCTGCCCGACCAAAGTGCCGATGTCCACTGCTGCGGGATCGTTTCGCTTGATGAACGCCGCCTCGTCCGAGGCGCTCGGGGAGTCGGTGAACATCACGCGCCCCGCGAGCGACGCGTGCCCAGTCACGTAGTCGGTGAGATAGCTTCCGCCGTTGTCCAACGCGAAGTAGACCAGGCCACGGGCTTCGTCGAGAGTTGGCCATCCATCGAGCAGGACCGCTTCACGAAGCGTGGCGCGTGCGCCCCTGACATCGTCGGGAGTCAGGATATGGCTCGCATCGAAGACACTGAGGATCTCCGCGTCCAGGGCATCGAACATCGCCGAAGTGAAGGCGGGCGGCTGCGAGAAGATCAGCAGAGGCGGAACATCGGGGATGATTTCGTCTTTGGCTTCGAGCAGGATCAAGATCGGTAGGTGGTCCGGATTGGCGAGGGACCAGTCGCGAATCTCCGTGAGGCACGCGACCAGCGTGAAGCAACGGGTTCGAAAGTCTATATCCTGGACGTGCATGACCTTGAAGCCAGGATCGACGAGAGCGGGATCGAAGGGCGGCGTCGGCCCCCCATTCGCAAAACTCCAACCGAGCGGATTCTGGTAGAGACCCCCGGCCGGGTCGGGGAAGACGTCCAACTCGAACTGTCTGATATCCAGATTGGTCAGCTGATCGGTGAGTGTTGCGTGGGTGTAGCGGAAGCGTTGAACACAGCTGTCGCCATCGGGATCAGCCGGACACAGGTCCTGTCGCACCGTTGGCTGCGAATTGAGGATATTAACCATCAGGGTGTCGAGCGCGGCAGAGGGCCGCTCGTGGTACGAATTGTGGGTTCCGATGATCTGCACCTGATTCATCGGCAGCGTGTCGAGGGAGGAGGGAAAGTCCGTCGTGGCCGCCAACGCAACCGGAGCGCTCGTTACCACTGAGAAGATCAGGAGAATGCTGCGAACCGACATGAGGCTCCTTCGCGAAGTTCCAATCTGGTCCCATTGCATATCGCCCGCGCCGAGGAGTCAACACGAACCGAGGAGAATCCAGCGTTCACCCACCGCTTTGCTCTCAATCGATCGAAGGGCTGTCAGCCCCGGATCAGTGCGGTCACGGTAATGGTGGGACGGGCGCCCCGCGGGCAGCCGGTCTGAGTTCGACATCACGTCCACAGGCGCACCACTGCGAGGTCGTACTCGGCCCAGCTTCCGACTCGGCAGTTCGTCTTGTACTTGGGGTGAACTCTCGACTTCATGCCGAGATCGTGGACCATCGATCCGCGACATGGCGGGGTCCGGTGCTCTTGGTGGTTTGGAGCCCACGATTGTTGCACCAATGCCCTCCGGGCGTGAGAGCGAGCCCCGCGGCGGCTCATCGCGATTGCATCTTCCGCGAGACATCTGAGACAATGGCTCTTGACTCTATATCCCCGGGGCCTCCTGGCGGGTTGCCCTGTGCCGCGCGTATAGCTGTCGTAGCGGGATGGCTGTGCGTTCGGAGCCCGCTGAGGGATGCCCGGGTAAAGGAGGACTCATGCCCTACGCCAAGTCCCAAGTTCTGCAGAGCGCAATCGGCGGGTTGCCGCTCGTGAAAGACCACATGGACAAGCGCGTGCCGACGGTCCGTCCCGACGCCGAGATCCTGGACGCGGTGTCGTTCTTGCTCAAGCACCACGTCACAGGAGCACCTGTCGTTGATGAGTCCGGCCGTGCAATCGGCATGCTGACCGAGACGGATTGCCTCAAGCTGCTCGCCACGGGCGTCAATGCCGAAGTCCCGCGTGGGCGGGTGTGCGACTTCATGAACACGGATCTGGTCGCGATCCCGCCGGACATGGACATCTACTACGCCGCCGGTCTGTTCATGAACTACTCGTTTCGGAGGTTCGTCGTCGTCGATGAGGGAAGGCTGGTGGGTGCGATCACGCGCTTCGACATTCTCCGCGTGATCGAATCTCATCTGAGTCGAGATCCGCTGCACCAGGAGCGAGCTGCAGAGGAGCACACCGTCTGACGTCGGCGCGTGGAGTCGGAAGGTACGTTGTCGAAGGATGTCGGACTCGAGCCGGGTCCGGCTCAGAGACAGTTCTTGGCTCTAGCTTGGGCTGCCGTTGCGGCCAGATGCTCTCGCTTCCTCTTTCCGGCCATGAACGACGAGCCCGGTCCATTCGCCGGGGTTGACGTAAGGGCCTACAGAGAAGGTGGAGGAGGAGAACCGTGTCGACGCTCGCTATGATCCTCGGCGTTGCCCTCGTACTCGTAGGTGCATTGGTGGCCGTCTCCCCAGACCGATTGCTCTCGGTTGCAGACTGGGAGTCGCGGCGCGGGCTACATATCGCTGCAGCGATGCGCGTCGTCAGTGGGCTTGTTCTGATTCTGGCGGCTCCAGTCTCTAGATCTCCCGCCGGGTTTCGAATCATCGGTGCCATAGCGCTTCTCGCAGGCCTCGTGTTTCCGCTCATTCCCACGGATCGCTGGGCGACGTTCATTCGGTGGTGGACCAAGGAACACCGCGCCCTCTATCGAGCCTCCGCTGCGGTTGCCATACTGCTTGGCGCATTCATCGCGTACGCGGCGCTGCCCTAGACAGGACGCTAGGCCCAGCCGTCCTCGCCGAGGGGGCGGTCGCGTTCCCAGTCGATGTCGAGCCGGCGCTCTTCGAAGTACCAGCGGCCGTTGTGTCGCGCGAAGCGGTCCTGGTAGCGGATCGCCATGGTGCGGTTCATCGGGGCGCCGTCCTTGCGGTAGATGTGGTGGGCCATGCAGTAGGTCTCGCCACTGGCCCGGTCGCCCTCGATATCGACGAGCTGGTTCGAGACAACGTGCAGCGTCTTCTCGTACTGCTCGAGGCTCGCCATGCCCGCGACGATCGTCTCGCGTCCCTCGATGGAGTAGAGCGGTCTTGTGTCGCCGCCGCCCCGATGGCCGTGGATGGCGCCGTGCTCGGTGAAGATCTCGCGGAACGCGGCGTAGTCGCGCCGGTCCGCGGCACGCGCGTAGCGGAGTGCGAGATCATGGAGCTCACTACGGTCGAGCAGCGCGCGGAGGGCGGCGTCTGTGTCGGACATGACGTGTTCCCTAGGCGTAGCGCTGCATGACGTTCTCGGCGAAAGGCTCGAGCTGCCCGCGCAGCTCGTCGAGATCGCCGGTGCCCGGAAAGATCACCGTGCGGCCGACGCCGGCGTCCCGGTACTGCGCAGCCAGATCCGCATTCGGTGCGCCGCCCATGGTGATCTCGATGGTGGCGGGGTCCCGGTCGGCTTCGCGCGCGGCCTGGCTCATCACGTCTACCAGTCCCCGCATCCCGTCGAGATCCACGCCCAGCGGGTAGAAGCCATCCCCCTGGCGTCCCGCGCGGCGCGCAGCCGCCTTGCTGTGTCCGCCCACGATGATGGGTACGCCGCCCTCCTGAACGGGCTTGGGCTTGCTCACCACCCCGGAGAAGCTGTGGTACTCACCCTGAAAGCTCGACACGGGCTCGCGCCACAGCGCGCGCATGATGTCGATGTACTCGTTGGCGCGCCTGCCGCGGTCGTCGAAGCTCGTCCCCACCGCGTCCGCCTCTTCCCGCACCCAGCCCACTCCCATGCCGAGCATCATGCGCCCGCCGGAGAGCCGGTCCGCCGATGCCAGGGTCTTCGCCAGCACCACCGGGTTGCGTTGGGGGAGGATCAGGATGCCGGTTCCCAGTCGCAAGCGCTCAGTCGCGGCGGCAGCCCAGGTGAGCCAGATCAGTGGATCGGGCTGGGTCACGTCCTCGTCGAAGGGCGAGCGCCCGCTCGGATGGTAGGGGTACTTCGAGTGGCACTCGACGCACATGACGGCGTGCTCGACGACCCAGACCGATTCGAAGCCGAGTTCCTCGGCCAGCCGCGCGAAGCGGGTGGCGTAGTCGCCGTCTTCGATGGCGCCCATCTGGTAGGGCGCAGTGAGTCCGAACTTCATGGGGGGCCTCGATCCACGTCGTGTGATGCGATCCGCGGTGCTTCGGATCGATTAGCCCATCGCGCTGTCCGACGAAACCAGCGGATCTCGGCTTCAGCCTAGGCCGCCGTTGCGGCCAGATACGCTCTCATCCTCTTTCGCACTGTACGCTGCTTGATCTTCCTTCGCTGCATCGTAAGCCTGATGGTCTTCCCGCTCGGTCAACAGCCCGAGCGGCGTGGTGCAGCTCCCGGCACTCTCACCAGGTGCCCCCCTCAGCGTCCTGGCCGCCTCCGAGAACGGAAGCGTGCTCGTCCGGTGCAGCAACGACCCGAATGATCTGCGCTCCTTCATCATTGATCTCGCAGCGTCGGTTCCCTGTCCGTCCTCAATGTCAGCCCACCCGGAATCGCTGGGCTCTCTTCCACCGGTCTTCCTGGAAGCGTGAAGCCCTGTGATATCAAGACTTGCCGATACTGACGACGGACAGGTCACCCATGTGCGCACGCTCGCCGATTGCCCTACCGTCCTGCGTCGTGGCGATCGAGTTTCCCGACGGATTCCTTTGGGGCGTGGCGACCGCGGCCCACCAGATCGAGGGCGGCAACTGGAACTCCGACTGGTGGGAGTTCGAGCACGCGCCAAGCACGCCCGTGGTCGAGCCCTCCGGCGACGCCTGCGACTCGTTCCATCGCTATCCCGACGACATTCGGCTGGTGAAAGAACTCGGGCTCGGTGCCTATCGTTTCTCGATCGAGTGGGCGCGCATCGAACCCGAGGACGGCTTCTTCTCCCGGTCCGCGCTCGACCACTACCGCCGCATGCTCGGCTGCTGCCACGAACACGGGGTGCTTCCGGTGGTCACTTTTCACCACTTCACGACGCCTCGTTGGCTCGCGGCACAAGGGGGCTGGGAGAATGCAGCGACCGCCGATCGCTTCGCCCGCTTCTGCGAACGGGCCGTCGCCCACCTGGGCGACCTGATCGGGATGGGCTGCACCATCAATGAGCCCAACGTTGCGTCGACCCTCGGCTACCTGCTCGGCACCTTCGCCCCCGGCAAGAAAGACCTCGGCGCGTGGGGCCGCGCCAGCGCCACCTACATCGATGCTCACCGCAAGGCCTACCAGGCCATCAAGGCCGGCCCCGGTGACTTCCCGCTCGGGGCCACCGTTGCCATGGACGACTGGTGGGCGCCTGAGGGCTGTGAGGAGAAGCTGGCCGCGGTTCGCCACTCCTACGAGGACATCTTCTGCGAAGCCGCCCGCGGCGATGACTACCTGGGAGTTCAGGCCTACTCGCGCCTTCGACTCGACGAGCAGGGGCTCCCGACTGGCCCGGAAGAGGGCGTCGAGGTTCTCGACATGGGCTACGAGTACTGGCCCAGGGCTGTCGAGGTCGGGATCCGCCGCGCCGCTGAGGTCGCCCAGGTTCCGATCTTCGTCACCGAGAGTGGTATCGGCACGAGGGACGACGGCCAACGGATCCGCTATCTCACCGAAGTCCTCGAAGGGGTGGGGCGCACCCTTGAAGACGGAATCGACGTCCGTGGCTACTTCTGCTGGTCGCTGCTCGACAACTTCGAGTGGAACCACGGCTACGGACCCCGGTTCGGGATCGTGGCCGTCGACCGCGAGACCCAAGCCCGCAGCTTGAAGCCCAGCGCCAGCTGGCTGGGCAAGATCGCCCGGACTAACCGCCTCGACGTTTGAGCGGCCTCCTCATCAGCAAGTGCAGGCGAATGCATGGGTAAGAACGTTCTCATCACTGGGGCTAGCGGCTATCTCGGGGCCTTCATCGCGCGATTCCTGCAAGACAAGGCCGATGTCCGAACAATCGTCGGCATTGATATTCGTCCGCCGCCGCAGCGTCTCGACAAGTACGTCTTCCTCCGACACGACGTTCGTGAGCCCATCGACCGAATCATCGAAGACCATGCGATCGATTCGATCGTTCACGCGGCGTACGTGAAGGTGCAGATCCACGCCAAGGCGTTGATGGAAGATATCAACATCAACGGGACGAAGAATGTTCTCGCCGGCGCGGCGCGGGCGCACGTCAGGCAGCTCATTTGCTTTAGCTCGGCCACGGTCTATGGGTTTCACCCGGACAACCCGAACCCGCTGCGCGAAAACAGCCCGTTGCGCGCGAACGCCGACTACGTGTACAGCAAGAACAAGCAGGACATCGAGATGTTGCTCGCGGCGTTCTCAGCCGAGCAACCAGCGATCAAGACGGCTGTGCTGCGGCCTGTATTTGTCGTGGGCAAGGGCTTCGACGACCCGCTGGCCCGACACCTGCGCCATTCGCCAGTCATCATTCCGTCGACCACCGCCCCGCTGCAATTCGTGCACGAAGATGACCTCGTCGCCATCGTCTACTTGATGCTGCAGAGAGAGACGACGGGGACGTTCAACGTCGGCGCCGAAGGCACTGTCACGCTTTCGGAAATGGTGAAGATGCTCGGAAACAGGAAGCTCTGCGTACCGTTCTGGCTCATGTACTACTTCAACGCCGCGGCATGGGCCCTGCGCTTGCGATTCTTGTCCGAGTCCCCCAGCGTCGGGCTGAAGGGCATACGCTACCCCTGGATCGTGTCGAGCGAAGAGCTACGGCGCGAGACCGGATACGAGTACGCCTACACCTCACGAGGAGCATTTGCCGACTGGGTCAAACACGTCAAGGCGGAGACGTCGCCGTAGGCGGCACGATGTCGAGAGTGCACCCCAGGTGCATGGATCTTCCCGCTCGCGACACAGCATATTCACATAGGGGATCGAGTGCGTCAGAAGCACAGGCTGACTCCTGCCAGTCCCACTTGCGATGAGCGCGCGCTCTGTGCTTCATCGCACGATCGCTTCTGAGTAACGATGGCAGTCATCCCTTGATCCGCAAGCCGCCGACGCCATGTGGTGTAGGAATGGATCTTGTGTTGCTTGTCTTCTGCCGACAAGGTGATGGCAACAGGTTGCTGTCGGTAAGCGGCCGCAACATCGCGCCTGATCGCATAGCTGGCTCGACGCCATTCCTGCACGCTGTAGACATACTGCTGACTGATCAGCCGGTAGCTGCTGATCAGAGGCCATCTGAAGCCAACGCCGGCCTGCGGCCGGATTACTTGTAGGCGCTGTAATCCACGCCGCGCAGCCGCCCACGCTCCTCGACCCAGGCGTCGTCGTTCGGGGGCGAGGCGATGCGTTCCGCCGCGGGCTTTCGCTTCAGCTCGATCGCCTCGAGCATGCAGGTGTCCAGGCATACGCCACAACCGATACACAGCTTGCGATCGACCTCGACGGTCGTCTCTCCCTCGCTGATGGCGTTCACGTGGCAGACATTCTCCATGCAGTTGCCACAGAGGGTGCACAGCTCGCCGTCGATTTCCGAATAGAAGTCGGCGTTGACGACGTCCGACATGCCCAATTGGTTGATGCCCGTGAGTACGGCGCAGCAGCAGCCGCAGCAATTGCAGATGAAGCTATGACCCGCCTCGACATTGCTCGTCATGTGCACGAGACCGGCCTCTTCGGCCTTGTCGAGCACATCGTAGGCTTCCTGTTTGGAGATGGGCCGGCCCCAGGGTTGTTTCTCGAAGAGTCCCGGCAACGGAGCGATGGCCAGACACACTTCGATGGGGTTGTCGCACTCGTGGCCCAGCAGTCGCTTCTCCTTCTTGCAGATGCAGTCGTTCACAGCAAAAGACTGGCCGGCCTCGATGACTCCGGAGACGCGGTCGTAGAGCATCGTCTGCTGAGTGGGGGTGACGTCCTGCTCGATGGGAATGGTTCGCATCACCGAGGGACCACGTGCAAAGAACTCCCGCCCGAAGTGCTGGTAGTATTCGTTGCCCATACGGGCAAACTCTTCGTCCATACGGTCGATCTGGAACTCCCAGATGCCGATGATCCAGGGCACCATCTTGAAAATCCGCGTCGGCCCCAGCTCGGCTCCCGCGATCTGCCCCTTCTCCCTCCACATGCTCGTGAGCATCTCGTCGAGTCCCTCGAGCGGGCGCCCCGTGCGCTCGGCGATCTGGACCGGAGTCTCGAAGCTGAGCTTGAGATCGCAGAAGAGCTCGGCCTCCTCGGGCGAGAAGACCTTCTTCAAGACACGGATCTCGAGGCCGTCATCGGTCGCGGGGAAACCGTTGGGCAACGTATCAAGGGTCTTGGCCAGCTTTCGGTAGCTTTCGTCACTCATGGTCACGAGCCTCGCTTGCAGGATCTAGAGAAGAGAAGACGTGGACAATCAAAGAAGATAGGGGAAGCCTACTGGAGGAGGTGGATGGAGGCCCGCCTCTATCTCGACAGAGAGCGCCCGCGGGAAGGCTGGTTGCTCTCATCGCTGTCGTTGGACCGGAGGGCTCAGGCAGAAAGGAACGCGAAGCGGGGCGAGCTTCTAGTCAGCGATGAAGCCGGCGACCTCTCGGGACAACCAGGCCGCCCATTCCTTAACGCCCCAGCCCGTCTTGGCAGAGATCTCGAAGATCTCGATCTCTGGGTTGAGCCGCTCGACGCGCTCGAGCATGACCCCCATGTCGAAGTCGGAGAGCTCCATATAGTCGATCTTGTTGACCAGCAGCACGTCGCACACCGTGAACATGAGTGGGTACTTGAGCGGCTTGTCATCGCCCTCCGGCACGCTCAGGATCATCGCGTTGCGGACGGCCCCGGTGTCGAACTCGGCCGGGCACACCAAGTTGCCCACATTCTCGATGATCACCAGGTCGAGTGCGTCGAGATCCAGCGCGTCCAGGCCCTTCGATACCATCGCGGCATCCAGGTGGCAGAAGCCTCCTGTTCTGAGCTGAATGGCGCTGATGCCCGCGCTGGCGATCCTCTCGGCGTCTACCATCGAGTCGATATCCGCCTCCAGCACCCCCACCTCGAGGCTCTCGGGCATCTGCTCGAGCGTCTTCAGAATCGTCGTCGTCTTGCCGGCCCCCGGCGAGGACATCAAGTTGAGCAGGAAGGTTTTCGTGTCGGCCAGCCGCGCTCGCAGCTCCTCGGCCGCGCGCTCGTTGTCGGCGTGGATGTCCTGCTTGACTTCGATCAAGCGAACTTCGTCCATCAGATCACCTCGATGTTCTTCACCAGGTACTCCCGACCGGAGATCAGCCGACAGTCATTCTCGCCGCATTTCGGGCACTCCGGACTCGCGAGCGCTTCGCGGCGGATCTCGTAACGAGAGCCGCAGGCTTCGCAGCCCAGAACGATCGGGGCCCACTCGATCGCGAGCTCCGCCCCCTCTGCCAGCGTTCCCTCGCTCAGGTAGTCGAAGTAGCGCTGAATCCACTCGTCTTCCAAGTCGGAAAGCTCTCCGATTTTCAAATGGATGCGAACGATCTTGCTCACGTCGTGACCCGACGCGTGCTTGACCGCGATATTCAGGATGCGCTCTGTAACCTGTAGCTCGTGCATCTCGCGTCACGCCCTCACGTTACATCCACATAGGACTCGATTCGATCCGGACTGAATCTGGACCCAGGCCTGGGGTATCATCTCCCGTTGGCCGAGCAAGAGAGGGGAAGACGAGAAGTCCTGCAGTTTCGCAACGTACCGAAAAAGAGAACAGACAGCAGCAGGCAGGGCAGGTGTGGGATGAGGTTCCATCACGCGATGGTCGGGTACGCGCTGCTGATCGCTGCGTTCCTCAGCTGGGCGCTGTTTGCACCACCTCTCGCCCAGGCCCAGATCGACGAGACAGCCGCGACCGCGTCGGACTACGACGATGTGCTCGGCGGCTTCGACGAGGAGCCCACCTCAGGGCACGACGACGCACCCGCCTCGGATATCGACGACGCGCTTGGCGGCTTCGATGATGAGCTCCCTTCCGAGTACGACGACGCGCTCGGCGGCTTCGATGACAGCGAGGCGACGACGGGCGGAAGTGCCTTGAGCACGGCCGGCACAGAAGAGGACGCCAGACCCACCTACGATCTCACCGGCAACGTGAGCCTGGGCAGCTCGTTGAATATCCGGCCCCACCGCGCCTCCGTCGGCCCGGACCCCGAGGCCGAGGAAGGCACCTACTACGGCGGCATCCAGCGTCTGCGGCTGCGTGGCGACCTGCAGCTCGATCTTCACCAGCTGCCCTTCGACTGGAAGGCCCGCGCGCAGGGCTTCATCTTCTACGACTTCGCCTACCTGCTCAATGGTCGGAACAACTACACCGACGGCGTGCTCGACGACTACGAGTGGCAGGCGGAGGTGCTCGACTTCTGGATCGAGGGCAGCGTGCTCGACAACCTCGATCTCAGGCTGGGGCGCCAGGTGGTGAACTGGGGGCGGTCCGACACGCTGCGTGTGAACGACGTCTTGAATCCGCTCAACAATCGCGAGCCTGGGCTGGTCGATATCGAAGACCTGCGCCTGCCGGTCACCATGGCGAAGGCGGACTACTACTGGGGGCCGTGGAGCATCACGGCGATCCTGGTCCCCGAGATTCGTTACGACTACGACCCGCCGGTGGGGAGTGACTTCTTTCCCGTGGTGAGCTTCGATGATCTGCCGGCACTCGGGCTGCCCGCAAACTTCGACTCTATGGGTCTGATTTTGCAGGCTGGCACCCTGGCTTATGTGGAGCTGCTACGCAGCGGCCTCGAGGAGCAGGGACGGAGCTTCTTGGCCCAGGAGCCCGCCCGAAAGGAGTCGGATCAATGGGGCTCGCCGCCGGAGTTCGCCGGCTCGATCTCGGGAATCTTCAGCGGTTGGGACATCTCGCTCTACTGGTCCTACACGTATCAGAACAGGGCGAGCACCGTCATCAATCTGGCCGACTTCTCGACGCCCATCCCGGTGGACGACAATCGTATCGTGATGGTCGGCGCTGGCAGCAACTACACGGTGGGAAGCTGGCTATTGAAGGCAGAACTCGCCTACCTCGACGATCTCAGCTACCAGGTACTGGTTCCCGATTGGTCGCTCTGCCCCATCAACAATCTCTTCGATATCGCCGGTCACGTAATCTCCCTTTGCCTCCCCATGCGCGCAGACACGCTCACGAAGTCCCGCCTCGACACCATGCTGGGCGTCGAGTACTACGGCATCAGCGACTTCAACATCGCGCTGGAGGTCGCGTATCGCCACCTCTTCGACTATGACCCGATCCTCCAGTACCTGCCCAACTACCTCCACGAGAACAACGTGGAGATCGCGCTGCGCCTCGGCTACGACATGATGAACACGCGGCTCAAGCTCAGCGCGCTGGGCCTCAGCCTGCTGAGTGAGGCGGGGCACCACGGCTCCACGATGCGTCTCTCGGCCAGCTACGAGCTGACGGAGGCCCTGACGATGAGCGGCGGGCTGCTCTACTTCTTCGAGGGCGAGGGTCCGCCTTTCGATAGCTGGGCCGACAACGATCGCCTCTTCCTGAAACTCAAGTACAGCTTCTGACCTGTTTCTTGTCGAATTGCGTCCGGAGAGCAATCTGGCACTGTTCGCGCCGCTGGAGCCGAACCCCCCATCGCATCGTCGACAGTCCCTTCCGCAAACCGGGCGCCATCTGTTGTTCGAGAAGTCTTGCCGACGTACAGGAGCTCGGAATCCCTATCCCGCTAGCCTCTCTGCCCTGGCCTCCATTTCATCCTTATAGTACGTGTTCGGCACGGCTTCTAGAATTGCTTTCGCAGCCCACGATACGTCCTTGGCAGTCACCAGCGAAAGCTTGATGGGATCCGTGTTGTATTGGTAGTCGTTGTCTTCGACCGCAGTCACGTTGCGAAGGTTGTTCTCGATGGCGTAATCGTGAAGCGCGTTGCCCGGCCCCGGAGTGGCTATTGAAAAGGAAAGGCTGTCGGGGCGGATGCGTTCGACCAGCCTCACCGTGGCTTCCAGGTCTTCACGGGTCTCGACGGGCGCGCCCAGCATCACGAATGCGAGGGTCCCTATGCCATGCTCGTGGCAAAGGTCGAAAGCTTTGATCGTTTGCTCGATCTTGATTCCCTTGCGGAAGAAATCCAAAACTTTCTGCGATCCACTTTCAACGCCAAAGGCTATGGCCTCGACGCCGCATTTCTTCATCTGTTCAAGCAAGGGGGCGGAAATCTGATCAACGCGCGCCTGACAGACCCACTGGGAATCGCAAAGGCCGGCCGAGGCAAGCTCGCGCTCGAACTCAACGAAGTACTCGACGCCGCCCAGAACCATGGTGTCGTCCTTGAAAAGGAATCTCTTGTAGCCAAGGGTTTTTGCGACGTTCGACATTTCCTGCGCGACACGTTTCGGACTCCTGCTTCTTACCTTGGGCCCGTGGACCTTATCCAGCATGGGCTTGCAGAAGAGGCAGTTGTAGGGACAGCCGCGCGTGGACATCATGCCGACAAATTCAATATCGTCGATGAAGTACTTGCTGTAGTCGATCAGCGTCCGGTCGGGATCAGGGAAAGTATCAAGATCCGCCTCGAATCCCCGGGTCGGTCCGAAAACGACTTCATCGCCTTTCTTCGCGGCCGCTCCGGCCACTTCATAAAGAGGCGCACCTTCTTGGATCGCTTCAACTAGATCGATGGCCGTGTATTCGCCCTCACCTATGACGGCCGCGTCGAACCCTCTCATCACGGCGTCTTCCGTCATCAAAGTGGCGTGAGGGCCTCCGACAATGACGGGAAGGCCGGGGCGCGTTTCCTTTATGCGGTTGAGCACCAGACATGCCCGGCCGAAGAGCACGGTGCTAGAGCTTATGCAAACGAGGTCGGCGTCAGGCAGGGCTTCATCGACGCGTTCGATGGCGTCCACCGCCAAGTCGAAGAACTTGACCGTATCGCCGTGAGCCTTGAGCATGGCGCCGATATGCAGAAGTCCAAGCGGCTCCTGAAGCTGCCCGAAAGTCGGATAATCCCAGCGGGGGTAAACCAATATTATGTTCATCTTTTCCAAGTTCTCTGCGCTCTTTGCGCCTCTGCGGTTAAAGAAATCTCATCCACGTTCTTTCAGCTCGGCCATGGTAACTCATTCTCCGCCGTCTCCCTTTTCGCCCTACCTGGCAGCTGCGCGAAGATCAAGCGAATGACGATACAGAAGCGGAAGAAGGCGCATCCGGCCGAGAAGACCGCCTAGAAGGGAATCCCAAATCGTCTCTTGGCGGAGGGCATCTCGAGTCCGAAATACTCCGACGACCTGCACGGATCGCGTGGCCCCTACAGCAGGGGCTCGATGGCCGTGCGGTAGATGGGCACTCCGAGGGGGCACGCGCATCGCTTCTGGCAGGCGAGGCAGGTCGTCACTCCGAGTGACTTCGCCTCTGCTCTGCGGTCCCGGTCGTCGCGCGGGTCGAAGTGCAGCTGGGCGAGCTTCACGAAGGCGAGCGGTCCCCCGAAGCTCTCGTTGCCCAGGTCGAAGGAGCGACAGCTGGCGACACACGCCAGGCACTCCGTACACTTGGCCAGGGCACCCGAGGCGGGGGGCGTCTCGAAGGTCGTCGCGAGCTTCTCGTGTTCTCGCGGCGAGAGCCACAGCTTCTGGCGCGCAAAGCGCTCCGCGAGCGGGCGGCGGTCGACGACGAGGTCTCGCAGGACGGGAAACGACTCGAGCGGCCCGACCTGCATGCCCTCCTTTGCGTGGATCATGCAGGCTGGAAGAGGCCGGCCATCGATTTGTACCGTGCACAGCCCGCAGCCCTTGAAGCGACACCCGAAGCGGAAGGCCAGTGTCGAGTCCAGCGACTCTCGGATGCGTTGCAGCACTCCGAGCACGCTCTCGCCCTCCTCCACGCCGGGAACGTCGAGCTCCTGCGTGCGAGGGGCGGAATCGCGATCGGGATCGAAGCGGCTCACTCGGATCTTCACGCCGACTTCCCCGCTGCGGATATGAAGCCCGACACGCGCTTGTGGAGTATCCGTTGCACGACCTGGCGCGGCAGGCTCCGAATCAACCAGTCCTGGAGCTTCGCCGGCAGTGCCTCGATCCAGCCCTCGGGCTGGATGTCGTTCCACACCTCTCCGATCGGGTCCGTGCGCAGCGTGATGCCCCCATTCTCCTTGCGGGCGACGATCGTCTTCAGCCAGTCCGTGTCGTTGCGTTCCGGGTGATCCAGTCGCACGTGCCCGCCGCGGCTCTCCCGTCGCTCGAGCGCGCAGCGGGCGATGATCTCTCCCAGGCGGATCATGCTCTCGAGCTCGAGGAGATCGACCCAGTCGGAGTTCCAGCTCGCAGAGGACGGCACGCGTGCGTCTTGTCTCTCGCGATCCAGATCTTCGAGCTCGCGAAGGGCTGCTTCGAGGGAGCTCTGCTGGCGAAGCAGTCCCACCTTCTGCCACATGATCTCCTGAAGGCGGCGCTTGAGAGCGATCGGGGTCCGCGAGCCGCTGCGACCTCGTAGCGAGAGCCTGGCTCGCACCCGGCTCTCGACGAGCTCCGGGTGGAGAGAGGGCTGCGGGCTCTCGGCGAGCTTCTCGAGCGCCGACTCCGCGGCGATCTTCGCGAATACGAAGAGCTCCGTGAGAGACACCGATCCCAGTCGGTCGGCTCCAAACAGGCCCCCCTGTACCTGACCCACCGCGTACAGGTTTCGCACGCTCGACTCACAGCGGCCGTCGACCTTGACCCCGCCTGGCAGGTAGTGGAAGGAGGGCACCACCTCCCAGGGCTCCTCGCAGCGCGCCGCCGCACCGCCATAAGCGAAGCGTGCGGCATCGAGCGCGCTCTGCCGCGAGAGCGACAGCATCACGCGGTAGATGGGTCCCATGCGCAGCGCGTTGTCTCTCAGATCGAGACGCAGTCCTGCGTCGGCTCCGAGCCCCTGCTCGTGAAGGGCCCTGGCCATGGCAGCGGCGACCTGGCCACGCGTCTTGCGCGCGGGGCGCTCGAGGATCTCGCGTCCCTCGCGATCGAGCAATCTGCCAAAGAATCCAGCGGTAGCGGGCTCTCCCAGCAGCACTCCAATTGCGCTCTGCGGGCGCGAGAGCCCGAAGACGTACTGCGCGTGCTCCATGTCGCGCAGCTCGGCTCCTGCCTCGAATGCCAGCGTGAAGCCGTCTCCGGTATTCGAGCGCATGTTCGACGTGAAGGGCGCAAACAGCCATCCGCATCCGCCGGAGGCCAGGATCACGCGCTTCGCCGACCACGCGCTCTGCTCTCCGGAAGCCAGGTCGAGGCTCAGGGCTCCGTTCACCTGGCCTTCGTCGCTAAAGAGATCCGTCACGAGCGCTTCTTCGTAGACCTGGACCCCGCTGCGGTAGAGCGCCGCGCGCAGCGCGCTCCCGATTTGATTTCCCTCGGACAGGCTCGCCAGGGAGCGGGCCACGCTGTGGCCACCGAGGGGAGAGGGCAGCGGAGTGAGTCGCCCCTGCCGGTCGCGGCGGAAGGCCATCCCGAACTCTTCGAGCACCTGCGTCGCCTCGTGCGAGCGCTCGGCCAGGAGCTTCACGAGCACGGCGTCGTTGAGCCGCTCTCCGCAGCGGACGAGATCGCGAATCATCTTGTCGGGACTGTCGGAGCGGTTGACGGCACCATTCGTCATGAGGCCGCTGGCGATGCAGGTATCCCCCCGCCCCACTGGCTCCTTGGAGAGAAGCACCACCCGCGCTCCCGCGCGCGCTGCCAGCGCCGCGGCCGCAACCCCCGCCCCGCCGCCCCCGATCACGAGGATGTCGCAGTGGTGTGTCTTCGCCTTCATCATTGCAGTCGATTTGCTAACACGTACGAGGAGCGATCGCCAAGGACTGGCCTGCGGCGCGGCTGAGGGTGGCCCTGGTCCCGTTTCGTCTCCGAGGATCGCTCGACAAGGCTCGCTATCGTTTGCAGGGCACTAGGTGGGCGGAAGGGGATGAAGGGGGTATAGAAGTGGGACGTCGAATCTCCGTCGCCGCGCTCTTGATCACGGGCATCGCAAACACCCTTCACTACGGCTGGCGAATCGCCCTCGACTTCTCGCTCCTGCCGGGACACCCCGCCGCTTACCGCGATCTGCAGCAGGCGGCGATGTGGGCGGATGGCTGGATGGGTCTGACGGCGATCGTCGCAGCCATCGGCCTATTGCGGGGCCGCGCGTGGGGGGAGCTGCTCGGGATCGTGGCCGCGGCGGCGCTCATCCACATGGGCTTTCTCGACGTGGCCTTTCACGCGCAGCACGGGATGTATGCCCACCTGGACGCCGTCATGATCGAGATGATCGTGGTGGATCTGTGGGCCTTCGGGATGGGCGGCTTCTTGATCCTGTTCCTGTGGCGCGAAGCGGCCTCCCGTGGGCTGGCTCGCGGTGCGAGGCCCATCCCGAAGCCTCCGCGCGCCAAGTGACCGAGAGCCAGGGTCGTCTCGGACTGCGCGTCCTCAGAACCGAGCGGCCCGGTGAGCCGAAATGCCCTGGAGCCCGCTTCATCACCAGTTCCTATAGGGTCTTCAAGTATTGCATTGGGCCGCAGTTTACGGTCTCGAAGGACTCGAAGGAGATTTCGCGACCTCGTTTCATGCGTCCCCACAGAGGTTGATATCCTTTGAAGATTCTCAGCTTCTTCAGTGGCTTCCTAAAGGCACCAATCTCCTGCGACGTAGCTTCTCGCTTCTTACCAACGGTGCCCATGAGTCTTATGCCTGGTGCATGATCAAACCTGCCCAGAAGAACCGCCTTCATCCAAAACCACTTGCTATTCCTCAGCAATAGAACACAGATCCTCTGATCGCGTTCGAGGTTCTGCGACATGTGGCGAGAGAACTCATCAAAGTAGAAACCCTGTGCCTCTTCCCCGAGAATGAGAGACGAGTACGGTGCCATACGCGGTGTTCCGTCTTCATTGACTGTCGCCAAGACGCAATAGGGTATGTTGGGAGAGCTGGTCGCATGTGATGATTCGCTCCAGAACTCTCGAATCTGCGCCCATTGTCTTTCGGTAATACACACCCCACACCTCCCCTCTTCCCCTTCACGCAAAGCACGAAGACGCACCGAAGCGTCGATGCAGTGGACTTTGTCAACATATCGCCATAGGTTGACAAAGTCAACAGCGAAGGGTATTGAAAATGCTGTGGAAACAGCCGCGAAACAAAGCCGAAGTGCGCTGCGATCGAAGTTGTTGAAAGCAGCCTCGAGAATGATCTCCAAGGAGGGGTTCAGCAAGCTGACGTTGAGGGCGCTCGGCGATCAGGTGGGCGTATCCCGCACCGCGCCCTATAGGCATTTCTCAAACAAGACTGATCTGTTGTGCGCCGTTGCAGCAGAAGGCTTCAAGGAGCTCAGAAGACGCTACACACGAGTAAGTAGCGACAACACAATCAATGCTACAGCGCGGTTTCAAAGAATGGCAATGGCCTATGTTGAGCACGCCCTAGAGAACCCAGGCCCATATAGACTCATGTTCGGGCATGAGCTCATAGCTCAGAAGAGAACACCCGAATTGCTCGAATCGGCGAAGGCTACCTTCAATGATTTCGTGTCGGCTACTGAAGCGTTCCTAGAGGAGAACAAGATTGGTCCGGACAATCTCATGCCTTTGGTGAACTTCTCCTGGATCACGGTTCATGGATTGTCCACGCTCCTCATTGAGAATCAGATCAAGACTACTGGCGAGGGACATGGCGTGCCTTCACTGCTAATCGGAGCTGAAGATCTGAAGATAGATAGCGATCAGGAGAAGATCGAGTTTGCCCAGAAGACTCTTGCCGAGTTCTTGAGAATGGTACTGCTGTGATTGTGCAGATCGAGCCGGGCGTCTTGTAGTACTCCGCCGATTTCAAGCCACCAGATTGTCTTCTCCGATCCACTTGGCGTCGCTGCTCACCGCCCAACTCGGCCTGGGGAGCTCGGCCCATATTCGGAGTTGTGCACCGGGGCAGGGAATCGCGACAGACGCGACCTGATTCCCGGCTACTTCTCATAGAACTACTTGCCGGACGTGGCGAGAATCCCCGCTGTTTCTCCTATCCGCTATCATGCCGCGCGAGATGGACGTGGGCCGCTACGAAGGGCGCTCGACCGGACG
Source organism: Deltaproteobacteria bacterium (assembly GCA_029261835.1). Lineage (GTDB taxonomy): Bacteria > Myxococcota_A > UBA9160 > UBA9160 > UBA4427 > JAJDAO01. Next base: position 49,252 of record JAJDAO010000067.1, on the reverse strand, counting down.
CAGCAGAGGATTTCTCCTGCGCGTCGCGGCCGCATTGATCGGGCTCTCGATTGCGTTCGCCGCCGCGGAGATCGTCGCGAGGATCGCTGGATACCGACCGGTGCCGGAGATTGCCGGTACGGGCGATCGCGCCCTCGTGGAGACGGACCTCGCGCTCGGCTGGCGCAACAAGTCCGGCCCCTACGTCTGGTCCAAGCGGTCGCCAGACGCCCCCATCCACATGACCTTTTGGCCCGGCGGGTTGCGTGCGACGGCGCCGCAACGCAGGCCGCACGCTCGCCGGGTGCTGCTGATTGGAGGATCCTACACCCAGGGCTGGGCGGTCTCGGATTCGGAGACCTTCGGCTGGCGCTTGCAATCGGAATTCCCCGATCGAGAATTCGTGAACCTGGGAACCGCCGGTTACGGGACCTATCAGTCGCTGCTTCAACTCGAGCGCTACCTGGCCCACTCCGACGTGATGCCGGAGACCGTGATCTACGGTTTCATCGACATTCACGCCGAGCGGAACGTCGCGGACCCCGCGTGGCTGCGAGCGGCTCCCGTGAACATGCCTCACATCTATCTCGACGCTGAGGGCTACGCGGAGCGCACCAGATCGAAGAACCCCGGCTGGCCCCTGCGCCACTACTCGGCCGCCGTCTCGCTGGTGGAGGATCGCTATTCCGACTTCCGGATGGGTTGGAGGGCCGAGCAGGCGGACGAGGCGACCCGCGTCCTGATTCAGGGTCTCGACTGGACCAGCAGAGCCCACGGAGCCGAGCTGCTGGTCGTCATGCTGGAGGAGTTCCGTTCGGGCGCTCGCGACGAATACCTCCGATTCTTCAGCGAGGAAGGTATCGCGACCGTCGACTGTACCCAGCCCGAGGAGGAGGCGAAGTGGCTGAAGGTCAAGGGGTACGGTCATCCGAACGCCGAGATGAACAGACGCTGGGCCGACTGCATCGCGGCGCGGCTTAGCAGCATGAACGGCGCAACGCGAGTCGACTCGCGCGAAGGCTCCGAGAGATCGCCCGAACCGTTCCCGGAATGATCGGGCGAGGTGACCTGCCCAGCTGCGTTTCATCACATTCTGGACCGTGGCGGCGTTGGTGCACGAATCGCCGACCGAAGGTGATTCGTGCGCCGACGCCGCGGCGTAGCGCGACAGGGTCTGGCTCGTCGCGCAGACCGTTCGTCTTGTCCAGCACTTTCGACAGAATCTGCTTGTGGAAGCTCATCCAGCTCTCCATTACGTCGAACGGAGCTAGAAGGCAACATAGCCTTCCTTCCTGAGCAACCACGCCACTCATCCGCACTCGTCGGGGATTGTTGGTTTCGCAACTCAAGGCTCTCCGACGAGGTCCAGAAGCACCAATCTGTGTACTCGAGAGGGCCTACATTGTCGCTCACAGTCGCCATACCCCCACAATGCTTACCCGTGCGGCGGCCGCGAAGACGCGACCGATTTCCTCCTGTCCACTCACCTGCCGTTGTAGGATCGTAGGGATCATCGAAGGAGGTCCCTGATGCGAGCAATACTCCGGAGGACGCTCGGGTTCGCGGTCGCCGCGGCCCTGCTCGTTCCGGCCGCGGTCCAGGCGGCCGAGGGCGACTCATCCTTGCACCTGAATATCGACGGCGATGCCATCCAAGGCGAGCACCCGTGCACCACGTTGGAGCGGACGGACTCGATCCTCGTCCTCGCGTTCGGCAACTCGGCTGCATCGTCTGGGGGGTTGAGCTTCCAGCCCGTCACGTTCGTGAAGCCGCGCGACAAGTCGAGTCCCTTGCTCTACAAGGCGCTCGTCAACGGCGAGCCGGTCGATACGGCCGAGTTCCGCTTCTACAGTACAGCGGGCGGCCCGGCGATTCTCACGTACAAGATCACGCTCGAGAACGGGATCATCACAGCGATCTCGTCGGCGATGGGCACCGGCGCCGAGCAGCCGACCGAGTCGGTGAGCATCGCCTTCCAGAGGGTCACCTGGACGGACATCGTGAACGGCATTGAGCACACATGGGACATGACCCACTGATGAGGGCGGCCGCGCTCATCGCCCTCGGGCTCGCGTGGGTCGTCGTCGTGGGCTCCGCGAGCGCCGAGTTCCCGCCGGGCTACCAGCTGGTGGTGCGCGGCGCGACCGTTGACGCGCAGGCCCTGCCGCCGCTCGTGCTGCTGCCGACGGGCCCCTTCAGCACGATCGGCCTCGGGGTCGAGTTGCTAGTGGTCCCGCACCAGGACGACGACTGGATCCTCTACGACACCGGCGCCAAGACGGCGTCTGTCGTGCAGCCGACTCAGTTCAGTACGTCCGCTCTCACGGCCACGTACTATGACCCGACCCAGAGCCGTACGCGTGCCGCCAACGTGATCCCGGGCGCGAGCGGTGGGCAGCCCGCGCTCGTGCTCGACGGTGGCGAGAGCGACAGCCTCGCGAACTGGCTACAGCCGGCTGGCGCTGTCGTCGTGATCCCGGTGCCCGAGCCGGCGGTTCTGGTCGGGCTCGCGGCGGGTGCGGCGTTGCTGGCGCTGCTCAGACCCCGAGGAGGTCCGCGATCTCGGACTGCCCAGCGAACCCGCTGATTGAAGTCGACTGGTCGACCCCGAGATGAAACGCGGGCGAGTTGCCCAAGCTTGAAGTCCCCCCCTTACGGGCCCCCACCCCCTCGACAAGGCCGATAGTCCCTCCCGCAAACCGAGGGCACACCAGCTCCACTTCCGGGGCGTACCGATACTGAGGACGGACGGCCCGCCCCTGGACAACGACTGCCTCGCGCGTCGGCATGCCATCGGCGTTCTCGCTATCTACTCGAACGGTGTGAGGTCGTCTTCCATCACGCAGCCGATCTCGACGCTGCCGCGGTGGAGTACCTCCATGTGCAACAGGTGAATCGATGGCGGTCCAAGTCAAGAGATCGGTCTCGCCGGTCAATGGTCGAGCGGGGCCCAGTCTGTAGGCTCCGGTCCGTTCGTGGGGTTGGTTGGTCTGAAGTCGTACTGATCTGGCTGCCGCTCACGTCGCACCGGTAGATTCGCTGCTCTTGAATCGCCCCCCGAACCCCATCGCAACAGGAGCTGGACGACGGAGACACGAGCGCAGTCCGGCTGCAAACCATGGCCCTTCGCGAGCTGTCGCTGACTCTGGGAGCAGGCGACGACGAATCGACGGAAGAAGGGTCTGTCCGAAGGAAACCGAATGCCCAGTATGCCGGCAGCGACCACCAGAGGGCGATCCTCGTCGCCCGTGTTCCAGATGACACTTCTCCAGCTCGTCACCCTTCTGCTCGAGATCACGAACAGTGAAGAGCATACGGTGGAGATGGCCTTCGACCTCGTCCGCAGCGGCGAGGTGATCCTGACGGGAAGTCTCCGCGAGACCGACCCGGGGGGCTGGCACTGAGATTGCCGACCGAAGCGATGCACCGCGCGGCGATTGGACCATGCGCCGAGTCGGACGGCGGCTACCCGACTCGTCCCGGCCGCGAGGCATCTGCAGCCCGGTACTCGACCGGGGTCTTCCCCGTCCAGCGTCGGACGGCGCGGTAGAAGGGGCTCACCTCGGAGAATCCCGTCAGATAGGTGATCTCCTCGATCGAGGCATCGGTCGTGCGGAGCTGGTTCAGCGCCACGTCACGGCGAAGCGTGTCGACGGCCTCGCGATAAGTCGTGCTCTCCTCTCGGAGCCTTCGCTGAAGCGTCCTCGCGCCCATGTGCAAGAGCGACGCGGCCTCCTCCAGAGCGAGGGTCCCCTTCTCGAGCCTCCACATCAGCAGCTCGCGGAGCTGCCGCGTCGTTTCGAAGTCGTCGAGCTCCTTGACGTACTGGTAGGCGAACTGCTGGTGGGCAGCCGCGATCTCGGGATTGGCGTGAACCGACGGGCGGTCCAGCTCGGCCGATCGGATCAGCAACCCGTTCTCGGCCGCGTCGAACTGCGGGCGGCACCCGAAGATCCGCGCGTACTCGACCGTGCTGTCGGGCTGTGGGTAGCTGAATCGCACCTCCACCAACGCCAGCTCCATGTCGGCGATCCATCGGCCGTACTTCAGCAGCATGACGGTCCAGTAGTCGATCTCGTTGGGGGTCGCGGGGAGCGCCTCGGAGCCGAAGTCGATCTCAATAAAGGTCTGGGCGCCCTCGTCCCTCACCCGCACGCGACTCCCGCCGCCGAGGATTCTCTGGTAGTGGATGAAGCGCTCGAGCCCCTCCCGCAGTGTTCGGCTACTCATGCTTAGATAAGTCACGACGTTCGCTGCACGCGGTCGGGCACGCTCGGCAAGGTGAAGGCCAAGGTGTGGATCCCGAAGGCGAGCCGCCGCCTCACGCCACAGCATGATCACGCGGGAGCGAGGGATTCGTGCTCTCGGGTCTGCGAGCGCAGTGAGTTCGATGCCGCTGACCACGCACAGCTCGGTGGGATCGATTCCGGTCTCGCCGAGCGTGTTCAGGAGGGCCTGGACGGTCACCGAACTGGCCGTGGACTCCTGCTCCACGGAGCACCTCGCTTGCGGCGTTGCTCCCGTGCATGTTACCGCGCGGTCGGCGCCGGACAATGATCCAGGCCCACCAGAGTGAGTCACGGCACCACACAGGGCGCCCAGGCGTCGCCTCAGCGTTTCTCATCGATGACGTTGCGGGGGATATTGCGAACATCACGGCAGACGCAGCCTATGACACGATCGCGATCTACGATGCCAGCACTGCACGGGTGCCGAGATCGTCGTTCCACCGGCGAAGAGTTCGACGCGATCGCGCCGACGAAGATCTCGGTCGAGTGCTCGCGATCGTACACTCGCGAGCCCGTGTGGAGGGCACCTTCTTCAGATGCAAGACGATCATTGACGGCAGAATCCGTGCGCGCCATCCCAGTCGCAACAAGCTGAAGTAGTGATGGCTGCAACATCCTTGATCGGATGATGGGTCTCGGCAGGCCGGAATCTGTCGCGATCGCGAGTCAGCTTCGCTGACGAAGCGCTTCCGAAGCTCTGCTTCGTCGCGGCTCCTGACGAGGGTCGCAGAGGGGAGACCTGCTGCGGCGTACTTAGTCATGCACCAACGCCGCCAAGACGGTTCTTCGAGGACGAGACTCTACGTCAGTGTTCGAGACCATCGCAGCCAACCTCCACTTGACAGCGAGGGCCCGGTCCTCGATATGTCTCCGAACGGCGCGGATCGAATTCCCGCGGAGTGCGGGGATTCGGAAGACGAACAACGAATCGACGAGCCGATGAGGAGCTACTCGATGAGCGAGACAAGGCCGCGATCCATCGCACGATTGATCGTGGGCGTGCTGACCTTGAGCGCCGGATTGGCCGCCTTCTTCGTTCCTCTCCAGCACGCGGGTCCCTATGGGATTCCCGGGCGAGGCCTGGTCGGGGGGCTCTTGTGCTTCGCGATCTCCGGAGTGCTGCTTGCGCGCGGGACCCCGACGATTGCGCGCGGTGTCGCACTCGTCGTGTCACCGATCGTTTTGTTCTTTGCGCTCTACGGCGCCCTTGCGGAGCTCGAGGAGGTCGTCGTCCTCTACACCGAAGATGCCGATCTGCGCTTGTGGATCGTCGATGAAGAAGGGGCAGAATGGGTCTCGATGCCGCGCTCCAAGGCGGAACAGCACGGCATCGACGGCGCGAAGCTCGAGTTGTTGCGCGCCGGGGCGACGCGTTGCGTGCTACCCCGGATCGTTGAGGATCCCATTGCGAATCGCCGGACCTTCGATCTGCGTCAAGAGAAGTACGCAGTACAACGACTCGGAGGCGCGCTCGGGATGTTTGGCGACGGACCAGGCCCCGAGACAATCACGCTGCGCCTCGATCCCTGCGAGTGAGCCGTCCCGAGAGCAAGAGGATTCGGCCGCCGTTTCCCGGTCGCTCGCGTCCGGTCTCCGAAGTCGGAGGCCTGATGCTCAATGCGGCGATCGCGTCAGCGCTCGAACACAATGGCACGCCGAGAGGGGGAGGGCGTTGGAGGCGACCGAGTAACCCGCTCGTCGCCGCCCTTGCTCCCGGCCGCGCAGCGTGTGCACACTCATCCGGCCAACGGTTGTGAAGGGCTTCTTCCCGGTGAGGTGATCACACGAGCCTTCAGGTGCCATTCAGAAGAACGACCCGACCCGCGTGATCGTCCAGAACGCGGCGACGCTGCCGATCGTGTAGGGCGCGAGTCGCCAGCTGCCCGCCGGCCAGGGGATGGGGGCGCGCTTGATCGACGCGATCAGCGCCAGCATCGCGCACACGAAGAGAACCTGGCCGGTCTCGACGCCGACGTTGAACATCAGCAGGGCGAGTGGGATGTTCTGCTCGGGCAAACCGACTTGTGCCAGTGCTCCGGCGAAGCCGAGGCCGTGTACGAGGCCGAAGAGCAGCGCGACGACCCAGGGAAACTGTTCGGTCAGAGTGATGCGGCCCTCGTGGTCGTGCACGATCTCGACTGCGAGAAACAGGATGCTCAACGCGATGACCGCTTCGGTGGGGGCGCCCGGCAGATTCACGACACCCAGCGTCGCCAGCGCCAGGCTGATGCTGTGCGCGACGGTGAAGGCCGTGATGGTCTCGAGGAGTAGCCGCAGGCTCGGAATGATCAGCATGAGGGCGACGACGAAGAGCAGGTGGTCGTAGCCTTCGAGGATGTGGATCGTGCCGATCTTCCAGTAGGAGCCTGCGACCCGTGACCGGGTCGCCCGTTCGGGAATCACGAAGGTTGGTGTCGTGGGGCGCAGGATTGCCGAGTGCTCTGCACCGTCCGCCAGATCGATCTGGACGATGACGTCGATCGGGAGCGACGTCAGGCCTTCGATTTCGATCCTGTGGCCGACCAGTGAGCCTGCACGACTTGTCCAAGTGGATTGCTCGACGCTCGAGCCCTGCAGCGTTCGTGTCGCCGCCGGCCCCATGCGTTCGAGGTGCGCCGGAAATCGCGGCGACAGAGCGAGGCGTTGGCCGTTCACCAGCGGCACCTTCCAGATCACCGCGTACCAGCCGGGTCTGGTCTCCTCGATCTCAAGCAATGCGGGGCGGAACTCGTCGGCGGCCGCCGTGGTCGAAGCCAGCAGACACGAGACCAGCAGTGCGGCGCGAGACGCGGCCTTCACGGTGCTGCCCTGCGCCCGGCGCTCGAGATGGGTGAGTCGGCCTCTTCGATGATGATCTCGTAGCGAGCCATCAACGCCTCAATGAACGACTCGCCTTGTGCTTCGATCTTCTGCTTCGTCCACGCCTCTCGGAGCTTGGCCCGGATGACACTGAAGGACGGCGTAGGAGAGAGGATCACTTGATCGAGCCTCACGAGATGCAGGCCGTATCCCGACCGGATCGGGCCATACCATGGGCCTGGCTCGAGCTCGATGAGTGCGCGGGCGAACACTGACCCGAAGAGGTTCCGGATCTCCGCTTCGGATACGTTGCGGTACTGATCCTGCAGCATGAACCGATCACCGAAGCTTCGATGATCCGACGCAGACGCCTCGAGCGCATTGAGCTTGACGAGCGCCGCCCGGGCGTCTTCGGTCGCGCTTCTGCCGCGTTCGTCCGGACTGAAGTAGACGTGCGTGAGCGAGTACAGGTCCGGCTGCTTGAAGCGGTCGAGATTCTCGGCATGCCAGGCCCGGAGCTCGTCTTCGGACGGCTCGTCCGGCGTACTCAGCCCCCTGGCCATGCGCTCGACCTTCTGGGCGAGGCGGCGTTGGATGACCACGTCGCCGACGTCGAGCTCCATGGCGAGGGCCTCGCGATGCAGGACCTGCACGCGGACGTGATCGCGGAGCATGCCTGCGAGCTCCGCTTCGGTGGGCGCCCGCTTCCACTGCTGCTGCCATCGATCGGTGAGCACCCGAATCTGGCCGGCCGTGACGGTGACCGTTCGCTCGAGAGCCCCGGCGTCTTCATCGCCCGCAATGCCGTAGAGGCCGTAGATGCCGAAGCCGATCAACAGGAAGTGGAAGAGCGGTTCGCGGACCATTCGCTTCAGTCTCTCGCCGACACCCCGCGCGTGGGATGGGTCGATCGAGGTCACGAGCGGTCCGCGCGGTACCAGATGGGCGAGGACCAGGCGCGTTCCTGAATAGTCGTGGGCAGGTCGCTTCTGGGTGCGGCTTCGGCGCGGAGCGCTTCCCAGGTGGACCAGCGGCAAGTCGGGTTCTCGATCACCCGGACATAATAGAAGGCCTCCTGGCCGGCCTGGAACTCCGGGTCCTGCCAGAGGGTTCGGAGCTGCTTCGCCCCCTTGTCCTGGCTGAACGAACAGTCGGCGAGATTGACAGCGGCGCCGTTGTCGGGGCAGCGATGGGTGGCGGGGTCGACTTCGAGACCATCCGAGCAGGCCACATCGAAGACCTTCTCGTGGGTCTCGCCGCCGTCCTCCCACCCCTTGATGACCTGCAGGCGCTGGAGCGGCGCAGCCATCGGGTCGGCCAGTGCCCAGGCCCAGAAGCGGGGGGCACGCGTGCCGTCGGCTTCGAGGTCGGCGCCCATCGTGACGCCTTCCGCATAGGCGCGCGTCACACCATCCGCGACGTCGAGGATTGCTTCGTCGAAGTCGTAGCCGGCGAAGAAGCGCACGCGGATGCGCGGGCCCGAGGTGGCGAAGGTCTCCTTGCGGCGCAACGCCCCGTAGATCGACTCGCGCGTATTCTCCTCTGCCCAGACCCCCGCGAGCCCGGAAGCGCCCCAGTACTCGAAGACGTTGAAGGCCAGGTAGGTCGAGTCGTCGACTTCCTTTACGAGCTCGGACGCCATGGCGCCGACCACCGTGCCAAGGATCGGCCCGGCCGGAACGGATCCGCGTCGCCGCGGTGTGCCATCCAGCAGCCCGGCCTTCGAATAGTATTCGTCCTCGCGATCGGCTCCGCCGCCCAGGTGGGTATCCGTGGAGCCGATCAGGCCGAACTTGTACGGGTTCACGCCACCGCCCGCCGCGATCTCGAGGCCTGTGCGGTAGGCCTCGCGTGCATAGCTGCCCTCGGCCTGGCTTGGGAGCGTCGATGCGATCCGGAAGGACATGATCTCGAAGCCCGCCCACTCGTCCGTGTCCGACAGCATGGGGTGGGTTTCCGATGTGCCCTTGATCTGTGTCACCTCGACCAGCGGCTCGTTGCGGATGCGCTGTGCGGCATAGGCGTCGTCGATCGGCCGGCCGGCCCAGTCGACGCGCTGGAACATCGCACCGTTCGATCCGTTCGAATTGTGGGGGACGGCGAGCGACTCGATGCCCTGCGCGCGCAGCGTATCCATCCAATCCCACAAGCCTTCGGGGTTCTGGGAGTTGAGTCGCGAGAAGGGCAGCTCGGGAAGCGTATCCGTATCGCGGAAGATCACGTTGCGATGCAGATTGCCGCGCTCGTCGGTCGAAGAGGTGTATTCGTAGGCGGCGAAGGTCGTGAACCGCCCCGGGATGTAGGCCTCATCCGCCGCCTCGATCGTGTCGCGCCAGGCGGACCGGGAGATGTCGTCGATCATCTTCCGCTCGACCTCGCCAGCGAGGACTTTCTGCACGAGCTGCGGCACGAAGGTGCCGAACGCCTTGCCGCGCGGGAGGAGTGTGGAGAAGCCGCGATTGTCCGGGGCGTTCAGGTCGTGAAGGAACTCGGCCATCGGCAAGCGCGAGAGCTCGGTGCTCGTGTCGGCGGCCTCCTTGGCGACGCCGAGGAACATGGCGTGGTCGGTCACGGCATAGAAGTCGAGGGGGCGACCGAGCTGAATGGCGTAGCCCGCCGGGTGGGGGATCGCCTCACCCTTGGCATAGCGATAGGCGTCTCGCGGCGTTGCGAGGGAGCCAAACGCGAAGGCGTCGAAGGAGTACTCGGTGTGGACGTGCAGATCGCCGTAGTAGACGTTGCGCTCGGGGTTCGCCTCGGGCCGCAGCGACAGCGTGTCGAGCACGGGGTCGAAGAGCGTGTTCTTCTGCTGGACGCCGGCCAGTCCGCGCTTGTGGCTGGTGTTGAGTTCGCTCGGCGACCAGGAGCGGTTGATCGTCAACCACATGAGTCCGAGGGCGAGGGCGAGTAGCACCGTGAAACCGAGTAGGAGCTTTCTCAGCATGAAGACCTCTTCGAGAGCACGGGCGGCGGGCCCATGTGATTGGTTGATTTTGATATAGTATCAATTTATACTAAATGCTCAATGCAGTCAAACGACCCCCAGAGACTCGTTCGCCTCGTGACCGAGACGCACTACATGATCGGCCGCCTCTTCAGCGAGCGAGCCAACGAGCAGGGCCTGAAGTCGGCGGAGTGGCGGGTGCTCGTCGGCCTCTACCGCAACGACGGCTTCACGCAGACGCAGCTCGCGAGCGCGATTGCGATGGCGAAGTCTCCTCTCGGCAAGGTGGTGGACAAGCTCGAAGCGAAGAACCTGATCGAGCGTCGCGGCGACCCGGAGGACCGGCGGGTCTATCGCCTGCATCTCACAAGGGAGGCACTTCGCCTGATCAAGCCCGAGATGAAGTTCCTCGACGAAGTTGAGGAGAACGCCATGGCAGATCTCCCGAACGCCGAGAGCGAGATGCTCATCCGGAGTCTCAAGAAGGTCTACACCGCGCTGAAGCGCGAGATCGAGTCGGTGAAGGCCGGGGATTGAGTCGACATCACGCAGAGAGGGCGCATGCCATGACGCAGAACGAGAGCCGGCTATGGAAGAAAGGAGCTGCGTAGTCGCTACGTCCGATGACTGTGCATTCTGACAAGTTGATCGTCGGCACAGAGTGCAAGTGTCGGGCTTCTCCGCTCTGGAGATGTCGGGTCTCAAGGACCGCTGTGCCCTCGTGAACTGACCACCACGCGCGCGATGGCCGCGTCTGGTGGTGTCGAGAAGCGGAGATAGTCTCCAGAAGCCCCTCTCAGGGGGGCATTTGGAGTTCAGAACCGATTCTACGAGGTGGCCGGTCTGGAGCATCGGCCGAGGCGTGGCAGAGTCTGGCGGGTCCATTGGCCGTCGGTCTTGCTCGACACTTTCGACAGTACCTGCTTGCGGAACCTCATCCGGCTCTACCTCTCCGCACGGCAGAGGATGGCCCGCGGCCACATTCTCTGAGTCACCACGCTGAATAGAACTAGAATGAAGCCTACGTCTTCGTCGGACTAGGTTTGGTAGACACAGATTCAGTTCGAGCGTAGTGTGCGAGTCGTGTCAGCCGCCTGGGGAGCGGAAAGGCTTCGCGCCGGCCGAGGGTCTGCTCCCTAGACTCAATGGGAGACACTCATGCAGATCCGAAGACTCGTCCTTGGCCTTGCTCTTCCGTTGAGTTTCTTCTGCTCGGCCGCGTCCGCCGAGGCGGCGGCATTCATCTCGCCAGACGATCTCATCGTAGACGCGGACGACCACAGCGCTTCGCAGTGCGGCCTTGGCCTAGACTTCGGGGATTCGTACAAGGTGACGATCGCGGGTGCTCCAGACGCTTTCCAGGCATCCACCCCGCTGCGGGTGGCGACTGACGCGCCGTATGAAGTCACCTGGACCTCCACCAGCGACTTCGCGGCAGCCCCCTCGTGCCATCTCGTCCTCTCCTCTCACGATGATGGCAGCGAAATCCAGGTTTCTCCCTCCGTCAAAGTCAGGACACGCCAGAGCCTCTGGCAGTCCCGAGGTGGTTTAGAGCCAAGTATGTGCAAGTGAAACTTCAAAGAAGGGGAAGAGAAGATGCGAAACTCAGCGACACTCATCATTGTCGCATCTGCCACCGTTCTCTATGTCTTCGCAACGAGCAGACCCGCGTTGGGATGGAATCCCGCACCCGTCGAGTACAGCAACAGCCCAGATCGGGAGACTGCGCTTGGGTTGGGAGTCCAGGGCCTATATGACCCTCACCAGGTTCTATATACAGAGCCCCTGGATGATCCTGGACCTCCACACATTGTGGATTCCTTCGACTATGCCGTCGGCGCATGGCCAAATCGCGACGTCGATGCCCTGGCCGCGTACGAGGACCAGTATCTGTCGATGGCGCTGCTCTGGAACGAGGTAGACCTTCTGGTTTCGTTCGAGGGCGACGCGGTCCTCGAAACGGCGGTGTATGGCGAACGCACGCACGGCAGAGTCGACGCCATCTGGAGTCACCAGGATCTGTGCAACACCGGCGGCTCCGCGAGCGGATCGATCGAAGATCTGGACGGCCTCGAGCTGTGGGGGCCCGAGGGGAGCGAGAATGCTTTGGTCTTCTCCTTGGAGCCGGATCCCAGCAGTGCCTCGATCTGGTACTTCGAGCTGTTCGGCGGGGGTGCCACTGAGTACCTCTCTCGGAGCGTCATCTTCGACGCCGTCCAAAGCCTGGGATTCACTGGCGACGAAGCCGATGTCGACGTCGATGCGCTCATGGTCCACGACTCCGACCTCGACTGGGCAGACCTCGGAGACATTGTCGTCTTCAGCATCCGGGCTGCAGCCAACTGGGATGGCGGCGAGATCGTCGTGATGATAATCGGTCCTGGTGGACTGGTGGCGAAGAACTTCCTCACTCACGGCGGGCACCAATGGAATACCGCCTTCCCGGTGGCGCAGACCTTCGGCGTGGGCACCGAGGAGGTCGATGCGATCGAAGCGGCTCCCATCGCTCTCTTGCCGTGGAGACAAGCATTGCCGACCGTTTCGACATGGGGACTCATCGGCCTCGCGCTGCTGCTTGCGGCAACGACGGCCGGCGTCCTGGCGAGACGTCGCCTCCGAAGCAGCATGCCTCGCTGAGCTGCGGCACAGTCACACTAGCTGCCGTTCGGACCCGGCGTTGGTGCATGAATCGAGCGAGCTACTCGAAGAGCCGGGCGCGAGGGCTGCGAAGTCTGGCGCTTGTCGCCGCTCTCCTGGGGGTTGGCGCGGGGCTGCTCTTCTTGACGAAGCCCGGTGGTGAGTTTACGAGTCGCCGGGATCTGCCCAACGTCATACTGATCACCGCCGACGATCTGGGCTGGAAGGAACTCAGCTCCTACGGCAACCGGAATCTCTCCACGCCTAACATCGACCGTCTCGCCGCGGAAGGGGTTCGCTTCAGTCACGCCTTCGTCGCAGCTTCGAGCTGCTCGCCCAGCAGGGCGAGCCTGATCACCGGCCAGTATCCCCACACCCATGGCGTTACCGGGCTGGCTCACCGGTACCCGACGAGATCACTGTCTCCCTTTCATCAGACACTGCCCAAGCTCCTGAAGAAGGAGAGCTTCAATACAGCCCTGCAGGGCAAGTGGCACGTCTCTCCCTACCTTCCGACTTCATGGTACGGCTATCAAGAGCGGCTCAGTGGCATCTTGGCGAGTGGCTTTCAGATTCACGATTCGAAAGAAGCTGTGGACTTCATCAGAAGGAACAGGGGCAATCGCTTCTATCTGGAGCTGAACTTCATGCAGAACCATCGCGACGAAGACGGAGCCTTTCACCTCGACCCCGGCTACCCCGTGGATCCAGACGAGATCCGTGTGCCGGAGTATTGGACGCTTCCCGACTGGCCGGAAATCCGGCAGGACATCGCAGGGTATTACAGCCAAACGATGAAGATGGATCAGCTCGTCGGGGAGATCCTGCAGGCGCTGGACGAGCTGCGGCTCGCAGAGAATACACTCGTCATCTTTGTCAGTGACAACGGCGCTCCTTATCCCGGCAACAAAATGACCCTTTACGATCGAGGAATCGGGACACCGCTGCTGATGCGCTGGCCCCAGCGCTTGGCGCCGAAACGCGTACTGGATCAGCACGTGACTACGCTCGACATCATGCCGACCATTCTCGAGGCCTCGGGAATCGCCGTTCCCGGCGATCTTCAGGGCAGGTCCCTTCTCGGCGTGCTGCAGGACGGTTCCGGCCCGGAAGGCGATCGAGCGATCTTCGGCGAGATGACCCATCACGTCCACTACCTTCCCACGAGAGCCGTGCGCACCAGACGCTGGAAGTACATCAGGAACTTCTCGGATATCGCCGCGGGCCTCGACCAGAACGCTCGCGATGACTGGGCGCACCGGCTGTGTGAGCTTTCCAACCAGCCCTGGAAACGGGCGCGAGCCAAAGAGGAGCTGTATGACCTGGAGGGCGACCCGCACGAGCAGACGAATCTAGTGGGAGACGAAGAGCACGAGCCGCGTCTTGAGAAGATGCGCACTCTGCTGAGGCAGCACATGCTCGCGACGCAGGATCCCTATCTCGACAGACCCTTCACCCACGATTACGACGCGGAGAGATACCGGCGACACGACTAGCCGGGATCGCCGCGCTCGCAGGCACGACCTGTGACTGAGCGAATCGAGCCCCCTTTTCAGCAATGGCACCGGTATCGAGGCAGAGAAGAACGGGGCGATGGGGGCGTTGCGCCGAAATGGGTGCAGCGGAGCGAGGCCCGCGCTATGGGGCACCGGGACAAGAACTGAATCGGGCCACTGCAAGCGGGGCCGGTCTGCCACTGGGCGGAGCTCGCCCGGGGTCGAGGACGTCCTTGCGGGCGCTCACCTGCCGCGAAACGTCGGCGCGCGTTTCTCGCGAATCGCCGCCAACGCCTCGCGGTGGTCTTCGCTGCGGAAGGTCGCGATTTCGAGCGCCGTCGCCAGATCGAATGTGATACTCGCGGCGGCTTTGATCCCCGCATTGACCGCCTGCTTGGTGTGACGAATCGCAAGCGGGGCGCCGGCGGCGAGACGTTGCGCGAAAGCCAGGGCCGCGTTCTCGAGCTCGCCGGCGGCAACGACTTCGTTTGCCAATCCCAGCCGCTCGGCCTCGGCCGCGGTCATCGCGTCACCCGTCAGTAGATACTGCTTTGCCCGCGCCGGCCCCAGCACGAGCGGCCAGATCAGAGTCCCGCCGTCGCCTGCGGCGATCCCCACGCGCACGTGGGGGTCCGCGATTGTCGCCGTATCCGCCATGAAGATGACGTCGCAGAGCAGGGCCAGTGAGGCGCCGAGCCCTACTGCCGGTCCGTTGACGGCCGCTACGATGGGCAGCTCGACGTCGAGGAGATCCCAGATCAGCTGCTTGGCGTCGCGCCGCAGGTGATCCAGAGCCGCGAAGTCCTCCAGCGCTGGAAACCAGTCGAAGCTGCCCCCGGCGCTGAACGTCCGGCCTCTTGCGGTGAGGACGACCGCACGCGCTTCGTCTTCCTGCTTGAGCTCGCGAAAGAGTCGGGTCAGCTCGACGTGGAGCAGAGCGTCCACGGCGTTCAGATCGTTCCCAGGGTGAGCGATGGTCACGCGCAGCACGGAGTCGATGCGCTCGAGCTCGAGTGTTCGATAGCCGGCGTCGTCGAGAGCTGTCGATGTCATGTCTTGCGTTGCCTCCTCTGGCAGTCTGTCTGATACTTGCATAACGAGACCCACGTCGCTACGGTTGCCGCTCTCGCCGACACACGAAGGAAGTCAGAGCTGTGTATTTCGCACCGGAACCGGAGCACATCGCGGTGCTGCGCGAGACGTTACGCCGCTTCGTCGAGCGTGAGATGCCGAAAGAGCTCGTGCGGGAGTGGGACCGCGAGCACCGCTCACCTCCGGAGCTATTTCGAAAGCTAGCCGAGCTCGGATTGTGCGGGGTCACAATCGACGAGGTCTACGGTGGACAGGGCCGAGATCTCGTCGCCGCCGTCGCGATCATCGAAGAGCTGTGTCGGCGAGGCAGCTTCGCGGCCGGCCCCTTCATCCACTGCGCCTTCTACGGTGGCATCAACATCTCCGAGAACGGCTCACCGGAGCAGAAGCGGACGCTCTTGCCGCTCATCGCACGGGGTGAGCTGCGATTTGCCTACGGCCTGTCCGAGCCGGACGTGGGCGGAGATCTGGCGAGCGTGAGCACCAAGGTCCGGCGCTCCGCCGACGGTGACAAGCTGATCGTCAACGGCTTCAAGCGCTGGTGCACGGGCGCCGACTTCGCCGACTACATCTACTGTCTCGCGTGCAGTGATCCCGATGCGCCGCGCTACAAGAACCTCTCCTTCGTACTCATCCCCCCGGGCACACCGGGGGTCACGATCCATCCGATCGACCACATGAATCTCCGCTACACGCTCTCGAGCGATGTGATTCTCGAAGACGTGGAGATCCCGGTCGACAATCTCGTGGGTGGCGAGTCGGGCTGGAACCGGGGCTGGCCGATGCTCGTCGGCCCCACGCTCATCGCCGAGAAGCTCGAGATTACAGCCGTCACTTTCGGTATCGCCCAGGCGGCCGTGGAGGAGGCCTGGGAATACGCACAGGATCGGAGGCAGTTCGGGCGCCGGATCAGCGGGCACCAGGCCATACGCCACGCTCTGGTGGAGGCGCGTACCCGTCTGCAGGCGTGCCGGCACATGCTCTACCACGCCGCCTGGCTTGCCAACAACGGAGAGCCGTGCACCAGCGAAGCCTCCATGGCGAAGCTCTTTGTCGCGGATACGGCCGTGGAGATCGCTGTTGCGTGTCAGCGGGTGCTCGGCGCCTACGGCCTGTCCGAGGGCTACGACATGGAGCGGCACGTGCGGGATCTGCTCGGGATGCCAATCGTCGGTGGCTCGTCCGAAATGCAGAAGAACAACATCGCCAACGCGCTGGGTCTCTTGAGCTAGAGATCCGCTCGCCTCCGCCAGATGATTCCAATGGAGTGAAGATCGAGATGAAGCCGTCGCCGACGCATCGGCCGTCCACCGCCGCGGCCGGGATTCAAGAGCTCAAGCGGCAGATGAAGCTGCCGCTGATCGTGGCGCCGATGTTTCTCGTCTCCGGCCCCGATCTGGTCCTGGCCGCCTGCCGAGAGGGGGTGATGGGATCGTTCCCTTTTCCGAACGCGCGCACTGCCGAAGAGCTCGATGCATGGATGTCACGGATCAACCGCGAACTCGCCGCGTTGCGCGGGGCAAACCCGCAGCAGAAGATCGCACCCTGGGCCGCGAACATGGTCGTGCACAGCTCGTATGACCGGTTTCGCCAAGAGCTGGAGCTGGTCGCGAAACACCACCCCCCGGTTGTCGTAACAGCCCTGGGAAGTCCGGCCGCGGTGAT
Organism: Deltaproteobacteria bacterium; assembly: GCA_029261835.1. Classification (GTDB taxonomy): domain Bacteria; phylum Myxococcota_A; class UBA9160; order UBA9160; family UBA4427; genus JAJDAO01. Next base: position 32,351 of record JAJDAO010000067.1, on the reverse strand, counting down.
CGAGGTCGTTCACGACTACGGCGGTCTGGTCTTTGCGGACGTGAACAGCGTCGCGTTTGCTCGTAGGGCGGCGTCTTTCGATGTCGACGCGCTCGTGCTGGTCGCGGCGGGAGCGGGCGGTCATACGGGCAACATGGCCGGCTTTTCATTCGTGGCGGCGGTGCGGGAGTTCTTCGACGGTGCCATCGTTCTGGCCGGCAGCCTGTGCGACGGCCGGGGCATCCGGGCCGCGGAGGTGCTTGGCGCCGAGTTCGCTTATATGGGCACGTCCTTCATCGCCGCGACGGAGAGCATCGCGAGCGACCCATACCGACAGATGGTCGTCGACTGCAGCGTCGACGATCTCGTCGTCACGAACATATTCACCGGCGGCTTTGCCAGCTACATGCGCCCGAGCATCGAGAACCTCGGGCTGGATCCGGACAACCTGAGCGGCAGGTCGAAGATGGATCTGACCGGATCCCAGGAGCGCATCAAAGCGTGGAAGGAGATCTGGTCGGCCGGGCACGGCGTCGGCTCCGTGAAGAAGATCCAGACCACCGCCGAGATCGTCGCCCAGCTCGAGAAGGAGTACCGGAGCGCCGTGGCTCTGCCGCCTTTCGGCGCATGATCCCGGCGCGCTCGGTCAGGCCTCGAGATCGGGGATGCCCCGGTGGTAGGCCGGGAAGATCTCCTCTTCGCAGTGCGTGCCCATCATCTCGTCCACGCACATGACGCCCGAGAGCGAAGCCCCGTCGACGCCGCCGCCCCAGAGCCTCTTGCCGTATTGGTCGCCCGCGAAGTAGAGCCCCTCGACGTGCGGCGACTTGACGTCCGGTCGGGCTTCGCCCATCGGCCGCCACAGACCATAGGCCTCGGGCGAGGGGGTCCAGATCATGAGCTCCAGATCCTCGTCCCAGGTCGGGAAGCGGGCCCGCGCCCAGCCCTCGCATGTCTCGATCACCTTGTTCACCTTGTTCGGGTCACGCATTTCGGAATCGGTGAGCGCGGTCGAGAAGATGAAGTCGTGCTTTCCTTCCGGTCCGCGCTTGGCATTCCCATCGCCGTAGGCGGTGAACTCGGTCATCACCATGTCGACGGCCCCGATGTAGCCCTCGCGAATCACCGCCGGCATGTAGATGAAGCTGCTGGGCTCGATCCCGATGTCCCGCCACAGGCTGCGTTTGAGCACTCCCCAGCCGGTCAGGAGGCCCGCGCCCCAGAATCGCGTCTCCAGGAGCTCCACCCAGGCGGAGGGAAAGTGCTCCCTGGGCAGGACCTTGAAGATGTACTTGGGCGGAATCGTGCAGATCACCCGATCGACGGACAGCGTCTCCGCTTCGCCGTCGGCTTCGATCTCCACACCCGCGACCCGGCCGTTCTCGATCAAGACGCTCCTCACCGGCGTGCTGCGACGGACCTCGCCGCCGTGCGCCAGCAGCACCTTCTCCATCGCCATCGGAATCGCGATGGGTCCGGGCTCGGCCGCGGTCGCCACGGAGCCCTTGACCAGGTTCATGCCGATCTCCCGCGCGATGGCCATGTAGCCGAGGAAGTCTCCGGCAGGCGTCATCTCGGGCTCGGCCTGCGCTGTCTGGGAGGCGGCCAGCACCTTGATGTAGTCATAGGCCTCCGGATGGAGATCCTGCGACTCGAGCCAGGCTTGAAGTGGTGTCTTCATCAGCTTGGCCATGTCCTCGAACGTGATCGACGCCATGGAGCGCAGCTGCGCCATGGTCTTGTGGAAGCCCTCCTGACTCATCCACGGGTAGGGCTGCCCCTTCCCCACCTGGTAGGCCTTTCCCGGCTTTCCATCCCCGTCCCACTCGATGAAGCCGAAGCCCTTGTTGAGGGGCAGCTCGACGTCGGTACCCAGATGGCGCAACACGCAAGACACGCGGCTCTGATTGCCCCAGAAGAGTCCGTGGCCGCCCGCCTCGAAGGTCCACCCGTCGAGTAGGCGTTTCTCGAAGATGGTCTCCAGATCGGGGGTGCACTTGCCCAGGAGACATCGAGCATGACCCAGCGCTTTGCGGAACTCCTTTGGCCCCATTTCGATGCCGTCGACCTCGACCTTGTCACCTCTTCCCACCACGGAGAAGGTGCGCCCGCCGATGAAGGGCGCCTGCTCCAGAACGATCACCCTCTTTCCGAAGTCTTTTGCCAGCAGGGCGGCCGAGGCCATGCCCGCCACGCCGGCGCCGATGATCGCCACGTCGTAGCTCTTGCCCGTCATGTTCGTATCTCCATCGGCGGAGCCCGGGGTTCGAGGCGGTCTCGCCGTTTGAATCGCGATCAGCTTACTTCCGTGAGTCTTGCAATGCAAGTTAGGCGGGCTACGCTCGCCAGGGATGCGTGAGAGTGGGCTGCATGGCCGGCGAACATGAAATCGGTCCGGTCACCAGAAGCCATCGTCTCGATGAGGCGGCCTTGGAGCGCTATCTCTGCGGTCATCTCGTCGGCTTCGAGGGGCCGCTGACGCTGCAGCAGTTCGAGGGTGGCCAGTCCAACCCGACCTTCCTGGTCTCCAGCCGGTCGGGGGATTGCGTCCTGCGCAAGCAGCCGCCGGGCCGACTGCGTCCCTCTGCCCACGCCGTCGATCGCGAATACCGCATCATGAAGCTGCTGGCGGGCACGGATGTGCCGGTGCCGCGAGTTCATCTCTACTGTTCGGATGCATCGATCCTGGGTACGCCTTTCTACGTCATGCAGTTCCTTCCGGGCCGCGTGTATCGCGATCCGCTGTTGCCGGGCATGCAGCCGGAAGAGCGCGCCGCCATCTACGACGCCATGAACGGCATTCTGGCCAGCCTGCACGAGGTGGACTGGGAAGCGCTCGGCCTGGCCGACTACGGCAAGACTCACGACTACCTCGGCCGGCAGCTGGCGCATTGGTCCAAGGGATACGCGGCCGCGAAGACGCGCGACAACCCCGCCATGCAGCGGCTCCCGGCTTGGCTGGCCGCACACATGCCCGCCAGCCCAGCGGTGGTCATTGCCCATGGCGACTACCGCTTGCAGAACCTCGTCATCCACCCGCTCGAGCCCCGTGTCATCGGTGTGCTCGACTGGGAGCTGTCCACGCTGGGCGACCCGATCGCCGATCTGGCCTTCACCTGCATGACCTACCATCTACCCACGAACGACAGCATCGCCCGGGGTTTTCTCGGCACGGACATCGAGGCCCTGGGAATCCCGAGCGAGAGGGACTACGTGGCTGCCTACTGCCAGCGCACGGGCCGCGACGGGATCTCCGACTGGCGATTCTTCCTGGTCTTCAGCCTGTTTCGAACGGCGGCGATCATGCAGGGCATCCATGCGCGAGCGCTTCAGGGGAACGCCAGCTCGGCGGAGGCCGAGAGCTTCGGCGCGCTGTTCGAGATCGCGGCCGAGGCGGCCTGGAGGCTGACGGAGGACTGAGCGCAGACTCGGCTGGCGCAATGCCCATGGCCCCCAGGCCTCAGCTGCCCTGTGAGATGCTCATGCCCCCGTCGACCACGATCACTTCGCCGCTGATGAAGGCGCCCGCCCTGGAGGCCAGGCAGGCGGCCAGACCGCCGACTTCGTCTGGCATGCCGATCCGCGTCAGCGGCGTCATCCTCTCCGTGTGGGCGAGAAGCTCGGGATTCTCCCAAAGGGCCCTCGCGAAGTCCGTCTTGATGAGGCCGGGGGCGATGCACGTCACGCGGACGTTCTTCGGGCCCCACTCCACCGCGAGATTGCGAACCAGCGCCATGTCTGCCGCCTTGGTGATGCCGTAGGCGCCCAGCGTGCTGTTGCCTCGAACACCGCCGATGCTGGAGATGACGATGATGACGCCATCTCTGCGCTCGCCCATCTCGGGCAGCACCATGCTGCAGAGCCAGAGATTGCTCCGCACGTTGTTGTGCATCATCTTGTCGAACATCTCGTCGCTCAGCCCCTGCAGCGGGCCGTAGTAGGGATTGGAGGCCGCGTTGCACACCAGGATGTCCACGCGGCCCCATTCCTCGCGGGCCCGTGCGATCAGCGCTTCCAGGTCCTGGCGTACCCCGATGTTCGCTGCTTGGGCGATGGCCTGCCCACCTTCCTCGCGGATGGCGGCGGCGACCCGATCGCAGGCATCCTGCTTGCGGCTGCTGATGACGACCTTGGCGCCACAGCGCGCCATGTTCTCGCCAATGGATCGGCCGATGCCGCGGCTCGAGCCGGTGATTACGGCGACCTTGTTCGTGAGATCGAATAGCGGGTTCACATCAGCACCTCTGTTGGTTTGGTTTCAGCCGGGTCGTCCGCGGCAAGTCTTCGTAGCGCCGGGAGCGGGATCTTGTTCATCGGATTGCGGGGCAGCTGCGCCACCACGCGCAGACGCTCGGGGAACTTGTAGACCGCGATGCCTTCCTGCTTCAAGTGGTGGCAGATCTCCTCGAGCCCGATGCTTTGCCCGGGGCGCGGAACGACCACGGCACACAGCCTCTCGCCCATGGCTTCGTCCGGAACCCCCACCACCGCGGCCTCCAAGAGCTTCGGATGGCTGGCGATCACCGTTTCCACCTCCTGGCAGGAGATATTCATGCCACCGCGAATCACGAGCTGCTTGCAGCGGCCGACGAAGCGGTAGAAGGCGAGTTCCTCGTCCGGGCCGGCGATTTCGAAGAGATCGCCGGTGCGGAAGAATCCGTCCTTGGCGAACGCCTCCCGATCGAGATCATTCGCCCTGAAGTAGCCGCTGAAGACGGTGGCGCCGCGGATCAACATCTCTCCCGGTCGCCCGGGTTCCAGGATCTCATCACCGGTCTCCAGGTCGCACAGCTTCGTCTCGATGTATTCCGACACGCGGTTCTTCCACTTCAGATCGGGGCGTCCGAAGCGAGGGAAGATGCGCGCTCTCAGCTGCGGATCCTCGACGTCTCCGGGACCGCTGATCAACGCCATGCCTTCGTTGGAGCCGAAGAGGTTGACGATCTCGACCCCGAATTCCCTCGCGTAACCCAGCACCATGTCGGGCTGAAGGGGCGCCGAGCCAGAAGAGATGGTTCGCAGAGACTCGAAGCGCGCGGCTGATTTCAGCTCCGGATCCATCAGGATCATGTTCAGGAGAGCGGGCGGCGCCACCGTGTGCTGGACGTTCTCCTCGGCGATCTGACGCAGGAAGACGGGCAGGTCGAGCGGGTGATGCAGCACGAGCCGTGCGGCGGCTTGCAGCCAGCTCAAGAACAAGCCACCGATGCTGGCCATGTTGACCATGGGAAAGGGGTTGAGCAGGACGTCGCCGAGCTGCACCGCCGCGGCGTCGAAGGTGCCGTGGCCGATGGCGATCCAGTGATTGTGGCTACGCGGTACGCCCTTCGGCACGCCTTCCGTGCCGGAGGTCCAGCAGATCGTGGCGGTGTCGTCGGCAGACATGGGCGTGCCTTGCAGGTAGGCCTCGAGGTCGGCGCCAGCGCTGCCGCCCGCCCGCTGCGCTTCCTCGAGGAGCCGGTTCAGGGAGAAATGATCCGGGGCGACCCGATCGCCCCAGACGAGAATGTCGTAGTCGAGCCCGCCCCGGCAGGCCACCGCCAACCGAGCCTGGTCGAAGCTCTTGAAATCCGAGCATGTGACGAAAGCCCGCGGCCGCAGCAGCTTCAGGATGTGTCGCAGCTCGTGCTCTCGAAACTGAATCGGCACCGGGCTCACGATGACGCCGATCTGCCAGGCCGCGAGGTAGGTGACGACGAGCTCGGCGACGTTCGGCAGCTGCACGACCAGGATGTCGTCCTTCGCGAGGCCGATCGAGAGTAGCTGGCGTGACAACAGGTTCGTCAGATCCGAGAGCTCTCGATAACTGAGACGTCTGGGCGCTCCGTCCGTGAAGGACTGCCGGTTGGGGGCGTCCACCAACGCCGTGCGATCGGAATGGCGCTCGACGTTTCGCAAGAACAGGTCGCTGAGCCGGGTGTCACCCCACAGACCTCGGCTCCGCATGTCCTCGATGGTGTGGGCCGGGGCTGCCAGCATCAGACAGCGTCTCCTCGAGAGTCGCGTTCAGCATATGGCTGTCAGTTTCGTTGTGCAAGTGATGATCTCGGCTACTTCCGGCGCAGTGCCCGATTCGCTCCGGCGACTCGAGGCGTGAAGCCAGGCGGAAACCGGGCTCTATTTCGCTGGCTTCGAGGGCACGGAGCTCACGTCGCGCGGTGCGAGGACACCGTCGCACTTGCCGCACGTGACCACGGCTCCCAGTCGTCTTCGGCAGCTCTTGTGGTAGACGTACACGGGTGGGCCCTGCTCGGCGGCGAGCCATTGATCGCCCCAGAGCATGAGGGCCAACGTGAACGGATACGTTTCGCGCCCCTTCTCGGTCAGGCGGTAGTCGAAGCGGGGCGGGCGTTCCTGGTAGATCGTTCGCCGCAAGATGTCATTGGCGACCAGGGTTCTCAGGCGGTCCGTCAGGATGTTGCTGGCGATGCCGAGGAACTGCTGAATCTCGTCGAAACGGTGAACACCGAAGAACTGGCTGGCCAGGACGAGCCCACTCCATCTGTCCCCGAGCAGGTCGCTCGCCTCGACGACCTCGCCATCGCTGCCGGCGAGGTGCGAATTGCTGTTCAACCGGCGGTACAGCCGCCTCGACGGCGCCGCTTCGTACCCGGCGCCGGGGCCGTCCGCAAACCGGCAGTCGCCGAGGACGATCGGATTCCCGCAATGCCTGCAGCTCAGTATCGGAGCGGCCCGATGCCCGCACGTCCGGTGGACCAGGGCGCGCGGCAGATGGGCATCCTTCCCGCCCCATCGAATCTCCCACTTCCAGATCATGACCACCGCCGGATACAGCGCCAGACCTTTCGCCGTGAGGTGGTACTCGTAGCGAAGAGGTGCGGTCTGATAGGGGATGCGCTCCATCAGACCCTCTTTTTCCAGCTTCCGGAGCCGCTTCGTCAGCGTGGTGCGGGCGGCCCCGGTTCTCTCTCGGTAGGTCTCGAAGCGGGTCGCCCCCAGGAAGGCCTCGCGCAAGATCAATTGCATCCAGCGGTCTCCGATGACCACGAGCGCACGAGCGACCGAGTTATTCGGGGTCTTGTCGCGGTCCGTGCTGGCCAGTCGGGTCATGCGAATCGGCTTCTCTTGCAGCGCGCCGACGCTTGCGAGAGGGTCGGCCGGCGCTCGATGGGGCTCTCGAATCGGGCCGCCGCCCTCTCGAGGTCGAAGAGCTCTCCCGTGGCGCGCGGCAGCCGTGTGATCAGAACCGACGCCTGAGACGGCCACGCCATGGCTGCGAGAAGCGCGCGTAGCGCGCTCGCCAAGCGGGTCCACGGGAGAAGATGATGCGACAAGCGGGACCCCAACGATTCCGCACCTCAGAAGCTGGCAACTCCGCCATGGTAGCAGAGGCCCATCAGGAGAGGGCGTTGGTGCATGAATCCCGGGCCGAAGGTGATCAACGTTGGGTTCGTGGGCAAGACTGGGGGATCGATGGGCCGCGCTCCCTGTATGAAGTCGAGAGTGCATCCCAAGTACAAGACCAAGTACCGAGTGAACAACTGGGCTGAGTACGACCGCGCACTCGTGCAGCGCGGTGACATCACTCTGTGGATCGCGGAGGATGCCATCGCATCGTGGAAGCCAGGGCCAACAGGGCTGCGTGGGGCTCAGCGGAAGTTCTCCGACCACGCGATCGAGACAGCTCTAACGCTCCGGCTCATTTTCAGGCTGCCGCTTCGCCAAGCGGAGGGCTTCTTGCGGTCGGTACTGTCCTTGATGGGTGTCGCGACGAAGCAGAGCTTCGAAAGCGCATCGTCAGCGAAGCTGACTCGCGATCTCGAAGCTCCGGACCACACCACCCTCTCTCGGCGTAGTCAGCACCTCGATGTCGATTTCCATCTCGCCCCGGCCAAGCCCCTTCATCTCATCGTCGACAGCACAGGACTGTCCATTGTCGGCGAAGGTGAGTGGGCGGCGGCAATGTACGGAGGACGTGGCAGGCGTGGCTGGAAGAAGCTTCATCTGGGTGTTGATCGGGCTGGTATGATCGTCGTTAGGGCTCCGACCGACGGCAATACCGATGACGCGAAGGCCGCTCAGGGTTTCATTGATGAGGTCCACGGTGACATCGCAAGCTTCACGGCGGACGCAGCCCATGACACGAACGCGACCTACAATGCTGCCGCCGCACGCGGTGCCAGAATTGTTGTTCCGCCGATCAAGACGGCGACGCGATCGCGTCAACGAAGGGCCCGGTCGAGTACTCGCGATCGCACGATCATGAGAGTCAAAGAGATCGGGCGTCGCCGGTGGAAGAAGGAATCCGGGTACCATCGGCGGGCCGTGTGGAGGACACCTTCTTTCGATACAAGACAATCGTTGGCGCCAGACTTCGTGCTCGTCATCCGAGGTCGCAGGAAGCTGAAGCGGTGATGGCTTGCAGTATTCTGAACCGGATGACGATTCTCGGGAGGCCAGAGTCCTTCGCGATTGGCGCCTCATGATCGTCGCGGTGGTGGGGGAGTTGCTTTCGCGATCCTATTCGTGCACCGACGCCGCGGTATGGCACGCCGGGAGGGATTCGAACCCCCGACCCTCAGGTTCGAAGCCTGATGCTCTATCCAGCTGAGCTACCGGCGCGCACGGAGTCCCGTTGGGTGACGGGAGCCTACAACCTGGGGTTCAGCCCGGGGAGGGCTGACCGAGCCGGGAGGCTATCAGATGTCGTCCCCGTCGAAAGGGGTGCGGAGGTCCCCGGTGCCGTGTCCGTCGAGCTGGCTGCTGGCAGCCGCGCGCTGACCTGGTCCGTACCCGCGCACCACCACTCGCTTCCGGCATCTATATAGAAGCAGGACAAGAGAAGCAGGCACGGGCCCAGACGGTCCGCCCCGAAGGGGCAGATCGTCGCTGCACTCGAGCGGGCGTGTGAATTCGCCGATGACATTGCTGTGGGTCGCCTCCTAGTTCGCATTTCCGTTCTTGCCGCTGCCTTGTACTTGGGGAGCCACCTCGGTCTGCTCGAGGCTCTTCCGCTGCTTGGCGGCGGCGCCGAACTTGCGCGGGTCGAGGGGCGATATGTGCTGCTCGACAGCGGAGACCTCGAGGTGCGCTTTCTTCAGATCGGTTCACCGGCCGACGACGCCTTCATGGTATTCGGCGGTGACGCCAAACAGCGGTCCGGTCAGATGAGCCACGCCACAATGTCCGCGCTGGACATGCGCCACGCCGAGCTCATCTACCAGAGCTACCCCGACTTCCACCGCTGCGCGTCTCCAGGGGCCGCGCAGGCCAAGCGCTTGATCGAGTTCACCAACTTCGTTGCCAGCGGCTCGGCGGCGCGCCGCGCACTGAGCGAAGCGGTCGAGCTGCACGACGAGCGCCTGGGCGGCGGTGGCGAGCGCACCTGCGTACGCGTGGCGGGCCCCAATCTGAGCCTGGATCGAGTGACGCTCAAGCACGATGGTCGCGAGATTGCGGCCGAGCTGCCGCGAGCCGTCACCCAGGGCCGCTTTCGGCTCGCCGAGCAGGTCACGATCCTCGACTGCAGCGAATACCTGCGCTGAGAGGCCGTCTGCGTCGCCCCCGGGCCGGCCGCCGCGATAGCTCGTGGTCGGTGCGGCTCTGGTTCTCATACTCTGGTAGCCTAGACACATGTGTGACTCTGTCGTCGCCGCCGCGCTGCACACCGCCGCCGGGACGGCGCTCTTTGCCAAGAACAGTGACCGTCATGCGGGCGAGTGCCAGCCGTTCGTGCAGTTTCCGGCGGCCTTCCACGCTCGCGGCGCGCGCGTCACGTGCACCCACATCGCGATTCCGCAGGTGGCGGAGACCTATCGCGCAATGGGCCACTCGCCGTGGTGGGTCTGGGGCTTCGAGCACGGGGTCAACGAGCACGGCGTCGCGATTGGAAACCAGTCGGTCTTCTCACGCGAGCCGGTGGAGGAGGAGCCGGGTCTCATCGGTATGGATCTGGTGCGGCTCGGGCTCGAACGTGGTCGTGACGCCCGCGAGGCGCTCGAGGTAATCGCCGCACTCATCGAGAGCTACGGCCAGGGGGGCAGCGGCTTCGGGCCCGGCGAGGCGGGCTATCACAACAGCTTCATGTTGGCCGATCCCAATCAGGCCTGGGTGATGGAGACGTCCGGTCGGCGCTGGGCTGCGCGGCGGGTGGATCTCGAGGGGCTCTCGAATCACATGACCCTCGGCTCGAACTGGGGAATCGGCTCCCGCGATCTCGAGTCGTTTGCTCGCGGCGAGGGCTGGTGGCGCGGGCGCGGGCGGGTCGATCTCTCCGAGGCTTATCGCAACTCGGCTGTGCCGGGCATGATTTCGGAGGGGCGCTTGCGGCGTTCGCGGGCGCTGCTCGAGGCCGGGCGCGGCAAGCACGACGTGGCGAGCATGCAGGCGCTGCTGCGCGACCACGGCGCCGAGGGGATGTTGCCGCCGGTCGGCGCGGCGGCCGATGAAGAGGCACGCTACACGCTCTGTATGCATGGCGATCCGGTGGGTACCACGACCGCAAGCCTGATCGCGCCACTGCCGGCCGACCGAACGTCACCCTGGCCGGTATGGATTTCCTTCGCGTCTCCCTGTCTCGGCATCTTCATCCCCGTATACATCGACGGTCTGATTCCGGCAGCTCTGGCTCGTGGCGGCAGCGACGGGCCCTCGGGCGATTCCGACTCCGCCTGGTGGAGCTTTCATCGGCTGTGCGAAGCCGCCTCGGCGGACTACGAGAGTGCGACGCCGATCATTCGCGAGCAGTGGCGAGTCGTGCAGGAGAGAATCGAAACCGGGCGCCTGAAGGTCGAGGCCGAGGCACACACACTTGCGTCAGCTGGCGAGCAGGTGGAGGCGGCAGGCCTGCTGAGCGACTTCATGTCGCACACGCTCTCGCTCGTGCTCGACTGCGCCGACGATCTGCGAACACATATCGCCGGCTGATGGCCCGATCTGTCGCCGGGCGCCGCGGCGCTCAGGCGATGCGCGCGTGTTCCGTAGCGATGACCCTGCGAACCGGACGAGCGCGCACGAAGTAGTCGTCACGCATCTCCCACGGAACACCGAGCGCGCTCAAGATCTGCCGCTTCGTCGTCTGCCGGCAGAGCCGTCCCTTTTCAACCGCGTGAATCGTGCGAGCGGAGACACCCGCCTTGCGGGCGAGCTCGTTCTGGGTCCAGCCCAGCGCCTGTCGAGCGGCTCGGATACGGTTCATCAGAGATGCCTCTGCACGCCACGGGTGATCTCACCGATGGTAGCGCCGACGCCTCGCGAGTGCGGAGCAAGATGCCGTCAGAGGGCACATCGCCCCCCGGGATCTGGTCGCAGCCGCCTTGCGCAGGGACTGCATCCGGCCCGCCCGCCAGCGGCAGTTCAGGCTACAAGGTATTGGAATATAATAAGAAAAATCCGCTCGTCTGAGGGGGATGTGCAATCTGCCCAGCGCCGCTGGCGACACAGCTCGCTGTGATGTTGGCGGCAGCTCGTCACCTGGGCCTGGGGTGGACGAGGGGATTTGAACCCCCGACCCCCGGAACCACAATCCGGTGCTCTAACCAACTGAGCTACGCCCACCGCAGGAGAGCGGCGAAGGCTATCGATCGCTCCAGGGGGTGTCAACGAGACGCCCCACACCCCCGAGGCGGGTCGGCTTCTTCTGCTATCTATCCCGCGACCTATTCCGAGCGACTAGCCGCACGGGTGCGCCCCGGTAGCTCAGGTGGATAGAGCGGTCGCCTTCTAAGCGACGGGTCGGGGGTTCAAGTCCTCCCCGGGGCGCCAGTGTTCTCAACGAGTTGCGCGATCTCAGGTAAGGTCGTGGCGGGAGCGCGATGAGATCCTGGTCTCGGCCGAGCCCAAGGAGCGTTGGCGCTCTGAGCATTTCGAACTGTGCGATTGAGTTCCGGAACTGAAGCCGACCCGAGCGACAACGGCCTCACTGAAAGCACACCCGGCAAAGGACTCGAACAATGAAAAAATCGAGCTTCAGCTTCTGCTTCCCCCTCCGCGTGCGATACTCGGAGGTCGACTCGCAGGGCTTCGTCTTCAACGCCAACCACATCGTGTACTTCCAGACTGCGCTTCAAGAGTACTTCCGTGGTCTCGATTACGACTTCGCAACGCAGTCCAGCGGAAGCGACTTTCATACGGTGAAGATCGTGGCGGAGTACCAGGCACCGATCGGTTTCGATGAGGAGGTCGAGATCTTCGTGCGACCAGCGCGAATCGGCCGCTCCAGCATCCGTTGGGAGATAATGAGCTGCTCGGCGGGTAGTGACCAGATCTGCAGCACCGGCGAGATCATCTGGGTCAACGCGGATCGCGAGACCCACAAATCGACTCCGATCCCGAAGGAGCTGGTCGAGATCTTCCGGGCCAGGGAAGGTGACAACCTGGAGTCGTAGGCCGTCGCGCGGCATCGATTGCTTCGTTTGAGGCAGGCATCGTTCCGGGCCGGGTACTCTCGCAGCGACAGACTGCAATCGTCAACAGGCACAGGAGAGCACCGCATGGCTGAGAAGAGAGCCGCATGCCTCGTAGATTTGCTGCCCCCCGAAGAGAGCGTGAAGATCGCCGCCGCTGCGGGTGTCTCTGCCGAGCTGGCCGATCGCAGTATCTTCAGGCTCCTGCTCAGACGCCCATCGCTGGCCAAGGCTGTAAACGACCTCCTCTTTTCGCTGCTCTTCGATGCGGTACTCGATGACCGCATCCGGGAGCTCGTGATCATGCGGATCGGTTGGGTCACGGACTCAGACTACGAGTGGACGCAGCACTGGAGCGTCGCTCAGCAGGCTTTCGCCTGCAGTCCCGAGGACCTGTATGCGGTTCGTGACTGGAAGGCTTCGGATCGATTCGAGGCAGCGGCCCGCGCGGCGCTCGCTGCGACGGATGAGACTCTGGAGACGGGTACCCTCTCACGCGAGACCTTTGCGCTCTGCGAGCAGCATCTGGGTGGTGCCGATCAGTGCTTGGAGCTGGTGGCCTCGATCGGTGCCTGGCGTCTCATCTCACAGCTCGCGAGGAGCTGTCAGATCCCACTGGAGGATGGCGTCGAGTCGTGGCCTCCGGACGGTCTGCACCCGTAACGCTCGCATTTGGCGCCAAGGGAGTTTGGATGGGCACCCGCTTCGCCACGCAGTCCGACCCGAGCTATCGCGAGCGCGTGATGAACCTATCGCTCGACAATTGCGAAGACATGGATCCGGCTCGATCCCGAGGTCATCGCGATGGCTGAGAATTCCCGGGATCCCGTTCTCATTGGATGCGGCCAGATCCTGCAGCGGGTCGACACCCCCGGCGATGGCGCCGAGCCCCTCGAGCTCATGGCCCGGGCGGCCGAGCGCGCAGAGCAAGACTGCGGCGTTTCCGGCGTTCTTCGTGAAGCAGACTCGATCCGGGTCGCGCAGGGTTTGTGGGAGTATTCGAACCCGGCCTCTCTGCTCCGCAGGCGCTTCGGTGCCGAGCGGGCTCGCTGCGGACTTGCGCCGGTGAGCGGGAACATGGTCCAGCGCATGATCAACCTGGCTGCCCTCGACATCGCGGCGGGACGACTCGACCTCGTGATCGTGATCGGCGGAGAGGCCGAGCACAGCAAGCGCCGATGCCAAGCGTCCGGCGGCGATCTCGGCTGGACCGTTCAGAACGACTCCACGCCGGACGACACCTTCGGTGGTGAGGTCGCATTCCTGAATCAATTCGAGGTCGAGTTGGGCCTCCTTCAACCGGCCGGTGTCTTCTCGCTCTTCGAGAATGCGATGCGGTATGGGCGAGGTGAATCGATCGAACGCCACCGCGACCGAATCTCCGAACTATGGGCACGGTTCAACGCAGTCGCCCAAAGCAATCCGTACGCGTGGACACGTGAGCCTCTCAGCCCACGCGAAATCGGCACGCCGTCTGCGTCGAACAAGATGGTGTCGCCCCCGTACACCAAGCGGCTCTGCGCCAACATGGTCGTCGACCAGGCGGCGGCGGTGATCGTGTGTTCCGCGGCGACCGCCATGCGCCTTGGGGTGGAGCGAGAGCGCTGGGTATATCTCCACGCCGCGACGGACGTCCAGAAGTCTTCTTTCGTGTCCGAACGCTGGGACTTCCAGAGTGCGCCCGCCCTCGGGATGACGGCGCGCCGTGCACTGGAGCTGGCCAGTACGCATACCGATGAGATCGCGCACGTGGATCTCTACAGCTGCTTTCCATCCGCGGTGCAGCTCGCTGCCGCAGAGCTGGGGCACTCACTCGATCGTGCACCCACGGTAACCGGTGGGCTCGGCTTCGCAGGCGGGCCATTCAACAGTTACGTCCTTCACTCGACTGCCAGCATGATGAACGAGCTGCGCGATGACCCGGGCAGCATCGGACTCGTGAGCTCGATTGGCGGCTGGCTGAGCAAGTTCGCCTTCGCCGTGTACTCGACACGCCGCCCCGCCGGTGGATTCCAACATGCCGACATGGACTCCGCGATCGGTGGCCTTCCGGCGCGCAGCATCGAGCAGGACGCGAGCGGCGCGGCGACCGTCGAGACCTACGCCTTGCGCTACGTCGACGGCGCACCGACGTCAGCGACCGTCGCCTGCATGCGTGAGAATGGCCGACGTGTTTGGGCCACCATCGAGGACTCGGCCGTTCTCGAGGCGATGACCCGAGAGGAGTTCTGCGGCCGTCGTGTTTCGATTCGCGACGATAACGCGCTTGACGCAGGCTGAGGGCTACAGTTATCGCGACGTCGGCATCTGAGCGCCAATTATCCTCGGCGGTCCTTGGCCATCACCACACCCGTGCGAATTCCCACGTACGCAGCACCGTTCGGCCCCAACACGACGGGGGCGGTCACGCTCGACAGCGGGTCGATGATGGTGCCGGTACCCGGGCTGATCAGGCGGTCCCACAGCTCTTTGCCCGTGACGAAGTCGACCGCAGTCAGGTACCAGCCGCCGAAGAAGTCATCCGTAGCCTGCTTCTTGAATGTGTAGAAGTACAGCAAGCCCGTGGAGGTCGACAGGCGCGGTAGCGACTGGGAGATCATCGTCTCGTTGTACCAGACGACGTCACAGCCGCTGCGATCCTTTCGCACGTCGATCCGCATTACTCCCGGCGAAGTCTGGAGCGCGTTGCCTTCGAAGACGTGGCCGTAGTCGTTTTGTACAACCATGACGTTGCCGTAGACCATCAGCGAATTCTCGGTGGCGCTCTTGCCCTCCTTGAAGAGCGGCATCTTGCAGACGACGCGGTCGCCTTCGATCTGCTCGCGGCGCTGGTAGACCATGACGTGGGTGAAGGGATGGCCGTCGTCGGCAATGCCAACCAGGTCGTCACCGATCAGCGTCGGTGACGTGCCCGAGCCGTGGGATAGCGTGCCCGGCTTCTGCACTTCGCCGTTCTCGTAGTCCTCCCGCCAGATGGGGTTGATCGCGCCATCGGGTCCCGTCTTGAAGAGGTAGAGAGCGTCGGTGGAGACCACATACAGGCCCTCCTCGTCGACCGCGAACGAGTTCTGGATGGTCTCGCCGTCCTCCTTCAATTCGTAGGTGAAGAACTCTCCCGTGCTCTTCTCGCGGTAGCCGAGAAGGTTTCCGCCGGTCACGAACCACAGATTGCCGATCCAGTCGGGGATGACATCGTGGATGTTGATGCCCTCGGGCAACACGTGACTGACGTCGTGGCTCTCTGCTACATGCCACTCGGGGCCCTGTTTCCCTTCGACCACCTCGTAGATCGTGATCGTGTTGTCGGACGGCGCCAGCAGCACGCGGTCGCGGTCGTCGAGGTGGAAATAGCCGCCGCCGCTGTTGTCATCGAACGAGGCCTTCTCGGGCAGCTCGGCCATCGCCAGCGTCTCCAGGGTCTCCGGATCCAGCAGGTGCAGCTCGATTCCATTCAGCTGAAGCGAGACCGTGATCAAGCGGCCTGAGGCGTCGAAGGCGATGTTGGGCGCCACCCCGACGAGCCTGCTGAAGGCGCGATGCGCCGTATGGGTGTTGTGACCGAGGGGCCCGGGATAGGTGTTGAGGTCCCAGTTGTACGAGCCACCGTGCATGCTGCTGCGCTGCGACTCCGCCAGCATGGGGTGGTGCGACTGGCTGATGGCGGGCAGAGGGCGTGCGGGCACGGCTGCTCCCATCGCCGTGGGCACGTCTCTCCACGCCTTGGAAATCAGCAGACCGGCGGCCACCAGGACGAGTGCGGTAACGGCAAGAGTGATCTTGAGGGGCTTCATGACGGATTCCTCTTCGTGGACGTTCGGTCAGGCGACGAACTCTTCGACCGTCTCGTCCGCGTGTGCGGGCTCGGTGGCCTGGCCCTTGCCGACGGCATCGACCCTGACCGGCACCCCATGGACGACGGCGTTGCCCGTCAGCTCATCGATCACTGAAATGTCGGTGAGATCGTTCATGCTGACGCCCGGCGTCGCGTTCGCGACGCGTTGGCGTGTGCCGGGGCGGTTGTGGCCCCAGAGGTGCGGCATGCACACCACGCCCGGCATGATGTCCGCGCTGATCGTTACCGGAAGCTCGATGCTCGAGCGGCGCGAGGTGACCCGAACCAGGCTGTCCGTCTCGATACTGCGGGCGGCGGCGTCCTCAGGGTGGATCATCAGCTGGCAGGGATTCTTGCCCTTGACCAGGCGGTGGCTGTGGTGCATCCAGCCGAGGGTTCGATTGGTCAGACGGCTGATGATCTTCAGATCGAACTCGGAATCGGCCTGCAAGGCCTCCTCGCCGCCGTCGAAGTAGCGCGCGCGCAGGCGCGGAAGGTCATCGAGCAGCACCCGTGGCGCGAGGTGGATCTTCTTGTCCGAGGTGAAGAGACGTTGCGGGAGGCATCTCTCGAGATCTCCGAGGAATAGGCCGTGCGAGTTCTCCTTGAGCTTCTGCAGGCTCAGTGCGTCCCTCTTGAATGGGTTCAAGCCTTTGCCATAGGGGCCAAAGCGCAGACCGAGCGCGAGGACACGGTCCACAGTCACGTGCCTACTCACGAGGCTTCCGATGCGACGGTAGCGCCACTTCCTGATCGGCTTGCGCGCGCGCTTGATGGCAAGGCGCTTGAGGATCTCCGTCAGGATCTCGAAGTCAGTGTGAGCGGGCTCCTCCGGCGCGAAGAGTGGTGGCGAGTACTTGGACCAGTTGATGGTGTCATAGAGGTGGTAGAAAAGGTCGTAGTGGCCCTTCTCGAAGGGGCCAACGGGCGGAAGAATGATGTCAGCGAACCGCGTGGTCTCATTGAGGTAGTAGTCCACCGAAACCATGAATTGCAGGTGCTGAAGCGCTTCTTCGGTCCTGGTGCCGTCGGCCATGGAGAGCACCGGATTGCCCGCGACGGCGATCAGGCCGCGCAGCTGCCCTTCGCCGGGAGTGCGGATCTCCTCGGGCATCACCGCCAGCGGTAGCTCGCCTGAGAACTCGGGGCGGCCGCTGACACGCGAGCGGTATCGATCCCAGCTCGAATGCGACAGACTGAGGGAGTCGATGGCGGTGAGGGGGAACATCATGCCTCCCTCTTCGTCCATGTTGCCGGTGATGATGTTCACCACCTGCATCAGCCAATGGCACAGGCCGCCGAACTCCACCATGGAGACCCCGGTGCGGCCATAGCACACGGCGCTCTCCGCGCTGGCGAACTCCACGGCGATGCGCTCGATATCCGCGCGCGCGATGCCGGTCACCTCGGAGATGCGGTCGATGTCGAACTGCGCGGCCATGGGCTCGATCTCGTCCCAGCCGGTGATGTGATCGCCGAGACGACCCGGCGTCGCCAGGCCCCTGGCGAAGATGGTCTGGATGATTCCCAACAGGAAGAGCGCATCGGTGTTTGGACGAATGAAATGATGCTCGTCCATGTACGGTGCGGACTCGTTGCGTCGCGGGTCGATCAAGACCGTCTTGCCACCGCGAGCCCGGATCTCGTTGAGCTTCTTGTAGGTGTTGGCGCCGGTGGACATCATCGCGCCATTGGAGATCTTCGGGTTGGTGCCGAGCATCAGGTAGTACCGCGTGCGATTGATGTCGGGCACCGTGCCGAAGAACTGGTGTCCGAGCATGTGATGCCAGACGAAGTTGTGCGGCATCTGGTCGACGGTGGAGCCGGTGTAGACGTTCTTGGAGCCGACGATACGGCGTAGCGCATCGACCGACAGCAGGAGGCCGATGTTGTGGGCGGTGCTGCGGCCGCAATAGGAGCCGATGGCATCCATGCCGAACTCACGCTGGATACTGGCGAGCTGCTGCGCGGCGTAGTCGAAGGCATCCTCCCACTCCACCTCCACCCACTCGTCGTCGGGGCTCTTGCTGGCGGGGCTCTTGCGCACGCGCTTGAGCGGCTTGCGCAAGCGGTCGGGATCCCTGTGGATGTCCTGCAAGCCGGTGGCCTTGGGGCAGATGTTGCCCTGGCTGAGGACGTCGTCCTTGTCGCCGCGGATGGCGAGGATCTGCTCGCCGTCGTGCTCGACCTCGATGCCACACATCGTCTCGCAAAGGTGGCAGGTGCGATAGTGGAGTTGACTCATCGGTTGGATCTCCATTCGGTGCGAAGCGTGAACCGCGTCAGGCCGGGCGATCGGTGAAGACCGGAGCGAGCTGGGCGCTGAAATCGATCTGCTGCTGCGGGGTCAGGGCTTCGATTCGAGGGCTCACAGAGGTTCTCCTGTGATGGGTGCCTCGAAGCCACCGGTGAGAAAGTCGAGCAGCGCCGACACGTGTGCTTCGAGTCCGCCGTCTGCGGGCGCCAGCCCGTGCGCGAGGGTGCGCAGCATGACGTCGATCGCGAGGCTCAGGCGAAGCTGGATGACCGACAGAGGGAGCGACGGGTTCGCCTCCCGAAGCAGGGGTACCAGGCGGTCTATCCCCCCCGGCCATCGCTCGATCGGGAAGCGTGGATCGAGATCGCCGTCTGCGCGCAGGCGGTGGATCAAGCGCATGTAGCCCAGGCCGGGCTCGCCGCCTTCGGCCAGAAGCTCGACCTGCGGGCGGATGAGCGCATCCAGAACGTCCCGAGTCGTC
Organism: Deltaproteobacteria bacterium; assembly: GCA_029261835.1. Classification (GTDB taxonomy): domain Bacteria; phylum Myxococcota_A; class UBA9160; order UBA9160; family UBA4427; genus JAJDAO01. Next base: position 13,437 of record JAJDAO010000067.1, on the reverse strand, counting down.
GCGGGCTCGGTACGGTCGTCCAGCGCGTCGAGCAGCGCGCGCCGACGCTCCATGAGAGCCGGCATCTGCCGCTCGAGCAGTGATTCGACCAGGGCCTTCTGGGTCCCGAAGTGGTAGTGGAGCGCCGCCGGCGACAGTCCCGCCTCGGCGTTGATGGCACGCAAGGAGACGCCGTTCAGACCGTGTTCGGCAAAGAGGCGCTCGGCGCAGTCCAGGAGCTTGTCTCGGGCTGAGGGTCGTCCCATGGCCGAGATTGTAACTTATCAGTTGATACGATCAATCGATAAGTTTCTATTTGCCCGCACATCCCCTCAGAGGAGAAGGCGCGGGTGTAGCTGGGATGCACGCGGGATGCAGGATTCTTCATCCGTGCGTTTCCCGCGTCGGCGACCGTCGCGTGCATGCGTGAGACCGGAAGACGCGCGCGGGCCACGCAGCAAGAAGGGCAATGAGTGAGGCCCAACAGGGGACGTCCTTCAGAGTCGCGCAAGCCAGTCTCCGAACCCGAGACGCTCGATCGCCGCGACGCTGCGGCGCAGCACGGTGCGAACCGTATCGTCACGCTCGGTGAGCGAACCGAGGCCGATCGAGACTACGGCGACCATCAGCGTCTGAAACGAGAGCGCGCAGTACTGATCGCGCGCGTCCTCGGCATCGAGCTCGATTCCATGTCGTGCAAGCTCGGCGATGTAATGGTCGATTAGCTCGTCCTCGTGCTTGGCCAGCACCTCTGGCTCGAGCGAGTCGATGAGATGGTATTGGACGTCGCGAATGCCCTTGCACCACTGCAAGCCCTGAAAGTCGATCATCCCCATGCGGGGCCCATCCGGCGTCGGGTATTCGAAGCAATTCGCCAGGTGGCTGTCGCCATGGATCAGTGTCAGCGGCTCGCCGTACCATGACTCGATCAGCGCATCCCACTTCTCGATGGCGAGCCTGCAGATGTCCGCGTGGCCCTTCGTGAAGAGATCCGGCGCAGCCTTGTGCGCCGGCGCGATGGCGGCCGCGTTCAACGCGCGTGTCATGGCGCGCCCTCGCGGCGCGAGGTAGGTGTGGAGCGCGGCGGGTAGCACGGCCTCACGTTGCGCGTGCGTCCATCCCCAGAACGCCGCGTGAAGCTCGGCGAAAGTCGCGAGACACATGCGCGCGCGGTCGGGCGTCGTCCCCGCGGCCATGTCCCGGTTGATGAACAGCCTGATTCCAGGGACTTCCTGCAGGTTCTCCAGCAGGAGAACGAAGCGGGCGCCGCGCCTTACAACGGCATACGCTCGCGGCACGCGGATCGGAACACGCGAAGCGATCCGCTCCCAGAAGGTCGCCTCGACCTCCCAGAACCCTACCGCGTTGGCGAAGGCGCGTGTGCCGAGTGCCGCACACGGGAGCTTCACGTAGAGGGTATTCGGGAGCGGCTGCGCCCCGCCCTCCGCACTCTCGGCATGGGCATGGGCATGGGCATGGGCATGGGCATGGGCACGGGCATCGGCCTCGAACTCGACATCGATCAAGAAGTTCGTGCAGTTGCTGCTCTCGAACTCGATCCCGGGGAGGCCAGCGCTTCGCAGTGGCGGGAGCGGGGCCTGTCCGGCGGGCGTGCCGCGTCGAATCAGCTCGCTCACGACCTCCGGCCGCGCCAACTGGTGAGCGGTTCGAGGGAGCGCCTTGCCCAGCCCCTCTTCGAGCCGATCCGTTGCGATTCGGCCGACCGCGCCGGCGAAGCGCGAACAAAGCGTGACGTAGCCGGTGATCTTCCCACTGCTTGTCACGAGTCGGGCCTCAGGTTGCGATCAGATGGACGGCCCATCGGATCTCCTCGCTTCCCCGCACCTCCCCGCACCGACGATGACCACATCGAAGCTCCGTATCGTCGCTCCTATGAGACCGGCTCCGAGGGGATATCGAAATAGCTCTGGTAGTGGTGGAACAGCTCGCGAAGCTCCTGCTCGTCCATCCCCGTATCCGCGAAGCTGTACAGATGCTTGCCGTGCTTGTCGGCCGGGTTGTCGTCCAGAAAGGCTTGCATGGCACTCGCAGCTTCGTCGGAGAGATCGAAGCCGAAGTGCTGATAGGCGCGACCCACGCTGCCCACCTGATCCTTGATGAAATCCTGGAAGTACAGGTCCACCACCTGACTTTCGGGCAACTTGCCCGATTGGCGGTAGGCCACGGTGTTGTCATAGCCCTTGGCGAGCGCCATCGCGTAGTACTTCGCGATCTCATGGAGCGATACGGTGTTGCTCGACAATCTGCGCAGCTCCGCCACCAGGCTGCTCATCGAAACCAGCACGCGAACCGGATCGCGATGCGTCTGCACGAAGAGCGCATCGGGGTACTGGCGATGGACGTGCTGGATGTGCCAGAGGTGCTGGGGAGACTTCAGTGCCCAACGCTTGCCGGGCATCTTCCATTGGAGCACCTGCAGGAAGCGCCGGTGCCACTGAAGAGCCGAGCGCATGTCGTGATCCAGCACCCAGCGGTCATAGGTCGAGACGTCGAACTGAGTCTGGTAGATCATGCTCGCGAAGTCATGGGAGGTGATGGCCACGCATTCCTGCGCGCGCTCGGCGCCCATGGGGTGCATCTTCTTGAACTCGGGGATCAGCGCATCCACCCGGTCGAGGTCGGACTGCACCTGCGCGATTCGCGGGTCCGTATGAAAGGTGGCGGCTTCGGGCGGGGGCAGCGGGTAGCAGGTCTCCCAGCTGAGCGGCACCCGGATGTCGGGGTCCATGGCGAGCAGGTCATGGAAGATGGTGGTGCCGGTGCGAGGTGGCCCGACGACGAAGATCGGGCGCTCCACAGGCCGCTCGGTGATCTCCGGATGCCGGCGAAAGAGCTCCACCATGCGAAGACGATTCTCCAACGTGCGGAGTACGTCGCCCCGCGCGACGAGTCTTCCCATCAGCGAGAGATTCGCTTCCTTCTCGAGGCTGTCGATCAGCAACCCCAGCGGCCCGCGAAACTCATCGCCACCGAAATCCGAGAGCCCGGTATTCGCCCGGGCCTTCTCGAGCAGCGACTCGGCCCCCAGCTTGATGGGCTGCAGCCCTATCCAGCTGGCGCCCTCTCCTGCAAGGTTCATGAGCCGCACCGGAAGCGGCAGCGAATGCGTTCTTGCTGTCATGAGTCCCTTCCTAGCGACGGCGCGTCACGTCCGAGACGCACTCGAGTGCACGACCCGGGCCGCGACGAGCGCCAGTCGCCGGGGCACAGGGAGTATCGGTCATCGCGGATTCCCCGCCGCGCGCTGTCTTCGAAGCCGGCGTTGAAGCCTTCCGATCACGGAGATCAGTCCCTCGCCAAGCGGAACGTGTCGCCCGAAAGAGCGGAACTCCAGCAGCTCCACGTAGAAGCCGAGTTCGTCCCGGGTGTCGAAGTACGCGACCTCCATTGAATAGAGCGGACCCATCTTCAAACCCAGCTCGACGACAGCTTCGATACCGGCCTCTGCGAACGCGCGACGGCTGGCTGCGAGCCCCAGCTGGGCGATGCCGACGTGATGCAGTGCGAATCCGCCATCCGCCGGGATCTTCTCCGCATAGTGCTCCGTGTTGGTTCCCGGACCGAGTAGCTCGATCTGCTGGTTCGTGCAGTAGCCCAGCGCCACCTCGTTGCGCACCCTTCGAGCGACACCGTGCTCCCTCCAGCCGGGCTGTCCGACCTTGCCGTGCACGAATGGGCCGGCCCCCAACGCCTCGAGCCGGGCAATCTTCTCGGGGAAGTCACGGCAGACCATCCCGTACTGCATCGGCTCGGCAAGATGGAAGCGAGCCCGAAACGATGCCGGGATCAGGCTGGTCAGATCGGGCACGCCGCCCATCGCTGCCAGAACCTCGTCCTTGACCGTCATGTCGGACGCCTACCGGCAAAGCCCGCCTTGGAGAATCCAAGGCTCGCAGTCGTAGATGAGTCGGCCCACTTCACCGTGCATCCAGTCAAGGGGCCGCAATGCACTGGGAGGCGGCATTCCCGGGGCGGGCCCATCCTGCAGCTCTTCCAGGGGTATCGGATAGTCGGCCCAGTCCTTCGGGGCCCGCCAACCGGGCGGCGGGACGAGCTCCGAACGCGTGCCCGCCACGGGGTAGAGCGAGCGCCATTGATGAATGGCACTGGCCATTCGCGCCACTACATCCGGGTGGTCCGCGGCCAGGTTGTTGTACTCGTTCGGGTCCTCGGTGATTCGAAACAGATAGTTGCTGACATCGGCGGAGAGCAGTCCCTGGCGCACCTCCTGAACGAGCTTCCATTCGTCATCGAAGGCCGTCAGGCTGAACAAACCGCGGATCGGCGTTTCCGAGGCGAAGAAGAGATAGTCCTCACGCGCCATGTGCTTCCCGTTCGCGATGGCGGGCCACAGGCTGCGACCGTCGAGTTCTCGCGTGTTGCCGGCCTCGACGCCGGAGGCCTCCGCCAACGTGGGGAAGAGATCCATCACCGACATGATGCTCTCGAGTTTGGTGCCAGCCGGAATCTTGCCGGGCCAGCGCATCGTCGCCACGACGCGGATGCCGCCTTCGAAGGTATCTCCCTTGCCGCCGCGCAGGGGTACGTTGTCGGCGCCACCCATGGCGTAGGCTGCACCGCCGTTGTCGCTGAAGAAGAGCACGATCGTGTCGTCGGCGATGCCCTGCTCGTCGAGCGTCGCCAGCACACGGCCGACGGCCTGATCCATCCCATCCACGACCGCCGCGTACATCGGACGTGCGCTCGGACGGAACATCAGCTTGGCGAACTGCCGAGACCGATCGGTCTTGTTGCTACGTGCGGGTTTGCGATCGTCTTCGAGGTCGGCGTATTTGGCCTTCAGGTCGTCGGGCGCGTCGAGGGGCGTGTGGGGTGCAATGAAGGGCATATACAAGAAGAAGGGGCGCTCCTTGTCGCGTTCGCGGATATAGCGGGACGCTTCGTCGGCCAGCAAGAACGTCTCGTAGCCCTGGTCGTCGATGGAGACGCCATTGCGCTGGAAGTCCTTGCCGCCCTGGTTCGAGAAGGGTGGGAAGTAGCCGACCTCAGTGTGAAGGTGACCGTAGAAGTGTTCGAAGCCGCGCTGGTTCGGGTGGTAGGTCTGCTGCGCGTGTCCGAGGTGCCACTTCCCGACCAGCGCGGTCTGATAGCCCGCGGCCTTGAAGCTCTCGGGCATGAAGTGCTCATCGGGATGGATGCCTATGGTTTGCCACGGGAGGATGACCCCGTAGGCGACACCCAGGCGCATGGGGTCGCGACCGGTCATCAACGCGGCTCTCGTCGGGGAGCAAATCGGCGTCGTGTAGAAGCGGTGAAGCTCCATTCCCTCTTTCGCCAGGCGATCAATGGACGGCGTGTCGATCGGACCACCGCGGAAGCCCACATCCGACCAGCCGAGATCGTCGGCGAGGAAGATGACGACGTTGGGCTGCTTGGTCGCCGCAGCGACCGAGGGCGCGTACACCATCGCGAGTGCGAGCAATGTCAGGGGAAGTCGCATCCCACTTGGCTGGTGCATTCGGATCTCCTGGTATCACTCGCCGGCGCCGAGTGTTCGCTCTCGGCGGGAAGCCGGGTCATTGGCCGGCTTCTCGCTCGTGTCGCGCCTCTCCTCATCCTCGTCTCGCACCCCTGGACCAGCCCCTCGCCAGGCCTCCCCGCCGTGATCGCCCCGCAGGGCCCAGTATTGCGGTGAAACACATGATACAAATACTGAAGTTTGTTTCCATCCAAGCTAGTCCTGGCCGCGTGCGCGGGCAGGAGAGGCCCGTTGGGCATCGTCACGTCTGGTTGACACGAGATATGAGAGGTGATACAAGAATTGAATCATGTCTCATAACGCCAGACGGGGGCAGGCAGCGACGAACGACCGGGAGGAGATTCCCGACGAAGCCCGCCCGCAGGCGGAGCCCACGCCGGTCTTGGACGAGCGCTGGCTGGATGCCGCGGAGTCCTGTTACACCCGCTTCGGCCTGGCGAAGACCACGGTTGACGACGTGGCCCAGGCGGCCGGCGTCTCCCGCGCCACTCTCTATCGCCACTTCAAGAGCCGCGACGACCTCCTCGTGGGCGTCATCGTGCGAGACGCCGGACGCCTGGCCACGGAGGCGGAGGTCTACATCCAGCGCTTCGACGACGTCGGATCATGGATCGTCGAGGGGATGCTCCTGTGTCTGCGAGAGATCCCCCGCCGCCCCATGCTCGCGATGCTCTTCGCCCCCGAAGAGGTGGGCGTGGCCAGCCGCCTCGTGTTGACCTCCGAGCGTCTCCTCGCAATCGGCGCCGACTTCCTGCGCCCGATGTTCGCGCTCGCCGGCGAGCGGCGTCTGCTCCGCGAGGGCGTCCAGATCGACGTGTTGATGGAGTGGGTGCTCCGCATCCTGATGTCGTACCTGGCGGTGCCGAGCCACCTCGCTCGCAGCGACGCCGAGCTGCGTCAGCTGCTCCGCACCATGATTCTGCCGGCCGTGTTGGCGAACGCCCCGGCCGATCCGAATTCTGATAGCAATCACAGAGAGGAGTTTCGAGATGGCTGATTACGATGCGATCGTCGTGGGCGCAGGTCACAACGGGCTCGCCGCGGCGTCCGTGCTCGCAAAGAGAGGACTTTCGGTTCTCTGCCTCGAGAAGACGAACTGGAACGGCGGCCAAGCGGCCACCAAGGAACTCTTCGAGGGCTACAAGCACAGCGTCGGTGCCTGGGCGCTGCTCGTCTTCCGGCGTGAGATGCTGGAGCTGCTTGGCCTCGAGAAGTACGGCCTCGAGCTGATCACGCCCGAAACCTCCTACTGCTCCTTCGGTGAGCCCGGAGACGCTCCCTTCGTCGCCTACAGCGACACCGCGAAGATGGCCGAGATGGTGATGAAGGACCACGGTCTCGATGCCATTCAGGGACTGGCGGCGCTGAGCGAATATCTCCAGCCGTTCAAGGTCATCTTCGAAGGGGCGATCGGAGGGAATCCCCGTCCGCTCGAGCAGCTGATCGCCGAGGCGCCCGACGTGGAGACGCGCGAGCGGCTGATCCGGATCTGCTATAGCGCCAGCGCGATGGACATCGTCCGTCAGTTCTTCCCCGATCCGGAGAAGCACCGTTGCATCCTGGGGTCGCTGATGGCGTCGGCCATCGACGGCACGCACATGGGTCCGTACACGCCGGGCAGCGGCCTCTCCTTGGCGTACCACTACCTGGCCGGCGACGCCTACGACTTCAAGGTTCCGCGTGGCGGTATTGGGGCGCTCTCGAACGCCATCGAGCGGGCGTTTCTCGACGCTGGCGGCGAGATCCGCTATCGGACGCCGGTGAAGCGCCTCCTGATCCAGGACGGCAAGGCCACCGGCGTCGAGCTTCGAGACGGCGAGACGATCAGCGCGAAGGTCGTCCTGTCCAGCCTCGACGCACGCGCCACCTTCCTGAACCTCGCGGGCAAGGAGCACCTTCCCAGCGAGTTCGCCCACGCGGTTGAGGAGATCCAGTACACGAACGGTTACATCCAGATCCACATGACATTGAAGGAGCTGCCCCGATTCACCGGGCACCTCGAATTCGCCAACAAGGACAAGATCGGCTGGCTGGTGGCCTACATCCCCTCCGCCGAACACCTTCAGAAGAACTGGGAGGAGTACCAGCGCAACGAGGTTCCTGAGACGCCGGTCAGCTACTGCTACTTCCCGAGCGTCCGCGACCCCAGCCTCGCACCCGAGGGCCGCTACACCTGTACGATCTTCTCGCACTACTTCCCGGCGGATCCACCCCCTGGAAAGCACAACGAGTACCGGGACCTGATGGCGGAGCGCGCCATCGACGCAATCGAGAGGTTTGCGCCCAGCTTCCGCGATGCCATCATCGACAAGGTCGTGCTCACTCAGGAGTATTTCAAGAAGACCTTCGGCGTCACGGCCGGCGACTTCGCGTCGGGCCTGCTGCACCCGTCCCAGATGTGGGACAAGCGGCCGGTGCCGGGCAGCGGGAGCTACCGCACGCCGATCGAGAACCTGGTCATGTGCGGCGCCGCCTGCCACCCGGGCCCGGGAGTCACCTGCCGGCCCGGCTACAACGCCGCCATGGAAGTTCTCGAGGATTGGCAGGACTGAGGTGTGACATGGCGACGATGATCACCGACGAGTGTATTGCCTGCGGCGCCTGCGAGAGTGAGTGCCCCAACGATGCCATCCACCTGGGCGAAGAGATCTTCGCGATCGACGCCGACCTGTGCAGCGAGTGCGTCGGCTTCCACGACACCCAGATGTGCGCGGATGCCTGCCCCGTCTCCTGCTGCGTCCCCGATCCAGATCGGCGGGAAAGCGAGGAAGTCCTCTTCCAGCGGGCTGTGGCGATCGGCGCGGATCGAGGCGCCGGGCTCCAGCTGGAAGAATCCACCTCGCACTTCCGAGCGGCTTGAACGGATGGTGGTAGTGGGTCACATTGGTCAAGCCCAGTCACACCGATGAGGAATCCCCCATGAGCGAACCCCAGATCAACGACATGGACAATATCGATCCGTCTGTCGGCGGCACCGTCTTCGAGCGGTTCTTCACCGGCCAGCGCGAGGCCCGGGAGGTGGCACCCGGGACTTTCTTCATGACGGCCGACTACGTGAACCTCGCCGTCTTCGAGACTTCCGAAGGGCTGCTCATGGTGGACAGCGGGACCAAGGAAGCGGCCCCCGCCGTGTACCAAGAGATCCGCAAGCAGACCGAGGCCCCACTTCACACTGTCGTGTATACCCACGGGCACCTGGACCATGCCTTCGGCCTGAAGCCCTGGCTCGAGGCGGGTGAGAAGCCGCGCGTGATCGCCCAGGAGAACATGATCGCTCGCTTCAACACCTACCGGAAGACGGGCCGCATGAACGCCCACATCAATGAGGTGCAGTTCGGCATCGATGCGGGCCTCGTGCAATGGCCAACCGAGATGGACGACTTCGTCTGGCCCGACCTCACCTACAAGGACCGCCTCACCCTGCACGTCGGCGGCGAGCGCTTCGATGTGTTCGCAGCCATGGGCGAGACCGACGACGCCAGCTGGGTGTGGGCGCCGGAGCGTCGCATCGTGTGCAGCGGTGATCTTTGGGAGGGGATGCTGCCCAATTGCGGCAATCCCCAGAAGGTGCAGCGCTACCCGGAAGGCTGGGCCGACGCGCTGGAGGCGATCGCCTCTGTGGGGGCCGACCTGCTTCTTCCCGGCCACGGCCAGCCCGTGGAAGGCGCCGATGCCATTCGGGAGTGCTGCTCGAACACCGCCGTCGCGCTGCGCGCAATCGTGGAAACCACCCTGAAAGGCTTGAACGAGGGCAAGATCCACGAGGAGATCATGGCCGAGGTCGAGATCCCGGCAGCGCTGCGCAAGCACGCCTACCTCGATCCGCTCTACGACCGCCCCGAGTTCATCGCCCGCAACGTCATTCGCAAGTACGGCGGCTGGTGGGACGGCTGGTCCGCCAACGTGATACCCGCGCCCATGGCAGAGCGCGCCAAGGAGATCGCGCGGCTGGCCGGCGGCGTCGAGCCCATGATCAAACGCGCCCGGGAGGTGAACGCGACGGATCCTGCCCTCGCTTGCCACCTGGCCGAGTGGGCGGCCCTGGCCGAGCCCGAGAGCCGTGACGCCCAGCAACTCGTGATCGACATCTTCAAGGCCCGGGCCGACACGGAGATTTCGCTCATGGGTCGCGGGATCTTCTCCCACGCCGTGCGCAAGGCCGAAAAGTCTCTGGCGGCAATGGACAGCGAGGGCTAGCCAAGGTCGGGGTGCCAGGCATGTTCTTCGACTTTCGGTTGTACTTCAAGGTGATCGGGCTGGTCCTCTCGGACACGCCCAAGCCCAAGCGGCTCTTCATTCACCTGACGCTCATCTTCCTGATCACGTTCTGGGCGTCCTTCAACGCGGTCTTCCTGTTGCTCGACTATGTCTGTACGCCGCTCTTCCGGAAGACCGAGATCAAACAACCCGTCTTCATCGTGGGCAACGCGCGCAGCGGCACCACCTTCTTTCACCGCTTGCTCTGCGGCGACGAGGAGCGCTTCATCTATTTCCGCATGTGGGAGCTGCTCTTCCCATCAGTGATCCAGAAGAAGGTCATTCGCGGTGGCTTCGGGCTCTTCGAGAAGCTGTTCCCCAAAGCCTTCCAGGCCCTGGTCGAATGGGAAGCCGGGCTCTTCCCCGAGCTATCGAAACAGCACCCCATCGGCATCAACAAGCCCGAGGAGGACGAGCTGATCCTGCTCATGTCCTTCTCCTCGGCCATGGTCAACATCTTCTTCCCCTACACCGACAAGCTCACCGAGATCGCCTTCTTCGAGACGCGCCCCCCGGCCATGCGCAAGAAGCTGCTGGGGTTCTACCGCAGCTGCGTGCAGCGGCAGCTCTACTTGCACGGCGGTGACCGGACGCTGGTGAGCAAGAACCCCGCCTTCGTCGCAAAGATGCGGGACCTATCCAGGGAGTTCCCCGATGCGAAGTTCATCTACCTCGTGCGCAACCCCTTCGAGACCGTGCCCAGCCTGCTCAAGCTGATCTCCACCATGTGGGAAGGGCTCGGCATCGAGTCCGAGAACATCGAGAAGTCCCTGCGGCAGTTGGCGGTTGGCTCTGTCCACGATTACTACTACGCGCTGGAGGTGATGGACGAGCTCCCCTCCGAGCGCTGCGCCATCGTCCAGTACACCGATCTCGTGAGCGACCCCAAGACCACCGTGCAGAAGACATACGAGAAGCTAGAGCTCGACATCTCTCCCGACTTCGCGGAAAAGCTCGATGCCGAGCGCAAGCGCCAGAAGCGCTACCGCAGCGAGAATGTCTACTCCCTGGAGCAGTTCGGCATCGACCGCGAGTGGCTCAGCAAGGAGCTCGGCCTCTTCATGGAGCGCTTCGGGTTGAATCCCGACGACGTACCCGAGGATGAGACCAAAGAGATCCTCTAGTCTGGACCCTGCTAGACACCTCTGAGCGGAAGGGGGCGAGGCTTCCTACAGGCCGGGGACCTGGACTGGGGCGTACACATGTCCACCGCCAGAAACGCCAACCTGGCCGCTCGCATTGGCACCCCATGCCCAGTAGGAATAGGTTCCGTCGCCGTTATCGACCACCGCCAGGCTGTGATACTGGCCTGAACCGATGGCGATGGCGTTCGTCATCCCCGACGCCGCAACGGTGTCTTGATGCGGCGTACAATCATTCACTGCGCCCGTGCCGAGCTGGCCGTCGCAGTTGTTGCCCGCGCCCCAGATCGTCGCATCGTCTCTCAACGCCAGTATGTGTCTACGGCCAGCTGCAACCGTTGATACAGAGACGAAACCCTCCATGCCGATGAGCCCGTACTCGAGACCGGGGGGAATCGAACGTCCCCATCCGTGGACAGCACCTTGCCCCGCTTCGTCATTGACCATGACGGTGAGCCAAAGCCCAGCCTCCACGGCAGTGGCGTTGTTGTATTCGTAGCCGGGGTAATCTGTTGCTTGATAGGCGGTATCCCGGTAGTTCCAGGTACGGCTCGCATCTGGATCGGAAATCGTATAGGAGCCACCCGCATCGTTGTTGCCCCAGGTCCAGACGCTGCCGTCGTCCTTGATGGAGACGAAGTGCTGGTCGCCGCCGGCGATCGAAACAATACCGGTTAGGAACGCTTGCGTATTCTCGATCTTGACCTGCTGGGGTGTGTTGTAGTTACCCTTGGTGAAGTTGCCGATTTGTCCACGGCCGCCCGCACCCCAAGCCCAGACCGTTCCGTCAGACTTCACGGCGGCGCTGGTTTCCTTCCCGGCGGCGATGTCAACGATATCCGTCAGGTATCCGGTTGGATCCGTGGGATGCGTGACCTGAACGGCCGACGTCGTACTGCCGCCCGTCGATCCGGTTCCGAGCTGACCGTAGTTGTTGTAGCCCCACGCCCAGACCGTCCCGTCGGACTTGAGAGCCACGGTGTGACTCGAGCCTTGGTCGGTCGCAATGGCAACGACACTCTCGAGGTACCCCGCCCCGGGTTCTTGGACCTGGCTAGGCACGTCATGGTCAGTGGAATCGCCGTTTCCGGTCTCACCCAGGCTATTCTCACCCCAAGCCCAAACCGTTCCATCCGACCTGAGCGCGACAGAGTGCGCCCTACCACCGACGACCATCGGGGTTACCGCAACCGTATCGCACTCGTCTCCCGTGCCATCGTTGTCGGAGTCGTACTGATTCGGGTTGTAATCGGCCGGGCAATTGTCGCAAGAAGTACCGATATCGTCGCCGTCAGTGTCGGCCTGGCTTGGATTCGCGACCGTAGGACAATTGTCCACATCGCCGCAAACCCCATCGCCATCCTGGCTGTCGTTGTAGTAGTCGTTGGGACAGGAATCCACGTCTCCGCAGATACCGTCGCCATCGACATCGTTTGAAATGTCGTCGGGGCAGACATCGCAGTTGTCACCAATGCCGTCGGCGTCGGTATCCGGGCTCGGGATGTGTCCGTTGGTGGGATCGTCAGGACAGAGGTCACACACATCACCAATGCCGTCCCCATCGCTGTCTTCCCCGCCTGGGCTCACGTCAACCGGACAGAGATCCGCATCATCCGTCGTGCCGTCGCCGTCCGCGTCATTGGAGGCTGCGTAATCCGAAGGCGTGCGCAAATAGGGAGTGTGCATGGCGGTATTCCAACACCCGCCGTGGCAGTTGCCGCACAGATTGGCGGGACCCAAGGGGTCATACATCGTGCCGATACCGTTGTCCAAGGTGATGTTCATGGGCGAGGGGAGAAGCTCGCCGCACGTGGGGTCGAACGTGACCGAGTTGTCGTAGTACGCGATCGGCAGGCCCGGCTCTCGATTCACCAGTCGACCGTCGCGCACCATGGCAAGCTGTGACGATCCATGGACATTGTGGCACGTGGGACAAGAGGGGCGACTGTCAAACGCATGCTCACCCGCTGTGCCCGACCAATCGGAATCCCATGCATCCGTGTTCAGGCCACCCCAACTACTGAGGTGGTAATAGTGCGCATTCTTGATGCTCACATCTTGAGTATCAATATTCGTACTTCGGAAGTTCGTGACCGCGCTGTCGTTGTTCTCGTAGGGATCGAAGTCGTGACACTTCACGCACAGTGCGAAGTCGGCCGCCTCTGCCGACTCCCACGACTGCACCGCGTCTTCGCGCGGAATGTTCAACGGCAGTTGCAGACCGACCATCTTGAGCCGATACCCGTGTCGGTAGTCGTTGTCCGCACCGTCCACAGCTGAAGCGTCATAGGTCCGCGCGACACCGTCGACGTGAGGCAGGTCGTTGTCGTGACACTCCGTGCAGGTCATCCCTGCGCCCATGAGCAGTACACCGCTCGCGGGATACTCCTGGTTGACGGGCAGCCCATGCCCCGTCTTGTAGTACCCATAGCCGATACCCGTGCCATAGTTCGTATCGGCATCTTCGTCACCGACGACATTGGGTGCGGTTACGCCATTGATGACGGAAGGATCTTCGTCGTGGCATCCAGCGCACCA
>JAJDAO010000066.1 GCA_029261835.1 Deltaproteobacteria bacterium | reverse complement strand
GATGACTTCGATCTCGCCCCATCCGAATATCACGCCACTCGGTAGCTGTCGGGCATCCCGAGCCGGGTCATCGTGTTGAGAAGCCTGCACGCGAGCTGAACCTCTACGCGTTGGCCTGCCAGGGTGCGGCTCTTCATGCCTCGACTGATCATGGTCTTGTATCGATAGATCGCGTTCTCGACCATGGCACGCTTGCTGTAGCCTGACCGCTTGCACCGCTCGCGTCGGCATAGACCGAGGCAACTCGATACTCGATCTGCCCAAGCAGTGTGCGTACCCGAGTCGAGTCACGCGTTCGACGAGATGTCAGATCCGAGGCGACGATCTCACCCGTGCCGGCATCGACGGCGAGGGGCAGCTTTCGCCAGGCCCTCTGCTTCGGTGGTCTTCGCAGATGACCGACGTGGACGCTGAGGCCCGTGCTGTCGATGAGCAGATGGATCGGTCGATTGCCCTCGACCACACGAAACGAGAGTTCACCGAGTCTCTTGAGGCACCGGGACAGAGTCGTATGGTCTGTGGAGTGGGGATCTCCACCTCGAGCATGTGGCCAGGGAACGCAGGAAGCCCTCGGTCTGCCGGAGTGGAAGGTGGAAGACCATGCGGATCGTCTGGGCTGCTTCAATCGCGATGCTTGCGTAGGTCCGCTGGCCGCCGGGCTTCCCGCTGGGCGGGCCCTCTAGGAGTCGAGGGCATCGTCAGAGAGCCAGACGGTGAGGTCGCCGTGTTCACGTAGGCCCGCCTCGTACTTACGCCAGTTTCGCACCCGGTATCGAGCCTTGGCGCACTTGTACTGGCGCCGCCTCGGGTACTTCACGGGTGGGGACTCCAGATCAGGGGATTCACCTCCATGATGCATCGGGATCAGGAGCCATGCACCCGACGCCCATTCGTGCCGCAATAGGGTCGCTGCAGCCAGACCGGCCGCGGCTCGCCTCTAACTGACGTCTGGTATCCTGCAACCGTCTTGGAGTGTCAGTTGCCGTGGCAGGTCGCCGCCAGCCGTTGAGCCTCCACCGCAATCAGGAGGCACCGTGCAGTCTTCAGCGATCGAACCAGAAGGGCTGTTCGACGGCCTCCACTGGCGACCGATAGTTCGTTGGGCCGCTCTCGACGTCGTTCTGACGCTGGTCCTGATCGTTCCGGTGGTGTTCTACTTGGCAGGCGCCGAGGCGTTGTCCGACGATGAAGAGACCGCCACCCAGGCCATCGACGCTGCAGTGGCGTCCCCAGACCTTCTTCTGTGGAGTTTCGTGCTTGGCCTCTCGATCACCGTGTATGCGAGCTTCCGTGCGTCTCGTGCCGCGGGGACACTCCACTTGCGCCACGGCGGGTGGACAGCAGTGGTTTCCGCTGTCCTCGGGTTCCTCTTGCTGTTGGTGACCGGCGGCGACTCGAGCCCAGCCAATCCGCTGTGGTACGACGCCCTGTCACTTGGCCTCATGGTGCCGGCGGGTGTCCTGGGTGGATGGTTGGCATCCCGAGAGGTCGAGTCCGCCACCTAACCCCTATCAGCCTCGCGGCTGCCGGGAGGGAGTATCACCCCGTGCCGCCGGCCGCTGTCGGTGGGCGAGGCCGAGGAGGCCAGTCAGTAGGAGGAGGGCGGTCGAGGGCTCAGGAATCTGGCTGGTGATGAGGTAGGTCCCCCGTCCCTCGTTTATGTTGAATGGTTCAGCTTCCCGCAGAACCCTCCAGGTGCTGCCCGTAGTAGTCGAGAAACCGCCGGATTGACTGTTTCCGAAGTCCAGGATTCCAGTGGAGATCTGTATGCCTGAGATCAATCCAGCCGATACGTCCACGAAGACCACAGCCGGTACGTTCCGTTGGAACGTTGTTCCCCCAACAACGAACTCGAAGGTCGGAAATACGCCGACATCCTGGATACCATCAATTGTCAGATCTGCGTCGAGAACAGCAGTCCCGGAGAAGCGATCTCCAGCAGGCACGCCCTGTCCCATGACGGGAAGGCCATTGGTCGAAGTGAACTCGATCTCCAGTGTGACGGGCGTTGCCCAAGCATCATTGACGACGGCCATTGCCACCAGCACTTGGGCAACCAGAAGGGACGTCTTGAGTAGCCGCATCTGCACCTCACCTGGTCGGGAATCGACCACGCGCCAGCCAGAGGCCGGCAGCCTATATGTGGCGGGTACATGCGCGATGTGTCGGGGGATTCTCTACGACGCAGCAACTTTCGAGCCCCGCGGCACTTCCGAAGGTGTGGTCAGTGCTTCATCGCGGCCATACGAGTCACGTGGAAATCAATCCGGAAGAGGGTGAAGGCCGGCCAAATCGAGACCGATTGCCACGCCTTCCCGGTGAGGTGACGCAGGTTGCCCGCCCAGTGGAGGGAAGGAGGGGCGACGCGGTTGAAGGGAGTGCCGGGAACCTGGGCAGGGGGAGCCGGGGCTCTGGCATCACGAAGTGCGAGTCGGCTCTGCCGGTGGAGTGGGCGGGGGGGCTAGGCAAATCAAGCCCCTTTTCAGCAATGGTACCCGGTATCGAGGCAGAGAAGAACGGGGCGATGGGGGCGCTGCGCCCAAACGGATTCCGTGTAAGGAAGCGAGTCTCCTCGAACATCTCCGCCATGGACGCGGGGCGTCGGGTCCGCACTTGAAGCTTGAATGCAGCCTCAGAGTATGATCGTGCGGCGAAGCCGCGTTCTTCGCTTGGCCTCCCCTCTTTGCGGCATTTGCGTGTGGCCGGTAGTTACGATCTCTGTCTTCCCGGCAAGTGCGCGACAAACAGGTCAGCCGGCTGCCCAAGTGTCTGTTCCAATAGCTCTCGAGACAGCTGCTCGCGCGACTGGACCGTGGGCAGGTCCTTGAAGTCGTCGGCGCACCAGATCACGAATCCAGCGCGCTCCTCCACAAGCTTGCATAGGAACTCGGCCAGCGCCGAACCAAGAGCGTCCTTTCCCTCCCTCTGCAATTCCCAAAGGTCATCGACGAGCGGCTCTGCTGCCCCATCGAGATCCGTGAGCAGGAGACACTGGCTGACATCGGGGAAATACCATGTCGCCACCTCCCTGATGAATGCGTCCTCATCGGCTAGCGGACGAAGCAGCGTGTTTGCTGGTGGCAGCGATACGCCGACAGTGTCAAGTAGTATACACTGCGTCATCGCTACGGACCTCCTCGATCGCGGCGACCACGTCGCAGCTGAAGCTCTCCCGACTTGAGGGGCTAAGTGAATCAAGACCTCTCTTCAGCAATGGTACCCCGTATGGAGGCGGAGAAGAACGGAGCGATGGGGGAGAAGCTGCGTCAGTGAAGAACGTCCGGCTGGATTCGTCATATCACGGTCGAGCGCGGAATCTCCAGATCGGGAAATGGATCCCTGTCTCCGGTTTCGCAGATTGCTACTTGAGTCTGGCAGTCGTAGGTGGGCCGAGCCTAAGAAGCTTGCATCTGAGATGTATCGACAGTTGCAACGCGATGGCTGACGATCGGGGGCACGGCGGTCTCGGGGCGTTGCAGTTGCAGCGCCCACAGTCCAGAATGCCATGAGACGTAGCTGGGACGGGCGAACTGGCCGCGCAACTGAGAGTCGGCCATCGCCGGACACCCAAGTCGTAGGCCCGCCGCGAGTGCGTGGGCTTCAGCACCGCCACGTCCAGTGAGAGGCGGCGTAGCGACTTAGCTCCAAGTACGCGACACCCAAACAGTGTCGGCGGATGGATTTTGACAGCCGACAGCCCTAGCCCAAGAGACACTTCACGGGGTCTGGAACCCCAGGAGAGTCTCGAAATGACGAGGAAGAAGCAGCCCACCGAAGCAGCAGTGCAACAACGCCCACCAGCGCCACTCGTCGGCCCTCACTCGATGACGCCGGCCTCTCGCAGGGCGCTGATCTCGCTTTCCCCGTAGCCGCCGACTTCGCTCAGCACGCGCTCACTCTGCCCGCCAATGACCGGCGCTGCGGACCTGGGTGGATCGGGATTCGGCGACAGCTCGACCAGCGGTCGAACCTGCTGCTGGGGTCCCGTGATCTCACTCTCGAGCTCCATGAAATGCAGCGCTGCCTGTGGGTGCTGGGGCAGATCCTCTGGCAGCAGGACCGGGGCCCCGGGCGCCCCGGCTTCGACAAAGAGCTGTGTCCACTCTTCGACGGTCTTCTCCATCAAGATGCTGCGAATACGATTGCGCAACGCCTCGATCTTCTCCTGGTTGGCCGGATCACTCCCGTCAAAGCCGGGCTGGTCGCTCGGGTCGTCGTCGATCTCCAAGACGGATCGGAACGCATCCCGGTTGGCGGGTGTGAGTGCGCCGAGAACGACCCCCCCATCTTTCGCCCCGTAGCCCGAGAAATAGAGCGATATGGGAGAGCCCCGAATCCCCAGCTCGCTTCGGATCGAGATCAGATCCGCGTAGGAGCTGCCGGCAGCACGCCGGTGCTCGATCTCTCTTACCATGAAATCACGCAGGACTTCGTCGTTCACCGGCTCGACCATCACGTGGATGAAGCCCATCTGCATCACCGTACGAAGCAGTGAAACCGAAAGGCGTTGACCTTCGCCCGTTCGTTCGCGCTGGTAGAGCGCTGCCGAAATCCCCATGGCGGCGGCGATTCCGGACGGTAGATCTCCGACTGGAAGCGCGGGCCCGACCGGGCCTCCCGACTCGTCGACCTTCGCATCGAGCGCAACCGCACCCCCATATGCCTGGGCGACAATGTCCGAAGCCGGCAGCTCGGCCAGCGGTCCGTCATTCCCAAAGCCATTGATGTCCGCGTAGATGAGATCGGGCTTGATGGCCGAGAGGGCTTCGTAGTCAATGCCCAGTCGCTTGGCGACTCCGGGCCGATAGTTGATCAAGACGACGTCGGTCTTCTCGAGCAGGCGATGGACGACCTCGAGACCCTCTGGCTTCTTCAGATCAATGACCAGACTCTGCTTGCCGCGATTCGCCCACTGAAAGCTCTTCCCATAGCCCGGGACGGGCGTGCCCATGTAGCGAAAGGGCTCGCCGCCGGGAGGCTCGACCTTGATGACCTCGGCTCCGAGATCGCTGAGCTGGACACCCGCGTAGGGTGCAGAAAAAACCAGAGAGAACTCGAGCACGCGCACGCCACTGAGCGGTCCTCCAATAGGGTCTTTCCGAGTCTTCGCCATGCCTAGAGCCAGACCTCCGGAGCTTCGACACTGCGGCCGATTAGAGCCAGACACTCCTCTGTGGTCCCCCAGGCCAGTGAGCGCTCCTTGCCGCGGAGCGTGAAGAAGTAGAGATCGCTCTCCTCGATGTATCCCTGACCTCCGTGCAACTGCTGGGCGAGCATGGTGACCTCCGGCACAGCACGAGATGCCGCGGCTTTTGCAACGGCGACCTGCTCCTCGCTGAATTCTCCGCGATCCAGAGAATCGAGCGCCTCATAGACGAGGAAGCGCGTGCTCTCGGTGTCGATGGCCATGTCGGCAGCGTGGTGCTGGACCGCCTGAAAGGTCCCGATCGGACGACCGAACTGTTCTCGAATGGCCGTGTAGGCAACGCTCATCTCGAGTGCGACCTGCATGCACGAGAGCGCCTGCACACTGCACAGCGCCCGAGCGAGTTGGATTAGGAAGACGTGGCCATCCGCGTCGCACAGTGCCTCGGCCCTCGCGTTCTCGTAGCAGACGCGGGCGGCGGGCGTGCGGCCGAGGGTTGGCGTCGCCGTCATCTCAACTTGAGGCTGGCGGCTGTCTACGAGGTAGAGACCGACGACACCCCGACACTGGGCGGCCACCAGGTGGTGGCTCGCAACAGTCGCATAGTCGACGAAGAGCTTTTCTCCGCTTAGACGGCCATCGTCCCCGACCTCAGCTGTGACCTCACCAAAGCGGTCGTTCGACTCCAGGATGGCCGGCACCACCGTCATCTCACCGCCCACGATCTGTCGGACCAACTCGAGCGCCCGTTCCTTCGGCCCATGACGCTGGATCGTCACCGCACAGCTTATGGCCTCCGCCACCGGAATCGGAGCCGCGCGCCGCTGGACCTCTTCCACGAGCAGGCCGGCCTCGACCAGCCCCCCCTCGTCTTCCTCTTCGGGTAGCGCCACGCCCAGCCATCCCTGCTCGTGAAAGGCTGCCCAGAGAGCCTCATCGCTGCACTGACGTTTCTCGAGTTCCCGCACACGGGAGAAAGGCACCTCCGCCTCGAGGAACTCGCGGAGTGTGTCGCGGAAGATCGCTTGTGTCTCTGTCAACTCGAGGTCCATCGACCTTCCTTTCGCCAGTCGGGGCGTGCCCAATCAGCGCGGCATTCCGAGATGTCGCGTGGCGATGATCGTGCGCTGCAGCTCGTTGGTGCCGCCGCCGAATCGCAGTATCGGTGACATGCGCCAGGTGGACTGCATGCGGCCGCCGATCGGTGCAAGCGCGCCCGACTCCTCGCTGAGACCGCCGTAGCGACCCAAGAGGTCCATGGCCGCGTTCGAAAGGCGGTGGCGAAGCTCACTGCCATGAACCTTGGCCATGGAAGCTTCGCCGATCCCGATGCCGCCGCGTGCGATCACGTCGGCGTTGCGCGTGGCGAGGGCCCGCTGGCGATGCACGTCGACTTTGAGCTCTGCCAGGCGCACGCGCGTTACCGGATCGTCGAGAATCTCCGGGCGATTCTCCCGCAGATACGTGACGAGCACATCGAACTCTCTCGCCAAATCGCCCGCGGCCGCGAGACCGACACGCTCGAAGTTGAGCGCGTACATCACGATGTTCCAACCGCCGTTCTCGGGACCTACGAGATTGCCAGCGGGTACGCGGACCGCGTCGTAGAAGGTCTCGTTGGTGCGCATGCGGCTCATTGTCTGGAGGGGCCGGATCGTGACACCCTCGGCGTCCACGGGCACGATGAAGACCGAGATACCCTGGTGTTTGGGTCCGTCGGGGTTCGTTCGTGCCGCCAGCCAGATGTGGGTGGAGTTCTCGACGAGAGAAGTCCAGATCTTCTGCCCTTGGATGATCCAGTCGTCTCCCGCCCGCTCCGCTCGAGTTCGCAGGCTGGCGAGGTCGGTTCCGGCGTTGGGTTCGCTATAGCCGAGGGCGAATCGAGCCTCTCCCTTCCAGATGCGGGGTAGGTATTCTCTCTTCTGCACCTCGCTTCCGAAGGCAATGAGGGTGGGGGCGATGGAAGTGAAGGTGAGGTTGCCGTACGGCATTCCCCAGTACTCCATGGTTTCGATGAAGATGAAACGATAGAGGGGATCGCGTCCCTCCCCGCCATACTCGACCGGCCAGCACATCCGCATCCAGCCGCGTTCATCGAGAGCCTCGTGGAAACGCCGCGTGGCCGGCCCTGGTGTCCCCTCCCCGCGGTCAAACTCTGCGATGAGCTCAGGCGTGCGCCACCGCTGAACGAACTCGATGAGTTCGTCGCGAAAGTCGAGATACTCCCGTTTCCAGCGAAAATCCATGCTCCCAACCCGCGCCCCACGGAGGGCTCCGACGCTCGAAGGTACGTCACAAACCAGGAGTCGGGAAGCCGCGCTAGCAAGACACGAGTGATCGCGACGCTTGACACCGCGCCGTCTACTGGCCAGCATCTGGCTGCTGTTCCAGGTTCGAAGCCCGCTTGTCGCCTTCGTACGACAGCGAACGAGGAGTACATGCAGATGGAAGAGGCCCTCGTCACGCCCGAAGCCGAGGCAATGATCGGCAAAGAGGTCGCACGACAGACAGGCGTCGTCTACCCCAAAGAGGCCCAGCGCTTCGCCGCCGCCGTGGGGGACCTGAACCCGCTCTACTTCGACGAAGAGACCGCCCGAGCCGAAGGCTACCGGGGCGTGATCGCGCCGCCCATGTTCCTCCCGCAGGTCCTGCAGGGAGTCACACCGCTCGATTCACTCCGAGAGGACGGGGTTCCGCTACAGGGCGGCTCCGACATCCCACTGCGGGCCGAGCGCCTGATGGCGGGCGGAGAGGAGTACGAGTTTCTGTCCCCTCTCTACCCAGGTGACACCATCACCGCGCAGACCCGAATCGAAGACATCAAAGAGAAGAGTGGCCGGTCCGGTCGGTTCGTCCTGATCACACGCGAGACGCTGTACACGAATCAGGACGACGTCGTCGTGGCCCGAGGCCGCTTCTCCATAATTGCGAGGTAAACGTGTCCGAGAACCAGCTCTGCTTCGACGACGTATCGGTTGGCGATGCGCTCCCGGAGACGAACGCCGCGCCGTCGGAGCTACAGATCTTCTTCTTCAGCGCGGCCAGCAACAACGGCCACCGAATCCACTACGACCTCCCCTACGCGAAGACAGAGGGGTTGCCGAATATCCTGGTGCAGGGGCCCCTGCAGTCGGCAATTCTCGCGAAGATGCTCACAGACTGGGTGGGACCGAGCGGTCGCCTCATACGCATCGCGATCCAGAACCGCGGCAACGCATTCCCAAACGAGAAGCTCACCTACGGTGGCGTCGTCGTGGGCAAGCGCGAAGAGGACGACCAGCTGCTGGTGGACTGCGAGATTTTCGAACGCAACGAGAGCGGTGCCGTCCTCATGCCCGGCACCGCCACCGTGAGCCTCCGGCGGCGATCCGGCAGCTGAACGCGCGGCTCTTACTCGGGCTCGTAGCGGAGCATGGTCACGCCCTTGTCGCTGACATCATCGAAGAGGGGCTGCAGCCGCATCCCCACCCGTATGTCGCTCTCCTCGACGTTGCACAAGGTGCTGGTCAGCCGCGGGCCCTCGTCGAGTTCCACTACGGCGATCAACTGCGGCACGTCGTCTGCCCAGAACGGCGCCGTGGGGCGGCGGGCGATGGTGAAGCTGTAGAGCGTTCCCCTGCCGGAGATCTCCTTCCATTCGAGTTCCGGCGAAAGGCATTTGGAACAGAACGCACGGGGGTAGTAGATCCATGCCCCACAATCGCCGCACTGTTGGATCTGTACCTCATGCCGGGTCAGCGCCTCCCAGAACGGTTGCGAGGTGGGAGTGGCCAAGGGAAGCGGTTTCTCGAAGTTCATTCCTCAGTCTCCACGAAGGATGAGCGCGACTTGCTCGCTCATGATTCCGCCGTTGCCGGACACGAAGACCGTGTCGCAGCGCGTCATCTGGTTGTCGGCGGCGCGACCCATGATCTGGCGCGCGCCCTCGGTCACGTGCGATAGCCCACCCGCCATGCCAGTTTGACCGAAGGAGAGCTGTCCGCCGTGAGTGTTGCACGGGAAGTCGCCTTCGAAGGTCAGGTCGTGGGAGTTGACGAAGTCCATCCCCTCCCCCTTGGCACAGAAACCGGCATCCTCGATGGCCAGCAAGACCGCGATCGTGTAGCAGTCGTAGATCGAGACCATGTCGACTTCCTGGCGCGAGAGACCCGCCATCGCGAAGGCCGTGTCCGAGGCGGGGCCGATTGGCGTCCTCACCAGGTCCGCCGCATAGGTGTGGGTCTTGAAAGCCAGGCGCTCGCCGAAGCCCGTCAGCCAGACTGGGCGGTGCGGTGTTTGCGCTGCCTTCTCGCGACTAGCCAGCACAACGGCTGCGCCCCCCGAGACAGGCATCACGATCTCCAGCATGTGAAGGGGGTCCGCGATCATCGGGCTATTCAGAACGTCGTCAATGGTCAACGGCTTGCCGTAGAAGAGCGCCTCCGGGTTTGCGCAGGCGTTCGTCCGCTGGTCCACGGCGATCTTTGCCAAGGCGCGTGCGTCGTAACCGAACTCTGCGGCGTATCGGTTCGCGATTTGTGCATAGCCACTGTTCTGGGCGATATTTCCGTACGGGATCTCGAACTCGGCCTGCGGAGAGCCATAGGCGTTGCTCGAAGCTCCGTAGAGCCACCCGTCCATGGCGGGCGGCGCGCCCGGTGGCTGCGGCGTCATGGCGCCGGGCAGGGCACAGACCACGACGTCGGCAATACCGAGTTCGATCGCGCTGGCGGCTCGCCAGATCATGCCCGCCGCGGTAGCCCCTCCCAGATCGACGTACTCGGCGTAGTTCACCTCCATCCCGAGGTACTCGGCGACAGTGGCGGGTGCAAGCATGGCCGATTCCATGACGAACGATGTCACCAGGCCGTTCACGTCGCCGTGCGACAACCCCGCGTCGAGCAGCGCCAGCCGTGCAAGCTGCGCCCACTGCTCGATGGAGAACTTCTCTGGACCTGTCGGTTTCTTCTCTGGCTTGAGTTCCGCGATCCCGACGATTGCGGCCGAACCTTGGAGCCCCATGGTCTATCTCCCCTGCCTTCGTTCCGAACAGCTCCGCCCCAAGACCAACGTGTGCGCCCGGCCGCGGAGCCGTAGTCTACCGTACGTATTGGATCCCTCCGCCGCCCGGACAAAAGCCGGTATCTTCGCGCTTCGCGCGCCACGCAACCCCCCGGCACTGAAGTAGAGGAGCGAAGATGTCATGCGACCTCGTCTCGATTGAGCCGCGAGGGGCGGTCACCGTCATCCGGCTGAACCGCCCGCCCGCAAACACCATCGATCTGGAGCTGACCGGAGAGTTCGAGATCGCCTTCGACGCGGCCATGGCCGGACAGCCCGAGGCACTCGTGCTCGCGGGGACGGGGCCGTTCTTCTCCGGCGGTCTGAATCTGAAGAGCGTCCCGAGCTACTCCGCGGGTCAGCAAAACGACCTGCTCAGGGCGATCAATCGGCTGACGGGCAAGCTCTACGCTTGCCCCGTGCCCTTGGTGGGGAGCGTCAACGGGCACGCCGTGGCTGGGGGCTTCATCGTGGCCTTGAACACCGACTACCGAGTCGGCCCCATCGGAGACTTCCAGTTTGGTCTGACGGAGGCGCGGGTCGGAATCCCCTTTCCCGCGGCAACCATGATCGTCCTGAAGGCCGAGCTTGCGCCGCAGCACGTTCGCTTCATCGCGCTGCAGGCGCGGAGGTTTGGCTCGGAGGAGGCCCTGGCGCGAGGTGTGCTGGACGAACTCCAACCGCCGGACGCTGTAATCGAGCGCGCCGTCGAAGTGGCCCGCGACATGGCGAGCATCCCCGCCGACGCCTACCGCCGCATCAAGCACCAGGTGCGCGGAGACGCCATCGCTCGGATCGAACAGCTCAACGCCGCCGATGCAGACCCCATGCTCGAGGACTGGGTCAGTGCGGAGGCCCGAGATGCGTCGGCTACCATCCTCAGATCGTGAGGGGCGATCATTCGTAATATCGCAAGCGAAGACAGGCTGGTCTTGACGAAGGCACAAACGTGGGAGGCAGGGAGAGAGATGGGCTACGACCACATCGAGCTCGAGATCAATGAGGGTGTCGCGCTGCTTCGACTGAACCGGCCGCAGGTGCTCAACAGCCTCTCTGCAGCGCTGATCGCTGACGTGCGCTCGGCGCTCGCGGCGGTATCGGGGGATCCGGCGGTGCGCGCGCTGGTTCTGACGGGGGCCGGGCGCGGCTTCTGCACCGGGGCCGACCTGGCCGGCGGAGAGTCGCGGCCCGGGGCCTCGATCGGCGAGAACGTGGCACAGAGCATGGAGGAGCACTTCAACCCGCTGGCCCACGACCTGTTTCATCTGAACATGCCGACTGTGGCGGCGGTGAATGGAATCGCTGCAGGCGGTGGGGTCGGAATCGCGCTGGCTACCGACCTGGTCTTTGCCGCACGTTCGGCGAGCTTCAAGCTCGTCTTCGTTCCGCAGCTGGGCATCGTGCCCGACCTCGGGTCCAGCTTCTATCTCCAGCGTGTGGTCGGACGCGCCCGAGCGCTCGGGATGAGCATGCTGGGCGAGTCGATCCCGGCCGAGCAGGCGGCCGAGTGGGGGATGATCTGGCGCTGCGTCGACGATGACCAGCTGATGGACGAGGCCATGTCCGCCGCCTCTCGCCTGGCCGCCGGGCCCCCGCTGGCCTACCCCCGCCTGCGAAGTGTCCTGGCCGCGGCCGAACACAACACGCTCGATCAGCAGCTCGATCTCGAACGGGACACACAGCGCATACTCGGAGACAGCGAGGATTTTCTGGAAGGCGTGACCGCCTTCCTTCAGAAGCGCCCGCCGAACTTCAAGGGGCGGTAGGCGGAGAGCTCCCCGCGGCGTTGGTGCCCGATTTCAATGGCATGCCGGGTTGAACTTCGGGAGCTGCCTTCGTAGCCTCTCCTGGCATATGGCGACTTCGACAAAACCCACTCGCGTGCACGTCGTCGCTGGCGGCTTTCCGCGCGGCTCCTGCGCTGGTCACGACATCGACTACGCCCGCTTGCGGATCTTGCAGCTCCTGCAGGAGAACGAGAGCGTGATGGCCAGTGTCGCTGGCGACTTCGAGGACCTCGATGGCTGGTTGCCCGACAGCGACCTGCTCGTCACCTACGTCGCGGGCCCCTACCCCGACGGTGGCCAGATCGAGGGGGTGGCAGAGTGGCTCGAGAGGGGAGGGCGCTGGCTGGCCCTGCACGGGACGAGCGGCGGGCGCTCGGTGCCGATGCCAGATGGCCGCCCCGGCCGCATGATGTCGAAAGCCCGGCACCACGAAGTTCTCGGCGGTTTCTTCCTCAACCATCCGCCGATTCGCAAGTTCCGCGTCGATGTCCGCGATCGCGATCACCCGCTGACTCGCGGCTTGCCGGTCTCCTTCGAGGTGATCGACGAGCTGTACCTGATCGAACTCCAAGCTCCGGCCGAGACCCGCGTGTTGCTGACGACTTCGGATCTCGCTGGGCAGGACGAGGCGCCGCGAACGTTCGGCTTCAGCTACGGCAAGGACACCTCTGTCGAGCCCGACGGCCGGACTCGCGTGCTCGGCTATGTGCGCGGGCACGGTGCGGGTGCGGTGGCCTACTTCGCGCTGGGGCACTGTCATTCGCCCTCGACCAACATCCAGCCATTCGTCGACGCCAGTGTGGACGCCGCGGGTACGACACCGTTGCACTTTCACGGCCCGTGGGAGACGGACGCCTTCGAACGCCTGCTCCGCAACGGAGTCGAATGGGGACTCACCGCGCGGCAGGCGAGCTGACGTACACGCCCGCGTGCCCACTGTGTTTCCCGTCAGCAGAAGTTGGACGGTTGGGTGGCCTGGTCTGAGAGACACTTTGCGGGGTCTTGGACTCCGAGAAGGGCCATGATGGTCGCGTCGACGTGTTTGAAGTACCAGGGGAATCGCAACGTCTCGACCCGGCTGATTCCCGCCTCGATCATGAAGCTTCTCACGGAATCCGGGTCCAGAACCTTGTTCTTCCAAGTTGCAGCGACCAGCTTGCCCATGGGGCTGTTCTTCGTCGCAATGAACAGGAGTCTTCCGGCGGGACGAAGAACGCGCACGCATTCGGAGATGCCTTCGCGCACGTCCGGCAAGTATTCCATGGCTTCCGATGTCATGACGAAGTCGAAGCTCCCATCCGAAAAAGGGAGTTTGCGCATATCGCCGAGCTGGATGGTCACGCGGTTCTCGCCGCCATACTCTGCGAGGTTGCGACCCAGTCCGGCCAGCATGCCCCGGGAAAAGTCCACACCCGCGACGGTCAGAGGGATTGGAGATTCCCTCAAAAGACTGACGGTCAGGAATCCGGTTCCGATTCCCGAGTCCAGAATCTTCGCTCCCTCGCGAAGCGCCATGCGAGCAAAGTGCTCGCGCCAGAAGTACTTCAGGGACGACCGGTAGCCCGTCAAAGCGAAGAACCGCGTGTAGAACCTCGGCCCCACGCGATCGAAGAGACTCCTTATCCCGTTGGTATCTACTCGCAGCACGTCGAATCGCTGCAGCTTCTCCTCCCGTCGCATATCTTTCTCCGTACGGCGCAGCTTGTGTACGTCGGCCGCGTAGCCGCCCGTTGAAGCTCTCGATGTGCCCATTCTGTGTGGGCTCGTCGGGCGCTACGTCGTCACAGACGACCACCCTTTCGGTGGAGTATCCAAGCGTGGCAAGACAGCGGGTCCGAGTTCGAG
>JAJDAO010000065.1 GCA_029261835.1 Deltaproteobacteria bacterium | reverse complement strand
ACGAGCGACCGCATGGGTCGCTGGACGGGCTGACGCCCGTGGAGTTCTTCGAACTCTGGGAAGAGCAAGAACGGGAAGCGGCCTGATGGTCAGGCACGATCCCTAACACAACGGCTGGACCGGAATCTTGGGCTTGCCACCATGTTGCGCTCACCGCTCAGCACCCGGCGGTATGCCTTCAGGATTCCAGCAGCCGCGGGCCCGTCGTACGACCACGCAGGCCGGATCGAACCATTGTTTCCCGTCAGCAGACACGCCCCTCGCTGCCTCAAGTGTCCAGCCGACGAGATCGAGGCCGAGGTTCGTGAGGACCACATCAAGCTCGCGCATGCCGTGCGTGGACTCCCAGATGAAGGCCTCTTGGCCAGATTCGCTCTCGCTCCGGCCAACAACCGTCAAGCCGTCGGCCGAAACGTCGTAGGCCCAACTCGCGAAGCCTCCGCCCGGGAGGTCTCCAAGGCCCACAATCCCGGTACCGCTCGTCCAGACGAAGGCCTCACTGCCGGACGTGCTGTAGCTCCTGCCCACAACCGTCGAGCCGTCGTCGGAGACGCCGAAGGCTCTGCTGTCGAAACTCGCGCCCGGCTGCATCTCGGCCATCCAGCGGGCAACGCGGCGGAAAGGTGTGCTGAAACAGAGTTCAGCCAGAACCCAAGGGGGTTTACCGGCGCTTCATGTAGTCCTCAAGGATCTTGCGCATCGCTGGCTGGCTGAGCGTGTGGTAGATAAAATCAATAGCGTTCTCGGCCGCCGCCACCTGACACTTATCTCCCTTCCCCATACCCCAGTCACATATGGCCTTGACAACTGTCCAGTGGACGTGTTCACCCGTCGCAGCAGAATAGACACCGGCCGCCTCCATCTCCCCTCCTATAGCCTCCGGTTCCATTTGAAGAAGGTCTTTAACGAAGGCAGGATCGTCGACCAGCTTCTCGCCGGACATCATAAGGCCGGTATGCACCCTTGGCCTAGTTGACTCCCTCTCATCTGTTGCCCAGTCGACCTCACATGACCGGAACCACTCAAGCAGATAGGACGAAGTCGATGGTCGATCTCCCCGGCTCAGAGTTCGGTCGCGGCCAACGCGCGTGACTTCGTAAAGCCGGATCTGATCCGCAAGCAGCACATCCCCAAGTTGCTGCTTTGGTTTGTTCGACTTGTCCTTTGGCTGTAGGCCAAAGGCGATGCCGGCCGCGATAACTGCGAATGGTGATGGGTCAAGTCGCATGAGCGCTTGAATCGTTCGCACGGTCGATGCACCGAGACCGACGGAGCCCTTCCTGCAGTTGAAAAGCCAGACTGGGCAATGCTCGAAGCCGAGATCAACATAGACCTGACCCTTCAGGCCTTGCCTCCGCTCGGTCAGCGAATCGCGCACACCAGCCAAGCGAATAGCGGCTTCGTACTCGACGTCGGTCGCCGTGAGCAAGAGAACGGCAGGCGGCGTATCGTTCGGCGGAGCAGGGTCTCGGAACTTCGGTGAGACCGCCCGCACCTCGGCAGCTCGACGGTCATCCTCACCGCTGGGGGGAGGGACGTCGCGGCAAGCTCTCTGCAGCTCAATGAGAGCTCTCGCGCAATCCTCTAGGGAAGCGCCAACGGCGACCTCGCCATGCCCGGACAGAATGGCCACTTCAGCGTCGGCATTAGGGACTCTAGACAGATGGTTGACCAGTTCGATTCCAATGAGGCTAGTCCCATACGGCGTATAGGCCGCCGTTCGGAACGACGCGAGGCTAGGCGAGTAGGTAACCTCCTTGTTGTGCGTATGAATGATCGCCTGTGCATGCGGAAGCAGCTGGTAGAGAACGGAGTGCCAAGGCGTGCTGCTCGAAGGCTTTCGGTTACCCACCCACCGAAGCATGTTAAGCGATGGAGAGTATCCAACTACGTGTGCTAGATCGCCCTCCGCCAGTGCCTGCCCCTTGCTCGTGCGGCTACTGGTAATAAGGTAGGCGCCTTCGGACGTACGAATTGATGCAGAACCAGAACCGACGTGACCAAGCGCCTTGGCCTCCTCCAGAATACGATAGGCCCCGCGAAAATCTGCCACGGCAGCCGCTGACGCCTCGCGCCAGTACTTCGTTCGATCCGGATCATCCAACTGGTCCGATATGTATTTCACCCTGGATCCGGTGCAAAGGACGGCATCAATGACTTTTGCCTCTGGAATTGCATCCGCGTACGGCCTAGTGAAGATGCAGTGGACGTCTCGAACAGCAAGTTCCTGAAACACTTCCGGATCGGTGCTGTTGCTTGCTTCGGCGCTTGGCACAAGAATCACTTTGGCATCCGCCGCCCTCATGGCAACAATAACCGGCCGCGCCTCATCGCTTGCCCACCAGGAAAGCCCGGAGCCTGCGATCGGCGCACACAGGACCACGTCTCCCGGCCGCGCGAGATTGGTCGCATCTGATGCGGAATCGACGGGAATGACGTCCTTAAACTTCTGGAGGAGTCTCATCTGAAGATCGTCAGCTGTTACGATCGCGCCATCCAAACACTCAAACTCCGCTTCACCCTCCTCCGCAAGGAGAAGGATCCGATGAATCGTAGAATCGGCACCAGCTTCAATTCTCGGCGTCGGCGCATTGGGCTGGTCTGACTCCGATTGGACGGTGCCCAACAGACGGAGTTCCAAGTCGCCGTTAAAGAAGTAACCGCTCGGGAGGCCCTTCCATCCTGGGTTCACGATTACGTGTTCGGCGCGGAACGGCGCGTCACCGACAGACCGGTAGTGCGCCGCTATGTCTCTTCCGATACTTGTCCTCAGTTCGCCCACATGGTGAGAGATGTTGCAGTTGCCCTCGCGTGCATTGAGAAATGTGCCAAGGGGCACATCTCCTTTCGCCGCATCCCACTGAAAGGCTAGGCGGTCAGCATCTAGCTCAGCGTCGGGAGCGAAAGAGCTCGGATGTAGGTGGATGTCCTCGGCCACGTTGCGTTGCAGATCAACTGGGCCAATAGTCCAGCCATGATCCACGAGCCCTTGCGGCGGTTCGGAGGCATGAGCTAGGTAACCTGCAAGGGCGCGGTGTAGCAATCGACTTGCGACGGTGTCGGCGCGCAGCCCATTTTCACCCCACTGCGGCTCGGACAAGCGCGGCAGCTTGATAAGCTCACCCCTACCGCGACGGACATTGTGTACGCGAAGCCAGAACTCGACGTGGACCGCCTCGTTCAGGAGTATGCGATCCCGGAATTCGAACCAGTCCTCGTATAGGACGCTCAGCGGGTAGAATTCCGATGGCGCGGATACATCCGCGTCCAGTCTTGGGTCGCCACGGGGGTCAAACTCAACAACGAGGGAGAACTTGTAAGTAAGGGTCAAGTATTTGTTGATGAGGTTCTGTTTGCGCGCCTTGGGCCCACGGTCCATCTGTCGCTCCAAGGTCTGGCAGCGTCTTTCGAAGATCAGCATGCGCAGCTCACCTGCGTAGTATTCAGCCTGAGGGAGATCCAGAGTAACTATCTTCTGAAGGGCCGCGCGCGCTGCGCCGGCGATTTTCTTATCACGCGAGTAGTCCGCTGCGTGTTCAGGATTCTTATAGAACTTGGGCAGGAACACGCAGTCGCCCTCAGCAGTGACCGAACGGATGATCTGCGCGTAGCCGGGCAGCATATCGAAGTAGCTCAGCATTACGACCGGAACGTTCGTTGCGGTTTGCTGTGCGCCCCGTCCAGCACGAAGCCGGCGGATAAGGTCGATACCACCACGACGGAGCACGTATCGCTCCCAGTCAGTCGGCGAGAACGAACGCACTTCTGCTGTAGAGCTGGAGTTGTGGCCGTTTCTGCTGTCAACGATCTGCCCATTTTCGACTTTCAAGCCTGCAGGAAGCAGCAGGAGGTCGCAGAACACAAGATCGTAAGCGTGATCGTTTAGGTGCTCGACCGCGACATCATAGGTGTATACGAAGTCACAGTCTGAGGTATCGATTACCTCCGCTAGGATGTGTTTGAGACTCTCCGCCGCAGCCCGCTCGTCCTCGACAATTAGAATCCGCATTGCCGGCGACTCCTTGAGATGAGAAGAGGGGATTCCCGGGTTCCAGCGCCGACGAAGCAGACAATCATAGGCTTCGATCCAAGATGTAGACGGCGGCCGCCGCGGTCACCAGCCCGAGGATAGAACCGAATCCGATGGGGTCCCCGTATGCGACGAGCCCCCCAATAAACACGCCAAGCCAGGCGTGCATAGCCCGGTTCGGAGTGCGGCCTAATCGCCGCCCAATGATTCCTCCGCCAAGCGCCGGCACGACGATGCCGAGCGACGTGAGCCAGCCGGTGAGCAACCCTGATTCGTAAGGCCGAAAGACGGATGCAACGCACGAAAGCACTGCGGCGATCGCCACGAAGGCGCGATAGTCGCGCCGTCCGAGGTGGGCTAGGTTGAGGCCCACCGAGTAAATTGCGTTATCGTTTGTGCTCCAAATGTTGGCAACTAAAAGCAAAAGACCGAGAAGGGGGAGTCCGGTTGCTCCTAGGACCTCAGATAGGTCACCGGTACCGAATCTGACGCTTGCCCAAGCCCCGACGAGCATCAGACCGGTGTTACCAATAATAAAGGCGACTGCAGCAGATGCGACGGCAGCAGCCCTGCGGGAAGCATATCTAGTGACATCCCCGATCGTAGCGACGGCACCCATTATCCACAGGGCGATGACCATTGAGAGCGCCTGCGGCCAGGGAGTCGTAGGTGATACGACGACATTCGCGGTCGTGGCTGCTGGAGATGTCAATGCAACCACGGAAAGCAAAAAGATGGCCGGAACAGCAACAGCGCTAAGGCCAACGAGGGAACGGAAACCTGAAATAGCGGTGACGGCGAGTACGCCCGGCGTTACGGCGAGCAGAACGGTGTCATATGGTGCCTCGACGGAGAAGTACGCAGCGATCGCGTTTCCGAGGAGCGACGCTTGAATCGTGTACCAACCGAGAATCACGCTCGCAACAACGGCAGCGAGGAGGCGCGATCCGAACGGCCCAAAAATCTCAGCCGATTGGAGCGCAAAAGTCTTCCCACTGCCATGGGAGTGGTACGCAGTGAACACCCCGATGCCCGCAAGAATAAAACCACCAACGAGGATGCTCGACGACCAACCCAAGACCGTCATCGTCGAGCCAAGAACGCCGCCAACGAGCATGTTTACGGCAACCGCGGTTAAGCCCATGCTTACGATGAGCACTTTCCAGCCAGATTGACGCGAGTCCTCCGGGATCGGCGCATTCCAGTACTCAGTCATTGGTAACCTCGCAGCGCGCCAGACTCATGAGGCGGATCTCCAGGCAGGCTCCGCCGCCTGAACCTGGCCGGTCGGAATAGTGGCAACCACGGTCACGCAATCTCCATCCTTGATCGCCTTCGTAGCACACGATGTACCGATCACACAGGGCGTCTGTAACTCGCGGCTGATTATCGCAGCGTGACATAGCAGGCCTCCTTCATCGGTGACAATCGCGGAACATTTCTCGATCGCGAGCATCAAATCGGGCGTGGTCATCGTCGCAACGAGAATGTCGCCCCTGTTAACACGGCCCATGTCGGCCGATGACAATACGAGCCTTGCGGGGCCCGTTGCCTGCCCAGCGCAAGCCGTCGTGCCACTTAGCGGAAGGTGGATGTCAGGATCCTCTACGGAAGGAAGGGGAGCAGCTGCTTCGATCGTGAAGGCACCGTTCGATACGCTACACGTAAATCCGTGGTCTCGTCGACGATGCAACTGCTCAGCCGGAGGTATGGCTTCGTTCGCAAGAGCGGCCATTACTTCATCATAAGTCAGTAGCACCAGCTCATCTCGCGTCAGGCCGAGGTTCTCAGCGATGTGTTTCTGAAGCATGCGCAGACGGACTTCACACTTGAAGTGAATATCGATCCGCTCAAACCGCCACATGAGATACTCTGAAGCCAGTTCGATCAGACGGCACGTGGGCTCAGGAAGGGAATGCTCGCGGATCGTGCGACGTGCCTTCTCTCTCGCTAGACGGCTTCTCGCTTCGGTTTCGGCGTGGCGGCGCGCCACGTCCCCAGTCTCGAGCTGAATCGCCGCTCTCTCAAGGATCTCTCGCTCGGAGAACGGCTCCCCAAGGTAGGTGAATGTACGCAGCCAGCCGAATTCATGCAGGTGCGAATCAATAAGGGCACGTAGCGCGGGGCGGCGCTCGTACAGTTCGCTCGTGACCGGCTGCGGGCTGAGTTCACTCGCTGCGACACCGGCCGCCTCAAGTTTGGCCGCGATGTCTAGCAGGCTGCGGGACTCACGGACGACATTGGTATTCGCTGATGCGACAACACACTGCGACAGCAGCCTGCCGACAGAATCGGATGTCGGTTCCGTACCGAGGGTATTCGATAGCCGAGTTCGCAGCTCTGATTCGAGAATGTCCTGCACGATGACTAGAGATGCTAGGAACGGTATGGCTCCTTGAACAGAGTCGGCGAAACGGGAAAAGCACGTGGCTAGTTGATCACCGTTGGTCCCACCCTTACGGAGCATTGAGAACTGACCGGCTACCGAATCCGTGGTCGTTTCTAGTCTTGCCGACGCCTCTTTGCAGCGGTCGAGGTATGTCTTGAAGAAGTCACCCTTAGCAGCCTCCGAGGAGATGATCTCTCGCAGCCGTAGGGCGTCGCCGACGGATATTCGATGAGTGTGGTCAGAGTATTGGTAGTTTTCAATCTCATACGACCAACCGAGGGCGGCCTCGAACCAGCGCGATCGCCCACCGAGGCAGACAAGCGATACCCAGAGAGGCGATTCTCGACGTGCAACAAGATCGATCCACTCTTCGCTCATCGCGAAATCTCCGTACGCGTTACCGAAGTAACTGTTCGGCTCTGAAGTATCCAGAGTTGCTCACCCTCAAAAGCCCATTCAACATCTTGAGGGGAAGCAAAGATCTGCTCGATCGCACGATACACTTGGATCAGTTCGGAAAGGCGGGACGATGTCAAGGCGTTCCCCAGTTGTAACCGTTCAGAGACACGTTCGCGGACGCAAGTGCCGTCATGGCTCAGGACATCACGAACTTTCTTCGAGCCCCTCCTAGTCTCAACGACCAATCCAGATTTCTTCTCGACTACGTAGAGATCAGGTGTAGCGGCACCGGAGACTAGCGTTGTACCGAGGCCGTACGATGCCTCGATGACGATGACCGAACGGTCGGCTGTGATTGGGTCGCAGCCGAAGAGAACGCCGGCAGCGTCCGGTCGGACGGCATTCTGCAGGATGAGCCCCATAAGAGGCCCAGCCTGATCGAGACCATGAGCCCTTCGGTACGCAATGGCCCGATCCGAGTAGAAGGAAGTAAGCACTGTCGCGATTGCTGCGCGCAGGGGCCCATCCCGGGATGCCGCCACAACTGATTTGTACTGACCGGCGGACGATGTCTGGCCGGCGTCCTCGGTTGCAGCGGACGATCGGACAAAGGTAAGAGGCGCGGCCATCCCGCGACCAAGCCACGCAGAGAGCGCGTTCTCAGCCTCAAATGGTAGCGGCTCTTCACGAACAGCTCGTCGGAGAGCAGCCCCAATGATTCGGCGAGAGAGGGAGTCATTCGCAAGTTCTAGCTCATGCGTGATTTCTACCAGCGCCGGCCACGAGGAACCCTGCTTCAATTGCACGAGCGGCCATACGGTGTACGGAATGCACACGAAGTCGGGGGTAGCGATTCCCAGCCGGGATAGCTCCTGAAGGCTTCTAGCCTTGCCGCCGAACTCCGGGAAGTCGCCAGACTTCGGAGTGGGACTGATTGTGTTCTGACTCTCTATGACAGCTCCGCGACTCATGGGCCCGAATAGTAGTGCGGCAAGCGTGCTGGTCACGAGCCGCGCGATCGAAGAGCAAAGGGATTCGCCGATGGCTGGACATCCCCTTTTGTTTCAACGGCTTACACCTGGCTAGTTTCCCGAGTGGAGAAACACAGAGGTCCCAAATGCGGGAGGTAGGCGATACGCGATCTTCGGATGAGGGGGCAGACGCCATGAGCAGCCCTGCGATTCTGGTACCAGCCCCTGAGTTAGCCTCAACCAGAGGCAACGGGGGTGGAGATGAAGCGAGCGCGGTTCTCTGAAGAACAGATCATTGGAATTCTGAAGGCTGCAGAGACGTCCGGGAACATTCGG
>JAJDAO010000064.1 GCA_029261835.1 Deltaproteobacteria bacterium | reverse complement strand
CATATCCATTGTTGAAGAGGACGATGGAATCGTATGGCTGGGAACCCGGGTTCAGGGGCTTCTACGTGTTGATATGTCGGCTTCCACAATACAGCCTCCTGCAGAAGAACCGGCAGTTTCGATGCAACGTTTTGACACTGGGCATGGACTACCAGTCGGCAAGATCTACGTCTTTTATGCCCAGGGCCGAGTGGTATTCGCTACCTCAAAAGGATTGCGTCGATTCGACTCACGAAGCAACACTTTTGTCTCTGATTCTACGTTTGGTTTAACCCTGGCGGATACCACTCGCTATCTCCATAAGATCGTCGGCGATGAGCGAGGTCGAGCCTGGATTCCCAGCGGTTCTCATCAAGAGTACGTAACTGATATGGCAGTGCCACGGCAAGATGGCTCATATACGTTGCAAAACATACCTGCGTTGCAGTTGGCCGATATTCGTGGCACGTGGGCTATCTACCCCGAATCGGACGGCGTGGTCTGGTTCGGCGGCTCCGACGGCATTGTGCGCTATGATCCTGCTGTTGCTAAAGATTACGCAGTGAACTTTGCGGCATTGGTGCGCCGAGTCGTCGTAAATGGGGATTCGTTGATTTATGGAGGAGCAGCAATAAATCCTTGCGAAGGTTGTGAACCTTCGCAAGGATTGGCACTCCCCTACACCCACAACACCATGCGTTTTGAATATGCCGCTACCAGTTATGATGCTCCCGGCAGAAACCAGTACCAGGTCTTCCTGGAAGGCTTTGATGAGAGTTGGTCGGCCTGGACTGAAGAAACAATGAAGGACTACACCAATTTGTCCGGGGGTGACTACCGTTTCCGCGTGCGTGCGAAAAACATTTACGACCACTTTAGCAGTGAAGGCGTTTATGAATTTAGCATCTTGCCGCCCTGGTATCGCACCTGGTGGGCTTATAGCGGTTATGCCGTGGTTTTCGGACTACTGTTGTTGACCGCTGACCGTGTGCAGCGCCGCAGGCTGCTCAAGCGAGAACGCAAACGAGCGCGGCGGCGTGAGGCAGAGTTGCGTCTAAAGAACCGGCTGGAAATAAGTCAGATGGAAACCGGCAAGTTGAAGGAGTTGGATCAGATGAAATCCCGCTTCTTCACTAACATCTCGCACGAATTCCGGACACCGCTTACCCTGATTATGGGACAGGTTGAAAGCGAGCTCGCTGAGCCTGAAAAGAAGAAGGATTCCCGCAGATTACAGATGGCTTTACGCAACAGCAGACAATTACTGCGATTGATTAACCAGCTACTTGACTTGTCTAAGCTCGAAGCCGGCAGCACAAAACTGGAAGCTGTAAAAGCGAACATCGTGCCTTTGCTCAAAAGCCTCACTTATTCATATGAATCTCTGGCGCACCAAAAGCAAGTTCACCTGCAATTCGAGAGTGAATTCAATAACATCGTTTTGGATTTTTCGCCGGAGAAGATTGAAAAGATTGTCAACAACCTTCTTTCGAACGGTTTAAAGTTTACAAATGCTAATGGGAAATTGAACCTTCAATTAACCGTGACCGAGAAAGACAAATCTAACATCAAGGTTCAAGCTGATCGCGATTTACTAATCACGGTCAAAGATACAGGAATTGGAATCCCCAAAGAACGCCTGCCCAAAATTTTCGATAGATTCTACCAGGTAGATTACTCGCAAACGCGAGAGCACGAAGGCACCGGGATCGGTCTTGCGCTTGCAAAGGAGTTGGTAGAGTTGCACGGCGGCGAAATTTCTGTCGAAAGTACCGAAGGTTTCGGAACGACTTTCGTAGTACGTTTACCGAACGTTTCTGAAGTTGGTAACCGCGAGGTAGAAACCACTGCTCCTGACGTTGAACCGGTGCTCGAGTCAACAAGTATCGTTAACAGAGAATCTGAGACCATCGCTGAAGCATCTTCTCCTGATAAAAATATTATTCTAATTGTTGAGGATAATGCGGATTTACGTGAGTACATTCGCCAAACACTAAGCGATTTTTATTATTTGCTCGAAGCGAAAGATGGCGAGGAAGGTTTTGTAAAAGCAAAAGAATACATTCCTGATTTAATCATCAGTGACGTGATGATGCCTAAAATCGACGGCTATGAAATGGTGACCAAAATAAGGGCCGATGAACTAACCAGCCACATTCCCATCATCATGCTGACTGCTAAGGCTGCGCAAGAGGAAAAACTCAAAGGCCTTGAAACCGGCGTTGATGCGTATTTACTCAAACCTTTTCGAACAAAGGAATTACAAGTACGTGTGCGCAAACTTATTGAGCTTCGCCAAAAGTTACTAAAGCAGCAAAAAGCACCCTTAAAGATTACTTCATCGGAAGTTGCGGTTATGCCCATCGATCAGCAACTTCTTGAAAAGCTAAAAACGATCGTTGAAGAAAATATGGCGGATGAAAATTTTCAGGTCGAGGCCCTGTGCCGGAAAGTTGGCATTGGCGAAAGACAGCTTTACCGCAAATTGAAAGCACTGCTAGACTGCACGCCGGCTTTTTATGTCCGCCAGATTCGTTTGGATCGAGCAAAACAACTACTGGAAAAAAATGCCGGCACCGTCTCCGAAATAACCTTCCGGGTCGGCTATACCAATACTTCAGCCTTTGCGCGTGCTTTTCGTGAGGCCTTTGGGCGGTCGCCTTCGGAATTGCTGACAAAACGCGTTGAGTGAAAAATCCGGGAGAGTGGCTGTGATTAAAACCTTCGGAGCAACAAACAACCCACATCAATTCAGCATGCCCCCTTTAATTTGTGATTTGATTCCGGCCTAACCAGCAGCATATAATTTCTTTTAAACTTCAATAACAGTTTTCTCTCCCGACACCATCTTCTGTGGGCCATATTCGCCGATTGGCAGACTCTGCACATAAAATGTCAGGCCCTGCACGACACTGTCAAAGCTTGCACTGCTTTTGGCAGGTACGGCGGCGCAAAGATCTTTCCCGATAATTATCTTATTCCCAAGACAAGCGCATCCCCAAAATTCAAGTTTGGGCATGCAAATTTCTAACAACTTGGGAATTCAAAAATGAGAAAACTTGGGATAGGTTTTTGGTTGATGGCAACTCTTACCAATTCGTTAATTGCGCAACATGAAACAACCATAGCGCCACAGGCCCTCACAGTGTCCGAATTTAACACAATGCTGCGGGACTTGGACTTGAACGCAGATACGCAAAAAGGCTACTCGATCACCAAATCCGAGTACACACAGCTTCTGACTGCCTGGAACAACCTGCCATTGCCCGACAGGAAATATTTGATGCACAGCAGCTACGGTTGGAAGGACTTTGCGTTGATGCTTTTGTTTGATTTACTCATTGATACTTCCTGGGAAGGCCACATCAAGAAGGCGGCCAATTACAAGGCAAAAGGCCTTTCGCTCACAATGAGCAGGTACAAAAATCATATCTCACTAAAAAGAGCACGCGAGACTCTGGTGGATTTTCTGCACAAGGGACAGGGCATGTTTATTGGTGGCAGACTTGTAATCGCCGAGCCAATAAAGGCACAGGCAAAAGAGCGTGTCGGCAGCAAGGCGCTGAAACGGCTTGAAAAATGGCAAGAATTAATTAATAGCAACCAAAGCCACTCGGATTGGAGGAAGCTCAAAGCGGTGAATGATTTTTTCAATCATAAAATCAAGGAAATACAAGACCAAGATGCTGCGAAAGGTTATGACTACTGGCAGTCACCCATCGAAACACTCGTTCGCGGCAAGGGTGATTGTGATGATTTCACCATTGCCAAATATGTCTCGCTGCGACTCCTGGGAATTCCGGCAGAGCAGTTGCGTGTGGGCGTGGTGGAACATACCAAGTGGGGTGGCCACGGCGTTCTATTTTTCTATCCGGTGCATGAGCATGATCCCTGGGTTCTCGACAATCTCATGTCTGAGCGCCTGGGCGCGGATATCGGTCGAATTCGCCGCCTGAGCGCACGGGTGAATTTTAATGAGATTAAACCGCTGTGGGGAATGAATGAAAACGTTTTGACCGAGTTCCACGAAAATTTGAGCGAAACCGTAACACTCAACGACCCGCGTGAGGAATTTCCGGCATTTGCCACCGCGCTGCTGAATTCACAAAGGCTACTTCCGCAGGAGACAGGTCTGATTCTGGCTGACAACTACGCCATCAGCGGTACATGGCGGAGCGAATGATAGTTCCGGCAACGTGCACGCCGCGACCGTCAGCGCTGTCCTGCCCACAGACGACGATGGGGATGATATGGACAAAGCCCACAAATCCAGCGCCAACACCCTGAGCTCTGGAAGCCTGGCAAATGAGTTTGGGCGGGCGCAGAACCACTTGAATCCGTTACTGCAATCACCTTTGCAGTGCCCGAAGCGGGCGCGGCCACACTATAAAGCTGTTAATGGCAGTTTAAATTGATACACTTTCGGCTGCCATTAACAAAAGCAACGCAAACGCATCCCCGTTGGCATAAAACAGGCAACGGGGGTGTTTGTTTTTAGTTGGAATTTCAGGCCGCGAACCCTTCCCAATGAACAATATCAACCCAAAAGAGGCTTTCGGATGGCCAAACAATAGCTGTACGTCGCCAATGCAATCCTGGAGTGGATAAAAGCTCCCGGGGAGGGTTAAAGTCCCCCGGGGAGGATCAAAGTTCACCCGGGAAGGGCTCAAAGTTGCCCGGGGAGGCTTAAAGTCCCCCGGGAAGGGTCAAATACCCGCAGGAAGGGTCAATTACCCCGCAGGAAGGGTCAAATACCCGAATGAAGGGGTCAAATATCCGAATGAAGGGGTTTAAAACTCCGAATGAAGAGATAAATTACCCACACGGAGAAGCGCGAGGGACGAGGAACAAGCGGTAAGCGAGGACTTCTTTGACCTCATTGTGATTGATGCGGGTTATCGCTGCAGTGCTGCCGCGGATAGTGCCTGTTGATTAATAGGGCGTTTTAGTTGTCGCTAATCAGTTTTTCCTTGATCGTCAATGAAAGTATTGTAATCTTGGGGAGTTATTCAGATTAGTCGAATAGGATACTACTTTGGGATCATATAAAGAAAGCGGTCTAATTTAATACAAAAAATCAACTCTTTTTTCCGATTCAGTTTGGTAGGGTGCGCCTTTGGCGCACATCCCGCAAGAGTTAAATAGAAAAGATAAGCTTGAATTAAAATAACCATTGTTCATATGCGGCTGATATCATATGCCTGACTATCGGCGAAATTGTGCGCCAAAGGCGTACCCTACTGGACTATGTTAGAAACCACTAGGTACAAATATGAAACGAAGAATCAGCAAAGTTTTTTCATTTATTGTTGTTTTGTTGGCAATCGCAGTTGTCGCACATACATTACTCGCACTGCATCCAGCAATTTTTTTCCAATATCGAACTACGATTAAAGACCATAACGTCTACTCAGCTGCAGCTATTCCTTCAAACATTGATACCATCATTGCAAAAGTCGACTCAATCATTGCCAATTCGTCTATCTTCGATCCCAAGCTCGAGACTAGGATCATTTTTGCTCGAAACCACTTTTACAATCGTGTGTTTGGGAGGAGTGAATTGGCCTATGCGACACACTACAATGCGGTTCTTGCAGGTGAGATCGATGTGAAATCCAATACGCTTGACTGGGAAAAGTCGCGCGTTAAGATGAATCTGACATCTTCGTTGGCTCACGAGATGGTACATTGTTTACAAAGCCAGTATCATGGGTTAATACAGTTTAACATCACAAGCAAGCCTCCTTTTTGGAAGCAAGAAGGATACGCAGAATATATATCACAGAGAGCGATGAGAGAAGCTATTGAATATACTCTGACCAAATCGATAAATACTCTCTTAGCATATCGAGATAATGGAGCAGTGAAGGGTTGGATTAATTTGGAAGATGGCTTTGATCGTCCATTTCTCTATTTTCGATCAAGGCTGCTAGTGGAATATTTACTTGATGTAAAGGGGCTGCCCTATTTGGATTTCATGGACGACAGGGTGGAAGAAGAAGAGGCCTATCGCGAAATGATCCAATGGCACAGAACAGTCATGTAGCGCCTTTGGCGCACATCCCGCAAGAGTTAAATAGAAAAGATAAACTTGAATTAAAATAACCATTGTTCATAGACGGCTGATATCATATGCCTGACTATCGGCGAAATTGTGCGCCAAAGGGGCACCCTACAGGACTAACAATTGCGTGAACCGGAGCGGCAATCCGGCAGTGACTGTAATCAACGCGTAACGTCACCGTCCGGTTGCGCTAAGGCGTTAGCTTTGAAAATCGGTTCAAAATAAACTGTTGATTATGACACATTTTTGTACTAAAATATACACATACATCGAACATTTAAAGCCGATTCGGAGATACAATGGCAATCATAGAAGTACAAAAAGAAGGAATCAAAAAGGAACTCAGGGGTTTATTAAGCTCTGAGCGCGAAATCACAAAAATAGTCATATTCGGTTCATTTTTAAACTCTGATGATCCGCATGATATTGACATCGCTGTATTTCAAGATAGCAACCAAAAGTACATACCTTTGTCCATGAAGTATCGTCGATTGACTCGCAAGATAGCCAAGGTTCTGCCTGTTGACATAATACCAATTAAGTCATATGCAAACAATACGTTTGTAAACGAGGTTGAGGCGGGCGAAGTAATTTATGAAAGATGAAGCTCAAATTTGGCTAGACTATTCGGAGGAAAATTTAAAATCTGCAAAAGTTCTGCTCGCCAGCAACTTGTTTAACCCATGCCTCCAAAATACTCAACAAAGTGTAGAGAAAGCTTTGAAAGCTGTATTAAGTCAAATATCGGCTCCCTTAAAGAAGACGCATGATATTTTAGATCTAAAAATCACTATAGAGAATTCCAATATATTTCTTGATCTAACCGAAGACGAATGTGATTTCTTAAATACGATATATCTCCCATGAAAGTACCCTATCGGAAGCGCTCTTCCAGATTATGACTCTGGCATTGAAATATGCAATGAAGCAATTGCCATTGCTAACAAAGTATTCAAATCCGTACAAGAATTCTTCAATAAAAAACAAGGCTAACATCGCTTGCACCTGATTGTAGGGCTCTAGCGTGATTTCAGAGTTTTGGGGCCTTCGGAAGTATTTGCTGAATAGCGGGTTAAGTTGCCTAAACCCCTACACCAAGTGAAACTTAGGTTATGTGCATAATTAATTTCTTACAACCTTTTTTTAACCAGGTAAGTCTTGTAATCCAGTGCTATAAATCAATTGGTATTTGCTCATAGGATTATAATGGTTTCAATTGGGAAGTATCTGCCTATGAAGAATAAGAAATATCGGGTGTATCTCCTACCGGCAATCTTCTTGCTGGCTGTTGCCCTTGTTTATATCGGTGACAAACTCGTATTGTCGCGCATGCAGGCGATCGGTGCTGCCATCCTCGGCTTCGGTCTCGTTGCCGTGGGTTTGGAATCAATTCGCGCGCGCTATTTTGATATTGGCGTCGATCCCGGGAATCTACTGAGTTCTTCACGCTTTAAATTCAGGGGTACCGGGGCTATATTCTGGGGCTTGTTGTTTCTTACTCTCGGGCTTGGAACCGTGGCGGCTGCCGGTGTTATATTTTTCGACCTGGGCGGTGCTGCCGAACGTTTGCTCAGTGACAGACCCGGCATTGTGATCGCTCCGCTTGGTTTTATTTTTCTCTGCACAGCGGTCGGTTGGCTGTCAGGAGATGAACAGATGAACGCTTCGGTTCTGATGTTTATCGTCACGTTGCCGCATCGAATCGGCGCCGTCATTACGCTGCTTTTTGCACTTGCCGTCCTCGGGGTAGGATTGTTTGAGCTCGTAGCGCCGGAAGCGTTTGATCAAATCGTCGCATCGCTGAAGCCGCCCCCGGCCCCAAAAGTGTTATCGCGTTGAAGCCGGAAAAATTTTACGGAGGCATTTTCGTTCAGGGTGATCCTAATCACCAAACAAACGCCTGCAACCGACTGTCGCTGTGCTCGCGGCGGCCAGGTCTCGGCGTTATACCGAATAATTGAACAACCTAATTCTTTAACTAATCTTAATAAATAGAACACAAAGAGGAGGCAATAAATGCGAAATGTTTCTATCAAGTTCTCGATTTTTACAGTCTTCGTTTGTCTTTCAACAATACCAGTTATGGCGCAACATACTATTTGGCATAGCCCGCTTAATTTTTCCACTGCAGACCTAACTCTCACAATTAACCCTTCTATTCCTTCAACCACCATCCGCGTCACGAGCACAACAGCAGGCGAAACCTGGATTTTACTTGGACTGGTTATTCCTTCAAATGTCAAAATTGACTCCATATCAGTTTGTTACGAACTGAGCAATTCGGCAAGTTTTATTGCGATGACCAGGTTGTCACAAACGACCACCCCGGATGCGGCCGCAACGTTTCCGGATGATGCCACGCCTTTAACGGAAACGGTACCAACCTGCTATATGAGCCCTGTGGGTACTTTTGGTAGCGTGGAAGGCGCTATGACGTTGGCACTGAGATTAAACTTTGCCAGTACTTCAGACTGGATAGATATTGGCGGCATCGGTGTTAAGGTCTCTCCTCAAACAACCACGGCCGTGGAGGTTGGTCAGCCACAAAACCCAAATAAATTCACTTTGAAGCAAAACTACCCAAATCCTTTTAAGCCAAGCACGACGATAGAATATGAGCTGCAACAAGGGGGAAGCGTTCGAATCGATGTTTACAATTCACTCGGTGAGCACGTGAGAAGGTTAGTTGACGGTGCAGAACCTCAAGGAATTCGCAACATAATTTGGGACGGTA
The DNA here is from genome assembly GCA_029261835.1 of Deltaproteobacteria bacterium. Taxonomy (GTDB): domain Bacteria; phylum Myxococcota_A; class UBA9160; order UBA9160; family UBA4427; genus JAJDAO01. The sequence goes on along the minus strand of JAJDAO010000064.1, from coordinate 8,772 downwards.
GAAACAATCGCGGTCGATTACTCGCCTCCGGTGTCTACTACTACCAGATGAAGACAGGCAATTATACTGGTGCAAAGCGTATGATATTAATTAAATAAAAGGCGTAATTTAGCCAGGTTGCTTAACCTGGAAGCAGCAATGACACTGGCACAACGCCTGTTGGTTACTTCGATGGCAGAAACCACAATGGTTTCCAAACTACGGACAGCCCCTCGCCTTATGGTGTTTATGATATGTGTGGGAATGGACGATACATTCCAATCCTCAAGATTCAGGGGATATTCACTCTGTCAGCGGCGGCCATTGGGGGCGTCGACCAAGTCACCCGGACGAAGCTGTGATGTATAAGATGTGGGCCCATGGAACCTTCACCGGTCTTTGGGCTGGCAGCGAGACCGGATTTCGTGTCGCCAGAAGACCGATCGCCAACACTCCGTAAGTGGCAGGAGATTGAAATCCGTTTTGACCAGGAGTCAATGTGGCGCGGTGTGAAACCTATCCCCCGGGTGTCTTTAAACCCCGGGGGATTTTATCTTGTTACAGCCCCCAACCTTGAGCGTCCCTCACGCGGCATCGCGCCGGAAACCATTCGGAACGCAAGGCTACAATCCTTTCGCTGCTTTATTTCATGCACTACCATTCAACTGTAAGGAATTGACCTGAACAGGCTGAATGGTTATTTTTTTTCGCCGGGCAACCTATCCTCTTATCCCCATGTCTTAATATCGAAAATCGAGTTACGCACTGATTAACACAGCAGTAACCGGCATTGGCGTTTTTCTCTTTTAGAGTTTGGGCAAAATTTAAAAAGCCTTCAGCCAATCAATTTGTATGATTTGCAACGCAAAGAATGCGGTAGAGGAAGTCCTGTCACAAGATTCTTAACAAATTTTATGGAGCAATATTATGAGAGACAAGTTATCTAAAATTATATTAACCGGCTTGGTTGGTGTGGTGCTTTTTACGAGTTTTGACCTTGTCAAAGTGATTCCGCTAAATGCTCACCTGTTAACAGGGGTTGAATTTCAAAATGACCCTGCCTATGAAGATTACAGGCAAGCCCGTGCGCTCATTGCCGATAACAAATATGACCTCGCCGTTGAACGCCTGACTCGTATTCTGAAAAGTTTTCCTAACAGCAAATATGTCGCTGCTTCTCGTTTTTGGATGGGTTACTGCCTCGAGAAACCAGGCGGTAAAGAAGCAGAAGCATTCACTCATTTCAAGATAGTCGCAGAAAATTTTTCACAAAGTGAATGGGCTGACGATGCGCGTGCAAAAATGGTTAAGCTGGCCAAAACACTCTACAGCCGCGGCAAGAGCGAGTATAAAATCTATCTTCAAACTTCAGGCAATAATTCTGATGAGGATGTGAAGCTTTCAGCGCTTGCTGCGCTCGGACAAGGTGGCAGCAAAGAAGCCTTGCCGGTTCTGAAAGAAGTGTTGAATTCCAGCCAAAGCAGCCAACGACTGAAGGAAAAGGCGCTTTTTTCACTGGGTCAAATTGGTGGGGTTGAGGCTTTGCAAATAATGCAAGATATTGCCAATACCGCTCCAAATGAGGATGTCAGAGAAAAGGCGGTGTTTTGGATTGGCCAGGAGGGCAGCGAGCAAGGTTTAAACATTTTAGTAGACTTGTTGAGAAACAGCAGGAGTCTGGATGTTCGAAAACAATGCTTGTTTGCTATCAGTCAGGTTGGGGGTGAGCGTGCCATGGAAATTCTCGAGCAAGCTGCCATCACAGACAAAAATGTTGCTTTGCAGGAGAAGGCCGTCTTCTGGCTCGGCCAGGATGACTCTGACTCGAGTCTCGACCGTTTGTTGAAAATTTACGATGCTGTGAAAGGCAACGAAATTCGAGAAAAGATCATTTTTTCAATAAGCCAGCACGAAAGTGAGCGTGCTCTTGATTTGCTGATTCGATTTGCAAAGGATGATTCTGAGTCGGAAATTCAAAAGAAAGCGATCTTCTGGATCGGGCAACAGGACAGCCCGCGTGGCCTGAAAATTTTACAGGATATTTATAACACCAGCCAAAATGAAGAAATTCGTAAAAAGGTAATCTTCTCCATCAGTCAAATCGGAGGAGAAAGCGCCATCGAAATACTCGAGAAGATTGCCAACGATGCATCGCAGCCTGAACTGCAAAAGGATGCAATTTTCTGGATTGGCCAGCATGGCGGTGATGCCGCTTTAAAGAAGCTGATAAACATCTACCGCAAGGGTGATGATTTTGAAGTTAAAGAAAAGATCCTCTTTTCAGCCGGACAGATGGGCTCAGAGGGTGCGGTTACCTTCCTGATAGAGGTTGCAAAAAATGACCGGCAGATGCAGATGCGCAAAAAAGCGATTTTCTGGCTCGGACAAACCAAAAGTAACAAAGCCAGAACAGCATTGCTGGAGATTATTAATAATTAGGATTCATCGGCAAATGACTCAAATTGGTTTGAAATTATTCACCCCGGCTAGTGGAGAACAAAATGGAATCGAACAAAAATAGAATGATAACGGTGCTGGTGATTTCCCTGCTGTGGTTTGCCGGCTTTGCCAACGCGCAAACGCAGTTGCCGGAGAATTTTAAACAGATTCAAACCTACCCGAAAAATATTAAAAAAGCAATTGAGTCTGTGCATAATATGGCAGGTAACGTCGATGTGTTTTGGTTTGGCTATCGATTTAACCTGCGGCCAGGGGTCAATTTTCACAATGTACGAATTAACGACAACGGCGACATCAGTATCTCTCGTCACCGGCACGGTGATGAAGGTGATTTTTTTGAGTTCGGGGATGCGGACCTGGAAACCGTTACTTTGCAGGCATTGAGCAATCTCGGTGACGAAGAGGCGCGTGAAAAGCTGAAAAAAAAACAACCGGTTTCATCAGTTGGAAACCGACACTGGGGATTGTTTTACCAGGTCTACACAGAGGACAATGCAGTTGAGAATATCAAACTTTTTAACACAGGACGCCGTAACAATTTTGGCAGGCACCCCGTCTTTTGGAACAGCTCTGTGGAAACAAGCGCAAGCGCTGACTTTCTCACTGCTATCGTTCATAACAAAACATATTCGCGAAAATTGCTAAAAACGGCCTTGTTCGTGCTCAGTCTCCACGATGACAATCGAGTCGTGCAAATTCTCTCCGCAGTGGCTGCCGGCAACAGATCTGTCGAAGTACGTGGCAGCGCTGCTTTCTGGCTCGGGGAGATCGGAAGCGAAAAGAGCTTACAAAGTCTGATGGCAATTTACCCGAAAGAGAACAGCCGGAAAATGAAGGAGAAACTGATATTCGCAATCAGTCAGCACCAGAGCAAACAAAGCCTGGCATTTCTCGCCAATATCGCCCGGTCGGATAGTGACGGGGAAATGCGTCAGAAGGCCGTCTTCTGGATCGGGCAGGACCAACAACCATCCGCTCTGCAACTGCTTTTGCAACTGCTGAACGAAACGCGCAGTGTTGAGTTAAAAGAGAAAATCGTCTTTTCAATCAGCCAACATGATAGTGAGGAAGCCATTGATGCCTTAATTAAACTGGCGCGTAGGGAGCCAAACCACAGCGTGCGTAAAAAGGCTATTTTTTGGCTCGGCCAAATGGCCGGAAAAAAATCTTTGTCCGCTCTCGGCGATATCGTCGAAGAGGATGGACAAACTGAAATTAAAACAAAAGCTGTATTTGCTATCAGCCAGCACGACAACGAAGAAGAGGCCGCTGACATGCTGATGAAAATAGCGCGCAGCAATTCAAACCCGGAGGTACGGAAAAAGGCTATTTTTTGGTTGGGGCAAATAGATAGCCCGCGAACGATAGATTTTTTTAAAGACATTCTAACACCAGAAACCCGGAGGTAATAAAATGAGGCAAATTCGCAAAGTAGTTTTATTTCTGATTGTCGCCATTGTACCAACACTCTTTGTTTTCCAGTTACACTCGGCCGGCAGCAAACCGCACCAGCAAAAGAAAAATAGCGCAGAAAAAAAACAAAATACCAGGCCGCTCAAAACCCCTTTGAGTCAGGAGGAACTTTCCGGGTTGAAAGGGCTGACCACAAACATCGAGAATCTCAAACATATCGGACTCGAGGGTCTCGAATTCCAGCTTCAGGGCCTTGAGCATGAACTTTCGGGACTTGAGGGCAACCTGCACCACCTTGAGGAAAACCTGGCCGGTCTGGAGTCTTTGAATGCCCTTGAATCACTGCGCACACTGGGCCAAGAACTTGAAAGTCTCGGGGCGCTCGAAGGTTTGCAAAATCTTGAGCAATTGCAGAATTTAGATATTGAGCTCGGGAATTTACAGCAATTACAAAGTTTGGCTGTTTTGGAGCAACTGACAGACTTGAGCAACTTGGATGTGTTGTCTGAATTTGCAACGCTTGGCAAAGTCTTTTCCAATTTTGGTGAAGAATCTTTACTGAAGGAAAACGAGTTGAGCAGGGTGGAAGCCATGCGGAGCCTGGTCAGGCAAGCAGGAGTCAAAGCACTACCGGAATTGAGAGGCGCCTTCTATAAAGAAGAAAACCCTCTCGTTCGTGTGCGTTTAGTCAAACTCATCGCAAAGATTAAAGCACCGGCAGCGACCAAACTTCTCGGCCAAATAGCACAAGACGATCCTGATGAAAAAGTCAGAAAAAGCGCCATAACCTGGCTGGGGCGTTCCGGAGATCGTCAAGCGATCGATATTCTCAAGAAAATACTGGATTAGGAAGCATAATCAACACAGAAAATGAAAAAAGCTGTAAATTGGGCAAGAACAGAAACCGAAGCTGTTCTGAATTGTGGACATCGAATATTTGTTCAATTGTTGCGTTTGGGTGCTTCGACATGCCCGGGGTCTGGAAGACACCGGGCGTGAAGAAATACAGCATCGATCCTTGGAGTCAAACGAAGTTAACGGTGCTTCATTAGATTTCTCACACCGGCGAAAAAACTACCGGGTTCGAAATGACATGGTGGCGGCCAACCGCGCCGGTTCGAAATAATATTGGGTGTGTGAATTGATGCTCCAAATGCGATTGCGACACCCTCCGGAGGCTTTGAGCCTGCGGAGGGTGTTCATGCACAAGTGTAAATAGACTTGATGCTTTAGAAAAGATTGCAGATTTCGGTATGACACAAATCAATAAAAACAGAAACCGACTTTCTCCAGAAAAGTCGGTTTCTCTGCGTTTAACAGGGATTAAGCAATTCCCGCCTCACTTGAAAAAGGAATCTGACATGCTGATAAGCCAAATACGGTTTGTTGTTTTTTGTAAAATTTCAGTTGATTTTATTAAGAGTTTATTGTATTCTTTTAACAGTCACCTGAATTCCCACTCCTAAAAACGACTTCAGGTCTTTTTCGATTCTGCGAACATGCACGGGAGGTGGCTTAATAGATTATCATTGACCCTTGTTTATCCGACATGGGAGTGATTGATGCTATGCCCGTTTTTCTGTCTTGCCTGTTATTTTATTCTTTTCTCTTTAGCAATTAGCCTGCATCCGGTTGTTTGGTGCGCCGGCACCTTAAATAGATCTGCGAATTTGTAATATTAAAAAGTCGGGATTGTTGCATCTGTCGGGCTGCATGCAACAAGGTGCACTAGGTCAGGGAATCCCCTGCGAGCGCGCAGAATCGACCAGGACAAAAGCTCGAACACGGCTGAGAAGAAATTGGTTTTGGAATCAATGCTAAAAACAAATACGGTCTCAAACAAAAAGGAGGATCCTATGGCTGACAAATTACCCTCAATCTGGCAAGCGATGCAGGCGAAGGGTTACACGCGTCGTGACTTCCTGCGCTTTTGCAGTGTCGCCGCCGGTGTGGCAGGCGTGCAAGCTTCCGGCCTGTCTTCGGTTGTGCATGCATTTGAGAAAAAGCCGCGTCCACCCGTGGTCTGGCTACATTTTCAGGAATGTACCTGTTGCAGCGAGTCGTTCATCCGTTCGTCGCACCCGATTGTGTCCGACGTTGTCTTCGACTACCTTTCGCTCGACTATACAGAGACCTTGCAGGCTGCTGCAGGTCATCAGGCAGAAAAATGTATGCAAGACACTATGAAAAACTACCCCGGCCAGTACATCCTGCTGGTGGAAGGCTCGGTGCCGATGAAAGACGACGGCATCTACTGCTGTATCGCCGGCCGTTCCGCCGAAGATATCTTGCGTGAGGCTGCAAAAGATGCCGCTGCCGTTATCGCCTGGGGGAGCTGTGCCTCAAACGGTTGCGTTCAATCCGCCAAGCCGAATCCGACGAATGCGACGCCGATCCACAAAATTATCAACAGGCCGGTGATCAACGTACCCGGCTGCCCGCCGATTGGTGACGTTATGACCGCCGTGGTCACGCACGTGCTGGTCTTCGGTAAAATACCGGATCTGGACGGCCAGGGGCGTCCGAAAGAATTCTACGGCCGCCGCGTGCACGACACCTGCTACAGACGGCCTTACTATGACGCCGGTCTGTTTGTGGAGGCCTGGGATGATGAAAAAGCGCGCAAGGGCTACTGCCTGTACAAAATGGGCTGCCGCGGTCCGGTCACCTATAACGCCTGTTCGGTAACACGCTGGAACGAGGGCACCAGCTATCCCATCCAATCGGGACACGGCTGTATCGGTTGCAGCGAAAATGGTTTCTGGGATAACGGTCCTTTTTATCAACATCTGGCCTCGTTTCCCGGCTTCGGCATTGAAACAACCGCAGATACCATTGGCACGGTTGTGGGTATCGCCGCCGCCGCTGGTGTCACTGCTCATGCCGTGACCACCAATATTCGCAAGAAAAAGCTCATCGATGAAAATATGAATGAATCCATAGCCAACAGCGAGACTAAAGCTGAAGGAGGTGAAGCATAATGGCACGAGTGGTCGTCGATCCGATAACGCGCATAGAAGGACATTTGCGCATCGAAGCAGTGGTTGAAAATGGCATAATAACCGAAGCCTTTAGTTCCGGCACCATGGTACGGGGCATCGAGAAAATTCTCAAAGGTCGCGATCCGCGTGACGCCTGGGCTTTCACAGAAAGGGTCTGCGGCGTGTGCACCACGGTGCACGCTCTGGCGAGTGTACGGTCGGTGGAAGACGCATTGGGAATTTCCGTGCCTAAAAATGCAGAACTGATCCGGAATCTTATGTTTTGTGCGCAGTACTGTCAAGATCACGTGGTCCATTTTTACCATTTGCACGCTTTGGACTGGGTCAATGTGGTCAGCGCGCTGTCCGCTGATCCGAAAGAAACTTCCCGCATCGCCAGATCTATTTCGAGCTGGCCCAAAACCTCTCCAGCTTACTTTGCAGGCATTCAACAGCGCGTCAAAACCTTTGTTGAGAGTGGCCAACTCGGTATTTTTGCCAATGGTTACTGGGATCATCCTGCCTATAAACTGCCGTCGGAAATCAATTTGCTCGCAGTGGCGCACTATCTTGAGGCTTTGGATTGGCAGAAAGAACTCGTCAAGATTCACGCGATTTTTGGCGGCAAAAACCCGCACCCGAACTATCTGGTGGGGGGTGCGCCATGTTCCCTCAATCTTGAGGAAGTCAACGCCATCAACAACGAACGGCTCAACCATGTGGCCAAACTCATCAAAGATGCGATTGCGTTTGTGGAACAGGTTTATCTTCCCGATTTATTGGCGATTGCCGGCTTCTATAAAGATTGGGCAGCCATCGGTGGCGGGTTGAAGAATTACCTCGCTTATGGCGATCTGCCCACGATGGGATACAATCAACCCGATTCGTTCAAATTTCCACGCGGGGCGATTCTGGATCGCAACCTCAATGAAGTGCACGAGGTCAACGGCAAAGATAAGGAAGAGATATTGGAATACATTTCGCATTCCTGGTACAAATACTCCGTTGGCGACGATGCCGGCCTCCACCCCTGGGACGGTGAGACCGAATTCAATCATACCGGTCCCAAGCCGCCATACGACTTCCTGAATGTAGAAGGGAAATATTCCTGGCTCAAGACACCACGCTGGAGAGGGCACCCCATGGAAGTGGGGCCGCTGGCACGCCTGTTGGTGGCTTTCGCCAAAGGTCATTCGGAAGTCCACGACGTGATCACGGAAGCGTTGCAAAGGCTCAACGTGCCGGTAACTGCTCTCTTTTCTACGCTTGGCCGCACCGCAGCCCGTGGCCTGGAAACGCGCCTCACAGTACACTGGATGAAAGGGTTCTACGACGACCTGGTGGCAAACATAAAGAGCGGCGACACCCGCACTTTTACTGATGAAAAGTGGGATCCGGCTACCTGGCCCAAAACTGCTGAAGGCGTAGGTTTGACGGAGGCCCCTCGCGGCGCCCTGGCACACTGGATTCGTATCCAGGACAAAGTCATCGACAATTACCAGCTCGTGGTGCCCAGCACCTGGAACGCTTCGCCGAAAGACCATAACGGCAACCGTTCAGCCTATGAGGAATCTTTGGTCGGGACGCCTGTGGCAAACACGGAACAACCGGTGGAAATTCTACGCACGATCCACTCATTTGATCCGTGCCTGGCGTGTGCGGTGCATCTTTACGATCCCGAGGGCAAGCATATTCATCAAATCACTGTAAATTGAGGAGGTTTGTGATGAATAGCACACAAGCTGTATCTTATCGCCGCGTGTACGTCTGGCAGCTTCCGGTGCGACTTTACCACTGGCTCAACGCGCTATGTGTGGTGGTTCTCATCGCCACAGGCTACCTTATCGGCAAACCCCTGGCTGTTACCTACTCGACGGAAGCTTACCAGCAGTATTGGTTTGGAACGGTTCGATTCATTCATTTTGTAACGGCCTTCATC
>JAJDAO010000063.1 GCA_029261835.1 Deltaproteobacteria bacterium | reverse complement strand
GTATAAAATGGATGTATCTTTTTATGTTATCGGAATTTAACGAATTTATATATAGGAGCCGTTTTTGGTAAAATCTAAAGTCTCACTGATTTTAATTATAGTATTTTCCGTTTTCGGGTGTGTCCTTATAGGTGGATATGTAACTCTGAAAGTTTTTACATCAGATAAGGCCATTAAAACAAAGGTCACGGGCGTATTGGAGGATTATACTGGTGGTAAGTTAAACATCGAGAATGCGCATTTTGATTTGTCCAAAGGTCTTACTTTAAATAAGGTCCAGTTTGAGGGGAAGGATCCGGAAAAATTACGTATTAAGGTTGAAAAGATTTTTATCAGATATGAACCATTGGCTTTATTAAGAGGAGAGGTTTTAATCAATAGCATTATGATTATTTCTCCCGAATTATTTTTACTCAGACAAAAGGGTGCTATATGGAGATTTCTTAACGGTGTTAAGGCATATCTAGATCATGCAAATATAAAATATCCAACAGAACATCTGAGAGGTGGAGTGACTGTCAAGTCTGCTAATGTCCATGTGTTTGACGAGTCAATATTCAGAGAGGGTGTTTTAAATGTTGAAAACGTGGATTTATTTGGTCAGCAATTTGGTGGTTCGTTAAGAGATATACATATTAAAGGTATTATACATGATGGGTTTTGGAAGGGATTAGAGCTAAATGTTGATACTAATCTTGTAACACCTGAACTGAAGTTAGTAGCCCAAACCAGAGATAAGGCGATGACGGAAGAACTTATGAAAGAAATACCCGTAATAGGAGAAAAGTTCTGGAAGGCATATTCGCCTCTAGGAAAGTTTGACTTCACTTGTACTCTTGATTTCAACAATAAGAATGACGAGAGACGGATGAATTATTTACTGGAGCTTGATGTTGATGATGGGGAGGCGACATATATAAAATGGCCGTTTCTAATAAAACATATTAACGGTAAATTAGAATATTCCAGAAAAGGTGTGTTTTTAAAGAGCACTGAGGGAGACGTTCAAAATGAGGGAAGACAGTCTCATGGGGAAATTGATGCTTTCTTCGGTGTTGGTAGCGCAAAGAAAAGATTAAACCTGAACATTCCAAATTTTAATATAACAAAAAAGCTCATGAAAATGATCCCTGATGGAGAAAAGGTGTGGAATGATTATAAACCGGAAGGCAATATAGACTTAACAATAAAATACGAAAGTAACGAGGACAAGTCAGTTACCGATTATTCAGCTCAAGCTATTTGCAATGGAATTAAGGCAAGGTACCCAGGCGCCCCTTACGACATATCTAACATCATTGGACTCCTTAAAATGGATGGAGAAAAAATATATCTCAAGAACATGAGCGGCTATCTCCTGAATGGACCCCATACTCACCTTACTACGTTTGATGGAATAGTAAATCTAAAAAGCAAAAAAAAGAGATTTACGGTTTCGATCCCGAATCTGGATCTGACAGAAGAAATAATTAAGAGTATTCCGAAGAAAGGTGAAGAAATATGGTCTCAGAATAAGCCCACAGGGCAAGTTGATATAACGATTGAGTATACCGGACATGAAGATAGCAGTAAAGATGAATACATCGTTACTGCTGACTGCAAGGGCAATGAATATGAATCTGCAGTATTACCTTTTAAGATATCAGATATTATAGGCAGGGTAATAATCGATAAAAACAATTTCCAGTTTAAGAGCTTGCGAGGATACGTTGTTGCTGACAACCAACTTTCACAGGTTACCGGCAATGGTATAATAAGCCTGAGAAATAAAAACAAGAAAGTTTTATATGATGTTACTGATTTAAAAGTTACTGAAGATATATTAGATAAATTGTCTAAACTAATTAACAACGAGGGGATTAAAATCGAACCTGCGGGGCGGGTAGATGTAATCCTCGAAGATGAAATTAATGATGCGAAGGGTATTGACAGGCATTCAATCAGCCTGAACGCCAAGGGTTGCGAATTTGGATTTACCAATTTCCCTCTTACCATCTCAGACATAGACGGCAGAATAAATATTGATAACGGACAGCTGGCAAGTAGGAAATTTAATGGAATATGTAGTGGGGGCAGGGTCAACGGTTCGGTCAAGGTAGATAAGACATCACCAAAAGGAGAATATTCGGGCAAGCTCAATTTTGATAAAATGTCTTTACGTGAATTGCTGGAGAACTTTGTAAAAATTCAACAAGAGTTGACAGGGGAGTGCGGAGGAAATATTGAGTTTCAAGGTGAAGGTGACGATCTTAAAAACTTAACCGCCAAAGGTCGTATTAAATTAAGAGAAGGTTACCTTTCTGAGGTTCCTGCAGTATTGAGCATTTTAAAACTCTTGAATCTGTCTTTACCAAAAAAAGAAGCATTTCATACCGCCAATCTAAAATATTCAATAAAAGATAAAATCGTGAATGTAGAAGAATTAGAGGTGTTAAGTAATGCTATTGAATTGGGCTGTGTGGGAACGGTAGGTTTTGATGGAGAAATTGATTTAACGGTAGTCGCAGGTTTAAGCAATGAAACCTTTTCTCAGATACCCTTTATTGGTGGCTTAATGGATTTTGTGGTTGGCGGTGTCAGAAAAAAACTCACAAAGGTGCAAATAACGGGAACGCTCTCAAATCCAAAGAGTAAAATGATTGGGCTAAAACCAGTAAGTGATTCTGTCAAAAGAATTATTGATGTACTAGTGCATCCTAAAGAAAACAAGGAAGAAAATGGGGAATGGGAAACGACGGAGGAGAAAAGTGCAGAGTCGGACGCGTAAGCATTGAGAAAGGTATTCAAACACCGTTAAGCACATTTGATGTTTATCCGTGCGAACCTTGAGCTACTTAACGGGGCAAAGCTGGTTTACTAAAAGTGGTAGGGCTGATCAAATCGAAGTGATCAAATTGTGGTGAAACGTGCCATGTGTGTTATATTATATATTTCCCTGTTGACATATTCAGGATAAGATCAAAAATTTGATGTGTACAAATCTATGAATAGTGTATAATGACATTTTTTTAAAAACTTAGGAGAAATTAAAGCCTTTTGTAGACAAAAGGTATAAGACGTAGCTATGGATCAACAAAAAAAAGAACCTAAAAAAGAACCTGCAAAGAAGCCGTTTAACCTACAGATATGGTATATTCTCATTGCGGCTTTTCTCTTTATGAGCCTCTCTTCATACCTGTTTAACCCTGTAGGCGGAAATATATCTTATAGCGAATTTAAGAGTCTTCTTAAAGATGGCAGGGTTGACTCATGCCAGATTACATCCAGCCTTATAAAGGGAACTCTCAGGGCTGATGACTTGAGGTCGGAAAAAAAGCAAACCTTTGTTACCGCAAGAGTTGATGACCCTGATCTTGTTAAAGAACTTGAAGCTCAGGGCGTTCAATATGCTGGAAACTATGAAAATACATGGTTGCAACAGTTCTTATTCACATGGATCTTGCCTATAGGTATTTTCTTTCTCATATGGCGTTTTGTCTTTAAAAAAATGGGGGGTGCCACAGGCAGTATAATGTCATTCGGAAAGAGTAAAGGGAAAATATATGCTCAGGAAGATTTGAAATTTTCCTTTGACGATGTTGCAGGTATAGACGAAGCAAAGGAGGAATTACAGGAAGTAGTAGAATTCCTTAAAACACCTCATAAATTTACAAATTTAGGGGGAAGGATCCCTAAAGGCGTACTCCTGGTTGGTGCTCCGGGGACTGGAAAAACACTTCTGGCAAAGGCGGTTGCCGGAGAGGCGGGAGTGCCATTTTTCAGTATCAGTGGCTCTGAATTTGTTGAGATGTTTGTAGGTGTTGGGGCCTCCAGAGTAAGAGATATGTTTGGGCAGGCAGTTCAAAAGGCGCCGTGTATAATCTTTATTGACGAGCTTGATGCAATAGGAAAGACAAGAGGTTCAAACCCTATTGGTGGACATGACGAAAGAGAGCAAACTCTAAACCAGCTGCTTGTGGAGATGGATGGGTTTGGCGCTAATGCAGGCGTAATAATCATGAGTGCCACTAATCGTCCTGAAACACTTGACCCTGCCTTGCTCAGGCCTGGACGATTTGATAGACAGGTTGTTGTTGATAGACCGGATTTGCATGGTAGAGAGGCAATATTAGTAATTCATTCAAAAGGTGTAAAACTTGACAAGAACGTAAACCTTAAATCTATTGCTGCAATGACGCCCGGCTTTGTCGGAGCTGATTTGGCAAATATAATAAATGAGGCCGCATTGCTGGCCGCCAGACGTAGCAAAGAAACAGTTGGTATGAGTGAAATTGAAGAAGCTATAGAGAGGGTTATGGCCGGGCTTGAAAAGAAAAAAAGAATAATAAACAAACAGGAAAAAGAAATTGTGGCCTATCATGAATGCGGACACGCACTGGTAGCGTCATTTTTAAAAACTGCAGACAAGGTAAAGAAGATATCGATAGTACCAAGAGGTATTGCCGCATTAGGTTATACCCTTCAGTTACCCACTGAAGATAGATATTTGATGACCAAAGTCGAACTGATAGAACGTATCTGTGTTTTTCTCGGTGGTAGAATTGCGGAGGAAATAATCTTTAAAGATGTATCGACAGGAGCACAGAATGATCTTGAGAAAGCGTCAGAGATAGCAAGGAGAATGGTAAAATATTACGGAATGAGTGACAAACTGGGCATTATGACTTTCGAGCCGGAAAATAAATCTTTCTTGGGTTATGGTATGAGTACCGGTAAAGAATATAGTGAAGAAACTGCAAGAGAAATAGACGTAGAGGTTAAGAAGATTATTGATGATACTTACACAAAAGCTAGAGAGCTACTAGAGAACAAGAAGCCAATGCTTATTAAGCTGGCAAAAATACTGATGGAAAACGAGGTCATAGAAGAGGATGAGTTAAGGAAGTTTCTCGATAAAGAAAAAGAGGGAAAAATTGATGAAACTAACGTTAACTAACATTCGGTTTTTCTTAAGATGCAGCCTGTCTTGTGTTCTGATAATAAGTATACTTCTGCTTACAAGTTCATTTTTCCGTGAATGTCTGGCAAACAAAGTCCTTTCCGATACTTTCATTTCTATAGTAAAAAATACAAAAGCTCCTGTTGTTAACATCCATACCACCAAGATACTAAAGAATAATACACAAAACAGAGGGTTCAGAATTAAAGGCCAGGGTTCAGGCGTAGTCTATAACAAGAAAGGCTTTATCGTTACAAACAAACATGTGGTGAAGGATGCCGATGAAATTATCATCAGATTGTATGATGGGAGCGAGTATAAAGCAGAAGTTGTTGGTACCGATGAAAGATCAGGCATCGCAGTTTTAAGGATCGATGCTGAGGACTTGACACCAGCTAGTTTTGGCAATTCAGATTCTCTGGAATTAGGGGAAATTGTTTTGGCAATTGGTAATCCTCTTGGACTGGGACAGACGGTTACAAGCGGCATAATTAGCGCGAAGGGGACATCTAACTTACAGATTACGGGATTTGAAGATTTTGTACAAACAGATGCTACCATTAATCCGGATAGCTACGGTGGTCCACTGGTAAACATGAATGGAGAAGTAGTAGGCATAAGCACTATTCCACCAAAACAAACAGCCGGTTATTTTGGAATAAGCCTTGCCGTTCCAATAAATGTGGTTAAAAAAGCAACTGAAGATCTGATGAAATACGGAAAGATTACCAGAGGCTGGTTAGGTGTTACTGCCCAACCTGTTACCAGGGAATTGCAAAAAGCTCTCGGACTTAAGAACAATCTGGGTGCCCTTGTAAGTGATATAGAACCTGGCTCATCGGCCGCAAATGCCGGTATTAAGAGTGGTGATGTGATTATCAAATATAATGGCAAAAAGATTAAAGATCTTCTTCATCTTAGAAGCCTGGTTAAAGGAACCGAAATCAACAAAGAGGTGGAAATGACCGTATTAAGAGACGGCAAGGAGTTGACACTTAATACTGCTATCCTGGAGGTAACAAAATCTGAAATAAGAAGTAAAAATGATTTATTTCAAAACCTTGGGCTGGTTGTGCAAAATCTTACCAGAAAACTATCTATCACTTTAGGATATGAAGACGAAAAAGGCGTAATTATAACTAACGTACAGCAGGGAAGTCCTGCGTCTAAGTCGGGGTTACTAAAAGGCGATCTTATAGTAGAAATTCAACACAAATCTGTTACAAGTAGTGATGAACTTTACCAGGCAATCTTGAAGATTCAAAATGAAGAGGATATACTGATGTTCATTAAACGTCCGGACAAAGCATCCAAATTTATTGTTCTAAAACAAAAGAAAGATGTTTGATTTAAGTTAGTCCTTCGCAATAACAGCACATCGTTACACAATACATTCATAAGACTTGATGGAACCATTGGAAAAAAAATCTCCTGATGAAGTTAAGAGAATAGTAGAGGCTGTTTTATTTGCTGTTCAAGAGCCTATTTCCGCACGCAAACTGAGTGATATCGTTGGTGAAACTGATGCTAAGGAAATTCAGGAAGTAATTCGGCAATTACGGGAGGAATATGACACTCATGATAGAGTATTTCAGATTGAAGAAATAGCAAATGGGTTTCAATTGCTCTCCCGTCCTGAATACCATGAATGGATATCCAAGATACGTAAAAAGAGTAGCGAAAACAAACTTTCCCAACAGGCCCTGGAAACCCTGGCAATCATTGCGTACAAACAACCTATCATACGTGCAGACATTGAAGCAATTCGTGGTGTTCAATCCGGTCAAATGATTAGAACATTAATTGAAAGAGGTCTTGTAAAGATTTCAGGGCGTGATGAAGTACTGGGACGTCCACTTCTGTATGGAACCACCACGAAGTTCCTGGATCATTTCGGTCTGAAATCAATCAAAGAGCTTCCCAAAGTAGAAGACCTTGAAATGCCATAAAAGAAAAACAAAAAGAACGACAAGTAATCAAAGGCTGGAAACAAAATAAATATTGATAACAAAAAGGCATGGAAAGAATTAATCACGACCATTGCGCTCGTTTTAGACTTGGAAGAAGATTTGAATTTTTATCATTCCTGGAGAGTTGCTGTAATCTCCGCTTTTCTGGCTGATGAAATTTTACCGGATCAGAAATCAGATGTTTTCATCGCCGGTTTGTTACATGATGTGGGAGCCATGTCACTGCCTAACCACATGACGAGGTATCCTTCAATGAGTGAACAAGTTCTACATCCGATAATACGTTCACATACTATTATAGGCGCACAAATAGTCAGTAACTTGCCGGGATTTGAAAAAGCCCCTTCCCTTATTCTTGATCACCATGAATATTGGAATGGGCATGGCTATCCTAGGGCCAGGAAGGGAAAGGAAATTGTAGCCGGCGCGCAACTGATTAGAGCTGCGGATACGTTTGATACCATATTACAAACTAACCCTGATAAGACTCTTTCTGAGATCATGAAAAATATGAAAGAGTTGGTAAACAAAGAATTCAATAAATCTGTTTTTTCCTCACTAAAGAAAATTATGAGTGACAATAATTTTTTTCATGATCTTGTTGATGCTCAGAAATTACCTGGCTTGCTTTTTAGGTTGAGGGATGAAATCCCAGCAAATGGTATTGATGACAGAACAGACATTTTAGGAACCTCGCTTGATATATTCGGCCAGATAATAGACTCTAAACATGCTTACACCGCAGGACATTCCAAAAGGGTATCACAATATAGTTTGCTGATAGCTATTAGTATGAACTTGCCACATGATGAGGTGACAAAAATAAAATGGGCAGGATTGGTTCATGATATAGGTAAAGTAGCAATCCCTCCGGCCATATTAGACAAGGCTTCAGAATTATCAGAGGATGAGTATACATTGTTGAGAAAACATACCGTTTATACTGAGGAAATTCTCGAAACAGTTTCCTGTATGAAGGAACTGGTACCTATGGCCGCAGCCCATCATGAAAGATTTGATGGGAATGGTTATCACCGTAAGCTGAAAGGAGAAGACATACCTTTGGGAGCCAGGATACTGGCAGTTGCCGATTCATTTGATTCTATAACGTCACTGCGCGGCTATAGAGATACTGGTTTAATTCCACTTGCAATCGATGAGATGAAAAATGTTTCCCGTAAACAGTTTGATCCTGACGTAGTTGAAGCGGCAATTCCAATATTTCAGAGTTTATAGTCCCCATGTCAACAATTCTCTACTTTTTTTTGACAGAAAATTGCCACATTTACCACACTCATATGACGAATTAAACAAGTTTATACGCTTTACGCCGAAGGATCCCAAGCCGCCATGTGTTTAAGTAGCTTCCATTTCCTCATGATGTCTTCATTTGCCTGTTTCATAAGCTCTTTTGCAGCTTCCGGATTGGCTGCCCTTAACGCCTTGTAGCGGTTTTCACGATAGGCATACTCTTCGAATGGAGTTGAAGGGTCTTTACTG
Source organism: Deltaproteobacteria bacterium (assembly GCA_029261835.1). GTDB lineage: Bacteria > Myxococcota_A > UBA9160 > UBA9160 > UBA4427 > JAJDAO01. Next base: position 231 of record JAJDAO010000063.1, on the reverse strand, counting down.
TTGATTACGAGAGGGTTCTTTCCCTGCTTTTCGAGTTCAGGATTATATCGATAGAGCGGCCAGTAACCGCTTGTCACAGCTTTCTTCATAGCCTCTATTCCCTTACTCATATCCATGCCATGTGCAATGCAAACTGAATAGGCAATTATTAACGCAGGACCGTCATATGCATCTGCTTCTGCAAATGCCTTGAGTGTCTGTGCAGGGTTCGCACCAAAGTTTACCTGCGCA
>JAJDAO010000062.1 GCA_029261835.1 Deltaproteobacteria bacterium | reverse complement strand
TACGCCTTCTGGATAGCGGCAACGGTCGCGATCCGGATGCGCGAGAACAGTTTTCGAGATAAGTACGCACGCTATGTCGCGTCCGATCCGACGAATGCGGATCTCAAGCGCAAGGCGTTCACTGCGGTAGCGGCCAAGATGGCGCGCGTCGCACACGGATTGATCAACAACGAAACGGATTATCGCCCTTTCCATGAAAGGGCGGTTCCAGGCGGAACAATCCCTGCGTAGGGCCGTTGAGGCGACGTCGACCTCGTAGATAATGCTTGGATCTTCCGCCTGGAACTCAGATTGTTTGAAGTACAGTGGAGACCACCGCGGGTGGATCTCGTGTCACTATGGTCAATCGAGATTTCGTTTCGAAGGCGGAGGTCGCTTGGTGCATTCGTTTCAACGATGGCCGCATCGATCAATATTCGATCGATAGGGAGATCTTTATGCGAAGATTGGGGTTGACTCCGTACTTAGTACGTTGTCGCTGAGAAGCCGCGGCCGGTGCTTCACTCGAACCTGATCCACACCGGTGATCGCCAGCGCACGGTCCAGGGTCTCGGTGACGTCGGTGGCGCCCGTCGTCGAGCTGAGTTTCCAGGCGATGATGTAGCGCGAGAAGTCGTCCAGACGGTGGATAGGTAGTACCAACCCCAGCCGATGATCCGGAAGTACGTGAAGTCGGTCTGCCACATCTCGTGCACTCTCGTTGTCGGATTCTTGAAGGCATCGGATGCTGACATCAACACGTAAGCTGGGCTGGTGATGAGGTCGGCCGCCTTCAAGATCCGATACACGCTCGATTCGGACACGAAGTACCGCTTTTCGTCGATGTAGCGGCACGCCAGCTCTCTGGGCGACAGATCCGTTTTCTCCAGTGCCATGTCGAGCACTTCATCCTGGACTGCCTTCGGGATGGCGTTCCAACGTGGCCGGGGAGCTGGCTTCAGGTCATGGAGTCCATCGAAGCCCTCCGCCTCGTAGCGCTGGTACCAGCCGTAGAACGTGCTGCGAGACACGCCGAGCTGCCGCAGTGTTGCCCGGACCGGGAGATCGGTCTGCTCGACCAGACGGATGATCTCCATCTTCTCCGAAGCGGTGCGCCTCACGTGTCGTCCTCCTCGCCAAGACCCGTCAGACTTTTTTTGAGCACGCGGTTCTTGAGCGTGAACTCGGCCACCACCTCCTTCAGATCGCGGTTCTCGGCCCGCAACTCCTTGACTTCGCTACTCGTCGCCTCGCGGACCGTATCCCCAGCGAGCTGCTTCTTGCCCGCCTCCAGGAAGTCCTTGCTCCATCTGTAGTAGAGATTCGAGGCGATTCCCTCTCGGCGGCAAAGCTCCGAGATGCTCTGCTCACCGCGAAGGCCGTCAAGCACAATTCGGACCTTCTCTTCCGGTGCAAACTTCCTGCGGGTCCGGCGGCGTATCTCACGCACTGCGGCTTCGGTGGATTGCTTCTTCCTCTTCATTTCGAGACTCTCCTCGGGGTCCGAAACCCCGCAAAGTGCCTCTTAACTTAGGCCACTCGAATGTCCGAGTTCTGCTGACGGGAAAGAAATCTCGCCCCACTCCATGTGGCGTAGCTCTATCGGACGGACGAATACATGCGGTGCAAGCCGCAACGCACCGTCGACCTCCGGCGAACCGCGATAGCCATCAATGGATCGGAGAAGCGCACCGAGCCTCTTCGGATCGGTCACAGCGGCATGATGCCCTGACCTGTAACTCGGGAGGGCCCCTCGCAGAGCTGCAGTCGGATCGGTTTCCGCGCGGCCTGTTGCGACGGCGAATCGCATCGCCTGGCCAATCGTACGAAGCGTCCGGTGAGCGGTCTCCACGGCGCCGCGCTCCACGATCTGATTAGCGACCGCAAGGATCTCCGGCGCACTCACCTCCGCCACGGATCTGCTACCGAGGTGCGGAAACACGTCTCGTTCGAGTCGGCTCAAGATGCGCTTCGCGTGCGAGGGCGCCCAACCGGATTCCTCCTTCGCAAACCACTCCCGAGCCACGGCTTCGAACGAATGGGCTCGTGCCTGCTTCCGAGCTTGACGTTGTGCCATCGGGTCGATTCCGCGGGCAAGTAGCTGACGAGCTTCGCCGCGCAGTTCGCGAGCAAGCTTCAGGCGAACGTCTGGGTAGACGCCCAGGGCGAGGAGCTTCTCTCTACCCCCATGGCGGTATTTGAGCCGCCAATAGCGCCCGCCGTTCGGTTGGACGTGCGCAGGCAGCCCCCCCCGAATCGCCGAGCTTGTAGGCCTTCTCATGGGGCGTGGAGGCACGGATTGCGCGGTCAGTGAGAGCCATCTTGGGGGTATGTCCTCCTGATGTAGACCAAGTACCCCCAGTTGTACCCCCAGATGTGATGAGATGTCAATGGACGGTGCGAAACGTCATCAGACGGCAAACATATGAATTTGCTGCTGTTTTGGTATGAGATGAAACGGAGTGAGACCACATGGAATTGTTGAATGGTGGAGGCGGCGGGAATCGAACTCTCCGCCAAGCTTACATCATGCCCGGGTTTTCAAGGACTTACGGGACTTCGCCTGTGAGTACATGGTGCGTACGGGCCACCTGCATCGATCAGCCCTGGTGCGAGCTGAGTGCAAGCGGCAAGGTTAGGTCGACAGCGTCGACTGCAGCCTTGGCGACGCCCGTACGTCGCACGTGTACCGCCTCCACTGACGCTCTCAGGATCTTTCGCTTCTGCTTGAGTGAAGAAAGGTGCGGCCACTCTGAAAACGGCTCGCAGAGCCTCTGAGCGAGTGCCTGTGGATCACTCTCCGGCGGAGGTGTAGTCCGCTCCGCCATGGCGGCGAGCAGGTCAACCTGAAGGTCAATCTCGCGGCAACGATCTTCGCTCTCAGTCAGCGTGCGAAGCCCGCGCTCGAATGACGTGAGTACCCGCTTGCGCTCGGCCCGCAGCGCATCGAGTTGCTTGGCCGATTGCTCTCTATCGAAATCTGCTCGCTGCATGTCGGGGCCGAGCAGGGCGGCTTCCAAGAGGGCTGCGATCCGACCTGGGTCTCCGAGGTGCCGTACCATCACAGCATCGGCCGCCGCGTCGACCGCGACGTGCGTGATCGAACCCGTGGTGCAGGCAGCCCGCCCTTTTCGCGAGTGCGTTGAGCACTTGTACGCAGGCCGCCCATTGACCGGATGCCACGGGATCATGGACCCGCCACAGTTCGCACATTTCGCGAGGCCGAGATACACATGGGGGCGTTCTGACTCGGTGCGTTGATGGGGTCGGGGTCGGGACTGGAGCCGGCGCTGAGTCTCGGCCCACTCCTCGGCTGAGACCAACGGATCGTCAATCACCCGCACCTCGATGATCTCGTCAGACCGTCGAGCGCGGCGCACACCGTTCTCCGTCTTCCGGTCAATACGGCGAATGCCCTTGTAGATCGGATTCCGCAGAACACGTGCCAAGTTCGATCCTCCACCGTGATAGCCGATGTCCCGAGCGATCTGTGCCATTGAGCAGCCCTGCGATTCTGGTACCAGCCCCTGAGTTAGCCTCAACCAGAGGCAACGGGGGTGGAGATGAAGCGAGCGCGGTTCTCTGAAGAACAGATCATTGGAATTCTGAAGGCTGCAGAGACGTCCGGGAACATTCG